>NZ_OXJV01000009.1:0-1311 GCF_900380485.1 Shewanella algidipiscicola | reverse complement strand
TCACGGTACTGGTTCACTATCGGTCAGTCAGGAGTATTTAGCCTTGGAGGATGGTCCCCCCATGTTCAGACAAGATGTCACGTGTCCCGTCCTACTCGTTTTCACGTAAAGTTAGTTTTCATGTACGGGGCTATCACCCTGTGCCGCTGTGCTTTCCAACACATTCCACTAACACCCTCTACGCTTAAGGGCTAATCCCCGTTCGCTCGCCGCTACTAGGGGAATCTCGGTTGATTTCTTTTCCTCCGGGTACTTAGATGTTTCAGTTCCCCGGGTTCGCCTCTGCACACTATGTATTCATGTACAGATACTAGCTTATGCTAGTGGGTTTCCCCATTCGGACATCGTTAGCTCAAATGCTTGTTACTAGCTCGCCAACGCTTTTCGCAAGTTACTACGTCCTTCATCGCCTCTGACTGCCAAGGCATCCACCGTATACGCTTAGTCACTTAACCATACAACCCAAATGAGTTTCACAAGGAAACCAACTCTTTCAAGCGGGTAAGCTTGAATGTTGTATCGCAACTAATGGTGTTTACTTTCGCCAAAAGAATACTCATGAATTATCATTACAATAATTCGGCACTTGATTTAAGTGTTTGAGAACTCAATTTTAATTTTCGCGTCAATGCTACAAATAANCACGTACAAGTACGCCATTATCCCTTTCACATTAACACTATCAGCTTTCCAAATTTTTAAAGAGCGGGCTTAAAAAAGCCAAAGATAAATTTTGCATTTATCTTTGGCATTTCTATCCATGTGCAAGTAAATGGTGGAGCTATGCGGGATCGAACCGCAGACCTCCTGCGTGCAAGGCAGGCGCTCTCCCAGCTGAGCTATAGCCCCATTTACATGCAGTCAAACAAACTATCGATTACCAATTACATTGGCGAAGCCAAATCGCATTCTAATCAAGGCAGTTTAATGCGACGTTTAGTTCACTAAACGAGTATTAAACTAACGCAGAGTAGAAAAGATTTGGTGGGTCAGAGTGGACTTGAACCACCGACCTCACCCTTATCAGGGGTGCGCTCTAACCAGCTGAGCTACAGACCCATTCTTTTTGATTATTTAATTCTGACTGAATCAAATTCCTCAAAAATTATCTTTCGATATTTTGCTCTTTCTTTCTATCAAGTAATCTGTGTGAACACTCAAAAGGTACACGGATGTACCGAATGTCGAAAATGCAGGAGCATTTTTCGACCAAGCATTAAGTTAGTCGTATAGGTAAGGAGGTGATCCAGCCCCAGGTTCCCCTAGGGCTACCTTGTTACGACTTCACCCCAGTCATGAACCACACCGTGG
>NZ_OXJV01000008.1:0-2716 GCF_900380485.1 Shewanella algidipiscicola | reverse complement strand
GGCTGATACCGCCCAAGAGTTCATATCGACGGCGGTGTTTGGCACCTCGATGTCGGCTCATCACATCCTGGGGCTGAAGTCGGTCCCAAGGGTATGGCTGTTCGCCATTTAAAGTGGTACGCGAGCTGGGTTCAGAACGTCGTGAGACAGTTCGGTCCCTATCTGCCGTGGGCGTTGGATGATTGAAGGGAGCTGCTCCTAGTACGAGAGGACCGGAGTGGACGAACCGCTGGTGTTCGGGTTGTCATGCCAATGGCATTGCCCGGTAGCTACGTTCGGAATCGATAACCGCTGAAAGCATCTAAGCGGGAAGCGAGCCCTAAGATGAGTCATCCCTAGGACTTTAAGTCCTCTAAAGGGCCGTAGGAGACTACTACGTTGATAGGCAAGGTGTGTAAGCGTTGTGAGGCGTTGAGCTAACTTGTACTAATGACCCGTGAGGCTTAACCATACAACCCAAAAGGGTTTCGAGTTAATGGTTAACTTTAGCGAAAGAATACAGCCACTTGATTTAGTGTGACTCAAATTTAACTCTTGTATAAAGAGAACAGCTTTCTAAATTTATAATTTTGGTTAATTACGCAGGTAATTGTTTGGCTGACAAAGCCGTAACGAGCGAAGCGCGGAGTGTACTTTAGTACATGAGCACTGTAGCGAGGAAACAATGCCGTCAGACGGACAATTAACCAGTAAGAATTTGTCTGGAAACCATAGCATTGTGGTACCACCTGATCCCATCCCGAACTCAGAAGTGAAACGCAATCGCGCCGATGGTAGTGTGGGGTCTCCCCATGTGAGAGTAGGTCATTTCCAGACGCCTAATAAGCTCAATAGAGCACGTCTCCTAGCCATGACACGCTAGCGACGATAAAAGAATTTAGACTTCGGTCTAAAGGAGCGGTAGTTCAGTTGGTTAGAATACCGGCCTGTCACGCCGGGGGTCGCGGGTTCGAGTCCCGTCCGCTCCGCCAACATTACGATAAGCCCTTAGCAGCAATGCTAAGGGCTTTTTCGTATTCGTTTTTCAGAGAAATGATAACGATGGTACTAAGTGTAGTGCGTAATTCGTTGCTAAAGCAGCGGTAGTTCAGTTGGTTAGACTCTTTGTAAACAGATACCGGCCTATCACGCCGGGGGCGCGGGTTCGAGTCCCGTCCGCTCCGCCAACATTACGATAAGCCCTTAGCAGCAATGCTAAGGGCTTTTTTGTATTTATTTCTCAGAGAAATGATAACGATGGTACTAGGTACTAAGTGTAGTGCGTGAGTCGTTGCTAAAGCAGCGGTAGTTCAGTTGGTTAGACTCTTTGTAAACAGATAGCGGCCTGTCACGCCGGGGGTCGCGGGTTCGAGTCCCGTCCGCTCCGCCAACATTACGATAAGCCCTTAGCAGCAATGCTAAGGGCTTTTTCGTATTTGTTTTTCAGAGAAATGATAACGATGGTACTGAGTGTAGTGCGTAATTCGTTGCTAAAGCAGTGGTCACTCTCGAGCATCCATGGTCTATGTGGCATTTATGCACCCATGCTCTTCGTCGTTCAGTTGGACCATCAAGGTTCCTAACATTGTTTGGTATTTACCCGAACCTAATGATTTCGGTTCTTTAGAATCTCAATCACATTCATGTAGTGATCTAATAACGGCTCCAGAAGGGGTCATCATGACGCAGGCCTTACCTAAATGTATTAAGTCCACATTTAACGCTAGGCTCTGAATGTTTTATCTCACTGTATTCCATTTTTTCGAAGAAAACAGCCGTATAGATACCGTTAAGTTTCTTAAGGTGAGTCGAGTATGTGTCAAAAAACCATGGACGAGTAATCCTCCCATTTTTAACCACAGTTGAAGACCAAATAACATAAGGTATTGGCTGCTTTGCGTTGTATTGTGCTTTTAAATGACCCTACTGTTAAAGCTGATGCTGACTGTGTGCAAGGGAAATATATTGGTTTATATTGAGAAAAATTTAGGTTTCAAGCATCAGTTTGTATTGATTTATCGACTATTGGATGAAATAGGCAGTAGTTGGCTCTCGATCCGCTTTAAGCACCTAAAACAGTCAATAGAAGCCCAAGATGCTTTTAAACAAATCCGAATCGAAACGGTTCTAGAGCCCCAGAGAGTGTATTCCTTAAAGACGTCTAAATATGGTTTCAGGACGAAGCTAAAATTGGGCTGCATATGAATATGGGCCGAGAAAGGAGCACGTCCCAGAGCGGTGCAAGAGTAATATTTGAGTATGCGTATTTATTGGGAGCTACATATGTCATTACAGATAACCAAGCTGTTGTCATTATGGGTCACAAGCTGGCGGCCTTCAAAATTGTTGCCTGATGAATTTGAACCCTCTCTATCATGTATATATCGCCATATTCACTAGAGCTCAACCCTATCGATCAGGCATTGCCAGGCTATTAGTAGTATATGCCGAAAACCTTGGTTGGCTGTGATTGCAGTGCATTCAGTTTTGATTGGTTTATATGTTCGTTTGTTATTTGTGGGTAAGTCTGTGTATAAGCCGTGTGAGCTATGTGCTTAAGTGGGGTATAAAAACTAATTCCATTTTTAGTGAAAAAAGCCCTTGCGCCCATCTGAGAACTGCCTATAATGCGCATCCACTGACACGGCACAGCAGGCCAACTACCTTGGTAGTACGGGACTTGCAGCTAAGTCAGCCTCTCTTTTAATAAAGAGATGCGAGTTAAACTCTTCGGAGA
>NZ_OXJV01000010.1:0-1190 GCF_900380485.1 Shewanella algidipiscicola | reverse complement strand
AAGAACCCCTGTGAGGGGAGTGAAATAGAACCTGAAACCGTATACGTACAAGCAGTGGGAGCGGTACTTGAGACCGTGACTGCGTACCTTTTGTATAATGGGTCAGCGACTTACATTTTGTAGCGAGGTTAAGCGAATAGCGGAGCCGTAGGGAAACCGAGTGTTAACTGCGCGTTTAGTTGCAAGGTGTAGACCCGAAACCCGGTGATCTAGCCATGGGCAGGTTGAAGGTTGAGTAACATCAACTGGAGGACCGAACACACGTATGTTGAAAAATGCGGTGATGACTTGTGGCTGGGGGTGAAAGGCCAATCAAACCGGGAGATATCTGGTTCTCCTCGAAAGCTATTTAGGTAGCGCCTCGAGCGAATACCATTGGGGGTAGAGCACTGTTAAGGCTAGGGGGTCATCCCGACTTACCAACCCTTTGCAAACTCCGAATACCAATGAGTACTACTCGGGAGACACACGGCGGGTGCTAACGTCCGTCGTGAAAAGGGAAACAACCCAGACCATCAGCTAAGGTCCCAAAGTTATTGCTAAGTGGGAAACGATGTGGGAAGGCTTAGACAGCTAGGATGTTGGCTTAGAAGCAGCCATCATTTAAAGAAAGCGTAATAGCTCACTAGTCGAGTCGGCCTGCGCGGAAGATTTAACGGGGCTAAGCAATACACCGAAGCTATGGGCACTAGCGCTTGCGCTAGTGCGGTAGAGGAGCGTTCTGTAAGCCGTTGAAGGTGAAGGGGTAACCCACGCTGGAGGTATCAGAAGTGCGAATGCTGACATGAGTAACGATAATGGGGGTGAAAAACCCCCACGCCGAAAGACCAAGGGTTCCTGTCCAATGTTAATCAGGGCAGGGTGAGTCGACCCCTAAGGCGAGGCCGAAAGGCGTAGTCGATGGGAAACAGGTTAATATTCCTGTACTTCTGCTAACTGCGATGGAGAGACGGAGAAGGCTAGGCTAGCGCGGCGTTGGTTGTCCGCGTTTAAGGCTGTAGGTGGTGCACTTAGGCAAATCCGGGTGCACATACACTGAGAGTTGATGACGAGGTTCTACGGAACTGAAGTAGTTGATGCCATGCTTCCAGGAAAATCTTCTAAGCTTCAGGTTAGCAGGAATCGTACCCCAAACCGACACAGGTGGTTGGGTAGAGAATACCAAGGCGCTTGAGAGAACTCGGCTGAAG
>NZ_OXJV01000011.1:0-1146 GCF_900380485.1 Shewanella algidipiscicola | reverse complement strand
CTGTTATTATGCACTCGCTCTGTTGTTCAAGAGTTATTAAAAAAGTAAAAGTAAAAGTAAAACCCTAAGCCAAATCCTCACCCTTTTTGTACTCAGCGTTTCCCTTAGCTTCTCGTCATAATTTAATAATTCAGCTACTCAGCACATCGCTCTATCGCGATACTTTTTAATGAATTTAAATAAGGGACACACAATGTCTAATACAACTACTGGTACTGTAAAATGGTTTAACGAAGATAAAGGTTTTGGCTTTATCTCTCAAGAAAATGGCGGCGCTGACGTGTTCGTTCATTTCCGTGCTATCGCTTCTGACGGTTTCAAGACCCTAGAAGAAGGCCAAAAAGTTTCTTTCGAAGTTGAGCAAGGTCAAAAAGGCCTTCAAGCGGCTAACGTAGTTCCTGCATAAGCAGCTACATTACCCCGCTTAACTGCGAACAAAAGGCGACCTTAGGTCGCCTTTTTTGTCTCTGTAATATCATCAACGCTCACTATCGATAATTCCTTATCGATAGACTGTCATTTTATACGCACTTACCCTCATTCCTCCTGGCGCTTGCGACTGTTCTAAGCTCATCTAATATACATTACAACACCTATCGCTGCGGTCATTTACTCCCTTGATCCGACTCGTATATTACCGCATATAAGCATCAAGTTTGGGAACGACACACGAGCGGTAGCAAGTTGCTTAATATTTTTGCTAACTACTGGTGCTTAGGCTTGGCCATTGCTAAGTCTGTTGTTGGGCTTTAGGCTGAGGAATATGGCCATCGTCGTTTTTAACCTCTACTTTCTCCTCAGTAGTGTTACGCATTTTTTGATGCTTATGCAGACCTCAAAATCCATATCACTTTAAGAGCAGAGCATCGGCTACATGCCGATTACGAGATAACAGCGTAAAAATAAAATGGCAAAAGATTGAGGCTTAAGATGATGATTGCTATCACATTAGCTAAAATCCAGCCTAAATCACCAAAGGAGTCGCAAAAATAAAGCGTGCAAAGTCTGCAAAGGCTGTTATTATGCACTCGCTCTGTTGTTCAAGAGTTATTAAAAAAGTAAAAGTAAAAGTAAAACCCTAAGCCAAATCCTCACCCTTTTTGTACTCAGCGTTTCCCTTAGCTTCTCGTCATAATTTAATAATTC
>NZ_OXJV01000006.1:0-6271 GCF_900380485.1 Shewanella algidipiscicola | reverse complement strand
CGAAGAGAGTGATAACTCGGTGTAGGTATGGCGGTGGGGGTTGGTGGCATGGATGCCACCGTCGAGCGTATAGGGATATACTTGCAGCGCCCCACCGAAATACCTGCACGAAAGGCCTGCGGCAAGCAATTCAAAACAATGTAAGTTAACGCTACCATCAGCGATGTAAAAACCTATTCCGGCAAATGCTACAAGCCAAACAATTGGTAAGCCCCTAGAACAATAGACACTTCATAGAGTTATAATGAACCAAAAATATGAGGTGTTACATGCGCGGAAAACGTTATCCTGATGAGTTCAAAATTGAAGCCGTCAAACAAGTCACTGAACGTGGTTATAAAATCGCTGATGTGGCAGAAAGGTTAGGTATCACAACTAAAAGCTTGCACAACTGGATTAACAAGTTCGATAAACCAGAGAAGCAACACATCACTATCGATAATCAGCAAGACGAAATTCGTAAACTGAAAGCAGAGCTTCGGCGAGTCACGGAAGAGCGAAATATACTAAAGGAGGCCGCCGTGTACTTTGCAAGCGAGTCAAAGAAAAGTACACGTTCATAAAGTCTCGACTCGACCAATATCCCATAGCCGTACTGTGCCGAGTGCTCAATGTTCATCGTAGTGGTTTTTATGCTTGGCTAAAGCAGCCCAGTAGTAAGCGTACCATTGAAGATAAGCGACTTCTGGGCAAAATTAAGCAATTTTGGCTAGAGAGCGGTTGTGTCTACGGTTATCGAAACCTGACTTTAGATTTAAAAGACGATGGCGAAAGCGTCGGGAAAAATCGTGTTTATCGAATAATGAAGGAAGCCCAAATAAAGGCCATTCGAGGTTACAAACGCAATCCAAGCTTTGGAGGTGGGAATATTAGCCACACGGCACCAAATACGTTAAATCGTGGCTTTGATGTCGCAGAACCCAACAAGGTTTGGGTGACCGACTTTACCTATATCCGTACGCATGAGGGCTGGTTATATTTAACCGTTGTTATTGACCTTTTTTCTCGTCAAGTCGTGGGTTGGACGATGAAGAATACACCTAAAGCTGACTTGGTAATTGATGCACTATTAATGGCCATCTGGCGACGTTCACCGAAATCTAAAGTGCTGATACATTCCGACCAGGGAGTGCAATATACCTGCTCTGATTGGCGTAGCTTCTTAAAAGAGCACAATTTAGAAGCCAGTATGAGTCGACGAGGAAACTGTCATGATAATGCCGTCGCGGAAAGCTTTTTCTCGTTGCTGAAGAAAGATAGAGTTAAGAGAAAAATCTATAAAAACAGAGATGAAGCTCGCTCAGAAATATTTAACTATATCGAATATTTCTATAATCCAGTGCGTCGTCATGGTAGTAATAATGGACTGTCTCCTGTGCAGTTCGAAAAGCAGTACTTTGAGAAACAGTTAAGTGTCTAAGATATTAGGGGCTTACCATAGTCTTGAAAATACGTTAATGCTGTTTATTAGACCAGTAGCCAGAGCTACTGGTCTTTTTTATACTTTTGATTTAGCGTTTTCATCATCGAATTCAAGTATGGCCTCACTCATTACTGAGTTCATTAGCCATAATCTTACGTACACAAAAGGCTCACTAGCGATATCGGTGCCCCTCATTTGTGATTGGACATAGAGACCATTCAGCAATACCTCTATCTGGTGTAGTGGCAAGTTTGTTAGGATGTTTTTCACCCTGGGCTTACTGCGAATGGTTTATATGTGTGTTGTTCTAGCGTCGATTCATAACATTAGAAACGATAGCCGAGATTGAAAGTAAGCGTATGGGTATCGAGTAAATTCATTGCTTGAAAATGGTAGGTAAGGCCGAGATCCATACCCGATGCAAACTCCATACGCCAGCCTAAACCTGCAAGTAGTCCCATATCATCATCGGTGAATCTACGGTCGTTGTCGTTGGTATCTGTAAATTTCAGCCTGTACTGGTTAGCGCCAAGTTTAAACACTAAACGATTTCTTTTAGATAGGGGGAGTGTATACAGTGCTGCTGCTCGGAAGCTATCAACATCATCCAGTTGATTGCCAATGCTAAATAGGTTGGTGAGAAATACATCTTGTCTCATGTAGCCCAATTCCAGCCCCCACTGAGGGGTAAACTGGTAGCGGTAGGCAAGATCATAGTGAGTTTGAAAGTCATCACCATTGATAACCTTGTCTGATGAGACGTTGGTTTCTCCAATACCTGCACCTATTGATAAAGCGTGTTGGTAATCATTTGCAAATGAACATGGGGAAATAAATAAACATATGACAGCGGCGGTAACTAAGGTTTTCATAACAATCCTTTGTGAAGTGATAACAACTAGATATCTGGATCGTTTTATAGCAGAGTTTTATGTTTAGGGAATAGCTAATTTTTACGCCCCACACTGCAAAGTAACCATAGTGTTGGGCGAATTGCTTAAATTATGTTGATTATATAGCGCTAAGCACTAACGTATAGCTGATGGTTCTTCTTTATTGCATTAGCGGTTTGCCTGCTTTCTATCCGTTTCCACACTTTGTCATGGAAGTAGAACACAACTGTGTTTACTGCAGGTTCAATCAAGGCTATAGCACCACCTATGACAATACTGCCTGTTAATAGGTACGTAATTGTGAAAGCAACGCTGAAATGTAGTATTGCAAAAGTGAATGTCTTAGCCATAATGAAGCTCCTCTTTAATTATTAAATGATAATCATTATCACCTTCAATTTAAAGAGATAAATGTCGATAGGCTTAAAAGAGTTTTTAGATTGACGCAGATATGTACAACTAATTAATAGAATAAAGCCGCAGTGATGCGGCTTTATTCTATGGGCGTGAGCACACAGAGACTAGATATTTGTGGTTAATAGTGCCAAGGGAACTTAGAAAAGTCTTGCTCACGCTTCTCTAAAAAGGCATCTCTGCCTTCTATGGCTTCATCGGTGCCGTAGGCTAAACGAGTCGCTTCGCCAGCAAACAGTTGTTGGCCGACGAGTCCATCATCGGGCAAGTTAAAGCCGTATTTAAGCATGCGCATGGCGGTGGGGGATTTCGAATTGATCTCTTTGCCCCAATTTAATGCTTCGATTTCCAGCTCTGCATGGGGCACCGAGCGATTGACCATGCCCATATCGAACGCCTCATCGGCACTGTAATTAAAGCCTAAAAAGAAAATTTCACGGGCTCGCTTTTGACCAATCATCTTAGCAAGATAGGCGCTACCGTAACCGGAATCGAAACTGCCCACATCGGGATCCGTTTGCTTGAATATGGCATGTTCTTTCGACGCGAGAGTGAGGTCACATACCACGTGTAGGCTATGACCACCGCCGACCGCCCAACCAGGAACGACCGCAATCACCACTTTAGGCATAAAGCGGATAAGGCGTTGCACTTCCAAGATATGCAACCGTCCCATACGAGCGATATCGGGCTTACCCTCTTCAGCACCTTCATATTTGTAGCCATCTTTGCCACGAATGCGTTGATCGCCGCCGGCACAAAAAGAGTACTGCCCTTTAGCCGATGGGCCGTTACCAGTTAATAGTACGCAGCCAACATCAGACCATTGGCGCGCATGATCTAAAGCGGTATAGAGTTCATCAACGGTTTTAGGGCGAAATGAGTTAAGACAATCTGGGCGATTGATAGCAATACGTACCGTGCCTTGCTCTTTAGCTCTGTGATACGTGATATCTTCAAATGCAAATCCGCTGACTTGCTCCCAAAGGCTTGGGTCAAAAATATCGGAAACTTGGTCTGTCATATTGATTACCTTGTGTCTGTATTGTCAATTGAGACGGATCGCCCAAGGCTAGGCTCAATCGTTATAGAGGTCAATTATGGATATAAAAACCGTGCGCTGGGTGCGGCATCGATATCGGCGTTAGTGGGGGTTATCGTAATTTATCGCATATGAATAATTGGTTGTCGCGGCTTAATATCGTAAAGCGACTGGCGTTATCACCGCAGTATTGCTGTTTATAAGCCATGACGGATTGCTCGGATTCGAAAATATCCTCTAACGCGGCCTGTTCTGCCTTATTGAGTCGGTTAGCGATTTCAGCTTTTAGTTGAGATAAATGATTATCGACTTTAATAATTTTTGTGCCTGTCATTGAGTCGAGTTTACGCTCAGCCTTTTGCATGAGTGCATCGGCTTGAGCCATTGGCTCATCGAGCTTATTGGTTTCGGTTGCAAGGTAATAGAGTAGCCCTGCGCCTGCGCCTAAAATAATCCAGCCTCTCATTATTTCTCCAACCATGATGAACAATTTGTGATAGAAAAGGTATAATAAGCCAGTTTTCATGGAATATTAAAGCTGTAAGGCTGTTAAATATGAACGCAGAATCAAATAAAAAGGACTATTCGAAGGTTGAGCGGATCAAAATTCATCAGCCTGATGTACATAAGTCCGACCGCTTCAATCCCCGCAATCGTATTTATGTCAGAGCAATACAAGGGTTTTGGACCCAGCTGCGCCGCCGTTTAGGTTGGGTCGCAATATTGTTCTTCCTTATATTACCTTGGATCCCATGGGGTAATAGGCAAGCGGTATGGTTTAACCTAGGTGAGCAAAAGTTTCACATCTTTGGGTTGACCATTTGGCCGCAAGATTTAACCCTGTTAGCCGCACTCTTAATGATAGCCGCCTTTGGGTTGTTTTTTGTGACCACCTATCTTGGTCGAGTCTGGTGTGGCTACACCTGTCCACAAACGGTCTGGACCTTTATCTTTATTTGGTTTGAAGAAAAGCTTGAAGGTGCACGCAACAAGCGCATTAAGCTTGACCAAATGCCATGGAGCTTTAATAAGGTATGGCGTAAAACCGCAAAGCACCTCGCTTGGTTGCTGGTGTCCTTGTTAACAGCCATGACCTTTGTTTCCTATTTTGTGCCCACCACAGAAGTGTATGCCGAGGTATTCAGTGGTACCGCGTCTGGTGGGGTTTACTTTTGGGTCATGCTTTTTACCTTAGCGACTTATGGTAATGCTGGTTGGATGCGTGAAATCATGTGTACCCACATGTGTCCCTACGCTCGTTTTCAATCGGCGATGTTCGATAAGAATACCTATATTGTTGGCTATGACATCAAACGGGGTGAAGCCCGAGGCCCTCGTTCGCGTAAAGCCGACCCTAAAGAGTTAGGTTTAGGTGATTGCATCGATTGTGACTTATGCGTTCAAGTGTGCCCGACAGGTATCGATATTCGTAACGGTTTACAATATGAATGCATTAACTGCGGAGCATGTATTGATGCTTGTGATAACACCATGGAGCGTATGGGGTATCAAAAAGGCTTGATCGCTTACACCACCGAAAACAAACTCGATGGGGTAAAAGAGAAAGTGTTAAGGCCAAAGCTGGTGGGTTACGGTGCAGTGTTAGCCATCATGATAGTTATCTTTGTCTATGCCAGTGCCACTATTGCCCCTGTGCGTGTTGATATTATCCGCGACCGCAATCAGCTATTTAGAGTCAACAATCAAGGATTAATTGAAAACACCTTCACATTAAAGATACTCAATAAGACCGAAGCGCCGCATGAGTATCAGTTGGGCGTAGAAGGATTACCCAACTACAAATGGTATGGCCCGCAAACGGTCACCATTAATGGTGGCGAAGTGTTAACTCTGCCAATCAGTGTTGCGGTCGATCCTGTTGAGCTTTCGCGCCCCATGATAAAAATCGACTTTAAAGTGTCGACTATCTTAGATGGTGAAAAGGTAGAGGCTACACAAGAATCGCGATTCTTCGGCCAATAGGCGCCAACAAGTGTACGAACACAAATAAAAAAGGGGCTGATTAGCCCCTTTTTTATACGTATCGTTTGATAAGTATGCACTCAATAGTAAAAGCGTTACTTTCTTTCAAAAAGCCCTTGCGCCCATCTGAGAACTGCCTATAATGCGCATCCACTGACACGGCACAGCAGGCCAACTATCTAGGTAGTACGGGACTTGCAGCTAAGTCAGCCTCTCTTTTAACAATAGAGAGGCGAGTTAAACTCTTCGGAGATTTGATTCAGGTGATAAGCGCTTTTAAGGGCTTCGATTGATGACTTCTGCTTAAGAAATCATCGCTTGGAAAACTTCTTAAAATAAGCACTTGACGCCAACAACGGGAGGTGTAGAATACGCATCCCTAAGCCAACGACCTAGCGTCAACGGCCGCTAAATGAAAGATTGATTCTCTCATGTTAGCAACGCTCTTTAACAAGATGAAACAAGAAATCTGTGTGGACACTCACAGGTGTTGAGTTAATCGAAATTGCCTAACTT
>NZ_OXJV01000003.1:0-87538 GCF_900380485.1 Shewanella algidipiscicola | reverse complement strand
CCTCTGTACTTGCCATTGTAGCACGTGTGTAGCCCTACTCGTAAGGGCCATGATGACTTGACGTCGTCCCCACCTTCCTCCGGTTTATCACCGGCAGTCTCCCTAAAGTTCCCACCATTACGTGCTGGCAAATAAGGATAAGGGTTGCGCTCGTTGCGGGACTTAACCCAACATTTCACAACACGAGCTGACGACAGCCATGCAGCACCTGTCTCAGAGCTCCCGAAGGCACTAAGCTATCTCTAGCGAATTCTCTGGATGTCAAGAGTAGGTAAGGTTCTTCGCGTTGCATCGAATTAAACCACATGCTCCACCGCTTGTGCGGGCCCCCGTCAATTCATTTGAGTTTTAACCTTGCGGCCGTACTCCCCAGGCGGTCTACTTAATGCGTTAGCTTGGGAACCCAGTGTTCAAGACACCAAATTCCGAGTAGACATCGTTTACGGCGTGGACTACCAGGGTATCTAATCCTGTTTGCTCCCCACGCTTTCGTACCTGAGCGTCAGTCTTTGTCCAGGGGGCCGCCTTCGCCACCGGTATTCCTTCAGATCTCTACGCATTTCACCGCTACACCTGAAATTCTACCCCCCTCTACAAGACTCTAGTTTGCCAGTTCGAAATGCAATTCCCAGGTTGAGCCCGGGGCTTTCACATCTCGCTTAACAAACCGCCTGCGTACGCTTTACGCCCAGTAATTCCGATTAACGCTTGGACCCCTCGTATTACCGCGGCTGCTGGCACGAAGTTAGCCGGTCCTTCTTCTGCGAGTAACGTCACACCTAAACGCTATTAACGCTTAAGCTTTCCTCTTCGCTGAAAGTGCTTTACAACCCGAAGGCCTTCTTCACACACGCGGCATGGCTGCATCAGGCTTGCGCCCATTGTGCAATATTCCCCACTGCTGCCTCCCGTAGGAGTCTGGGCCGTGTCTCAGTCCCAGTGTGGCTGATCATCCTCTCAGAACAGCTAGGGATCGTCGCCTTGGTGAGCCATTACCTCACCAACTAGCTAATCCCACCTAGGTACATCCAATCGCAGAAGGCCCGAAGGTCCCCTCTTTTCCCCCGTAGGGCGTATGCGGTATTAGCAGTCGTTTCCAACTGTTATCCCCCTCGACTGGGCAGTTCCCTAGGCATTACTCACCCGTCCGCCGCTCGTCAGCAAATTAGCAAGCTAATTCCTGTTACCGCTCGACTTGCATGTGTTAGGCCTGCCGCCAGCGTTCAATCTGAGCCATGATCAAACTCTTCAATTAAAGTTTTGTTGTTTGACTTACGTCAAACGGCTCAACGAATTCTGTTCGACTCCTATTTATTCAAAAATAAGTAGTAAGTCTTTGTACATATTGCTATGAACACTCATCACCTCTCGTGAGAGAAAGTGAAAGAATTGGTTGATTTAATTCTTTGATTGCCAACCCGAAAGTTAGGCAATTTCGATTAACTCAACACCTGTGAGTGTCCACACAGATTACTTGATAAATTGTTAAAGAGCGTTAGCACATCTCGGTAGTTCCAAGTGGCTAGGGCTGCGTATTCTACGCAATCCTAGGTTCGCGTCAAGCAGTTTTTGAAAACTTTTTGATGCGGCACTTTTCAGTGCCTGACCACCCTGTAAGCTAGGTGTTTAACCAGGTTACTTAGTGCTTTACGACTTATCTCTGCGAGCTTCGCCGTGTCAGTGGTTGCGCATTATAGGGATTGCTAATCATAGCGCAAGCCCTTCTTTAATCAAATCACATCATTCGTTCACAAATCGACCAAATTAGGCTATCAGCCATCATTTAAGTCTATTAATCGTTCGAATCAGTAGATATTTAAGCATGATTATGAACATATGAGTACTTAAGTTAACACTATGAGCTGGTTAAATCTGCCTTTAATAATCTTCAACAAGCCTCTGCAATAGACGTATAGTGGCTCATACCAGAATTTAATACTGTAGAATGATTCACTAGCATGACTGACGGCGATCTTTTGATTTCGCCATACAGTGTAGTTAATCAATTTTGCGTGACGTCAACTAGGCTTATCTAAACACGTCGTTAATTAATTTTAGAAGCTAACGCTATTTTCAAGTTTCTCTGCGCTCGTTCAAAATAGGTTGGCGAACTGTCTATTGCTTGCTGAAACATACTGATCGCTTGCTCATACTTTCCTTCTAACATTAAAAAGTAACCCAAATCATTTAATGCATCTGCCACAGTCATCGTTTGTTCGAAACTGGCTAAGGCTTTTCGATATAACCCTTTACGGATGTACACCAAGCCTAAATTGGACCATGCTCGGCTAAAACTCGGATCTGCCCTTAATGCTTGTTTGAGATAAAACTCTGCCTTTTCATAATCACCGACAAGATAAAATGAGTAACCTAGGTTAGTAGCAATTATCGCTGATTGCGGTTGAAAATCTAATATCAATGCAAAGTACGTTCTAGCTACCTGATGATGATTCTCAAGATCTTCCAAAATTGCTATCGCGTTGTACACTCTTAAGGGGGATAGTTCATCTAAAGCTACATATTGTGCTTTAGATGTTCCAGAGTTCAAACTCATTAATCTGTGTTGATCTAGCCTGATTGTTTTTTCAAGATGAATACGAGCCAATTTATATTGACGTCGATCGATTTCAAGAATTCCTAACTCAGCATTGGCCAATCTGTGTTCAGGATCGATAATTAATGCTTCGTTATAAGCTTTAAACGCTATCTCTGTATTATTTTTAGCCATATGTATACGCGCTATTTGATAGAAGGTATCGGCATTGCTCTGATTAAAATCTAAGGCTTGTATATAAGCATATAGCGCTTTATCCAAGTCACCCGCTCTTTCAGCTTCAATTGCTTGATTCAGTGCATCTTGCTCTGATAAAGGTGCACTATTACCTAAAGCAACTTGAGACTGGCCTTGGTATAAATCTTGCCTCTGAGGCTTTTGAGGTAATTGCGCTTCTTCATCGGTAGAAGCACAACCGCCAAGAACAAGGCTGAGAACCAGAACCATAATAGCCAATCGCCGTTTTCCCCAATACGTTGTCGACATTTACTTTCTCCTTGGTGTTTCTAATTGCGCATCTTTATTTGTTATTCATTAAAATGCTTGCCCCCAGACTTTCATGACTTTCAACACTGCTGGGCCAACTGCCACAATAAAAAAAGAAGGCCAAATACAGAACATCATAGGAAATATCATTTTTACCGCCATTTTCGCCGCTTGTTCTTCAGCTTGCTGCAAGCGTTTATCACGATACTCTTCCGAAAATACTCTTAAGGTAGCAGCAATCCCGGTACCTAGTCTTATACTTTGTGAAATTGCAGAATTGAGCCCCTTAATATCTTCAAGGCCCGTTCTTTCAGTAAACTCATTAAGCGCAACTTTAATCGTCAGCCCTGCTCTCACTTTACTGCACACTAATTCGAGTTCACTGGAGAGATCCGGGTGGCTCAATGAAAGCTCTCTTGCTACACGCTGAAGCGCAGCAAGCAACCCCAACCCGGCTTCACAACAAACAACAAGTAGATCGAGTGCATCAGGAAATCCCACCCGCAAGGCGCGCATTCGCTTATTTGCCATGTAGGTCAAAATCATTGAGGGTGCCAAAAAGAAAACACCCATAATTAAACACACCAAATAGATGCTGATCATTGCAGATTGATCATTAAAATATTGTAATATAACAATAGATAACACAGCACCAGTTAATAACAACAGAAGCCGAATCGCACTAAATACCGCTAATGCATTATCTGAATGTAGCCCTGCATGTATTAATAGTCGGCGAGTTTCATCATTAGACAAGTTAAGGAAAGAAAGCTTACCTAATTTACCTATACCGTGCTCTAAGGTCTTGTTAACTTCACTCTGGTCATCGACTACAGGCTGTCTATTATCGCCAGCAATATGTTGTAGCCGTTTTCTGACTGGCGAATAGATACCACTGATCAAAAAGGAAATTGACAAGGCTAATGTGATCCCCGCTATGGCTGCAACAACGTAAATAGCCCATTCAACGTGTTGTGGATCATCAAAAGCTTGATTTATAAGCCCAATTAAGTAGTCCATATCACATATCAATCCTAATCAGTTTACTGATCCAAAGCCCACCGAGAGTCATGCCTATTGCCCCCCACACCAACAAACGTCGTCCATCTTCAGTCCCAGTGAGCTCACCTACATAACTGGGAGTTTGTAAGTAAATCACCGCAAAAAGTACGAAAGGTAATAAAATCAGAATCCAAGCAGACAACCGCCCCTCTGCCGATAGCGTCCTCACTCGACGCCGAAACATAAAACGTTTGCGAATAACTTGTGATAAATTGTCGATATTTTCAGCTAAGTTGCCCCCAGTCTCTTTTTGCACCATAACTGCGCTAGAGAATGCCATTGCTGACACACTTGGTACTCGTTCGATAAACCCTAAGATGGCTCTTTTGGTATCTTTACTGTAATTGATGTTAGCAAACATCAAACTGAATTCTTTTGCTAATGGACCATCCATCTCTTCGGTCACTAACTTAATTGCATCGGAAAATGAATAACCCGCTTGTAATGCACGTCGTAACACATCGAGCGCATCGGGAAAGCTAGCTTCTATCGCATCCATTCTTTTGGATGTATCTCTATTAAGCTTAAAAAAGAACAGCATGAATACCATAAGCACCACAAACACTGTCATTAATGGCTCACGCATGTACCACCAGCTCGCCGCTCCCACTGAGGCTGCGACAACCACCGCCAGTAACAAAAATTGATGTCCTAATAGTCGGTAGTCAGCTAATTCAAGTCGATAACTTAAATTTTCTATAAAACCAATATGCTCTAAAGCCCGACCTATCGCTCCGACTTTACTTAAGCGATTTTTCCTCAGTAATGAGGTTTCAAGCACGCCATCGCCAGATTCTTGCGATAACTTCTGTAAACGTTTGCGAACCTGAGCCGTATTGGCACGCTGAGGACTGTAAACAGGCAAAAACAGAGCCTGAGAAAGAAAAATAACAGCGATGAATATTAATCCTAAAAAGATCACTTCATTGGAAAGCATAGATTAAGCTCCTAAAACTTAGCGAAAGGATCACCACAATTAAACAGTCGATAGGGTAAATCGATACCGTGTTGTTTAAGTTTTGAATGGAAGCCTGGTATCACGCCAGTGGCATCGAAACGGCCCATTATTTGACCTTCCTCATCGATACCATCACGGGTAAAACGGAATATTTCGGACATCGTAATGATATCTCCTTCCATGCCGTTAATTTCCTGAATACTAATCACACGTCGGCGTCCATCTTCTTGTCGTTCGAGTTGCACAACTAAATCAATAGCCGAGGCAATTTGCGTCCTAATGTTACTCACTGGCATATCAAATCCAGCCATACAGACCATATATTCTAATCGTCCAAGCGCATCTCGAGGGCTATTGGCGTGCAGTGTAGTCAAGGATCCTTCATGGCCGGTATTCATGGCCGTTAACATGTCTAATGCTTCTCCGCCTCGAACCTCTCCCACAACGATTCGGTCTGGTCGCATCCGTAAGCAGTTTTTCACCAAATCTCGCTGAGTCACCTCACCACGCCCTTCAATATTCTGCGGACGCGTTTCCAACCTAACCGTATGTGGCTGCTGCAATTGCAGCTCTGCAGAATCCTCAATGGTCACAATGCGTTCATTCGGCGGAATATAGCCAGACAACATATTAAGTAGGGTTGTTTTACCGCTACCAGTCCCTCCAGAGACCAACACATTTAATTTCCCTTTAACGCTACCTTGAAGTAACTCGACCATTTCAGCGGTAATCGACCCGTAATCGATCAGTTCTTTTGCTGTTAATTTATCCACCGAAAATCGACGAATAGAAAGCGAGGGACCATCTAGTGCCAGCGGCGGAATAATCGCATTAACCCTTGAGCCATCGGCCAATCTTGCATCAACCATGGGAGAGGATTCATCGATACGACGACCAACACTCGAGACTATGCGGTCAATAATATTGAGAAGGTGGGCATTGCTATGAAATTTAATATTGACAGGCTCTAATTTTCCTCGACGTTCGACATACACTCTATCGAAAGAATTAACTAAAATATCTGAAATGGTTGGATCGGCTAATAACGTTTCTAATGGCCCTAAGCCTAATACTTCATCAATAATCAGTTTTATCAATTTCTTTCTAGAAGCAAGGTTAATGGGTATATGTAAATCATTAATGAGTCGTTCACATATTTCACTTATTTGACCTCGGGCCTGGTCAGCTGAAACCGTTTCAATTAATGACAAATCCATCACGCTGAGTAATTTATCGTACAGCTTAATTTTAAGTTCTTGTTCTTCAACACTCAGCGGTTGATAAGTATCTCTACCAACTATATTTGCATTCTGGTCCATAATCTATTGCCCCAATAAACGTGCCCAAAAACCCTTAGTACTTTTTTCACTATGGTCTTTTGTAGGAATCAATTGTTGTGTTAACTCAATGAGATCAAGATACATTCGTTGCTTATTCGCCATTTCCGTTATAGGCTTACCCAAGTTCTCACATTCACTTGCCAATTTATAATCATTAGATACGACAAACACAGAGTCGATGCCCACGACACTTTTGATGTCACTTAATTTTATTTTAGAATCTGACTTATCATAACGATTAACTAAAATATGTATTTTATCCCTAGCAACACCAACATGATTTATGAGTTGTTGAATAAGCGCCTTAACCTCTCTAATAATAATTAAATTCTGTTGTGCTACGACTAATATTTCGGCATTGCGAAGTAACTCAACATTCCAATATTCAGGACCACGAGAATAATCTAAAATAACTTGATCGTGATACTGACGGCATTTCCACAGTAAATCATAAATATTATCTAATTTAATATCATCTCGTAAGTTCAATAATGAAAAAGGCGCCGCTGCAAGTAAATGCAAATTACCTTTGGAGATCATTGCACTACGTAAGGCGACTTCATCGAGGTCATCTAAGGCCTGTAAAGCATCTGACAGATAATAGTTTGGCTCTATCCCTAAAATATGAGCCAGCGCTCCATGGTGTAAGTCGGTATCGAGTAAGGCAACGTCAATATCGCCTCGTTCGGCGGCTATCGCAGCCAAGCAAGAGGCAATAAAACTTGCACCAGAACCACCTTTACCATTAACCACTGCCAACACTGGCGCAAGTTCTGCCTTACTGTTTAATTGCAGTGCTATATTTTTAAGCGCATTAAGCAATTCAATATCGGGCGCATCCAAAGGAATATAGTCACTGACGCCAAATTGAAACGCGTAGCGTAATACTTTTTGCGGCGTATCACGCCCAAGTATAATCACCTCCGCTTTATAACTGGCAGCGGATGCCAACGCCTGTTGCGCTAACGTCTCCTCATTTGGGATCACTAGCAATATTAAGTTAAATGATTTACCAGAGGCATTTGTGGTTTTAATACCGGTTAAATCAGTGGTCTTTTCCCAATGTAAATTGACACATTGCGTTAAATTAGCCTCAATCTGCGGTAAAAACTCTTTTTGAGCATCGATTAACAAGACATTTAGCGGAGAAGGCATATAAAAATCCATCTTCTCCTCCAAATTTGAGGCATCACCCGATGCAGACGTGAACAATTCTAATGGTTTTTCCATAAAATCAACCTTGAGTGACGACAACGATCCTTACCATTACTATAGTCGTTAATGTTAAGCATAATTATATTATTACTGGTTTATTGGCAGACAGTTGTTCCACCGGGGAAAAACCCTAAGCTCTCTCGTGTGAGTGTCGTCGTGAATACTGGCGAATTTAAGTTAAGGTGTAATCCTGGTACCCAAAAATCATGTTGGTAATTTTTAATTTCAGCTTTAACCAGTTCGATATCGGCACCCGTTGCCACATCCCCATTGCTATAAAGATAGCTAATTTCTAGGTTGTCGGCCGTCAAATTCGGCACCAAATTGGCGCCATTAAATAAGGCTAAACTATCGATATTAGTGCCAGGTTGACAGACTATGGCTAACCTCGCGGCGCGACGCGACGCCTCTTGCAATACACTGTAGGTATACAAAAGCCGCCCGACCTCGATTGCACTAAACAATAAAATAAAAAACACCCCTGCAACAATTGCAAATTCAACGGTATAGACCCCTTTTTCTCGATTCATAATGCTGTTACCGCATAATTAGTATTGAGATTAAAACTAAGATCAATTTCATTGCCTAAACCAAAAGTCGTGAGTTGCTCCCCTAACAAGGGTTGCCAATTATAAGATACTGAAATAACCAATCTTCGACTGCCTACCGGTAACTCACTAATCGTAATATCACCCGCAGTTAATCCTTTTAATATCGGGCTTGTCCCCACGGTCGTCTTACCATAAAGGAGTAAGTTTTTGGTTTCTGCAATACAATTACCGCATTCTGCATCGATGAAAGGATTGGGAAGAGTTGACGTTTGCCGTGTATCGGCATGAGCACCTAGATATAATCCTGCGTCGCGGACTAATTTAGTCAGCGTATTATACTGAAATAGAAAACGACCTAACTCTCCTGTAGCAAACACCAGCAGTAACATAAAAGGCAATAAAATGGTCATCTCTACGGCCGCTATGCCCTTTTGTAACGAATAGTTCATAGTGTTCTCCTATGAGTCTGGGCTATCGGGATCTTTATACAGCACTATGGTGTAGTTGTTACTGACAAAATCAGGGTCGACCGAGGCATTTCCCGTGCCTGGGCACTCGGTGATAAATTCTCCCACCACAAAAGACTCTTGCCCGCCGTTGTCCACATCTTGCACTAAGAAAAAGCACCCCGTCGTTTTTACCTCAATGTTATTACGCCCATTAGACAGCCCATCACACACCCCAATAACCACAGGCATCTCTCGGCGATTATTGGCATCAATAGAGTTATCGATGCAACTATTGCTATCCGTATCGGCTACATAATCGGCATGGCTATAGAAGTCCGCATTGGGATTTTCAATGTTACCATCGCGATCGAGAGTGATGCGTTCTCCCTGGCATATATTGCGATCCCGGGGATGGTCAGTGGAGTTCAGCCCCCCCCCCTGCCACTGACCAAAACGGGTGTTAAGCCCTTGAGAAACAGGGCCTACACTATTGCCAGGCTCAGTTGGTACCATATCCCCTGAACCCACACAGGTATTGGGTGAGAAACCTCCCGCGAGTGACGTGCGTAAAATATTGGCACCCGTGCCATCCAGAGCTAACAATTGAAAATTCCCCGGGCCTATTGCAGGCGCATTAGCCTGTGCAGACCCCGACTTCATGGCGTACAAGCTATTCGTCACTATGCCATATGGTGCCGGAACCTCATTCCCATTAGGATCGGTTACTGTATAGTCAGGATCATCATTGACTGCACATACCAGTAACGGCACAAGTTTATTATTACAAGTGATATCTGTGCTGCGCCCCGCGACCGCAGATGCCCTAACCCGCTTATTAAAGCTAAACAGTTGTGCAAGAAAATTATCTAAACCGACATTTTCAACTTTTACTCGAACATACTCACTGCCCTCAATTGCGACAGGAATAAAGGGATCGGGTAAAACTGAAAACTCTATCGAGATGTTACTGGTTACATCATTTATACTGTAGTCTGCTGGACTAAAACTGATATTAGTTTCAAGTTCGTTGTTTTCTTTAAAAGCAAGGTTTTGTGAGAGCATGCTCACCGCCGCCTGCCTAGCCTGAGCTAGCGTCGCACCACTATCGAGCGCTTTCGCCGCATGTAGGGCAGATGCATCGACTGCATTTTGTAATCGCCCCTTACTCAATAACATGTGACCTCCATCAAGCGCTAATGCCGCCACCGCGAGTAAGGAGAATAAGCCAATAGTAAACATCACTAAAATCGCACCGCGTTGACGCCTTATTTTGGTGATCGAATCATTGCCTGCCATGCTGTACATTGTTGACCTCCGCATAATAATTAATCCATTATTATCGATGCGCCTAGCTCTTTAGCCTTAATCGGGGCTTCATTACTGTCTCGATACTTTAACATCACTTTTCGGCCATAGTTGCCTTCGAGGCTTAAGACTAAACCGTCATTACGTACAGACGCTTCAGGATCGAGAGTTTGCACATTTTTTACTTGTAAATAACTGTCACCCATAACGAAATTGTGTTCATTGGCACAAGCTGATAAAAGTAAGCTGAATAAAACACATAGCCACTTATTCATGGCACTCGCTCTGATATTAAAATCGTTCATACTCATAGCTCCAATCTACAGTGAATGCCCGTATTTTTGTTGGGTACCGCTATTTTCAATTTTTACATTAGACATCACGGGCTCGTATGGTGTATCCGTCTTATCCTCAGGGCGCTCTTTGGTTGAGCTTTTGCCAAGCAGATAAAACTCGACATCCGAAGGGGCGACAAAACCATCTGTAGGAAGGCTAATATCTTTTTTATTAAAAGGTCTCACTAAGCGAGGGGTAACTAAAATCACTAACTCGGTTTGACCACTACGAAAACTCTTACTCGAAAAGAGTTGTCCCAATACAGGCACATCACCAAGACCTGGCACCTTATCAATATTTTCTCGTAAGTTATCGCTGATCAGGCCACTAATCGCTATCGTTTGGCCATCGGCTAACTCAACCGTGGTAGCAGTACTGCGTTTAACCAGTGAGGGAACGATCAAAATAGAGGTGGTATTGTTACCGGATATCGCCACTGAGTTTGCGTTGCTCAATTCGCTGACGATCACATTTAAATTTAAGTTGATTTGACCAGAGTCGAGCACTGTCGGTAAAAATTTCACCCCTACCCCAAAATCACGATATTGGATAGTAGTACTACCATCCTTGTCGGGGACTGGAATGGGGAATTCACCACCAGATAAAAACTCAGCCGTTTGACCACTCATGGCCGTCACATTTGGCTCGGCTAACACTTTGGCTAAACCATTTTGTTTAGCCACATCGAGTGCAAAATTCATTAATAAATCTTGATTTATATACTGTGCAAAAAAGCCTTTACTGGTCACGCCACCAATACCCGAATCAACAAACCCGCCGCCACCGCCAACGACACCGCCAGAAAGCTTTGAACCTTGATTAAAAATTAAAAACTTTGAATCAAATTGACGCGCAACCTCACGCTGAACTTCAGCAACGACCACCTCTAACATGACTTGATGTCCACCACCAATTGTCATCATATTTAATACTGTACTTTTAGGTTTACCCACAGTAGGAGCAGAATCAACATAAGCCTGCGCCAACTCAACGGCCGTATTCATTTTTTGTAGATTGGAGGCTTGGCCGCTTAATAAAAGCTGTCCTTGAGAAGTTTGCACCGCCAGTTTTTCGGTGGGTAAAAACTCATGTAAACGCAATTTCAATCCGTTTAAGTCATGGGTCACCTCAATGTCCATGACACTAGTTAGTATTTCATTTTCGTCCCAAATCATCACATTAGTGCTACCCAATTTCTTACCTAATACATACAACTCATTTTTAGGTAATAGTTTGATATCGGCGATTTCAGGGTTCCCCACTGAAACCCTATGCACCGATTTAGGTAGTGACAGTACACGAGACTTAAAGATGGGGATCCGCTTTAACTCTTTCGCCCCTTCAAATGGTCCGCCTGCCATGACAGGTAGAAATATTAAGGCCGAAATGAACGCCAAAAACACGCATCCTAGCTTCCCAATTTTGCCAGTCGAACGCAGCATAGTTCACTCCTCTTCAACCCTTGGGTTGTATCAAATAAGTTTTCAAGCGATTAGTCATTTACTTTAACCTCTTGCTCTTTCATTCCTTTTAATATCAAAACCTTGGCTTTAGAGTTTGATTGAACATACACGACTCGCTCTGTCGGTGTTGCAGCCTTCGCTAACACGGGTTGCTGCATAAGTTGTTTTACTGGTTCGGGTTTTGATGACTGATTGAATAAAGCCACCTCGACCTGCGCATTATCATTTGGATTTCTAAGCGCCAACTGCAATGAGCCACGTCCTTTAGCAACCAACAACTGCTCAGCTTGATCCATGCTCAGTTCTAAAGTGACTGCACGAACTAACATGGGTTTATTTTCATCGTTTGACGCGCGCTGATCGATAGCCAATATTTTTACATTAGAGAGCACTACATCAGTTTTGTAATCGCTTTCTTTATACAGATTTATCACATCCACCCTGTTTCCTGGCAATAAGAAACCAGCAACACCAACAACATCATTCACCCTAATCGTGACCGCGCGCATATTGGGTTGAATGAGGCTAGCTAATGTACTGCCCTCCCCTTTATTAGTCAGTTTTTCTTGGCGTAAGATCTCACCGGGATAGAGCTTTTGATTAACGACTTTGCCTTCGGCATCTTCAAATTTTGTCACTGACCCCGCAGGAACGATGCCTTCAGGCACTGCGGTTAACACTAAGTGTTTACGGTCTACAATCGTTCCCATAGGGACGACTGAAGACACGGTAACTACACTGGTCGTTTGCGCCACATCGGTAACACTAGTATTGGACTTGAGCCAGTTTTGAGCGAGGAAAACGGCAACCGCTCCGAATATCAGCGACAAGACGACAAACAAAATCGTTTTGCTATTCATTTGTGAACTCCTGTTGTTAAGTACAACATGCCTATATTTTCATTATTCAACAAAATAGATGGACCAGGCTGAGTCAATAAGTGATTGCGTCACCACTGGTTCAAGCTTCATAAAGCAAATTTGGTCAGACATAATGCCGAGTAGATCCCGTGGGTAACAGGGAATCAAAGGCTTAGCGAATTTTTGATGGTACTCTTTAAGCAGATGTAAAAATGTCTCTTCGCTACAGCTGAGGCCTAATTCATCACACACCCGAAACCAAATCTTACGGTAAAGTTCAGTATTTAATGCATCAAAATGGATTTTGTAACCAAGTCGACGTAAGAATGCTTCGTCGACGAGTTCCTTAGGATCAAGGTTAGTCGAGAAGAGTAAAATTAGCTCAAATGGGATCTCAAAATGTTCACCCGATTGCAAACTTAAAAAGTCTCTATGCTCTTCCATTGGAATTATCCAACGGTTAAAAAGTTGTTTTGCACTAATACGTTGCCGCCCTAAATCATCGAGTAACAAAATGCCATTATTGGCCTTAAGCTGCAGTGGAGCCATATAGGTACGGCTATGGGTATCGAATTGTACTTCTAACATTTCAGCTGTAAGCTCACCGCCAGTGATCCTAAGCGGGCGTTGGCACTTGATCCATCTTGGATCGTGACCACTGCCTAAATCTAATGGGTTATTAGTCACGCCATCTTCGGTACGGTGATGCAGCTCAGGATCGAAGACTTGTATCACTTCATTGCCTATCGCAATAGCATAAGGAATAAGCACATCATCGCCCAAAGTAAGATTAAGATGGCGGCACAGATAACTTTTACCTGTACCCGGCGGGCCGTATATCAAAACTGGGCGATTAGAATTCATCGCAGGGCCGATTTTATAAAGCAGATCTTGAGGCAACACGAGTGCTTTGAGGCCCTGTTCAAGCATTTCATAAGTGATGGGGCGAGCTCGACTCGATTGCTGCTTGCAGATGGGAATATATTGCTTAAGCGGTACAGGGGCTAATCCGAGATAACCGCTGCGACTAAAGACAAGTTTGGCATGGATTTCTCCCGTATGACTCAAGGCATAGCGCATCTGGCCATCAACTGTAGTTTGGCGATTTTCAACCCAACCGAGCTTTTTAGCTGTGTCGAGCAACTGTTGCAAGATACCACCTGTTAAACCAATTTTTGCTACCATCAACTCTTTAGTCAGTACGCCTGCAGTAAAAATATGCTTAACCAACAGATCTAATAATAATGATTCAGATAAACCCGTGGCATCGATAGAAATGGGTTTGGGTGCCAACTTGCTAACATCGCATATTTCATCTGGTTCAGAAGGTTGCGATAATGACTGAACATCTAGAGCATGACCCGCATCCGAACGCAACATATTATGCCCCCCATCCGAGGTAATGACTTAACTGCAGATAAACGCTTGATAAATCATAGTTGATGTTGCAAGCCACCAGCCAGCCAATGGCTAATGCGGGGGCATAGGGTACTTTTTGCCCTGCAGCTTCACCAGGCTCGGGTTTAAAGTAGGTTTTGCAGTAAATGCAGTCCCAATAACGTTTAAGCGTGTTAGCTACGCCACTAAAACCGGTGCGCCACAATACCAGCAACAGACTCGTCACAGAGCCTGCGGCAACACCATATAAGAGACTCCATGCCAAAAGCTCGGGCCCCATTAAGGCGCCAATCCCCATCATCAATTTAATATCGCCTGCGCCCAGTACCCGAATAATAAAAATGGGAAACAAGATGATAAATGCCAGGGCAAAACCAAAGCTGGCTAACAGCAGCCCATTAAGCTGGGCATAATAGCCGTTGATGGCAAAACCACAGAAAATCGCCGCCAGCGACAAGGCATTTGGAATCCGTTGGGATGTTAAATCAGTGGCAATGGCAATAATAAAGAACAGCGCCGCCAAGGTGATTTGAAGTACTAACTGGGCATCTGTCATCGAGAAAGAGTCTCTTTAAATAGGTATAAAAATTAAGTAGTATCGATGCCTAGTTTGCTGCGCAAACTAGGCATATCACCAAACCGAATAGCTTAAGAACCAGTGGTACAATCGGTACTTGCACCATTCACCGCAGAGGCTAGACACTCAATTTTGGCTGTAGCGTTATCGCCCAACAGGTTAAACGCAGCAATCATACCGCCGACCACCAAGCCCCCCGCAATGGCATATTCCACTGCCGTTAAGCCACTTTCATCTTGAATAAAATCTTTAAGTAAGTTTGTAAGGTTCATCGTTGTCTCCTAACGACCTAATGGGGCACACTGCCGATGTTATCGAGCATCCTAGCCACTGCATTCGTCCTTGCCGTCAGGCTGTGCCAATACTTTTACCGACTGTTAAGTGTAAACGCTTTGCGCCCTCACCGTTTTAGTCATTCCTCACAGCAACCCGAACAAACAACATTTACTTCACATTGCCGCTACATTTAAAGGTAGCAAATTTTTCACAGCACGTAGGTTTAAAATAAAAATATATTCTCAAAGCAGCTTAAGGTATTTTGCAGAGACAACCGGAGCGAAAAATAAAGCTTGATTAGGGTGGAATAAAAAACACAAAAAAACCAATAACAAATTGATTTTAATAAATTTATAATTTTATTTTAATGAATTAGATCTAGTGACTTAAGTCTAAGAGGTCGATTTTAATCACCAAGGCCTAAGCGCTTGGGCAGCATGACCAATAAGCTGGCTCACCTCGCTAGCCAGTTTCTTTGATGACCATGCATTTCATTTTTACAGTTATGTCTAATACTCGTCCAGCTGATAAATATCCTCACGAAACTGTACTAAGCCCATATTATCTACCCAAGCCGTTAAATAGGTCATCAGCACAGGCAGAGGCTCTACCAGTGGGAAATTGCGCGGCGCATTTTGTGCCACTGCACGCTGTAAAGTTAAAGGAGACTGTTTGAGATGGCGTATTAACAAATAATTGACTAATGCTTCTGCTTTATCAAGCCGAACACAACCATGACTCAGTGCACGCTCTTGACGACTAAACAGTGATTTTATCGGCGTATCATGTAGGTATATTGCATCATTGTTTGGGATAGAAAATCGGTAGCGTCCGAGTGAGTTATTAGCCCCCGGTTGCTGCACGAGTTGATAGTCACGCAACAAGGCGGAAACTTGCTGGGCGGGCATATGTGCCAGCGGGATCACTGTCGAATAACCACTGCTTACGTTACGTAGCTCAAAGCCATGGGCAGCTAAATATCCTGGGTCGCGATTATTTTTGGGTAGCAGTTCGCCATAAACAATACTGGTGGGAGGTGTCCATGTTGGATTTACCGTCATTAAAGTTAATTTTGTCATCATTTGTGGCGTTGGCGTTGTGGGTTTACCGACTATCACCCGCATGCTCAATACGCTGGAGTCATTTTCCATTACGTGTAATTGATAGGCAGGAATATTGACCCACACATAATTTTGCGGCAATTGCACCGGTAACTCAAACCAACGAAATAAAACCTGACGTAGGTGCGCAATACGTTCTGACGGCGAAATCTGCAAGGCTTGCAGCGTTGATTTATCGAGTTCTCCGCTTTGGGCTAATCCGTGCCTTATTTGAAAATGCTTTATGGCACTTACGATTGTTGGGTCGTAAATCGCATCCCGATAGCCGTTAAGCGTCTTAGGTGGTAAATCTCCTAATTGAGTCAGCATCCACCTCAGCTTGGCGATTTCTGGCGAACGCTGCCCCAAACGGTATTGCATAGGTGAAATTGATGGCCATACATAGATTTCAAGTTGTTGAAAATACCTAATTTTCTCACGTAACAATTGCACCTGTTTATGTTCAGGTAACATGCTGTCCAGTAGATTATCTAGCTGCTGAGCTTGCGCGGCGCGACGTAATTGCTCAACACTCAACAGCGCTTCATTGCCCTCGCCTCGCTTTATTGTTTGGATCATATTAATAAATAGTCGCGAATAACGATCGTCTAAATCCCTAGAAACTGAGTCACTTGACTGGTTCGATGACAAACTGGTTTGCTGCCAGAAGCCCAAGTCTTGCGCTAACGCAAGCATATCTAGGGTTAATGGCTTAGGCCCCTGCTCATCGAGCCAAATAAATTCTGCTTCACTGGGAACAAGATGACGGGTTAACTGAGCGACCTGAGTCATATTTTCAGCTGCTTGCGTGAGAGGATGAATTAGACTGAATACAACACAGACGACGCAGGCCAAGAATAGGTGAACATAAGATAAATATCGTTGCATATTGTCGAGCCCATCCTATCAACTTAAGGATTATAGAAAACACCTGTAAAAGTAGACAAAACCCCGTAGAAAAAGCGGTTGATTCACACCATTGTAAGCAGGCAATCGATAAGGTTTTTTCATTACGAGTAGCTCAGGTTTAGTTCAGGCATTGCTTTATGACAAGCTTACCCCCTTTAAAATGGTGTTACTCCCCCGAATAGCGCATACAAACAGCAGACAGAAATTATTGATCTATACTTTACTCAGTTAATCACTCATTGCGCCATTTATAGACGACGCGACATTAGCAGGACAATAATAAACCATGGTAAAGATGGAGTTAACTAAGCAGCGGTTACTTCAACTGATATTAATACTGCTGATTATCGTATTACTGTCGACAATTATCTATCCCGCTTGGACTGTGGCAAATGCTCGTTTTGTTTTCAAAACGGATAATGAATCAGGCGCGACATTAGCCGAGCGTTATTTATTGCTAGGCGATTGGCCTTCGGGTAATGAAGATATGTTATTGACTCATTTTGATGATTTTCAGGTCTATGTTGAGTCATTGCCAAATGACTCCACAATAAAATCGGCCCCAACATCAAATGTGATTAGCCAAGCTGAAGCCTCCCAACAACCCTAGCGAACCAAAGACAGTTTTTTGATTGAAAGGCGAGATTAACCATAGGCCATGCTGAATACCGACACCGCAATCCAGTTGAGAGAGACACTATGACTGACGTAGCACAGCAAGCCACTTCATCAAGCAACGCCATCTCACTCACGCGCACTTTTTTTAGAACGCTAGCCATGCTCATTTTTTTTATCGTCATTGCGATTAACTATAAGCAATTACTGCAGTATTACTCTTCTTTTTCGATCGCCAACGCCATGACACATATCGAAGCTGAACATCTGCTCAGTAAAGGGTTAATAATAGATCTACTCTATTTTGTGCTAATAGTCTTATTACTCCATATAGGCTGGGCGTTAGTGATCACCTTCTCCTGCCGACCATGGTTTGCTAGGTACACCAATGACAACGTCAAAACACAAATTTGGTTGATACTGCTGTTACTGCATTGCATTTTTATGTTGTCGGCAAATGCCTACTTATATCCGACATCATTACTGGGTTTTTTTCGAGGCACGCCCCTAGCGAGTGGTATCGCCGTCGTCACCTTGGCGATATTACTGTTAGCGAATCTGCTTTATGCTTTGATGGACACTCTGCCTCGCCAAAATAAAAGGGTAAACACTCTGTTAATCATTAGCCTATTAGTGGTTACTTTAGTGCCTATTTATCGGTTTAGCGGTAGCCCTGCTAAACCGAGCTTCTCTACCGTTAACGAGCAGCCTAATATTTTTATTATCGGTATTGATGGTTTACGCCCCGACCATCTTGCCTATCGCGGCGCCGATACATCACTTGCGCCGGCGTTGAATCAGTTGTTATCAGAGTCATTGATTTTCAATACAACCTATACACCGCAGGGGCGAACTTATGTCGCCTGGATGGGGATGCTTTCAGGCTTATATCCGATAAATAACGGCGCCAGGTTCAACCTTGCACCACCAGAACTCGTACATAAACCGTTCCCCCTATTAAGACTACTCTCTGACCGTGGCTATCAGACAACCTATGCCATAGATGAGCGCCGCTTCAACCAAATCGATGCCAGTTACGGCTTCGATCAGGTTATAGGCCCTAAAGTAGGTGCCGCCGATGCGATTATATCGAATGTTGCCGATCTCCCGCTGGTCAACTTAGCCATTAATTTTCCCATTTCACGTCACCTGTTTCCCTACCTTTACATCAATCGTGCTTACGGAAAAACTTACGATCCGTTACTGTTTAATCAAGAGGTTTTACACAGTTTGCCTGCCGATAAACCGCATTTTTTAGCGGTACATTTTTGCCAATTACATTGGCCTTTCACCTCAAAAGATTTTATCGAGCTGGATAAATCACATTGGGATGGCAACTATAATCACTATATGTATCGCGAGATGGTTAAAAAAGTCGATATACAGATAGCCGACTTTATCGCCCAATTGCGTCAGCGCGGTCTACTAGATAACGCCATTGTGTACCTGTTATCGGATCACGGTGAAGGCTTTTTATTAAGCCAAGACAAGCTCGTTGCAGCCGATAGTATGGCAGCAACAATCGGCCCCGATAACCCCACGTCACTCAACGTCGCAGCGTGGGGGCATGGCACGAATATTCTGGCTCAGGAACAGTCACAGGTCGTGCTCGCGTCATTGAGGTATCGTAATGGTGAAGCCATAAACCCCACAGGAAAAGTCGATGGTTTATTTTCGTTAATTGATATCGCGCCCTCCATAGTTGCCAACCTTGCTCACTCTTCCACTACAGTAATGGCATCTACAGACTTGGTATTCGACGGCCAGCCGCTACCACAAACCGTTACGCAAAAACGGAGCCTGAGTAACAATCAACGACATATCTTTGTCGAGTCGTCACTGCCTGTACGCTCGATTAATACCAGCTTTATCGATGATAAAAAGGTGATGTCAGAAACCGCGTCTCATTACGAGATAAGGGAGGATGGTCGAGCCGTTATGAAACCTGAGTCTTATCATAACAATATCCAATTAAAGCAGCGTTCGGTGTATGCCGGACATTGGCAATTAGTTATGCTGCCTAAAGATGAGCGCCTTATTTTAGTCGATACCGCAAACAAACGTTGGCATAACCTCAGCGATTATTCGGGTAATGCGCCTTGGCAAGCAATGCTCAATTCACTCTGTAAACACTATCAAACTGATTTTATTGATACTCCCCACCACGCATGCTTACCCTCGTTTGAGCTGCAAATAAGCCAAAACAAAAATGAGACAATCAGACATGAGTAAGTACGGCATGACTGGGTAACTGTGTATCGTCGCAGGGCGCTTACGTAACTCAATCCCCTTATCGGGCTTGCTACCACCCAAGGCGATTAGGCGGTAGATAGCACTGCAAACGATTTGGCGACCCAAGGCGGTGAAGACAACAGTTAGATAGGGTATTGGCCATTAACCCGCTTTCATTGTTCGCAAGAACTTAGGCACATCGGCAATCGAATCTAACACCACGGTCGCGGCGGCAATAGCCTCATCAGTCACTTCTTTACCGGTACGAACCAATATACGCGTGGGGACACCAGCGGCTTCAGCGGCTAACATGTCGTCACGCTTGTCACCGACCATCACAGATGCTGACAGATCGATCTCTAAAAACTGCGCCGCACTATTGAGCATACCCGGCTTGGGTTTACGGCAGTCACAATCGATTTTATATTCGCCAATACCTTTATCGCTATGATGTGGGCAATAATAGATGCCATCTAACTCAACGCCTTTGTCAGCAAAGTTCCAATCCATCCATTCGGTTAAACGGTGAAACTGCTCTTCAGTATAGCGTCCACGGGCTATGCCCGACTGATTGGTGACTACTGCCAGTTTATAGCCCATCTGCTTTAACTCGGCGCACGCTTCGAATACACCGTCAATATATTCAAAATCATCCACTTGATGTACATAACCATGGTCAATATTGATGACACCATCTCTATCTAGGAACACAGCAGGATTCACAGGAAATACCCCAAATCAGATCAACACAATTTAATGGACACTATTATCACACCACAATCACTAAAATGCACCGTTCTATCTCTATAATGAATAAAATTATCCCATTGACCAAAACCTTAGCCATATTTATCTCCACCTTTGCTGCTGAAGAGAAAATGGCGACAGACTCGCGTATTGATACAGAACATCTGCTGCAAGCCGCCGCACTCAACTCGATGGCGCCTTATAGGGTTATGTGATTTGTTCACTTAAAGATCACTTTAACCAGCAAGTATCTCTGCAACCCGCTGTTTTAACGTAGGTAAGACTTCGCTGCCAAACCATGGATTAGCCTTTAACCAGCGATTATTGAGCGGACTAGGATGAGGTAGTGGCAAAACAGCATCTTGAGCGGTGCAACTATTTCTGACTCGCTGAGTCAAGGTTAAGGCAACACTGCCTTTAGGCGTTGGGCAATGGTAGGCTTGCGCGTATTGGCCCATAACCAAGGTCAACTTAATTTGAGTCAGCTGACTCAATAATTGCTGTCGCCACATATCGGCGCATTCAGGCCTAGGCGGTAGATCGCCATTTTTGCCTTTGCCGGGATAACAAAACGCCATAGGTAAAATGGCAAACAATTGCTCATCATAAAACTGCTCATGGCTAACACCCAGCCACTGACGTAAGCGCTCACCACTGGCATCATTAAAAGGCACACCGGTCTGATTTGCCGCCCTGCCCGGCGCTTGACCTGCGATCAAAATTTTAGCCTGCGTTGCCGCCTGAATTATCGGCCGCGCATCTGGCGGTAAATGCGCTCGGCACAACTGACAACATTTTATCTCTGTGATGAGTTGACTCAACGTCGAGACGCCATCACGTGAAGCCGACGGCTGTACATTCATGCTGGTGTTAATCAAAATGGCCCATCTCCCATTATTTACCTCTCAAAATTTACCACTCACATGCGGCTCACCCAAACTTTATCACCATGCTCGATACATCCTTTGCACCATGTTAAGAGCACGAACGACGCACTATTTCATAGTCAGATTAATAGTAGAGTCTTAATTTAATTACAGACGCTTTCTTTATGATTTGCCATTGGCACTGTGCTGTAGCAAGCGTGCAGCACCTGCAATAATACAAAAATCAAACATTGCTGCTCACCGAGCTCAGCATATTGTATCAATCATACATTTATCACCTTAACGAATACGGACTTAAAGCGTCATTTTACATACAGTGAAGCCATAGTTTCCCTTTAGCCATAGTTCCTCTTTATTTATAGTGCTATAAACGGTAATCTTATGCGGATCAGCGACTATCACGCATATACATTAACGGCAAGTATGAGTCGAACGGCTCCGATTGTTGATAAAACACGCACGCAAGTGGGAGTCTTAAGAGTAGAAATGCTGTCTGGTGACATCACTGCAGTAGACCATAATGTCAAGGCGCCTTGGCTCAAGCAGTCACCGTAGGCGGGTAAGAGAATACCGACTTATCTGTTGAACAGGATGAACTCAGAGCATTAATCGAAACCGACCTGTTTGCCAAGGCGATGCCGAATATGCCCCATGAGTTATTAGCCCAAGCTGAACATGACTTAACCCCATTAAAAGGGTGACAAGGTGATATCAGCCGTTGGAGTGAGCTCAATACGCAGTTTCATACCTGTTTATATCAAGCCGCTAATCGCCCCACACATGCTTGATGTGGTTCATGGTTTAAACACCAATTACGACCGTTATATCTGCTCACCGTTGTTATTAATGGGTGGTATACCTAAAGCAGCACAAGCTCATAGAGTTCTGCTAAAGCTGTGTCGTCAACAGAATGTAGAAAAATTCGTTTCTGTACTCAGGGAACACATATTAGATGCTGCCGATGCCATTAAGCATCCGGTTGTACAACAAGTCGACTAGATCACGGTTGATCTATCAACTTATTGCTAGGCTTATTTAGATTAGTTCGATAAGGCAGAGCTGTGCTTCTGCCTTTATTATTTTGAGAGAATATAAGATGCAGTACGCCACCATTACAGGTTGGGGAAAATGTGTTCCCCCCGCAACGCTTACAAACCATGATCTTGCGACATTTATCGATACGTCAGATGAATGGATTAGGCCACGCACCGGCATAAGCCAACGACACATTAGCCATGTCAACACATCGGAACTGGCATCGGTTGCCGCCCAGCGGGCATTGGCAGCAGCTGGGCTTGAAGGCAGTGATATCGATTTAATCATCTTAGCCACCGCGAGCCCGGACACCCTAATACCTAACATAGCATCAACAGTGCAAGCCAATATTGGCGCAAGTTGTGGTGCTTTTGATATCAACGCTGCCTGCAGTGGTTTTCTCTATGGGCTAGGCTTGGCCAGCTCACAAATTAAGAGTGGTCAGTCTACACGAGTACTCGTGATTGGCGCCGAACGCCTCTCTTATTATCTTGATTGGTCACGCCGTGATACCGCCGTATTGTTTGGCGACGGCGCTGGCGCCGTGGTGGTGGAAGCGAGCGATCAACCTGGTGGTATTTTAGGTTATGAACTCAATAACGATCCCGCTGCACGCGATATTCTTAAAACCAGTTTTGGCACCGCAATGGATCGCTTTAGTGCGTCTTCATTAGACTTCTATATCGAATTCAATGGACAAGAGATCTTTAAACGTGCCATCGCTGGCATGGGCAAACTTAGCACCCAAGTACTTGAAAAGTGTGGTGTAGATAAAGACGACATCGACTGGGTCATTCCGCACCAAGCTAATGAGCGCATTATCGACACCCTCATCAGCCGCATGAAGATCCCTAAAGAAAAAGCCGTGGTTAATATTGCCAATTACGGTAACACCTCTGCGGCAACCATCCCAATTGCTATCTGTGATGCACTCGAAAAAGGGATGATTAAGCCTAATCAAACCATTTTATCTTGTGCCTTTGGCGCTGGCCTAACTTCGGCAGCCGTGTTGTTTAAATGGGGCGATCGCATCACGCCAATTAACCAATCTGATGCAGAGCTGCCGCCTTGTGATAAAACCGGTATCGAACTGGTCGCCAGAGCCGTTAAGCATTTCTGCGGTTAATCGTTATACACACTAGGGCGCACACGCCTGATACATAAAAAATGTCGGCATTTGCCGACATTTTTTATTTAAGCGCTTGTATGATGCACACCAATAATAATCGCATTTATCAAAATTGATGGGTGCGCTCATCGGCAACCTAGAGTGGACCTAAAATAGCTCGCTCACCTTAAGTTTATCGCCACCGCCCATGGCCGCAACTTGAGCTAACAACAATTCACCACAGGCAATGGCATCGATTAACGCATTATGGGCCGCATAAACGGGCAAGCCATAACGGGCTCGGCTAGCCCCCAAGCGCAAGGCCCCCTCTTGCAATACCTCATGCTGACGCAGCAAGCGCTTTTTTTCCAGTGCCAAAGTATCAACCGCCATCAGCTTAATGTGTTCATTATACGTTTGAGCAAGCCCTACCTGTAAAAAGGCCAAATCCAAAGGAGAATGATGCGCCACCAGCACCTTGCCCTGAGTAACGCTTAAAAACCATTGCATTGCCGTTTTCATCGATACGGCTTGTTGCAGATGCATATCTAATATGCCGTGAATGGTAGCACTTTGACCGACACTGCCCTCAATTTGCACCAGTTTATGTTGTGCCTGTTGCAGTAAAATCCGCCCTTGCTCAATCGGGACGACACCAATACTCAAGATTTGATCGCAAGCGGGGTTCAATCCAGTCATCTCCAAATCAATGGCCACTAGACTCACTTGCTCGACATTACGGGCTAGGTTTTCCAGTAATGCCTGCTGGTAAGCCTTGAGCTGTGGATGCTGGGTTATCGCCGTGCGCCAGCATAAGCGGCTTTTAAGCATTGAATGATGCAACACCCTAAAAACTCCGCGTAAACTTAAGCTTCATACCCGCCTGCGCGTCATGCACCACTTTAAACGCATCACGCAGTTGATGGCGCACTAGTGATGACAAGTTTTGGGGCATCAAATAGTTACTCAGCACCTGATTGTGGGTAAATTGATAGCCTTGGTTTGATAGACGGATATGGGCAATAAACTCATGAGCATCGGCAAGGTTAAGCGCATCTTTACGATTAATGATGTTTTGCTCCATCAACAATCGAATGCGCTTGGCAGTATTGACCTCTTTGATCCCCGCCGAGAGTGCATAAACACGGGCAATATCGTTAATTAAGACGCTGCCTTTATGCTTTAAATCGATTCCTTTAACCTCTTGCCCATCACGTTCTAAGACAAATTTCTTAAAGAAGCCCAGCGGCGGTGAGACTTGTAGCGAGTTACCCGCCATCCCCGCTAAAAAGATATCATTGTCTTTGGTCGATGCAAGCACCTGCGATTGCAGGCTGTCAAATAAACTCTGTGGCCCATAAACACAGCGCATATCAAAAAAGATGCTGGCATGCATTAACGCCTTAGGCTCTGGGCTATCGACCCAATGACGAAACTTATTTTGCCACTGCTTTAAGGTCATTTGCCATTGAGGGTTTTGCGCCATGATGTCACCAGGGCAATAGATATAACCACAGCTGTCTAGGCCGGCACATACCGCTTTGGTGAGTGCATCAAAATACCCCTTGGCCTGTTCATCCATATCATGGGCTAACAATAACCCGTTATCTTGATCTGAACACGCCACCTGATCTTGCCGCCCCTGAGAGCCAAAGGCCAACCAGCAAAAAGGCATAGGCGCTTGGCCCAAAATCTGCTGATTAAGTAAGATAAGTCGCCGAGTAAGGGCGTCGGTTACCGACGTGAGTACGCGGCCAATCTCTTCGGCTCTGGCATCGGCGCTGATGAGGTTTTGCAACAACAGCGGGATCTGTTTACTGACAGCAATGAGACTCTCCAGACTGTTTTGTCGCTCAATTTCACCAATCAACAATAAAGGCTGCGAGCTTTGTCCGCGTAAAATATCTGTGCTACTGACCACGCCCACGGGTAACTCGTTATCCACTATCGGTAAATGATGAATATTATGCTGACTCATCAGTAACATCGCCTCAAACACTAAGGCACTTGAGGATAAGGTTATGGGATGGCTGGTCATGGCTTGATGCACAGGCAATTGGCCATCATGCCCCAGCGCTAATACCCGATTACGTAAATCTCTGTCGGTTAAAATACCGGCCAGTTTATGATTGTCGATAATTAACAAGGACGATACCCGTGAATCGCGCATTAAGCAGGCCGCTTGGGTCACGTTAGCGTTGATATCCAGTGTCAGGGGCTGTTTAGACATCAAGCTACTTACCCGACTGGTGGAGCCTAATTCTTTGGCTTTAAAACGGCTCTGATGGCGTAAACGTTTAGCAAAGGCACGATTAAAAAACCGATCAAATTCACGGCTTTCACTGCGTAGCCGGTTAAAGGTATCGGGGTCGAGATGATAGACTAAACCATCTTCAAGAATTTGAATTTTATTGCTTATTTTTTCGCCAGACAGTAAAGAGGGAAAGCCAAAAAAGTCGCCATCACCTAACCTATCAATTAAGTCACCATCATCGCCGTGCACCTCAAATGCACCACTGCGGACGATATACAACTGCGGATGACTTTCATCTAACGGTACATAGGTCGAGGCTTTACTGTAATAACCTATGGTTAACGCACGGCAACAGCTATCTAAAGTGTTGGCAGACAAAGTGTCAAATGGCGGAAGCTGGCGCAAAAAATCGGTGATGGGTTGTAACTCACTGGCATCCATAATCGACCTCATCAAGTAATGTTAGGATCTATTGACCCTCTCTAACGCGTTATTGTAATAAATGAAGCGGTGAGCGAATGATTGATAAAACCATCGAGTTATAACTAAGGTCAATGAGCAATCTATTAACGCTATCCCTTATTTCCTAATAGCAACTAACCTAAGTCAGCATCTGTAGGAATACCCCCGATTGGGCATATCATCGCGTTACAATAATCGGCTTAGGTTAAATACTAGGCTTATGCTTAGTCGCTCACGGTATAGAACGCCAATGCTTAATGCTAAGAGCTAATACCAAGAAGTAATACCGATGGCTAACACTAGGGCCTGTTGATCTTTGCTGGTTGAATTTTGTTCAAGACAAAAACGTTTTAATCGAGGCGAGTGGATTGCAGCCTGGTCATCTAAGCAAAATTCACTTAACAAAGAGTAAAACGTTTTTAGCCGAACCCTTCGGGCAGCGTTTGTTGCTCATTTCTACTGCGTTCTCAGCTTTTTATGTAGAATAACTACACCACAAAGCTTCTGCCTTGTATAAATACCCAACAATTCGCTGCAAAAACAACCTTGAAAGATCAACAGGCCCTAATAACTAGCACTAAAAACTAACGCCAAGAACTATCATCAGAGCTACTATAGCCTTGACTTATAACACCTTACTATACGACTTATGGCCAGTCACACCAATAGACTCATCTTTGTCGGCGGCCAATCATAAACAGCTCACTGTCTTGCCCATTTGGGCTCTGCTGCCGATGCAGATACAGTGGCTCGATATACGCTTGTCGTAACACATCGATAAGCCACTGCTTTGGATAATAGTAGGTAAACACCTGCTGACCACGACTTGACGTTTGCGCTTTCGCCTCGCCCAAATCCCCCGCTATCCAGCTGAGATAAATCAAGCCATTGGGTTCAAGGTACGCTGCCATACTCGACAGTAACGACCTTACCTGCACCTGATTTAAATAGGGCAAACAAAAGCCACACACTATCGCATCAAATTGTGCTGACAAACGGCTAATATCCAGCGAATCCATTACCTTAAATTGCCCCTTTGGATTATTAACTTGCGCCAATGTCACCATATTCGGCGCCAAATCTATGCCTAAATAATCCAATTGTGGGTAGCGCGTTAACAGGTAATGGGCAATATTACCCGGTCCGCAGGCGATATCGAGCACCCTCGCCGTTGGCGATAAATAATCACAAAGCGCATCGTAGGTGGCGGTATACTCGGGCCAGCACATATATTTGTCTTGGTATTGCTGCGCCACCTCATTAAATGTGTTAACTGAAATACGATAGTTTTCCAAGCAAGCCTCCGCTTTATCAATCACACATGAGGCGTAATTAACTCACGCCATTGCAAACATCTTAATTAGCTAAGCATAGCTAGCGCAATAAAAAAGGAGCGCTCAGCGCTCCTTCTTAACTTAAGAGCATGGTCATTATTGATTAATGATCGTGCGCCTCGCCAGCCCCTTTAGGGAAGCGAATCGACTCAACCATATCCACCACATCTTGGGGTACGGCAGTGGTCACTCTGCTAACAATAAAGGCCACGGTAAAGTTGACTATCATGCCTAACATACCAATCCCTTCTGGCGAAATCCCCAATAACCAGTGCTCAGGATTGTTATCAGCAGGATTCACAAACTTAAAGTAGATAATATACGCAGCGCTAAACAGCAGACCGATCACCATACCCGCTACCGCACCTTCTTTGTTCATGGTGCGAGAGAAGATCCCCATGATGATTGCTGGAAACAAGGATGATGCCGCTAAACCAAAGGCTATCGCGACCACCGCAGCCACGAAGCCCGGCGGATTAATACCAAAGTAACCGGCCATCACTATGCCCAAACCAGCAGCAATACGAGCATACATGAGTTCTTTTTTATCCGAGATATTAGGCATTAAGTTTTTCTTCAAAAGATCATGTGAGACCGACGTTGAGATCACCAGTAGTAAGCCCGCTGTTGTCGACAACGCTGCTGCCATCCCTCCTGCAGCCACTAATGCGATTACCCATGCAGGTAAATTAGCAATCTCAGGCGTTGCGAGTACCATGATATCGCGGTCAATGGTCATTTCATTGGCCTCACCATTGGCATAATAAAGCTTGCCATCGGCATTCTTATCATCCCACTTGATCAAACCGGTTTTTTCCCAGTTTTTAATCCAGTCTGGCGCAGTTTCATAAGCAACACCGCTAGCATCTGGACCATTAATGGTCTCAATCATATTTACCCGAGAGAAGGCGGACAGTGCAGGCACGGTCGTATACATAATGGCAATGAACACCAATGCCCAACCCGCAGACACTCGCGCATCCTTCACCTTAGGTACAGTGAAGAAGCGGACAATGACGTGAGGTAAACCAGCCGTACCAAACATCAAGGCTCCAGTGATAAAGAACACATCAATCATGCTCTTAGAGCCTTCCGTATACTGGGAGAAGCCCAATTCTGCCGAAAGACCGTCGAGCTTTTCAAGCAAAAAGACCCCCGTCCCATTACCCGCAGCATCAACCAGTTCGGCCCCAAAGCCAATTTGCGGTAAAATATGTCCCGTCATCATGATAGATATAAAGATAGCGGGCACCATAAAGGCGAAAATCAATACGCAATATTGTGCAACCTGGGTGTAAGTGATCCCTTTCATGCCACCAAGCACGGCATAGAAAAACACCACCGCCATACCGATATACACCCCAGTTTCAATCTCGACCTCGAGGAAGCGCGAGAACACCACCCCCACACCACGCATTTGTCCTGCGATATAAGTAAAACAGATAAAGATGGCACAGATCACCGCCACCGTCCGCGCTGTCTGTGAATAGTAACGATCGCCAATAAAGTCAGGTACGGTAAACTTACCAAACTTACGCAGATAAGGTGCCATACATAGCGCCAATAACACGTAGCCACCAGTCCAGCCCATCAGATAGACTGAGCCATCATAACCAACAAAAGAGACGATACCGGCAAGCGAAATAAATGACGCTGCCGACATCCAATCAGCCGCTGTCGCCATACCGTTCATAATGGGGTGAACCCCACCGCCAGCGACATAAAATTCTTTAGTCGAACCTGCACGAGACCAAATCGCAATACCAATATATAAAGCAAAGGTAAGACCGACGATCAGATAAGTTAATGTTTTTATATCCATATTCGTTACTCCTTAATCTTCATGAACACCGTATTTTTTATCTAGCGTATTGGCTTTCGCCACGTAGACAAAAATAAGCGCAACGAATACATAGATAGCCCCTTGCTGAGCAAACCAGAAGCCCAACTTAAAGCCCATAAAATGGATTTCATTAAGTACATCGACCAGTAAAATGCCGCAACCAAATGAAACTGCAGCCCATATTGCTAGCAGTCCAAGTACCAAGCGTAAATTCTCACGCCAGTATCCTTCTGCCTTTTCGTTATTTTCAAAAGCCATTACGACTCCCCTGTGCTAATTATGATTAAGACAAAATTTAATCTAGCAAGCATTTGCGCAACAACAATCGCGACCTTAGTCTAACGCCAACGTAAACCTTTCATTAAAATTCAACTTAACAATTTAAAAACAAAAAGATAGAGATTGACGCTCACGTAAACCATTAAAAATATCAAACGCTTACATTAGACTAATGTCGAACAGAGATGTGATGATGTATAGCGCGCTGGCTAATTGTAGTGTAGCGCGCCGCATGGTTTGAGATTTGGGTTCACTGAGTTTGAGATACGCTTGGTGTAGCGCGCCGCCAAGTTTTGAAAATGTAACCGCTGGGTTTTGAAAATGGCAAGCGATATCGAGTATCTTTTCGAGTCGGTAGGTGTTGAATAGTTAGTACAGCGAGTGTTGCAAACACCTAAGGTTTAACGTCCTGTAAAGTTAGTCTAATCCCTAAATTAATGGTGGTAATCGTCCTTTGGGCTCATTTTTATGCTGCTATGGCTTCAACAACTATTGTTGCCACTGACAAAATAAGGTTAAGGGTAAATGTTACTTTAAATCAACAATATACCTTTGAACCCACTGTCCTTTCATATTGACTTCAGAGTCGAGCATACCACCGTTGCCGATTATCGCTTTAGCCGACGCAAGATTCGATTGAAGACAATGCAGATGTACTTGTACGACCCCTCTCTGACGTAAGTGTTCTATAGACAGTTGCATGAGTCGTTTGCCCCAATTTTTACCACGCTGTGAGGGGCGTATACTCAACCCGACATGACCACCACAATGGGCAATTTGCGTTGTTAAATAATGCCTTATGTTAGTCACTCCTATTATCTCGCCCTCATAAATCAGCCACAAGGTGGTGCTGGCAGCATAACCGGGAGGCAAGTCTTTTCCTTGAGCAAAACGGGCCATCTTAGCTAACATGGCTTCGAAGTCGTGATGCTCGAAATCAAGCGGAAACGGATAGCGCTCCTCATCACCCAGCTCGTCAATATAACTCAGATAACTCGCTTGATATTGCATTATTGGCAAGAGTAACTCCATACCACTCCTTATGCTTAATCATTCAATAGGTAGTATTAACAAAACTTCAGCATCTCAAAGGGATCATAATGTTGATATTGATAACCCAGCTGCCGACAAATGAGCGAGCCATCGACCACTTTATCCTCCGCCTTATCTCCAGATGAGGCAAACTCTGGCTCAGCTACGCCGAGTATTGCCGCCGCGCGCTGATAAAACGCTGCCTTATTGGGATGTTCGGGTGAGCAGATATTATAAGCTGGTGCCAGTTGGCCTTGATGGGTAAGTAGGGTCATTACGCCACCAACGCAATCATCAAGGTGAGTCATGTTGACCGATAGCATTGCCCCGGTTAAGCCGGTTTTACCGGCAAGAAAGCGCCCCGGATGACGTTTAGGCCCCATTAATCCGGCAAACCGGACAATAACAGCCCCTTTAAACATGGCTTCAGCCTGCAGCAGGATCTTACTCGTATCGTTATAGGCTGTGGCGTCAGCTTCATGTTGTACCTTGCCATTAGCAGGATACACACCTGTAGTGCTAATAAAAATAATGCGCTGATAGGCATGTTTGCCCATCAGCGTCTGTAGACGTTCAAGTCGCACAAGATAGCCACTGTCGCCACGACGAAGCCCTGGGGGAATATTAATGACGATTGCATCGGCGTGAAGTTTAGCTAATTGCTCACCATCAAAAGGCTGCGGCGCGTCAAGATCTAACACAAAACCATCAATGCCCTGCTCTTTTAATGCAGATGCTTGTGTTGCATCCCGTTTAGAGCCGCTAACTAAAAGCCCTTTTTCCACCAACGCTTTGGCTAATGGTAAGCCAAACCAACCACAACCAACAACAGCAACTGAATGAATCATAAAGTGTCTTTACTAAAAAGTCGTACTGATAAAATACCTTAAATGCACTGTTCAGCAAAGCGCTGCTACTCGGTATGACTAAAATAAAAACTACTGCCCACACCACTTTGAAGCACCTTGTGTAGACGCTCATTTAGCTCTGCGTGAGTCACAACGCGCTCAATATCGATTTGCTCTTGATCTAAAAAACGCAGTTTAGGATCGCTGCCATCGGAGGAGCAGGCCCATACATGTGGCTGTTTAACCGATGCTGTGGTGAGCATCACTTTAGCAAACTGACCATCCGACAACTGCACTAGTGTACCGGGCGGATAGATGCCTAATAATTTCACTAATAGCGCGATCAACGTCTGGGCGTGTTTACCCGCATGATTTTTAAATAGAAAGCCAAGAGCTTGCTGTGGGGAATGCTCTTCATTCGCCCACAACTGAGCATCAAAATCATTGGCTAGGCTCACCACTTGGGTCAACATCGGGATCTGCTTGTCTGTTAAGCCATCGGGGTAACCAGAGCCATCAACATACTCATGGTGATGTAATACGATATTAAGCACCGCTTTATTAAATAGGCCCGTTTTACTCAACATGTCGACCCCAAAATTTGGGTGCATCTTGATAAAGTTCATTTCAGCAGTGCTCAAGTCGGCTTTTTTATTGCGGATGTTTTCGGGCACTTTAAGCTTACCAATGTCATGGAATAGACACCCTAAGGCAATATCGCGCATATCCGATTTCGACAAATCCATTGCTTTAGCGATGATTAACGCTAGCACAGCGACACTCACGCCATGTTGAGTCACACTCGTCGCTTCACCTGTGGTGACAATGGCTAATCTTGGGTTATCGGTTTGGTGCAGATGCTCCAGTAATGACTCGACCAAGGTGGCGGCATCACGATAGGCGCCTGCGGGATCGTTTTACCAAAGGCCGCGCGGCAATGATTGATACTGTCGATAAAACGGCTTTGGCTGAGCCGTAGGGCTTTTTTAGCCGTATGCTTGGCCGCTAGTAGGGCCTCATCTTCGCTAGGTTGTGCAGCAGGTGCTACCACGTCCGCTTTAGGCTGTGGGTTGTCTTGTAGTAAGGTTTGCCCTGACAATAAAAATACATAAGGCACATCTAGGCTTTTAATCAGCTCTATTTGCGCCTGTTGCTCAATTTTAATCCGGTTGAGCCAAAAAGGATGATGTTGCCAAGACAGCGGCAACTTAACCGTAATGCCAATTCTAAGTTGAGACAGGGGTAATTGTATCGCCTGCGCTTTAGCCACTTTATGTCGCTCCCTATAACCTTACCTCTTTACAGTAAAGTCACGAAGTCGACAAAAAACAATCATTAGCCAAACAGATTAAACCGTTACAGCAAAGCTAGCTGTAAGTTGCGAGCTTATTTCCCGCTATCGATATGGGTCATGTTAGCGTCATTTCGCCAGTCATTAAGGTAGTAACTTAAATGTTTAGAACTGGCGATATACAGCAGGCTCCAAAACAAAAAGAGCGCGTCCAAGCCGAAATGCCATGTGTACAAAAAGTGATTATGTATTAAGCGTTGCAGTAACAAGCCACCATCAATCATCAATAGCAACACCAACAACCATTTCAATTGATTGAATACAGGACGAACCCAACGAGGAGCGCGTTTCCGCTCGGCTATCACCAATGCATACAGTATCAATGCCCCGGCACCGGCGGCTAATGCCAACAGAAAATCAGACTTTTGCGGATAGATCAACGCCACCAAAGCCGCTCTATCACTGGCTTGAGTCAGCGAGGCAATAAATACACACCAACCTCGAGCGATAAACGCCAATATCAGATAAAGCATGATAGGCGGTTTAAAGTGCCCATTATCGTCAATCCAGTTGATGTGGCCAAAGTTCAAACGTATATCTCCGTGATGAGCCAATCGCTATCGGCAGCGCCTAAACGCGATACTGGCAGAGTACTAACTGGATATATTGTGGCAAGTAATCGAGATTTCAACCATATAGCCAATATCGCGGGTCCCCCCAGCTGGGACTCACGCTTAATCCCTTATCTGACAGCGGTAAAAAAGGCGGCCGTTGACAATAAAAAGCTGACAGATAACCCATAATGCTATCGGCCAGCCGAGTGATTTAGGTGTTTTGGCTAACGATTGAGCAATGCTAATAACTCATCTTCATCGATCACCTTCACCCCTAACTCCTGCGCCTTAGTTAGCTTTGAGCCGGCCGCTTCACCCGCGACTAAGCAGTCGGTATTTTTCGACACACTGCCCGCCACTTTGGCACCTAATGCCTGTAACTGCGCCTTGGCATCGTTACGATTAAGCTGATTTAAGGTGCCGGTTAACACCCAAGTTTGCCCTTTTAGGGGTTGCTCTTCGGCGGCAACCTCTTCGATTGCAGGCCAGGTCACGCCCGCCTCTAGCAGTCGCTCGACCACTTCAAGGTTATGGGGCTGGGCAAAAAAGTGAACTAGATGCTGCGCCACAATCACCCCGACATCATCGACCTTCATAAAGGTCTCGGCATCGGCCTGAATCAACTTATCGAGGGTTTTAAAATAATGGGCTAAGTTAGCGGCGGTGGCCTCGCCGACCTCGCGGATCCCTAATGAATAGAGGAAACGAGCAAAGGTGGTTTGTTTCGCCGCCTCAATGGCTGCGACTAACTTGGTGGCTGACTTAAGCCCCATACGATCGAGCATGGTCAATGATGATGCGCTCAGCTTAAATAAGTCTGCTGGACTTTCGATAAGCTCTTTGTCGATCATCTGTTCGACCACTTTATCGCCCATGCCATCGATGTTTAATGCCTTGCGTGAAGCAAAGTGCTTAATCGCCTCTTTACGCTGCGCTTCACAAAACAGGCCGCCACTGCAACGGGCCACCGCTTCACCTTCGATACGCTCCACATCGCTACCACAGACTGGGCACGCCATAGGAAAAACAATGTCTTGCGCATCATCGGGACGCTTATCACTTACTACGGCGACAATTTGCGGGATCACATCCCCAGCACGGCGAATAATGACACTGTCGCCAATTTTCACCCCAAGACGTGCGATTTCGTCGGCATTATGTAAGGTGGCATTCGACACCGTCACCCCCCCGACAAACACAGGTTTTAACCGTGCCACAGGGGTCACTGCACCAGTGCGCCCGACCTGAAAGTCGACCCCTTCGAGTACCGTCAACTCCTCTTGTGCGGGGAATTTATAGGCGGTTGCCCAGCGTGGCGCTTTGGCCACAAAGCCAAGCTGCTTTTGCTGCGCGATATCGTTGACCTTAAGCACCACCCCATCAATTTCATAAGCCAGGTCGGCCCGGCGCACCATAATATCTTGATAATAGGCAAAAATAGCAGGGATATCCTTGCAGACTTTCACTTCGGCGCTTACGGGCAGCCCCCAAGCTTTAAGCTGCATTAACTGCTCAAAATGATTATCTGCCAAGGGCCAAGATTCAGGTTCGACGACCCCGAGTGCGTAGGCATAAAAGGCTAATGCACGGCTGGCGGTAATTTTACTGTCGAGTTGACGTAGGCTGCCAGCAGCGGCGTTACGCGGATTAACAAACAGCTTTTCACCCTTTTGGCGCGCCTTGTTATTGACCGCTTCAAACGCGGCTTTGGGCATAAACACTTCGCCGCGCACCTCTAACAGCGGCGGAAAATCATCACCACGTAGGCGCAGCGGTATCGACTTAATGGTGCGCACATTTTCGGTAATGTCTTCGCCAACGGTGCCATCGCCGCGGGTAGCGGCGCGTTCATATAGCCCATTGCGGTATAAAATACTGACCGCCAAACCGTCGAGTTTAGGCTCACAGCAAAATGCGGGCGCCGTTATGGTTTTATCGCTCACGCGTTTGTAAAAAGCATTAAATTCGGTATCACTAAACACATTGTCTAAGCTAAGCATCGGCTTTAAATGTGTCACTTGTTCAAACTTTGCTAGCGCTTCGCCACCCACTCGTTGAGTCGGAGAGTCCATCAAAGCAAACTCAGGGTATTGAGCTTCTAAACTCTGTAAGCGGCGCATAAGGCGATCATATTCCGCATCGGGAATAGACGGTGCGTCGTCGACATAATAACGGTAATTGTGAAGATTAAGTTCGGCGGTGAGTTGTTGAATTTCGTCTTGTATGGCTTGCATGGTTTCTCGTCCAGATTAAGCAATAGAGGCCGCAGATGCGGCCTCTATTTTCAATATATATGATTCAATTTACGCTTGGGCACGGATGCGTTGCAGGTATGACTGCTTGGTTTGTTCGCTCCATAAGCCACGACCACCGTCGAGTACTTTGCCGCCTAAATCATCGGCCAATTGGTGCGCCGAATTCAGCATGATTGAAAAGTTCATCAGTGGATCGCCATAGCAAGGTAGCGTCATAAATAACACAATACCTTGAGTGGTAAACTGCTCCATTTCATCGGGGTTAAACACACCAGGCTTAACCATATTCGCCAACGAAAATAAAACTTTACCAGTGCCGGCGTTATCCTCATGGCGATGGAAAATATCCATGTCACCAAATTTAAAGTTAAGGGTTAAGAGGCTAGGCAGTAACTCGGCGCCTTGTAACGTTTCGCCCTCATTGGCCACAACATGCAACACCAGCACATCTTGTGGTTCGCCCAGTGGCTCATCCTTTGTCTCAGCTTGCGCCGGTGCCGCGGCTATCGATTCTGCGGGGGTTTGAGCCTTGGACTGCTGTGCTGCAGAGGACTCATCCGTGTGGTGCGAGTGAGCAGCGTGAGCCGCATCATCGAGCGGTTGAACATCATCAAAAAATGAACTCTGAGCCGGAGTTTGGCCTAAACCTAATTCCATCTGCTCTATAGTCTCCTGGGTATGTTCAGTGTCGCCCATACTGGGCTCAACGTTATGGCCTGTATCGCGTCCAGACAACACCGGCTCTTGGCGCGCACGCGAGACTTTGGCGTGCGGCGTGTCTGATAAGGTAAAATCGGTTTCGCTGTCACGGCTTGGCGCTTCCGCTGATGTCACAATACTGTGACTGTGGTCTCGGTCATTCATCGCCGCGCTATTATCACCTGCACTGCGCCCAGGTGCTTCTTCAGGGCTCAGTTTGCGTACACGCACAGCACCAATACCATCGGCGTCAAAGCCTTCGCGATCACGATTTTTATCTGTGTACATTTCAGCCATAGAGCCAGACTTTAATGACCTAGGCTGCTGCCGTCTAATGGACCAAAAACCATGCACAAGTACCGCGATAATGGCTATCGCTCCTAACACGAACAATACCAGTTGCAAATTTTCCATTGATTACCCTGTTTTTCCCAAAATTATCCTGCGTCGGCTAATGCCACCGCTTCATCAATATCGACGGCAACTATGCGTGATACCCCAGGTTCATGCATAGTGACACCTATTAATTGATCCGCCAATTCCATGGTGATCTTATTGTGACTAATATAAACAAATTGTACGCTTTGAGACATCTCTTTAACCAAACGACAAAATCTGTCCACATTGGCGTCATCGAGAGGCGCATCCACTTCATCTAGCATACAAAAAGGCGCCGGATTTAGCCTAAAAATTGCAAATACCAATGATAAAGCGGTTAGCGCTTTTTCTCCACCAGAAAGCAGGTGAATTGTACTATTCTTTTTGCCCGGAGGACGCGCCATAATGGTCACTCCGGTTTCAAGCAAGTCATCATCGGTCAATGCCAGCTGTGCACTTCCTCCACCAAATACTTTAGGAAACAGTATTCCAAGGTCTTGATTAACCTTATCAAATGTCTCTTTAAAGCGGGTTTTGGTTTCTTTATCAATTTTGCGGATCGCTTCTTCTAAACTATTAAGTGCCTTATTTAAGTCGGCATCTTGGCTATCTAAATAGTGTTTACGCTCACTTTGTTGCTCATATTCTTCAATCGCGGCCAAGTTGATCGCACCTAACTGGGCAATGCGCGCCCGAGTCCGCTCTAGGGCTTTTTGATGCTGGCCCACTGTAATGGCAACATCTAACGTATCTTTGACCGCCTCGAGATTAATCTCGTGCTCTGCCAGCAAAGCTCGCTGGCTATCGGCTTGTCCCTTAATGCCTTCGCGTCGTAACTTTAACGTGCTGATAGCCTGAGTCAAGTGTTCGATATTACCAAGCTGTTGTTTTTGCGTTGTTACTATCTTATCGAGTTGATTTTGTAAGTGTGCTTGCTGGCCACGTAATGCCGTTAATGCTTGCTGCTTACCTTGTTGTATTTCCAGCTCTGCATTAAGTTGCTGCTGCACTTGCTGTGCGCTGTGATCGCTGATTGAGAGAGCCTTGCCCTCAAGTTGCTCTTTCAAGGAAGCTAATGATGCTGAATGTTCACTGATCTGTTGTTGCAGTTGTTGTGTTTGCTGTTGATTGAGCGCCAAGTCTGTCTGTAGTGTTTGCAGCGCGCTTTGGCGCTGACTGCACTGGCGAGCACATTCGGCTCGCTGCTGCTTTAATCGTTTGAGTTGGGCGCTACTTTCTTGCTCCGCACGAGCTAATCGCTCGCTTTGCTGAATCAGGTCGCTAGCACGGGACTCATCCTGAGCTAAGCGCTCACTTAACGCTAGGCAGCGTTGCTCATCGGCCACTAAAGTCAGCTCAAGTTCACTGAGCTGCACCTCAAGCTGACTGCGCTGCTCGCGGCTATGAGCTATACGCTGCTCTGCGGCGTCAATTTGGCTGCGCATTCGCTCAAGGCTCAGCTGCATTTGTTGCATTTTAACCGCGCCATCATGGCAACGGCTGCGGTAGTTTAGCAATTGATTAGCGCACTGCTGTGACTGCTTGCGCAGGGTATTTAAGGTTACTTCGCTGCTTGCAATACTGGCGGTTAATGCCTCTTTTTCCATTTTAAGCTGAACTAAGGCGCTGCCCTGCTCGCTTTTTTGCAATACAAACCCGTGGCCAATTAAATAGCCATCGGCTGTCACGATGCGCTCGTGTTGCTCGATACTGGGCAACATGGCTTGTGCACTACTTAACTCGTTAGCCCAGCGCAAATGCGCTAACCAAGGTGCCAAGTTAACGGCGGCGCTAACATCACCCCATTGATGGGATTCAGTGGTGACAAACCCAAGGCCAGACGCAGCGTCCACCTTTTGGGTCAGTACCCCCTCGAGCGCCAAATCGATTGCCACTTCCCAGCCCGGTGTCACGTTGAGCGCTTGCCATAAGGCACTGCCATCATCGGCATCCGCTACGGGCAGCAGACGATTAACCACATTAAAGCGACCACGCTCCTCGGCGAGCGACTGCGAGAGAGCATCTATCTGCTGCGTGAGACGCTTATCTTGCTGCTCTAGCTCGTTTAATTGGCTATTTAACTGCTGATTACTCTGGTTAAGTTGCTCAGATTGTATCTGTAACTCATCACGCTGGGCTTGCAACTGCTGCAGTTGAGTTGTTACATCATCTTGACTCAGCTTGCTAAGCTGGGTTACCAACGCCGCTTTTTGAGAGCGCTTTTGCGCCAAGTTACTTTTGCTGTGGCTCAGTTCTGTTTGCGCCACTTTATAGGTTAACTGATGTTGGTTCTGCGCCTGTGTGGCGAGAACTTGCGCCTCGCTATCTTGCTCAAACCCTTGCTCAGCTTCGACGAGCTGCTCATCAATCACCTCAAGTTGCATCGACAGTTGCTGGTACGCATCGATCGCTTCTTGGTGATGTTGGCTTAATTGTTCGCGACTATCATCTAACTCTGCCAACTGACGCTGAATCTGGATAAGCTTTGCTTGGGTATCTTCAACCCGTTGATGTAGATGGGCATCTTGCTGCTGACGATGTTTTAGTGATTGTTCGAGTTTGGCGATATGGGTGCCGGTTAGATAAAAATCTTCGACCTGACGATGCTCTTGTTGATCGAGTTCATCGAGTTGCACCTTGAGCTGAGTATGCTCCCTTTGCAGCGCCTCTTTCGCGGCATCGAGCTCACTTTTTTTCAGCTCATGACTAACTATTTCGCCGCTGAGCTTATCAAACTGAGCTTGTAACTCGACAAAACGACAAACCCCGAGCTCAGCATCTTGAGTGCGCTCGGTCTGTTTTAAGGCACGATATTGTTTAGCGGCTTGAGCTTGCTCAGCCAGTTTATCAATTTGACGCCCTAACTCTTGGCGAATATCACCTAAACGTTCGAGGTTTTCACGGGTGTGACGTATGCGATTTTCGGTTTCACGGCGGCGCTCTTTATAACGTGAGATCCCCGCGGCTTCTTCAATAAACACTCTAAGCTCTTGCGGCTTAGACTCGATAAGCCGCGAGATAGTACCCTGCTCAATAATGGCGTAGCTGCGCGGTCCAAGCCCTGTGCCCATAAACAGGTCGGTAATATCTTTACGACGGCACTTTTGTCCATTGAGAAAATACGCCGAATCACCATCGCGACTGACTTGACGCTTAACCGCGACCTCTTGATAACTGGCATATTGCCCAGCTAAGCGCCCCTGTTGATTGTCAAACAATAACTCTACGCTGGCGACAGAAACGGGCCGCCGAGCCGAGGAGCCATTAAAAATAACATCGGCCATCGAGTCGCCACGCAGATGTTTGGCCGAGCTCTCACCTAACACCCAACGCACCGCGTCGATAACATTGGATTTACCACAGCCGTTGGGGCCGATAATAGCACTTAGCGGTTGGTTAAAAGGGATTTTAGTAACATCGACAAACGACTTAAATCCAGCAAGTTTTATCTGTTTGAGTCTCATTGAGCCAGCGGGTCGTCTTCATTGATGGAGCGTGAAAAACTCCGGCGAATATTGGTTGCCACTTTAGCAAAGCACGGCGCATTTTGTAACGTTTTTTATCGCTTAGCGGCTCATTTCGCTCTTGTTTTTCGCGCTATGCTGACACACAATCGTGGCTAATTCAGTTAACGGTGGTATTTAACACAATGAATCAACAAACCCGCTCGACGCCCAAGAGTGGCGTCAACTATTTTATCGATGGTTTTCGGCTCATAAAGCAGCCAGGATTAAGACGTTTTGTCTTTATCCCGCTAACCATCAACTTACTGTTATTTTCGGCAGTGATCTATGTTGCCATTGGGCAATTGGAGCAGATGTTTGCTTGGGTCAGCAGCCAATTACCCGACTATTTAACTTGGCTTAACTTCTTACTCTGGCCACTGGCGGTACTCACTCTACTGGTGGTGCTCTCTTTTGTGTTTAGTTCGGTGATGAACTGGCTCGCCGCCCCTTTTAATGGGTTGTTGGCCGAAAAAGTCGAGCAATACTTAACGGGTAAAGACCTTAATACCGGCACCACGATTGATCTCATCAAAGACTTGCCCCGCATCATGGGCCGAGAATGGATCAAGCTAAAATACTATTTACCGCGGGCATTGGTGTTTTTAATTTTGTTCTGGGTGCCATTTATTGGCCAAACCGCCGCGCCCATTCTGTGGTTTATGTTTAGTGCGTGGATGATGGCTATTCAATATTGTGATTATCCGTTCGATAATCACAAGGTGCCGTTTGAGGATATGAAGTTTGCCCTCAATCAAACCAAGGGCAGCAGTTTCAGCTTTGGGGCATCGGTCACCTTGTTTTCAATGATCCCCATTGTTAACTTTATCGTGATGCCAGTGGCCATCTGCGGCGCGACCTCAATGTGGGTCGACAAATATCGGGCTGCCTATAAAAATAACCTTATTGCCCCCGAGTAATCGCCCACCTTTTACCCGATACGTAAAGGGCGCTGCTACAACGCAGCGCCCTTTACTATCTCGCCCTGCGCCATTGATTAAGGGCTGAAAATGTCGATTAGGTGGAAGTAACCGCTGCAGTGCCTCTGGTGGGCTCGGTCGGATTTAGCCTTTTTTTAGATAAATCGATCACCACAGTTGCCGATATTTTATCTTGGATAGCTTGGCGATTAGCATCCCAAAAAATTTGCAAAAACCCTAGCAACCCGGTGGCGAACCCCGCGCCATAACCGCCATACCGCCCAAAGGCATCCCAGAGTGAAATGGCCGTCCCATCGAGCTGGATCACCCGAATGTTGAGTAGTTTTTTACCCAAAGTTTGACCATCGAACCAGGCGGTGAATACAGTAAAATAAAACGCTGCCCATCCAAACCCTAAGCCTAAATCGTTAAGTAGCCCCTTGGCCCACGCCAACAGACTGTAAGGCGCGTGGTCACTGTTGTCCGACTGACGGCGGTTTGTGTCAGTTGGCTTGCTATTAGGGAGCGGTATACTGCGCGTCTCCTCGATAATAACATTGTTTGTAGTGCCATCTATTTGGGTTAAGCTAGACTCTGATATTGTTGATGCTTCTGATATTGAAAGTGGTGCTTTTGCAGTGATGTCATCGCCAGCACCTGTTGCCACGCGTGCTTCGGCGCTATCGCTGGTAATCTCAATATTCGAGGCAAACATCTCAGACACCGTATGGGATAAGTCTGCCTTATCCGCAGGCGGTAGCTCCAGCTCAGAGACAATGTCCAATAACATCTGCTGCTTGTCAGCCTCGCTCAAGCTTACATTAGCGAGCTTACTGGCCAATAAGGTCAACTGCTTATCGGCACAAAGTCGGCTTTCGCATAGGGTTAAGCTTAAGGTGTCGGGCAATAATGTCAGTGACGCCAGTGCAAGTTTATCAGTGTTGAGGTCTTTACTGTCTGACTGTTGCGTATCGCTGTTCGAGCCTTGTTTAAATTCAATCAAGTTATCACTGGTCACCCAGATGGTCATCAGCAGCATTGCGGCATATAGCAGCCATTTTAAAGCGCGGCCCAATTGATGGCTTTTACGCTCAATCAATAAGGTTAATCCCACCAGCAAGATAAACACAGCGCCAGCCTGCTCGGCCAACACGCTAATCAATAGCCCATCAATAATCATTGCCAATCCCCGTTTTAATGGAGATGCTAACGGCGTATACAACACGCTAGGAGCGATATTAAACGCCAGCGGCGTGACTATGGTTTTTGGATCTTTGTCTCGATTTTTAAAGGCACTATCAAGGTTCACACGTCCGCTCCATGGCATAATTAAATTATCTATATTGAACAAAAAACAATTAAGATCAATAGTTAATGGCTTACACCAATATAAACTAACAAGACGCCCCTCTCACACCACAGACATTTGCTAGCGGCCAGCGGGTTGAGTTGCAGCGGGGTATTTATGATAAATATCTACATATTAATAACTAAAAAGAATAACGAAGATGAAACTATCATTTCTAAACTGGCAAAAGAACACTATGATTTAACAATATAAATAAAGGAGCAAGCAACCCATGAGTCACATTTTCGAAGACAATTCACATACCATTGGCCATACCCCTCTTGTTCGTCTCAATCGTGTCAGCAAGGGTAATGTCCTCGCAAAAATAGAAGCACGTAATCCAAGTTTCAGTGTTAAATGCCGCATCGGTGCAAACATGATTTGGGATGCAGAAAAAAAAGGCTTACTGACTTCGGATATCGAGCTGGTAGAACCCACATCAGGTAACACAGGGATTGCATTAGCCTATGTTGCTGCTGCTCGCGGATACAAATTAACACTCACCATGCCCAATACCATGAGTCTTGAGCGTCGTAAGTTATTAAAAGCCTTAGGGGCTAACCTAGTATTAACCGAAGGCGCTAAAGGAATGAAAGGCGCTATCGACAAAGCTGAAGAAATTCGTCAATCGGCGCCAGAAAAGTACCTTATTTTAGGCCAGTTCGATAACCCAGCTAACCCAGAGATCCATGAAAAAACCACCGGGCCTGAGATCTGGAACGACACCGATGGTGAAGTCGATGTTATCGTGGCCGGTGTTGGTACTGGCGGTACTATCACAGGTATTAGCCGTTACATCAAAAATGTACAAGGTAAGGCGATCACGTCAGTGGCGGTTGAGCCAGTCGACTCACCCGTTATTGCTCAAACGTTAGCAGGGCAAACTATACAACCTGGCCCACACAAAATTCAGGGGATTGGCGCGGGTTTCATTCCGGGTAACCTAGATTTAGAAGTGGTTGATCGCGTAGAAGCGGTCAGTAATGAAGATGCGATTGAGATGGCCCAGCGACTCATGAAAGAGGAAGGTATCTTGGTAGGTATTTCATCGGGTGCCGCTGTGGTTGCCGCTAATCGTATTGCTGCCCTGCCAGAGTTTGAAGGCAAAAACATCGTAGTGATTTTGCCTTCTGCAGCCGAGCGCTACTTATCTTCAGTGTTGTTCCAAGGCCAATTTGGTGATGCAGAAAACGTGCAGTAACACTTAAAATAGCGATGGACTAATAATCAGATTAATTCATAACGCTTTAATGATTAAAACCAGCCCTTAGTGGCTGGTTTTTTTATGAGTCAGCTTCACACTTTACTTTCCATCATGCAAAACCTGCATCCATCTTAATACTAAGCCTCACTGAGCAGCGAAGTCTAACTCCGTTGCGACTACCCCATCATTAAGTCATCGGCTAACGACAAGCATCCTGATAAAAGCCATGCTATTCACCTTTGACACCTGCACGACGCTACACCACTCAGAGGTGAAGAGTGAACAGCAGTGAATAAATAAAATTTACTATTTAAATAAAATAAATCAAATATTCTTATCCAAATTTCCCACTTAAAATGCCATTTAAAGAGAAGAGTTAAGCGTTTATCACTCATTTTTAAGTGATTTTTACGCTGTGTTCGAGGCAATAATTCAACAAATTAAAGGTCAAAGGGGGAAATCATGAGACAAAAAATTCACTCTGTGTATCACGGTGCATCACGCTTACCCAGCCCATTGGGTGGCTTAGCATTGGCTATCGCCAGCTTAGGTTGGGCTTGGGACACCTTGTTACCTCAGCTTAATGGCACAGGACAAACACTGGGCGCGGCGATAGCGAGCGTGCTTTTACTTGCCCTTGTGGCTAAATTTTTGCTTCACCCTCAAATATTAAAAGAGGAGTTAGCACACCCAGTTATCGGCAGTGTGTTACCTACTTTCGCCATGGCCTTGATGGTGATTTCTAACAGCGTTAGCCAATTTCACCTTCAACTTAGTCAAGGACTCTGGCTAACAGGTATCGTATTGCACTTAGTATTTTTATCAGTGTTTCTCTATCATCGCGCACGTGAGTTTCAGCTCAATCACATGGTGCCGAGCTGGTTTGTTCCCCCTATCGGCATCATAGTGGCGGCAGTGAGCTACAGCGGCACCGACTACCAATGGCTTGCCCAAGCACTGCTTCGATTTGGGATAGGCTGCTACTTAGTCTTACTACCTGTGATGTTATATCGGTTAATTTTCTGTGGTGAAATTGACGATGCCGCTAAGCCAACGATTGCTATCATGGCAGCCCCTGCAAGCTTGTCTTTGGCGGGCTACCTTAACATCACTGAGCATCCGTCAATCATGTTAGTGGCATTATTATTAGGTATCGCATTATTAATGACCATCCTAGTGTATATGGCGTTGGTGAAATTATTCACCCTGCCTTTTTCACCAGGCTATGCGGCATTTACCTTCCCACTCGTGATTGGGGCCACCGCTTTATTTAAAGTGTATGACTGGATTAATCACGAATTTGGTCCAACTGACTTAGCCATGGGGATTAAAACAACTGCCATCGTTGAGTTAATTATTGCCAGCGTAGTGGTTAGTTATGTTATTTATCGCTATGTACGTTTCTATAGTATGCGCACAACTAAATAATGAGTAACGGCCAGCATGGCCACATACAATTCGTTACTTAAATGACAACAATGTTAAGGCGCAACAAAACCAACCCGTATTTGCTTGTTAAATGTTCACATTTTAGCGAGAGATCTGAACTAAATAGCTCAAGATATAGCCATAGGTTACTTTTCCCCTCTCGATTATGTAGCGAGTATGTACGTAACAATTGGTGCCAAGCACCCCATTGATACACTGAAATTAGCTCTAAAAATACTCGACTTAAAAAAAACACATATTTAAAAAACTTTTTAAAAGCAACAATTGCAACAACAATAAAACATTTGATGTTATGGAATAGCATTTTAAAGACACGTAAACCGACATAATTCAAATTATTAATATCTATTTAGTTCACAAAATAGATAAAACTAAGGCATCAATCTGATTAAAAAGTGTAAATGAATATATAAAGCAATCAAGGTGTTAATTTATTGGGTTCGCTACGTTAAAAAGATTCTTAACTTAAGCTGTAACCTATATGTTGCAGTTGTTATTTGGCTATGATTATATTCAAGTTAAGTAGAAGTGATTTATATAAGAAAACCTTTAAAAACCTTTTACTTAATAAAAACCAAACCAATAACAATATTATCAGGGAGAATCAAAATGCAGCCTAATTCTATATTGGCTAAAGCTGTGCGTTTTGCATTAATAAGTGGTGCCACTGCCGCCGCACTTGGAACATCTGTAGCCTATGCTGCCAATGAAGATAGTGGTGTTGAACGTATTGAAGTGACGGGTTCACGCATTAAGCGTACCGATATGGAAACCGCCACACCGGTTACTGTAATGAGTGCCGACGAGATGGCCAAACAGGGTTTTACTAATATTCAAGATGCATTAGAAAGCCTAACATCAACAACTGGCGCGATGACCACACAGTCTGTGCACGGTTTTACCCCGGCAGCGTCATCAATCAGTTTACGTGGCGCTGGCGCAAACCGTACCTTAACGCTTATCAATGGTAAGCGTCTAAACCAGTACCCGAAACCTGCTGGCGGTACCGATAACTTCGTTGATACGGCTAACCTGCCGATGGAAGCGGTACAACGTATCGAAATTTTGCAATCGGGTGGTTCGGCTATTTACGGTGCCGATGCCGTCGGTGGCGTCATTAATATCATCTTAAAGAAAGACTTCGAAGGCGTTGCCATTAAATATCGTCATGGCGATACCAGCAACGGTGGTGGTGGCAGTGACCGCATCGCCTTGTCGTTAGGTGCCTCTTCTGATCGCGGAAACGTATCAAGCTTTATTGAATTTACTGATAACCAGCAACTTAAAGCAACCGACCGTGATAATTTTGGCCTACATACTGACAAGGTCCCTTACAGTCCACATTCTGCATACAGCTCATACGGTGCACGCATTGCCGCTGTCACCCGTGACGATAAAACGGTTCCAACAGGACAACGGGTTCTGACGGCACAAGAGTGCACTGATGCTGGTTATACTATGGCTGGGAGCGTATGTGGCTTTGACCGCTCACAATGGCGCGATCTACAACCTGAAAGTACGCGCTTTATCAGCTCGACAAACTTTAACTATGAGTTAGCTGATGACATCACCTTTGTGGGGCGTCTCGATTTTGCTGAAGCCAAATCGGTAACCAATATCGAGCCTATGGCCATTGGTGATGAATATGGCATCACAGTCGATGGTAATAGCCTAACTGTGACTGGCGCGGGCCAAAGCAAAACGTTTGCAGACAAAACGTTAGCCCTTGGTGGTGACTTTGCCAATGCTGAAAACGGCGAATACTTTTACGCCCGCCGTCTGAGTGAATTTGGTAGCCGCGGTGGTGAAACCAAGACGCGTAACTACTTCTTTACTACGGGCCTTGAAGGCATGCTAGCCGACGAGTATAACTGGGATGCATCGGTAAACTACGGCCGTACCAATGTCGATGTGTTTAGCCAAGGCTTGGCAACAGAGCTTGGCATGTATAACTACCTGACTGCTGGAAATAACGGTAACTCATTATTGGAAAAAATGAGCGATAGCGATGTGGCTAACGCTGCTTATACGCCATTTGAAACAGCCCAGTCGACTCAGAAAAACATTCAAGCCAATATCTCTGGTATGGCGTTCGAGATGCCAGCTGGTGATGCGATGTTTGCCTTTGGTGCTGAGTACACAGAGCAAGATTACCAGAGCGATGCCGATTCTGAGTCGAAAAAAGGCAATATCTTAAACAAAGGTGGCTCATCAGGGTCGGGCGAGCGCTCATACTGGGCAACCTATGCCGAACTAAGCTTACCTGTAACCGATCTCATCACCATTAACGCGGCACTGCGTTACGATGATTACGATGATTTTGGTAGTAACTTGTCACCACAGATTGCCGTTGAATATCGTCCACTGCGCGAACTCTTAGTGCGTGGTTCGGTCTCTAGTGTGTTCCGCGCCCCCGATATGCACCGCGTATATGGCGATCCTACCGATGCTTTCTCATCGGTTATCGACTTCAAGCAGTGCCAAGCGATGGGCGGTACCCCGGGCCAAGCTTATGACAATGACGCAGCACTGAATGAAGTGTGTAAAGAACTGCACATAGATATGACCACAGGCTCTAACAAAGATCTCGAAGCCGAAACCGGTTATACCGCTAACATTGGCGCAGTATGGGGCGGCGATACGCTTAATGCTTCTTTCGACCTGTGGGAGTGGAAGCTCGATGACATGGTCAGTGATGTCAGTCCAAGCAAAGCGGCGCGTGAATATGAGCAGTATGAAGATATGATCACCCGCGATGAGAGTGGCAAAATCACTCACATCAACGCAGTAGCTCAAAACCTCGCCTTCCAAAAAGTGCGTGGTATTGACATCACTGCTGGCTACGGTTGGGATCTTGAGCAATTTGGTGAGCTAAAGCTTAACTTTAACGGTAGCTATATCTTACTGTCTGAAGGTCAGATCTCGCCGACCGATCCAGTCGAAGACGATATCGAAAATGGTGGCTTACCTCAGTACCGCGCTAACCTTGTTTTAGGTTGGTTTGTTGAAGATTTCGAAGCGACACTGGGTGCTTATCACACGGCGCGTATGCACGGTATGTACTACAAATCGTTTAAACAATCAGCCATTGATAAAGGACAAGCGTTTGACGAAAGTGCATATGAAGTGGCGTCGCAAACGAAGTGGAACCTGACTGCTGGTTACAACATTAACGATGCGATTAAGGTTAAAGCCGGGGTTGTTAACCTATTTGATGCCGGTCCTAACTTCGATCCAACGGCCACCTCTTGGCCACATTATGACCGCTCGGTTTACAATGCACGTGGACGCGAATGGTTTGTTGAAGGTGAAGTGAAGTTCTAACATAAGCATCACCCACTAAAAACGGCATCCTTGGATGCCGTTTTTTTATCGCGCCAAATAAGTTTAATGCACCAGCCCCTGGCTCATCATATACACGATAAGTTAAACAAAACCTAAATAATGCGCCGCGATAACCAATAAACTCGATACGACAAACAAACCCAGCATAAAACGCCAAATAAACTTAAGCCATATGGCCCAATCGACTCGGCACACGCCTAATGTCGCCATTAATGATGCCGATGTGGGCACCAACACATTGGTAAAACCATCGCCCAATTGAAAGGCCAACACCGCAACTTGCCGGCTCACCCCCACGATATCGGCTAATGGCGCCATCAAGGGCATAGTCAAGGCCGCTTGACCCGAACCCGAGGTGACAAAGAAATTAAATACAGATTGAAATAACAACATAAACCACGCCGATAACGCCGCAGGCAGCTGGCCAATAATACTGCCCGCCCCACTGAGCAAAGTATTAAGCACACTAGGCGAAGTCGGATCACCACCGCCCAATAAAATTAAGATCCCCGAGGCACAGCCCACCAAAATGGCCGGCTCTAACATGGTCGCCGCGCCCTGCTTAAAACTGCTGGCGACCCGATTAATGGTCATGTCATTGAGCCCAAACATCACGGCAATCGCCCCCACGGCGATCCCCATAGTAAAAAACTGACTGGCAATTTCAGGAATAAACCACCCATTAGCCACCACGCCCCATATCACCCACACCACAGTCACTAAGATGCTGCTAAGTACTAGGATATCGCCCCAGTTAAAACGCGAGTCTAGGCTGGCATGAGACTGATGATCACGGAAATACTTATCGCTATGATAACTGTATGACAAGCTAGGCGTGGCACGAATTTTAGCGCCATAACGCATGGTAAATATGATCCCCATCAGCGTAAAACCAGCCCACATCAACCCGCGAACGCCAGCACCCGACAACACAGGCACGCCAGCGATACCTTGAGCAATTGCCACACTAAACGGGTTCATCCACGAGCTGGCAAAACCGATTTGTGTCGCCACATATGTCACCATAACCGTGGTGATGCCATCAAAGCCTAAGCGGATCATTAATGGGCAGATAATAATCGCAAAGGCGATGGCCTCCTCCCCCATACCAAAGACGGCACCCCCTAGCGAAAATAGAGTGAATAGTGCAGGAATAAATAGGTTTTCATTACCTTGAGTTTTATCGATTAAGCGCAAAATACCATTGTCTATGGTGCCCGTTTCCATCACGATCCCAAAGGCACCACCAATCACCAGCATAAACATGATGACCCCGATGGCCGTGCCCCACTTAGACCCCGAGGCTAACCCCTCAAACGCAAAGTTAAAAAAGCCCACGCCACCGCCGCCCTCAAACAACGCCACGGGTTGCATCACAGCATTACCACTAACATCTACTTGATATTGAAATGAATATGGGTCAACCACATTGCGAGTTTTCTCAACACCATCATTAAGATAGACAATCTCTTGGGTGTCAAATGAGCCCACCGGCACTAAATAGGTTAATGCCATTGCAGCCAGGGCGACAAAGAAAATAATGACTAAGGTATCTGGCATCTGCCAGCGGGTGAACAACGTTGCGACAACAGAGGATTCTTGATTAGTTTGTGAGTGCATGTTACGACCATGATTCTTATTATGATGAGACAATCTGCACGCAAATATAAACTAATTCACCCATCATTTACACTGGCACAGCAAATTGCGGCCAAGTTAGATTCAAGCCTCACCTCGTCTGCTCATCACTTGCTCAATTAAACGTTCGACAAACAACAAAAAGCCGCTTAATCGGGCAGTATTAAGCGGCTAATCGGCTCAAAATCAACGGCTGATGATGTTAATCGTTACAAAGGTACATCGGCCTGCTGCGAGGGGCGCCGCTGGATCATATGGGTCAATAGCATCGCCACCAAAGAGACCGCCAAAGCCGGTACAATCGGGTGGATATGCCACATAAATGGCGCGCTCCATTGCAGCAATAAATAACAGCCTAAGCCCGAGAACATTGCCAACAGCGCACTGGTGCCATTAATACTTGGCCAAAAAACACCTGCGATAATCGGCCATAAAAATACCGCCTGCAGGGCTCCGAAGGCGGCCAAATTGATCCACACTATCATCTTGGGCGGCGATAGCGCCCAGTAGGTGGCCACCAAGGTGATCAGGGCGATGGCGATGCGCGTCAAACGCACCTGCACCGTCGAACTCAAACTGGGATAGCGTTTCAGCGCACCATCACGAATAAGGCTAACCGCCGATTGCAGTAGCATAGAGTCCACCGACGACATCACAGCCGCGATGGGAGCCGCCAGCAATACCCCAGCCCAAAACGGATGAAATAAGCCAGCAATCAAGGTCGGCATAATGTCATCAGGCACTGACAGCTCAGGATACAAGGCTCGGCCGAGGACGCCGCACAAATGGGGCAATAGGGTCATCAAGAAACAGATCACTGTGCCCCAGACCATACCTCGCCTCAGTGACGGGCGATCTTTAACGGCCAATAATCTGACTAGAGTATGAGGTAACCCCATGGTGCCAAAACAGATCAGCACCCAAAATGACAACATCATTGGCCAGCCAAGCGCATCATTTAACCCGTGGGGACTTAACATGGCCGGTGAATGTTCACTAACCCGCTGCATCAGCTCAGGTAATGGCGCCTGTAATAAGATCACCACCAACAGCAGTAACAACCCAGCTAACATGACCATGCCCTGCAGGGCATCGGTCATGACGACTGCGCGAAAGCCTCCCGTTAGGGTGTAAGCTAGCACTGTAGCCACAAATAACCCTAAGCCCAACTCATAACTGATGCCGCTGACCCCTGCAAATAGGCGGGCGCCGCCAATAAATTGCACCGCGATCATTGCAATAAAGCCCGTCACGAGACTGAGTACCGCTATTCGGCTAAGCCAAGGGCTGTGATAACGGCTGTCGAGCCATTCGATTAAGGTAGCATGCTGCGAGGCGCGCTGACGCATAAACTTAGGGCCCAACACTCCTAAGGTTAAAATGGCAACAGGCACTTGAATTAATGCCAGCCATACCCAGCCTAAGCCCATTTTGTAAGCCGCCCCAGGGCCGCCAATAAATGAACTGGCACTGGTGTAGGTTGCCACGAGAGTGAGCGCCAGCAATGGACCGTTCAAAAAAGCACCACCAATAAAGAACCGTTTCGCTTTATCTGAATAAAGCTCGCCACTGCTTTGATTTTGCCTATGGCTCCACCAGCGAGTGATCACTAAGCTCAACAATAAATAGCCTAATACTGGCAGCAGATTAATCATCATCAACCACGCTCATTGTTAACACCAATACCAAAATAAGCAGCAATGGTGCGGCAATGCAGGAAAACCAAAACCACAAGGGTAACCCAGCCCATGTACCAGCCTCTTGCAATAATAAGGGGCCAGCGCACCACAGCAGTAAGTAACCAAGGGTTAATACCAGTGCCGTTTTCGACAATGAAACCATAAGGAGCACACGAGAAATAAACCAAGGGCTCGATTCTAGACAAAACCATAGATATGAGCTAGCCCTAATCCATCACACTGAGGGTGGAGTAGCAAAATGACGCCGTACCATACTCTAATATCATACTCTAATATCATAGCGCTAAGATCATAGGCTTAAGATCATAGCCACGCCATGTCAATCAGCTGCGACCAAGATGCGCCGTAACAGAGAGGTGATTGACATTGAGTAGCCAAGGTCAGCCCACCAGTAGATAACGGAACCGACAAGAGTGCGTCATCGCACAGTCACCACAAAAAAGTGAACCATATCTCTATCTCATCTAATAGATCAACAACTTACTTGTATCCCCTGATTGACGCCCCTACAATCATTGGTAAATAACCATCAATTATATTGATACTTTAAATTCATTCTTTTTTCCGTTAGGGGAAACGTTCGCTGTGATGAAGTATTCACTCAAGCAAATCATGGTTTTCGATGCCGTTGCCAGCTTAGAAAGTGTCAGCGCCGCCGCTAGAAAACTGTCGATGACTCAGTCAGCCGTCAGTATGTCACTGGGGCAATTAGAAAATCTCTTGGGGCGACCGCTGTTTATTCGACAGGGTAACCGACTCACGCTTAGCCACTGGGGCAACTGGCTACGCCCCCGTGCGAGACGCTTGCTACAAGACGCACAGCAAATTGAATTAGGCCTTCATGAACAACATCTTATCAGCGGGCGCTTCCGATTATGCTCCAGTCAGACGGCTGCAGAGCATCTCTTACCTGAACTTATCAGTAAAATCGATACTGATTTCCCCGAACTGAGGATAGAACTGACCGTTGAAAATACCGAAAATGTTATCGAGGGCCTGCTCAATTACGAATATGACTTTGGCATTATTGAGGGGCGTAACGACGACACTCGCCTGTACCAAGAACAATGGCTCGACGACCATTTAGTGGTTGTTGCCGCGCCACATCACCCATATGCCAGCTATAACACCACCAGCTTATCGCAATTAGAGCAGGCAAAGTGGGTATTGCGTGAACAGGGTGCTGGCACACGGCGTATTTTTGAAGGGGCAATACATGGCGTAATAGAGAAATTAAATGTATGGAAAGAGTATGAACATGTCTCTTTGCTCAAAGCGCTAGTTAAAAATGGACCTTACTTGAGTAGCCTGCCCTTTTTAGATGTAGAGAAAGAAGTCGCCGCAGGTGAGTTGGTGATCCTCGCGACGCCGCAGCTTAATATGCAGCGCCATCTCTCCTTTGTTTGGCGTTGTGATTCTGGAGAAAACCCGCTAAGGGACTGTTTAATAACGGAAGCACGCAGACTGACTAAATACCGTCAGAGAACAAGATAACTCGATGATATATAATAAGAATGGAGCCTTAAGCCCCATTCTTAGCGGTCGTTAATGATCAGTGAGGATTATCCATATACTCGGCTGACTCTTGCCGCTATCGCCTCGCGACTAATCATCCCAAGTAATTTACCCGCTTCCACCACAGGAAAACTGCTGGGTTTATTAGCGTAAGCATGCCTTAAACGCTCCTCATAACTAGCAAACGTACTGCCGGTGAGTACACCCATTTGGTTAACAGGGAATAATTTATTTCTGTCGACCACCATAAGTTCAATCAAGTCAGCCACGGCATCATTAGGAGCGACCGTTAGCACTTGGGTTTGCATTAAGTCAGCCACTTTATAGGCAATGCCACGCACATATTCTTCTGACCAAAGGCTACGCAATAAATCTTGCTGTGAAATAAACCCTAATAACCTTTGCTGTTCATCGATCACTGGCGCCCCCCGTTCATTGGCATTAGATAGGCGCTTAAGGCCTTCATAGACAGATAACTCAGGCGTTAAAGTGAAAGGCGTGGTGTTCATGATGTCGCTAACATTTAGTTTTTGAATTGATTTAGGCATTGATAGGTCTCCAGAAGGCTCTACTGATAAAGGATGCGCTTGCACATAAGCGTTTTGTGTCACCGCTTGATTAACTGACTCAGCCAAGGAAGATGGCAATTGCGTGACTGATTTTTTAACGGCTAAAGGGGTAATGCACTCGGCCAAAGGTGGCGGAGCAACCTGTAGCACAATGGCAGGCTTAGGCTGTTTTTCTATCAGCCAGTAGCCTAGGCCGACTAATACTCCCCCGCCGACTATGTTGCCCAGTGTCACGGGGATCAGGTTATGTAAGATAAAATTACTGATGGTTAAATCGCTATACTGCGTAGCATCGACCCCAGCGCTAACAAAAAAACTCGCATCGGCAAAATGGACAATAGCGATCCCAAGCGGCACCATAAACAGGTTGGCAATGCTGTGTTCAAAGCCACTGCTGACAAACATGGCCACCGGCAGCATTAACAAAATGGCTTTAGTCAGTGCATCTTTGCTAGCAAAGGTCATCCATACCCCAAGGCAAACCAGCATGTTACATAACACACCCAGTACAAAAGCTTGTCCCCAACCATAATGCAGTTTGTGCTGCGCGATATTCAGTGCATTCACGCCCCATAAGCCGCCATCGAGTTGATGCATACCACCAGCAAAAACCAGTCCCAGCATCATGAGGGCGCCGAATAGGTTGCCAATATAAACACGCAGCCAACAGATAAGCAGAGCATTAGTATTCACCTGCTTTTGTGCCCAGGCCACGGTGCTAAGTACCGTACTGGTGAACAGCTCACCGCCACAGATCACCACCAACATTAAGCCCAAGCTGAAGGCCAACCCACCCGCTAGCCTAACTAAGCCCCACGAACCAGTCGCCCCTGTTGTCACTGTGATGTAAAACACAAAGGCTAATGCAATAAAAGCACCGGCAAAAACAGCTAAACCTATGGACTGGCCGTGGGACTTACTGACTTTTGACAGTCCGTAATGCTCGGCATGTAAATACATGCTCATCGCTCCATTGACCGCAGCGGCATTAGGATGTTGCACATAACACTGGCGATGATGACCCGCTGGCGAGTTTAACGAAGAGGTTGACATGACCGCCCCTCTTTCGCACCGTCACAAGGGGGATGGTATCTGTGGCATTTACTCAATAACATTCTGTTCTCCATGATAAATTACCGAAAATAGTTACTCGATATCGATAAGTTAACGTTAAATAAAACAGAAGAAAATCTGATAATAATGATGAGTAGTATCAATATAAATGATAACACTAACTAGTGCGCCCTCAGCGAATATTGAGATAACGTAAAAGCGGCGAGGAAACCTCCTAACTCGCTGTATTAAAAGCTTTATACTAGGTGTAATTCAATAAGCATGGCGGTGGATTTTAACAGTGAGCAACAGATGCTCAAGGTTGCCCCCCCCTAACACTTAATGCTGACCATTAATGACTCGGCATATCCCAACGCCAGCCAACAAACGTGACCCACCCCACACTCCAGCACATCTTTGCGTCATACGGCTACCCCGCAAGCACAATAAAAGAGAGGTAACTCAAACTAAAGCCAAGACCAGCGGGACGATTCACAAAATAGTGAGATAGTGAGAGCCCTGCTGCGGCGCAATATGCATGCCTAATTGGTAAAAATCGGCTAATTGGTGGCGTAAGTTGTTAAGTGGCTCCCAATTCATCTAATCTTTAGTTTCAACTTTATTGATACTTAATGTCAGCCTTATTTGGCTGTGTTAATATTTTTGAGGTAAATTGGTCTGACCAATTTTAAACAAGAAAAGGACGTATCTGCTCACTTTATAATGGAGCGTTTTCATTTCATTTACAGTGGCGGCCAAGTTAATCGAGTATCACAGACGGCATACAAGCCAGCGCCGCTTGACTAACTTATTAGGGATTCTGTTGCAGCCATCATCAATTTAGATGAATCACTATGTTCTTTTCGGAGAATGAGAAATTATGTCAGAAACCGTCAAACACGCAGAAATGGAAACCTCAGAGCAGTCTTATAAAGCGCTTCATCGTCCCGCGTCTGAGTTTAATACTCGTGAAGAATACTTAGATCATGAATTACAAATCATGAAGCCTAGGCGTTGGGGTCTTAACTTACCGGGTCGAGATTTTCGCTTTGAATGGGAAGACCTTGTTCCCGCCATCGCTGGCACTATCGGCATTACCGTTATGTATTCTGCGGTAATGGCAGCTTGGGCTGCTGGACTGACCGAGAAATGGGAGCACGTTAATTTAGGTGCCGAATTTGCCATTCAAGTTGTTCGAGTAGAAATGCTCATCCCTGCGTTACTCTTTTGTATTATCAGTTCCGGTTTTATCAACCCTCGCGCCAACCTTGGCGGTAATCATGGCCCCATGATCCCACTGATAGGGGCAATCGCCTTAGCTGGCGCACACCCTCTCGCACTGGCCATTTTACTCGGTGTCTTTGGCCTTATTCTCAGTTATTTTAAAGGCGGATCGCGACTGGTTAACCTCACCTCTAGTGGCGTGGCCGGTGGTTTATTGGTGTTCCTCGGTTTTATGGGGGCCAAGAGTCAAATTAGCTCATTGTTCGATTGGGCTGGGAGTTTACAATCCAAACATGCTCTGGATTACAGCTTAGGCTATGTAGCCTTCTTTATTTTGTTGGTGAATGTGATCTTATATGCCTATCTTGCTAAGGTGGGTAAACGTTGGCTAGCTATCCCATTGTGCTCAATTGCCGCGATTGCTTTAGCATTTGGCCTAGGAGCGGGGCTAGATCTGCAATTTGTGACGGAGCCTGGTATCCCTAATTTGAATCCAGCTTATTGGTGGGGTTCAACCGAATACGGTTGGCAACTAGGCCTGCCTAATGCGGCGCATTTTATCGCTTCACTTCCCTTTGCGATTTTGGCGGTTGCCATGTGGTCACCAGACTTCTTAGGTCACCGTATTTTCCAAGAACTGAATTACCCTAAAGGCACTGAAAAAGTACTCATGGATGTTGATGACACCATGACCACCTGTTCTTTACGCCAAATGGTCGGCACCGCTGTGGGTGGTGGTAACATCACCTCATCATGGGGCACTTATATGATCCCTGCTGCCATTGCAAAACGCCCTATTCCTGCTGGTGCTATTTTACTCGGTACACTGTGTATCATAGTTGCTGTACTTGGCTATCCAATGGATGTGACGGTGTGGCGCCCTGTAATGTCAATTGCTTTACTTGTGGGGGTATTCTTACCGCTACTCGAAGCGGGTATGCAGATGGTCAAAGACACCCAAAGTAGCCAAGCGGCGGGGATCTGTATTTTCGCCTCGTTTGTGGCCAATCCTGTGCTGGCATGGGCACTCACCATGTTCTTAGACAACAATGGCCTCATTGGTGACAAAGAGCGAGCTAAAACATTAAGCGTCGCTGACCGATTAATTATCCCAGGTTTGGCCTTCGTTATCTGCCTTGCAGCAATGCTAGCAGTAGGCATGATCCAAGGGATCCCAGCTCTATTGTAAACACTGTGCCACAAAGTGGTGGATCCCCCTGCTGTGTGGCTATTCTTTTATACTTGTGATGATTAAGTGCCCTCTGATTTATAGTCAAGATTATCGTTGCTAAACATAGGGCCTGTTGATTTTTCAAGGTTGTTTTTGCAGGGAATTGTTGGATATTCATACAAAGCAGAAGCTTTGTGGTGTAGTGATTCTACATAAAAAGCTGAGAACGCAGTAGAAATGACCAACAAACGCTGCTCGAAGGGGTCGGCTAAAAACGTTTTACTCTTTGTTAAGTGAATTTTGCTTAGATGACTAGGCTGCAATCCACTCGCCTCGATTAACACGTTTTTGTCTCGAACAACATTCAACCAGCAAAGATCAACAGGCCCTAACAATCTCATACTCAATCGGGATTGTTATTCGTGCACAGTGGCGATAATTTAGGTCTAAATAACCGACTTTAAGATGAGATGCAATTAGAGAATGCGGGTGAAAATGATAGGTCGGTTACAGTTTTGCCTTTATCTCTAGCGAATCTGATGCAGCTAGCAAGTGGATATGCTAATATCCATCAGGTAAATTGGTCTTACCAATTAAGTGGTCGCCGGTAAAACTGTAACGTGTCATCTTATCGGCCATCTAAAGTATAGAATTTAATCGATTCGATAATCGGTTCCCATCATCAGGGCAACATATTGAGGGGAGCTGTTAAGACTTAGCTATTGGTGTATCGCACTCTTTGTTATCAGAGCCAAATCGATACCCAATAACCTTTATCTCAATACAGAAGGTATTAGTACGATGACCGAAAAAACTGAGCTGTTCACCAAAGCGTGGGAAGGTTTTACTCCTGGTGATTGGAAGTCTGCAGTAAATGTACGAGACTTTATTCAAGCAAATTACACCCCGTATGAAGGCGATGAGTCATTCTTAGCTGGCCCAACCGAGGCGACCCTAACATTATGGGACAAGGTCATGGAAGGCATCAAGCTGGAAAACCGCACCCATGCGCCTGTCGATTTTGATACCGATAAGGTATCGACTATCACCTCTCACGAAGCCGGTTATATCGCTAAAGAATTAGAAACCATCGTTGGCCTACAGACTGAAGCGCCTCTTAAGCGCGCTATGTTGCCAAACGGTGGTATCCGTATGGTAGAAAGCTCTTGTGCTGCCTACGGTCGTGAATTAGATCCAAACATCAAATATATCTATTCTGAGCTACGTAAAACTCATAACCAAGGTGTATTTGATATCTACACCCCAGAGATCATGCGTTGTCGTAAATCAGGTATCCTAACTGGTTTACCCGATGCCTATGGCCGTGGCCGTATTATCGGTGACTACCGTCGTATCGCGCTCTATGGTATCGACTATCTGATGCAAGATAAATTTGCCCAATTTAGTTCGCTACAAGAAAAGTTTGAAGCCGGTGAAGACTTAACTGCCACAATGCAACTTCGTGAAGAAATTGCAGAGCAGCATAAAGCTCTTGGCCAAATGAAACAGATGGCGGCGGGCTATGGCTTTGATATTTCACGCCCAGCAACCAACGCCAAAGAAGCGATTCAATGGACATACTTTGGTTACCTTGCGGCAGTGAAAAGCCAAAATGGTGCGGCTATGTCACTGGGCCGTACGTCGACCTTCCTTGATGTATATATCGAGCGTGACCTGAAAAATGGTCTGATCACCGAAGAACAAGCGCAAGAAATGGTTGACCATTTCGTGATGAAACTGCGTATGGTTCGCTTCTTACGCACCCCAGAATACGATGAGCTATTCTCTGGCGACCCAATCTGGGCGACCGAATCTATTGCAGGTATGGGACTGGACGGCCGCACTTTGGTGACCAAGTCAAGCTTCCGTTTCTTACATACGCTATACAACATGGGCCCAAGCCCAGAGCCAAATATCACCGTACTTTGGTCAGAAAAACTGCCTCTAACCTTTAAAAAGTACTGTGCTAAGGTGTCAATCGACACTAGCTCTATTCAGTATGAAAACGATGATCTAATGCGTCCGGACTTCCAGTCCGATGACTATGCAATTGCTTGTTGTGTCAGCCCTATGGTTGTGGGTAAACACATGCAGTTCTTCGGCGCACGTGCCAACCTTGCTAAAACCATGCTTTACGCTATCAACGGCGGTATGGATGAAAAACTCAAGACCCAAATCGGTCCTAAGTTTGAGCCTATTACTGACGAAGTGCTCGATTTTGATGACGTAATGGGGCGCTTAGATGTCATGATGGATTGGTTAGCTAAGCAATATGTATCAGCGCTTAATGCCATTCACTTCATGCACGATAAGTACTCTTATGAAGCGGCCCTAATGGCGCTACATGACAGAGACGTTCGTCGCACCATGGCGTGTGGTATCGCGGGGCTTTCTATCGCAGCCGATTCATTGTCAGCTATCAAATTTGCCAAAGTGAAGCCTATTCGTGACGAGCACGGCATTGCTATCGATTTCGACATTGAAGGTGATTATCCTAAATTTGGTAACAACGATGCACGCGTCGATGATTTAGCTACTGAACTGGTTGAGCGCTTTATGGCGAAAATCCGTGACATGAAAATGTACCGCGATGCCATTCCGACTCAGTCAATTCTCACCATCACCTCAAACGTGGTTTATGGTAAGAAAACAGGCACGACTCCAGATGGCCGCCAAGCAGGAGCGCCATTTGCGCCAGGTGCCAATCCAATGCATGGCCGTGATGAGAAAGGCGCTGTCGCTTCATTAACCTCGGTGGCTAAACTGCCCTTTGCTCACGCTCAAGACGGTATCTCTTATACCTTCTCTATCGTGCCAAATGCACTAGGTAAAGACGATGATGGTCGCCGCACTAACCTGGCTGCGTTGATGGATGGCTATTTTGCCCATAACGAGTCTCGTGAGGGTGGTCAACATCTTAACGTGAACGTAATGAACCGCGAAATGCTTGAGGATGCAATCGTTAATCCTGATAAGTACCCACAGCTGACAATCCGTGTTTCTGGTTACGCAGTGCGCTTTAACGCCCTAACACCAGAGCAGCAACAGGACGTTATTACACGTACTTTCACCAAAGGGATGTAAATTTAAGCGTTCCCCAGTATTAACTGTGGATTTTTGGTGAATTTAAGATAGGCTGTGCGGCTAATTTAGCACAGCCTACTTTATAGGAGTCGCAATGACAGTAAAAGGCCGGATTCATTCACTCGAATCCTTTGGCACAGTCGATGGTCCAGGCATCAGGTTTATCGCCTTTATGCAGGGCTGTTTAATGCGCTGCCAATACTGCCATAACCGTGATACGTGGGATCTACATGGTGGCCGTGAAGTCGAGGTTGATGAGCTAATGGAGCAGATCATTAGCTATCGCCCGTTTCTCGAATCGAGCGGTGGAGGGGTAACTGCCAGTGGTGGTGAAGCCATACTGCAAGCCGAGTTTGTTGCTGCCCTCTTCCATGCTTGTAAAACCCAAGGTATCCACACCTGTTTGGACACTAACGGTTTTGTCCGTAAATACACCCCAGTTATCGACGAACTGCTCGATAACACAGATTTAGTGCTACTGGATATCAAACATATTGATGATGCCAAGCACATCGAATTAACCCAAGTCAGTAATCATCGCACCCTGCAATTTGCGCAGTACCTTCAACAACGCCAACAAAAAACATGGATTCGCTATGTGGTTGTAGGTGGATTTACTGATGATATTGACTCAGCGAAAAGCCTCGCTGAGTTTATTAAACCCATGAATAACGTTGAAAAGGTAGAGTTATTGCCCTATCACGAACTCGGCAAACACAAGTGGGAAGCCCTAGGTGAAGAGTATCAACTGAGCCATATTTCGCCCCCGAGTCGCGACACGATGGAACAGATAAAACAGATTTTTTTAGATGCAGGGATCAATGCGGTTTATTAACCACTACAGATTTTCCCAGTAACTGTTATCGAGACGTTCAAAGGCTATTTTTAAAATCACCGCCATATCGAGATAACACGCTTTTGCCCCTAAAGGGGCACAAGCAACCCCTATGCTTTGCAGTTTGATTGACAAATTATTACACCAATCGAGCAAGCTTAACGGTAACGGATGCGTAGCTCGCCAGCCGAGCCAAAATAAACCTTGGATAGGTAAACTGATAAAAAACAACGCGATGGTAATGGCTTGTGGTAAAAAAGCCCATCCATAAAGATACAGTTGACTGCCAGCAGCAATAATGGCTAACAACGGCATAAAGCGTAATCCCAGCTGAGTCGCCCTGACAACGCGATACTCTGGGAAATAGAAACTAAGTTGTTTAACCATGGGCCACGTCTTCATATAACGACGACCGTCCCCTAAGGTTTTAAACACTTTTACTGTCAATGATGACACCTAAACTTTGAGACACTGTCCTTACCATAGCACAATCGGTTTAAGAGTCCCAAGTACTCCAAACCCGCTTAAGGCAGTTTATTCGCCCCAATATTGGGCAAAACACATGGTTTGCACTACATATTATTGCAGCCATTACATTTTGGTGAACGCACCCGATTCATCTACTTTGCAAAAGGTTTTAAACATGTCAAATAAACTGGTATTGGTACTTAACTGCGGCAGCTCTTCATTGAAGTTTGCTATTATTGATGCCCTCACAGGTGATGACCAGATCTCTGGCTTAGCTGAGTGTTTTGGTCTTGAAGACTCACGCATTAAGTGGAAAGTTAACGGCAATAAATCTGAGTCAAAACTAGGCGCCTTTACCGCTCACCGTGAAGCGGTTGAGTTCATTGTGACCAAAATTTTGGGTGAACACCCACAAATTGCCGAGAAGATCCAAGCCATTGGTCACCGTATCGTTCATGGCGGCGAGAAATACACCCAGTCTGTCATTATTGATGACACCGTACTTAAGGGTATCGAAGACAGTGCCGTATTTGCACCACTGCACAACCCTGCTCACCTGATCGGTATTCGTGCGGCGCAAGCCTCTTTCCCTGAGCTACCACAGGTTGCCGTGTTTGATACTGCGTTCCATCAAACCATGCCTGAACATGCTTATATTTATGCACTACCTTATAAGCTATATCGTGAACACGGTATCCGTCGTTATGGCGCACATGGTACCAGCCACCTATTCGTTAGCCGTGAAGCGGCTAAAGCCTTAGGTACAGAACCGAGCGACACCAATGTTATCTGCGCTCACTTAGGCAACGGTGCATCGGTTACGGCGATTAAAGGCGGTAAGAGTGTTGATACCTCAATGGGCTTAACCCCTCTAGAAGGCTTGGTGATGGGCACACGTTGTGGCGATATGGACCCTTCAATCGTGTATCACCTTATCAATAAACTTGGCTACACGGCTGATGAAGTCAACAACTTGATGAACAAGCAAAGTGGTCTATTAGGCATTTCTGAGCTAACCAATGATTGCCGCGGCATCGAAGAAGGTTACCAAAATGGCCATAAAGGCGCGACATTGGCATTGGAAATATTCTGCTATCGTTTAGCAAAATATATCGCCTCTTATACTGTGCCACTGGGTCGCCTCGACGCACTGGTCTTTACTGGCGGTATCGGTGAAAACTCCGATCTTATCCGTGAAAAAGTGCTTAACTTGCTTTCAATCTTCAATTTCGAAGTGGATACAGAACGCAATACGGCTGCGCGTTTTGGCAAACAAGGTCAGATCACCACTGACAATGGCCCTATCGCCATGGTTATTCCAACCAATGAAGAGTGGGTTATCGCCGAAGACGCGGTATCACTGCTCAATAAATAATAGTGAGTCGGGATTAACCCGTCTCGCCTAAGCGTAAATTGACCTGCAAGTTACGGCTTGCAGGGTAACAAGAGGTATTTATGTCTCGCAATATCATGCTCATACCCAACGGCACTGGTGTAGGCTTAACGTCTATCAGTCTCGGTATGGTTCGCGCGTTAGAACGCCACGGCGTTAAGGTGCGTTTTTTTAAGCCTATCGCCCAGCAGCGTCCAACCGATACAGGCCCTGAACGTTCGACCACTATTTTAAGTAAGTCGCCTACAGTAAACCCGCTTGAGCCGTTCGATATGGCTCACGCTGAAAACCTGATCCGCAACGATCAAACCGATGTGTTAATGGAACAGATCATTGCGCGCGCCACTGAATGTGCCGATGCCAGTGAAACATTGATTGTCGAAGGTTTAGTGCAAACCCGAAACCATCCGTTCTCTGACGACATCAACTATCAAATTGCGAAGGCGCTCGATGCGGATATTATTTTCGTCGCAGCGCCGGGTAATGAAACCCCAACGGCACTGATGAACCGCCTTGAAATTGCATTCAACGCTTGGGGCGGCATTAAAAACAAACGCATTATCGGCGCGATTATCAACAAGATCGGCGCACCAGTTGATGATGAAGGTCGTGCTCGCCCCGATCTGTCTGAAGTATTTGACCATCAAGATGTGCAGCGCCCCGATCCAGCAAGTATGTTCCAACTGCCAGGTAAGAGTAAACTGCGTATTCTAGGCAGCGTACCTTACAACTTAGATTTGGTCGCACCACGGGCATCGGATCTGGCTAAGCACTTACGCGCGCGCATCATTAACGCTGGCGAAATGCATACGCGCCGCTTACGTAAAGTCACCTTCTGCGCACGCAGTATTCCTAACATGGTCACCCACATTAAAACCGATTCATTGTTAGTCACCTCGGGCGATCGCTCAGATGTGATTGTATCGGCCTGCCTAGCGGCAATGAACGGGGTCAAGGTTGGCGCGCTGCTGCTCACAGGTAGCTATGAGCCAGAGCCTGAGATTATGGCATTGTGCGAACAAGCCTTTGAAACCGGTTTACCTGTGTTCCTAATCGACACAAATACATGGCAAACATCACTTAATATTCAACGTTTTGATCATGAAGTGCCTGTCGATGACGCCGTGCGTATCGAACAAGTACAAGAGTATGTGGCTAGCCATATCGATCAAAATTGGGTAGAGAGCGTGACCGAAAACTCACCTCGCGAACACAGACTCTCGCCACCAGCTTTCCGTTACAAACTCACTGAAATGGCGCGTGCTGCCGCTAAAACTGTAGTACTACCTGAGGGCGACGAACCCAGAACCATCGAAGCGGCAGCCATCTGTGCACAGCGTGGTATCGCTCGTTGTGTGCTACTTGGTAATCGCGAAGAGATCTTGCGTATCGCCAACCAACAAGGGGTTACACTTGGCGAAGGCGTTGACATTGTTGAGCCAGAATCCGTACGCGAACGTTATGTTGAGCCTATGCTCGATCTTCGCCGTCATAAGGGACTGACCGAAGTCGTTGCGCGTGAACAACTCGAAGACAACATGGTACTAGGGACTATGATGTTAGCCCAAGGTGAAGTTGACGGTATCGTTTCTGGTGCAGTCAACACCACAGCGAACACCATTCGCCCACCGCTACAGTTAATTAAAACTGCGCCGGGTTCAAGCTTAGTCTCCTCTATCTTCTTTATGTTGATGCCAGATCAAGTGTTGGTGTACGGTGACTGTGCGATTAACCCAGATCCAAATGCAGAACAACTGGCCGATATCGCCATTCAATCGGCAGAAAGCGCAGCAGCCTTCGGTATTGAGCCCCGCGTGGCAATGATCAGCTACTCAACGGGCAGCTCAGGCACGGGCTCTGATGTAGATAAAGTGCGTGAAGCGACCCGTATCGCCAAGGAGAAGCGCCCTGATCTGATCATCGACGGCCCACTGCAGTATGACGCAGCGGTTATGCCTAATGTGGCTCGCTCTAAAGCTCCCGATAGTCCTGTTGCCGGTCAAGCGACGGTATTTGTATTCCCAGACCTAAATACAGGTAATACAACTTACAAAGCCGTACAGCGAAGTGCTGATTTAATTAGTATTGGTCCAATGCTGCAAGGCATGCGCAAGCCAGTTAATGACCTTTCACGTGGTGCACTCGTCGATGATATCGTCTACACCATCGCACTGACTGCGATTCAAGCTTCACAAAGCTAAGCGATAATCCAAGATAAGTCGTTACCAACAAAAAAGCCTGTCAATCGACAGGCTTTTTTATTATTGCGGCAATGGAGTCGAGATAAAGGCAGATAAGCCCAGTAAAATCACAATGCATCAAAATTTAACCAGTAGTTATTATCAATTAAGTTCAACAACTTAAAAGTTATGCATCGAGTCTTCAACATAGTTGTCCACAGAATCTGTGGATAACCGCAGTAAGTTATCTATTCAGATATGCCTCATTGCTGCATCATAGTCAAGCCATTTATGACAACAAACTTAATATTAACATCGCCGCTAACGTCCACCGCCATAGGCATGAAGCTTCAAATGACGACTTCGCTTATTGTTAATTGCCTCACCAACTTATGCAGACAACGCTTGTCGATGTATCCCAATCTAGGCAAGCTAACAGCACAACATAAACGCTAATGATGACAAATCCCCTCTAGCCCTTGCCAAGTAAATACAGAGCCGCGATACTGTTAAGCAAATTTCATTGATATAAATTACATGAAAAACTTACTTTTTTTGGTGATGGTCTTACTCGCTGGTTGTGGCCAGGGTAGCGACCCAATGAAAGGGGTACAGACCCCTGAACAGGTTTCATTGGGCTTTTTCAACGCTATCTATGTCGATAGAAGTGTCGACAAAGCATTACAATATGTTGATGAGCCAATGCAGCGAGTACTGCAGCACTATTATATCGCCTCAGCAGTACAGCGCCATGTACTCAACTTATCAATGACAGATGTCACATTAGAGATAGAAGAAATTGATATCGATTTTTTTCGTAAATTCACCAAAGACATTACGGTGATAGTAAAGATATTTGGTCTTAAAGATGGTCAAAAATGGATAGACGACCGTACGATCAGGTTGCATAAGGTGGATAACCGCTGGGTGATTGTTGAAATATTACCCGAAAAAGGGAATTTAAATTAAGACTAATCAACTTAGTTTCTGCACTCTTTATCGGCGATAGAAATGAGCTTATTTATCATATAAATAAGCTCATCTTAGCAGGGTATTTTTCGCGGGCTCCCCCAGTCTAACAAGGTTAGCTCAGGCAATACGGTGAATATCAATAGTAACAAACAAAAAAATAGCAACCTAATGGTTGCTATTTTTATCTAAAATCGGCCTTATGCGCATCGAGGGTACGGTAATGCAGATCCAGTAATGGGGTTACCCATTAACACAATCCCTTATCCAAAAACGTTTCGTCATCCATTTCAACAGGAAGTGACTCAATCACATCATCTTGAACTTGGTAATATGCGCTTTCGTAATCACGTGCTTCCATAACGACTCCAGATAGTATTGTAGGGTACAGGCATGCCTTTATGAATGCATTTTGCCTTGGGTCTTAATCTGCCTTTCAGCAAACTATGGGCGGCATACTAACACCAAACAACACCGACTTACAAAAAACTTTCACAATTGTCGCCCCAAATAGGCCTAAAACCTTAATTCACACAAAAACCACCACGCAAGAATGAAAGACTTTCAAGGTCAGGCACACTTTTACGACTCAAGGCTTATGAAGATGACGCTTACAATTAAACAGCCTATTGTTCTGATCTCAGTGCCGAGACGTCATAGACACTGTTTACGGTTGTTGGTCAATCAATACTGCTGCGAAACGGATATGGATGCACTGGTGGAATTTGATGTGAAAAAATTAGTCGACCTGTTTGTTCAAGGTGACACATTGTCAATCCATGTGTTTATGGCTCCTGTGTCCATTTCGTTCGTATAACCCCTAACCTCTGTATACTATTTATATCCTTTTTAAACGATTATCTTGATTTTGATCAAAGTTAATACCTTGTTCTCTTTGGTGTGTCCCCCTAAAGTGTAATTAATATTATATAGGGGATCATTTATGTTTCACCCTCTAGTCATCAGAACAACCATACATATTGAAGAAAAAAATGAAATAAGACTGCCAGTTATTTACACGCAAAATGGGGTCTTGAAATCATATCTGGATTATTCAATCTATAAACGAAATAAGAGCATGTCTTGGATTGATGCGAGTGCTCGAGCAGTTTGCTTACTCGTCGAATTTGTAGAATTCAATAGCACGTATTTCAAATATCCTGCAGACCTTTTCTCAGCCTTTTCAGACAAACTATTCTCAGGAACAATCAACCAAAATGGTGAAGATCCAACGGGACTCCGATGGAGAAAGCGAAGTATACAAAATGGCAATAAAATCATTTCGTATGTGACTCAATACTCTGATTGGCTTTGCGACCATAAAGAACTTAACAACAAAGACAACCTTAATCCTTGGCGTGAAGCTACAAGCCACGAGGAACGATTAAATTGGGCAGCATATTCACATAAACATAAAAATGCTTTTCTAGCACACACATGGTCAAAAAAATCAGCGCAAGATAGAAACAAATTATCTAGAAATGTTCGATACCAACAAGAGCATAGGGGCAATGATAACAACTCTGCCTTGAACAGGTTCCCTGATGAGTATATTGACGACTTAATTCATAAAGGGTTTGTAAAGCCCGGTGTTTTAGCTACAGCCCCAGCTTATACCCGTCTTGAATTAAGGGACATACTCATCACTATGTTGCTTCATTTTGGTGGGTTGAGAAGATCTGAACCTTTTCATTTATGGCTTGAGGATATAGAGCTTCATCCTGAAAATTCAAATGAAGCTTTGGTATGTGTGTACGAACCTGAAATCGGGCAGTCTCCTATGTCATATACCAATGGGCGCATTGAGGTTCGTGAAGAAACACTGGCTAAAAACTTCCAACTTTTGCCCCGAAATAAATATGAAAAAAGTAAAAAGGTTTATGCAGGTTGGAAGAATAATAAATTATCCCCATCGAAAAAAAATTATATGGTTGTGAATTGGTTTGAACCATCAGCTGGTGAACAGTTTTTGTTTTATTGGCGTTTGTACCTAGCTAAACAAAGGATTAGTCCACATAAAAATCGTAAACACCCGTATGCTTTTACTAATCAATTTGGTGACCCTTACTCGATAGATGCATTTGAACGAAAATACAAAAAAGCAATTGAACGGGTTGGGCTTGTTTTTGAGAAAGATTTAGGGACAACGCCACATGGCCACAGATATGCTTATATAAATCGTCTAGAAAAAGCTGGTGTTAGTAATTTATTCGTAGCTAATGCGGCACATCACAAATCGATAAAATCTCAAGACTCTTATAAATCACTATCGCCAAGAGAGATTAGGTTGGAGTTTAAAAATTTCGAAAGCAAAACTAGAGAAACGTTAGAATTGGAGAGTGTTTATGAGTAAATACACAACGATTCAAGAGGCTTCAACAGCCGCCATCAAACTCGGGATTAAATCGCAACGTAATTATACAAAGCGCTATAGAGAGGATCCTCGGCTTCCTTGTAATCCTGACATCTATTATGGTGAGAACTGGCGAGTGTTTGGCAGATGGTATGGTTTTTTAGGCCGTTCTATCCCAAATTATTACACCACGATTCAAGAGGCTTCAGCAGCTGCCATCAAACTCGGGATTAAAAAGCAATCTGACTATAGTAAGCGCTATAAAGAGGACCCGCGGCTTTCTAGTTGTCCTGACGTCTATTACAGTGAGGCTTGGCAGGCGTTAGGTAGATGGTATGGTTTTTTAGGGCGTTCTATCCCAGATTATTACGTCACCATTCAAGAGGCTTCAATAGCAACCATTAAACTCGGGATTAAATCGCGACCTGAGTATGTCAAGCGCTATAGAGAAGACCCTCGGCTTCCCTGTGCTCCTAATAGCTATTACAGTGAGGTCTGGCAGGCATTTGGCAGGTGGCATGGTTTTTTAGGCAATGCTATCCCAGATTATTACGCTACGATTCAAGAGGCTTCAACAGCTGCCATCAAACTCGGAATTAGAAACCAACCTGACTATATCAAGCGCTATAAAGAGGATCCTCGGCTTCGCAGCAATCCCGCTACTTATTACAGTGATGACTGGCAGGCGTTTGACAAGTGGAAGGGGTTTTTAGGCAATACTATCCCAGTTTATTACGCTACGATTCAAGAGGCTTCAACAGCCGCCATAGAACTCGGGATTAAATCGCGACCTGAATATTTCAAGCGCCAAAAAGAAGACCCTAAGTTCCCCTGTAATCCTGACATCTACTATAGCGATGACTGGCAGGAGATTGGAAGATGGTATGGTTTTTTAGGTCAATTAAAGCCTTATTCTCGTGGAGACATAAGCTTGAGTTTTAATGGATGGCGAGATTTATTTGATTCATATATAGAGCAATCTCAGCGTAACATTGCAATGAGAAAAAGAACTAGTATCTGCTTTATCTGTAAGTTCATCATGGAAAATAATTATCCAGCCAAACCAGAGGTATTCCTGTTTAAAACAACAAAGATTGATCGTAATCAGTATGAGCAATTTTTAAAGTTTTTTGGTGAACAAGATAAGTCTAAATTCCACGTGATCGTTCTTGAATTTCTTCAATATTGCCTTTCTCAATTATGTACTTTGGAAGATGAGGATGAAGTTATTATCCATCCTGATTTTCATAACCCATTAAGTCAATTTCAAAGTCATTTACTGGAAATTAAAGCTAATAAATTACCTGAATCAGATAAACCTCTTTTAGCTTATACATATGTGGTTAAAGCAAGAGAGTGGATTGTACCATCAGAATCCAAAAATCTATGTGATTTAAATCATTTGCACGGTTTGATGGCAAATGATTGGTTTGATGTCGACCCTTCTTTAATTGATGAAAGTGATCCGGATTGTGTCTACCGATATGTAGAAAAAGATCGTCGAAAAGGAAAGCATACTGGAGAGTTAATAGGTGCTTACAACGAAAAAGTTTGTCAAATATGGTCTCCAGCGCGTTTTTTTGCTTTATACACTTTATTGAGTGTCCCTTCAAGAGGACAACAGATTCTCTGGTGCGATAGCGGTGAAGCTGATAAAAAAATTCCTGAATTTGTGAATGGTAAAATCGAATGGATGGAAAATGCTGGTTTATTAGCGGGGAGGACAAAGAAACAAGGTTTTATAAAAGAGTATCCTGATAATGAGCTAGGTTTACATTTTACTACCAATAAAACATCGCGTCTGGAAGGAGGCTACGACATACCTTGGGTTCCTGATAATTTAGATTATTGGATGATCAAACTTAGAAATTGGCAATCAAAATATAATGCTATTACTGAGCCAACAAAATGGACCGATCTCAATCATAGAGTTCCTATTGGAAGTAGGGTTTTAGAGCAACGAGGCACTAATTGCTTTTTATTTAGAATGGGCAATAGTTGTCAACCTCACCAGCAGCCTATTTTTTCTAAGGCGCTTGCGTATGTTCTGCATCAAATAGAAGAAAAAGGTAATCCATTAACAAATAAAGTTAATAATCAAGAGGGTGTAGGTTCGTATAAATCAGACTATACACCTCACGCCATGCGTGTAAGCTTAATTACAGCATTTGTAGTTGACGCAAAAGTACCTATTCATATTGTTCAAAAATTGGTCGGTCATGCAAGGTTAGTGATGACGATTTATTATACTAAGGTAGGTCATGCCGAAATACGTGATGAACTTAATGCGGCAAATAAACGAGCTTTAGCCGTTGCACCATTAAGAATTCAGCAACAAATTCGAAATAAACAATTTGAAGCAGTAAGAGACTCCCTTGTTCCGAACGATCAATTAGCTTTTAACAATTTAAATAACGAACATCCGGCTTCTGCATTTTCTTTTACAGATATAGGTATATGTCCTATGGGGGGGGGGAAATGTGAGGAAGGAGGAGAAGTTGAAAATAATGAAGTCAAATATAAAAAGTATTTGTCAGTAGGATCCGGATATCTTGGTGAAAAAAATTGTATTCGTTGCCGTTTTTTTATCACAAGTCCCGCATTTTTAGGTGGTTTAACCGCAGTGTTTAACGAAATTTCATTAAAGCAATTTTATATTAAGCAAAAAGAACAGAATCTAATTATTCATATTGAGTCATTAGAGGATGAACGTTATGACGCTGAAAAAAAGGAACAGGTGTTCATTAAATCCATGGAGTTAGATAAAGCGGCATCAAACCTTGAAATGATAGCTAAAGAAACCAGTATGTATGCGACTGATACAGTGCATATTGCACGGCTTATTATGCAGTGTACCAACCTATTGAACCAGTCCATTGAGGCGGAGGAAGGTAAAGGAACTATGTTAGTTGCTAATACGGAATCTTCCTCTATTAACTGGAGTATTGATGAAACTAATAGCGAGTTTCATCAGCTAAGCACAGTGTGTGAAAATGCAACTATTTTTACACTAAGTGATGCATCATTGGCCAATGCTAGGCGCTCTCAATTAATCGACAAGATGGCGCACCAAAATGGCATTCAGCCATGGTTGTGTATGCTTTCGCCTGAGCAGCAGCTAGAAGTGGGAAACCAAATGAGTGAGCTATTAAAGAGTCGTTTAAAGTCGTGGGATAATGTCGAAAAACTGATGAGAGCAGAGATCCTTTTAAGTGATTTTAATGATGATAATCAGCTCATGCCGCTTCATGATGAAGTGAAGAAGATCTTACTCCAAAGTGAAGCGAATCAACTGACTACTACAAACAAGCCTTTATTGGAGGCTGTATGAGTCATGAACCTAATGAACTTTGTGAAGCACTTAAGAAAATTTCAACTCCCAAAACGGCAAGTTCAATAGAGCTAATTCATCAGATATGTATTGAGCAGTCTGAACGTGGGTCCTGTGATTTTACAATAGCGACTATTGGACGTTTAAGTGAAGCTGTTAATGGTCCGAAGACACAGGCCATCAGAAATAAAACAGGTGAAAAATACCGAGCGCTTATTCAATCATGGGCAGAATATAAAAAGCCCCTAAAAGTTATCTCAAGCAAAGTAAAAGAGCAAAATTCTTGGGTGGGTGATATTGACGACGCTCGCATCAGATGGCTTGTAATGGATTTAATAGCACAAAATAGTAAGTTAACTGGGCAACTTCAATTAGCAAAAGAGCTATCCAATATTAATATTGATCTAAGGCCATCAGCTAATAACAATGCAATGGAAAGTTCATCTCATCCATCTTTAACTAAATCGAATCTACTTCCAACAGAATTAGAAGCCTTATCCCATTCTATTGATCCTGATACATTTGAAAAAATTGGCTGGACAGTAGATAAGCGTGGCAGAGTTAAAGACCGTGATGGTAATACAATATTTAAAGCTGGTTATGTCGATGCTATTGAAAAGATATTGGCTATATAAGACCTAAAATAGTAGACATTTTCTTGAACAAAATATTGTCCTAGAGCAACGGGTATAGGCAATCAATGCTAGTAAGTAGCAAGGTTAAACCTCGTTCTAAAATCTGACAAAGGTAGTATATGTTAAAAACCGAAGATACGATCGCAAACTGGTACTTATACTATATGGGTCCAACTATTGATCTCCTGATCGTTTTTGCCGATTCCACAGAGTCACAAATATCTAGTCAGATACAAAATTACCGAGAGAACAAACAGAATATTGTAATTGAGCATGATGGAATACCTGAAGCAGACTATATGGTCACAGAGTTTGCTGGCCTCACTAGCGATACATGGGACTTAAAATCTGTTTTTTCAGAATACTACCCTAATCTACATCGACGTTCTGCCATTTTAACAATAGTGGGCATTTTTGAGCATGAGTTAGTTAATTTATGTACTAAGTGCTTTGAAGAATTCGATTTACAAGAAAGTCTTAAGGATACACGTGGTAAAGGGTTAGAAGGTGCGGTTAAGTATTTGTCAAAAATAGTGAAAGTCGAAATGCACAAATCGACTCAAACTTGGCAGACAGTGCTCAAGATAGTTAAACTGCGAAATGCTCTAATTCATCAAGATGGAAAGGTTATTGACCATGCAGGCAATGAGATTTCAGCTATTATAGAGCACTGCAGAGCAGTAGATAGCCTTAGTATTGATGAAAATAATCAATTAGTTTTGCGTGAAGGTTATTTGCATTTTGTCTTAGATACATATCGCAAATACATTGAGCTGGTAAATAGATCTTTGATAGCGAAAAAGACTTAACTAACGATTTGAAGTGACAAATATTTTTTGATTTTTTGATTTTTTGCTTCAAAACGGGCTTTGTGGCTGGAGTGTTAGTTTTAACTTCAACGCATTTGGCTGTAATTTAAGCTGGGCACGACTTCACATTTGCCCACCATACTTTTCTAGTTAAAGCTAATTAATGAAAATCAAATCTCTCAGGAGCTGATTTTAATCAATACCACGACTAATTAGTTTGGAAATAAAGCCTACTATTCCTTGCTCACTGTTGCTGGCACATCCATGAACTAAGTAGTTACGGATACCAAAGAACGCACCAATCAGAGCACAAGTAATGCCTATCCACTCAAACCAATGAATACGTCGAATAAACAGAGACTCAAATGCTTGAGTTACCATACTACCGTTAGTATCAGTTATCTTGGATTCTAGATACGCAGGTATACCAAAATAGAAAAACACAAAAAGTACTGCCCCAAAACTCATTGCTCCCCACCATGGCAGACGAGCTGAAATATATACTGAATCCCTAACTATCTGGGCTCCGTTTGAACCATTTCGATATCCTCTTCCCATCACCTATTCCTTAGCGTAAAAACTTCCATAACGACAACTATCGCAAATTTAATACATTAAACAAATTGCTTTTTGAACTAAGGCAACAGCTCCCTTATATCACACTCCAATACTTCAGCTAGTAGGTACGCCTTTTCGAGGGTAATGTTCACTTCTCCGCGCTCGATTCGTCCAGCATAACTGCGGTCAATCTCTGCTAATAACGCCAATTTATCCTGAGAAATGCCTAGTGTTTTGCGCTTATCACGCAATTTTGCTCCAAATTGGATAGCTAAGTCTTTCATTTTTCATCTCGTTAAAGATAAAGACTATCCAAAGTTGCGGCTTATAAAGCCACGGATTATAATCCGTATTTAGTTTAATGCTCATTACAAAGAGCTTAAGACAGTGAACCACTACCTCTTGCGAGAAAGTAATGTCGATAATTTCAATAAAAATATGCACAAGGTTGCATACTATTCTCCAGGATGAGAGCTTTAACAATTTTCGTGTGTCTCAATTACGGGATGCATATTTAGCAATATCTCCTACTAATAAGGATTCTGTAGATGTTCGCAAGTATGTGTATAGACAAATTCTGAGACTAGTTAAGAAAGGTCTATTGTTAAAAAAAGGAGCGAAAAACTCTAAAAAAGTTACGTATCAGAAATCGGATCTGTTTTATGAAGCGAGCTACATAACTGAAGGAGATGCAGCAAAGGTCAATAAACCTAAAGTGATTGTTGATGCAAGTACTAATTTTGCATTCCAACAGCTTGAAAAGCGCCTAAAGGAATCTGAAGTTGATTTACTAACTAGTATTGGCGAATCAGAAGAATATATGCGGTTGTATCAATCTTTCCCAGAGATGAAAGCGCACCTTGAATCCCAGTATTTACAAGCCCGTGAAAATAGCTCGAAACTACTCGGCCAAATCAAAGCGATTAAGTCTGTTCTCGCTCATCAGCAAAAGTAACCTTAATGCATTTAAGACAATGGCAATCAGAGTGCGTCAATCGCGCTCTAGAGCACTTTAGTGCCAAACATAAACACTTCCTTTGTTTGGCAACCCCAGGCGCTGGTAAAACGATTATGGCTTCAGAAGTCGCTGTTCAGCTGCTTGAGCAAGACCTTATCGATTTTGTACTTTGCTTTTCACCTTCGATAAATATATCGCAAGGTATTAAGCATACTTTCTCGAAACGGCTGGAATGCCGTTTCGATGGCGTCATAGGTGCCGTTGGTTGCTCCTATACGTATCAAAGCATGTTGTCTTTTAAAGAAGATTTCTGGCAACTGTTAAAACAAAATCGGGTACTCGTGATATTTGACGAGATCCATCATTGCTCTGGCAGTTCTCTTGAAGATGCTAACGCCTGGGGGGAAGAGATCTTATTGAATATTCAAAGCCAAGCCGAATATACTTTAGCGTTAACTGGCACTCCATGGCGCTCAGATCAAGCACCGATAGCTTTATCTCGTTATACAGATCCAGACAATCAAATACAGTGTGATTATATATATGGATTAAGGGACGCTGTTGCTGATGGTGTATGTCGAAGTCCAAAGATTGTATTAATTGATAATGAAAGGATTTCGGTTACTGACGAAGAACATGAAACTAAGACGTTCAATAGCCTAGAAGCTCTATTCAAAGGTTCATTAGTTACTTACCAATCGATCATCAAAAATGATACAGCCATTCGGCATGCCTTAACACTGGCGACGAACAAGCTAGACAACATTAGACGGCATAACCCTAATGCTGCAGGACTTGTCGTTGCATCATCGATAGAGCACGCCGCATATATCCTAAATATGCTCAGAAGTGAATATGGGCAAACTGCCGAAATCGTTACCTATAGAGAAGAGCTACCTTCACTTAAAATCAATGAGTTTAGGAACAGCACAACAAACTGGATTGTCAGCGTAGGCATGATAAGCGAAGGTACAGACATCCCGCGTTTGCAGGTGTGTTGCCACCTAAGCAGAGTTAAAACCGAACTCTATTTTAGGCAAGTACTCGGTAGGATTTTACGAGTAAACAAGGCTATCAATCAGGAGGCTTGGCTATATACTTTTGCAGCACCAAAGCTTGTAGAGTTTGCAAATCGGATCGCTGAAGAAATACCTGATGTACCCGTCATATTCAGGGAATTCGATACTGTTACGGTCTCCGTTGAGCAGGGAAAAAGTGAAATAATAAGAGCAAGTTCCCCATCTCAAGAGAGTCATACTGTTAGGTTTAGTACTCCACACATAGCTGCACAAAAGCACTCGTTCATAACCGCTTCGAACAATCAAAACCTATCTTGGCCGACCTCACCATCTTTTGAAATTTTAGGTGGTTTTAGAGAAAAGGTGGTATCTACTTTCAACTCACCTTTTTGATGCGGTAATCTTATTTATGGTGTTTTTGGTTCGTGTAAGCATATATTACTTCACATAATATTTGAGATTGACGTTCACTAATTGTGATTATTACTTCTTAGCTCGAACTTTTAATAGTAATTTATCCAGAGTTCTATTAACGTCTAACTCATCACCAACATCTAAAGTAGGTAAAATTGCTTTCATTAAACACAACGTATTCTCAGGCCAAGAATAATCTTTCACTGAAAGAGCTTTGTTTATATTAGCAAAGTGAATTTCAGGATTTTTTAGTAAATATCTATTCGGCCCCCAAAAAGCTAACCATTTAACTGTAATTGATTCAAAAGCCAATCTGGATATTAAGTTTGACTGTTTTATGTCAATACCAATTTGAATAGCGATTAGAGCATGGTGAAATACTGTAACAATTAAATCAATGGGTTCTCTATTTTGCTGATGGCGTAAACGCATCAATAATTTTGAGTTGTGAGATAATGCATCAGTTGCATTTATATCTTTTCCTTTCAATATACTAAATAATTCTTTGCGAATAACCATTTCAGGTTCTATTGAAATATAGTCAACTAGTTTGTCGACTTCACCCCACTTATTTTGTAGTGTACAACTTATAACAAAACTAAGTAAGTATTGCTCTACTATACCACTATAACGTTCAAAATCGGCTATGGTTGCTTTTGGTAGTATTTGATATGTGAAATTAATATCTATTGATTCATTTTTATCGATTACAGTAGCTAAAGCATAACTTAAATGTGGCACGAAGCTTTTCAAAGCGTTCACAAATAACTCTCCATTTGGTTTTATGATTGCCGTATCAAGTCTTGAAGAAACTAAAACAAACTCTCCTTCTACAATTGGACCATTAACCAAATTTACTAAAAGCTTTGAAGGTATACCTACATCTAATGAGCAATAATTCTCTATCGAAGCTAACATGTACCAAGCCATTTCGATAGGCGTTAACCCTTGCTTGCCTATATCTATACTAGGCTCAGGGTTACTAACGATTCCTGGAAACATACAGACCTCTTCACCGCTAGGTACAAATTGCTTATTTTTAGTTGCTTCTTGTTGAAGCCATAACAAAATGTGACGAGATGTTGCGTGGCAGTGCGCGGCTTGTAACGAGCTTTTAGGATCTATTTCTTTAAGTTCAAACAGCACTTCAGCAAGATCTTGAATGCACTCTTTTCTATTGCCACTATGCCAACTCGCTAAAGCTGCATCAGCTTTCAAACCTACTTGCATAGGTTTATTTTCTAGAAACGCCCTTTTTCTGTTAGCAGAAGCGCCAAGTAAATAATACTTTCTTGCTAATGAGTAACTACTCTCATTTTCTGCACAAATAGCGGAATCCCGATAAAAATATATTTTATCGACATGATTAAGTGGGGCATTAGAGTCTATCAGTTGATTTGAAAGAGAAAGGCTTTTACCATATTCTTTTGCCCTAAATAGGACTTTTGCTTTTGCTCTTATTAAGCCAAAATTTGAATCTCCATACTTCGCTAGACCTGAATCAATGACCTCTAGCGCTTTCTCTTTTTGCCCTCCTGATTCATCCCAAATAATAGCGGAGAATTGTACGCAAACTGACGCTAGCTCCTCATACCCCCACTTATTTGCAAAAAATTCTAGTTCAGAGAATATAGCTGAATGCTTTTCGCAATCAATTGTTTCTCTTTTATACTCATGTAACCATGCCCCTCTCACAAAAGCATCTACCCCAAAATCAATTTGTTCTATAGTTTGGAACAGCTCTTCTCTAGCATCTGATTCCAATGTATCAATAAATTCAAATAATGAAGTTAGTGCATCTATCGTTTTAATTTGACTGATTTGATTAATAATTAAAAAACTTACAACTGATATATCATCAACTTTTGTCGGTATCTCTTTATGAGGTATAGAAGACGGAAGTAATACTGCTTTATTTTTATATAGAGTGTTAAGCTTAGTGACTATTAAATTCCAGTTTGGTAAAACTCCAAATTTAGGCTGAGATAAAAGTAGCTTTGAGTATATCATGATGCATAATAATACCGAGCTGCCAGGCTCTTGAACATCAGAGTTATCTGCTTCGATTTCAAAACGGTTAAACGTTTCTAAGTAACGCTCTTCTTTATCTTCAAAACACGTTAACAGTAGTAGTTGAGCGCCTCTCAGCATAATATTTACATTTGAGTCATTTTCATAAATTGAACGGTTTGTATTCAAAAAAGTAAACATCATTAAATGTGGGGCGATCATTTGAAGTTCACTGAGTTCAGTTGTAAGGATTAGATAGCATAACAGTGTAAGCGCTCTAGTATTTTCTCCTGCAAATGCAGCAATAAATGCGGTATTAATTGTAATTGGATCAATTTCTTTTGTACGGAGAATTGAGTCCGCAATTTCACTTTGAACTTGTTTTTGTTGTTGTCTAGTTAGGGTTGCAACTGCAAAGTTTGATAACAGAGGAGATAAAGAAAAGCGATCTATTTCATGCTGATCAATCCAAGATCCTATAAGTTGGTCAAAGGTAATTCCTGCGTCAGTTATTTTAGGGGGTAAGAATGCTAAATCAAGAACCAGATGCCTGTTAAACCTACCTGTAATTAGAGATATTCGCTCGACAAGTTCCCTTGCACTAGCTGGTAGTTCACGAAGTAACCGTTCCCTTGTTTTCTTCTTAACTTTTTCTACCGTTTCATTTTTTTGTAGTAAAGAGTCTAAGGTTCGAAGTTCTTCAATGTTCCATTTGCTTGTATTCATACTTTGAATCATTGCGATAACTAGTTGAGGATGTCCTCCACCTGATGACATATATATATACCGTGCCCAATAACCCTCTGTCACACCAAAAGACGATAAAATTTCTTCAATATCTTCCTCCGAAAAATCATCAACTTTTTGTTCAATATTCTGGGGAAGGTTAGCAGAAAAAAGAAAGTCCTCATCAATCGATTTTGAAGATGTGAAAACCAGGCAGATATTAGCATTGTGACAGGAGCTTTGAAGGCTAATTAACTTCTCTTGAACCATAGAATCACATGCACAGTCGAAATCATCTATTAGAACGCCACTTATTTCATGGTTGTACTGATTAATTAAAGGGCTAGCGAGTACTTGGCAAACTTCTTGTGAATTTAGCCCTCTTAAATTTACTCCAAACCAATTTCCACCGACACATTTTGCCGCCATTTTTGCTGAAACTGTTTTTCCAACTCCAGCAGCACCGTACAACCATGCTGTGCCATGTTTATTAAGGGAATCGGTAATACCGTCGATCAAACTATTTCTTGATGCGATTGCTGTAGGTAGCGGAACACCTTGGATTGAGCTGAAATTAGATATACGAGATACAACTAAATCCGAATTCCCCGAAAGAGCACTGGGTAAAATACTAGACATTAAATTTTGTGTAATCGCACGTGACAAAGCTTCTATATCTGGAGTATCACTACCGGTGATTAAATGACTTTGTTTCTTAGTGAGTTGATTATGAGGTAATTGTTGGAAATCAATTAAACTTATTTCAGGAATTAAATGTTCCTTAAATAAGGATATACAAATACTATTTATCCCAACAAAGTTGTCTTTACTTACTGATTTAACTACTGACGTTAGAAAAGCATCACTTGAATCGTCATCATGAATAAACACTCCGCTACCAGATAAACCTTGTAAAACCTCAGCTCCAGATTCGCCTTCAAAATCAGTATAATCTTTAACAGGTATCTCAATATGAATATCTTCCCCCGCAGTACCGTTTTTACTACAAGGTTTTACTGAGTAAACTTTTCCACTTTCAGACTTAGAACGCCCTCTAAATATAAATTGCAACTTAGGGTTGTTTGTATCGTCTGTAAAAAGTATTTCTGGAAATTTTTCACATTTGACTTCAACCTCGACAGCTAAAATGTCATGAGCTTTGAATATATCAAGATTTCCTAACTCTTTAACAAAAATTAACTCTCCAATTGATTCTGACTCGTAAGTTAAGGTTGAACTAAGATCTTCACTGTATTGATTACATTCTTTCCCGAACGGTACATGAGCAGCGGTTAAAACATAAAACACATCCTCAACTTTAACGAGTACAGCACTTCCAAGATAGGTTGATTCGTTAAAAATTTGAACCGTCGTATAGGGCAGAAATGTTAGGTGATTCATGACAATCTAATCTCATTTTGTTCTATGTAATTTATCTTGTACAAAAAGCGTTCTTCTGCACTTAATAAAGGGCCATTTCTTGTTTCAATAGATGAAATTGAGTGATTAAAGTAAAAATTAATTTCATCATTGCCATTTCTATCAACCAAAGTTGCTAGCTTGGCAATAGTTTCAACACTAGGGTGCTTACTCCTTGCCTTTCCACCGTTTGTACTAATAATAAAGTTATTACAACTAATCATGTTTAGTAGCTGTTTTGAGATGCTTTTTGCACTGCCATGGTGCGACAACTTAATAAAGTCAAATGCTGCTTTTTGTTTAGAGTTAAAACCTTCCTTTAGTAGATATTCTGAAATAACTTCAGGATGTGAATCAGCTAAAAAAAGTACTTTTTTATCTCTAAAATTGAGAATGAAAGCAATAGAGCTAGCATTAGCAATATCATCATTTTTTTTAGGGAATGAATCTGGTTGTTTTGCCCACTCAAGAAGAGGCTTAGCGACTGAGTTTAGGGATATGCTTGTTCCCTTAGTATTCTGCTTCACTGTAGCTAGATGGTCATTATATTTCTCGTAATAATTATCTAGCTCGGTTTGAGTTGGAGAGATAATATCTAGCGATAGGTTTTTAGAGACCTCAATAGTTTGCCCTTGAATTAGACCCTCAAATGGTAATTTTTTGTCTTGTAGCAAATTAACTAAATCTTTTGCTTGCCGTATAGATATTACGCCATTAGTTCTGGGAATCGGTATAGATTCAGGGGAGTTTACGTAAACTTTATCTAAGGCAAATTTTTCAGGGTAGTCATTAATTAATGGAAAAGCGCCATTGATGTGATCCTCATCAGAGTGCGTTAGAATAATGAAGTTGGCTGAATTGATTTTCTTCTTTATGTGATGCTGGTAGGTTAATTTGAACCCACAATCAACTAGAAGCTTTATACCACTGACATGCTCTTCAATAAGAAAAGCATCCCCATATCTTGCTTCAAAACTAGTTATTATCAATCCCATGTTTACCTGTTAAATCCTCTATTTGGCATTAAACTATTCAGGTTGCTTTTTGAGCGTTAGATTATTTAAGTATTGAAATTTGGCTAATTATTGACATCGATGTTTCAGTACCACCACATTAATCCTATCTTAAATCAACATCATAATCAGAAAAAATTTTACTTCTCATCTGCTTCAAGTGAAATCCACTCAAGCCATTTTTTAGCACCGTTAGTGTCAAATGTTTTGGTTCCATACCCAATAGATAAAACGTCGTCTGGCAAGAACTCATCAAACTTCTCGACCTGCTTTTCTAACACTGATTCGGCTAGCATTGTTTCGTTAGGCAATTGGGCTTGTGCTAAAGTTTGTAATGTAGCTTTAACATCTTCAAGGGATGTTTTTTCTATCTCAATAACTCCAGCATAGGCGCCGGCTTCATAGCCTTCCCTAATAAGAAGAGCTACGATCGTATTTACTATTTTGTCTCCCAACCATGTGAATATGTAGGTTGTATTACTAGCCTGTAGCAATGACCTGTTTGCTAGCCCTGCTGTATTAAAAAAACCAATACTTTCATGGAATAGCTCTTTAGCTGGAGTATCTGCAAAATCTACTTTTTGGTCGCCGACTGATATCCTGTAATCGCCTTCTTTAAGCATGCGATACATTTCTTGGCGCACGACGTCATGAATTGACATCCCGCCACCACCGAACTTTGGCGGTTTTCCACCTTTGGCGAACTCTACATAGATAGCTTTTTTGTCGGTATCGACATCTTTTACTTTCCAGCGCTTTCCAGCAAAAATAATGTGCTGGCCAACTAATACAAGTGAATCAACAGGCAGTGTTCCAATTGTATTTACGCCATTAATAACCCTGAACTCTTCTGGAGTTTTGAATACCGCATAAAATGAATAATGATTTGTAATGCGCTCACCTGATAGCCCTAAAACAATCTCACCGTTACCTAACTGCGTTATTAGCTCTGTTTTCCCCATATGACTCAGGAGAGCTTTAAAGTTCTCAACTCCGACGTTCTGAAAAGGGCCTTCCTTACAAAGTAATTTAAACAACTGCTCCGCTCTAATACCACCCCATTGTGCAATGACTGCAAGTGTCTGATGCAGAAGCGCTGAAAAGTGGTAAAGGGATGTATCAGCAGGCTCATACCATTTATTGCTAATTAATAATCTGATCATTGCGAGGGATTGCACTAACTCCAATCGGAGTTTATCGATAACACTCGAATCTTTTGTTAACTCATCTTCAGCGATCAGCATTCGAAGTATAGATGGACCCCCACGCCGCCCTGAACGTCCCATTCGTTGCCTTAAACTAGAAATGGAATGAGGGGCCGTAACCTGAACAACCGAATTTACTTTTCCGATATCTATACCCAATTCTAGTGTCATTGTACAAACAGCTGTAGTAGGTAATTGCTCTTTTTGAAGTCGCTTTTCTAAGCTCTCTCTAAGCTCTTTCGAGAGTGAACCATGATGAGGAAAAAACTCATTAGGTACGATTTTTTGATCACAAAAATCACTTAATGTTGCGGCTATACTTTCAGTTCGCTTTCGACTGTTTGCAAAGACTAAATGATTACCTCCACGGCAAAATTTTAACAAATCTTGGCATATTTGGTATTCCGCATCTACTGGAGCCTTATCATCTACACCTGCGGAGTTTAGATAACCTTTCACTTGAATCTTAAATGTAGATGTAGAGTACGAATCTTTAATTATTTTGCACGGAAAGGATTGGTTTGGCCTAAGTGACAATGGCACCTTTTCCAATTCACCGAGTGTTGCGCTCAATGCAGCCCTGGGAATTGGTGACTTTAATCTCCCTAGAAGGTGCTCCAAACGATGAAGCAGGGAAAGTAAGTGATGTCCACGTTCAGTGCCAAGAAAGGCATGGAATTCATCAATAACAATATATTTTAAATTAGAAAATGCAGACTTCACCCAGCCAGCATCACGAATAAGCAATGACTCAAGTGATTCAGGGGTAATTAGTACAATACCAGCTGGTGAACGCCTTAATTTATTCTTCCTACTTTGTAGGCTATCACCGTGCCATGGGGTAACAGGCATATCTAGTAAATCTGAAAGGCTCTCTAAACGTCTATCCTGATCATTGATTAAGGCTTTTAGTGGGCTGATATATAGAATACCAACCCCTTCTTTTTGATCTGCTATGGCACTGATTGCTGGTAAAAAAAAAGCTTCAGTCTTACCCGCTGCTGTTGAAGCACTGATCAGAACATCAGTTTTGGCAGATAGTATCGGATCTATAGACAAACATTGTATTTCTCTTAAGTTTGCCCAGCCTTGCTTAAAGATCCATTGTTGAACCCCGATATCTAGCTTTTTATATTCGTCGATCATAGTTTAAAGTCAGCAAGTCCATCTTCGCTCTCTTCTACCTCAAGTTCGACATCTGAGGGTTTTTCTTCTTCAATAGAAACCGATGAAATTAAACTGTCCCATACAATAGATGGATTTTGATCAACTACCGCAAGCATGTCTAAGAATGCTTTTATTGTATTACGAGGAGTCCTGAAATAAGCGTCCCCAATTGTCTGACTACAGTGGTGAAGAAATGATTTAAGCGCCTCATCGGGCACAAGGTACTGCGATTGGTCACCAGAAGCATAGACGTGTCGTAAATTTTTCAAAAGAATATATAGCTCTTCTGGTGTAAGGCTAGTCAGGTGCAATGCTGGTGAGGAGTAGTCAATTACACCTGCTTGCTTAGCAAATGTATTTCCTGCTAGACGTGACTGAAGAGCTTCATAGCTGTATAGCCCCTTTCGTGGGTCTAATAAGAACTCCGGCGTACCACCTAGTAGAAAACCAAGGTGCTCCGCTGACCCTTGTAAACAATCATTAAGCATTCTTAGAATTTGCTCATAATTAGACGTTCTTGCTTGAGTGCTATGTAGCTTGTACAAATTAACCAATTCATCGAGGTTAACAATCAAGCCTTGGTATCCTGCTTGCCGAACAAATAGACTTAACAGTTTTAGAGAGTCGTAAAAGGATGCATCCGTAATTATGCTTCTGACACCTAAGTCTTTACGAGCATCTGTCTTGGTTGAATACTCTGCTCTAAGCCACTTTATCGCATGACTTTTTAAGTCATCATTATCTTGCTCATGACCTAGCCAATAAGCTTCAATAACTTTGGCAAAATCATACCCTCCAACTAACTCTGATAAAGACGAAAGACGTTCATGAATAACTACGGTTATTTCTTTGTTTGATGCATCAGCTTCTTTTCTAGCTTCAGTAATAAATTTTTCAACGACACTTGTTAGAGCGTTACCGTCAGACTTATTCCGTGTTGACATGTTACGCATTAACTCAGAGTAAAGATTACGAGCTTGACCTGATGAAGCATGAATACGGCGATCCGGTGATAGATCAGCATTAACGGTTACCAATTTTCTTTCAAGAGCGATAGATCTTACAACACTCAAGAAAAATGTTTTTCCCGAACCATACTCACCAATAATGAGTCTAAAAGCAGAGCCACCATCTGAAACACGTTCAATATCTTGAATCAGTGCTTTTAACTCTTTTACTCGGCCCACTTGAATGTGTTGGATCCCTACTTTTGGTGTCACTCCTGACTTTAAAGACTGGATAATTGCATCTCTTTCTTTAGACCGTATTTTTTTCGCAATCATCATTTATCCTTTTAACTCTTCAACAATTTCAAGATCGACATAGATGTCACCATCATCATCTAATACCGGAGCATCTACTTTTTCATAAGCCCAGTCATTGATCGTTTCTATCGCACCATCGACCATGAGGCTAAGCTTGCCACAAAATTCATGAACTTCATTACGCGACCATGTTTCTTTACTGAGCAATGTGTCGAACAACTCTTTATGAGCATGGTCCAATCCATCAGACTCTGCTTGCTCTCTAATAACCTCTATTTCAGGTTCATCATCAACTGCAAAAATGTTTTCTAACATTGTCTTGGCGTCACTTGTTTCACTTTCATGCATAGCCAAAATGCCTTCATCCAATTTAAATGTATTGGCGCTAGTATCGGAATTTTCTGAACGAGTAATAGTACGGCTATTCGAGGAAGTTAAATGATGGATATCACTAGTAACAAGAGACCTATCCAACCCAAGTGAGGTGTAAAGCTTTTCGATTTGTTTTATTTCTGATGAATCTACTTTCCCATCAGCTAGTGCTATGGAAATCATGAACTTCTTTAGAAACTCAATTTCATTAGTTTTAAGCTTTTCAATTCTTGCTTTCAATCCAGCAGTATTTGCTGGGCTATTTAATCTCCAGATCAAATAGGCTTTGAGTGAGTTTTTTTCTGATGGGCTCATATTTTCATCTTGATCTACTAGCCTTTGCAGTACTAGTTTCTCTTCTTGATCAACGTAGCCATCGATTGTTGCTACCATTGCTCCAAGCCTCATAGCTAAGCTAACTTGATTGAATGCTTGGCTTGGTTCAAAGAACTCACCATGAGCAGGTGTGAACAGTACAATATTGCCATCAGCTTTAACCTTTGCTTGATGAAAGCGTTGATCTGGGGCAATTCCTATATTCGCTTTGGTCGCTAGATTGGTTAGTAACTCGTGTTCTTTTTTATTTATGGCCTTAGGAAATGGCATCCCAGTGTGGGACCAAAACTCTTTAACAGTAGTAAGCCCATCTTGCTTTTCTATGACTTGTTCTGCCCACTTTTTAAATTCTCCAATGACAGGGGAGTTTGACTCATTTACCAACTCTTTAGGCAATAGCATTAATGCAGCAATATCATTTTTAGAAGTATCAGCCTTACCCAGGTATCTGCTGTAACTTGCCAGCTCCTCGGTACAAGCTTCTGCAATGGGAATTAGTTTCTTAATGGGTCCTTTTAGAATGCTCGGATCGGGTAATTCCTCAACAGCTAAATCAATCCCATGAATGCCATTACTTGCGGCATGATACGAAAGACGCAGCTTTGTTTTATTAGGCTTAACAGATATACCTTCACCAAACTTTTGCGAAAAACGGATTTCAAAAAGTGTTCTAAATTCTTCTTCGCATCTTCTCGCTGGCATTTTGAGTGAATACTCAAAAGTATTTTTCAACCAAGCTAGAGCTAATTTAACTCCAACTATCTGGTCATTAACAACTGTATTAGCTAATTTAATTTTGAATGATAAAGCATTATTCGTATCGGGTATTTCGTCCATCCGATACTCAAGTAAAGAAGGCCTGAACAGAGTCATCAATTCTAGAAAGTCAGATGAATATCTATTAAATGAACCGTTGGAACTAAATACTTTATTTAAGCGTAGAACCTCGTCGAAGATAGCTATGAACTCTGGATCAGATACATCAGAGGTAGCTTTGTTTTCTATGATTCTTCGTTCAAAGCCGTAGAAATAAATGAAAACATATCCAATTGGTATATTGGGATTTGAACGCTCTGAAGCTAACCAATCGAGATATGCTCCTCTACAACCTTGCGATAGTGATGCATAGCTTGGCCAATATCCTAAGGATTCATCAGAATGTGTTTCTGCATTTTCATTTAAAGGAGGCTTAGATACAGGTCTCTTTTCATCAACTAACGAAGGCTCTATCCCATACCCATCAAGAGAATTCATTACTCCACCAAAGTAGAAAAGACCTCTTTTGAGTTTTCGACCATTAATAGTTAACTGTTCACTTTCTCCAATCCATCGACCCTTTTGCTTATTCGATGATTCTTCAAGTTCATAACCAAAACTTGTCTCGATCGTGAAAGTTGCAAATTCGTCATCATCACTGCTGTCAAATGAAGAAACTGATGATCTGTTCACGCTAGATGAAGCAGAGGAACTAGTTCTATGTGGTAAGCCCCTAATATCTTAGACACTTAACTGTTTCTCAAAGTACTGCTTTTCGAACTGCACAGGAGACAGTCCATTATTACTACCATGACGACGCACTGGATTATAGAAATATTCGATATAGTTAAATATTTCTGAGCGAGCTTCAT
>NZ_OXJV01000007.1:0-5017 GCF_900380485.1 Shewanella algidipiscicola | reverse complement strand
TAGGGGAATCTCGGTTGATTTCTTTTCCTCCGGGTACTTAGATGTTTCAGTTCCCCGGGTTCGCCTCACAACACTATGTATTCATGTTGTGATACATGCTTATGCATGTGGGTTTCCCCATTCGGACATCGTTAGCTCAAATGCTTGTTACTAGCTCGCCAACGCTTTTCGCAAGTTACTACGTCCTTCATCGCCTCTGACTGCCAAGGCATCCACCGTATACGCTTAGTCACTTAACCATACAACCCAAATGAGTTTCACAAGGAAACCAACTCTTTCAAGCGGGTAAGCTTGAATGTTGTATCGCAACTAATGGTGTTTACTTTCGCCAAAAGAATACTCATGAATCATCATTACAATAATTCGGCACTTGATTTAAGTGTTTGAGAACTCAATTTTAATTTTCGCGTCAATGCTACAAATAATCACGTACAAGTACGCCATTATCCCTTTCACATTAACACTATCAGCTTTCCAAATTTTTAAAGAGCGGGCTTAAAAAAGCCAAAGATAAATTTTGCATTTATCTTTGGCATTTCTATCCATGTGCAAGTAAATGGTGGAGCTATGCGGGATCGAACCGCAGACCTCCTGCGTGCAAGGCAGGCGCTCTCCCAGCTGAGCTATAGCCCCATTTACATGCAGTCAAACAAAAACATACGTTACTTATTACTAAGTCATTACCAAATCAAGTGATACAAGGCATGTAGAGAGGACGTTTAGCCTGCTAAACGACGAACTACATAACGCAGTAACACGAAGATTTTGGTGGGTCAGAGTGGACTTGAACCACCGACCTCACCCTTATCAGGGGTGCGCTCTAACCAGCTGAGCTACAGACCCATTTATACTTGTTTNNTTNNTTCAATTCAGCGTTGCTTNCGTCGTTCAATCAGTNATGTAGCGAACTACACTCCCTCTTTCTCTTCTAAAGCGCCTTGACTTGAAACAAATTAACGCCGTCTAAATAGACACGTATATTTTTGCTCTTTCTTTCTATCAAGTAATCTGTGTGAACACTCAACAAACATTAAGTTAGTCGTATAGGTAAGGAGGTGATCCAGCCCCAGGTTCCCCTAGGGCTACCTTGTTACGACTTCACCCCAGTCATGAACCACACCGTGGTAAACGCCCTCCCGAAGGTTAAGCTATCTACTTCTGGTGCAGCCCACTCCCATGGTGTGACGGGCGGTGTGTACAAGGCCCGGGAACGTATTCACCGTGGCATTCTGATCCACGATTACTAGCGATTCCGACTTCATGGAGTCGAGTTGCAGACTCNAATCCGGACTACGACAAGCTTTGTGAGATTAGCTCCACCTCGCGGCTTTGCAACCCTCTGTACTTGCCATTGTAGCACGTGTGTAGCCCTACTCGTAAGGGCCATGATGACTTGACGTCGTCCCCACCTTCCTCCGGTTTATCACCGGCAGTCTCCCTAAAGTTCCCACCATTACGTGCTGGCAAATAAGGATAAGGGTTGCGCTCGTTGCGGGACTTAACCCAACATTTCACAACACGAGCTGACGACAGCCATGCAGCACCTGTCTCAGAGCTCCCGAAGGCACTAAGCTATCTCTAGCGAATTCTCTGGATGTCAAGAGTAGGTAAGGTTCTTCGCGTTGCATCGAATTAAACCACATGCTCCACCGCTTGTGCGGGCCCCCGTCAATTCATTTGAGTTTTAACCTTGCGGCCGTACTCCCCAGGCGGTCTACTTAATGCGTTAGCTTGGGAACCCAGTGTTCAAGACACCAAATTCCGAGTAGACATCGTTTACGGCGTGGACTACCAGGGTATCTAATCCTGTTTGCTCCCCACGCTTTCGTACCTGAGCGTCAGTCTTTGTCCAGGGGGCCGCCTTCGCCACCGGTATTCCTTCAGATCTCTACGCATTTCACCGCTACACCTGAAATTCTACCCCCCTCTACAAGACTCTAGTTTGCCAGTTCGAAATGCAATTCCCAGGTTGAGCCCGGGGCTTTCACATCTCGCTTAACAAACCGCCTGCGTACGCTTTACGCCCAGTAATTCCGATTAACGCTTGGACCCCTCGTATTACCGCGGCTGCTGGCACGAAGTTAGCCGGTCCTTCTTCTGCGAGTAACGTCACACCTAAACGCTATTAACGCTTAAGCTTTCCTCCTCGCTGAAAGTGCTTTACAACCCGAAGGCCTTCTTCACACACGCGGCATGGCTGCATCAGGCTTGCGCCCATTGTGCAATATTCCCCACTGCTGCCTCCCGTAGGAGTCTGGGCCGTGTCTCAGTCCCAGTGTGGCTGATCATCCTCTCAGAACAGCTAGGGATCGTCGCCTTGGTGAGCCATTACCTCACCAACTAGCTAATCCCACCTAGGTACATCCAATCGCAGAAGGCCCGAAGGTCCCCTCTTTTCCCCCGTAGGGCGTATGCGGTATTAGCAGTCGTTTCCAACTGTTATCCCCCTCGACTGGGCAGTTCCCTAGGCATTACTCACCCGTCCGCCGCTCGTCAGCAAATTAGCAAGCTAATTCCTGTTACCGCTCGACTTGCATGTGTTAGGCCTGCCGCCAGCGTTCAATCTGAGCCATGATCAAACTCTTCAATTAAAGTTTTGTTGTTTGACTTACGTCAAACGGCTCAACGAATTCTGTTCGAACTAATCTTGCGATTAATTCTTTGTACATATTGCTATGAACACTCATCACCTCTCGTGAGAGAAAGTGAAAGAATTGGTTGATTTAATTCTTTGATTGCCAACCCGAAAGTTAGGCAATTTCGATTAACTCAACACCTGTGAGTGTCCACACAGATTTCTTGTTTCATCTTGTTAAAGAGCGCTGCTAACATGAGAGAATCAATCTTTCATTTAGCGGCCGTTGACGCTAGGTCGTTGGCTTAGGGATGCGTATTCTACACCTCCCGTTGTTGGCGTCAAGTGCTTATTTTAAGAAGTTTTCCAAGCGATGATTTCTTAAGCAGAAGTCATCAATCGAAGCCCTTAAAAAGCGCTTATNACCTGAGTCAAATCTCCGAAGAGTTTAACTCGCATCTCTTTATTAAAAGAGAGGCTGACGTAGCTGCAAGTCCCGTACTACCTTGGTAGTTGGCCTGCTGTGCCGTGTCAGTGGATGCGCATTATAGGCAGTTCTCGGATGGGTGCAAGGGCTTTTTTCACTAAAAAAGTAATTAGTTTTTATACCTCACTTAAGCACATACCTCACACCGTTTATGCACAGACTTACCCACAAATAACAAGCGAACATATAAACCAATCAAAACTGAATGCACTGCAATCACAGCCAACCAAGGTTTTCGGCATATACTACTAATAGCCTGGCAATGCCTGCCCACACTCACACTATTGCATATCGCAACGCAGGCAAAGCTTAAAATACAGTTCAAACGTTTATTAACATCTCAGTGTATCTACTTCTCGAACCCATTCATTATTGATTCCAAACAAGGTTTGCTTGAAACAACAAAAGTAAATAATGCCCCTATCGGCTAAAACAACCACAAGACAAAGGATTTCACAAGCACTACACAACTGGACGTGATTCACTTGTCAGTACTTACAGGCATATAATGATACTTCCAACTCCTTTAGACATTTATCATTGATCTAGCGACCATCCTACACACCAGAGCTGCCCTCCAATTCCATAGTCTTGTTCAGCATCTCAACCAGAAATCCATATCGAACAAGGTGTTCTCAATTTTTGATAACAGATTTGTGCAAATATCTCGTGTTGAGCACTATTATTTCCATTTCCAAATGCAGTCAAGGAGTGACCTGTAATTGCCTGACGTAATTTAGGTGAACATAAAAAGCAATAAAGCTCTAGCCCCCCCTTTTCATTGGGTAGTTGCTAGTGCTTGTTAAATTCTCTTTCGAAAATAAGCAAGTACCTGACATGCCCAGCTACAAGTAACCTCCTCGCGTTTATAACATTGATGCCAAGAATATCATAAACGCATGATGCGGATTTTCACCAAGCTCAGCGATGTGGCCACCGCAATGCATCACGGAGGTGTCGATATTGAACCACTGAAAGGATATAGGAAATAGGCTAACCCATGTAACTTTTACCGAGGAGCACTTATCGACGCACATAGTGGGGCGTTCATGCTTACATAAGCAGAGAAGCCAGCTGTTATCATCACAGACAAATTCGAGGTGTAGGGTTAAAATATTAAAACTCTTTAAACGTAAAAAGCCACCTTATTCGGGTGGCTTCTCAACTATGCTTTACGAGTAAATTAGGCGTCCGTCATGTCCAGCTTCGAGCTAGCTCTCCGCGTTCAGCTCCAGCATCAAGCTGCGCTTGATAAGCACAGACGCTGCCCCCTACGACCGCCAAGGATGGCGGAAGTGTCGATATTGTCTGGAACATTTATCGACCTCTACATGGTTTTGAGCCTCACCACATTCGGACTTTTTAATTCCCCATGTTCGAGTGGTTATCTCTAGGCTAAAACGAAAAAAGCCCGTTGCATTAGCAACGGGCTTTCTCGTATTAGGTGTCTGGAAATGACCTACTCTCACATGGGGAGACCCCACACTACCATCGGCGCGATTGCGTTTCACTTCTGAGTTCGGGATGGGATCAGGTGGTACCACAATGCTATGGTTTCCAGACAAATTTTGTTGATACTTTGTATTTAACTAAATATCTAAATAATGGTGCTGATACCCAGAATCGAACTGGGGACCTCATCCTTACCAAGGATGCGCTCTACCGACTGAGCCATATCAGCACAAAACTCTGCGCAAATTGATGTCTTACATTTAACTGCATCATTCACTAAACTATTTTATTTTCATATTGAAAACAAATTAGGCGTCTGGAAATGACCTACTCTCACATGGGGAGACCCCACACTACCATCGGCGCGATTGCGTTTCACTTCTGAGTTCGGGATGGGATCAGGTGGTACCACAATGCTATGGTTTCCAGACAAATTCTTACTGGTTAATTGTCCGTCTGACGGCATTGTTTCCTCGCTACAGTGCTCATGTACTAAAGTACAC
>NZ_OXJV01000002.1:0-94467 GCF_900380485.1 Shewanella algidipiscicola | reverse complement strand
ATCGTACGGTTAGTGCAATGGCATAAGCCAGCTTAACTGCGAGACATACACGTCGAGCAGGTGCGAAAGCAGGTCATAGTGATCCGGTGGTTCTGAATGGAAGGGCCATCGCTCAACGGATAAAAGGTACTCCGGGGATAACAGGCTGATACCGCCCAAGAGTTCATATCGACGGCGGTGTTTGGCACCTCGATGTCGGCTCATCACATCCTGGGGCTGAAGTCGGTCCCAAGGGTATGGCTGTTCGCCATTTAAAGTGGTACGCGAGCTGGGTTCAGAACGTCGTGAGACAGTTCGGTCCCTATCTGCCGTGGGCGTTGGATGATTGAAGGGAGCTGCTCCTAGTACGAGAGGACCGGAGTGGACGAACCGCTGGTGTTCGGGTTGTCATGCCAATGGCATTGCCCGGTAGCTACGTTCGGAATCGATAACCGCTGAAAGCATCTAAGCGGGAAGCGAGCCCTAAGATGAGTCATCCCTAGGACTTTAAGTCCTCTAAAGGGCCGTAGGAGACTACTACGTTGATAGGCAAGGTGTGTAAGCGTTGTGAGGCGTTGAGCTAACTTGTACTAATGACCCGTGAGGCTTAACCATACAACCCAAAAGGGTTTCGAGTTAATGGTTAACTTTAGCGAAAGAATACAGCCACTTGATTTAGTGTGACTCAAATTTAACTCTTGTATAAAGAGAACAGCTTTCTAAATTTATAATTTTGGTTAATTACGCAGGTAATTGTTTGGCTGACAAAGCCGTAACGAGCGAAGCGCGGAGTGTACTTTAGTACATGAGCACTGTAGCGAGGAAACAATGCCGTCAGACGGACAATTAACCAGTAAGAATTTGTCTGGAAACCATAGCATTGTGGTACCACCTGATCCCATCCCGAACTCAGAAGTGAAACGCAATCGCGCCGATGGTAGTGTGGGGTCTCCCCATGTGAGAGTAGGTCATTTCCAGACGCCTAATACTAAAAAGCCCGTTGCTAATGCAACGGGCTTTTTTCGTTTTAGCTTGGAGCTAACCACTCGAACATGGGGAAATAAAAAGTCCGAACGTAGTGAGGCTCAAAACCATGTGGAGGTCGATAAATGTTCCAGACAATATCGACACTTCCGCCATCCTTGGCGGTCGTAGGGGGCAGCGTCTGTGCTTATCAAGCGCAGCTTGATGCTGGAGCTGAACCCGGAGAGCTAGCTTGAAGCTGACCATGACAAGCGCCTAATACTTCTCGTAAAGAGTCGTGGATAAGTCATCTGAATAAGGTGGCTTATCCACTTAAGCACTTAGAAGCTGTGCCTACTCCCGATGTCGCTCAGCCGCTGAGCAGGCTTCAGCTTAGTGATAAAGAAGTTGAACGCTAGGGATCCAAGACGCTACTCTTCCGTCCTCGTACGTTCCAATTGGGTATAATAAGAGTAGGGGACATGGTCAAAAGTTGTTTTAGGCTGCTGCTATATTCCCTATACCTAGGTGGATCAGCGCGCAATTGACCATGACATTCGAAATAAAGTCGAACGCCTACCGTCTTTTTAGTTTGTGTCGCTTAACCATATGACGTTTGGGCGTTAAGGCATCATTTAGTTTTTGATACACAATCTGAATCGCACTGTGATCTTAATGACTAACATGCTACGTAAATAGAGGTATAATGCCGTATGAATTGTCGTTTAGGATGTGGTGCATGCTGTATTGCGCCTTCTATAACCAGCCCAATACCAGGAATGCCTCACGGTAAGCCTGCTGGTGTGCGTTGTATCCAACTCAATGATGATAATCTTTGTCAAATTTTCGGTCAGGCTGAGCGGCCTGAGCTTTGCGCTCGGTTTGCGGCAACGGAAGATGTCTGCGGCAATACAAACGAAGAGGCTCTTTGGCTTATCACTTCATTAGAAGCAGCGACACAATCCTAGAAGGTTATTTATGCAGTTAACTCGTTATACAGATTTTGGTATCCGCACTTTGATGTACCTGGCTTTGTCTCCAGAAAGAGAGCAACTGTTTAGGATAGCTGAAATTACAGAGGTGTTTGATCTCTCACCTAATCATGTATCAAAGATTGTGCATCACTTAGGTAAAGAAGGTTATTTGCATACCATTCGAGGCAAGAGTGGTGGTTTTAGGTTAGGTAAACCAGCTGAAGACATTAATATCGGTCAGTTGGTTAGGGTGTTAGAAAACTCTTTAGCCCCAATTGATTGTAGCAAACCCTATTGTCTTTTTAGTCCCTCATGCCAATTAAAAGGCGTACTAGCCGAAGCTGTCGCGGCTTACCTTGCAGTGTTAGATCGTTACACACTCGCTGATATTGTGAGCAATCGTCAAGAGCTAAAGGCCTTGTTATCTGACGTCTCCATCCCTGTATTAGAATTATAAAGCCGCTAATATATCGGCCTTATCAGGCTCATATTCATTATCTTAAGTGTGTAGAGCTTGTGGTTGATTTCATGTCGGGTTGCTGTGCCAAACGGTAAGGAAGCAACGCCGATGTTGATACTAGGCTAATACCTTCCCGTTGTAGTCTACGCAAATTGTGCTGCAAAAAATGAATCGTTTCCGGGTAAGGGTGTGCAATTGCAACCAAGCTTCCTTGGCTATTAGCTAGTTGGATAAGCTGTTGAAATTGATTTTCTAACGCTCTTTCACTGACATCATTATCGAGAAACAGTTGCCTTCTTAGCAGTGGGATGCCGAGTTTGTTAGCATTATTAGCAGCCTTACTGTAGCGGGTTGTTACACTATCAACAAAGTAGTTATCTTGTTCTTTTAAGCTTTCCATTAGCCATAACATGGGCTGATCCATCTGGGTTAGCAAACTGCCCATATGATTATTAACCCCTTTTACGTGGGGAACACTGCTAAAAGCGGTGGCTATTGTCTGTTTAAAAGTTCGCTCATCCATATCGTTTGTTAATCCCCCCGGGCCAAGCCTTTTGCCATTGAGTGCCTGCATCGGAATATGCAGCATGATCTCGTGGCCTTTGTGGTGGGCGGCAATGGCAATTTTTTTGCCTAACGGGGTGTTAGGCAATACTGATAGGGTGATCTCTTTGGGCAGAGATAGTACGGCCTCATCGGTTTGACGATATCCAATATCGTCAATGATGATAGAAACTTGAGCTGCTTTGGCAGAGTTAGCGATAAAGGTAACTAACAATAAAAGTAATAAGCGCACTGGGGTTTTATGCTTTTTAGCTGTTGGTTTTTATCCATGTGACAGCCGAATATATGACTCTGTCCTGAGCAATATCATCATGGGGCGATAACTCAGCGATTATAGGCATACTTTTTATCTCAGTCATAGCATCTGTCGTGATATTTATATCAGGTTCAATACCAATCGTATTGATATCTCTACCTTTTGGGGTTGTGTAATGGCCAATGGTAAGTTTGATGGCATGACCATCGATAAGGGTTGGAATAAGGCTTTGAACCGTGCCTTTACCAAAACTTTTTTCACCGATCAAAATCGCTCGTTGGTTTTCTTGTAGTGCGGCAGCTAAAATCTCAGATGCAGATGCAGAACCTTTATTGATGAGTACTATTATGGGAAGTTTGGAAAATATATTTTTCGGCGAGGCGAAGTAGTCACTATTGGCATCAAAAAATCGCCCTCGAGTCGATACTATGCGGCCTTTAGCTAAAAACAGGTCGGCTATTTTTATCGCTTGATCCAGTAAGCCACCAGGGTTGTTACGCACATCTAAAATTAACCCTCTCATAGGCAGGTCCTGCCATTGGTTGAGCTGGTTAACCATATCGCGAGTAGAATCATCTTGAAAGCTGCTGAGCTTGATGTACCCAATACTCCCATCGAGTAGCGTAGCGCTAACGGAGTTTACGTCAATAATTGAAGGCTTGAGGGTGACGTTGACTAGGTTTTCTGAATTTTGTCGACGTAATGACAAGTGGATAGCCAGATTATGTTTGCTATGGTGTTTTATCTGCCGTAGCACCTTATCTAGTTGTCTGGGATCGATTGCTTGATCATTTACTTTAATTATTTTGTCGCCAGGTAATATGCCAGCCGCCGCAGCTGGAGAATGGGGGAAGGGGCTGACAATGGTGACTTGATCTTCCTCGGTAGCGATTTCGATACCAAAGCCAAAGTATTCCCCACTATTGGCATTTTTTATATCAGAGAAAGCTTCTGCGTCGAGAAAATTAGAATAAGAGTCCAGCGAATTAAATACCCCATCAATAGCTGCCTGTATTAAAGTTTCTTGGGGGATCTTGTCGATATAATAGCTTTCTATGGTACTAATAACGTCGATCAGCAATGGATAATTGAGCTTCGGCTGATGCTGTGCTGTGTGCTCTGTACCTGATAGGGTGATGGATAAGCCGAGAGTTAATCCTAAGATAACGCAGGCAAAGTAACGAATAAATTTAATCATAAACAACCCTCTATGAAAGGGTTGCTCTTGCTCTAGCGCTTACAGTAGAGTGCCGGATCGATAGCTTGCCCTTTGTGCCTTACCTCAAAGTATAGGCCAGGTTCGGTTTGTCCACCCGAGCGCCCAACTAGGGCTATAGTTTCGCCTTTGTCGACCGTATCACCGGCGTTTTTGAGTAAGGTCTGGGCATGACCATAGAGGCTCATATAGCCTTTGCCATGGTCAACGACCATCACCATACCAAAGCCACGTAACCAGTCGGCATAGATCACTTTACCAGGAGCAATAGCACTAACAGATTGCCCTTCTGGAGCGGCTACTATCACCCCTTTCCATTTGACTTCACCCGAACGTTGGCTACCAAAGCCTGAGCGAATGCGGCCTTGGGTAGGCCAATTGAGCTTATGTTGGCGTGATAACCCTTCCATTACAGGGCTGTCTTTCATCGCCTTTAGCGCTTGTTCTACCACCCGCTTTAAACTGGCTTCTTCAATTTGTAACTGTTCAAGTTTAGCGCCATGAGAGTTAAGCGTGCGCTGCAGTTGTGTGAGCGTTTGTTGCCGTTGAGCTTGCTCTTGAGTTAGATTTTTGGCTTGTAGCTGTTGTTCGAGCACCAGTTGATTGAGACGGATTTGTTTTTGCTTTTGCTCTGCTTCAACGCTGTCTAATTCGGTGATAGTTTGCTGCAACTTATTGATCGAGTCGATGCGAGCCTTATTCAGGTATTGGTAGTAAGCCAGTAGGCGCTCTATGGTTGCTGGGCTCTGCTGATTAAGTAGCATTTTGGTGTAATCATGATTGCCAGCAAGGTAGGCACTGGCCAACTGATTTGATAGGGTTTGCTGTTGAATTTTTTTCAGTTTATCGAGTGTGACTCGGCGAGATTCTAGCGCTGCGAGTTGTTTATCGGTTGTCGCCAAGGAGGCCTTAGTGTTATTGACCTTTTTAGCCGCATTTGCGATAGCCTGCTCATCTTTTTTTAGCAGCTTGATCAGTTTTTCATGTTGCGAGCTAGTATCTTTGAGCGCCGACTGTTGGCTGCTGATCTGCTGTTGTATCGCCTCTAACTGTGATTGACGCTGTGTCAGATCGGAAGCCTGCACAGTAAAAGACAAGATGACAAAGCCAGCAATTATGCTGGCTTTATGAAAACCGTATCGCTTAAGCAATGAATCGTTACTCGCTTAGTTGGTTGTTAGGGTGATGAGAGAGCGTCCTGTCATCTCGGGTGGAACCGTCTGATTCATCAAGGTTAACATGGTTGGTGCTATATCGCTTAATCTTCCGTTGCCGGCGATTGTTGCTGGACGGCCCACATAGATAAATGGCACTAACTCGCTGGTATGCGCGGTATGTGCTTGACCGGTTTGCTCGTCGGTCATCTGTTCGGCATTACCATGGTCGGCAGTAATTAAACACTCGCCATCCACTTTAGCTAAGGCTTCGACCACGCGGCCAATACAAGCATCTACCGCCTCACAGGCCTTAACGGCGGCTTCAAAGTTACCCGTATGCCCTACCATGTCACCATTTGGGTAGTTACAGATAATCACGTCATACTTCGTTGACTCAATGGCTGCGACCAATTTATCGGTTAACTCGGCAGAATTCATCTCTGGCTGTAGATCATAGGTGGCCACTTTAGGTGATTGCACCAAAATACGGTCTTCACCTTCAAATGGTTCCTCTTTGCCGCCATTGAAGAAGAAGGTGACATGAGCATATTTTTCGGTTTCAGAGATACGTAACTGGGTTTTACCGCTGTTTTGTAACACTTCACCTAAGGTATTGACCAAGTCTACCGAAGGGTAAGCGATAGGCGCCTTAATGTCGGCGGCGTATTCAGTCAGGGTGACAAAGTTGACCTTAGGCATGACCTCGCGGGTAAAGCCATCAAAATCAGCATTGATAAAGCTGCGAGTAATTTGGCGGGCACGATCGGCGCGGAAATTCATGAAGATCAATGCATCGTCGTCGTTAAGGGTTGCCACTTGCCCCTGCGCGTCGGTGATCGCCGAACTGGCGACAAACTCATCATTTTCATCACGCGCATAAGCGGCGGCCAAGGCATCGACAGCATCTGCAAACTGGTATTGTGCTTTACCTTGAGTGATTAACTCATAAGCCAGAGACACTCTGTCCCAGCGGTTGTCTCTGTCCATGGCGTAGTAGCGACCAATGATAGAGGCGATACGGCCAGTGCCTAAGGTGTTAAACAGTTCATTGAAATGGGCAAGGCTCGATTTTGCGCTGCGTGGTGGGGTGTCGCGGCCATCGAGAAAAGCATGTAAATAAACATGTTTTGCGCCGCGCTTAACCGCCATCTTACACATGGCTTCGATGTGATTCTCGTGGCTGTGCACGCCACCAGGTGATAATAGCCCCATGATATGCACCGCCCCATTGGCCGCGATAGCTTTATCTACGGCTTCGACGAGGGCTGGGTTGGTGTCAAACTCACCGTCTTCGATAGCCTTGCCGATACGGGTCAATTCTTGATAAACCACACGGCCAGAGCCGATATTGATATGGCCCACTTCCGAGTTACCCATTTGGCCATCGGGTAGCCCGACATCTAGGCCTGAGCCTGAAATTAAGCTGTTTGGATATTGCTGATAAAGTCTGTCGAGCACTGGAGTGTTGGCGTGATAAACCGCATTGTTATGGGTGTCTTCACGATAACCCCAGCCATCAAGGATCAGCAGTGCCAGAGGGCGTTTGCGTGTCGTCATGGTGGTACCTTTAAGTTTAAGAAACAAAGATTACAATCCGAAATTGGTTAAATATTACTACGTACGCAGGCGATCAAAAAGCGATTTACTCCGATAAGGGTTATCGAACACTTGGTAAAGGGCGCGTTTGTCGCTGTCTGCCCGCCCATCATGGGTTAACAACTTGCTGCAATCTGCAGTGACAATCGGTTATACTCTTGGCCCTGACAGAACCTCAAGCCACAGAAGTAGGCCGTAAACTATGCAAGAATATATCGAATTTTTAAAAGCCAATCCTATGCTTAGCCTTGCTTGGATTGGTTTACTTGTTGCGCTTTTAGTGAGCGTTTTTAAGTCTAGTTTTTCTAAAGTGAAAACCGTTGATCATCAACAAGCAACCTTATTAATCAATAAGCAAAATGCCAAAGTTGTCGACGTTCGCTCTAAAGAAGAGTTCAAAAAAGGTCATATTGTTGATGCAGTTAACATCCCGTTAGCTGAAATTAAAAATAATCAGTTAAGTGCACTTGAAAACGCTAAAGCCAGTCCCATTATATTAATATGCAACGCAGGAATGACCTCATCGCAAGCGGCTCAGTTGATGATAAAAGCAGGTTTTGAGTCTGTGTATAATCTCAAAGGTGGTATGAGCGAATGGCAACAAAGTAATTTACCCGTTGTCAAAAGTAAGCGATAAACCCCATGCAAGATTTGCTTTTTTAAAGCAACTTTGATTAGAGTGTCATCTCTTAAAAAAAAATGGCCTGAGGGATCACTGAGTAATGCCTCAGGGAAAACGAAAACCGGGATGGTGGCTGAGGTCTTATTGGGACTCGAGTAACAAAAGCCCTAAAGATGATTTTTCCGTTTGGAAAATCACATCAATTGATTAGGTAGGAAATTATGGCTGAAGTAGCAAACAACGAACAACAGGGTCCACAGTTCAACATTCAACGTGTTTACACTAAAGATATCTCTTTTGAAACTCCAAACAGCCCAGCTGTTTTTCAAAAAGAGTGGAGCCCTGAAGTTAAGCTAGATCTAGATACTCGCAGCGCTAAATTGGCTGACGACGTTTATGAAGTGGTACTTTCGCTAACCGTTACCGCTAAAAACGGTGAAGAAACCGCTTTCTTATGTGAAGTGCAGCAAGCGGGTATTTTTGCTATCAGCGGCTTGACAGAGCAGCAGCTGGCTCACTCTCTAGGTGCATACTGCCCTAACGTACTATTTCCATACGCGCGTGAAACCGTTGGCAGCCTAGTGGCTCGTGGTACTTTCCCACAGCTAAACCTAGCACCAGTTAACTTTGATGCGCTATTTGCACAATATGTGCAACAGCGTCAAGCCGCTGCAGAAGCCGCTCCTGAAGCAGCAGAAGAAGCGAACGCTTAATCACGCATGAAAAATTCTGCCGATATTACGGTACTGGGGGCGGGCTCTTATGGCACCGCCCTTGCTATTTCTTTAGCCAGTAACGGTCATAAAACATTGCTTTGGGGTCATGATCCTGAGCATATCGAAAACCTTAAGCGCGATCGCGCCAATGAAGCGTTTTTGCCCGGTATTGCATTACCCGATTTACTCACTCCCGAGTCTGATTTAGCCACGGCGTTAGCCGCGTCTAACAATGTGTTAGTGGTTGTTCCAAGCCATGTATTTGGTCAAGTGTTGAAGCAGGCTAAACCTTTACTGCGCCATGATGCGCGTATTGTTTGGGCGACTAAAGGCTTAGAGCCTGAAACTGGCCGCTTGCTACAAGAAGTCGCACGTGAAGTCTTGGGTGAGCAATATCCGCTGGCGGTGTTGTCTGGGCCTACATTTGCTAAAGAGCTCGCTGCGGGCATGCCTACAGCCATTTCAGTGGCGGGCACAGATGACACCTTTACTAACGATCTGGTCGAACTGCTTCACAGCCCGAGTCGTTTGCGTGTCTATGCCAACGATGACTTTATCGGGTTGCAGTTGGGGGGGGCGGTTAAAAACGTGATCGCCATCAGCGCTGGTATGTCTGACGGTATCGGTTTTGGTGCCAACGCCCGAACCGCGCTTATTACGCGCGGGCTTGTTGAGCTCACGCGCCTAGGCGAAGCCATAGGGGCCCAAGGTTCAACCTTTATGGGGATGGCGGGCCTTGGTGACTTAGTGTTGACCTGTACCGATAACCAGTCGCGTAATCGTCGCTTTGGCTTGGCATTAGGCCAAGGTAAAGATGTCGACACGGCGCAAGCTGAGATTGGCCAAGTGGTTGAAGGCTACCGCAATACGAAAGAGGTCTACACCTTAGCGAAACGCTTAGGGGTTGAAATGCCGATCACCGAGCAAGTCTATCGCGTCTTGTATCAGGGTGGCACTCCTCACGAAGCGGCAAAAGCTTTGCTGGGTAGAGAGAAAAAATCAGAGACGGCAGAAAGCGATTAAAGCCTAGGCTGTGTGATACTAAATAATAAAAGGGTGCTAAAATAGCGCCCTTTTTTATGCAGTAAGTATTTACCCCCGAAACGCATGGATGGCCGTGAAGGGAGTGATGATGGGGCAAAAATGATTCATACATTTTTGCCATTTATGCTCCATGCAACTCGTAACTATGACTCAAAGTAAGAGGTAATCTAAGTGGAACATCATGATGTGATCATTATCGGCGCAGGCGCAGCGGGGCTTATGTGTGCGGCTACTGCAGGATATCGAGGTCGTGATGTCTTAGTTATCGATAATGCTAAGCAGGCGGGACGTAAAATTCTGATCAGCGGCGGTGGGCGCTGCAATTTCACCAATCAAAAGGTTGAGCCCGCTAACTTTATCTGCCGAAATCCGCATTTTGTAAAATCGGCATTGGCTCGCTATCGCTCGCAAGACTTTATTGAGCTAGTTGAACGTCATGGCATTGAATACCATGAGCGCGATCATGGTCAGCTATTTTGTAACGATTCGGCTAAAGAGATAGTCACCATGCTACTGACCGAGTGTGAATGGGCCGGCGCGCGCATCCAGCTGCGTACCGACATCATCTCTGTAAGCAAAAATGACAGCGGCCTATTTGTATTACACACCTCTAAAGGCGAATACAGTTGTGACTCGTTAGTCGTGGCCACCGGTGGATTGTCTATGCCTAAATTGGGCGCGACGCCATTGGGTTATCAGCTGGCCGAACAGTTTGGCCTTAAAGTACTCCCTACCTGCGCAGGGTTGGTGCCTTTTACTTGGCACAGTGAGCAAAAGCAAAAGTTTGAGCCATTATCTGGCATCGCAGTGCCATCTACCATCACCGCTCAGGATGGCACACAATTTAGTGAAGCGTTGCTGTTTACCCATCGGGGGCTTTCAGGGCCTGCAGTGCTGCAAATATCGAATTACTGGAGGCCGGGCGAAACCATTTCTATCAATCTGTTACCGCACATGGATGCGGCGCAGGGTTTGTCTGAGGCCCTCGAGCTGCACCCGAAACAAAGTCTGCGCAATACCTTAAGCCAGTGGTTACCTAAACGTCTGATCGAGGTGTTGTTCGATGAGGCGTTACTCAATATGGCACTAAATCAATTGGTGCATGCTCAGCGTGATAAAGTGGTTGCCGACTTGCATCGCTGGGAATTGTTGATGAACGGGACCGAAGGTTACCGCACGGCAGAAGTGACCCTTGGCGGTGTCGATACCGACGAGTTATCGTCTAAAGATATGCAAAGTAAAAAGGTCGCAGGGTTATTTTTTGTCGGTGAAGTCATGGACGTCAGCGGCTGGCTCGGTGGGTTTAATTTCCAGTGGGCATGGTCATCTGGGGTGGCCGCCGGTCTTGCGGTGTAATGGTGTGTAGATACAATAAAGTTTACCCGTAAGCTCTAAAGTTTGCCCGTAAGAGGATTTTGAGATAATAAAGTTTGCCCGTAGTGACTTATCTTACTATTATAAATGTAGGTAGCTGTCATTGGGTTGAGTATGGGACGTGGGCGTAAACTGGAGTCGTTGAAAGACTTTGAGCGAGCATTAAAAAACAAATATGGAATTGGTCAAGGTTCTGGGTACAAGCCTTGGCTCAGAATTCAGGACGTAAAATCTGAAGGAAAACGTTCGCTAATTTATGGTAGGAAGTCTCAAAGAGACCACCATATGATGTCTTCGATAGAAAGTGAGCACTTTCATCTCGCTGAGTTTTCGCGCAGTGTGGTTGATATCAGAGAGCAATTTCCTATTTTCCCTCTAAATTTTACGCAGAAAGTTGCTAAAATCCTTGGTGTTGAACACCCAACCCATCCTCATACGAAAGAGCCAATCATCATGACAACTGATCAGTTGCTCACGATAGACACCCCCAAAGGCGTTATATACCACGCTGTTTCAGTCAAACCTGAAGATAAATCTAGCGATCTCCGAGTGCTCGAGAAAATAGATATCGAGCGAGTATGTTGGGAGTTGCTTGGCGTTAAGTTTAGATATTTTACCGGTAATGAATTAACTAGGGTCCAAAGTAGCAACCTTGAATGGGCCTCTTCCCCTTTTCGTGAGAATCCGATCAGTTTTTCTTTTGAGCAATTAGATTGTGCTCTCTCAATAATAAATGTTGGGCAATTTTTCATTGAAGACCTTTGTAATCAGTTAATTTCAATGAATATTACCTCCCATGATGATGCTTTGTTGCTAGTTCGTTTCCTCATAGCCGACCACTTAATCGAGGTAGATCTATCAAAAAATATTTCTGAATCAGGGCTTATTGATGTGATGTATGTTGCTGATCATCAAGGAGGTACGCGATATGGAGCTTCCTAGAAACAGCGTTTGGATCGTACATGATTCGGAGTTGCTTAAAGACGGCCTTTATCGTTTGTTGGATATCTTTCAGGATGTTGAATCTGTTATTTTATTCTCGCTAGACGATACTTCCGCAACAGTAAGGCCTATAGCGGTTTCACTAGAAAGTTTTATTGAGCTTTTTTCTAGCCGTAAAGCCCAAAAAGCACATTATGAATTGCCGAGTTATCTTCTTGTTGATGAGGAAAATATTTCAGATGATCACATTGGTCGTCGAGATAAAAACTATGGTTTCATCAAAGGTATTGTATTCGACAGATCCTTTGTCTTTGATTATTCAACCAAAAAACGCTCCCCTCAGCTTGCTGAATATGCAAAAGAAATTGGTGTCGACCGTAAATCTTTAGCTAGATTGCTTACCCTATATTGGCGAAATGGTCAGGACAAAATGGCCCTGTTACCTGCCTTTTCTAAAAGTGGAGGTGCTGGGAGAGACCGAACCCCAACAACAAAACCTTTGGGGGCGCCCAAACAACCAAGAACCACCGCTTTTGATAGAGCGGCTAAGTTTATTGTTAGTGATGATGATAAGAAAAAATTCAAAAAAGCGTTACGGAAGTATTACCTCAAAGAGTCAGGGTTGACGCTAGCAAAAACTTATAAAAATTTGCTCAAAGATAGTTATTCAAAAGAGATAAGCTTGGCTGAGGCATGTGGCAGGTATCCGTTGATACCAACTAAAAAGCAGTTTAGTTACTGGTCCACAAAGCTATTCAGTAAAGAACAGATAATCAAGCAACGAACATCGGAAAACGAATATCTCAGAAATAAAAGGAGTGTACTCGGTAGTATTACCGATCAAAGCTACTTACCTGGAGTTCATTTTGAAATTGATGCAACTGTTGCTGACGTACATATTGTATCTGAACTTGGATCTCAGTATGTTTTAGGGCGGCCGACGATTTACATAGTGGCTGACAGAGCGAGTCGAATGATAGTTGGTATGCATGTGTCTCTATACCATGCTTCATGGCGTGCAGCCCGTCAGGCATTAACTAATAGTTTCCTTTCTAAATCTGATTACTGTAAGAGCTTTGGTTTGGAGATAGCTGATTCAGAGTGGCCTTGTGCTCATATACCTAAAGAATTGGTTTGCGACAATGGAGAAATGATTGGCATACAGCCACAGAAAGTTCTGACACCAATGACACAACTATCTTTTACGCCACCGTATCGACCTGATTGTAAAGGTGTTGTAGAAAAACGATTTGATACTCTTAACAATGAGGTAGTTCACGAATTACTAGGTACAACGAGAGGCGGGAACGTTGTTCGAGGGAGTCGAGATCCAAGAAAAGACGCAATCTACACACTAAAAGAAGTTACAGCAGAAATAATAAAAGCAGTACTAGAGCACAATCGCTCAATTCTTGATGGTTTAGCCTATTCTAGCCCTTTACTTATAGAGAATAACCTATCTCCGACCCCTTTGAACTACTGGAAAATACATCTAGCAAAACATAAGCATCAACTTCAATCTGCTAATAGTGATGAAGTTATAGCTAGATTGCTGCCTTCAGCTGAAGTCAGTATGACTCGAAGCGGAATATATTTTAATGGTATGTACTATTCTTGTTCAGAAGTTGAAGAACGTAATCTAGCATCTGTCGCTAGGTCGTCAGGACGCTGGAGACTTGAAGCTCGAATTGATGAAAATACAACAAATTATATTTATGTTCGTTTAGATAAAAACAGAGAATTCATTAAGTGTAACTTGTTACCTCGAAGTCGTATGTTGGGTGATAAGTCTATGTATGAATCGGACTTCATTCGAGATTGGCTCGATACTAAGAAAGAGTTAACCCCTATATCAACGACCTCAATTGACGATCATAAGCATCGCCAGGAGACAGCTCGACAAGCGAAACGTAGAAGTAAAAATGCTGAAAATGTCTCTTTTAAAGATAAAACGAGCAACACCCGTCAGCGTCGAAAGGAAGAACTAGAAGCAACAACAAATATGATTGCAGAGCCTTCAGTTACTAAGGATGATCCTGACATTTTGTCTTCAGTCAGTAAAGTTATTCCATTGCCAAGAGGTAGAAAAAGAAGAACTAATAGAGGTGAGTCATGAGAATTGAATCTGCAGAATATCAAGGTGCAATATTGCCTGAGCACCAAGGTAATCCACTTATTGAAGCTCTTCCTGCTAAAAAGCCCTGGGAAGAGGTTATGGAAAAGTTTAGCAATTACCCTGATTATGCTGAAGATATAGCTCATCATGATGATCCTTTGTTTCGCGAAGAATACTTGAATCGTATAGATGAGATAAGACAGCCACTTACGGACTATGAAGCGTGCTTTCGCGCAGTAGAAAGAACCATAAAAAAAGGATATTCGACAAAGAATCCATTAACTCCTACGATGGCTCAGTTTTTACATTACCCTGTTGATGAACGGCCCAATATTGAGCCGAGAACAGGGTACTTTCAACCGAAGGGAGATGGACTAACCTTAATCGGTGACAGTGGTGTCGGTAAGACTTCTATGGTTGAGCAGGTTTTGGGTTATTTCGCAAATGTTATTGAACATGATTATTATCAAGGGCAGAAGCTGGAATTCCGGAAGCAAGTGGTTTGGATCAAAGTCGATTGCCCGAGTAATTCCAGTGTTAGGGACTTGTGTGAAGAGATACTAGCTACATTAGACCTGGCTCATGATAGAGAGAAAACGAAGCCAGCAGGAACAATAGGGGCTCTAGTTAGACAGTTGGAGCAGTGTATTAAATCAAGCTTTCTTGGCATGCTCGTTATTGATGAAATGCAGAATCTTCAATTCAAAAGAACAGGCGGTGAAAATAATTTATTGAGATTTTTACACAGATTAGTTAATAAGTTAGGTGTCCCCCTCTTCTTTGTGGCCAATCCTCCTTTCGACCAGTCCTTAATCAAAGAGCTTAAAGCAGCTAGGCGTGCTGAAAGTGGTTATCACCATACGATGTCTGTATTAGCAAGAGATAGTGCTTCATGGAATGCATTTGTTGAACAGCTCTGGAATTATCAGTGGACCAGTGTCTATACCGAACTTGATGATGAACTAAATGACGCTTTACACCGGCTTTCTGTTGGCAATATCGATATGGCATGTCGCACCTACAGGGAAGCACAGCGCTTAGTTATTGGATCAAAGGATGAGCGAATTACTGTTGCCACATTAAGTGCTGGTAATGCTGTTGCTTGTGGATTATCGAGACAAACAGAGGACGTTAGCCAGCTAAGAGCATCAATCGCCTTACCGAAAGGTAAACAGCGTAGAGCCGGAACTGCTACCGTATCTGTTGATAAAACCGGTGATATAACTAAGCCTCAACATCCAGAGTTTGCCTCTCAGGTTATAGAGTTGTTAGGTGCAGTAGATTTATCCAGCAGAATCAATGACCCTGACCTATTTCAACAAGCTTCAGAAACAGGTGACCCGATTCAATACTTGAGAAGGAGAAATGTTTTGTTGGATGACCCTTTATCAGAGCTGTCCTATAGTTAAAGGAATTAATTAACAAAAGGGTTCATTATGGAGTTGCCGAGGACTTTGCCTGATGAAACCCTTTTTAGTCGTATTGTTCGTTATTTGTCCTTGAGTGGTGAACTAAAAGAACAATGTTTAACTGCCTTAGTTGGCAACAGGCGAGCTGTAATTCATCCTTATCTTACGGCTGATTTAACCGCGATTAGTCGATTTACCAGTGAGTCAGCTTTAGATCTGCTCTGCAACCAAACTTTAAGACCTCTGTTTTCACATTACCTGCCTCGATATAAACAAATAATTTGTGATTGCTCTATTTCAACCAATGAATTAATCCGAGCTTGTCAGCTGTCTACATTCAGAGAGTGTGAGTCACTAGCAGTAAAATATTGTCCGTTGTGTGCTGTAGATGATATACAAAAAGCAGGAATAGCTTACTGGCATTGTGCACATCAAATCCCTGGTGTGGAAGTTTGTTCTACGCATAAAGTGTGGTTAGTGCATCATGCTCTTAATGACCGAGAGCACGTTAGCGCTAGTTTTTTGCCTATCCCAAAGCAATATGAGGAACCGTGTGAAAATATAACAGTAAAGTTTGCTCAATTTGCAGAAAGCAAACGTAGGTTTATTCAAAAGAATCCTATGAATCCTTTTGACTTTGAACGATATAAATCTCTTTTAATTGACAAAGGGTTCGCAACGAAGACCGGTAGAATTAAGCGTATTGAGTTGATGAAAGAGTTATATGAGTTATCAGATAAAATTCTTTTGCCCAGTAATCCATTACGTATAACCTCAAGTCAAGATTTTAGATATGTGTACTCGTTGCTTGAAGGTTCAAAACAAGTTCATCCATTTAAACATTTGTTACTTGATTTTTTTCTGACTCATATCCAACAATCTAAAAGTCATCTGCGGCGTAAAGATATTGGCAAGTTGAGAAATAATGATGCCTCTAAGCTAGAAGCTAATTGTTGTGATTTGCTCCTACGTGGATTATCTATGGCCCAAGTTGGTCGAGAATTGGGTAAAAGCCGCTGTTACGTAAAAGCCGTTGCGTTGAAAAACGATATACCAGTGAACCTAAAACCGAAAACAATTACAGAGGATTTAAAAAAAAGCGTAGTTGCAATGGCGTACAAAGGATTCCATCGTTCTGTTATTGCTAAAAAATATTGTATTTCCTCTGGTAGTGTTGAACTTATTATATCAACAACGGAAGGTTTAGTTGATTGGCGTAAAAAATGTAAGGTTGATTCTTTTAGACGGCGTTATAAACGACAAATATTGAGGTTCTGTCATGATAATCCAAATGCTTGGCGTCAAGATGTAAAAAAAGAATGTGAGGCAGCTTTCTTTTGGTTGTATTTTCATCACCCAGAATGGCTTGAACGACACTTACCTTTACCTCATGAAACACAATATGTAAATCGAGTGAATTGGGATGAAAAGGATAGAGAATTATCTAAATACATTAAATCAATTTTAGAATCAGCAGAGCATCCCATTTGCCGAACAGAATTAGATCGAATGCTTGGAGGCCATGGTTGGTTGATAGCGAAAAAAGAAAAATTACCTTTAACACTTGCCGCATATTATCAATATAATCAAAAAAAACATTAGATTCAGTATCCTAACAATGTAGATACGATACCTTTTACATATATATTATCGTGTTAATATTAGACATCTAGTTAGCTGAAGGATGAATTGAACAATGGATGTAAAAGGTACGAGCAACTTTTCTTTCCTGGCAGAACATGATCCACTTTTTCTTGAACTTGCTATTGGCGCTGAGCGAGCTTTCTCTAGTGACCCCAACACAACGTTGATTAAGCTTCGTCAACTTGGAGAAGCGATTGCTCAGCATATTGCTGTTTTGGTTGGAGTTGAGTTCGATGATAAAACTACCCAAGCCGACCTCATCTATCGTCTCAACCGTGAACTGAAATTTGAACCCGTCGTTAAAGAGCTATTCCATACTCTTCGTATTGAGGGCAACAAAGCAACCCATCAGTTCAAGACACAGCATAAAGAAGCCTTAGATGGACTGAAATTAGCTCGAGCGCTGTCCATATGGTTTCACCAATCTTTTGGTAAACAAGGCACTCAATTCAAACCAGGGCCGTTTGTTCCACCTCAGGACCCAAGTAATCAATTACGCCAATTACAATCAGAAATAGAGAAGCTTAAGTCCGATCTTACACAAGCTAATGTTGAACTCGATTCCAGTAAACAATTGCATGATCTTATCGCCCAAGAAAAAGCGGAGTATGAAGCTTTAGCGCTTGCGATGGATGAAGAATCTAAGCAGCTTGCTGACTTAGCCGCTGAGCATGAAAACGCGCTAATTAAACAAAAGAAAGAATACGAAGCGAAGCTTCAGGCTTTGCAGCAGCAACTTGAGCAGCAAGATGAAAAAGACACCGCAACTCAGAAGCAACAAGTCAGTACCAAAACACGTAAAGCCAGTCAGCAGATAGTGTTGAGTGAAGAACTAACTCGAATCCTTATTGATCAACAGTTGATAGAAGCTGAATGGATTGCGGACAGTCAGGAGCTAACTTACAAAAATGGCACTCGACCTGAAAAAGGTATAAATAAAGCAATTGCAGAATGGCCCACTAAACATAATGGCGAGAATGGTCGGGCTGATTATGTTTTATTCCTTGGGTTGACACCGATTGCTGTGGTTGAAGCTAAGAAAGAAAACACCAATGTAGCAGGAAAAATTACTCAGGCAGAACGATATAGCCGAGGATTTCAGGTTGATTCTTCAATGGTTGGTGCTTGGGAACTCGAAGGGCTTACTATTGCATGGCCTGATGAGGATGAAGGTCACTACAAGGTGCCATTTGTCTATTCCTGCAATGGGCGTCCGTATATCCCTCAGTTAGCAGAACAATCTGGCAAGTGGTTTAGGGATGTTCGCAAACCAAGCAATACCAAAAGAGCCTTACAAGAGTTCCATACACCAGATGGTCTTATTGATTTACTTAAGCGAAATAAAGAAATTGCCGAACGTAAACTACAGCAAGAGGGATTTAGCTATCTCAAACTGCGGGATTATCAGGAAAAAGCCATTCATGCAGTAGAAAGCACTCTAGCAAAAGATATTCGAACAGCATTGCTTGCAATGGCGACTGGTACCGGTAAGACACGCACTATTGTCGGCTTAATGTACCGATTTTTAAAATCTGAACGCTTTAAACGAATCTTGTTTTTGGTTGACCGCACTGCGTTAGGTGATCAGGCGACTGACACCTTTAAAGAGATGCCGTTGGAGCAAAACCAGACGCTATCAAAAATCTATAACATTGCCGAGTTGGGCGATACGGCTGCTGAAGCAGAAACCCGAGTTCAAGTAGCAACAGTTCAGGCAATGGTTAAGCGCATTTTTATGTCGGATACCCCGCCAGCCATTGATGAGTTTGACTGTATTATTGTGGATGAAGCTCACCGTGGTTATACCTTGGATCAAGAAATGACAGAAGGTGAACTAGCAACTCGTGATGCTGGTCAGTATCTTTCTAGCTATCGTCGTGTACTCGATTATTTCGATGCGGTTAAAGTTGGTTTAACGGCGACTCCTGCCAAACATACCAGTGAAATCTTTGGTAAGCCGGTTTATACCTATTCATACAGAGAGGCTGTTGCAGCCGATTGGCTTATTGATCATGAACCTCCTGTGCGATATGAAACCTTATTGAGTCAAAAAGGCATTCATTTCGACAAGGGTGATAAAGTCTCCGCAATCAATACTCAAACAGGTGAAGTGGAATCAGCTGAACTAGAAGATGAACTGCAGTTTGAGGTGGATGCCTTTAACCGCAGAGTTATTAATGAGAATTTTAACCGGGTTATCTGTGAGCAGCTTGTCCAAGAACTTGACCCATTTGGTGAAGAGAAAACGCTCATTTTTTGTGCCACAGATCTGCATGCCGATATGGTTAAGCGTCTTTTAGATGAGGCATTTAAAGACTTGTATGAAGATGAATATAACCAGGCAGCTGTAGAGAAAATTACGGGGAAAAGTGACAAAGTAGATCAGTTGATTCGCAAATATAAAAACGAAACTTACCCGAACATTGCAATCACAGTGGATTTGCTAACAACAGGTATCGATGTACCTAGAATCTGTAACCTTGTGTTCTTACGTCGGGTGAAATCCCGCATTCTTTACGAGCAAATGATTGGCCGTGCAACACGCCGATGTGATGACATCGGTAAGACGGTTTTCCGCATTTATGACCCCGTTGATATCTATGCTGCTTTGAGTGAGGTCAATACCATGAAGCCTTTGGTAAAAGACCCCAACATCACTATTGAGCAGCTTGTTGATGAATTGGTTGACCCTGAGAAGTTAGAGCAGGCGCTAAGTAGCCCAGGAGACCAACAAGGTGAGTCGCAAGCGGATGCGGTGTTGAGCCAATTAACTCAGAAAGTGATGCGTGTACTGCGTAAAGCTGAGAAAAAGGCTGATGCTAAACCAGAGCTTCGAGAGAAACTGAATGAGCTACAGACACTTTGGGGAGTGGAGCCTAAGTTGTTGCATAAACATTTGCATCAGCTCGGTCCTCAGCAGGCATCTCAGTTTGTTCAGCAGCATTCAGGATTACTCAGCCAGTTGGAAGAAGTAGTGACGTTAATTGGTAGTGAAAGAAAGCCAGTGATCTCTAATCATGAAGATGAAATACGAGATCGTCGGCAGGATTATGGTGCTAATAAACGTCCCGGGGATTACTTAGAAGATTTCGAGCAGTTTATTAAACGACAGCTTAACCAATCCGCGGCATTAGCTGTCATTGTCAATAAGCCAAGAGATTTAACCCGAGAACAGCTTCAAGAAGTGAAGTTGTTGCTTGATGGTGAAGGTTATTCAGAAGCGAAACTACGAGCTGCGATTCGAGAGGAAACGAATCAAGATATTGCAGCGAGTATTCTTGGGCACATTCGTCGAGCTGCATTAGGTGAGCCATTAGTGCCATTTGAGCAGCGCGTGATGCAGGCTATGGACCGCATTTATAGCAGTCACAAATGGACACCAAATCAGAGGAAGTGGCTTGAGCGTCTGGCTAAGCAACTGGTACATGAAGTGATTGTTGATCGTGAGTATGTCAATGAACGGTTTGCTGAAAAAGGCGGCGCTAAACAGCTCGATAAGGTTTTAGTCAACAAGCTGGATGACGTATTATCTGAGCTAAATGATGCTATGTGGCCAGCACAAGCAGCAAACTAACAACGAATTGTCATGGTATCTTGCCATGCAAACCTAAATCAGGAAATAGAATGACTAACGATAATATCGTTCAAAAACTCTGGAACCTATGTGACGTATTGCGTGATGACGGTATTAACTATTCTGACTATGTAACAGAATTGGTTCTATTGCTATTTATTAAGATGGTTCATGAGAACACAGAAGCTAAGGTATTAGATAAATACACCTTACCAGAAGGTTGTCAGTGGACGGATTTGAATACCAAATCTGGCATCAATTTACTGAATGATTATCGAGCTATCTTACTTGCATTATCTACGGGTAAGAGAGTTGAAGCTGATCCTGAAAATCCAGGTTCGACTAAAGAAGTGGAAATCCATAATGACCCACTTATTCGTGCTATATATGCAGATGCTCAGACTCGCCTGCGTGAACCTCGCCATTTAGAGCAGTTGATTAAGTCTCTGGATCAAATTGACTGGTTCAGTGCGCAAAAAGACGGTTTAGGTAACCTGTATGAAGGTTTATTACAAAAGAACGCCAATGAAACCAAATCAGGTGCAGGGCAATACTTTACTCCCCGTGATTTAATTGATTCGATGGTGCGTTGCATCAAACCACACAAAGGTGAAAAGATTCAGGATCCTGCGGCAGGAACAGCGGGGTTTTTAATCGCAGCCGATCGCTACATTCGTGAACAAACCGATGATTATTTTGATCTGACTAATCAAGAGTTACGTTTCCAAAAAGATAAAGCCTTTGTTGGTGTTGAACTGGTTCCTTCAACGCGCCGTTTAGCATTAATGAACTGCTTACTGCATGGTATGGAAGGTGATGATGAAGGTGTGGTGCATTTAGGCAATGCGTTAGGGCAAGCTGGTGCTAGCCTTGAAAGAGCAGATATTATTCTTGCCAACCCGCCATTTGGCACCAGTAAAGGTGGTGAAGCCTCTATCACTCGAGACGATCTCACCTATCCAACTAGTAATAAACAACTAGCATTTTTGCAGCATATCTACCGCAACTTGAAGCCAGGTGGACGCGCTGCAGTTGTGCTGCCTGACAATGTGTTATTTGAATCAGGTGTAGGTACGGATGTTCGTCGTGACTTAATGAATAAATGTAACCTTCATACCATCCTGCGTTTACCAACCGGTATTTTTTACGCTCAGGGTGTTAAAACCAATGTGCTCTTTTTCACCAAAGGTAGTGCAAAGGACAAGTTGCAAGAGGAAAACTGCACTGAAAATGTCTGGGTATATGATCTTCGTACCAATATGCCTAGCTTTGGTAAGCGCAATCCATTTAATGACAGTCACCTTGTACCCTTTGAAAAGGTCTATGGTGAGGATGCCAATGGTCAAAGTCCGCGCCAAGAGGGGGAATGGTCATTCGATGCGTTTGAAATTGAAGTCGATAAGTCCGCTAGCGAAGAAAACCAGAACGTTGATAATGATTTAGCACATAGCCGTTGGCGTTGTTTTAGCCGCGACTGGATTCGTCAAAGCAAAGGCGATTCTCTTGATATTAGCTGGTTAAAGGACAAAAACAGTTTAGATGCCTCAAGCCTTCCTGAGCCTAGTGTGTTGGCAAAAGAAGCCAAGCAACAATTGAATGATGCTTTGGCTGAAATTGACAACTTGCTTGCAGAACTTGGCGAGGAAGTATAGTCATGTCAGAAGTTAATTTTCCATCTGACTGGGTAGCTTGCTCAATCTCTGATGTAGCCCAAGTTAACCCCAAAAAAATAGATGCAGAACCAGATACAATATCTGGCTTTGTGCCAATGGCCTTAGCTCCGATTTCATTTTCTGATTCATTGCGTTATGAAGAGAAATACTGGAAAGAAATCAAGAAGTCTTACACTAACTTTCAAAATGGAGATGTTCTCTTTGCCAAGGTAACACCTTGTTTTGAAAATGGTAAAGCAGCTATTGTTGATGGATTGCCCAATGGTATAGGTGCAGGAAGCTCGGAGTTTTATGTCTTAAGACCTCATACTCCTTACGTCTTGCCTGAGATTTTATTTGCGCTAATCAAAACACAAAAATTTGCGAATGATGGTGCGGCAAACATGACTGGGGCAGTTGGCCTACGACGTGTACCAAGAGCCTTTGTTGAAAGCTTTGATGCTCCGATGATTCCAATAGCTGAACAAAAAGTCATTGCCGAAAAGTTGGGCACCCTGCTAGCGCAAGTTGAGGCGACCAAAGCTCGTTTAGAGAATACGCTTGAAACGCTCAAGCAATTCCGTCAATCGGTCTTGGCTGCGGCAATGAGTGGTAAGTTGACTGAGACCTGGAGAGAGAGTGCTTTAGAATACTTTGGCTCAGATTTATCTACCGAAGAATCTTTTAATACGGATAAACCAAAGAAAGCTGAAGTGACATCGAACCATGAAATAGTTGTAGACAGTTTTCCAAAGGAATGGAAAGTATCAACTTTTTCTAAGTTATATAAATTTATAGACTATCGAGGTAAAACACCTAAAAAATCCGATAGTGGAAAACGGCTGTATACAGCCAAGAATATCAAAATGGGATTCATATCTGACGATCCTGTAGAGTACTTGAGTGAAAATGACTTCAAGAATTGGATGACGAGAGGTTTTTCAAAGCTTGGAGATATCTTCTTTGTAACGGAAGGACATACTATGGGATGTACCGCAATCAACACAATAGGAGAAGATATTGCGTTGGCTCAAAGAACTTTGACACTTCAGCCGTATGGTAATTTGAGTACTAAATTTCATTATTACTATATGTTAACAAGTGCTTTCCAAAAGTTAGTGGAGCTAAATGCTACAGGTTCTGCGGCGAAGGGTATTAAAGCAGCTAAGTTTCGAAGTTTACCTGTCCCTTTTCCTACATATTCAGAACAAAAAGAAATTGCTCACCGTGTCGAGACGCTTTTTGCTAGTGCTGATGCCACCGAATCACAAGTCAACCAAGCACTAGCGCAAGTAAATAATCTCACTCAGTCTATCCTTGCCAAAGCGTTCCGTGGTGAACTAACAGAGCAATGGCGTAAAGATAACCCTGAACTGATCTCGGGGGACAATTCTGCTGAAGCGTTGTTGAAAAAGATAAAGGCAGAGCGTGGAGCGGTGAAGCCGAAGCCTAAGACCAAAAAGTGAATATTTGGGGCTCCCAGCGAAATATATTTTCTGAACTGGAATTCGTGCAGTAGGTTCGTAAAAACATCAGGTGATAAGCGATAGCGATATGTTTCAAATACAGGATTTAGTCGATCTTCAAACCTTGTCAGAGTCTGCAGAGTTGGAATTCAAGCTAGCTCAAGGGCAAGATGGCAAAGGTAAATTACCTGATGATTTTTGGCCAACTTACAGTGCCATGGCGAACACCCGAGGCGGCTATGTGGTTCTTGGTGTTCGAGAGAAAAAGGGGCAACTGACGTTAGCTGGTATTGAAGCAATCGAAGTGGTTCGCAAGCAACTGTTTGATATTGCAGGTAACAACGGCAAGGTAAATATCAATTTATTGACTGATGACAACGTTCAAGTTGTTAGCATTGATGGTAAATCTTTATTAGTGATAGAAATACCGGCCGCACGTCGAGATCAAAAGCCTGTTTATCTGAAAAATCAGCCGATGAAGGAAACGTATACTCGTCTACATGAGGGTGATCACCGTTGTAGTGAGGAACAGGTCAAACGGATGATGGCTGAACAGGTTGAGGATAGCCGGGACGACAAGATTCTCACCGGCTTTGACTTTACTGATATCGATATGGATAGCTTGAAGGCATACAAGAACCTATTTGCTGTAGCAAAGCCTCAACATCCGTGGTTGGAATTAGACCTGTTTGAATTGTTTAAAAAGCTGGGTGGATGGCGTAAAGACCGTCAGGCTGGTGTTGAAGGCATTACGTTAGCAGGCGTTTTAATGTTTGGTACTTGGGAGGCGATTCAGGATGCAGTTCCCAATTACTTTGTTGATTACCGAGAACGAGATGAAGCCAGTGTTGAGCGTTGGATTGATCGCGTGTACCCCGATGGATCTTGGTCTGGAAATGTCTTTGATTTTTACCGCCGTACGTACCGGAAATTAGTTACTGACTTAAAGGTGCCATTTGAGCTTCAAGATGGTATTCGCTTAGATGATTCAAAAGCTCATGAAGCCATTCGTGAAGCCTTAGTGAATACCCTCGTTCATGCTGATTACACCGGACGTAGCTCTATCCTGATCGTTAAACGCCCTGACTTGTTTGGTTTCCGTAACCCTGGGCTGATGCGCGTTCCCCCTGAAATAGCAGTCAAAGGCGGAGAAAGTGATTGTCGTAACCGCCGAATGCATCAGATGTTTCTGATGATTGGTGCGGGAGAACGAGCGGGTTCTGGTATCCCTAAGATATATAGCGGCTGGGAGTGGGCTAAATGGCGAACTCCGAAACTGTATGAAAAATATGAGCCATCAGAGCAAACATTATTAGAGCTATCTACGGCTAGTCTTATCCCTGAAGAAGTAACTCAACTGCTAGCAGTGATGTTTGGTAATAGCTTCTATTCATTGAATGAGCTTGAGCAAATGATCGTTGTAACGGCAGCAATTGAAGGCTGGGTTAACCATGAGCGTGCTTGCCAGTTAACCAGTAAACATTCACGAGATGTCACTTTAACGTTACCTCGCCTTGTTGATAAAGGTTTTCTAGTAGCAAGCGGAGAAAAAAGAGATAAATCGTATAGTTTACCTGGAATGGAGCCGCCATCACCTGAAGATGTTTTTTCTAATGCGTTAACCCCAACAAGTAACTTAACGCATAACGTCGACAGCTTAACGCATAAAGTTAATAACTTAACGCATAACGACAATAACACTGATGATACTAGTGATGTTAGAGACAGCAAAGGTAGGTTTATCAGTGCTTTAATTGATAAACCATTTATTGATAGTCTGGAAGCATTAAGTGAGGTTTTCCGACAACAACTTAACGCTTTAGGTGCTCCAGCTAGAGAGCAGCACCGATTAGATACAGAGACAATGAAGTTTCTGATTACTGAGTTATGTCGAGAACATTATATATCCGTCTCTGTATTGGAAATGCTATTAGATCGTAAACCTCAAAGCTTACGGCAAAACTATTTGAAGCCTATGGTCTCTGACGGACGACTAAAAATGGCTTTTCCTCACAAGCCTAACTCACCAAAACAAGGGTATACCTCGACGGATGAATAGTCGTGGTATCAATCCTAAATAGAAGGAAATTGCAAAAATGAAGTTAATATCTTTAACTTTGGATGGTGAGTATAAAGGACTAGCTAATCAGAGTTTTAATTTCAGCCAAACACAAAGCAACATACTTGCTCTGATCGGCCTTAATGGTTCTGGGAAATCACAACTACTTGAAGTTATTGCTGAAGTTTTTGCCTTCTTAGAAAGAGCCCAACGTACAGATTTTAGGGTAAGAACCCCATTGGGGTTTGGATTTGAACTGATTTATCAAATCAAAGTGGATGTTGGTTCTAATTTCTCCCAAACAAACTTCTCTTCATGGTCTTTTGCAACAACAGAAACGCTTACCTATCGAATTGTTTTGGACATCGATAGTAAAAAACCACAGTGTTATATATTGAAAGATGGTGAAGATAACTCTTTAGATATAGACAACATTCGATTGCCATATGTGGTTGGGTACGCATCAGGGTTGAATGAGAATTTACAGCGTAGTTTTATGAAAAATGCTGTGCAATTTTATGAGATTATGCGGGTGAGAAATCGCCGTAGGAAAGCTCTTGAAAATGTCGAGGGAGTTGGCCTCAGAGCTGAAATAAATCGGTCATACTTATTGAGGTACCCACATATTTTCAGTTTAAGAGAGCCTGTTAGTAATTTTTCTGATTATTTCTTCCCTGAACATGAAATCTTAGAGTCGGATACTCCCATCAGTAACATGGTGTTCCTCGATTATGATTGCGTTGGTATCATGCTGGCTTGTTTATCTGTTTTTTCCACAAAAAATATAGATAACATATTGGAAGAACTGTCTTTTTATAAGCCTAATAAATTAGTTTTGCAGTATGATTTTAGTGTTGGAATCATCGAGGAAGATGTTATTAAAGATATTAAAATGCTTCTTCGAGTCGCAGGAAAGAATAAATTTAAAGGAATTGGAAAGCCTAGTACTCCCGAGGAGTATGATACTTATGAACTTGATTACTTATCTGGCGAAATTGAGTTAGATCTAACAGATGTTTCTTTGGTTAGTCAGCTTAAAGAAGATAATTATGGAGATCCTCGAGTACTGTTTTTCCGTTTGCTTAAGTTACAGCTTTTGGGTATTAAAAATTGGCAACGAGTATCCCGACAGAGATTGTTAAGTGATAACTTCTTTGAAACGTTAAAAAAACCTTTAAAAACAAAATTACCATTGTCGGTAATTAAGCTGTATTTATCTGGATCCGATAACCGGATGGTTAATTTTGACGATTTATCTGATGGAGAAAGCCAGTTAATACAAATCATTGCTACTTCTGTGGTCTTTAGAGATGAGCAAGCGATCTTTTTATTTGATGAACCAGAAACTCATCTGAATCCTTCATGGAGAACGTATTTTCATCGCTATCTTAGTGAGGCTATAGACTCTCAGGAGCTAAACTCGCAGGTGTTTGTTTCTACTCATTCGCCATTCATGATTTCCTCTTTGAAAAAAGAAGATGTCTTGTTTTTCGAGCGTGATGAGCATGGCAAGATTTTAATGGAACCAGTTGGAGCTCAGACTTATGGCTCTTCCTTTGAAGTGCTTATAAAGCAACACTTTGGCTTACGTTCCCTTATCTCGCAGACGGTTGTCGAAGCTGTAAAAGAATATCTACCCAAGGATGAGCGTCCTGAGTCACTAGCTGCTGCGCGTGAGTGGATTGAGGGAAACCTCGGTGACTCGATGGAAAAAGCCTACTTGCTAAGGAAGTTGCAAAGTTAATGTTGTTTCCATTGAATCCCAATACCCCTCAGTGCCGTGTTTTTGAGGTACTAAATAGTGAGCTTTTGCATTTCTTAGAGGCAGCTGTTCAGGCGAACAGCTTCAATCAAGATCTGTTTTCTCAGTACCAATATGACGGTCAACAAAAAAGAAGTGTATGTTGGAGCAACATGCCTACGAAAGAAAAGTTTGAAGCGCTATGGCGTGCTTTAGAGCCTTTAGAACAAGAGCCTAGGCGTGAATTATTTGAACTTGTTCAAAATTGCCAAGATATTGCGGTGTATTTTGATGATTTAGGAGCTCCACTGCCAGAGCTAGAGGATGACTTGTTTGAAGTGTTTAAGTCTCTGACATCTCATTTATTCACTCGGACTAAAGATTTATCTGGAGCAAGGCAACAGGCTGATAGTTCGATAGAGCAACACTTTCAGGAGGTTAGGCGTGAAAACAATAATTCCCAATTGTGCTTTTTATGTGGTACCTCACTACTGTCGCAAGATAGAACAAACTTAGATGATGATGAGCAATGGCGAGCCGATTACGACCATGTGCTTTGCAAAGATAAATACCCGATTTACACAGTTCACCCTGGAAACTTCATTCCTACTTGCCATATTTGTAACAGTAAGGCAAAAGGGGCGAAGAACGTACTTTTCGGTTCTCAAGACCAACGCCGAAGGGCTTTTTATCCCTTGCCACCATCACAAGAGTCATGTCATCAGTATGCTTGTATAGAGCCCAGTTTTAGAGGGTTAGCTGAAATGCATGGTGGAGATTGGCAGGATCCAATAGCTTCAGCTCCAATTAGTTTTCCTACAGCCCCGGCTGATATTGCTGAAAAAGTCAATGTTTGGGAAGAAGTTTATCAAGTACCAAGTCGAGTAGAAGAATATGTCATTACTCACTTTTTTGAGCGTCTAGCAGGAGATCTACTTCTTACCGATCAGGATGAGTTTGAGGGGTTCTCAAGACAACTGCAACGTGCGGCAAGGATACCTGCAGATGTAAAAATGACGGAATGGAGGTTCTGGCTTAACCGAGTATACGTATTCCTCGATGGTCAAAATGAGGATTATTTACGGAATATATGGCCATTGCTTCAATGGAAGCTGAGCTTGGCTAAGGAAGACGATATGATGGCCACTTTTGGGTAGAGCAGCCTAGTCTCTTGGTAAATGATTCTTATGAAAACTAATACTTTTGTGATTTCAAAATGGTAGCGCTGAAATATTTAGAAGATGAGTCAGTTCACAGTTGGGTGTTACGTAACCTTAGAGTTTCAGGCTGTTTAAATCTACATTCAGTTATCGGAACTAATGGCCAGTGGCACACTATTCCTCACTTATCAAAATGTGTAGGGATTAATTTATTAGATTTTGATGATTTTAACTTATTGTTTTGGCTAAGAAAGTCAAATGTGGCTGTAAAAAGAGCTGGTATTTTTGATAATCCACTGGACTATATCAACTCAGTCTATCACGTTTTTACAAAGCATGATTTAGACAAAGGAACCCGAGGAAGCATCCCTATTCGCTTTTGCAGTAAGTGTGTCCAAAATTCCATTCAAGATCTTGGTTTTGCTTACTTTAAGTTTGAGTGGCTATATGGAGAACGGTGTACTATTCATGATGTGCACTTGATGCAATTCAAGGCATCACGATATAAGGAAATTATGCACTCACTAGACTTGGTGATGTCCGGCCACCTTGATTCATTGGAGCCTTTTGAGCAAGCTGTGGGTTTGCTAAGTGAACCTGCGGAGGAAAGTGATTATCATATAATGCCGTGCTTAATTTTTGACTTCTATCGTTGGGCGTCTTTTATAAGGGATGATGGTTATCTAGATGATAGCCACTGGGAGTTCTATTATCAGAACCTGATGCGAAAACCTATTTCTGATGACAAAATTCATTATTACTTTTCAGCTAGTTATCCAGAGAGGTTTCCGAAACAGTTTGGAGAGTTTTTGTCTGAGAGGCTGGAAGTAAAAGAGCACAGGTTTGGGATTAGTCAACCACTTAGTCTTAAAGAGACCTTATGGAAAAGTAACAGGCATAATTGTTCTAAGTGCTTGATGGTGCAGCATCATTGCCCGATACAGCTAATAGCAAAAATTTGGTTAGACTCCCCTAGGAGCATTGGTCAATCTAGCAATATATGTGACGACTTCTTGAGGTACCGCAGATAGCTATGGGCAAACTTTATTGTCAATTTTTTCTTTTACGGGCAAGCTTTATTGGGGCTGCACAAATGGTATTTTGGGCGATATCAGCTTGTAGCTAGGCCTGCGACTAAGGCCTAGCGGTATTGGAACATTTAGCGGTTTAAAAGGGGCAAGGGCATTGACCATGGCAGGGTTCGCCACGAGTTGGATGCTCAAAATACAGGTCACTGGCGTGTAATTGTAAGCGCTCTGCCAGTTGTTCACTTTGGTTGCTGTTATACAGATCGCACCCAAGAATGGGGTGGCCCATGGTCAAGCTGTGTATTCGCAGTTGGTGCGTACGGCCGGTAACTGGGGTAAATTGCACTAAGGTGCGACAGGGCTGCTCAAGGCGCTGTAAGACAATGTATTCACTGATGGCCGCCTTGCCTGTGGTGGAGCAAATTTTGACTCGTGGAAAGTAGTCCCTATCTTTTGCTATTGGCGCGGTGATCTGGCCATTATCATCTGTAACCCAACCTTCTAGTAGTGCCATGTAGCGCTTGTGAATGGTGTGCGCTTGAAACTGTTTATTGAGGTGTCGGGTCGACTCTGCATGCAGCCCCACAACCATGATGCCTGACGTGCCAAAGTCTAATCTATGTGGCAATTTGGCCTCAGGAAATGCCGGGCTGACTCCTGCTTGACCATGGACTAAGCGGTAGTGTACTGAATCTTGGTTAAGAGGGTGCTTGCCTGACAAACTCAGTAAACCACTGGGCTTATTGATCAATAAGATATCATCGTCTTGATATAAAATCGTGACCACATCATCGCACTTAGGGGCGATAAAATCGTCAACGCGGGTATCAGTCTGCGAGCCGATATTGGGCATGGGGCGTTCCTGTGATTGATATAGATATCGCCTGCTTATTATGCTCGAGCCTGCGTTGCATCACGATAATCATCTTGTATTGTACGCGGCTACCTTGCTGGCAGCGGTGGACAAGGGCGCTAGTTTACACGGTTTCTCACTCCAAATTGTCTCAGGTACCATTTAAATTGATTTTAAGGTGATTGCCATCGGGTAATATGGGGGCTGGTTGTTGTTTTATTTGCACTTTTTTATCTCTAACTTTGAATGATAGTGCATCTGCTACACTGTTAAATTGAGGCTATCCATTTGAATAGTCTACTGGTGAAGGCTAGGTGAAAGTATGGAAGCGCTTTCTGTTGTGCTAGTGGTAGATGATGTAAAAACGAATGTGCTCATCATGAGGCAATGTTTAAAAGGACAGCATCAAGTGTGGGCCGCGGCAAGTGGCAAAGAGTGTTTAGCTTTGGCTAAGCAACAGCCGGACCTGATCTTGTTAGCGACAGACATGCCCGATATGAATGGTTATGAGGTGTGTCAGCAGTTGAAGATGGATACCGAGACGGCGCACATTCCGGTTATTCTCGTTACCGCTAAAGATGCCAATGACGACGAGCAAAAAGGCCTTGCATTGGGCGCTGTCGACTACATTACTAAACCCATCCGCCCCGCGATTGTACGTGCTCGGGTTGCGACTCATCTGCAATTAAAATCTCACCGCAGTAAATTACAATTTATGGCGCTGCACGATCAATTGACCGGACTCTACAATCGTCACTTTTTGGCCGAATGGGCCGCTCAACATTTATCGAGTATGGCTCGCCATCAAACTGAGCTGTCAGTGGTGATGTTAGATTTGGATGATTTCAAAAAAATTAATGACTTTAATGGTCACCATGTTGGCGACAAAATCTTGCAGGCTGTGTCTAAGTGTCTACAAGACAGCTTTCGCAAGGAGGACATGGTGGCACGGATAGGGGGGGAAGAGTTTATTATTTTGATGGAATCAGGCATGACTGAGGCTCGTGAGAAAGCAGAAGGTGTTCGCCAACGTCTACAGCAGTTAAAACCTATGGGAATTACTGTGACGGGGAGCTTTGGTTTATTGGTCGCCAATGCGCAAATGACCGACTTTTCTCACCTATTGGTATTAGCCGAAGAAGCCGTGTATAAAGCCAAGGCTGATGGGCGTAACTGCCTCGTTTATTATGATAACGGGCAATACATTACCGTCGGGTAAGATGCATAGGTATTGCCCTACGCTGGTGGTTCTTTTTTATTTCACAGGCCTATTGTCTGGCTAAGTTGTTCCATTTACTCCAACCGTATCACACCCTTAATTGTGTTGTTGCCCTTTAGCATGCGCAGAGCAAGCTTATGTCAGGTGTAGCGGGGCAGAGGCTTACATCCGCTGTCTCAATTTGATGCAATAGATGCCAAGGGCTACCTAAAATATGTTATTTTAGCTGGCAAACGAGAGTGGTTAGCATTCTCTCAATAGACTGCGCTAAAAGAGGAAAGTGTAATGGCAATAGCAAAAATTGGCATAGTGACCGTAAGTGACCGAGCGAGTGCGGGCGTGTATGAAGATATTTCTGGTAAGGCCATTATTGAGGTGCTAAACCAATACCTGACCTCTGAGTGGGAACCGGTTTATGAGGTGATCCCCGACGAGCAGGATGTGATTGAAGCGACCCTAATTAAGATGGCCGATGAGCAAAATTGTAGCCTTATCGTCACCACTGGCGGTACTGGCCCAGCAAAGCGCGATGTGACGCCAGAAGCCACCGAAGCTGTGTGTGATCGCATGATGCCAGGCTTTGGTGAGTTGATGCGCGCCGAATCATTAAAATTTGTGCCCACCGCGATTTTATCGCGTCAAACCGCCGGCCTGCGCGGTGATTCATTGATAGTTAATTTACCCGGCAAGCCAAAATCGATTCGTGAATGTCTCGATGCGGTATTCCCCGCTATCCCTTATTGTATCGATTTGATGGACGGGCCTTTCTTAGAGTGTGATGAAACTGTGATTAAGCCATTTAGACCCAAAGCCAAATAAGCCATATCGGTCGTCCCTCCCACAGAGGTAAAAAGAGCGCATATTAGGCGCTCTTTTTAATGGCAAATACTCAGGTTAAACGCGGTGTTAAACAGTAAAGCACCTTTGACCAGCGCTTTACAGCTTATGCATTCAGCGCCTTTGGGTGTTATAAGCCAAAGACGATTTTTTCACTCTTGAGTGAGCGCTCCATGCCAAACATGAGAGCCAGGGTGATGGCTAAGGTCGTAGCACTCGACAGTAGCAGCTGCATTTGCGGTATCTCTTTGCCTTTAATAAAGGCGATAAGCGCCTGCATCTGTCCCGACACGGGTAGCCACTGCAAGGTGTCTGGCGCTATGTTGTAACTGGCCGCCATCGACAGCATCATCGGCACGATGAGCACTATCGTTAGATAAGACTGAGCCTCTTTAAATGACTTTGCCATAAATGACACAAACAATTGTAATGAGGCGGCCATAAGCGCGATAGGTAAGCCGATAACTAGCATTAACCCAATAAAGTCAGGGGTGATATTGACGCTAAAGCCCAGCTCTTGCCAAGGCACAAAGCCGTAAGCAATTTTAGAGATGATTAAGGTCAATATTAATCCCAGCATGGCAAAAATGGTGACCGCGGTGACTTTGGCTAACACTATGTCACGGGTCGACACCGGATGACTCAGCAGCAACGCCAGTGAGTTGCGTTCGCGCTCTCCGGCACTGGTGTCGATGGCTAGGTTCATGCCCGAAATAAATACTGCATATACCATCATAAATATCGCAATGCCTAAGATCATGCCACCTTTTGAATCGCTGGTGGCTTGATCTTCTATCGTGACCTTAATTGGCTGCACCACTTTAGGGTCAATCCCGCGGGCAATCAGGCGTAGACTCCCCATTTCGGCGCTGTATTGTTGCAGGCTTTTTTCGATGCGCCGAATAGATGATTGCAATTTTTCGTTGGAATTATCGGCAATAAGGGTTAATTCGGCCGCGCGGCTTTTGGCCATGTTGCTGGCGTAATCTTGGTTAATTACCAGCTCTATCTCTTTGCGCTCGGCTTTATCGCCTTGGCTAATATCGTTACTGGCAAGAAACTTAACCAGATCGGGGGCGCGTTCGCCATGGGTGATCGTAATATTAAGCGCTTCGGGGCTAGTGATTTGGCCTATCAGCAGCATAAACATGCCGCACATCATCAGCGGTGCGCCGATGGCATAATAGAGGCCGGCCATGACCGAGCGTTTATCGCGGGCGGCGTCGATCAGCTCTTTTCGAACCATGGCAATAATGGTATTGATCATGCTGCAATCCCCTCGTCGGTGCCGATTAGTTCGATAAAGGCATCTTCTAATGACGCTTTGCCTGTTTGTTGGCACAGCTGTTCTGGACTGCCAATGGCAACTACCTTGCCTTGCGCCATCACTATCACCCTGTCGCACAGGGCCGCGACCTCTTGCATCACGTGGCTAGAAAACAATACGCAGTGGCCGGCCGCTTTCAGGTCTTTCAGCAGATCGCGCAGCACTCGCGTGCTCATCACATCTAGGCCTCGGGTAGGCTCATCGAGAATGATGTTGGTGGGTTCGTGCACTATGGCCTGCGCTAAGGCGGTTTTCATTCGTTGTCCCTGAGAAAAGCCTTTGCATTTACGGTCGGCAATATCATCCATATGTAACTTGTTGAGCACGCTGGCCGCCGCTGCTTTAGCCTGTGCACGCGGTAACCCGTTGAGCTCGGCAAAATAGCTCACGTATTCTCTGGGGGTTAGGCGTTCATACAAGCCAAAGGGATCGGGAAATAACCCCAGTTGCTGCTTGGCTTCAACCGGAAACTTAGCCACATCGATACCGTCAATTTCGGCGGTGCCGTTATCGGGTTTGAGTAAACCAAATACTGTGCGTAAACAGGTGGTTTTACCCGCACCATTGGGGCCGAGCAGTCCGGTTATCTGGCCATCGAGCGCCTCAAAACTCAGGTCATTAAGCGCCTGTACATCACCAATACGCTTAGATAGATTAGCGACTTTAATCATGATTCACTCCTTGTGCCTCGGTATGGGATGTCGATGAAAGGGCTTGTTTGGCTGCGGGGAGCGCTTCGACAGTGTTCGCGTTGAGGTAAAAATTACGCCTAACATCTTTGCTTAGGCAATCATCAGATAAACCATCAAGGCTGTTGTTGCTGACCAGTTGGGCGATGAGATCGTTGCCACAGGATTGATAGGCCACCCCGTGAGTGGCATAGGGGGCGATAAAATGTTTGGCGTTGCTCAGTTGCGCCATCGCCATCTCGCCCCAACTCGGAGGCGTCGCGGGATCTAACTGTCCCGATAACACCAAGGTCGGGATGTTGCTGGTAATCGGGGCCGAAAACTCGGCGTCAACCGCGGGTACATTCCAAATCGGGCAGTAAAGATCGAAGGCATTGACCATTTCGCGGGTGAAGTAGCTTTGCTCGGCTTGCTGGCGCTCGACTTGGCTAAAGCGCTGCCAATCTTCACCACACACCACTGATGAGTGCATGCCAGTCGCAATGCCTGTGCTGTCTATCGTCAGAGCATATAAGCCCATAATGGCTTGGAAGTTATCTTGCGCGGCTTGATGAATCGCGTGGGGCAGTAGCGCTCTGATATTAGGGGTGTACATGGCCATACGCAGCGCCCCCATAAACTTAGCGCGGGTCATCACAAGCGTGAGCGGCTCGTTGGTTAACGGGTCGCGAACTTGGCTACTCACTGGGGCTTGGGCGAGGCGCGTATTCACCTGCTGCAAGTCTTGTTCAAGGTCGGCAAACTGCCCATGGCATAAGGCATTACTGCTGCAGTCATCGAGCAGTAAGCCGATGGCTCTGTCTATCGCATCACCAATATGCAGTACACTTTGCTGCATCGGCACTACGCCGTCTAATGTGACTGTGGCCAAGACTTGCGGGTAATGACGCATGTACAGTTGCGCCATACGCGTACCGTATGAAATGCCATAGACATGGAGTTTGTCGTAATCTAAGTGGGCTCGAACTGCTTCGAAATCTTTTAACGCGATTTCGCTGCCATATTGGCTGACATCGGCATCGAGTCCGTCGAGGCACTTTTGAGTTTCGCTCGCAATATCTAAATCATCCTCGTTGAGTGATAACGCTCCTTCAAAGCCTTCGCCCTCGCATTGTAATAGGTTGGACTGACCTGTACCTCTTTGGTCTATCAGCAGAATATCGCGCTGCTGGCGGACTTTACTTAACATGTGATCGAACGTCGGCGCGTTTTCTATTGCCGATTGCCCTGGGCCGCCGGCAATGGCGAGCAAGGCTTCTTTAGTAAAGCTCGGTTTTATGGCTGGCAGTACCGCGTAATGAATGTTGAGCTGCCGACCTTCGGGGTGAGCGTAATTTTCAGGCACTGTGACAAAGCCGCAGCGCAGCCTATCTGGCAGACCGTCGACATAACAAGTGTCGTTGGTGGGTGCGGTATCTGTCTCGGCGTGGCCGGCAAGAGAAAATAGCATGGCAGCCAGCGGCAGTAGCAGCCAGAGCGCTAACTGAGTCTGACGTTCCTTATCGCTTGCCGTGTGCATAATGTTGGCTTGTGGCATGATATTCATCCCTTGAATGCGCATATTGCGACAATGTTAATTCAGTTTTTTATCAATGGGTTAATAAACTGTTAAGAGGCTAATGCGAGAACGATATTATGTCAACAGATGGATAAGTTGTCGCGACTAGCACTCTGCATGAAGTCGACACAAAGGATTTTATTAATAGGTGGTCTGATGAGTTGAGGTTTTCTCTTTAATTTACTGTAACCAAAGATAAATATAATAACTTTAGTCGCTGATTCCTACGTCATGCCACGCGGTTTTGTGCGCCAATTAACAGTGTTGGAGCAAAAGCTCTTATTTTTTAGGCAAGGTTAAAGTAAAATGCGCTAAAAGAGGTACACCTGTACGCTAAAAAGGTTATAAAACTTATGTCGCTCGAGCAATATCATCCAATACGCCTGATCCAGGAACAGAGCCTTAAACGGGGCGATGCCATTGCGCTTGAGGGCTATGGTAGTGCAGCACCTTGGCATCAGATCAGCTGGTCTGCATTTGATAATATCAGTGATGCTATCGCTAAGGCGCTGATCCGTTTCGATTTAGCGTTACAAGATAGAGTCGTTATCTTGTCACAAAACTCTCCACAATGGACCTGCGCCGATGTCGGGGCCTTAAAAGCCAAAACGGTTGTGGTGCCTATATATCCCACTAGCACCATAGATCAGGCGGCTTACATCATAGATGATGCGCAGGCAAAGCTGATTTTTGTGGGCGATGCGGCGCAATACCTGATGGCTTGCGAGCTCACCAAGCGCTGCGCCACGCTGACTCAGATTGTGGTATTTGATTCAGATGTGACCCTGATTGACCAAGCACACTATCATTTCGACAGCTTGCTCAATCCTATGGTGGATCCCGCGATTGAAGCCGAGTTGTTGCAGCGACTGAGCCAGACCTCTCTTGATGATCTGTTAACCCTTATCTATACCTCTGGCACCACGGGTGACCCTAAAGGGGTGATGCTCGATTATCGCAATATCGCCTCGGTTATCCGCCAACATGACGCCATCTTACCTTTTACTCCTGGGGATGTGTCACTGGCATTTTTACCATTGAGTCATGTATTTGAACGCGGCTGGAGCTTCTACGTGTTGTGCCGTGGCGGTCACAACGTTTACCTGCAAAACCCCATGATGGTCAAAGAGGCCATTGCCGATGTGAAGCCCCATACCCTGTGTGTGGTGCCGCGTTTCCTCGAAAAAGTCTATAGCGCAGTACAAGACAAAGTGGCGAAAGCTCCAGCGGCAAGGCAAAAACTGTTTGCGTGGGCGATGTCAGTCGGTGAGCGTCAGTTTGAAGTCAGCCAAGGGCGCGCTAAAGGCTCGATGTGGTTAGGTTTACAGCATAAACTGGCGCAAAAATTAGTGTTTAGCAAGTTGCAGCAAGTACTGGGTGGGCGCTTAAAGTTTATGCCTTGTGGGGGCGCGGCGCTCGACAAAACGGTGACGAGCTTTTTCCATGCTATTGATATTCCTGTTTTATGTGGCTATGGCATGACAGAAACCACGGCAACCGTTACCTGTAATACCTTAGCTAATCGCTTGGCGGGCTCTAACGGTAAGGTGCTGCCTGAAGTGGAGATCAAGTTAGGTAAAGATGATGAGATCTTAGTTCGCGGCGATACTGTGATGCGTGGCTATTACAATCGCCCGCAAGAGACTGAAGCCAGTTTTGAAGATGGTTGGTTAAAAACCGGAGATGCAGGTTATATCGACGAGCAAGGTAATCTGTTTATTACCGATCGCATTAAAGAGTTGATGAAAACCTCAAATGGTAAATATATTGCGCCGCAACGTGTCGAAGGCAAGGTGGGTTGTTGTCCTTATATCGAACAGGTGGCCATTATTGCCGATGCTAAAAACTATGTGACCGCCTTAATTGTGCCGGCATTTGCCTCGCTCGAAGCTTGGGCCAAAGACAAAGGGCTGCATTATGAGTCGCCTATTGAGCTGTTGCGTCATAGTCATGTGATTGAGCATTTTGAACAACGCTTAAAGCATTTGCAGGTTGAGTTGGCAGGGTTTGAGCAGATCAAAAAGTTTACTCTGTTACCCGAGGCATTTTCTATGGAAGCAGGGCTTATCACCCCCACCATGAAACTACGCCGTAAGATGATTTATCATAAATACTCCACCGAAATTAATGCCATGTACGGTAAATAATCACTGCTCACAATAGGCGCGATCAACACTTTATTGTGTCTTGATTGCGAGAGACCAATCACCAACTCAAAAAAGTTGGTGATTTTTTTTGCTTATCGTCATGTGTTAAACATCTGTCGCTGCTGCTTATCAGGGTTTAGGTATATAATCGCCGGCTTTCTTGCCTCACATGGGGCGCGTTGTTGGAAGTATTTATCTATGTCGGGTGTATTGCCTAAAAAGTTTCGTTATGACATTAACGGGCTGAGAGCTTGGGCTGTTGTTGCAGTCATTCTATTTCATTTCGGTGTGCCAGGTTTTGCTGGTGGATTTGCGGGAGTCGATATCTTTTTTGTGATTTCGGGACTCCTAATGACACAGATTATTGTGACCGGTTTAGAAAGTAATAGCTTCTCGTTTGGCCGTTTTATGTTTGCGAGAGCTAAACGAATCTTCCCTACGTTAGCCGCATTATGTTTAGTGTTATTGGTTTTTGGTTGGTTCTGGTTACCCACACTCGATTATCAAAAATTGGGTACCCATATTGTTGGTGCTGCATTATTTATCTCTAATCATAAGTTTTATAGTGAAGCTGGTTATTTCGATGCGGCTTCCTATGAAAAATGGTTGCTACACAGCTGGTCATTGTCGGTTGAGTGGCAGTTTTATCTGTTATTGCCGCTGGTATTGATGTTGGCCTGGCGTTGGCGTGGTAAACAGGCTGTATTATTCTCTCTGCTGGCCATTGCTTTCGTTTCCTTCGTGTTATCTGTGTATGCCGTTGAGACTAACCCTAGTGCGGCATTCTATCTGTTGCCCTTTAGGGCATGGGAGATGGTATCGGGTGGGCTTGTTTGGTGGGTGATGAGGCATCAGAGGCTGAGTCAGACGGCCAGTAAAGTCATCGAGTTGTGCGGGTTTGGGTTAATATTAACGGCTATTTTTGGTTTTAATGGCGCAACGCCCTGGCCGGGTGGGTATGCTTTAGTGCCTGTGCTTGGTGCTATATTGGTGCTCGCAGCTAACCGTCAAGTTTCTCCTCTAACGGCAAATCCACTGCTTGCCCGTGTGGGATTGATCTCTTATTCACTCTATTTATGGCACTGGCCTATCGTTGTGTTTCTTGCCTATGCGGGTGAGCAAAGCAATCCTATCTGGATCGTTGCCGGCATCTTGCTTACGTTGATATTGGGTGAGTTATCGTATCGGTTTATCGAGATGCGTTGCAGCAATTGGCTGGGCCAATTTAGCCTTAAAAAGGCGGCATGGGTATTATTTGGCATGCTGTTATTCGTTGAGTTATCGGCGGTGGCCACGCGGCATATGGATATTGAGGGGCGATTACCTCAGGTCGTAGAGCAAGCTAGCCAAGAGTCGTTTGACCGTCACCCGAGATTGGAGGAGTGCCTTTTAAGTTCTGAACGAAATGTTACAGATCCAAGCTGTATACATGGTAATGGAGAGGTACAAGCTGTGGTTGTGGGTGATAGCCATGCTAATGCGGTGATATCGAGTGTGGCGTTAGCCGCGGCCGATAAAGGTAGCGTGGTGGAGATGACCTATAATGGTTGCTCCACCGTAATCGGTGCTAAGAGCCGCGTTCATGCTTCTCAGTGTGAGCAGTTTAATCAACACGTGCTTGATACTTTATCGACGCCAAGTGAGATACCCGTTATTTTAATCTCTCGGTTAACGGGTAGCGTTTTTGGCTATAACGAACCGCATGCTTTTCATAACACACCAGTGATCTACTTTGGCGAAAACACGGAGCAAACTCGTGACGATGTTTATCAAGATTTTGTGATAAAGCAGACAGAGACTGTGTGTCAATTAAGCCAATATCGGCCCGTTTACCTAGTGCGTCCCTTCCCTGAGATGGATGTTGATGTGCCCAAGGTTCGCGCTCGACATTTAATGTTTGCTAAGTCAGAGCGAGATATTTTTATTACCGAGCAAGCCTATATGCGGCGCCACGCCCCTATTTGGCAAGCGCAGGACCAAGCGGCGGTCGCTTGCGGTGCTAAGGTGCTTAATCCATTGCCTTATCTTTGCTCCAATGGGCAATGTATGGGGACTAAGGATGGGCATTCGCTTTATTATGATTCTAATCATATAAGTGAATACGGTAATAAGTTGCTGACCCCGATGTTTAAACCCTTATTTCAATAATAAGGTCAATTCATCGCCCCTAGTTGGAATACACATGGGCTAGAATGAGATTAAGCGCATTATATCTATTTGATGTCATGCGCTTTTCACATTGTGGCCATTGGCTGGTAAGGTATGCGCTATCTATGATGACATAATAAGGATATTTTTGTGGCTGAGACATTTTTTAGCGCAACCCTCAACCCACGTTTCAATGAAACCGATGGTTTGGGGCATATCAACAATACTGTGATCCCCATTTGGTTTGAGGTGGGGCGTGAGCCTATTTTTAGCTTGTTTAATCCTAGCTTGAATCTTGAAGAGTGGAACTTGATTGTGGCGGGCTTCACCATAGCGTATACCTTGCCTACCTTCTTCGGTCAGCCTGTTGAGGTAAAAACATGGGTGAGCCGTATTGGTAACAGTAGTTTTGAGGTGACACAGCAGTGCTGGCAGGCGGGGAAAATGACCGCTGAAGCTCAAACCACCTTGGTGCATTATGATTATGGTGCTAATCAGAGCGTGCCGATCCCCGACATGGTCAAGCAGGCCTTAGCGCAGCGCAGCGGAGATTAAGCGATTTTAATCGCCGTTGCGATCAACGAGTGTGCTGGGGGATGTGGTCACGACGGCAATGTATCATCAGTAGGTTAGCGCAAGAATTTTTGTACATACCAGCAACTGGCACTGATGGTGAGCTGTTGTGCCTTGGCCCATTTTAGCCCATGGCGCACTAAACGTTCGGCTAGTCCTCGCCCTCTCAACGCGTCGGGTACGTAAGTACGATTAAAATCAATATGCTCGTCCTCAATCTGGTATTCAAGCAGTGCTTGCTGGTCATCGATTAAAATCACAAATCTCTGTTTGTCGGCCTGATGTAAAATGGTTGACTGGCTCATGTGTATTCCCTTGATATCTTGGCTCTGCTGACGTTAGCACGTTTAGTGCTGTGATGCCTGTGTTGTGCTTATCAATCTGTGTCATGGGAGCCTTGGTTGTATTTATCGATCGGGCTATGTAATCTGAACTTGGGATAGCCAAGGTATCTCTAATCGCCGCTATAGATTCTAAGTTGTTGTATTAAAAGGAAATGCATAGTTTCTGTGCGTGAGTTCGTCTCGTTAGTCGTATCAAGGATAAGTGTGAGATGTCATCACTGCGCTGCGGCTACTTTATCTAAGGTTATGCTATCTCTTACCATGGTGCTGGTTCATTAAGCAGGCGCCTGAGTGCAACATCTCATCAATGGAAAGTCATATGGCGTTGGATGTTGACGAGGTGCAATTGATTCATCGATGGTTAATTGGGGGCATTATGTTGCGTTGCTTAACGACGCTCGGTTTGATTTTGATCGGATGGAGTCTCTCGGCATCGGAGGTTGAGGAGGCTGTGCGCAGGGTTGTCGAGGCGAAGGTGAGTGGCGATGTGACGAGTGCGATTGTACTCACGGATGCGAATTTGATCACCTTAGGTATTGTCGACTTTGATCCTAATGCATTTATCGATGTAGGGGCGATTGGCGATATTAATGTCGGTGATGCCGATTCTTTGCGTCGGCGCAGTCAGTTACGCAACTATTCTTTGCCCTGGGAAAGTCAGCCCCGTGAGCTCGATCGCGACTGGCTGGTATCGAGTGCTGTGCAGTTCTCCTATGTTCATTCCAATGACAATATCATAGGTATTGATGATCCGTCGTTGATCAGCCCAATAGAAGATACTATTTATCTGTTAGCGGCTGAGTATCGCTGGCGCTATCATCTCTCGCCTCGTTGGCAGGTGGTTTTTGGCGCTGGTGGGCAGTTGTTGTGGCTAGAAAATAACTTAGAATATCGCGACCCTATCTTGGCTTCGCAGCGGGCGCTGCTAGATGGCATCATAGTGAATACTCGTTATGGTGCGGTGATGGTCGATCCCAATGTTGAATTTACCTATACCAGTGAGCTGTTTGGCCACAAATGGGAATTTATCAGCGCGTTTCGTTATGCCTATGGCCGCACTGTGTTGACTGATAATGGTGCGCAGTCTGTGTCACCCGAGGTGAGTCGCTTTAGCAATACACTGATATTTCATTACGGGCTACCCAGCGTATGGTCTCGACGTAATGAGTTAATTTTACAGGTTAAGCGAGTCGATTTAAGTGGTGATGTGGTCGACCCGATGGGGACGCGTTATTACTATGAGTTGGGGGCTGGCTGGATAATCGAAACTCCTTCATTGGCCGCTTGGATAGAGAATATTGGCCTAGGCATTACACTCAATATTAACAGTGGCTTAAGTGGTGGTGGTTTGGTATTGCTGTTTAACGAGCCGTTATAAAGCTTGCATATCGATTATCGGGTCATGCTTGATGGCTAACAATGGGCCTGTATTGTGGCCAATGTTATTAGCCTGACTCATTATCGTTCCTGTCACCTTGTGCTAACTCATATTGTTGGCCTCACACTGACCAAATTGGATGAGCATCAACGGCTCATTTAATCCCGGGGCACCTAATTCAACATCGTGACCGAGGCGCCTGTGGTTATGTTATGCGTCTTGTTGGTGCTCACGCAACACAGCAAGTAACTCAGGGGGCTCGCTTAACTTGAGCTCGACTTTAGTTTGTGAAAATGAAGCTAACGCTGCGACCGAGGCGCCTGTGGTTATGTTATGCGTCTTGTTGGTGTTCATGCAATACAGCAAGTAACTCAGGGGTTAGCTCGGCTTTAGTTTGACTATGAAAATTAAACATCACAGCGACTGAAGATCCCGTAGTCGTAATCGCTTGTTGTTGCTCGCTGTAAATATGGTAATGCATGGTAAACCTATCGCTTTGTATATCGCTAATGCTCACACCAACATGCAAGGTGTCGGGAAAGGTCACCGGCCGCTTATAGCGTGCGCTATTGTCGCTGATCACAGGTCCAACACCCGATTTATACATCTCATCGAGCGGGAAAAAGCGATTAAAAAAGTTGATTCGAGCGATTTCGAAATAGCGGAAATAAACCACATTATTAACGTGTTGCAGTGCATCCATCTCTCCCCAGGCGACATTGATTTGGCTGCGAATGGGGTACCGCTTGGTAAATTGTTCCACTTGGCTTACTTCCTGTTGCTGTTATTGGGACTCAAATTAAAACGCATGTTTAATTGAGCATAACAGTATGTTTCGTCAGCAACAAGGGGGGGTGAATGGATCAAAAAAGGCATCGTTAACGATGCCTTTTGCTGGGTAAAATCACTGTTTAGTCTTGCAGTTTTAGCTCGGAAAAGCTGGTGATTTGTGGGTATTCACCAGTGCGCTGGGTGGTGTCGCGTACCATCTGTACCGTGCGCAGCCCCGCTTGTTCGGCGGCTTTTAACTCCTCTAATAAATCAGAGATAAACAGCACTTGCTTGGGTTTTAAGCTGATGGTGTTGATGATATTGCTATAGGCCTGCTTAAAGAGCTTATGGCCTGTACGAGTGTCGAAATGGCCATTGAAATATTCGGTCAAATCGCCGCCATCACTATGACTAAAAAGCAATTTTTGTGCATCTACCGAGGCAGAGGAGAAGCTGTAAACGCGCAGGTTTTCGGCTTTAAATTGCTTAATGGCATCGATAAAGTCAGGAAATATATGGCCCTTAAACTCGCCTTTATCATAACCCTGTTTCCAGATTAAGCCTTGCAGGGTTTTGAGCGGCGTTGCTTTACGGTCTTCATCTATCCATTGCTGTAAAATTTCGACGACACGATCCAGAGATGCTTCTGGTTCTAGGGCGATATCTTTTACATCGCTAATGCAGTTATCAACTAACACATTGTTTTGATTTTCTTTAATAAAATCGGGAAGCGCCTTCGCAGAATAAGAGAAAAGGATGTCTTTAATAAAGTTAAGATCGGTTGTTGTACCCGCGGTATCTACAACTATGGCTCTAATACCCATAATGTTGGCTTACTCCACATTGCATTAAAATTAGTCGCCTCAATAGCTACCCCGATCCTAAGCTGATTTCCCCAATTTGGCTAGCTTATTTGGCCAGCGCTGCGAGTCCAAGAGGTAAAATCAGCTTGCAGTGTAAGTCATTGACCCACTTAGTTCGCAGCGACAAAACCTTTGAGCTGTGCTCGGCGTCAATTGCTCATTTTTCTCTTAGTGGTCAGCGAGGCTGTATCTATTAATGATGCCCCACTTTGGTGCGAACGGGCTCAGTCGGTGCGTTTCGATGAGTGGTATAGCCGTTATTAGTAGGGGGTTGATGAGAGGCCGCACTTTGGCTAGCGTCGACCCAATCGGAGATTATGGCCGCTGCTTTGTCATTGGCGTCATAGTTGCAAGGCCTTGCTTATGGGCATTATTGGAGCAAGCTATGGCAGCCATGAGCTATTTGAGTGTAATAGAGCGATACCATGAACATGAACAGCTGGTGAAAGAGCTGCTGGAGTCGATTTTAGTGGGGATTAGCGATCCTGTGATGCTGTCGGACCCAGGGATGCGGGTGCGGGCTATGGCCGAAATGGCCAACAGCTACCCCTTCATCGAGTTGCTGTATATCTTAGATGCCGATGGAGTACAGATCAGTGATAACGTCGCCATTGTTAATCGAGTCGTGCAGGCTATTCCCGTGGGGCGTAACTTAAACCGCAGTCATCGGCCCTATTTTTCAAAGGCGCAACCACTCCAGACGCTGAATATCACCCATCCTTACTTGTCGAATGCCAGTGGTAAATTATGTTTGTCGGCCTCCTACCGAATTGGGGATAACGGCGAGCAAGGTTATATCGTGGTCGATGTGAATCTGACTCAATTGATCGAATTTATGATGGGCGATAGCGCTCGTCGTAAGGCGACCCCTTTATTTAAAAGTGTCTACTGCGCGCTGGTGCTGGGACTGTTTATTATGGTGATGGTGCTGATCAGTATGGCTGCGGTGGACATTGCCTCGCTGTTAGCTGACGGGCGAGTGCCCAGTGGCTCAATTAAACCCTTTGGCATTATTATCTTTATCACCTTGGCGCTGGCGGTATTTGATTTGGGCAAAACCATATTGGAAGAGGAGGTGTTGATGCACAAAGATATCTTCCGTCATAGCTCGACGCGGCGCACCATCACCCGTTTTATCTCCACCATTTTAATTGCTATTTCTATCGAGGCCTTGCTGACCATGTTTAAGGCATCGTTGGGTGAGATGAAATATGTTCAACCCGCTATCTGGATGATGTTTGCTGTGGTTGGTTTGCTGGTGGGGCTGGGGATTTATGTGTACCTAGGGGCTAAGGCCGAGCTATTGCTCAAGCAAGGTAGCGCTAAGCCTTAAGCGTTGTTAACGTTAAGCTGGCAACACATAGTGTTTAGTGAGTTGGGGACTTGCCGCCCACGCAGGCTTTGTTAAGCTGACGTGGGCGGCGAGCTTGGTTTAGCACAGGGTGCCCGTTTGCGTTATGGGCATTATCCAGTAGCGGCATGGATTGTGTTTGCATACCAAGGTAATAGCCGCCAATAGTGCCTCTTGTTGCTCGTTGGGATGCATAATTTCAAACTTACAAAACTCCCGATAACCTTCCACCTGCTCCTTAATATTAAAGTGGCTGTGTTCGCGACTAAAACCGCAGATATTGCCCAAACTAAAACCGGATAAAAAATCGAGTTCAATCAAGGTATCAACGATATCGTCTTTTATCTCGTTTTGGGCGATCAGCACTAACATCTGCTTCGGGCTCATTGACGTTTCTCCAGCCAGTAATAGAGGATTGGTAATAGGTATAAGGTGGTGATCGTCGAGGTGAGCAAGCCACCAATCACCACTATGGCTAAGGGTTTTTGAATTTCAGCGCCGGGCCCAGAGGCAAACACTAATGGCATTAAGCCAAACATAGCAGTCGTTGCCGTCATCAAGATCGGGCGTAAGCGCCGTGCTGCGCCTTGCTCTACTCGCACTAACAGACTGCTAAATTGGTGTTTAGTTTGCTCATAATAACTGACCATCACGACCCCGTTGAGCACCGCCACCCCCAGCAGCGCGATAAAGCCAACCGAGGCGGGTACCGACAGGTATTCCCCCGACAGATACAGGCTGACAATACCGCCCATCATGGCAAACGGCACGTTAGCGAGGATCAAGCCCGATTTTGCCAATGAGCCAAAGGTGGTAAATAAAATTAAGGTGATCAAGGCGATTGCAATGGGGATCACCAGTAATAAGTTGTTGGTGGCACGTTGCTGGTTTTCAAACTCACCACCAAAGCTGACGCTGTAGCCGCTGGGAAGTTTAACCTGTTCGGCGATTTTAGCGTCCAGCTCTTCGACAAAGCTGACAATATCGCGACCTTGTACATTGGTGGTGATCACCGAAAAGCGATCGCCTTGCTCGCGTTCAATTAAAATGGGCCCCTCTTTGTAACTTAGTGTCGCCACATCGGTCAGGCGTCTAAGCGAATGATCTGGCATCACCAATAGCTGATTTTGCAACTCATTAATGCTGCTTAAACTGCTTTGATTATTGGCCATCAACACTGGAGTGCGTTTTTTACCTTGCAGCACTTCGGTCACGATAACGCCCTCGAGCTGGCTCTTAAGGTAGCGCGCAAACTCCATGGTGCTCATGCCGAAGCCTCGGGCCAATTCGTTGTCTAAGGTCAGGTTGATAAAGGGGCTGCCCTCAATCATCGACATTTTGACATCTATGCTGCCGTTGGTGGCGCTGACTAACTGCTCAATTTGACCGGTTAGCTGGCCAAGTGTGTCGATATCACTGCCAAAGACCTTAATTGCCACATCGCCAATGCTGCCGGTCAGCATTTCAGATACCCGCATCTGAATGGGCTGGGTAAAGTTAAAGTTTACCCCTGGGTAATTGAGTAGTTCGCTGCGAATAGCATCAATAAGTTGCTCTTTGGTGTCAAAGCGCCACTCGCTGCGCGGCGCTAGCTCTAAAAACACATCGGTCTCGTTAAGCCCCATAGGGTCCAAACCTATCTCATCGGCACCAGTACGGGCCACCATCTGCTTGATCTCGGGTACCTTGGCTAGCAGGGTGTGCTCTATCTGTTTATCGATATTGATAGAGGCCTCGAGCGAAATCGACGGTGATTTTTCTAACTGTAAGATGATGTCACCCTCATCTAGGGTCGGCATAAAGGTTTTACCCACCAGACTAAACAGACCTAGGCTGATGATGAGTAAGCTAAAAGCGACAATCATAAAGGGCTTTTGGTAGACAATCGTGCTCTTAAGGCTGGCAAGATAAGCCGCTTTGAGCTTTTCGATCGCCTTGGGCTCCTGCGCCGCTTTTTCGTTAACTAAGTAAGAGGCGATAACCGGGATCACTGTGAGCGACAAGACCAGCGCCGAGAGCATGGCAAACACTATGGTGACAGCCACTGGAGTGAAGAGTTTACCTTCAAGCCCCGTAAGAGTGAGCAGCGGCGAGAAGACGATCATCACGATAACCGTTCCTGACACCACTGGGATCGCCACATCTTTGGTGGCACGAAAGATGAGGTGCAGCCGAGGTAAACGCTGTTTGGTGGCGATAAGGTTGACCATGTTTTCGACCACCACCACAGAGGAGTCGACTAACATACCGATGGCGATCACTAAGCCGCCTAAGCTCATTAGGTTGGCTGATAGGTTGAAAAAGTCCATCATCAAGAAGGTCATTAAAGCCGCAAGTGGCAAAGATAGCGACACGACAAGCGCGGCGCGCACATTACCTAAAAATAGCGCCAGCAACACAATCACTAAAATGACCGCCTCGAACAGTGCGTTAGAAATGGTATCGATAGCGGTGTTGATCAGGTTGGCGCGATCATAGAAGGTGTTGATCTCGCTCCCTTCGGGCAAACTGGCACTGATCTGCTCCAGCTTAGCTTTGATATTGTTGACCACGTCGGCGGTGTTAGTGTCTTTTAGCGCGATGATCAGCGCTTCTGCCGTTTCTTCACCATCTTTGGTCACTGCGCCATAGCGGGCAAGGTGACCTATCTGAATATCGGCTAAATCCTGTAGGCGATAAACCTTGGCATCGTCGGCCTTAATCACCAGTTGTGCCAGTTCGTCGATATCGTCGATACGCCCTTCGGCACGCACAATAATGGTGTCTGTGCCTATGGTAAGCTTACCCGCACCCTCATTATGGTTGTTATCGATAATCGCCTGCTGCAGGGCGGCAAAGCTGACTCCTGCTGCTGCCATCGCCGCAGGATTGGGGTTGACGCTAAAGCTTTTGGCATATCCGCCCAGAATATTCACATCGGCCACGCCTGCCACAGTGCGCAGTAGCGGACGCACTTCCCACTCAAGCAGTTGTCGGCGTTCCATCAGCGACAGATTCGGGTTTTCTAGCGAGAACATAAAAATCTCGCTCAGCGGGGTGCTCATAGGCGCTACGCCGCCAGAGACGCCTTCGGGAAAGCTGTCCCATACCGCGGCAAGGCGCTCGCTCACCTGTTGGCGTGCCCAGTAGATATCGGTACCTTCGGTGAAATCTAGGGTGATATCGCTGATGGCATATTTGGTGGTCGAACGTAAGATCGCCTGATTAGGAATACCCAATAACTCGGTTTCAATGGGCACGGTGATCTGCGCTTCTATCTCCTCAGGCGTCATGCCTGGCGCTTTGAGGATAATTTTGACCTGGGTCGGCGAGATATCGGGAAAAGCATCGAGCGGAATGGCAAACCAGGCGCGAGCACCGGCTAACATTAAGATCAGCGCCACAATCAGCACAAACAGGCGCTGAGTCAGCGAAAAACGGATCACAGAGGTCAGCATATTATTCGCCTCCTAGGCCGAGCATTATGCCTTTTACTGCGGCAACCGACTGAGATAACACTTGGATTTGGCTCAAGTCTTGGTCGCTGGCGACTATGTATTGCTGTGGGGTTGAGCCTAATATATCGATATTGATGGCCGTGAGTGTCTCTGCGGTTTGAGTAAACACTTGGGTCTCTTGCTGCCAGCTAAATACGCTGTTTTTCGGCAGTAAATATACCGCTTTTTGATACTCGGGTATCACAGTGATTTGTTGGCCTAACAGCAGGTTACACTCTTTTGGTACCGGCATTGACCATGCGCCCACAAATGCACCGTCGGCGATGGCTGACATCGAATCGATGGCGATATGGCCCTGGTTAATATTGATGGCCGAGAGTGACGTCGACTGGCTCATCGGTACATTAACTTGTACACGAATGCTGTCTGCTGGCACCAGTGAAAACAGCTGTGAGTCAGCCATATAGGGACTGTTGAGCGTGTTTAGTTTAACGATACCGGCCACGGGGGCGCTGATCACTAACGACTCGGTAGTGGCATCTTTACTGTGCACCATCTCCATAAAGTGTTGCATATGCTCAAACTCGAGGTGGCTGCTAAAGTAATCTTGGCTGATCTCACGCCACTTTTCGGCGCTGATACTGCCATTTTTTAATAGCGGCTTATTACGGTCATAGCGCTGCTTAGCCAACTGATACAGACTGCTGGTGGCCTCAAATTGTGCAAGATAATGAAACACTTCTGGCCCTGTTAACCTGACAATCTCTTGTCCTTTGGTGACAATCTGTCCCTGACCGACCAAGAAAGTGACCTGCTGGATATTTTCAGGGGTGCTCACCCAGTAATCGTTACCCGGTAAACGGTCAACTTGTGCCGGTAGTGGGCTACCTTCATAGCTCGCGACCTTTTGCGGTTGGGTATAGCTCAGTTCTAAGTTGCCTAAAGCCGCTAGGGCTAACGATTCGGCTTGTACCAAGCTGGTGGATAGGCAGGCAGATAAACATAACAGGCTTGCGCCATACTTGGCGATCATAATGAAATTCCTAAGGCTTGCAGTTGCTGAGAATGAAGTTGTTGTTGCATCACTTGGTTGAGCGTTAAGCGTGACTCAGTATCGAGAGCGTCCACATAACGGCGCAGCCAGATCTCGTAGCTCACCTGATCTTGGTCTTTTACTTTGGCGAGCTCTTCGGTAATGGTGCGGCTTAATGACAAGCCACGGCTTAAAAGGGCGTGTTGCTGTTGTAAATTACCTTGCTGCTGGGTGAGCTTGTCGATTTGGGTCGTTAACTCTAGGTAGGTGCGATCGCGAGCCAGATTTTGCTCTGTGTGTGCTTGCTGCCATTGTGATAGCTCACCTTGTGACAGCGCCGAACTAAAGCCCAGTGGCACTGTAATACCTAACCCCAATTGCTGGTCATCGACTTGATCGTCAGACGTGTTTTTTGCCGTAAGCGACACAGTCCAAGGGTCTTGTTCACCCGCTTGCTGGCTTTTGATGATCAACAGCAGTTGCTGCTGTTGTAACGTTTGCAGTTGCCATAGAGGATGCTGGGCTAAATCTGAATTGCCATTGGCTAGCGGGCGCTGGCTTTCGGCTATCTGGGTGGGAACCTCATCTTGTCCTGTCAGTTGGCGATAGAGGGCATGGGCTTCATCTTGTTGCTGCTGAATATCAATTTGCTCAAGCTCAATATCAACCAGCTCGCGCTCAAGCAGTAGCAGATTCGCCAGCGGTAACTCGCCCACATCGGTAAGCCGTTTTTGCTGGGCGTGTAACTTTTGCAGTAAGTTTGTTTTTCGCGCTAACTGCTTAAGCTTTACAGAGGCAATGCGATGCGCCCACAGGCTTTGCCTGAGTAATCCCGATAGGTACAAACTTTGTAAGGCTGATTGCTGGCTCTGAATCGCTTGGCTCAGCTGCGTTAAGCGTTTATCACTTCCGTGTTGGCCCGGTGATTTAAGGGGTAAGTTGAGCGACACTTCTTGCTCGTAACTGTTACCATTATCTAGGCTGCCCAAATGGCTCAAGCTGATGCTAGGTAGGCCGCTTAGCCAAGAAGATGCGCTTAATTCAAGTGCGCGCTCATCATTAAGCGTTGTGCTATTGAGCTGTGACGCTTGTAATCTGGTTTGGCTTAACTGGAGCAGAGGAGACAATGGGCGCTCAGGTGGGGTATTGCCTGTGGCCGTATGGCCGAGAATACTCGTGCAACTTAACACGCTTAACAGACATATCTTGATACAAGACTTTACAACAGACATACGCGATTTCTTTGCTTTTAAAGTGTGCTGTTAGTCTAAGGCTTGGTACACTGATGTCTTGGGGGAGATGTATCATAAAAACGCTTATGGTACATATGTCCCATAAGTTAATTTTATGATTTTATTTGTTTTTCCTTGTGGTGCCCAAATTGCGTCGATAAGGCGCTTGGTTATCATCATAGGCCTCATTATGCTGCTGGTAGGTTGAAAGTTGTACAGCTCGTAGCGAAATAGAGCCTAAATAGATGCGATATCAAATCAACTTATTAGGTGTCATTGATCTTGCTGATGGAGTAGAAGTTCCCATGAAAAAGGATGTCGTCATTATTGTGTTGTTGGTGCTAATCATGCTGTTTAAATTGCTTGATATTGTCGCCGACTTTCAGCTTGATATCCCTGCTTGGCATATAGCTCAAGAGGGGATTTTAGTGTTGCTTACTGTCATCGCGACCGTTTACTTAAGTCATGACTTGATGCGCCGTTCGCGGCAGGTGAAAACCTTAGCCCAGCGGCTAGCCAAAGCCGATAAGCAGATAGATAACATGACCAGCCAGATGCGCTCCGCTCGGCAAGAATATAGCCAGGCAGTCTCCAGTCAGTTTGCGACCTGGGGGTTCACTAAGAGCGAGCAACAGGTTGCCTTTCTCTTGTTAAAAGGCTTAAGTTTTAAAGAGATTGCCGAGGTGAGGCAAACCAAAGAGAAAACCGTACGCCAGCAGGCTTCCTCTATTTACAGCAAGGCCGATGTCGATGGTCGCCACACCTTCTGTGCCTGGTTTATGGAAGATTTTATCCAAGAGCATAACCAAGATGTTGCGACCAAAGCCCCAGCCAATGAAGCGGCCTAGCGGCGCGTCCCCAAGTTGACACTTACATATTGCAGACCATACCTAGACGTTTTGCCTAGTAGGTCGTATAGCTCCTAGCACTATCTAGCTGACCCAAGACCGTTTTAAGTAGGTTGTCCTTCTGCGAAAGCTCCGGATCCATAGGCTCCAATTGCTTTAACATAGAGGCTGGGAGGTTGTCGTACAGGATTAGATAGGCTCTATCTAGTTTTAACATAGGTAGCGCCTTGGCCAGCAGTTGGTTGGAAGCTGTAAATTGGCTGGTGTTCTTCGTCCATTGTGCCGTTAGCTTAGGCCAAAGCGGCTGATTGTTTAATGTGAGCAGGTAGGCTTCAGCATCCGGTTTGCTGAGAAAGACTTGTTGCTGAGAATCGTATACATAGAGTGCCGGAAATTTATGTTTTTGTTTAGCGGCCACGGTTTCTAACATTAAGGATTTGTTTTGTTGACCCAGAGCGATTAATTGGGATGAGTTGGCACTAACATTAATAGACATGAACATAAGGATTAATATAAATATGATACGCATAGTCGTCTCTAATTTAAGGTGAGTAGGGGACGATGTCCTCTACTTAGTTTTATTTAGCCAAGAGAGTCTACGCACTCTAGAACCTCGTCTTTTACGCTGCAGAAAATACTGCCACCGCCACCATCTTCTCAAATGTTATGGCATGAGGCCATCACATTATAAGAACTAAAGACGAGAGTTAAGAAAAGTAAGATAGTTTTATACATCTTTTTCATCCTTGATTAAATGATTAAATGATTAAATGGTTAAATGGTTAAATGGTTAAATGGTTAAATGGTTAAATGGTTAAATGATTAAATGATTAAATGGTTAAATGATTAAATGATTAAATGTTAGGAGTACATCCATATCTCCAGCTTATAACGCTATTTTATGTTAACTGTTGTGTCAACTGTTTTTACTATTGTCATTCTGGATAATTACTCGTATTGTTGAGGGGAACAATAGCATTAAATGGAATTTAATTATGTTTGAAATCCCTAAGGATAGAAGCCGTTTAAATAAAGCCAGCTGGTTTTTTTTTGCCGCAGTTGGGATCTCATCCGTTTTTATCCTGATTTTTTTAGCCAGTCGTCAGGCCTTCTCTTCCGATAACACCAATAGTCATTTTCCAGTCGCAGTCGTTATCAATTCTCCTCTAAATGTTACCGTTTCTGGTTATGGCAAGTTTGTTCCAAGAGTTCAGCGTGGCATTAATGCACTCAGTGGTGGGCATATAATAGAGGTATTTAAAAAACCGGGCAGTTTAGTTGCTGAAGGCGAAGTAATATTGAGCCTCAATAACCCTAAATTGCTGCGTTTAATGGAAACGAGTGAGTTGGCGTTATTAGAAGAGCAGGCTAATCAGCGAAGAGTAGAGGCTGAGTCAGCGCAGGCGTTAGAGGATCAACGCGGCAACATTCGGCTAGCCAAGGTGAAGTTGGCTTTGGCGGATGCAGAGTTGGTGGCCCATAGAAGGCTAAAGGATAATCAGGTCATTTCGACGCTGGACTTACACAAGGCGCAGGTTGCATGGGAGCAAGAGGACGCCATGTTGCAAATGGAATTAAGTCGCTTTCAGACGCTACAAAAAACACGAAAAGCGATTGAGGATTCTACTCGGTATCGATTAGAGAAAGCCATTAAAGAGAGAGAGTTACTGGTATCTGAAGTCGAACAGCTTAATGTCCGAGCGAGTATGACGGGAATGTTAACTGAGTTAGCCGATGGCTTAGAGATAGGTCGGCATGTCGAAGAGGGCCAAGCGGTCGGCATGATTGCGGATCTTTCTTCTTACTATGCTCGTATTAATATTACCGCTGCTGATGCCGAATATGTTAATCCAGGCTTGCTCACCAAGGTTCAGTTTAAGGGGGTTGAAATCATCGGCGAGGTTTCTCGCGTCGATCCCACGGTTAATAATGGTAGTGTTGAGTTGGATATCGGTTTTAGCGTTAATCTGCCTATGGCGGTAAGGCCAAATATCGATGTAACGGCTAAGATTGCTATTGCCGAGTATCAACATACGCTAGTGGTTGATAGACCTATTGGCGTCGTTCGGGCTCACCGTGAATATCCTATCTTTGTACTCGATGAGGTAAACGCTATATTTCAACAGCGTAATGTCACTATCGGTGATATTGCAGGGGATAAGATGCAGGTATTAAATGGTGTATTCCAAGGGGAGAAGATTTTACTCAAAGTACCTAAACACCTCGCAAATTCCTCCGAAATTTTGATGGCCGATCTTTATGAATAATAGTGTAATGAAACTGACGGGATTGAATAAGTCATTTATTAATGGAGCAGGAAATAATCATGTTTTAAAGCAGGTCGACTTTTCAGTCTATAGCGGAGAGATGGTTGCTATTCTAGGGCAATCTGGTAGTGGTAAATCTACTTTGCTTTCTATTATGGGCTTATTAGATAAGGCTGATTCTGGGCAGTATTTTCTCTGTGACCACGATGTGAATACCTTATCAGATTATCAACTTAGCCTGCTTAGAAATAAGCATATAGGCTGGGTCTTTCAAAACTTTAATTTAATTGCCGACATGACGGTAGGCGAGAATCTCTCGGTTCCCTTACGTTTTAATAAGTCAATTAGTCGCGTTGACTATGAAGTAAGGATTGATGATGTATTGCGCCAGGTTGGATTACAGGATAAAAAATTGTTTTACCCTGCAGAACTGTCGGGTGGGCAACAACAGCGGGTCGCGATAGCCAGAGCATTGATCTGCCAACCCGATATTATATTATGCGATGAGCCTACGGGTAATCTAGATTCGACAAATTCAGATAATGTAATGGAGCTACTTAGTGCGCTAAATCGAGAGGGGAAAACGGTACTGATCATCACCCATGATCCTGCCGTTGCTGCATGTTGCCAGAAGGCATATAAAATTCATGATGGGGAAGTCGCCTCCATGTCTCCTATGGAGTTTAAACATGCTGTTTGATCTCGTCTATGGTTGGCGAAAGTGGCGTGGTCAGCGTGGGGTTTGGAGCCTATTAATTGCAAGTCTATGCCTGTTCTGTAGCTTAATTGGTTTTGTGTTCAATCTATTCTGGTTACTGAGTAGCGATCGCCCCACATGGGTTGGCAGTCAGCAGCCTATGATGACCATTGCAAGTCAAGATCTTGGTGGCAACCTACAACCGACCTCGGGCTACGACATAGATTTAGTCGCCCGACTTGCGGGTGTCGATAGCGTCGCCAGTATAGCGATTCAATCGAGTGTGGTGACTATAGGGCTAAAAGAACTACCAAGGTTAACTATTGGCTTTTACTCACAAAATACCATTGAGTTGCTTGGATTACCTCAACCTTTCACGATGCAAAATTTTGAATCAAAGAAAGGCATAGTGTCAAAACGATTTTGGCAACAACATGTTGAGCCGAATGCTTCGCTAAGCGACAGTCGTTTATATTACCGTGATGCGGCTTTTCTTATTGCAGGAATAGCACCCACGGCTATGGAGCAACTGGGGGATTTTGGCGTCGATATCTGGCTACCGGATACCTATTTACAGTTGGGCGTCCCAGATATGTTTGCTGACAATCCTGCGCTCTTCTTGAAGACGAAAAACAATCGCTATGGCTTTGCACTGTTGGCACAAAAGACAGATATTGAGTCACTCCAAGAAGCCTATATCAATTTAAGATTGCAAACACCTAGGCCTGAAGGTGGATTTGTCGATAAGCACTATCGCCCTTGGTTGATCAGCGGTATAGAGCTCAACCCTAATAGTCGTGATATTTTGCAGAGACAGGCATGGATACTCCTGCTACTGCTGCTTGGTTTCGGTTTTATTATATTTAGCGGTATCGTGTCTGCGTATACTCAGCAGGGCATAACGCGTCGTGCCGAGATGAGTTTAAAGTTGGCGTTAGGGGGCAGCAAAATTGCGCTAATGGGGCAGTTATTGAGGGAGAGTATACCCGCATTAGTCTTGGTGGCGGCGCTAAGCCCTTTGCTAGGGGGCATAGTGACTCACTATGTTGGTACAATCGGTGTGTATCAGGATTATTTTATTGGCGGGGTTAAGTTTAACATCTGGCTTTGGCTGCTTGCCATTTTCTGCTCTCTCACACTATTTGTTTGCTGTGCATTACTGCCGTTAAGTGGCTCAATAACCACGATGTTTTCTCGAGGTAGGCAGGGACATATGAGCAAGGTGCAACGGCGTGCTAGCCAGGTAATACTCGTATTGCAGCTTGCCGTTATTATGGGTGTTATGGTGATCTCTTTAAGCCTAATGCATCAGGAACTACGCAAGTATTCATCTGTGGTCATTGCTCAAGACGTTAAAAGTTACCAGCCTAATGTTGACGGTCGTTTAAGTATAGCTTTAACCTCAGAGCAGCTTGACGGTGAGTGGAGCCTTGGTGGGACACCGGTCGCACTCTCTTCCCGTCACTTCACTCAAGTCGGTGCTCCATCGCTAAAATATCAATCAGAAACTGGGGTGGGGCTCGAAAAACCCATCAACGGTCTATATGTTTCTCATAACTTTTTTAGTCTGTTGGGTATTCCCGTTTTAGCACGAGGAGTGTTGGCTGAAAATGCGGTAATGATAAACCACGCAATGGCATCACAACTCGCTGTTGAATTAGGTTTAAGTCATTGGAAGGCTGCCAAAGGGTTAGCGCTAAGATTGTCTGGTTTTTACTATGAAAAGCATGTTCGCGTAGCTGGTATTGTGGGGGATTCTCCTCATTTTGGTATAGCAGCCAAACCTAAGCCTTTAGTTTACCTGAGCTTAAAAGATCAAAATCCACTCTTTGCCAGCCGAATAGCCCCTGTGTTTTACAGTAAAAGCAGCAATAAGGATGTGATTGCATCTCACTTGAATGATTGGGCCTCATTGCAATCACCAAGGCTGACTTATGCTGGCGGGCGAAGCTTAGTGCAGCAAATTGAAGATACGGACGTTGCCGGCAAACTACTGTTCATAACCTCCTGTGCCATGGCTTCACTCATCATCTTTCTAGTGATATTTACGCTTTATAATAAATTTTGTTATGGCCTAAAAAGCGAGCAGATGAAGTGGGGAGTAATGTTAGCCGTTGGGGCGAAAAAAGAGACGCTGATGGCGAAAATGGTATGGGGTAATATGCTATTAACCTTTATCGCTACTGTGCTGACGTTGTGGACTTTTCTGCTATTAGAGCACCACAGTCAGACGTTGATGGGGGTGTCTCTATTTCAACCTATAGTGTGGCTCTTTTGTATCACCTTGAGTGTATTTTTCATTATTTCGATTAGTCTGTGGGCGGCAAGGGGGCTATTGAGACAAAATATCAGCGTACTAGTTAGTGGCTGAGGCTTAGCTCTATGTTCGCCGATTCAGTAAGGAAGTGGCTGTTGTCAGGGAAAAGGCTAACAGACTCAGTTGCTCGTTGCGGTCTGATTGCTGTGAGGCAATAGGCCGCGAAGGAGTGGGCTGACTCTCAACGCTTTTAGACATACCTGACTGCAATTATATTGGCTTAGATGTATGCGGGCCTTTCTTTCATCGATATTAATCGCCTGTAGCGGGCTTATGTGCAGGTATGTTCATCGTCTCTTCGATTAACCCTTTTGGGTTAATGCCGCCAAATAAATATTGTGGGTATCAGTGCATGTTAATGTATCGGCGAAGCTAGATGCATTGGTTTTGAGCCTGCGTGTTTATAGATAAATGACTAATTTATCTTATTTTATTCTATGTTCTGTTTCGTGAGATCAAGGGGGCGTTGAGGTCGAGAACGTTGGTTTGTTAAAAAGCACTAGCAGAAATGTCATAAAAATCAGTGTCGAAGTTAGAAATCATTGCCATTGATTCTTTTTTGGTCTTAATCTTACTGTCAGCCTAAATAGTGAACAGGGTTATGTATAGATACATGTAATCTGCGTTTTTATTATCGCTATCCTATTCACTGTATCACGTTGATTTAATAGTTTAAAAGTTCAATATAAAAAGGAGTTTTATATGGGGTGTGCTTGCTGTGGATCTAAGTTAAATAGTGGCATGTTGACTAAAATTGATTTCAAAACTGGTCAAAAATTTAAGTCATGTCCGCACTGTTCGGCTGCCAATGGGGGGGAGCATGTGTTTCATCCATATCCTGCTCAATTTGGCAAAACTCCTGCCCGTGTAACGGTAAGAAATCCTGATGGACATCAAAGTTATTGCATTGATTGTCGGGGGTTAGACAAAGGCATTGTTTCAACAGTACACTCGCATGGACGTTCTTGTAGTACTTTTTAGCAGGTATTAATGCAGTTATTTCGTGATGACGCTATAAGTTGGTTATCAACGCTCGCCGATGCGAGCGTTGATCTTATTGTGACTGACCCACCATATGAATCTCTTGAAAAACATAGGAAAATAGGAACCACAACTCGTTTAAAAGTCAGTAATGGTTCGAGTAACCAATGGTTTGATATTTTTCCTAATCAACGCTTTGAGGAGCTGTTCACTGAAATTTATCGTGTATTAAAGAAAAACGCTCATTTTTATCTGTTTTGCGATCAAGAAACTATGTTTTATGTGAAGCCAATAGCTGAGAAAGTTGGTTTTAAATTCTGGAAACCAATAGTTTGGAATAAGCTCGCGATTGGTATGGGCTATCACTATCGAGCTAAATATGAATTTATTCTTTTTTTTGAGAAGGGTAAGCGTAAGTTAAACGATCTTGGCATACCCGATGTTTTGGAATATAAAAGAGTGCATCGGGGCTACCCGACTGAAAAGCCTGTCGAGCTGATAGAAATTTTGATAAAGCAAAGTTCTCTCCCCAATGAGTTAATCGCCGACCCATTTTTTGGTTCTGGTTCTGCTTTAATCGCTGCAAAAAATTTGGGGCGAAAGTCGATGGGGTGCGATATTTCAGAGGCAGCACACTCTCATATTCGCCAAAGAGTCAAAATTGATGAGTTGAATTAATCATTAAGTTATTCAAGTGGTGCTAAGTATACGAAATGGTTATGTGCGAAACAAAAAGTCCAATCGAAGAGATTGATGACTAAGTGTAAGCACGCGTTTGGCCTTCGGTGGCATGGCAGCTCTTTGACATATATGTCATCGCTGCATTTGTTAATCCACATCAGATGCTACCGCAGAGTGCCTAGGGAAGGGCTCGAACAACGTCCCTGTTTAACTGCCAGTTCGTCATCCATGCCTCTCGTTCGTGAGCTAGAAGCTGCGCTTCACTCACCGTGTCGAGGCGGTATCTGCACATTAGGCCGTTCTTTCACATCCATGTGATCACGACATTGGTATGTCCCTATACCGCATCTGCGGCAGGCAATTAAGATAACTAATAGGCCATGGTTATCTAACCCTAAAACGAGTATCAAACTACTTTCGGCTAACTCAATCTAAACGATGAGTCAGCCTCATCGCTTAGGTTAAGTGAAAGTTATTGATGCACTAATCGGCCTTTTTTCACCACATCCTTACACACATTAACCCCATAGCTATAGGCCAGTGCGGCTGGGGTGGTGATATCCCAGTGACAGAAGTCGGCTTGCATGCCAGCGCGTAATACGCCGACACTCTCTTCAATACCCAGCGCCTTGGCGGCGTTGCGTGTCATGCCGGCTAAGGCTTCTTCTGGCGTTAAGCGGAACAGGGTGCAACCCATGTTGAGCATCAATAGGCTCGAACACAGCGGTGATGAGCCGGGGTTGTAATCGCTGGCGAGCACCATAGGCACTTGATATTGGCGCAACAAGTCGATAGGAGGCATCTGGGTTTCACGCAGGAAGTAGTATGCGCCTGGCAGCAGGGTGGCACAGGTACCGCTTTCACTGAGGGCCTTTACGCCCGCTTCGTCTAAGTATTCGATATGATCCACCGATTTAGCGCCCAGCTTGGCGGCCATAGCCGAGCCGCCTAAATTAGATAACTGCTCGGCATGAAGCTTGATATCCAGCCCTGCCGCTTTGGCGGCGTTGAGTACGCGCTCCGTTTGCGCTAGGCTAAAGGCGATATTTTCGCAAAACACATCGACGGCATCGGCAAGGTTTTCAGCTATCACCGCGGGTAGCATCTCGTCGATAACGAGATCCACATAAGCGTCGCTATCATTTTTATACTCTGGCGGGATCGCATGGGCGCCTAAAAACGTGGTTTTTACATCCACATGATGATGCTTGCCAAGCTCACGGGCAACGCGCAGCAGTTTGAGTTCGGTGTCGGTATCCAGCCCATACCCTGATTTTATCTCGACCGTGGTTACTCCCTCTTTAGCTAGGGCATTGAGACGTTGCCTTGCAAGGTCAAATAACTCGGCTTCTGATGCGTCACGGCAGGCTTTGACTGTCGAGATGATACCGCCGCCCGCCCGCGCAATCTCTTCGTAGCTGGCGCCTTGCAGGCGCAGTTCAAACTCATTGGCACGATTACCCGCGAACACTAAATGAGTGTGGGCATCGATAATGCCCGGGGTCAGCCAGCCGCCTTTACCTCTGTAAACTGGGGTTGACAATACGTCAAATTGCGGCAACTCACTGCGTGGGCCAACCCAAGCAATTTTGCCCTCTTTTACCGCCAGAGCCGCATCGGTGATTGCACCGTAAGGCACTGAAATATCTGGATCCATTGTCGCAATGTTGACGTCAATCCAAACCTGATCCCAAGACATAATATTTCCCTCAAGGTGCGACCTAAACATGTCGCGATCATTAATTTGTGTGAGCTAGCTTGTGCTTGCTTGTATATACAAGCTAGGATTATAGCGGTTAATTTAATCACTTTTAAAGTGATATTGCCCTATCACAGTGTGCATCAAGATGATGGGGTCATCACCATAAGCCTAAGGAGCTTAGATGGCTACGCCTAAGTTTGCTGAGATTAAACAATTCATTCTGACCAAGGTTGAAACCGGTGAGTGGCAACAACATAGCCGCGTGCCGTCTGAAAATCAGTTAGCCGAGCAGTTTGAGTGTAGTCGCATGACGGCCAGACGGGCGTTAACAGAGCTCACTGAATCGGGCGTGCTCGAGCGCTCTCAAGGGCTAGGCACTTTTGTGGCTGGGCTAAAGTCGCAGTCGTCGATGCTGGCGATTCGCAATATAGCCGATGAGATCAAAGACCGCGGTCATGGCTATAGCGTGCAGCAACTTGAACTAAAACAGATTCAGGCGCAAGCGCAGACCGCGATAGCCTTGGGGCTCGAAGAGGGTAGCCCTGTATTTTACTCACTGTTAGTGCACTGCGAGCAGGGTGTGCCATTACAGTTGGAGGAACGCTATGTTAATCCGCAACTGGCGCCTGATTACCTTGAGCAAGATTACACTTTGCAAACGCCTCATGAATACCTGTCATTTGTGGCGCCCTTGACCGAGGCACGTCACACCATCGAGGCGATCCTTGCCAATCCGTCACAGCAACAGCAATTGCAGATTGAAGGCAGTGAGCCCTGTTTGCAGATCTTACGTCGCACCTGGTCACGCCAAGGTGTGGTGAGTTTTGCGCGGCTTATCCACCCGGGTAGTCGTTTCCGTTTAGGTGGTCATTTGACCTTTAACCGTTAACGCCTGCCTGATGAAATGAGCGTAACACCAAAAATATTAAATATAACAATCGCGTTAAGCGATGAGATAACACAAATTGAGGAAAACCCATGACCAATAGACACGATCCAAGCCGTCGCATTATCGCGCCCCACGGCACAACATTAAGCTGTAAGAGTTGGCTTACCGAGGCGCCGATGCGCATGTTGATGAACAACCTGCATCCCGATGTGGCCGAACGTCCAGAAGACCTCGTGGTCTATGGTGGCATTGGCCGAGCGGCGCGCGACTGGGCGTGTTATGACAAGATCATCGAAGTACTGCAGCGGCTAGAAGACGATGAAACCTTGTTGGTGCAGTCTGGTAAGCCAGTGGGCGTATTTAAGACCCACAGCAACGCGCCTCGCGTGATCATCGCCAACTCAAACCTAGTACCGCATTGGGCTAACTGGGAACACTTTAACGAGCTAGATAAAAAAGGTTTGGCTATGTACGGCCAGATGACCGCGGGGTCTTGGATCTATATTGGCTCCCAAGGCATAGTGCAGGGCACCTATGAAACCTTCGTTGCTATGGCTAAGCAGCACTTTGGTGGTGACGCTAAGGGTAAATGGATCTTAACTGGCGGCCTTGGCGGCATGGGCGGAGCCCAACCTTTAGCAGGCACAATGGCGGGCTATTCGGTGCTGGCTTGTGAGGTTGATGAGACGCGTATCGATTTCCGCCTACGCACCCGCTACGTCGATAAAAAGGCCACTAACCTAGATGAAGCGTTAGCTATGATCGATGCAGCGAACAACGCGGGCACTCCCGTATCAGTCGGCTTACTTGCTAATGCTGCCGATGTGTTTGCCGAGTTGGTCGAGCGCGGCATTACCCCTGATGTGGTGACCGATCAAACCTCTGCCCATGACCCACTTAACGGCTATCTACCACAGGGCTGGACGCTAGAGCAGGCTGCTAAGATGCGTCAAAAAGATGAAGCTGCGGTAGTTAAGGCGGCTAAGCAATCGATGGCGGTACAAGTTAAGGCGATGTTAGCGCTGCAAGAGGCTGGTGCTGCGACGACCGATTACGGCAATAATATTCGTCAGATGGCGTTCGAAGAGGGCGTAGCGAACGCATTCGATTTCCCCGGTTTCGTGCCTGCCTATGTGCGTCCGCTGTTTTGTGAAGGTATTGGCCCATTCCGTTGGGCGGCACTGTCTGGTGATCCCGAAGATATCTATAAAACCGATGCCAAGGTCAAAGAGCTTATTCCTGATAACCCGCAGCTGCATAACTGGCTGGATATGGCGCGCGAGCGCATTGCGTTTCAAGGTTTGCCTGCGCGTATCTGTTGGGTGGGATTAAAAGACCGTGCGCGTTTAGCGTTAGCGTTCAACGAGATGGTTAAAAATGGTGAACTATCGGCGCCAATTGTGATTGGTCGCGATCACTTAGATTCAGGCTCTGTTGCCAGCCCTAACCGTGAAACCGAATCTATGCTTGATGGCAGCGATGCGGTATCGGATTGGCCCTTGATGAATGCATTGCTCAATACAGCGAGTGGCGCCACTTGGGTCTCCTTGCATCATGGTGGTGGTGTCGGCATGGGCTTTAGTCAGCACTCGGGTGTGGTGATTGTGGCCGATGGTAGCGATGATGCCGCCGTGCGTTTAGGCCGTGTATTGTGGAATGACCCTGCAACAGGGGTGATGCGTCATGCCGATGCCGGCTACGATATTGCTAAGCAATGCGCCGCCGAGCAGGGCTTAGATCTGCCCATGCTCACCACAGCAAATAAATAATAACAATAATAAGAGAGCGTATTTATGCATCATTTAGTATTAAAACCGGGCACCCTTAGCCTAGAACAACTGCGCGAAATTAGCCGCAGTAAAGTGAGCCTTGAGCTGTGCCCGAGTGCCATTGCCGATATCAATACCAGCGCCGACTTAGTGAAAAGAGTCTTGGATGAGGGTCGCACTGTCTATGGTATCAACACAGGTTTTGGTCTGCTGGCCAACACCAAAATAGGTAATGATGATCTGCAGTTGTTGCAGCGTTCTATCGTGCTGTCTCATGCTGCGGGGACCGGCCAACCTATGCGCGATGCGACTGTGCGCCTGATGATGGTGCTCAAAATTAATTCCCTGAGCCGTGGCTTTTCTGGTATCCGACTTGAGGTGATTAACTTTCTTATCGCCTTGGTCAATGCCGAAGTTTACCCTTGTGTGCCAGAGAAAGGTTCTGTGGGGGCATCAGGCGATTTAGCGCCACTGTCACACATGTGTCTGCCGCTGCTTGGTGAAGGCAAGATGAGTTATCGTGGTGAGCTGATTTCAGCTGCTGAAGGTCTTGAAATCGCAGGTCTTAAACCCATTGAGTTGGCGGCCAAAGAAGGTTTAGCGCTGCTTAATGGAACACAGGCGTCGACCGCATTAGCACTGGAAGGGTTGTTTAACGCAGAAGATCTATTTGCCGCTAGCTCGGTGATTGGTGCCATGAGTGTCGAAGCGGCAATGGGCAGTCGTAGTCCGTTCGATCCTCGTATTCATGCGGCGCGTGGCCAAAAAGGCCAGATCGATTCGGCAGCAATTTTCCGTCATCTATTAGGTGATGAGTCGGAGATCAGTCTAGATCACGTCAACTGTGAGAAGGTGCAAGATCCTTACTCTCTGCGTTGTCAGCCGCAGGTATTAGGTGCCTGTTTGACCCAAATTCGACATGCTGCCGATGTGCTGGCGGTTGAGGCTAATGGCGTGACCGATAACCCATTAGTGTTCCAAGATACTGGCGACATTATCTCTGGCGGTAACTTCCACGCCGAACCTGTGGCAATGGCTGCCGATAACTTGGCGATTGCGATTGCCGAGCTGGGGTCGATTGCCGAGCGTCGTATTGCACTGCTGATCGACTCAAATCTGTCAAAACTCCCGCCATTCCTTGTCGAAAATGGCGGAGTCAATTCAGGCTTTATGATAGCGCAAGTGACTGCGGCAGCCTTGGCATCAGAGAACAAGACTTACGCACATCCGGCGTCCGTTGACAGCTTACCGACCTCGGCTAACCAAGAAGATCATGTATCGATGGCCACGTTTGCGGCCCGTCGTCTGCGTGATATGTCAGAGAACACTCGTGGTGTTCTGGCGGTGGAGTTACTCGCTGCGGCGCAGGGGCTTGATTTCCGAGCGCCATTGCAGCCCAGTGTCGCGGTCGCCAAAGCCAAGGCGGAGCTGCGTGAGTTAGTCACCTATTACGATAAAGACCGTTTCTTTGGCCCTGATATCGAGTCGGCCACCGAGTTACTGTTGGCGGCACGTTTTAACGCGTATTTGCCAGCGGGTATTATGGCAAGCTTTTAGAGGTATTTTAGGCGGTCATATGCCGGTGGGTTCGCTCGGTTTGAATCAATTGATGGCGCATAGGCTGTTGGGATTAAGCCTTAAGTTGGTATTGTTCAAGGGGGCGAATCGATATAGCGTGGTGACTCGCTATTACTGTTAGAGGATATGTATAGATGCAGCAAGGAGTCGCGTTTCAGGATGCCTATCCTGATGATTTAAGCCACTGTTATGGCTGTGGTCGTAATAACAGTCAGGGCCATCAATTGAAGAGCTATTGGCGTGGGGATGAGACTGTTGCCCACTTTATGCCCGAACCGTTTCATACAGCCATTCCGGGGTTTGTTTATGGTGGGCTTATTGCCTCGCTTATCGATTGCCATGGTACCGGCAGTGCCAGTGCTGCCGCTCAGCGCGCCTTGCAACAGATGGGGGAGGTGGATATTGAGCCGCCGCGATTTGTGACCGCGGCGCTGAATATTGATTACTTAGCACCTACACCAATGGGCGTAGAGTTAGCGCTTGTTGGTGTGATTAAAGAGGTGAAACCGCGTAAAGTGGTGGTCGACATTACATTGTCTGCTGGCGGAACCCTTTGTGCTAGAGGTCATATGGTAGCGGTTAAGATGCCCGATACCATGATGTAAGTGACTTGCTGTATCGCATCTTAATGTGAAGTGCTAACCAAAGTGGCGCAAGCATGGATGACTGCGCCACTTTGGTCTCATCAATAACTAGACCAGTGATGTTAATTTGAGCGTGAATAAGCTGGCTTAGCGTGAGTCCATCTCTTTCATTTTGAGTGTCAGTAACTGCTTGCTCCACTGAGCTTTATCTACCCCTTCAATCCAAAACGTGTCGCTCTTACGGGTTTGACCTTTGCGAAGATAGGTCTCGGGCATCCTAAAAATGGCCTGCCACACTTCAACCGTCTCCTTCTTGATTAGCTGACCTGAGTCGGCAAATAAGCCTATTTCTAGCTCGATCATCACATAACTTTCTGGGCTGGTGCTGCTAAGTTCGAAGCTAAGTCCTAGGCGCCCCTTACTGTCCCATTGGCTATTTAGGTAGCTAATTTTAACCCCATTTTTTGCCGTAGACTTAAGCAGGTCTGACTGCTCGATGGCGCGATGGCTTAAGCTATTGGCGACCTCGGCGGTGGTGACGGTCGCGACTGTTGCACCTTGTGCCGCAGCATTGAACTCGGGCGTATTTGGTGCTGTGCTTGTAGGCGTATCTTTTGGGGCTTGTGCTGTGGGTTGGTTTTCTAGAAACACATATTCCCAAGTAAAGTCATCATTGAGTTTGACGCTAGCGCCATTTTCAAGGGTGACAATAGCTACTGGCTCTGGCGCCATATCCTTAGCGAGCGTCGATAGCGATATCAGCATCATGGCCAAGGCGGCATAATAGGGTAGTGCTTTATACATGGAGTTAAACCGATTCAATTAGGGTTGCCGAGGAGGCTAGCATAGACAAACTGAGAGAAAATTTATACACCATATCAAGCAACATAGGCTTTTTATGCCTCAGATAGGGTAAGCCACTGCGCGAGTTTAGGTTTTCAGGGCTGAGATTAACGAGTATCGGCTACTGTGTGTCATCTCGCCTTACAGTAAACACCTTCGGCAAGGGTTGTCATGGCGGCAATTCTTATGGCGTAGAAATGGATTGTTGTTCGGCTTTATATTACAGTCGAGCAATAGGATTAAAACAGCTTTAAAAATAAGTATTTGTAATGATTTTGTTAGTGAGCTGATACACATGGATGACCCGCCACATATATGGCGATGTTAACGGTTTAGCGGCGCGAGACATTTCGCCTCAGGAGATAAATATTTTGGATCAAGAACTACGCATGCATGTGTCGCAATGGCTGGCTCATTTTGGTATCGACACCCCAGCCGATGGCGTCTCTACTGGGATTATGTTGCTAGGGAGCTTACTGATCGCGCTTATCGGTTACCTGATTGTCAAGCGTGGTGTGGTGCAAGCTATGAATCTGGTGATAATGCGCTCTAAGGTCACTTGGGATGACATTTTTATGCGCCATCAGGTGCTAGAGAAGTTTGCCTTGTTGGTTCCGACCTTGATTTTAAGTATCTTACTGCCACTGGCATTAGTGGAGCACCCACTGTTGAGCGGTTTGGTCGACCGTCTGCTAGATGTCGCTGTCGTTATTTTGTTTGTGCGCGGGGTGTATTGTGCTCTGGATGCGCTGAATGAGATTGCCGATGTTAATCTTATCAGTCGACGTTTACCGATTAAGAGCTTTGTGCAGCTGCTAAAGCTGTTTATGTTCTTTGTGGCTATCATCATCTCTATCTCTGTATTGGCCCAGCAGTCTCCGGTGTACTTCCTCAGCGGCTTAGGTGTCGCCACCGGTTTGGTGATGTTGGTGTTTCGTGACACGATTTTAGGTTTTGTTGCGGGGATCCAACTTGCCGCCAACCGTATGGTGAGTCCTGGTGATTGGATCCAGATGGACAAATATGGCGCCGACGGTGCGGTCGAAGAGGTGTCATTGACCACGGTTAAGGTGCGTAATTGGGACCGTACACTCACCATGATCCCCGCTTATGCGCTGGTGTCTGATGCCTTTAAAAACTGGCGTGGCATGCAAGAGTCGGGTGGGCGACGCATTAAACGTGCGGTAAATATCGACATCGATTCGATAGCCTTTCTCAATGAAGAGCAGAAGCAACGCTTAGGTAAAATTAATTTACTAAAAGAGTATCTGGCTCGTAAAGAGGCTGAAATTACCGAGTTTAACGCCAATGTCGAAGATGGTGATATGCCAGTTAACAGCCGTAACCTAACCAATGTGGGCACGTTTAGGGCCTATCTACTGGAATACATGCATAAACACCCAAAAGTGCATCAAGAGATGACGCTGTTAGTGCGTCAATTAGCCCCGACAACCGAAGGCTTACCGATAGAGATCTACATTTTCACCAACGATACCCGCTGGGCTATTTATGAAGATATTCAGGCGGATATATTCGATCATATTTATGCAGTGCTACCGCAATTCAATCTGCGAGCGTTCCAATCACCTACCGGAGGGGATGTCCGTAGCCTAAAGACTGAGCGCCCGCTTTAATCTGTGACGGCTTGAGGGGATTATGCCCTCAAGCTCACTCTCTGGTAACTAAAATGGTGGCGAGGCTAAGAAACACGCCACCACTGACTCTGTCGAACCAATGCAATCGATTACTGGATTTGAGTTTAGGAGCCAGCATGTTTGCCATGCTGGCATAGATCATCACAAAGCTAAAATCTATCACCGCCCAGGTGAGCGCCAATATGGCCAGTTGTGGCATTTGGGGCTGATGGATGTCGATAAACTGTGGAAACAGTGCGCCAAAGAAGAGCAGATCTTTGGGGTTACTGATACCCACTAAAAATGCCTCTTTAAACATTTGTTTAGGCGATCCTTTGCCTTTGATATATTGCAGATCTAGCCCTTGGGCGCTGGCCTTGGCCATGATGAGTTTAATGCCAAGAAACAGCAGATAAGCAGCGCCACAATATTTAAGCAGCGCAAAACCATGCTCTGTGGCACTGAGTAGTGCGCCCAGCCCCGCAGCAGAGGCTAACATCAAGAGTAACGCTGAGCTGACGCTGCCTAGCGCCGTCGCCAAGCTGCGGGTTTTACCGAAATGGATGCCGTGGCTCATCGACAGCACAGCCATGGTGCCCGGTGAAATGGCAATCAAGAAGACGGCAAACAGGTACAGTAACCAGGTATCGAAATTCATCGTAAAGCTAGTAGATAAAGTGGGCAGTGGCCGCACTATAACCAGAGCGCTCCGCTTTAGCAAACCTGCCCGTGGCTATTTTTGCGCGCTGTAATCGGGAATGGTTTTAGGGTGGCGCCCCTTGATGGTACGGTAGAAATCTAAGATGGTTCTCATCTCTTGTGCTATGTCACCGCTGACTTTTATGGCGGGTGGGATCACCACGGTTTTATGGGCAAAATCCAGTGCGACCGTGACAATGGGGACATCGGCTGCCAGTGCAATATGGTAGAAGCCAGTTTTCCAGCGCGTGACGGGGCTGCGGGTGCCTTCGGGCGCTAGAGCCAGCTTAAAGTGGGCATCAGCTTTAAACAGCTGTGCCACGGCGTCCACTAGATTGTTATTTTTGCGCCGATCCACTGGCGTGCCGCCAATGGCCTTAAACAACCAGCCCCAAGGTGGAATAAATAGCTGATGTTTACCGAGGAAATGGATGTTGTGCCCCAGAGCGCCACGGGCCAATACACCGATAATAAAGTCCCAGTTACTGGTGTGGGGGGCCACAATGGCAATGTATTGCGGTGTGGTCGGTAAGGCGCCGTCAATTTTCCAGCCCATCAACTTGAGTAGTGTTTTACACAGGGTTTGCAGCATAATTTTAGCTCTTTTAATAATGCAATTGGGTGTTTTTTTGGTTAACTGATAATGTCTTACAGTAGTTTATTATATACTACACCTTAATTTCTCCCGATGGAGTACATCATGGTTAAAAATGCATGGTTAATGCTGGTACTGTTGTTGGTCTTTCCGGCGCAGGCAGTGCCTACCGATGAGATCACTAAGGTGATCACCGAGCAGCAAGACGCTTGGAATCGCGCCGACTTAGATGCGTATATGCAGGGTTATTGGCACAATGACAAGGTGCGGTTTGTCTCGGGGAATAAATTTCGTTATGGCTGGGAAGAGACATTAGCGGCCTATAAGAAAAACTACCCGGATAAGGCGACATTAGGCACGCTAAAATTCACCATTAATGAGATCAAAATGCTCAGCAACTATGCGGCCCTAGTGGTCGGGCGCTGGGAGTTGACGCGGGCAAAAGATCAGCCCAACGGTGTGTTTACCCTGTTGGTCGAAAAGATCGATGATAAATGGGTGATCACCCATGATCATACCTCTGATTAAGCGGTTATCTCTGGGCTAAGGGTAAAGCGCTGCCGCCCTAGGTTGCGCCCCTTGCCATCGTATCGCACCTCGATAAACTCGCTATTGCCTTGGTTATCTTGCAAGATAATCGAGGTCGAGCGCGTGCCATATTCTGGGTGTTTAATATAGATAGACGACAGCAGTCTTTCCCACTCTAATGCGATGCCGGTTTGTGGCAGTTCGCTGTCTTGAGCTTGGCTTTGGTCGGTCATAATGGCGAGCAGGGCATCGATATTGGGGGGCGTCGTTTGTGACAGCTGTTGCTCCAAGGCGCGAGTGCCTTTAGCCATTTTTGGCCAAATATCATCTAAGGCCCCATTACTGATGGCATGAAAGCCGGGCGTCAGTTGTTTAAGGCTGTTATCTAGGCTGTGGTAACAATAGAGTTGATCGCGGTGGCCAAACAATAGGTTGAATGGGTTGTAGCGCTGATGATGTTCGCTGAGCCAGTCATGGGTGATGCGGCTCGGTTCGTTTAACGCCTTGATCACTAATTCCCCGCGGCTGCGACTATCGGTATGCAGCTGCTCTGGTGCACGAATATTGGTCAGCGCCGCAATATCGCCCTGTTGATTGATGCCTAACCAGCTACCACCCGCTTGGAGATCTTTGCCTGCCAACACATGATGCTCACCCGGCCAGAGGTGGGCGGGTTCTGTGGGGCGTACATGGAATTCGTCGCGGTTAGCGCAGATGATAACCGGATGGTCAGGATGTACACCAAGCGCGACAAAGAGAATGCACATTAGCTCAAACTCACAGGATAAATGATGGCTTTAATTTAGCTTTGTCGCGTCATAAAAGCCATCTAAATGGGCATCATCGCCTGACTAATGGTGATGATGTTTGTGAGTGTGCTGCTCAGGTTTTGCGCTTATGGCGTCATCAGCGTGTGCATGAGCCGTATCATCATGGTGATGATGGTCGTGAACTTTTGGTGTCCACAAGGTGATGCGCGCCATAAATTTACGTGGCCCTAACCTAAGTAAGCTTGCGCCAAACAGGAAGGCAATAACGGCTAAGGCTGCGGTATTCAGGTTTTGTGGCAGGGCAATAATGGTGCTCCACTGCGGGATCAGCCAATGGGTGCCTAATAGGCAAATAATAATCAGTCCGGCTAATAGCAATCTTTGGGTCCAGTTCATCAGTTTTAGTTGCGCCAGATTAAATACCGGTGCGGCGAGCAGTGCGACCATGATAGCCTCGATACTCCAGCCACTGTAGGCCAGCGATAAGGCTAATACGGCGCCGCCAAGATTGCAAAAACGCATGGGTAAAAACAGCGCCATTAGCACCAGCACTTGCACCAATGGGTTTTCGAGTGGCACTGATGGGTGGCCGATAAGGTTGGCTAGAATCAAACTGAGGATGATCCACGGCGCGCTTCTATCCACTAAATGGGCGAAGCCAAAACGCCACGCCGAGATAGGTAGTCCTTGATGAGGGTCGGTCAGCTGTACTCTAGTCAGAGTGAGTAGCAGACCGATAAGGGTTAGGCCGATCAGTTGGATCATCGCCAGGCTTGGCCCCAGCAATAGTAAGGTGATCACTAGCGCTTCTGGGCCTGCCAGTCGTTGCAGCCAGCGCTTGCCTAATTGTGGGTGTTGTGGCGATAAACCCAATAGATAGCGCAAGGTGGCGATAACATAGGCCAAAATCAGCACAGGCGCCAAGGTCATTAGCCATTGCATCAGTTGTTCAGTACTGTGGCTGTGATCATGATGTTCGTGTCCACCTGAATCCATGGCGAGCAGAATAAACAGCAAGGCGATACCGAGCAGGCTGCCAATACCGGCCTGGTATTCATATTTACCTTGTTTGTCGCTGATATTGTTACCATGGGGTTGATGCAGTACCACATGCAAAATGGAACCAGTGACAAAGGCTTGCAGATAAACAGTGTTATCTAGGCTGAGGTGATTAAGCAGTTGTTCGCCCGCGAAGTAGCCGACGCCTGTAAGCAGCATCATGCTAGCCAATACCGCCATCGCCCAGCGGCTGCCTACTTGGGGTTTAAGTAACCACCATATGGCCAAGCCGACCGGCAGCCGGTGCAATATCACCCCCAAGGCCAGTAGCGCCGAGTTGCCCTCTTGTTGGGCTAGTACCATGGCGCCACCATCTGTCATGGTATGTAGCAATAGGCCTGTGATCCCCAGCGTTAGTGTGAGGTTATGGGTCACTTCAGAATAGCGATGGAAGAGGCGCTCACTCAGGGTGGGGCCCCACAAACCTATGATCACAAACACTATGGCTAAGAAGCCACCGTGCTCTAATAGTTCAGGCAGAATATGGATTAACACTAAGCCGCCTAGCGAGACAAAGATAAATCCATCTAAGCCTTTTTGCAGGCCTGTTCCCGTGGTAAAGAAACGGTAGAACAGTGGGCCTAGCAGGAGTGCAATACAACTGGCGACGAGATAGTACATATTTAGTGTTAACAAGGGAGTCTAGAAAGCCAGATAGTATACCAGTGTTATCCTGTCCAATCGAATAATTAGCGCGCAGCATCATTTAATTTACATAGCCAAGGCGATAAGCGTCGCAGCTCATGGGCTAAAGATGTTGTGTAAAACCTGTATTTGTTGTGCTATTTGCTGATAAATATTGAGAATAAGTTGTACAATGGGGCTTAAATTTTTTTGACCAATATTTGAGTTATGGACATATTTTCTGCTGCGGTAATGTTGTTTCTGATTATGGACCCGCTTGGCAACCTGCCAATTTTTGCCTCCATATTGCGTCATATTGAGCCAAAGAAGCGGCGCCGAGTCCTGATCAGGGAGTTAATCTTTGCGCTGATCATTATGCTGCTGTTTCTGTATGCTGGCGAAGCTATATTGAACTTCCTTAATTTGCGTTCTGAGTCGGTGAGCATCGCTGGCGGTATCATCTTATTTTTGATTGCCATTCGGATGATTTTCCCCCAACCCGGTGGCGTGGTGGGATTAGCTGCAGGCGAAGAACCATTTATCGTGCCAATGGCGATTCCACTCATGGCTGGACCGTCGATATTAGCGGCCTTAATTTTATTGGCCCATACCGATAGCACCCGCATGATGGATTGGACCCTCGCCTTGTTAGGTGCTTGGGGAGCCAGTGCGGTTATCCTACTCTTCTATAAAGGGTTCACTAAGCTACTGGGCGACAAAGGTCTGACCGCTGTCGAGCGCCTAATGGGAATGGTGTTGGTGATGATTTCGGTGCAGATGTTCCTCGATGGTATAGCCAGTTATATGGCGCACACGGGGCAAGTTAACTAGTTGTAGTATCAAGGCTTGCCTGCAAATGTGGTAAGCCTTGTGTTAACGCGTACCCTAAGCCCTGTGACTATTTAATCCCCTTTTTGTCTACTACCCCCTAACCATTGCCATAGCGTCACAATGGTGTATTGGCTGTGATAGTGATCCTTTTAGTGCCTAGCAGACTAGAATAAACACTATAAACCAATCTATACGGCATATCTGCTGGTGCAGATTAGCTCATGACTGTGGTGATTTATTACCGCTCGGTGTGGGGGGAATACAATGAAGTATCAGTGTGTTGCAAGAAAACTCTCGGCGTTTTTTTGGGCAGGACTTTTGCTGGCTTCAAGTAGCTTTGCCGCCCCGCTCGTGCGCGGTGGCGATGCTTCTGGGGGATTGGCCGATGCAGGGGTGATCAATCAGCAGCGCATTCTCTATTGGCTGGTCAAACGAGGTGAATTGGCCAGTGATGCCAGTGACGCCGAGCGCCGTGATGCGCTTGCGGCCTTTACGGCCAGAGCTAAGGGCTACCCGCAGAATACGGCTGTTATCTTGAGCCGCCTTGAGCGCCAGCAAAGATTGCGATCTAAGAGTCAGCCATCCACTCGCACCATGAGTTTTGCCGCCGCCCGCGCCGACACGGATATAAGTAAAACCGTTAAAGTGCTAGGTATCTTGATTGATTTCCCCGATCTACCCTACGACAACAATCGCTTATCTGCTGGCGATACCAGCATGTATTATCCCAGTTATCCGCGGGCTCATTATCAAGATCTGATGTTTTCCACCTCGGGCTTTGCTGGGCCGCAGGGGCAAAACCTCATCAGTGCTTATCAATATTATCAAGCGGCTTCTGGCGGCAGTTTATTTTTTACGGGTAACGTTAAGGGCTGGTATACCGCTAGCCAAAATGCGGCTTACTATGGTGAAAATGACCCCAATAATAGTGATAACGATCAAGCCGTGCCTGAATTAGTTAAAGAGGCGGTGACGCAGGCCTTAGCTAATATGACTCCAGCCGAAATCGACACCTATGACGTGGAAGACCCATATGATCTGGATGGCGATGGTAATCTTAATGAGGCCGATGGTGATATCGATCATGTGATGCTGTTTCACTCCAGTATTGGTGAAGAGGCGGGGGGTGGCGTGCTGGGGCGCGATGCCATTTGGTCGCATCGTTATTTTGTCTATCACGCCGGTGCTCCAGGATATGCCATTGCCGGCACTAACAAGAAAGTGTTTGGCTATACGATTCAGCCCATAGATGCCGCCGCTGGCGTTGTCGTGCATGAGTTTGGCCATGCACTGGGTTTGCCCGATGAATATGACACCACCAACACTGGCGATGGTTCGCCAGTGGGGGATTGGTCGATCATGTCGAGTGGCAGCTGGTCGGGTGAACTTGCTGGTACCCAGCCTGTGGGTTTTAGTCCCTATGCTCGCTCTTATCTACAGGATAAATATCGGGGTAACTGGGTGAGAGAGTTACAAGTCGATCTCGACAGCATCCCTGTTGGTGGTCAAGAGGTGCGCCTTGTCGAGGCGGTTAATTATGACCAAGTCAATCAAATTGCCCTGAGGCTACCCGCGGTCGATATTACCTTTAAGGCGCCCTATTCTGGCGCTTATCAATACTATTCCAATCAAGGCAATTTACTGAGTACCGCGGCAGCGGTGAATATCGATTTTCCAGCAAGTAATAATTTGACCCTTAAGATGAAGGCGCATTGGGATATTGAGCTTAATTATGATTATGCTCAGGTGATGATCGATGGTGTAGTGCTTAAGGGTAATTACACTCGATCCAGTAATGGGATTAATGGTGCGACCAATATTATCACCGGCACATCGGCGGATATCGGCGCGGCTGAGGGCGTGGATAATTGGGTCGACTTGACGTTTGATGTTTCTGGATACGCTGGCAGTACGGGTAGGCAACTAAGTATTGTGTACCGCACAGATGAAGCTGTGGGTGGATATGGTTTGGTGGTTGACGATATTGGTTTATTTGATGGTAATAATCGCCTCTATTTCGATGGCGCAGAAGCTGCCGGAGTGATGCAGTTAACCGGGGGGTTTGTGCGAATTGATAACAATCGCCCCGGTGGTGAGCGCCGTTACCTAGTGCAACTTCGCAGCCATAATGGTCTCGATGCCGGATTGGCCAGTCGCGATTATGAGCCCGGTGTGCTGTTATGGTTGGAAAACTTGAGTGAGGTCGATAACAACGTCAGCAATCATCCGGGCAGAGGCTTGATTGGCGTGGTGGACGCAGATCAAAACTTAATTGGCAACGCCGCCACGCAAGTGCAGATCCGCGATGCGACTTTCAGCATGTTCAATCAATCACGCTATTTTAATGACAATCACCTATCGGCTATCAGTTTGTTCGATGATCGCCGTGATTACAGTGCGCCCTTACAACCACAGTCAGGTTTAGTGTTACCAGTATTAGGGCTCACTATGGAGGTTATTGAACAGCAAGTAGATTCTAGCGTTGCTAGGGTGCGGTTTGAATACCGCAGTGAATCTGTCAACCTGCCCAGTGCTAATTTTGATTATGTGGCGACCGAGTTAAGGGTCGCGTTTAGCAATACCACATCCGGTGGCAGTGGGCCGTTTAGCTATGTGTGGGCGTTTGGCGATGGCAGTAGCAGTACCGATATCTCTCCTACTCATACCTACGCCAATACTGGGCGCTATCAGGTGACATTAACGGTTACCGATGGCAGCAATAATCAATCGAGTGTGACGCAAACGGTTATCGTGGCGACGATCCGTGATGACGATACCGGTTCCGACTCTGGCGGCGGTGGTAGTTTGGGCTGGATGGCGCTGTCGTTGTTATTATTGCTCGGTTATCGATTTTGTGGGCGTAAGCAGCAATAAGGGTTATTCGAGTCTATGTTGTTCGATAAGGCGCTGCGCCGCCGGTAAAAAGATTTCGCTGACGATAAGCTGCTGCTCGTTATGGCTGAAATAACGCCTTCTGCCCCAGAGCGTATGTTCACTGCTTTGGTGCAGGGACTCGATAAGCTTGGCTAAGCTGCTGCAGGCGTTAAACTGACCCACTTCAATTTTACCTGGCATGAACTCACCACTGTTGAACAGCAGTTCGCCAAGGGGGCGATTACCCAAGGTTAAAAAGTCAGACTGAGCATTGTCGAGCATACCGCCGGGGACTAGTGTGCGGGCAAAGACCCAAGGTAAACCGTCAAGGCACAGTAGTACTTCTCTAATCCAGGCCTGTTCTTGCTGTGGCATCTCATTTGCGAAGGGGCTGAGAATATCTTCACCCAAGACTTTTACCTCAAATTGACCGCAGTGAGACTTAAGCTTTTGGGTTAAACTACCCGGGGCGAGTAGCCAATCTTTGAGGGGAGAAGGCGGCAGGTGCGGAATCTTATCAGCGGCATACCAGTGAAGAGATTCACCATAGGGAAAGCTTAATTTCGTTACACTCATTGGATTCTCGGTACTATACTCCCAAACGTCAGCAGTTTATCATGCTGGAACTATGATGTCGGTAATTAAAGTATTGGCAAAATGTGGCGATAATTGAGTATCAATAGAATCAAGACAAAGCCGCTTCAGCTGACAATGGCGAGCTTAAACAATTAGGGAGTACCCACCAAAGATGAAACAGTTTGCATTGTTACTGTTACTGTTGGCGAGCTGTAGCATGAGCCATAGCGCTTTTGCCGCCAAAGATGATGTTGTCGATACTTATGCTTATTACGGCTTTACCCCCGATATTGTCACCAACTATATCTCCAATCGCAAGAAACTTGGCTTTGTTAAAATTAGCGTCGAGCTGATGGTTAAAGCCCCAGAAGACCTCGTGGTGTTGCAACATCACGATCCCTTGCTGCGAGCGGCAATTTTAGAGATATTAGGCGCTCAAACAGAAGACAAGGTGAAATCATTAGTGGGCAAAGAGGAGATCCGTCGAGAGTGCTATGAGGCTGTCAATCGACTATTGCAACAAGAGGTGGGTAAACCTTTGGTCGTCAATATGTTGTTTACCAAATATCTGTATGACTGACTGCGGTTAGTTAACTCAGCATTGTCTGTGGCCACGTAGCCTATCCTGCGTGGACACCTCTTTAATGGTAATGGCTTATGACTCTGCCTGATAAACCTTGGCACGCGACGAATCCCCCCCCAAGTGCCCACCGTAAATCTAAACCAACATCGGCGAAATCGAGCTAGATTAAGCCAACCAATAAGGCTAAGTTAGTGAAAAAGACGCTATCATCACATAAAAAACCTAACCAGATGCCAGCTAGCAAGGCTCAAGGTGGCAAGGGGCTTCATCCGCGAAACGTGCATGGTAATGGCTATGACTTTAACGCCTTGAGCGCCAAGACGGAGCAGCTAAGTCCGTTTGTACGCCCGAATCCTTACGGTAATTTGTCGATCGATTTCGCCGATGAACAGGCGGTTAAAACTTTGAATTTAGCCTTACTTCGGTTGCATTACGGTATCGATTATTGGGATATCCCTGCCGGTTTTTTGTGTCCCCCCATCCCGGGGCGGGTCGATTATCTGCACCACTTAGCCGATCTCTTAGCCGAGGACAGTACAGCGGATACACATCGAAACCGTCCTCAAGTTAAACCAACGAAAGGCACAAAAATTCAGGTGTTAGACATAGGCACTGGGGCTAATGGCATCTATCCTATTTTAGGTGCACAAACCTATGGCTGGCGTTTCGTGGCCAGCGACATCGATCCCCTATCGATAGCTAATGTACACACTATTATTGATCGTAACCCGTCGCTACAGGGGAAGGTCAACCTACGTCTGCAGAGCACACCCAAGGCCATCTTCAATGGCGTTATCAAGCCACAGGAGCGCTTCGATTTAACCATGTGTAACCCGCCATTTCATGCCTCATTGGCGCAGGCCGCTGCCGGTAGTGAGCGCAAGTTGGCGAACCTTGCTGCCAACCGTCTTGCTAAAGGGCACGCAACATCGGCCAGCAAGCCTACGGCTAAGCTTAACTTTGGTGGTCAGAAGGCGGAGTTATGGTGTGAAGGGGGAGAGCTGAGGTTCTTATTGGATATGATCGATGAGAGTAAAACCTTTGCCTTGCAATGCTTATGGTTTAGCAGTTTAGTGTCTAAAAAAGAGAACGTAACGCCTTGCTATAACGCGCTGCAACGGCTCGGCGCCGTCACGGTGAAAACCATAGAGATGACCCAAGGCAATAAGCTAACGCGGGTATTGGCGTGGAGCTTTCTCACCCCACCCCAGCGACAAATGTGGCATAAATTTCGCGGCTAAGACTGAGGTTAATATTTCCAAAAATGCGGGTGGAATAGTACGGCCACGGTCAAAATTTCTAAGCGCCCCAGTAACATGCCGATCGCCAATGCCCATTTAGCCACATCTGGCAGTGATGCAAAGTTTCCCGCGGGGCCGATGACAGGCCCAAGCCCAGGGCCGACATTGGTCACAGCGGTGATCGCACCAGTAAAGCTGGTGGTCGGATCGAGCCCTGTCATCACGAGTATGACCGACAGTGTCACGATAACCAGCATAAACAGCAGTACGAAGGTGACTAGTGAACGTATGATATCTTCGCTAATAGCGCGACCATTGTAGCGTTCCTTGAAGATGCCGTTAGGGTGGAACTGCTGCTTAAGTTGTTCGCGCATGATGGAGATGGCAATTTGGAAGCGGAAAATTTTAATTCCCCCCGATGTCGATCCCGAGCAGCTACCGGCAAACATTAAAAACAGAAAGACAACGTTGGCTAACGCTCCCCAGGCGGTATAGTCAGTGAGGCCATAACCTGTGGTGGTGACTACGGAAACCACGTTAAAGCTGGCTAGGCGCAAGGCATCGATAGGCGTCATTTCGTGTCCTTGCCAAAGCCAAAAGGCGAGGCTGCAAGAGACGCACAGCAAAAATAATAGGTAGCCTTTAACCTGATCATCATCCCATATTTTTACCGAACGCTGCGACAGCGAATGCACAAACATTAATAACGGTAGTCCCCCCGCTGCCATAAACAGAGTGCCAACCCAATGCGCCGAGTTCGAGAAGGCCGCCATCGAGCTGTCGGAGGTAGAGTAGCCGCCAGTCGAAAGGGTGGTCATGGCGTGGTTTATGGCCTGAAACCAGGTCATCCCGGCGAGGTGATAGGCGACGCCACAAGCTACAGTCAGCCCCACATAGACAAAAAATAACTGTTTGGCCATATTCTGCGTGCGGGGCACGGCTTTCTCGCCCCAGTCTGATGACTCGGTACGAAATAGTCGCATGCCACCGACGTTAAGGAAGGGCAAAATAGCCACTGCCATTACAATAAAGCCAATGCCGCCGAGCCACTGCAGTAGTGATCGCCAGATAAGGATGCTGTGATCCATGGTGTCTAAGTTAGATAGTACCGTCGAGCCTGTGGTGGTGATCCCCGACATGGTTTCGAAGAACGCGTCGGTGTAGTTAATGCCGTGATACAGGGTAAAAGGCATGGCAGCGAACAAGCTAACAATCAGCCAGGTGAGGCTGGTGAGCAGAAACATATCGCGTATATTAAGACGCAATTTGTCTCTGTGTCCTTGGTGCATCGAGGCGCTTGCACAAGTGCCGGTAACCAATGAGGCGATCATAAAGGCTCCCACTGTTTCTTCACCATAGAATAGGGCGAAGAGCAGCGGGATAAACATAAAGGCGGTCAGCGTCGACAGAAAAACACCTAATATGAACAGTAATGGCCGAATATTAAGCATATTGAGCTGCCGCTGAGTTAAAGATACGATTAAAAGAAGAAGGCGCTAGGTTGAAACAGTTTTTCAACTTCACCGACAAACTTCTTATTGACTAAGAAAAGGATGACATGGTCGCCCTGTTCGATAATGGTTCTATCGTGGGCCATCAAGACCTCTTCATCTCTTACAATGGCGCCTATGGTTGTACCCGGGGGAAGTTTGATTTCGCCAATCTGTTTACCCACCACTTTAGAGGTGCTGGGATCGCCATGGGCAATGGCCTCAATGGCTTCAGCTGCGCCACGTCTGAGGGAGTAAACGTTACAGATATCCCCTTGACGAATATGGGTAAGCAGTGCCGAAATAGTAGCTTGTTGGGGTGAAATAGCGATATCGATATTGGCCTCTTGCACAATATCAACATAGGCTTCACGCTGGATCAGCACCATCACCTTTTTCGCGCCCATACGTTTAGCCAGCAGTGCTGCCATGATGTTGGCTTCGTCGTCATTGGTTACGGCAATAAAGACATCAGTTTGATCTATATGTTCTTCAAGCAGCAGCTCTTGGTCTGATGCATCACCGCAAAATACCGTGGTGTTTTCTAGCTTTTCTGATAGCGCTTCGGCGCGATCTTGTCGATGCTCAATCAGTTTGACCGAATGATTGCGCTGCAACTGTTTCGCTAACCCTAGGCCTATGTTGCCCCCGCCGGCGATCATGATATTGCGATAGCTGTTATCGAGCTTTTGCATTTCGCTCATCACCGCGCGTACATGGCGGCTATCGGCTACGAAAAAGACCTCGTCGTCGGCTTCGATAATCGTGGTGCCGCGCGGCATAATCGCGCGGCCTTGCCTAAAGATAGCCGCAACCCGAGTATCAATATTTGGCATGTGCTCACGCAGTGCCGCTAATGCATTACCGACTAACGGGCCACCGTAATAGGCGCGCACTGCCACTAAGCTTAGGCGCCCTTCGGCAAACTCCAGTACCTGCAATGCCCCCGGGTATTCGACCAAACGGCGAATGTAGGAGGTGACCAGCTGCTCTGGCGCGATGAGTTCATCGATAATAAAGCCGCCACGTGGGCGGTTTTCGCTGTTTTTGGTTTCACTGTTAATAAACAGTTTGTCACGCAGAGCAAGATATTGTTCTGAGCGAATACGGGCAATTTTCGTCGGGGTGCCATAAAGTGAATAGGCTATCTGGCAGGCGGCCATATTGCACTCATCGCTATTGGTTACTGCAATTAACATATCGGCGTCTTCGGCTCCCGCGTCTTTGAGTACGCCGGGGTGGGCACCATGACCGAGTACAACGCGAAGATCGTACTTGTCTTGTAGGGAACGCAATCTTTCTCTGTCGTTATCGACGATAGTGATATCGTTATTTTCGCCCACTAAGTTTTCGGCTAATGTACCGCCAACTTGCCCTGCACCTAATATGATAATTTTCATAAACTAACGTTACCCTTTAAGCAGACGTGCGTAATAAAACCCGTCCATATTGTCTTGTCCTGGCGTGATTTGCCAGCCGATATCGTCGCGATGAGTCTGCTGCGTGATGGGCTCGAGCGTGGCGTCCGCCGTTCTGGCCACAAAGGCACTGATTTGCTCGGCATTTTCTTGCGGCAAAATAGAGCAGGTTGCGTATAGCAGTGTGCCACCCGGTTTTAGCCACTGCCAGCAGTGATCTAAAATTTGTGATTGCAGCGTGGCTAACTCTTCGATATCCGCTTGTTTCCTAAGCCACTTAATATCGGGGTGACGACGTATTACGCCAGTGGCGGAGCAGGGGGCGTCGAGTAAGATGCGATCAAATTTGTCCCCTTGCCACCACGAGTCAATATTGGCGGCATCACCGTGGATCACCTTGGCGTGCAGTGACAAACGGTCTAGATTTTGCTGTACCCGTTCGAGTCGTTTGGCGTCAAAGTCTACGGCGACGAGATCTATGCTGTTTTCGATTTCTAGCAGATGACAGGTTTTGCCCCCGGGCGCGGCACAGGCATCGAGTATTAATTCGTTGGCCTGCGGTGCCAGTAAGGTCGCCGCCCATTGGGCTGCGCCATCTTGTACCGATGCTGCGCCGTCGCTAAAGCCGGGCAGTAGGGCCACATCTTTAGGGCTGTCCAGTAAAATGGCGTTGTCGCTGTTGCCTGCAGTGGCACCAATCTCTTGCTCAGCGAGTAATTCTAGGTAGCGCTGGCGCGTTTGTGATAACGCGTTATTACGCAGCCACATAGGTGGACGTTGATGGCTCTGCTCTATCACCTGTTGCCAAGTGTCTGGATAGGCTGCTTTAAGGCGTTTGATCAGCCACGCCGGCGTATTAAAGGCCAGGGTGTCGTTATCGGTTGGCAGTGGTGCTTGATTACGCTGTAGGTTACGCAATACACCATTAACCACTTTGACTAAACCATCGAATTTAAGCTGTCGACAGGCTTCGGCGGTTTCTGAAATGGCCGCATGGCTTGGAATACGAGTGAAATACAGTTGGTAGCAACCAATTAATAGCAGCTGGTGGACGATACGTTGCTTGCCTTTCATCGGCTTGCTCATGCAATCGCTCACTAGTTTGTCTAACTGAGGCAAATGACGCATCACGCCATAGCTGAGTTCGGCCAATAAGGCTTTGTCTTTAGCGCTACTCAGTTTCTGCTGTTGCTCGGGCAGAGCGACTGACAATGACACGCCTTTTTCCAGTACCTGAAAAATCACTTTGGCCGCTAACGCGCGTAAATTCATCACGAGTTAGCCTCAAGGTTGTCTGCGCCATTGTGCAGTCGAGTGCCGGGAGTAAACCAGTCGGCGCGAGAGTTTAGGATCTCGGCCACAGGCAGCGCTTTTTTACCTGGGAGCTGTATGGTTTGTAGCACTAAGGTCCCGTCACCCGTCGCCAAGGTAAGACCTTGTTTATCGGCGGCTAAAATGGTCCCTGGCAAGGCGTCAGTTGAATGCTCTCCAACGGCGGCTTGCCATACCTTAATGCTGGCATCCATATGATTGAAGTGGCTTACTGGCCAAGGATTAAAGGCTCGGATCTCACGCCACAGTTGTACGGCAGGTTTACTCCAGTCGAGCAGCGCTTCCTCTTTGCTGAGTTTTTCAGCGTAATTGGCCAGAGTCTCATCTTGTGGCTCTGGAATGAGCGTGCCTTGAGCTATCCCTGCTAGCGCTTCAATCAGTGCACCTGGCCCTTGTTGAGCGAGCTTTTCATAGAGGGTCGCCGAGGTGTCGCTATCTTCGATGGGCAGATGGGTTTTAAGCAGCATGTCACCGGTATCTAGGCCAATATCCATCTGCATTATGGTCACGCCAGTGGCGCCGTCGCCCGCCCAAAGTGCGCGCTGGATAGGCGCTGCACCTCGCCAGCGAGGCAGTATTGAGCCGTGTACATTGATACAACCCAATCGTGGTGTGTCGAGTACCACTTGCGGCAAAATCAATCCGTAGGCGACCACTACCATGATATCGGCATTCAATGAGGCCAATTCAGCTTGTGCCTCTGGTGTGCGCAAACTACTAGGTTGGTACACCGGAATATTGTGCTCAAGTGCCAATGCTTTCACTGGGCTTGCTTGCAGCTTTTTACCGCGCCCTGCGGGTCTGTCAGGTTGAGAATAAACCCCGATGACATTGTGCTCAGATTCGATCAGCGCTTGTAGGTGGCGGGCAGCAAAGTCTGGCGTGCCCGCAAAAATGATATTGAGTGGTTTCAAGTGCAACTTATCCTTGCTTGGCTTCGAGACGGGCGGCTTTTTCAAGCTTCTGTTTAATGCGCTGCCGTTTCAGGGGCGACAGATAATCGACAAATAACTTGCCATTGAGGTGGTCAAGTTCATGTTGCAGACAGATAGCAAATAGCCCATCAGCCTCTAAAGTGAACTCGTTACCATGGCGATCGAGGGCTTTTATTTTTACATACTCGGCGCGATCGACTTTAGCATAAATCCCAGGTACCGATAGGCAGCCCTCTTCATTGGTAAATTCACCGCTTTTTTCGAGAATTTCTAAATTAATAAAGACTTTGGGTCGCTCTATATCATCTTGTAGATCCATGACTATTAGTTGCTTATGAAAGTCGACTTGGGTGGCCGCTAGCCCGATGCCTTTTTCTTCATACATGGTTTCGAGCATATCATCGATCTGTGTTTGCAGCTCGGGGGTAAATTCTGTCACTGGCTCCGCAATAGTGCGTAAGCGTTCATCTGGAAAACGTAATACTTTTAGTAAGCTCATACATAAACTCTTAACAAGTCTGTCAAATTTGAGCCAGTTAGTTATACTGACTCAAGCTAATAGATTAATTTTAATCCTTAGTGGCATTCAATAACAGCAAAAGCTCTATTTAAAGAGCAAACAGCATGGATACCCCCCATGAAACGACTAATTTTACTCGGTTTATTGATATTAAGTTGTTCCTCTATCTTCGCTGATACTTTGACATTGAAGTCTGGTCATCCTGACTCCTACATAGTAAAGAAAGGCGATACCCTTTGGGATATTTCGGCACACTTCCTTAATGATCCTTGGCGTTGGCCTAAATTGTGGGGGTCAAACCCACAAATAGCCAACCCCCATTTAATTTATCCTGGTGACAGGCTGACGTTAGTCTTTATCGATGGTGAACCCAGATTAGTGGTTAAACCCCATGTGCGTAAAAGCCCTGAAGGGCGCATCATGGCCAAAGATGGTGCCATTCCGGCGATTGATTTATCCTTAATCCAAGCGTATCTAGTACAAAACCGAGTGGTTGATAGCCGTTGGTTTGAGCAACAACCCATGGTAATGGGGGGAGAAAGTGAATCTAAGCATCACATTATTAATGACATTATTTATGTTCAAGCTGAGCTTATCGTGGGTGATAAATTGGGCGTGTATGCGCCTGGACGTCAGTTTGTGGCGCAGGAGTCGGGCGATAACTTAGGCCAAGAGGTGATCATGACCGCCAGTGGTCGTGTGGTCGAGTCTGGTCCAATATCAAAAGTCCGTTTGTTGAGTAATATTCGAGAGACCAAAGCGGGTTACCGTATTTTACCTATTGATGATGACTCGTTAATGTCGGCTTACTTTATGCCTAAAGCCGCGACAACGACCGCTTCGGTATTGGCTGCTGAAGGTAATCTTCGTGAAGTGGGTAAACTCGATGTGGTGTATCTCGATCAAGGCAGTAACAGTGGTGTCGAGCCCGGTCACGTATATTCAATTTTCAGAGATGGCCAAGGCATAGTGATCGACGGCGATGGGATGCCGGTAAAACCTGAAGATCGCAGCACCTATGAAGACCTTCTTTCAAGTCTCTCTGCCGATAACGAAATTAAGATGCCTGATATCTATCATGGCAAACTCATGGTGTTTAAAGTGTTTGACAAGGTGAGTCTTGGATTGATTTTACTCAATAAAAAGCCAGTGCGGGTGAACGACAAGTTGCTGCAACCCGACACGTTATTACAAGGTGAATAAATAGACGACAAACTGGTCGATTGGCTAGTTGTTTGTGCGGTATCTGGGCTTGGACCCGCTCGGATTAAACAATTATTAAACTACATGGAAGTAGAGGAGCTCAGGCATAGGGTAGAGCATGAACCACATGCACTACCTTTGCCAGAGCAGCTGCTTAACCGCTCGTTTGCGCCTGATTTTAACCGTGTCGAAGCGGCGCTCAACTGGCTGGCTAAAGCCGATAATCATCATATTATTTGTCAAACTTCCCCGCTTTATCCCAGTTTGCTGCTCGATATCACAGATCCTCCTCCTTTACTTTTTGTTAAAGGTTCACCAACTGTTTTACTGCATCCAAGTATTGCTGTTGTAGGCAGTCGTGCTGCGTCTCAAACGGGGCTTTCAACCGCCTACCAATTGGCAACCGAGCTGAGCCATGCACACATTGCTGTAGTAAGCGGCATGGCTGCAGGTATTGATGGTGCGGCCCATCAGGCGGCGATTGATGTAAAGGGGCCTACGGTCGCCGTGCTGGGGACTGGGGTCGATGTGGTTTATCCTAAGCGCCATAGGACGTTATATCAGGCGATTGTGCAGCAAGGATGCGTGATCAGTGAGTTTTGGCCAGATATGAAACCTTATGCTGGTAACTTCCCTAAACGTAACCGTATAATTAGCGGCCTGTCGTTAGGTGTACTCGTGGTTGAGGCCACGCGTAAAAGTGGTTCGTTAATCACCGCTAGGTTGGCATTAGAGCAGGGGCGAGAAGTGTTTGCTGTGCCGGGGAATATTTTGGCCGGCGATCACCAAGGTTGTCATGATTTACTGCGTGATGGTGCCAAACTTGTCGAGTGTGCGGCCGATATTATTGAAGAGCTGGCACCTTTATCGAATTTCCACCTTGAAGAGTTGCATCGTCGCCACCATATAGGGGGGGAGTTAGCTTCTGATTTGCCATTTACCTCACTGTTAGCTAGTGTAGGTTATGAGGCCACACCATTAGATGTGGTGGTCGAACATAGTGGAAAAACGATAGAGCTAGTACTAGAGCAAATGCTTGAACTTGAACTGCAAGGTTGGGTTTCAGCGGTACCCGGTGGTTATATAAGACTTAAGAGGAGCTAGCCATGTTTGATATCCTCATGTATCTATTTGAAAACTATGTTCACGGTGAAGTTGAGCTGTTGGTCGACGAGGATGAGTTGACGCAAGAGTTAACCCGCGCTGGTTTTCATCAGTCTGCAATTATCAAGGCCTTGTCTTGGTTAGAGCATTTGGCTTCATTGCAAGAAAGCGATCAGCCCTATTTGTGCAATCATGATCAGCAGTCATTTCGTATTTATACCCAAGATGAGATGGAAAAACTCGATGTCGAATGTCGAGGCTTTCTGCTGTTTTTAGAGCAGATAAAAGTATTGAGCGTCGAAACCCGTGAGATGGTGATCGATCGCGTCATGGAACTGGATGAACCTGTACTGATTTTAGAAGATCTCAAGTGGGTTATCTTAATGGTATTATTTAATGTGCCAGGTAACGAATCTGCCTATGAGCAGATGGAAGATCTGATTTTTGAGCAGCCAGATGGTCGGTTCCATTCATAATCGACATAGCAATGGCAACACATTAAGGAGGCGATAGCCTCCTTTTTGAGTTTAAATCACCATAGGTTTAGTGGCAGATGATCATTGATTAACATCATACCCTAGGGATTAAAATACCTGAATATCAGCAACAGCGCCCATTGAGGAAAGCATGTCTAAAATAGATCAACAACTGTTTAGCTCTCACGAGCACGCGTTAGAAAAAGAGTATGAACTCTGCCCTAAGTGTGGCTGTGAGTTGTCGATAAAAAACAGTAAGCATGGTGGGTTTGTCGGTTGTAATAATTACCCCTCTTGCGATTACACTCGGCCATTGGTGCATCATGAGTCGATAGAGAGTCAGGTCATTGAGGGGTCTGAATGCCCTGACTGTGGTGCTGAGTTAGCGGTTAAATCCGGTCGTTTTGGTATTTTTATCGGCTGTACTCGTTATCCCGAGTGCACTCATATTGAAAAGCATGATCATGACGATGAGCAGGCGCAGATTGCTTGTCCCAGTTGTAAAAAGGGAGTCATAGAGCATAGAACCAGTCGTTTCGGTAAAACATTTTACGCCTGTAGCGCTTACCCTAAATGCAAATTCTTAGTCAATTATCCTCCAGTGGCAGAAACCTGCCCTGACTGTGGGTTTGGTATCTTGGTCGAGCGTAAAGGCGCGGCCGGTATGCGTGTGGAATGCCCGCAAAAGGCATGTAAATATAAACGCCCTTTATAGGCGCTTATGTTTACAGCGTTGTCAGTATTAGCCATCTCTGTATAATCTCGACTCATTGAAAATGATAATGCGTCTAAATAAGTTCGACGAGAAGGTTAGGCTAAATGTTGCAGCAAGATCCCCATGCGGTAGTTGATGTTGTTTTACAAGGCGGTGTCATCGCGTACCCAACAGAGGCGGTATATGGCTTAGGTTGCGATCCTGATAATGACAGCGCCATCCAAAAGTTGCTTGAATTAAAGCAAAGGCCTTGGCAAAAAGGGCTGATCTTAGTGGCTAGCGATTTTTCACAGCTAAAGCCCTACATTGACGAATCGCAGCTTGGTGCCGAGCAGTTGCAACAAGCATTCGACAAATGGCCTGGGCCCTTCACCTTTATCATGCCCATTAAACCTAACTTATCTCAGTTACTCTGCGGCCAATTTAATTCATTGGCGGTAAGGGTCTCTAATCATCCCGGTGTACAAGCCTTATGCCAAGCTCTGGGTAAACCCATTGTTTCGACCAGCGCCAATTTGACGGGCCAAGATCCTGCGATGACGGCAGCAGAGGTGATTTTGCAGTTTGATGGCAAAATCGATGCGCTGGTTACAGGCGAGTTAGGCCGTGAGCTAAAGCCCTCAACGATAATCGATGCCATTAGCGGCAAGATTTTGAGATAAAACAGCGGCAAGATTTTGAGATAAAACTGCTTTTACGTTGAATCAGATAAAACCATAACAAGGACTAAATATGAGTAAGCCAACTACCAGTGAGGTCAAAGCATTCCTACTCGGTCTGCAACAGCAGATATGCGCAGGTTTAGAGCGCCTCGATGGTAAGGCTGAGTTTATTGCTGACTCTTGGACGCGAGAAGAGGGGGGCGGCGGAACCAGTCGTGTGATGACCGATGGACAAGTGTTCGAACAGGCCGGGGTTAATTTTTCCCATGTGACGGGAGCCGCCATGCCTGCATCGGCCACGGCGCATCGTCCTGAGTTGGCGGGCCGTAGTTTCGAAGCGATGGGCGTGTCATTGGTTATTCACCCCAAAAATCCTTATATCCCAACCACACACGCTAATGTTCGTTTCTTTATTGCCGAAAAAGAGGGCGCCGATCCAGTATGGTGGTTTGGTGGTGGGTTCGACCTCACTCCTTATTATCCGTTTGAAGAAGATGTCATTGGTTGGCATCAAAGTGCCAAAGAGTTATGTGAGCCTTTTGGCGATGATGTTTATCCTAAATACAAGAAATGGTGTGATGACTATTTCTTCTTGCCACATCGCAACGAAACCCGTGGTGTTGGTGGCTTGTTCTTTGATGATCTCAATGAGCAAGGCTTCGATACGAGCTTTGCCTTTATGCAAGCGGTGGGTAAGGGATTTTTAAACGCCTATGCGCCTATAGTTGAACGCCGCAAAGACACTGAATATGGTGAGCGCGAGCGTAACTTCCAGCTTTATCGTCGCGGGCGCTATGTCGAGTTTAATTTAGTGTATGACCGAGGCACCTTATTTGGGCTGCAAACCGGTGGTCGTACCGAGTCTATTTTGATGTCTATGCCGCCATTAGTGCGTTGGCAATATGCTTACACCCCTGAAGAGGGTAGTCCAGAGGCGCTGCTTTATAGCGATTACCTCGCGCCAAGAGATTGGTTAGGCGCTAAGTAACACAGTAAAAAGGAGCTAATAAGCTCCTTTTTTGTGGGTTATTACGTCATCTTTATCGATTACGCATATGGTCGGCAAGAGTCGATATGGCTTGATAGATGGCTTCTTTATGTTGGGGCTGTTTAATCTCTAGCTCAATAGCGCGTTTCATACACAGTAACCATTGATCGCGCATGTCACTATCGATAGCAAAAGACATATGTCTTGCCCTAAGAGCAGGATGACCGTATTTTTGCTCAAACAGCGGTGGGCCACCTAGCCAGCCACTTAAAAACTCAAACAGTTTCTGCTCCGATTCGGCGATAGGTGAGCGATGCATCGCTAACAGCGCCTGAGTTTCAGGATTGCTCTGCATCTGCACATAAAACTGTTTTGCTAATGCCGCAATGACTTTCTCACCACCGATACGATCGTAAGCATTCGACTGCTGTGGATCTCGTTGCTCCTGCTTTTTAGATATTAACTTTGTTAACCACTTCATTGCCAAAATTGCCACTACCTTAGCCTTGTTATAGGTAGCGCACACTAGCTTATTCGTTCAAAGCGATCAACCAGCGCCTTTAGCGCTTCAATGGCAGCTTATAAATAAGTAACACTTGGTTTTTTGGCTTTGATTCACAGATAAACCATGGGTAGACTGATGCCATCGTCAAAAAACTGAGTCAATCGATGACAGACAGATATGCCGTATTGGGTAATCCAATAGGTCACAGTAAATCGCCCGCGATTCATCAAGCGTTTGCCGCAGCCACAGGGCAAGCAGTAAGTTATGAAGCGATACTCGCGCCAATCGATGGCTTTGAGTCTTGTTTACGGCAATTTATTGCTAATGGTGGCAAAGGGGCCAATGTTACCGTGCCTTTTAAGGAGCAGGCCTTTGCCTTATGCGATGAACTTAGCGAAGAGGCCAAACTGGCTGGCGCAGTGAACACCTTAAGCGTATTAAAAGGCGGTCGATTAAGAGGTGACAATACCGATGGCATCGGGCTGGTTGCCGATCTGCAGCGTCATCTCGGCAAGCTTCATGGCAAGAAAGTATTACTCGTGGGGGCTGGTGGTGCGGCAAGAGGCTCTATCCTTCCTTTACTGAATAGTGGCATCGACTCAATAGTTATCCATAATCGTACTCATGAGAAAGCCATCGCTTTAGCCAAGCTATTTGCTCCCTTTGGCGATATTCAGGTTAAGGGACTAGATGAGCTAGAGCAGCCTTTTGATCTGGTGATTAACTCCACATCATCGAGCCTAAGCGGTGAAGCTCCTGCATTACCAAGCTCGGTAGTCGGTACTCATACCGCTTGTTACGACATGATGTATGCCAAGCAGCTTACCGCCTTTAATCTGTGGGCGCGGAAGCAAGGTGCCAAGCAAGTGATTGATGGTCTCGGGATGCTTGTCGGCCAAGCGGCTATAAGCTTTGCCTTGTGGCGTGGAGTCGAACCTGATGTTATCCCAGTACTCGCTAGCTTGCGCGAGCAATTAAGCTAGCACTAGGCGCAGTAAAACCTGTAATTTAGTAATTTTTTAAAGTGGTAAAGGGTAGGGCATGAATCAAAGCGTCATATTTAGCGACAGTTGCCAATGGGATGCAGAGCGCAGCGCCATTCATTTTGTCGCGCAGCAACAAGGGATGACGATCGACTGTTATATTAGCCTAGCGGTACTGCAGACATTATCAGGCACGGAAGGGGGTCAGCCTCAGCAGGCTATCGACCTGTTTGAACAATTTCGCTTCGATATAGAGGATACAGCACAAGAGCTCATCGACCGGGAAGCGGTCGATGAGCAGGGCTGTTTAGTGATTAATTCAATTTAAGTCGGTAAGTTCTGTAGCGCTTCTTCTATATACTCATTCTTCAACCGCACATAGTTGTCGGCCGATTGTGGTAAGAAGTTCAATTCATCTTGGGTCAAGGCTCTGATCTTTTTCGCAGGGCTTCCCACATAAAGGTGGCCTTTCTCAAGCGTCTTATTAGGAGGAACCAAAGAGCCCGCTCCCAAGATCACATCATCTTCAATGATCACCCCATCTAGAATAATCGCTCCCATACCAATGAGAATACGATCCCCCAACTGACAACCATGCAGCATGGCTTTATGACCAATAGTGACATCATCGCCAATAATCAACGGATGACCCTGCGGACGCGCGGCCGATTTACGGGTCACGTGCAATACAGTGCCGTCTTGAATATTTGAGCGCTTACCAATTCTTATGTGGTTCACATCGCCACGAGCTGCCACTAAAGGCCAAACACTAGCATCGGTATCTAAAAAAATGTCGCCAACCAATACACAAGCTTGGTCAATATAGACACTGTTATCAAACTGCGGGCTGATACCCTTATAAGATCGTAAACAATTTGCCATTGGGTAGTCCTTAACACGGCTAAAATAGCGAGAATCTAGCAGTATAATGGGTAAAAAGTAGCTAGTCAGGCTAAAAAGCATTCAAACAGTGCAAAAGTAATAGTTTTCTTTAAAAAAGCCCTTGCGCGTAATTGATAACGCCCTATAATGCGCCCCACTGACACGGCAAACAGCGTCGCTAAGCGACATGAATGCAGTGAATCAGCAAGTTGAGTTTAAAGTGAACAAGTTGAAAAGCTTATTAAAAATCACTTGACAGAAACAACGGGAAGTGTAGAATACGCATCCCTAAGCCAAAGACCTAGCGTCAACGGCCGCTAAATGAAAGATTGATTCTCTCATGTTAGCAACGCTCTTTAACAAGATGAAACAAGAAATCTGTGTGGACACTCACAGGTGTTGAGTTAATCGAAATTGCCTAACTTTCGGGTTGGCAATCAAAGAATTAAATCAATGTAACAATGAGTGTTCATAGCAATATGTACAACGTTTTTAAGATTCTTCCGAGTCTTTGAAACGGAATCAGAATTCATTGAGCCGAAACCTTCGGGTTTCACCAAAACTTTAATTGAAGAGTTTGATCATGGCTCAGATTGAACGCTGGCGGCAGGCCTAACACATGCAAGTCGAGCGGTAACAGGAATTAGCTTGCTAATTTGCTGACGAGCGGCGGACGGGTGAGTAATGCCTAGGGAGCTGCCCAGTCGAGGGGAATAACAGTTGGAAACGACTGCTAATACCGCATACGCCCTACGGGGGAAAAGAGGGGACCTTCGGGCCTTCTGCGATTGGATGTACCTAGGTGGGATTAGCTAGTTGGTGAGGTAATGGCTCACCAAGGCGACGATCCCTAGCTGTTCTGAGAGGATGATCAGCCACACTGGGACTGAGACACGGCCCAGACTCCTACGGGAGGCAGCAGTGGGGAATATTGCACAATGGGCGCAAGCCTGATGCAGCCATGCCGCGTGTGTGAAGAAGGCCTTCGGGTTGTAAAGCACTTTCAGCGANGAGGAAAGCTTAAGCGTTAATAGCGTTTAGGTGTGACGTTACTCGCAGAAGAAGGACCGGCTAACTTCGTGCCAGCAGCCGCGGTAATACGAGGGGTCCAAGCGTTAATCGGAATTACTGGGCGTAAAGCGTACGCAGGCGGTTTGTTAAGCGAGATGTGAAAGCCCCGGGCTCAACCTGGGAATNGCATTTCGAACTGGCANACTAGAGTCTTGTAGAGGGGGGTAGAATTTCAGGTGTAGCGGTGAAATGCGTAGAGATCTGAAGGAATACCGGTGGCGAAGGCGGCCCCCTGGACAAAGACTGACGCTCAGGTACGAAAGCGTGGGGAGCAAACAGGATTAGATACCCTGGTAGTCCACGCCGTAAACGATGTCTACTCGGAATTTGGTGTCTTGAACACTGGGTTCCCAAGCTAACGCATTAAGTAGACCGCCTGGGGAGTACGGCCGCAAGGTTAAAACTCAAATGAATTGACGGGGGCCCGCACAAGCGGTGGAGCATGTGGTTTAATTCGATGCAACGCGAAGAACCTTACCTACTCTTGACATCCAGAGAATTCGCTAGAGATAGCTTAGTGCCTTCGGGAACTCTGAGACAGGTGCTGCATGGCTGTCGTCAGCTCGTGTTGTGAAATGTTGGGTTAAGTCCCGCAACGAGCGCAACCCTTATCCTTATTTGCCAGCACGTAATGGTGGGAACTTTAGGGAGACTGCCGGTGATAAACCGGAGGAAGGTGGGGACGACGTCAAGTCATCATGGCCCTTACGAGTAGGGCTACACACGTGCTACANTGGCAAGTACAGAGGGNTGCAAAGCCGCGAGGTGGAGCTAATCTCACAAAGCTTGTCGTAGTCCGGATTGGAGTCTGCAACTCGACTCCATGAAGTCGGAATCGCTAGTAATCGTGGATCAGAATGCCACGGTGAATACGTTCCCGGGCCTTGTACACACCGCCCGTCACACCATGGGAGTGGGCTGCACCAGAAGTAGATAGCTTAACCTTCGGGAGGGCGTTTACCACGGTGTGGTTCATGACTGGGGTGAAGTCGTAACAAGGTAGCCCTAGGGGAACCTGGGGCTGGATCACCTCCTTACCTATACGACTAACTTAATGTTTGCTGAGTGTTCACACAGATAACTTGTTCTTGTTAGAGCAGGTGGCACGTCTTAACGGCGATGCTTGTTCTTTAAAAATTTGGAAAGCTGATAGTGTTAATGTGAAAGGGATAATGGCGTACTTGTACGTGNTTATTTGTAGCATTGACGCGAAAATTAAAATTGAGTTCTCAAACACTTAAATCAAGTGCCGAATTATTGTAATGATAATTCATGAGTATTCTTTTGGCGAAAGTAAACACCATTAGTTGCGATACAACATTCAAGCTTACCCGCTTGAAAGAGTTGGTTTCCTTGTGAAACTCATTTGGGTTGTATGGTTAAGTGACTAAGCGTATACGGTGGATGCCTTGGCAGTCAGAGGCGATGAAGGACGTAGTAACTTGCGAAAAGCGTTGGCGAGCTAGTAACAAGCATTTGAGCTAACGATGTCCGAATGGGGAAACCCACATGCATAAGCATGTATCACAACATGAATACAT
>NZ_OXJV01000005.1:0-16599 GCF_900380485.1 Shewanella algidipiscicola | reverse complement strand
AAGGCGAGCCAGAGTGGGAAGCTAAGATCATTGAGCTTGCAGAAGCGCTAGATACTTATATTCCAGAGCCAGAGCGTGCAATTGACGGTGCATTCATTCTTCCAATCGAAGACGTATTCTCAATCGCTGGCCGTGGTACTGTTGTAACTGGTCGTGTAGAGCGCGGTATCATCAAAGTAGGTGAAGAAGTAGAAATCGTTGGTATTCGCGATACTACTAAGACCACTTGTACTGGTGTTGAAATGTTCCGTAAACTGCTTGACGAAGGTCGTGCAGGTGAGAACTGTGGTGTACTACTACGTGGTACTAAGCGTGATGAAGTTGAGCGTGGTCAAGTATTGGCTAAGCCTGGTTCAATCACTCCACACACTACATTCCAGTCAGAAATCTATGTTCTGTCAAAAGAAGAAGGTGGACGTCACACTCCTTTCTTCAAAGGTTACCGTCCACAGTTCTACTTCCGTACAACAGACGTAACCGGTACTATCGAATTGCCAGAAGGCGTAGAGATGGTAATGCCTGGTGACAACGTACAGATGACAGTAACACTGATCTGCCCAATCGCGATGGATGAAGGTTTACGCTTCGCTATCCGTGAAGGTGGCCGTACAGTTGGTGCTGGTGTTGTAGCTAAGATCATTGCTTAATAGCAAAGTGTCTTAATACAATATTGAAAAGGCAGCTTAGGCTGCCTTTTTCGTTTTTAGTCACTGATATTTGTTGGTAACAAGCCCTGTGCCGCCTTGCCAATTGCAGTGAATAAGAATACAATCTATGGCCGATTTTTGACCCTCTGGGCTTACTTTTTGCTCTAGTAATGGGTAAGCTCGGGCATATAGTGGAATGGTCAACACAATCTTACTTGAGAAAGACCAAACTTAAGCTCAGGTCGTAGTGAGTAACGGAAGTAACCGATGACAACAAATACTGAAAATCAGGGTAACTCTCTGGATATGGTAAAATGGGGCGTAGTAGTTATTCTGCTGGCTGCTGCCATTATTGCTAATCAGATGTATAGCGAAGCAAGCGTATTGGTGCGTGCTATCGGTGTCGTAGTGGCATTTGCAATAGCGGGCTTTATCGCTCTTCAAACCGAGAAAGGCAAACAAGCGTTGGCCTTTGCTCGTGAGTCGCACATTGAAGTTCGTAAAGTGGTTTGGCCTACGCGTCAAGAAGCGCTAAACACGACTTTTATCGTTTTAGCGGCAACAGGCATTTTGGCTCTTATCCTTTGGGGTATGGATGCTGTATTGCTGAGAATTGTTAATTTTATTACAGGCGTATAGGCACTTCGTATGACTGAAGCTAAAAAAAGATGGTATGTGGTTCAGGCCTTTTCTGGTTATGAAGGTCGCGTATGTAAATCATTGCTTGAACACATCAAAATGCATGAAATGGAACACTATTTCGGTGAGGTTTTAGTACCGACTGAAGAAGTGGTTGAAATGCGTGCAGGCCAGCGTCGTAAGAGTGAGCGTAAATTCTTTCCTGGCTACGTATTAGTCCAGATGGAAATGAATGACGAAAGCTGGCACTTGGTGAAAAGCATCCCTCGTGTAATGGGCTTCATTGGTGGTACGTCAGATCGTCCTGCGCCGATTTCAGATAAAGAAGCTGATGCGATTTTACAGCGTCTACAAGAAACTACTGAGTCTCCAACGCATCGTGTGATGTTTGAGCCTGGTGAAGTTGTGCGTGTGACCGATGGTCCATTCGCTGACTTTAACGGCACGGTAGAAGAGGTGGATTACGAGAAGAACCGCGTTAAAGTGTCGGTAATGATCTTCGGGCGTTCAACGCCAGTAGAGCTAGATTTTAGTCAGATCGAAAAAAGCTGATTAAATAAACCACAAAACGTATTGGAAATGGCTGCGGATTTTTGTATAATCCGCAGCCATTATTTTCGGGGAGCTAATAGGCATGTCGCCTCTAGCGTTTGTACCCATACTTGAGGAAAATGTCTCATGGCAAAGAAAGTTGATGGTTACATCAAACTACAAGTAGCAGCCGGTGCTGCAAACCCGTCGCCACCAGTTGGCCCAGCATTGGGTCAGAAAGGTGTTAACATCATGGAATTCTGTAAAGCATTCAATGCTCGTACTGAAAAGTTCGAGAAAGGCATGCCAATTCCTGTAGTTATCACTGTATACACTGATCGCTCTTTCACTTTTGAAACTAAGACTCCTCCAGCTTCATTCCTACTGCTTAAAGCAGCGGGTCTTAAGTCTGGTTCAGGCCGTCCTAACACTGAAAAAGTGGGAACTATCAAGCGTAGCGCTGTCCAGGAAATCGCTGAGACTAAAGCCGCTGATATGACTGGTGCTGATATTGAAGCGATGATTCGCTCAATTGAAGGTACTGCGCGTTCAATGGGTTTGGTAGTAGAGGATTAATATAATGGCAAAGCTAACTAAACGCGCGCGTTTGATCCGCGAAAAAGTAGAAGTAACTAAAAGCTACGACATCAACGAAGCTGTTGCACTACTAAAAGAACTAGCTACTGCTAAGTTCGTTGAAAGTGTTGACGTTGCGGTTAACCTAGGTGTTGACCCACGTAAATCTGACCAAAACGTGCGTGGTGCTACTGTACTACCACACGGTACAGGTCGTGATGTACGTGTTGCTGTGTTTACTCAAGGTGCTAATGCTGAAGCGGCTAAAGAAGCTGGTGCTGAACTTGTTGGTATGGATGATCTTGCTGCGCAAGTTAAAGCGGGCGAAATGAACTTCGACGTAGTTATCGCATCTCCAGATGCAATGCGCGTTGTTGGTCAGTTAGGTCAAATCTTAGGCCCACGCGGTCTAATGCCTAACCCTAAAACTGGTACTGTGACTCCAAACGTTGCAGAAGCAGTTAAGAACGCTAAAGCGGGTCAAGTACGTTACCGCAATGACAAGAACGGTATTATCCACACTACTATCGGTAAAGTGGATTTCGATACTGTTCAACTAAAAGAAAACCTAGAGGCTCTACTTGGCGCGCTTATCAAAGCTAAGCCAGCTGCAGCTAAAGGCGTTTTCGTTAAGAAAGTAAGCATCTCTACCACTATGGGTGCAGGTGTGGCTGTTGATCAGAGCACTCTGACTCCAGCAGCTTAATTTCTTAGCATGATTTTACAAAGTGGGCAAGTTAGCATATAATGCGCGCACTTTGTGGGTTGAGGTCTATTTTTAACGCTTTACTGCGCTATCGATAGACCCTCGTCCAAGACCGTAGGTGTTAACGCAGCGCGCTAACTTAATTTCCTACGTAGACGGTGTCGGACCCCAGTTAGATTTTATTCTGCCTGGATATTCGCGCCGTAAGTAACTAAGTCAATTGACTTAGTTTGGTAATTGCTAGGGAATTCCCTAGATAGAATCCAGGAGTAAAGCCAATGGCATTAAGACTCGAAGACAAAAAAGCGATTGTTGCTGAAGTCAACGAAGCTGCCAAAGGTGCTTTATCTGCAGTTGTTGCCGATTCACGCGGTGTAACTGTAGGTGATATGACCGGTCTTCGTAAAGCCGCTCGTGAAGCTGGTGTGTACGTTAAAGTTGTACGTAACACTCTAGTTAAACGCGCTGTTGAAGGTACTGCTTTTGAGTGCCTTAGCGATACGTTTACTGGTCCTACTTTGATCGCATTCTCTAATGAGCATCCAGGTGCAGCAGCGCGTCTTCTTAAAGACTTCGCTAAAGTACAAGGTAACTTTGAGATCAAAGCAGCAGCCTTTGAAGGGGAACTAATCCCTGCAGATAACATTGATCGTTTAGCAAAACTACCAACATACGAAGAAGCACTAGCTCAGTTCATGATGACTCTAAAAGAAGCATCTGCTGGCAAGTTTGTTCGTACATTGGCCGCTCTACGCGATCAGAAAGAAGCTGCTTAATTTTACAAGCCGCTTAATTAAATTGAATTCAGTACAATTAGGAATTTTTTGTTATGTCTATCACTAAAGACCAAATCTTAGAAGCCCTTGCAGCAATGTCTGTAATGGAAGTTGTTGAACTAATCGAAGCAATGGAAGAGAAGTTCGGCGTTTCTGCCGCTGCTGCTGTTGTTTCTGGTGGTGGCGAAGCTGCTGCTGCTGAAGAGAAAACAGAATTCGACGTAATTCTTACTTCTCACGGCGACAACAAAGTTGCTGTAATTAAAGCTCTTCGTGGCGCTACAGGTCTAGGCCTGAAAGAAGCTAAAGGCATGGCTGAATCTGCTCCAGTAGCAGTTAAAGAAGCTATCTCTAAAGAAGAAGCTGAAGCTCTTAAAACTGAACTTGAAGCAGCTGGTGCTGCAGTAGAGATCAAGTAAGTTATAATATAACTTACATCCCACCCGAGTCATCGGGCGGAGGCTGGCGGTTTTTTAACCGTCGGCCTTTTTTGCGCTGTAAGCGTTGGCGATTTTTTTTTCACCGTTTGTCGCCAGATTTTGCAGTCCCTAGCAGAGATTACTGGTTAGGTTCTTGCTATCAACGGTGATGGGCAAACGTGCTGATTCAACTCCTTAGCGTTGATTCAGTCTTGGTCACATCTCGCAATCAGAGGAAACCCATGGTTTACTCCTATTCTGAAAAGAAGCGTATTCGCAAAGACTTTGGTAAGCGTCCACAAGTTTTGGATATCCCTTACCTATTGTCAATCCAGTTGGACTCCTTTAAGAAGTTCACCGATCAAGATCCTACAGGTGAGCGTGGTTTAGAAGCCGCTTTCCGTAGCGTTTTTCCCATCAAGAGCTTTTCTGGTAATTCTGAGCTGCAATATGTCAGCTATAAACTGGGTGAGCCTGTTTTTGATGTGAAAGAGTGTCAAATTCGCGGTGTTACATACTCTGCACCACTACGTGTTAAGTTACGTATGGTTCTGTATGACCGTGAAGCGGCGCCTGGCACAGTAAAAGATATTAAAGAACAAGAAGTCTATATGGGGGATATCCCTCTGATGACTGACAACGGTACCTTTGTTATCAATGGTACTGAGCGTGTTATCGTATCTCAGTTACACCGTAGTCCTGGTGTATTCTTCGATCACGACCGTGGTAAGACCCACTCTTCTGGTAAGGTGCTGTATAACGCACGTATTATTCCTTACCGTGGTTCATGGTTGGATTTTGAGTTCGATCCAAAAGATGCGCTATTTGTCCGTATTGACCGTCGTCGTAAACTTGCGGCGTCTATCATCTTACGTGCATTGGATTATTCGACTCAAGATATCCTAGATCTGTTCTTTGAACGTGTTCAATACAAGATCAAGAAAGATACCTTGGTGATGACGCTAGTTGCTGACCGCCTGCGCGGTGAAACAGCAAGCTACGATATTAAAGATGCTGAAGGCACTATCTTAGTTGAGAAAGGTCGTCGCATTACTGCGCGTCATATTCGTCAACTTGAGAAGACCAATACCACTGAGCTTGAAGTACCGGTTGAGTACATTTCAGGTAAGATTGCTGCACAAGACTATATCGACCCAGATACGGGCGAAGTGTTGGTTTCTGCAAACGCAGAGATCAGTCTAGAAGATCTTGCTAAGCTTTCAATGGCTGGTATCAAAGAGATCGACACACTGTTCATCAACGAGCTTGATCACGGTGCATATATCTCTGACACGCTGCGTATCGATTCTACAACTAACCGCTTAGAAGCGTTAGTTGAGATCTACCGTATGATGCGTCCTGGCGAGCCACCAACCAAAGATGCTGCAGAAGCCCTATTCCAGAACTTGTTCTTCAGTGAAGAGCGTTATGATCTCTCTAAAGTAGGTCGTATGAAGTTTAACCGTCGTCTCGGTATCGATGACGATGAAGGTACAGGCATTCTGACCAAAGAAGATATCGTTGCAGTAATGCAAAACATCATCAAAATCCGTAACGGTAATGATGAAGTCGATGATATCGATCACTTGGGTAACCGTCGTATCCGTAGTGTTGGCGAAATGGCTGAAAACCAGTTCCGTGTAGGTCTCGTTCGTGTAGAGCGTGCAGTACGTGAGCGTTTAAGCCTTGGCGACCTGAATGAGCTAATGCCTCAAGATCTGATCAACGCTAAGCCTATTTCTGCTGCAGTGAAAGAGTTCTTCGGTTCTTCTCAGCTGTCTCAGTTCATGGATCAAAACAACCCACTATCAGAAGTGACTCATAAGCGCCGTATTTCGGCTCTAGGTCCTGGTGGTTTGACACGTGAGCGTGCAGGTTTCGAAGTTCGAGACGTTCACCCAACTCACTATGGCCGTCTATGTCCAATTGAGACTCCTGAAGGTCCAAACATTGGTCTAATCAACTCGTTAGCAAGCTTTGCACGCACTAACTCTTATGGTTTCCTTGAAACACCGTACCGCAAGGTAATTGATGGTGTGATTACTGACCAAGTAGATTACTTGTCAGCAATCGAAGAAGGCCGTTATGTTATTGCACAGGCTAACATTGAGCTTGATGCCGATGGCCGTATGGTTGAAGAGCAAATTGCTTGTCGTCATAAAGGTGAATCAACCTTTATGCGTGCTGCCGACGTTCAATATATGGACGTATCGCCACAACAGATTATTTCTGTTGCTGCGTCACTGATCCCGTTCCTAGAACACGATGATGCTAACCGTGCATTGATGGGTGCGAACATGCAACGTCAAGCGGTTCCAACGTTGCGCGCCGATAAGCCGCTTGTTGGTACTGGTATCGAGCGTACGCTAGCGGTTGACTCTGGTGTTGTTGTGGCTGCTAAACGTGGTGGTTATGTTGATTACGTTGACGCTAGCCGCATCGTAGTTAAGGTTAATGAAGCAGAGTTGACTCCAGGTGAAGCTGGTATCGATATCTACAACTTGACTAAATACACTCGCTCTAACCAGAACACCTGTATTAACCAGCGTCCATGTTGTAGCGTCGGTGACCCAGTCGTTCGTGGTGACGTACTTGCCGATGGCCCATCTACCGATTTAGGTGATTTGGCTCTTGGTCAGAACATGCGTATCGCGTTCATGCCTTGGAATGGTTACAACTTCGAGGATTCGATCTTAATCTCTGAGCGCGTTGCGCAAGAGGATCGTTTTACAACTATCCACATTCAAGAGCTTTCATGTATCGCTCGTGATACTAAGTTGGGTAGCGAAGAGATCACTGCTGATATTCCAAACGTAGGTGAGTCTGCGCTTTCTAAGCTAGATGAATCAGGTATCGTTTACATTGGTGCTGAAGTTAAGGGTGGCGACATCCTAGTGGGCAAAGTGACACCTAAAGGTGAAACTCAGCTGACGCCAGAAGAGAAGCTATTGCGTGCCATCTTCGGTGAAAAAGCATCTGATGTTAAAGATAGCTCACTACGTGTACCTAACTCAGTTAAAGGTACCATCATCGACGTTCAGGTATTTACCCGTGACGGCGTTGAGAAAGATAAGCGTGCGGTAGAAATCGAAGAGATGCATATCGCCCAGGCTAAGAAAGACCTAACTGAAGAATTTAAGATTCTTGAAGATGGTGTGATCGGCCGTGCTCGCAACCTATTAATAGGTGCTGGCTACACTGAAGCACAGCTTGATGCCATTCCACGTTCACAGTTGTTAGTGCAAACTATCGACGATGAAACTAAGCAAACTGAACTAGAACAGTTAGCTGAGCAAGCGGAAGAGCTAAAAGCTGACTTCGATAAGAAGTTCGAAGTTAAGCGTCGTAAGATCACTCAAGGTGATGACTTAGCACCTGGCGTACTTAAGATTGTTAAGGTTTACCTAGCAGTTAAACGTACTATCCAGCCTGGTGATAAGATGGCGGGTCGTCACGGTAACAAGGGTGTTATCTCTAAGATTAACCCTGTAGAAGATATGCCGTACGACGAAAATGGTAACCCAGTGGACATCGTATTGAACCCACTAGGTGTACCATCTCGTATGAACATCGGTCAGGTTCTTGAAGTGCATTTAGGCGCAGCGGCGAAAGGTATCGGTGACAAGATCACTGCTATGCTAGAAGAGCAGCGCGAGCTTGCAGAGCTTCGTAACTACATCAAGCAAGTTTATGAACTTGGTGAAGACGTGCAACAGCGCGTTGATATCGATTCATTTACTGATGAAGAAGTTATTCGTCTTGCTAAGAACCTAAGAGGCGGTGTTCCGACTGCGACTCCAGCATTCGATGGTGCAAAAGAGAAAGAAATCAAGGAGATGCTTGAATTAGCTGGTCTTCCTACTTCTGGACAGCGCACCTTGTTTGATGGTCGTACCGGTAACCAATTTGAACGTCCAGTAACCGTAGGTTACATGTACATGCTTAAACTTAACCACTTGGTTGACGATAAGATGCACGCGCGTTCAACAGGTTCTTACAGTCTTGTTACTCAGCAACCACTGGGCGGTAAAGCTCAGTTTGGTGGTCAGCGTTTCGGTGAGATGGAAGTATGGGCACTTGAAGCATACGGTGCGGCTTATACTCTTCAAGAGATGCTTACTGTTAAGTCGGATGATGTTAATGGTCGTACTCAGATGTATAAAAACATCGTTGACGGTAATCATCAGATGCAGCCAGGTATGCCTGAGTCCTTCAACGTATTGCTGAAGGAGATCCGTTCACTCGGTATTAATATCGAGTTGGATCAACAGTAAGACTAAGGCACGCCAAACTTTGGCAATAAACGGTGCTCTGCGAGAGCGGAGCACCCGGTTTAACTCCTTCAGGAGAGAAACGTGAAAGACTTATTAAAGTTTCTGAAACAGCAAAGCAAGACTGAAGAATTTGAAGGGATCAAGATTGGCCTAGCGTCGCCAGATCTCATCCGCTCTTGGTCATTTGGTGAAGTTAAGAAGCCAGAAACCATTAACTACCGTACTTTCAAACCTGAGCGTGAAGGTTTGTTTTGTGCGCGTATTTTTGGTCCAGTAAAAGATTACGAATGTTTATGCGGTAAGTATAAGCGTCTTAAGCACCGTGGTGTGATCTGTGAAAAGTGTGGTGTAGAAGTTACCCAGACTAAAGTACGTCGTGAGCGTATGGGTCACATCGATCTAGCAAGTCCAGTGGCACACATTTGGTTCTTGAAATCACTGCCGTCCCGTATCGGTTTGATGCTAGATATGACTCTGCGTGATATCGAACGTGTACTTTACTTCGAATCATTTGTTGTGATCGAGCCTGGCATGACCAGCCTCGAACGTGGCCAAATGCTGACAGAAGAAAACTACCTCGACGCACTCGAAGAGTACGGTGATGAGTTTGAAGCTAAGATGGGTGCAGAAGCCGTTCTAGAATTGCTTCGTGCTATCGATCTTGAAAAAGAGATTGAGATGATGCGCGAAGAGTTGCCATCAATCAACTCTGAGACGCGTCGTAAGAAGATCACTAAGCGTCTTAAGCTCATTGAAGCTTTCTTCACTTCAGGCAACAAACCTGAGTGGATGATCCTCAAGGTGCTACCGGTTCTGCCACCTGATCTGCGTCCTCTAGTACCACTAGATGGTGGTCGTTTCGCGACTTCTGATCTTAACGACCTATACCGTCGTGTGATTAACCGTAACAACCGTCTAAAGCGTCTATTAGACCTAGCGGCTCCAGACATCATCGTGCGCAACGAAAAGCGTATGTTGCAAGAGTCTGTCGATGCGCTATTAGATAACGGTCGTCGTGGTCGTGCTATTACGGGTTCAAACAAGCGTCCGCTTAAATCTTTGGCCGATATGATCAAAGGTAAGCAAGGTCGTTTCCGTCAGAACTTGCTAGGTAAGCGTGTTGACTATTCAGGTCGTTCGGTAATTACCGTAGGTCCTACTTTACGTCTACACCAGTGTGGTCTTCCTAAGAAGATGGCACTTGAGCTATTTAAACCATTCATCTATGGCAAGTTAGAAGGTCGTGGCCTAGCTACTACTATCAAAGCTGCTAAGAAGATGGTTGAACGTGAAGTACCAGAAGTATGGGACGTGCTAGATGACGTGATCCGCGAACATCCAGTGATGCTTAACCGTGCACCAACACTGCACAGATTGGGTATCCAGGCGTTCGAACCTGTCCTTATTGAAGGTAAAGCGATTCAGCTACACCCACTCGTTTGTGCGGCATACAACGCCGACTTCGATGGTGACCAAATGGCTGTTCACGTGCCGCTAACGCTTGAAGCACAGCTAGAAGCACGTTCACTAATGATGTCTACCAACAACATCCTTTCGCCTGCAAACGGTGAGCCGGTGATCACACCGTCACAGGACGTTGTATTGGGCCTTTACTACACCAGCCGCGAACGCGTTAATGGTTTAGGTGAAGGCATGGCGTTCGAATCTGTTGCTGAAGTTGAAAAAGCTTACCGTACAGGGTTTGCTGAACTGCATGCACGCGTAAAGGTTCGTATTACAGAGACCACTATCGGTGATAATGGTGAGCGCACTGAAACACGTCGTATTGTAGATACTACTGTGGGTCGTGCACTATTATCTCAGATCCTGCCAAAAGGCTTATCGTATGATTTGGTTAACCAAAACATGGGTAAGAAGCAGATCTCTAAGCTATTGAACACTTGTTATCGTCAACTAGGTCTTAAAGATACCGTTATCTTTGCTGACCAATTGATGTATACCGGTTTCCACTTCGCGACAGTATCGGGTGCCTCTGTTGGTATTAACGATATGGTTATTCCTGATGAGAAGTACACGCTTGTGGCAGATGCTGAAGCTGAAGTACTTGAGATTCAAGAACAGTTCCAGTCGGGCCTGGTTACTGCAGGTGAGCGTTACAACAAAGTCATCGATATCTGGGCAAGTGCGAACGAAAAAGTTTCTAAAGCGATGATGGATAACCTGTCTACTGAGACAGTGATTAACCGTGATGGCGAAGAAGAGACTCAAGCATCGTTCAACAGCATCTACATGATGGCCGACTCAGGCGCTCGTGGTAGTGCTGCACAGATTCGTCAGCTAGCGGGTATGCGTGGTCTGATGGCTAAGCCAGATGGCTCAATCATCGAAACCCCAATTACGGCTAACTTCCGTGAAGGTCTAAACGTACTACAGTACTTTATCTCTACTCACGGTGCGCGTAAGGGGCTAGCGGATACGGCACTTAAGACAGCGAACTCGGGTTACCTGACTCGTCGTCTAGTTGACGTTGCTCAAGATCTGGTTGTTATCGAAGACGATTGTGGTACTCACGAAGGTCTAACAATGAAGCCGCTGATTGAAGGTGGTGATGTTGTTGAGCCATTACGTGAGCGCGTACTCGGTCGTGTGGTTGCAGAAGACGTTTACTACCCAGGTACTGAAGACGTTCTTGCTCCACGTAACACCCTGCTTGATGAAGCGTGGTGTGACACGCTTGAAGAGCATTCAATCGATGAAGTGATTGTTCGTTCAGTTATCAGCTGTGACACAGACTTTGGTGTGTGTGCTGCCTGCTATGGTCGTGATTTGGCTCGTGGTCATATCATCAACCAAGGTGAAGCTATCGGTGTTGTTGCTGCTCAGTCAATTGGTGAACCAGGTACACAGCTTACGATGCGTACGTTCCACATCGGTGGTGCGGCATCTCGAGCGTCTGCTGAAAACAACGTTCAAGTTAAGAATGCTGGTTCGCTAAAGCTGCATAACGCTAAGCACGTTAAGAACAGTGTCGGTAAATTGGTCATCGTTTCTCGTTCATCTGAGATTGCGATTATCGATGAACTAGGCCGTGAGAAAGAGCGCTACAAAGTACCGTATGGTACCGTGCTTGAGAAGCTGGAAGATGCTACGGTTGTCCCTGGTGAAATCATCGCTAACTGGGATCCGCATACTCACCCAATCGTTTCTGAAGTGGCGGGTAGTATCAAGTTTGTTGATATGATTGATGGCGTCACTATGACACGTCAAACAGATGAACTAACGGGTCTATCTTCAATCGTAGTATTAGACGTTGGTCAACGTCCTGCTGCGGGTAAAGAGATGCGTCCTGCGATTCGTCTAGTGGGTGCCGATGGCAACGACTTGATGATCCCCGGTACTGAAGTACCAGCGCAATACTTTTTACCAGGTAAGGCGATTGTAAACCAAGACGATAATGCACCAATTAACGTTGGTGACGCGTTAGCACGTATTCCACAAGAATCGTCTAAGACACGCGATATTACCGGTGGTCTACCACGGGTTGCTGACTTGTTCGAAGCGCGTAAACCAAAAGAGCCAGCAATTCTTGCTGAGTATTCAGGTACTATCTCGTTCGGTAAAGAAACCAAAGGTAAGCGTCGCCTCGTGATCACTCCTGCGGATGGCGGTAAGCCATACGAAGAGATGATACCTAAGTGGCGTAACCTAAACGTGTTCGAAGGTGAAAAAGTCGAACGTGGTGAGGTTATTGCTGACGGACCAGAAGCGGCACACGATATCTTACGTCTACGTGGTATCCATAAGGTTGCTAACTATATCGTTAATGAAGTCCAAGACGTATACCGTCTGCAGGGCGTAAAAATTAACGATAAGCACATCGAAGTGATTATCCGTCAGATGCTGCGTAAGTGTGAGATCACTGAATCGGGTGATAGTGATTTCCTACCTGGTGAGCAAGTTGAAGTCTCGCGCGTTAAGATCGCTAACCGCGAACTTGAAGCACAAGGTAAGGCTCCAGCGAAGTTCGAACGTGAACTGCTAGGTATCACTAAAGCGTCCTTGGCAACAGAGTCGTTTATCTCTGCAGCATCGTTCCAGGAAACGACACGCGTATTGACTGAAGCTGCCGTTGGCGGTAAGAGCGATAAGCTACGTGGCCTGAAAGAGAACGTGATTGTAGGTCGTTTGATTCCAGCGGGTACAGGTTATGCTTATCACCAGAAGCGTAATCAAGCGAATGTTAATAAAGGCCAGGCTGAAGAAGCTCCTGTTATTAGCGCAAGCGAAGCTGAACAAAACTTAGCAGATCTACTAAATCTAGCGGGCAGTGCTGACTAATTAGCACTTAAACGTAAATAGGTTGTAAAAAAGGCACCTAGGGTGCCTTTTTTTTACTTAAATTGGGTAAAAAGTTGGCTATTTCTTGACAGGAACTGATTACCTTTCTAAAATTTCGCGTCCCACACCTGTGGGATATAGATTTTTCACACCTTACTGTTGAGTTTATCAACTGATTCGGAGCTATACATGGCAACTGTAAACCAGTTGGTACGTAAGCCTCGCTCGCCAAAAGTCATCAAGACTGCTGTGCCAGCGTTGAATGCGTGTCCACAAAAACGTGGTGTTTGTACTCGCGTATACACAACCACACCAAAAAAACCTAACTCTGCACTACGTAAAGTAGCTCGTGTGCGTCTAACCAACGGTTTCGAAGTAACTTCGTACATCGGCGGTGAAGGCCACAACTTGCAGGAACACAGCGTGATTCTAATTCGTGGCGGTCGTGTAAAAGACTTACCAGGTGTTCGTTATCACACTGTACGTGGCGCATTAGACTGTGCTGGTGTTAGTGAGCGTCGTCAAGGACGTTCTAAGTACGGAGCTAAGCGTCCTAAGTCTTAACGTTTTCCGTTAAGTAAGGCCAAGCTAGAGACATATTGAGATTCCAGTTTTGGGGTCCCTGAAGCATACGGAGAAATTGTTATGCCAAGACGTCGCGTTGTAGGACAACGTAAAATCCTACCAGATCCAAAATTTCATAGTGAGTTGTTGGCTAAGTTCATCAACGTCATTATGCAGGACGGCAAAAAGTCGACTGCAGAAAAAATTATTTACAAGGCATTAGATGTTGTTGCTGAAAAGAAAGGTGAAGAGCATCTAACTATCCTTGAAGCAGCCCTGGATAACGTCCGTCCAACTGTCGAGGTTAAGTCTCGTCGTGTTGGTGGTTCTACATACCAGGTACCATGTGAAGTTCGTCCTGTGCGTCGTAACGCACTAGCGATGCGCTGGTTGGTTGAAGCTGCACGTAAGCGTGGTGAAAAATCTATGGCTCTACGTCTAGCTGGTGAAATGCTAGATGCTTCTGAAAATAAAGGAACTGCTGTTAAGAAGCGCGAAGACGTGCATCGTATGGCAGAAGCGAACAAAGCGTTTGCTCATTACCGCTGGTAATCTTTTGGTGCAGGCTATTGCCTGCACCACGTTTTACATGACCCAGGTATTTGCCTGGGTAAAGAGGGTTTAATCGTGGCTCGTACAACTCCTATTGAGCGCTACCGTAATATTGGTATTTGTGCTCACGTTGACGCAGGAAAAACCACAACTACAGAACGAGTACTGTTCTTCACTGGTATGTCTCATAAACTCGGTGAAGTCCATGATGGCGCAGCCACAATGGACTGGATGGAACAGGAGCAAGAGCGTGGTATCACTATCACCTCAGCTGCGACTACGACGTTCTGGCGCGGTATGGAAGCACAGTTCGCTGAGCACCGTATCAACATTATTGACACTCCTGGCCACGTTGACTTCACTATTGAAGTTGAGCGATCGCTGCGTGTTCTCGATGGCGCTGTTGTCGTATTCTGTGGCGCATCTGGTGTTGAACCTCAGTCAGAAACTGTTTGGCGCCAAGCGGACAAATATCACGTACCTAGAATTGTGTTCGTCAACAAGATGGACCGCTCTGGTGCGGACTTTGAGCGTGTTGTTAAACAGATACGTACCCGTCTGGGAGCGACTTGTGTACCAATCCAAATGAGTATTGGTGCAGAAGAAGAGTTTAAAGGGGTTATCGACCTGATCAAGATGAAAGCCATTAACTGGAATGAAGCTGATCAAGGCATGACCTTCACTTATGAAGATATTCCTGCAGAGCTCGCTGATAAAGCGGCTGAAATGCGTGAATATCTCGTTGAGAGTGCAGCAGAAGCCTCTGACGAACTGATGGACAAGTACCTAGAAGGTTGCGAGTTATCAGAATCAGAGATCAAAGCTGCGCTACGTAAACGAACTCTCGCTAACGAGATCGTACTTGCTACTTGTGGTTCTGCATTTAAGAACAAAGGTGTGCAAGCCGTACTCGATGCTGTTGTGGATTATTTACCATCGCCTGTCGAAGTTCCGCCAATTAAGGGAATTGACGACAAAGAGCAAGAGGTTGAGCGTCCTGCGGACGACAATGCACCTTTCTCTGCGCTAGCATTTAAAATAGCAACAGACCCATTTGTGGGAACCCTAACCTTTATACGTGTTTATTCAGGTGTATTGGAAACTGGTTCTGGTGTGTATAACTCAGTTAAGCAAAAACGTGAGCGTATCGGTCGTATGGTGCAGATGCATGCAAACGATCGTAATGAGATCAAAGAAGTGCGCGCTGGCGACATCGCCGCAGCTATTGGTCTTAAAGATGTCACCACCGGTGACACGCTATGTGATGCTGACCATAAAGTTATACTCGAACGTATGGAGTTTCCTGAGCCCGTAATTACGATTGCAGTGGAACCAAGATCCCAAGCGGACCAAGAAAAGATGGCTATTGCGTTGCAAAAACTTGCCGCAGAAGACCCATCATTTCGCGTTGAGACTAACGAAGAGTCTGGTCAAATACTGATCTCCGGCATGGGTGAGTTGCACTTGGACATTATCGTTGACCGTATGCGTCGCGAATTTAATGTTCAGTGTAATGTGGGTAAACCACAAGTTGCCTATCGTGAAACTATTCGCTCGAGTGTAGAAGTTGAAGGCAAATTTGTGCGCCAATCTGGTGGTCGAGGTCAATTCGGTCACGTTTGGTTAAAGCTAGAACCGCAAGAAGAAGGTTTTGGCTACGAATTTGTCAACGAGATTGTTGGTGGTGTTATTCCGAAAGAATACATCCCTGCAGTAGATAAAGGTATCCAAGAGCAGATGAAGAACGGCGTTGTCGCAGGCTTCCCTGTTTTGGATGTTAAAGTCACTCTGTTTGACGGCTCATATCATGATGTCGACTCAAACGAGATGGCGTTCAAAGTCGCTGGCTCTATGGCCTTCAAGAAGGGCGCTTTAGAAGCTGACCCAGTGTTACTCGAACCTTGTATGAAGGTCGAAGTAACCACTCCTGAAGACTATATGGGAGATGTAGTAGGTGACTTGAATAGACGACGTGGCATGATTGAAGGAATGGACGACGGCATTGGCGGCGTTAAACTTGTTCATGCTGTAGTACCTCTATCTGAAATGTTTGGTTACGCAACAGATTTGCGTAGTGCTACTCAGGGACGCGCTTCATACTCTATGGAGTTTTTGAAGTACTCTGATGCACCGCAAAATGTCGCAAAATCTGTTGTAGACGCGCGCGGATAACCGCAAACTAGTCTATAACTCATATTGAATGCTATTGCTCAGCAACGCTGGGCATTTTCTGAAAAGAAAGGAATATATCGTGGCTAAAGAAAAATTTGAACGTAGTAAACCCCATGTGAATGTTGGCACCATCGGTCACGTTGACCATGGTAAAACCACTCTTACTGCAGCAATCTCTGCTGTATTGACTAAGACATATGGCGGTGAAGCTCGTAACTTCGCGCAAATCGATAACGCTCCAGAAGAGCGTGAGCGCGGTATTACAATTAATACTTCTCACATCGAATATGACACTCCAACTCGTCACTACGCACACGTAGACTGCCCAGGTCACGCGGATTATGTTAAAAACATGATCACTGGTGCTGCACAGATGGACGGCGCTATCCTAGTAGTTGCTTCTACAGATGGTCCAATGCCACAAACTCGTGAGCACATCCTGCT
>NZ_OXJV01000004.1:0-31567 GCF_900380485.1 Shewanella algidipiscicola | reverse complement strand
TCGTACGGTTAGTGCAATGGCATAAGCCAGCTTAACTGCGAGACATACACGTCGAGCAGGTGCGAAAGCAGGTCATAGTGATCCGGTGGTTCTGAATGGAAGGGCCATCGCTCAACGGATAAAAGGTACTCCGGGGATAACAGGCTGATACCGCCCAAGAGTTCATATCGACGGCGGTGTTTGGCACCTCGATGTCGGCTCATCACATCCTGGGGCTGAAGTCGGTCCCAAGGGTATGGCTGTTCGCCATTTAAAGTGGTACGCGAGCTGGGTTCAGAACGTCGTGAGACAGTTCGGTCCCTATCTGCCGTGGGCGTTGGATGATTGAAGGGAGCTGCTCCTAGTACGAGAGGACCGGAGTGGACGAACCGCTGGTGTTCGGGTTGTCATGCCAATGGCATTGCCCGGTAGCTACGTTCGGAATCGATAACCGCTGAAAGCATCTAAGCGGGAAGCGAGCCCTAAGATGAGTCATCCCTAGGACTTTAAGTCCTCTAAAGGGCCGTAGGAGACTACTACGTTGATAGGCAAGGTGTGTAAGCGTTGTGAGGCGTTGAGCTAACTTGTACTAATGACCCGTGAGGCTTAACCATACAACCCAAAAGGGTTTCTAACTAAGTGAATACTTAGCGAAAGAATACCGCCACTTGATTTAGTGTGACTCAAATTTAACTCTTGTATAAAGAGAACAGCTTTCTAAATTTATAATTTTGGTTAATTACGCAGGTAATTGTTTGGCTGACAAAGCCGTAACGAGCGAAGCGCGGAGTGTACTTTAGTACATGAGCACTGTAGCGAGGAAACAATGCCGTCAGACGGACAATTAACCAGTAAGAATTTGTCTGGAAACCATAGCATTGTGGTACCACCTGATCCCATCCCGAACTCAGAAGTGAAACGCAATCGCGCCGATGGTAGTGTGGGGTCTCCCCATGTGAGAGTAGGTCATTTCCAGACGCCTAATACGACAAAGCCCGTTGCTAATGCAACGGGCTTTTTTCGTTTTAGCCTGGAGCTAACCACTCGAACATGGGGAAATAAATAGTCCGAACGTGGTGAGGTTCAAAACCATGTGGAGGTCGATAAATGTTCCAGACAATATCGACACTTCCGCCATCCTTGGCGGTCGTAGGGGGCAGCGTCTGCGCTTATTAAGCGCAGCTTGATGCTGGAGCTGAACGCGGAGAGCTAGCTCAAAGCTGACCATGATAAGACGCCTAATAAAGCAAAAAGCCTTAGCATAATACGCTAGGGCTTTTTGCATTCTACGCTCCCGTGAAAGAATCACTCCGATGTCGGTCGATAAATGCCCCATACCATATTGACACTTCCGCCATTCTTGGCGGTCGACTGTCGCTAGCGGACTCCCCAGCACTCTGTGAGGGGGATTTTTCGTTTAACCGTTGTTGAAATTATTACTCGAATATGGGGGAGAGTGAGACATCTGCAGTTATCAAACAAAGCTTGATACTGGCTTGGTAGTCAATTATTCCTGTTATTTCCTACATCTATATAGGTCTGCGCCGGGTCATGGTGTGGGCGAGCTCTAAGTAGATCATCACAAACCCATTTTTGATTTCATTTTAAAAGTTAATGCATATAAGAGTGCTCGAAGAGAGTTGCCAATACCAGATGTGAATGTCAATCGATAATGTCTTTGCTAGCGCAATAGGCGAAATCGCTATTTACTGGATAACATCATCCGCATACGCTAAATGCATGACTATGGAGTTGGTGATCTATTATTTTCAATTGAACATATTACGAGTGATAGTACTCTGCATGTATTTATATTGGCCAAATGAGATTTGATATGTTTATGACATGACTTGGGAGGTAATCTGTCTTGAGATCTGATCGATAAAAATGAGGCTAACGGTTACAATAGCGTTTTGTCATGTCAATCAGAATTATGGACTCCATTATTACTTATTCATTAGCCACGCATAATACTCTGGGTATAGATGTCAGTTGTGAGCACTTAATTAAAACGACAGATGAGCTACAACTCATCGATACCTGCCTTGATGCTGCTAATAAAAAGCGGCCGTTATTGGCTATTGGTGGCGGTAGCAATATCGTGTTAACTGATAGTTTTAAGGGGATCGTGGTGCTTATTGCGACTAAAGGCATTAATGTTGTTGAGGATCAAGACTGTTTTCATTTGTCGGTGGCTGCAGGTGAGAATTGGCATGAATTAGTACAATTTTGTTTAACGCATAATATGCCAGGTTTAGAAAATTTAGCCTTAATCCCAGGTTCTGTCGGAGCTGCTCCTATCCAAAATATAGGCGCATATGGCGCTGATTTTTCGCAGTTTTGTGAGTGGGTGGAATATTTAGATCTTACCACTGGTGAGCGTGTTCGCCTCGATGCCGAGCAATGTCTATTTGATTATCGGGATTCGATTTTTAAATCGACATTAAAAGATAAAGCGGTGATTTTAAATGTGGGCCTTCGCTTAGAAAAAGAGTGGCGCCCAAATTTAAGTTATGGTCCATTACAACAATTATCTGCCACTACCCTGACACCAACAATGATTTTTGATTGTATCTGCGCGACTCGTAGCAGTAAGCTGCCTGATCCGGCGGCATTAGGTAATGTGGGTAGCTTTTTTAAAAACCCTATCGTATCTAGTGAACACTTTACTCAATTACAGCAAGAGTATCCTGCTATTGTTGGCTACCCGGTGAATGTTGATAAGGTAAAGTTAGCTGCGGGTTGGCTTATCGAGAATGCGGGGTTGAAAGGCCACGCTATTGGTGGGGCGGCCATACATTTAAAACAAGCCTTGGTTATCGTAAATGTCGGCAAAGCCACAGGGGCTGACGTCTGTACATTAGCGCGTGAGGTGATACAGCGGGTTAATCAAATATATTCGGTCTATTTAGAGGTTGAGCCACGTATCATCGGTGCAGTAGGGGAAAGGGAATTAAATGATGCATGAACAATGGCTGCGTAAACGTGCAATTATTAAATCACTCGCAGGTGGAGAGTTTGTTTCTGGAGAGGCACTCGCTCATGAGCTTGGGATCTCAAGGGCTGCCATCAGTAAGCATGTGGCAAGTCTAGAAGAATTTGGGGTCGATATTTATAGTGTTAAAGGGAAAGGCTATAAGTTGTCGACTCCATTATCTCTTATCGATGAGCAACGTTTGAAGGCGCAAATTAAAGGTCGTTGTTTTTACTTTAATGATATCAATAGCACGAATGCGTTTTTATTAAATCATGTCAATGAGCTCAGCAGTGGTGATATTTGTGTTGCCGAGCATCAATCGGCAGGGCGAGGTCGAAGAGGCCGCACTTGGGTTTCACCTTATGGTTGCCATCTATACACATCTTTTTATTGGCAATTTTCACAAGGTATGTCGCAAGCAATGGGGTTGAGCCTTGTGGTGGGCTGTTCCTTAGTCTCAGTATTACGTAGGTTAGGCGTCGATGGGATCGGGGTTAAGTGGCCTAATGATATCTATCTTAATCATAAAAAATTAGCCGGTATTCTCATTGAGATGAGTGGTCAGGCTGACTATGAATGTAATTTGGTTATTGGGATAGGGATTAACCTTTCGATGTCGGCAGCACAGGCGGATAAGATTGATCAGCCTTGGAGTGATCTGTCTGAGTTAAGCCAACAACCTGACAAGACAGAACTAATGATAGCGCTGCAGCAGCAACTGGTGAGCGATCTTAGTTTGTTTGAATCGCAAGGACTTAAGGCGTTTAAACAACGTTGGCGAGAAGCCGATTTATTTGACGGTAAGGTGGTTAAGTTGCTGATGGGCGATAATAGTGTAGAAGGTATCTGTTGTGGCATAGATGAGCAGGGGGCCATTTTGCTTGATAACGGTAATGGTATAAAGGCGTATGTCGGCGGTGAAATATCCATGCGTCCACTTTAAGGCATAGTTAAACATACATTAGCAATGCTCGCTCTATATTGTCCTATTTACGTAACAGCACCTGATTCATCATATGATCAGTGCCTTTGCTTAAAATCAGATGTGCCCTATCGCGGGTCGGTAAGATATTTAAATTAAGATTGGGGCCATTGATACTGTCCCAAATATTGGCAGCGATACGAGTAGCTTCAGCATCGTTGAGATCTGAATAGTGATGAAAATATGAATTTATATCGCTAAATGCTCCCTGTCTAAACTGTAAGAATCGCGATATATACCACTGTTTCAGCAGTGACTCATCCGCATCCACATAGATAGAAAAGTCTACAAAATCAGATACAAAAGGCTGTGAGATTGCTACATGGCTGTCTTGACTGGTTTGCAAGACATTCAACCCCTCGATAATAAGAATATCTGGTTGTTCAATAACTTGTTGAGTATCGGCAACTCTATCGTAGGTTATGTGTGAATAGATGGGGGCGTGGACTGTACTTTCGCCGGCTTTTATTTTGGAGATAAATTCGACTAACATCTTCATATCATAGCTTTCGGGAAAGCCTTTACGTTGCAGTAAACCACGACGCTTTAATTCTGCTAATGGATATAAAAAACCATCAGTGGTGACCAGGTCGACTTTTGGGTGTTCAGGCCACTGCCTTAATAAGGCTTGCATGATACGTGCAGTGGTACTTTTACCCACTGCAACACTGCCAGCGATACTAATGATGTAAGGGCGTTTAGGGGGCTCTCGACCGATAAATTGGCTTAATACTAGGCCGCGTTGTTGTTTGGCACCGATGATAAGGTTTAATAGTCGACTAAGAGGTAAGTAAATATCGGTGACTTCATCGAGTGAGATAGATTCGTTAATACCGCGTAAGTCTTCGAGATCTGCTTCACTGAGGGTGAGTGGTACCGATTTTCGTAGTTCAGCCCATTGCTGGCGCTCGAAAGCAAGATAAAGCGCATTGTGAATTTGATTAGTGGCTAACATGGATAAATCTCCCCTTAGGCAACGCACAGTACACCATCGTCTTTATGTGAACAACTGCAAAAATGCTATTCCTACAGCAGGGAATAAGTAATGACTCTTTTCTGCCTGAATAGTGCACAGTAAGTGATGCTTTTGGTGGAAAAAGCGCCGCTTAAGCGTTTTTTTTATAGATATTTCAAATTAGCTATTGCACTTGTGCTCATGATTCCCTAATATCCGCTACCGAAATGACACGCCGGCATAGCTCAGTTGGTAGAGCAACTGACTTGTAATCAGTAGGTCCCGAGTTCGACTCTTGGTGCCGGCACCATTTCTCTGGAGGGGTTCCCGAGTGGCCAAAGGGATCAGACTGTAAATCTGACGGCTCAGCCTTCGAAGGTTCGAATCCTTCTCCCTCCACCATTTTTTAGGTAGTTAGGTAACCTTAGTTAGGTTGCGCGGATGTCGTATAATGGTATTACTCCAGCCTTCCAAGCTGATAACGCGGGTTCGATTCCCGCCATCCGCTCCAATTTTCGCTGATTGTGCCCATATCTAAGAGCAATCCCATCTAAAAGGGTCAGTTCTCGATAACTGCCTTCAGCTCCTGCTAAAGTCCCCTAATTATCTTAATGAATCGATTCGATGACATAAAATGCATCGGATTTTTTGTTGTATGTAGATTTCATCACCAAGTATCTCTAATTGGGGCAATACCATGGCTAAAGAAAAATTTGAACGTAGCAAACCTCACGTAAACGTGGGCACCATCGGTCACGTTGACCATGGTAAAACCACTCTTACTGCAGCAATCTCTGCTGTATTGACTAAGACATATGGCGGTGAAGCTCGTAACTTCGCACAAATCGATAACGCTCCAGAAGAGCGTGAGCGCGGTATTACAATTAATACTTCTCACATCGAATATGACACTCCAACTCGTCACTACGCACACGTAGACTGCCCAGGTCACGCGGATTATGTTAAAAACATGATCACTGGTGCTGCACAGATGGACGGCGCTATCCTAGTAGTTGCTTCTACAGATGGTCCAATGCCACAAACTCGTGAGCACATCCTGCTTTCACGTCAGGTTGGTGTACCTTTCATCATCGTATTCATGAACAAATGTGACATGGTTGATGACGAAGAGCTACTAGAACTAGTAGAAATGGAAGTTCGTGAACTGCTATCAGAATATGACTTCCCAGGTGATGACCTACCAGTTATCCAAGGTTCTGCGCTTAAAGCCCTAGAAGGCGAGCCAGAGTGGGAAGCTAAGATCATTGAGCTTGCAGAAGCGCTAGATACTTATATTCCAGAGCCAGAGCGTGCAATTGACGGTGCATTCATTCTTCCAATCGAAGACGTATTCTCAATCGCTGGCCGTGGTACTGTTGTAACTGGTCGTGTAGAGCGCGGTATCATCAAAGTAGGTGAAGAAGTAGAAATCGTTGGTATTCGCGATACTACTAAGACCACTTGTACTGGTGTTGAAATGTTCCGTAAACTGCTTGACGAAGGTCGTGCAGGTGAGAACTGTGGTGTACTACTACGTGGTACTAAGCGTGATGAAGTTGAGCGTGGTCAAGTATTGGCTAAGCCTGGTTCAATCACTCCACACACTACATTCCAGTCAGAAATCTATGTTCTGTCAAAAGAAGAAGGTGGACGTCACACTCCTTTCTTCAAAGGTTACCGTCCACAGTTCTACTTCCGTACAACAGACGTAACCGGTACTATCGAATTGCCAGAAGGCGTAGAGATGGTAATGCCTGGTGACAACGTACAGATGACAGTAACACTGATCTGCCCAATCGCGATGGATGAAGGTTTACGCTTCGCTATCCGTGAAGGTGGCCGTACAGTTGGTGCTGGTGTTGTAGCTAAGATCATTGCTTAATAGCAAAGTGTCTTAATACAATATTGAAAAGGCAGCTTAGGCTGCCTTTTTTATTGGCTAGAATTTGATGAACACAAAGGCTAGCTTTCTTGATCGGAATAAGTATAATACCCGCCACTTTAGAGAGTTAGCAGCTATGTGGTGTTAATTCGCTCAATGGGGTTGATCTCTATGTGCAGATCAGTATAATGCTCCCTCTCGCCTTAACCATTAGGCGGGTAAATTGTCGGTTCTAGAAGCCGACGTAAAATAATACAGCGACTCCGATTTGGAGTCGAACGGTTAAATCATCTCGCTCTGCTTTTCCAGTAAGGAAGAAGCTAGAGGGTGATTTTTTATGTGTCCATTTTAGGAGCTCTGGTCAATGCAGAACCAAAGAATCCGTATCCGCTTAAAAGGATTTGATCATCGTCTGATCGATCAATCTACTGCGGAAATCGTTGAAACTGCTAAGCGCACAGGCGCCCAGGTACGTGGTCCAATTCCACTACCAACGCGCAAAGAGCGTTATACCGTTTTGATCTCTCCACACGTTAATAAAGATGCGCGTGATCAGTACGAACTTCGTACTCATAAGCGTCTTGTTGACATCGTAGAGCCGACTGAGAAGACTGTAGATGCGTTGATGCGTCTAGATCTTGCGGCAGGTGTTGACGTTCAAATTAGCTTAGGTTAATTGAGATCCTTAGAAGAGGTTTGAGAGATGGCTATCGGTCTTATCGGTCGTAAAGTAGGTATGACTCGCATCTTCACTGAAGATGGTGCGTCAATACCTGTAACAGTAATTGAAATTGCAGCTAACCGCGTTGCTCAAGTGAAAACTTTAGAAACAGACGGCTACCGTGCACTTCAAGTTACTACTGGTACCAAAAAAGCTAATCGCATCACTAAACCAGAAGCAGGTCACTTTGCTAAGGCAGGCGTTGAAGCCGGTCGTGGTTTGTGGGAAGTGCGTTTGGCAGATGGTGAAGGCGAAGGCATTGAAGTTGGTGCCGAGCTTAATGTTGATATCTTCGCTGACGTAGCGAAAGTTGATGTTACTGGTCAATCAAAAGGTAAAGGTTTCCAAGGCGGTATTAAGCGTTGGAATTTCCGTACCCAAGATGCAACACATGGTAACTCATTGGCACATAGAGCTAACGGTTCTATCGGTCAAAACCAAACACCTGGTCGCGTTTTCAAAGGTAAGAAAATGTCAGGCCACATGGGTGCCGAGCGTGTTACTACTCAAAATCTAGACGTTGTACGTGTAGATGTTGAACGTAACTTGCTATTGGTTAAGGGTGCAGTTCCAGGCGCTACTAATGGCGACCTGATCATCAAGCCTGCCGTTAAAGCTTAGGTCTGAGGAGATAGTAATGGAATTGGTATTGAAAGACGCACAGAGTGCTCTTGAAGTTTCCGAAACTACCTTCGGCCGTGACTTTAATGAAGCACTGGTTCATCAGGTAGTTGTAGCATACGCTGCAAACGCGCGTCAGGGCACTCGTGCTCAAAAGACTCGCGCAGAAGTAACTGGCTCTGGCAAAAAGCCATGGCGCCAAAAAGGTACTGGCCGCGCACGAGCTGGTACTGTTAAAGGCCCAATCTGGCGTGGCGGTGGCGTAACATTCGCTGCTAAAGCACAAGATCACAGCCAAAAAGTTAACAAGAAGATGTACCGCGGAGCGCTTAAGAGCATTCTGTCTGAATTAGTACGTCAAGATCGCCTTGTTGTCGTTGAGTCATTTGGTGTTGAAGCTCCTAAAACTAAAGAGCTGAAAGCTAAATTGGCAGAAATGAACCTGGAAGACGTTTTAATTGTTACTCCAGAAATTGACGAGAACTTGTTCTTAGCTGCACGCAACCTATACAAAGTTGACGTTCGTGACGTTGCTGGTATCGACCCAGTTAGCTTAATCGCGTTCAACAAAGTACTAGTTACTGCCGATGCTATTAAGCAAATCGAGGAGATGCTGGGATGATAAGCGAAGAACGTTTGCTAAAAGTTATTCTAGCGCCACACATCTCTGAAAAGAGTACTGTATGCGCTGAGAATAACAACACGGTCGTTTTCCGTGTGGCTATCGATGCGACTAAAGCTGAAGTTAAAGCTGCAGTAGCTAAGTTGTTCGAAGTTGAAGTAGATTCAGTTCGCACTTTGGTTAACAAAGGTAAAACTAAGCGTCATGGTGCCCGTACTGGCCGCCGTAGCGATTGGAAAAAAGCCTATGTGACTTTAGCTGCTGGTGCTGATATCGATTTCGTCGGCGCTGAGTAAGCAAAGGAGAATTATCATGGCAGTTATTAAGTGTAAGCCAACCTCTGCTGGTCGTCGCCACGTAGTTAAAGTGGTAAACAGCGATCTGCACAAGGGTAAACCTTTTGCTGGCTTGTTGGCGAAAAAGTCTAAAAGTGGTGGCCGTAACAATACTGGTCGTATCACTGTTCGTCACGTAGGTGGTGGACACAAGCAGCATTACCGTATTGTTGACTTTAAGCGCAACAAAGATGGTATTCCTGCAAAAGTTGAACGTTTGGAATATGATCCAAACCGTACAGCTAACATCGCACTTGTTTTGTATGCTGATGGTGAGCGTCGTTACATCCTTGCAGCTAAAGGCATGCAAGCTGGTGATAAGATCCAGTCTGGTATCGATGCAGAAATCAAAGCGGGTAACGCTTTGCCATTACGCAACATCCCAGTAGGTAGTGTTGTACACGCAGTTGAAATGAAGCCTGGTAAAGGTGCTCAAATCGCTCGTTCAGCAGGTACTTATGTACAAGTTGTAGCTCGTGATGGCGCTTACGCTACTCTACGTCTTCGCTCTGGCGAAATGCGTAAAGTACCTGTAGATTGCCGCGCGACACTAGGTGAAGTTGGTAATGCCGAACACATGCTACGCCAATTAGGTAAAGCAGGTGCTAAGCGCTGGAGAGGCGTACGCCCAACAGTGCGTGGTGTTGCAATGAACCCTGTAGACCATCCACATGGTGGTGGTGAAGGCCGTACTTCTGGTGGCCGTCATCCGGTTTCTCCATGGGGTGTCCCAACTAAGGGTTATAAGACCCGTAGTAATAAACGCACCGACAAGTACATTGTACGTCGTCGTAACAAAAAGTAAGAGGATTCGCCATGCCACGTTCTCTCAAGAAAGGTCCATTCATTGACCTACACTTGCTGAAGAAGGTAGAGAAAGCGATGGAAGCGGGTGACAAAAAGCCTATTAAGACTTGGTCTCGCCGCTCTATGATCATCCCTAACATGATTGGGTTGACCATCGCTGTCCATAATGGTCGTCAGCACGTACCTGTGTTCGTAACTGACGAAATGATCGGCCACAAGCTTGGTGAATTTTCACCAACTCGCACTTATCGCGGCCATGCTGCTGATAAGAAAGCGAAGAAGCGTTAATACGGGAGACTCAAGATGGAAGTTTTAGCTAAACATCGTTTTGCCCGTACGTCGCCTCAAAAGTGTCGTTTGGTTGCAGATCAAATCCGTGGACTGCCTGTTGCTAAGGCTCTCGAAATTTTAACTTTCAGCCCAAAGAAAGCAGCTGTACTTGTTAAAAAAGTACTAGATTCTGCTATCGCTAATGCTGAGCACAACGAAGGTGCTGACATTGACGAGCTGAAAGTTGGAAAAGTCTTTGTAGACGAAGGTCCAACAATGAAGCGTATCATGCCACGTGCCAAAGGCCGTGCTGATCGTATAATCAAGCGTACCAGCCACATCACTGTGGTTGTATCAGATCGCTAGGAGTTAGCAATGGGACAGAAAGTACATCCTAATGGTATCCGTCTGGGTATCACTAAGCCTTGGATCTCGACTTGGTACGCTGATAAATCAGATTATGCCAATAACTTGAGCAGCGACTGGGAAGTGCGTAAGTTTCTAGAAAAGAAACTTAAGCAAGCCTCAGTTTCTAAGATTGTTATCGAGCGTCCAGCTAAGAGTGTTCGTGTTACTATTCACACTGCCCGTCCAGGTGTTGTGATTGGTAAGAAAGGCGAAGACGTTGAAAAATTGCGCAACGAAGTTGCCAAGTTGACTGGTATTCCAGCTCAAATCAACATCGCTGAGATCCGTAAGCCTGAGCTAGATGCGAAGCTTGTTGCCGAAGGCATCGCTTCACAGCTAGAGCGTCGTGTTATGTTCCGTCGTGCTATGAAGCGCGCAGTACAAAATGCAATGCGTCTTGGTGCCAAAGGTATCAAAGTTGAAGTGAGCGGCCGTCTAGGCGGTGCTGAGATTGCGCGTTCGGAGTGGTATCGTGAAGGTCGTGTGCCTCTACATACACTGCGTGCTGATATCGACTATTCTACTGCAGAAAGTCACACTCAATACGGTGTGATCGGCGTTAAAGTTTGGGTCTTCAAAGGTGAAGTCCTAGATGGCGTTGTTCCTGCGCACGAAGAGCCGAAACAGCAGCCGAAGCGTAAGCCTCGCGGTAAATAGGAGAGCTGGCAATGCTGCAACCAAAACGAATGAAGTTTCGTAAAATGTTCAAGGGCCGTAACCGCGGTCTAGCGAACGGCACTGAAGTAAGCTTCGGTGAATTCGGTCTGAAAGCTGTTGGACGTGGTCGTCTAACCGCACGTCAAATCGAATCTGCGCGTCGTGCTATGACACGTCACATTAAACGTCAAGGTCAAATTTGGATTCGCGTTTTCCCTGACAAACCAATTACCTCTAAGCCTCTTGAAGTGCGTATGGGTAAAGGTAAGGGTAACGTTGAATACTGGGTTTGCCAGATTCAACCTGGTAAGGTTCTTTACGAGATGAATGGTGTACCTGAAGCTCTAGCGCGTGAAGCGTTTGCTTTAGCTGCGGCCAAGCTTCCAATTAAGACTACCTTCGTAACTAAGACGGTGATGTAATGAAAGCGAGCGAACTAACACAGAAGAGCGTTGAAGAATTGAACGCTGAACTGCTTGGTCTGCTGCGTGAGCAGTTTAATCTGCGTATGCAACACGCCACTGGTCAGTTGACTCAAACTCATCAGCTTAAAATCGTGCGTCGTAACATTGCGCGCGTTAAGACCATTATTACTTCTAAGGCGGGTGCATAATGACTGATAAAATCCGTACTATGCAGGGTCGAGTAATTAGCAACAAGATGGATAAGTCTATCACTGTCGCTATTGAACGTATGGTTAAGCATCCTTTATACGGGAAGTTTATCAAGCGTACTACTAAGATTCATGCACATGACGAAACAAATCAGTGTAATGCTGGCGATATCGTGACTATTCGCGAATGCCGTCCGCTGTCTAAGACTAAGTCTTGGACTCTGGTTGAAGTAGTAACGAAAGCCTAATTTATTTAGGTATTAGTGAAACGGCTCCTTCAACTGGGGCCGTTTTTATTTTTAGTACTATCTATTCCTATTTTTGGGTGTTATACTTGCGCGCCTTTTTAGACAATAATGTCGTCTAGATTGGTTAAAATATGCCCCAAATGTGGGATTTGTGAAGTAACGATAGCGGAGCACTTAAAATGATCCAAATGCAATCGACTCTAGAAGTCGCCTGTAATAGCGGCGCTCGTAGAGTTCAGTGTATTAAGGTCTTGGGTGGCTCTCATCGTCGTTATGCCGGTATCGGCGACGTCATCAAAGTTTCTGTAAAAGAAGCAATTCCTCGCGGTAAAGCGAAGAAAGGTGATGTGTATAACGCGGTGGTAGTCCGTACTAAGAAAGGCGTTCGTCGTCCAGATGGTTCTGTCATTCGCTTCGATCGGAATGCAGCGGTATTGCTTAACGCAAACCTAGCACCGATTGGTACTCGTATCTTTGGACCAGTGACGCGTGAATTGCGTACCGAACAATTTATGAAAATTGTTTCTCTGGCACCAGAAGTACTGTAAGGAGCTTCAAAATGGCAGCTAAAATCCGTCGTGAAGACGAAGTAATTGTACTAGCAGGTAAAGACAAGGGTAAACGCGGTAAGGTTTCTCGAGTTTTGCCAACTGGTAAATTAATTGTAGAAGGCATCAATCTTATCAAGAAGCACCAGAAGCCTAACCCACAAATGGGTGTGACTGGTGGTATTGTTGAGAAAGAAGCACCAATACAAGCATCAAATGTAGCGATTTTCAACTCTGCCACTGGCAAAGCTGATCGCGTTGGTTTCCGATTTGAAGACGGCCAAAAAGTCCGTTTCTTTAAGTCGAACAGTGAACTCGTTAAGTAATTGGAGTAAACGATGGCGAAACTGCATGATAAATATAAAGAGACTGTTGTCGCTGAGCTTGCAAAGAAGTTCGGTTATACCAGTGTCATGCAAGTCCCTCGGATTGAGAAAATCACCCTCAATATGGGTGTTGGCGAAGCTGTAGCAGATAAGAAAGTTATGGAGCATGCGCTTCGTGACATGACTGCTATTGCTGGTCAAAAGCCAGTAGTAACTGTTGCTCGTAAATCAGTTGCTGGTTTTAAAATCCGTGATGGCTACCCGATCGGCTGTAAGGTAACTCTGCGTGGCGAACGCATGTGGGAGTTCCTTGAGCGTTTAGTTGATATCGCAATCCCGCGTATCCGTGACTTCCGTGGTTTGAGCGCTAAGTCGTTCGACGGACGCGGTAACTACGCGATGGGTGTACGTGAGCAAATTATCTTCCCGGAAATCGAGTACGATAAAATCGATAAAATCCGTGGTATGGATATTGTTATCACTACTACTGCGAAGAATGACGAAGAAGGCCGTGCTTTACTAGACGCCTTTAACTTCCCATTCAAGAAATAAGGGTAGCGAAATGGCAAAAAGTTCAATGAAAGCACGTGAAGCAAAACGTGCCAAGCTCGTGGCTAAGTATGCTGAACAGCGTCTAGCTCTTAAGGCTATCATTAGCAGTCCAACTACTTCTGATGAAGATCGTTGGGATGCAGTTCTTAAGCTGCAAGGCCTACCACGTGACTCAAGTTCTGCGCGTCAGCGCAATCGTTGTAGTCAAACTGGTCGCCCACATGGTTTCCTACGCAAATTCGGCTTAAGCCGTATTAAATTGCGTGAAGCTACCATGCGTGGTGAAGTTCCTGGCCTGCGTAAGGCCAGCTGGTAATACTTGTCACGGAGTAAGCTAATATGAGCATGCAAGATCCAATTGCGGATATGTTAACTCGCATTCGTAACGGCCAAGCTGCTAACAAAGTATCAGTATCTATGCCTTCTAATAAGCTAAAAGTTGCTATTGCACAGACGCTTAAAGAAGAAGGTTATATTGCTGACTACGCCGTAGCAGGCGAAGCTAAGCCGGTTTTAGAAATCACTTTAAAGTATTTCCAAGGCCAACCAGTCGTTGAGACTATCCAGCGCGTAAGTCGTCCTGGTCTTCGTATTTACAAAGGTAAAAACGAACTTCCAAAGGTGATGGGCGGACTGGGTGTCGCAATCGTGTCCACTTCTAAAGGTTTGATGACTGATCGTACTGCCCGCCAAAATGGCATGGGTGGGGAAGTTATCTGCTACGTAGCATAAGGAGCTAGCAATGTCTCGTGTCGCAAAAGCACCAGTCGCTATTCCTGCAGGCGTAGAAGTGACTTTAAACGAACAAACTATCACCGTAAAAGGTGCTAAAGGTAGTTTGACTCGAGTAATTAACGCTGATGTTTCTGTTGTTGTAGAAAACAATGAAGTTAAGTGTTCACCAGTTGAAGGCGCTAAAACCGCTGCACAAGCTGGTACTGCTCGAGCTCTAATCAACAACATGGTTGTTGGTGTTCACGAAGGATTCGAAAGAAAATTGACTCTAGTAGGTGTTGGTTACCGTGCAAAAATTGCTGGTAACGGTATCGACTTGACTCTAGGTTTCTCTCACCCTCTAGTACACCAGCTTCCTGACGGCGTAACTGCAGAGTGCCCAAGTCAAACTGAAATCGTACTGAAAGGTACTGATAAGCAGTTGATTGGCCAAGTTGCTGCAGAGATTCGTGGCTACCGTCCACCAGAACCTTATAAAGGTAAAGGTGTTCGTTATGCTGATGAACAAGTACGCCGTAAAGAGGCTAAGAAGAAGTAGGTAACGCGATATGGATAAGAAAACATCTCGCTTACGCCGCGCTACTCGCGCCCGTAAGAAGATCCAAGAGCTGGGCGTTAACCGTCTGGTTGTACATCGTACACCACGTCACACGTACGCACAGGTTATTGATGCCAACGCGCAAGTTGTGGCGGCAGCTTCTACTGCTGAGAAAGCGGTATCAGAGCAGCTTAAATACACAGGTAACGTTGATGCAGCAAAAGTAGTGGGTAAAACCGTTGCAGAGCGTGCTATCGAAAAAGGCGTAACTGTAGTTGCATTCGATCGTTCCGGCTTTAAGTATCACGGACGCGTAGCTGCATTAGCAGACGCTGCTCGTGAAGCTGGCCTCCAGTTCTAAGGAATGATTTAAAATGGCTAAATTTGAAGCTCAACAAAAAGACGATCTGCAAGAGAAGTTAGTTGCAGTAAATCGTGTTTCTAAAGTAGTTAAAGGCGGACGTATCTTTAGCTTCACTGCACTAACTGTAGTGGGTGATGGTAACGGTAAAGTCGGCTATGGCTATGGTAAAGCGCGTGAAGTACCTGCAGCAATTCAGAAAGCAATGGAAAAGGCTCGCCGTAACATTGTTTCTGTTGAACTTGTAAATGGTACTTTGCACCACCCTGTTAAGGGCCGTCACACTGGTTCGCGTGTTTACATGCAACCAGCCTCTGAAGGTACTGGTATTATTGCCGGTGGTGCTATGCGCGCCGTATTGGAAGTAGCAGGCGTTCATAACGTTCTGTCAAAAGCATACGGTTCTACTAACCCGATCAACATCGTTCGCGCAACTGTAGATGCGTTGGTGCACATGAAGTCACCAGCTCAAATCGCAGCCAAGCGTGGCCTGAATGTTGATGAAATTCGAGGTTAAGCACCATGGCTACTAAAACTTTAAAAGTGACTCAGACTAAAAGTTCTATTGGACGTTTGCCAAAGCATCGTGCCACTTTAACTGGTCTAGGTCTACGCCGTATTAATCACACTGTTGAAGTTGAAGATACTCCTTCAATTCGCGGTATGATTAACAAGGTTTACTACATGGTTTCGGTGGAGGAAGTATAAGATGCGTCTAAATACTCTATCACCTGCTGCAGGTGCTAAATCAGCAGCTAAGCGTGTAGGTCGCGGTATCGGTTCTGGCTTGGGTAAGACTGCTGGTCGCGGTCACAAAGGTCAGAAGTCTCGTTCAGGCGGCGGCGTTCGCGTCGGTTTCGAAGGTGGTCAAATGCCACTTAAGATTCGTTTGCCGAAGTTTGGTTTTACCTCGCGTAAAGCGTTGGTATCTGCCGAAATTCGTATCAGCGAACTAGCTAAAGTTAACGGTGATGTTGTCGACTTGAATGCACTGAAAGATGCGAATCTCGTTACTCGCAACATACAGTTTGCTAAAGTCGTTCTTTCAGGTACCATTGAACGCCCTGTGACCGTTAAAGGTCTTAAGGTAACTAAAGGTGCTCGTGCAGCTATTGAAGCTGCCGGCGGAAAGATCGAGGAATAATACGTCGATGGCAAAACCAGGACTTGATTTAAAAAGCGCGAAAGGTGGATTTTCTGAATTGAAGACTCGCCTCCTGTTCGTGATTGGTGCGATTATCGTCTTTAGGGCCGGTTCGTTCGTACCAATTCCTGGTATTGACGCAGCTGTATTAGCAGAGCTGTTTAATCAGCAGAAGGGGACCATCCTAGGCATGTTTAACATGTTCTCTGGTGGTGCCCTTGAACGTGCTTCTATCTTTGCATTAGGTATCATGCCGTATATTTCGGCATCGATTATCATGCAACTATTGACCGTCGTACATCCAGCACTTGCCGAACTGAAAAAGGAAGGCGAATCTGGGCGTAAGAAGATTAGTCAATATACACGATATGGAACACTGGTCTTGGGTACATTCCAAGCAATCGGTATCGCAACTGGTTTACCAAACTTAGTCCCAGGTTTAGTTGTAAACCTCGGCTTAAGTTTTTACTTCGTTGCTGTGGTGAGTCTAGTAACAGGAACTATGTTCCTTATGTGGCTAGGTGAACAAATTACCGAGAGAGGCATAGGTAACGGTATCTCGATTCTGATTTTCGCAGGTATTGTTGCTGGTCTACCATCTGCTATCGGCCAAACGGCTGAGCAGGCGCGTCAAGGCGACTTGAACGTACTAGTATTATTGTTGATTGCGGTAATTGTATTTGCTGTAACCTATTTTGTTGTGTTTGTTGAGCGTGGACAGCGTCGAATCGTTGTTAACTATGCTAAGCGTCAGCAGGGCCGTAAGGTATTTGCTGCGCAGAGCACTCACTTACCGCTTAAGGTTAATATGGCGGGTGTGATTCCCCCAATTTTTGCGTCAAGCATCATCTTGTTTCCAGGCACACTGGCTCAGTGGTTTGGACAAAATGAAGGTTTATCTTGGTTGAGTGACTTTTCACTCGCAGTATCGCCAGGCCAACCGCTTTACTCATTATTGTACGCAACAGCAATCATCTTCTTCTGTTTCTTTTATACTGCGTTGGTATTTAACCCACGTGAAACAGCAGACAACTTGAAGAAGAGTGGTGCGTTTATTCCCGGGATCCGTCCTGGAGAACAGACTTCGCGTTATATAGATAAAGTAATGACTCGCTTAACATTAGCTGGCGCTTTATACATTACCTTTATCTGTTTAATTCCGGAGTTCATGTTAATCGCGTGGAAGGTGCAGTTCTATTTTGGCGGTACCTCACTACTAATTATGGTAGTCGTGATCATGGACTTCATGGCTCAGGTTCAGACCCATATGATGTCTCATCAATATGAGTCTGTGATGAAGAAAGCTAACCTAGTTAACAAAGCGAACTTAGATCGCTTTGGACGCTAAGTAGCTTTACGGAGTGATGAAATGAAAGTTCGAGCTTCCGTGAAGAAGATCTGCCGTAACTGCAAGATCGTCAAGCGTAGCGGCGTTGTACGCGTTATCTGTGTTGAACCAAAACACAAACAGCGTCAAGGCTAAAAACTTTTGACCAGCTCAATAGTTGAGCTGGTCAAAATATTATTTGCAAAATTGTCATCTGTCGAGTATCCTACCGGGCTTTTCACAGATGGCCTTTAACTTATGAGGAGTGCATAGTGGCCCGTATCGCTGGCATTAACATTCCTGATCAAAAGCATACAGTCATTGCATTGACTGCTATCTATGGTATTGGACTTACTCGCGCACAAAAAATCTGCGCGGCTACTTCAATTGCTGAAGATGCTAAGATCAAGGAATTGAGCGAAGCTCAAATAGACACACTACGCGAAGAAGTTGCTAAATACATTGTAGAAGGTGACTTACGTCGTGAAGTATCCATGAGCATCAAGCGTCTAATGGACCTTGGTTGTTATCGTGGTCTTCGCCACCGTCGTAGCCTGCCCCTTCGTGGGCAACGTACTAAGACCAATGCGCGTACGCGTAAAGGTCCACGTAAGCCAATTAGAAAGTAACGGGAAGGTAAACCAATATGGCTAAAGTTCCGTCACGTTCAACGCGCAAGCGCGTACGTAAACAGGTTGCTGATGGCATGGCTCATATCCATGCATCTTTCAACAACACAATTATTACCATTACAGATCGTCAAGGTAATGCACTATCTTGGGCAACTTCTGGTGGTTCAGGTTTCCGTGGTTCACGTAAATCTACCCCATTCGCTGCACAGGTTGCTGCTGAGCGCGCAGGTGTTGCTGCTCAGGACTACGGTGTTAAAAACCTTGAAGTTTTTGTGAAGGGTCCAGGTCCAGGTCGTGAATCAGCTATTCGAGCGCTGAACGCGGTTGGTTATAAAATAACCAATATTACCGATGTGACGCCGATCCCTCATAATGGTTGTCGTCCTCCTAAGAAACGTCGCGTTTAATCGCCCGTTTTTAATAGGATAGTTGGAGAAAGAACATGGCAAGATACTTGGGTCCAAAGCTCAAGCTCAGCCGCCGAGAAGGTACTGACCTTTTCTTAAAAAGCGGTGTGAGAGCAATTGATTCGAAGTGTAAGCTTGAAGCTGCACCTGGACAACACGGCGCTCGTAAAGCTCGTTTGTCTGAGTATGGCGTTCAGTTACGCGAAAAACAAAAAGTTCGTCGTACTTATGGTGTGCTTGAAAAGCAATTCCGTAACTACTACAAAGATGCTGCACGTATAAAAGGCAACACTGGTGAAAACCTATTGACCCTTTTGGAAACTCGTTTAGATAACGTCGTTTATCGTATGGGTTTCGGTGCTACACGTGCTGAATCACGTCAGCTAGTTAGCCATAAGTCAATTATGGTCAACGGCCGCGTTGTTAACATTCCATCATTTAAAGTGTCTGCGAATGATGTAATTAGCGTTCGTGAGAAGTCTCAAAAGCAAGCTCGTATTAAAGCTGCTTTAGAAGTTGCTGCTCAGCGCGAAAAGCCAACATGGGTTGAAGTAGATACTACTAAGATGGAAGGTGCTTTTAAGCGTCTACCTGAGCGTAGCGATTTATCTGCGGAAATTAACGAACAGCTGATCGTCGAGCTTTACTCTAAGTAAGGCTAATAAACAAGAGAGGACACAATGCAGGGTTCTGTTACAGAATTTCTTAAACCGCGTCTCGTTGATATCGAGCAGGTTAACCCAACACGTGCCAAGGTTACACTAGAACCGCTTGAACGTGGTTTTGGTCACACTTTAGGTAACGCGTTGCGTCGTATCCTATTGTCGTCTATGCCCGGCTGCGCGGTTACCGAAGTCGAGATTGATGGTGTACTGCACGAATACAGCAGCAAGGAAGGCGTACAAGAGGATATCCTTGAAATCTTGCTTAACCTTAAAGGTTTGGCAGTGGTTATCGAGGGTAAAGACGAGGCTATGCTTACTTTAAGCAAGTCAGGCGCAGGCCCTGTTACCGCAGCAGATATCACGCACGATGGTGATGTTACTATTATGAATCCTGATCATGTTATCTGTCATTTGACTGGTAATAACGATATCAGCATGCGTATCCGCGTTGAGCGTGGTCGTGGTTATGTTCCGGCTTCGGCTAGAGCACAAACTGAAGACGATGATCGCCCAATTGGTCGTTTGTTAGTGGATTCATCTTTCTCACCTGTCGCGCGTATTGCTTACAATGTTGAAGCAGCACGTGTTGAACAGCGTACTGACTTAGACAAACTCGTTATTGATATGACCACAAACGGTACTATTGATCCTGAGGAAGCAATTCGTCGTTCAGCGACTATTCTGGCCGAACAGCTAGATGCGTTTGTTGAATTGCGAGATGTGACTGAGCCGGAACAGAAAGAAGAGAAACCAGAGTTCGACCCAATTCTGTTGCGTCCTGTCGACGATCTAGAGCTAACTGTACGTTCGGCTAACTGTTTGAAAGCCGAAGCGATTCATTACATCGGAGATCTGGTACAGCGTACTGAGGTTGAGCTACTTAAAACACCTAACTTGGGTAAGAAATCTCTTACCGAAATTAAGGATGTGTTGGCTTCTCGCGGACTTTCATTAGGTATGCGTCTAGAAAACTGGCCTCCAGCTAGTTTAGCAGACGACCTATAAGTCTACGTTTGTACAGATTTAGGTAATAAGGATTAGGTCATGCGCCATCGTAAGAGTGGTCGTCAACTAAACCGTAACAGCAGTCATCGCCAAGCTATGTTCCGTAACATGGCAAGCTCTTTAGTCCGTCACGAAGTGATCAAGACTACTGTTGCTAAAGCGAAAGAACTGCGTCGCGTAGTTGAACCTCTAATAACACTTGCTAAGAGTGATAGCGTTGCAAATCGTCGTTTGGCGTTTGCTCGTACTCGCGACGCTGAAGTCGTAGGTAAGTTATTTAATGAGTTGGGTCCACGCTACCAGGAACGTCCTGGTGGTTATACCCGTATCCTAAAGTGCGGTCTGCGTACTGGTGATAAAGCGCCTATGGCGTATATTGAACTAGTAGGTCGTCCTGAAGCTGCTGAAGCTGTTGAAGATACAGCTGAGTAATACTAGGATTAATTGTTAAAAAGCCGGGCAGAGCCCGGCTTTTTTTATGTCTTAACTTTATGCGCTCACGATATTTTGTATTCAAATAGATGCCTGAAGAGAGCAGTTAAACTTTATACATTGTGAGTAGCTTTTAGTGAGCAGAGTAGGGCTTATCGTGGAGAGCGTAGTATTATTCGAAAGTTTATAGTATTTTCTTACATTGATAATAACCACTCGATGACAAACTTAGGCTCCCAGTTTGACTCAAGAGTTAATCAATATAACCCGCTATAGAGTGGTAATTTAAGCTTATAGAATTGCTTAACGTTTTATCATGCTAAACAGAGGCGACGATTAGTTTTGAATTTAAAGTGATATTAAAAATGCACTTATAGGTAGGCACGAGTTGCATTTATTGGGCATAAATCACTCAACCCAATGGGTTTCAGCATCAATGTCTTTCGGTAAGGTTATATGCCATTTATTCACGCCATAACGACTAAACATAAATTGCCCTTTCCGATCGCTTACATAAGGTAATGAACTAGGTAGTGCTCCAAGTAATATCTGTGCAATCAGCTTACTTGCGAGTTTTCCGTGCTGATAGCCATCCAATACATAGCCTCCAATATTGGCTTCTTTGCTGACATTGAAATCCCAAAAACCAAAATGGGGAACAGGTGAGTATTTGGCTGTCCATTTCAGTATCGCCTGTGGATCACTATGGTTAGTAAACTCATCTGTTAAGGTGTGGTATAGTGCGATAAACAGCCCATCATAACCATCAGTTTTAGCTTTAATGATAGTCTCCTTCCAATCTTTTTCACTCGTGATCAGTTTAAAGTCTAATTGTATCTTACCTATATGAGTCGTTTCATTATTACGAATTATCGGGGTAAAAGCGGCAATAGATGTTGGACTTGTATCTGAAAGGATGAGCAGTTTTTTGTTTTGTTTATTGGGTAAGATAAAGTCTATTAGTAATAATGAGCGTTTGAACAATGGCCGTTCTAAAACGCCAGTGAAGTTTCTATAGTCTTGCAGTTGATGATCCCTAGGGTTTGTATTTAATCCAAGAAATACAACAGGCGTCTCGGTTCTACTTAAACGCCTGCTGAGTAATGCAATTGCATTATCATCAGCAAGTACGACCAAATCAGGTTTATTCGCTATATATGCTTCCCATGCGGCTTCTGCAAGCCTTGAATAGTGAGAGTAGGGTAGTCGTTTAGAGTTTAGGTAAACATGGGTGATATGCTCGTTTGGCTTGAGTTGTTCTTCAAGGCCTAGGCTGTAACTTGCAGTCCATGGATTATCACTGTGATAACTGTGGATTATCATTATGTTTGCAGCGTTGAGTGGGAGACTTAAGATGTAGATGAGTAATAAGAGAATGCTGCGCATGTATAATATCCTTATTGAAATGCCTACTATAGTTATAGTCTCTCTTATGCTTGAGGAATAGTGGTAATAAAAAAGGCCTCGATAGAGGCCTTTAATAATAAACTTATTTAGTAACTGGCTTTCTGCTCGCTGCCATACTCAAGCTTTTCATGAGTCTGGCCCATTGCTTCGGCGACTTCGGGTGGCATGTAGTTCTCATCATGCTTAGCTAACACCTCGGTTGCCTCAAGTTTACCATTCTCAATTAATACGCCTTGAGCAACGATACCTTGCCCTTCACGGAAGAGGTCTGGTAGAAGATCGTCATACGTGACAATGACTTCCCCCCCGAGCGAGTCATGTACCGCAAATTCGACATGTAAGCTGTTAGGGTCGCGGATCATTGAGCCGACAGTAACCATGCCGCCGACACGAATACGTTGGCCAACTTCGGGTTTTACTCCTGTATCTTTTTTGCCCTGCACAATTTCGGTAGGGGTATAAAACAGGTTTAGGTTAGAATTCAACGCATATAATAGTAGCGAGGCAATGGCGGCAACTCCTCCGATTAAAGCGGTTGCAAGGGCAAGTCTCTTTTTACGTCTGGCGTTCACTATTGATTACTCCGGTTTGCTTTGAGGCGCTCTTCACGTTGCATTTTCTTTGATATTTCAATGAGTATCTTACGTTTTTGACGCACACTGAAAAAAATCAAGGTTGCTAACGAAAAGACCGTTATCCCATAAGATAGCCATACATAAAAAGCATAGCCACCCATATTTAAAAAATCTGTTAATGAATCGAATTGCATTATTTGACTCCTTCAGCTTTAGCGAGTTCCCGAACCCATGGGCGCATCCCATTTCTGGCCAAGATTTCTGCCCTAAAACGAACTAAAGTAATCGCACCTATCATTAAGCCGAACCCAAAGATATTTATCAGCAGAGGGTAAAGCATCTCAGGCGCCATTGAAGACTTCTCGGTAATCTTGATTGTTGCTGGTTGATGTAATGAGTTCCACCATTCAACTGAGTACTTGATGATTGGGATATTAATTACACCAACGATGGCTAAGATTCCTGCTGCTCGAGCTGCTAGTACTTTATCTTCGAATGACGCATACAGTGAGATGACACCCAAATAAAGGAAGAGCAGTACTAACTCAGATGTTAACCTCGCATCCCATACCCACCATGTTCCCCACATAGGCTTACCCCATGCCGCGCCAGTGATCAATGCGATAAAGGTGACAACTGCGCCGATAGGTGCAATTGCCGCCGCAGCCCAATCGGCCGATTTGATCTGCCATACCAAACCGATAAAGGCTGATGTCGCCATGGCCATATAGGCTGACATCGACATGGATGCAGCGGGTACGTGGATAAAGATAATGCGGTAACTATCACCTTGTTGGTAATCTACTGGGGCAAAGAGTAGTCCCCAAACTGATCCGACACCAATAAAAGCTATCGCTAACGTGGCAAACCAAGGCAGTAGTGTGCCTGAGAGGTTATATGCACGTTGAGGATCTGCATATGAATGTAGCCATTTCCACATATTAGTTAGTACTCACTCTTAGTGAAGCACCTATTGCAAAAGGTGCTAAAATTAACGAACCGACCAACATCGCGCCAATAATCGCGAGATGGCCGCTATAGGGTAGGTTTAATCCTGCAGCATCGATTGCGCTGGTCGCGAAAATCAATACTGGAATATATAACGGCAAAATCAACAAGCTTAATAATACGCCCCCTTTACGCAATCCAACGGTCAATGCAACTCCGATTGCGCCAAGCAAACTGAGCACTGGGGTTCCTAGGGCTAGGGTTGCCATAAGCGCGCCATAGCTATTGTCTTCAAGGTGTAATAATACCGCTAGTAATGGTGCGACTAAAATTAAGGGGACGCCAGTTAATATCCAATGAGCTAATACTTTAGCTAATACCATTAGTGACAATGGCTGTGGACTTAACAACATCTGCTCAAGGCTACCGTCGACAAAGTCAGCTTTAAAAAGACGCTCTAATGACAGCATCGATGCGAGTAATGCGGCGACCCAGATTATCCCAGGTGCTACTCGCGATAATACTTGTGGTTCAGGACCAATACCAAGCGGAAATAGGGTGACTACTAGGATAAAAAATAGCAGTGGATTAAAAATATCGCCCTTGTGCCTAATGGCAATCTGTAGATCGCGCTTGAGTAGGGTATAAAACGCTTGGGTAAAACTAATGCCTTTGTTCATCTACTGCACCTCATATAAAGCGGTAATCGAGGCGGATTTTTCGCAAGATATCATCACCTATAATACCCATATCTTGATGGGTCGTCATGATGACGCACCCCCCGTTTTCGGCATGACGCAAAAATAGGTGTTCCAACTCTTCAACGCCTTTCTTATCGATGGCAGTAAATGGTTCATCGAGTAGCCATACTTTACAGTTGGTATGCCATAGCCTGGCTAATGCTGTTCTTCTATGTTGGCCTGCAGAAAGATGCCCTGCAAGCGCTTCTTCAAACCCTGATAAATTGACTTTTGCTAATATGTCATTGGTATTGAAATCATCATACCCACTGATTCTTAAATTAAAGTTAAGGTTTTCTTCTGCAGTTAATTCACTCTTAACGCCTGCTAAATGGCCTAGATAGAGTAGGTCATCGTTATATTCGTCACGGCAGCGTGTAATATCTTCGCCTTTATAGCGAGTTTCTCCAGCATAGGGACGGGACAAACCAGCGAGTATGCGCAATAGACTCGTTTTACCGGCACCATTAGGCCCCTCAATCTGGACTATTTCACCAGCTTGGATGTGAAAACTTAACTCATCAAATAAGATTCGCTCTTCTCGAATGCACGTTAAGCTGTCGGCTGATACCAGTGTTGTTGCTGTTTTTTCTTCTACCACTGAACCCTCTATCTCAAGCCATATGTCAACTTAAACGATATTAACATACTCCCCCTAATGGGGTTTAGTATTGGTTACTTTTTAGTGTCAGCAATTTGATATGCTTCCAAAAAGTGAAACCTTTTAATACCGAGTGTTGAACTTTTTCAACTTTTGCTAATGTAGCAGTCAAGTTTGGTAGTTGTGGTAGTTGAATGCTTCAAATTCCGATACTAGTCACAAAAAGATGAGATTTGTTGAAGTTTGATGTATCCTTGTGGCGCTAAAATAAGTCTACCCAACATACCGTCAGGGTGGCATTGAGCTTTGTTAATATTTGCATTAGGAACTCTGAACATGAAAAAACTGTTAGCATTGTCAGCAGTGGCTGCATTGACCTTGTCTGTAAACGTATTTGCGCAAGACGGTGAAGCTGTTTATAACAAGGCATGTCAAGTATGCCACAGCATGGGTGTCGCTGGCGCACCAAAATCGCACGATGCTGCTGCATGGGAGCCTCGCTTAGCTAAAGGTATGGATGCTTTACTGGGTAGCGTTAAAGGTGGTCTAAACGCAATGCCACCAGGTGGTATGTGTACAGATTGTACCGACGAAGATTACAAGAATGCTATTGAGTTCATGTCTAAGTAATTTTTCGTGAATAAAAAACCGGCTTAAAGCCGGTTTTTTTGTGCTCAAAATTCACTTCCGTGGCCCATTTAGTCAATGTAGGCCACAAAAAAAGCCGACCCGCGGGTCGGCTTTTTTTGTTTTGGCTAGGTTATTGGACTTGAGTGTCTAACACTAGTGTCGCGGTCGAGCCTACGGCTACAATCTCTAAGCGCCCTTGAATATCGCCAGGTTGTGCTTTAACTGAGCCATGCTTGGACAGTACAGCGATAATCTCAACATTATTTACGTCACTTAACTTGATATCGCCACCCATACCTGTACTGTCATCTAAGGTGACAGTCATAGGGAGTGATTTTGCTGATATCTTAGTCGCAGCAAGTGGTACCTTAGGGCCTTCGATATTGCGAGCGAAGATAAACAACATATCACTGCTTTTTACTTGGGCTTGTAATTCTGGAGCAATTGAAACATCGACGTTAATGGTTTTACCAATGCCTGCTTGCTGATGTGTGGTATCGTTTGGCATTTCGCCAGTTTCAGCTTGCATTCTCATTTTGGCACTATCGATGGCGTTGATTATGGCACCACGATCAACATCGCTACGTTCGCTATCGAGAATGGTTTGCCAGGCTTCGATAGATTTAGCGTAATTAGCGTTGAAGAAAGCATCCATTCCGACCAACAACAAGGTCGAAGGATCTTGTGGGTCTAAAGTTAAAGCTTGATCGATGAGAGCCTGAACTTGTGGCGTCATACGCTGATCAGCCTTGTAGTAAAGTGCTGTCGCTTTAGGGCCGAGTAATTCAGCGTGGGTTCCGACAAGCTCCATAGCCTTATCGAATGCTTTAACTGCATCATCATAGCGGCTGGCACTAATATAAGTATGTCCTAAACTAAAGAGTAATTGACTATTGTCTGGCTCGGCTTTTAATTGAGCCTCCATCATGCTGATACGTTGAGCCATAATTTGGCTTGCATCCATTCCGGCATGTGGATTAGCTGGCTCGGCGCGATCGAGGTTGGCGTATGCTCCCAAGTTGCTATACATGTAACCAGAGATGCCCAATACCATGACGGACATCAAAACTGGCCATAACAGGCCTTTAGGCTTGGTTTGATCAACTAGAGATTCATCTTCACCTTGCTTCATATCTTGCAGTAAGCTGATTTCAAGTTCTTTCTTAAGTGCGTCGAATTCGGCTTGATCGAGTAATTCGTCGTTGAGTTCTTTTTCTAGTGTTGCGAGTCGATTATTAAAGAGGTCGAGGTTCGTTTCGTTGCGAACACCTAACTCAGCCGCCTGCAGCATTTTTCGCTGACGGAAGTGAGGAAACCAAATCAGCGCTAGGCTGACTAATACAAAAAGCGCAATAAAAATCCAGAGAGTGGTCATTATTTCATTTTCACATTAGTTGCAGGAGAGCGGGAATACCGCAGGATTAGGGACTAGATTATACGGAAAGATTATTCATTGAACAGTAATATAAGCCATTAAATGACTTTAAAAAGCGATACTTTTGCACTGGTTCACAGTTCGATTTTATTTTAAATAATTACGTGAAACTTAAGTTTCAGACAAGGGTCAGACATTAAAATCTGTCAGTTTTTAACAGAGTCACTTAGCGAGTCTCGGTGGGTAAGAATGAGACTGGTCACCCATAATTGGTCGAAAGAAGCAGACAGATACAATAGCAAATACTAAAATGACTCAAAATTTGTACCTTGAGTAGTGTGAATCGCAAACTCTCGTGAATCAGTAAAGCGCTGGCTTAACTGATGACTATATAGGACTGAGGAAAACCCATGATCCCTGAATTAGGACACTTTTCGTTGATAATAGGTTTGGCTTTTGCCTTTCTATTAGCCAGCGTACCTTTAATCGGTGTTGCCCGTAAAGATCAATACCTTGTACGATATGCTTGGCCATTAAGCTATGGCATGTTCTTCTTTATTTTTCTCTCTGTTATCGTGCTAGGCTATAGCTTTGCCGTCGATGATTTCTCTGTTGCCTATGTAGCTCACCACTCCAATTCTCAGTTGCCTATTTTCTTTAAGATAGCTGCCGTATGGGGCGGGCATGAAGGGTCATTACTGTTCTGGGTATTTGCTTTATCAGTGTGGACCGCGGCTGTGGCGCTTTTCAGTAAAGGGTTAGAAGAGGTGTTCACCGCTAGAGTGTTAGCGATCTTGGCTATGATCGTTATTGGCTTTAGTTTGTTCATGTTATTGACTTCGAGTCCTTTCGAGCGTCTGTTCCCTACGCCAATGGAAGGGCGCGATCTTAACCCTATGTTGCAAGACGTTGGATTAATCTTCCATCCGCCTATGCTTTATTTAGGATATGTGGGCTTCTCTGTAAGCTTTGCATTTGCGATCGCGGCATTAATGGGTGGGCGTCTTGATTCTGCTTGGGCGCGCTGGAGTCGTCCTTGGACATTGGCCGCATGGATTTTCCTTACTGGTGGTATTTCATTGGGTTCATGGTGGGCTTACTATGAACTCGGCTGGGGTGGTTGGTGGTTCTGGGATCCGGTTGAGAACGCCTCATTTATGCCTTGGTTGATTGGTACTGCATTACTGCATTCGGTTATCGTTACCGAAAAACGTGCCACATTCCGTAACTGGACCGTGTTACTGTCTATTTTTGCATTTTCATTAAGCTTGCTAGGTACCTTTATTGTACGTTCAGGTGTGTTGACATCTGTACACTCGTTTGCCGCCGATCCCGGTCGCGGTATGTTTATTCTGCTGCTACTTGGTTTAGCTATCGGTGGCTCGCTAACCCTCTTTGCTTTCCGTGCGAGTGATATGAAGAGCCCTGCACGTTTTGAGTTAATGTCAAAAGAAACCATGCTTCTGGTGTGTAATATTCTGTTGACTGTGGCTTGCGGTACCGTATTGCTTGGTACCTTATACCCACTGCTGATTGATGCGCTAAATATGGGTAAGATCTCGGTAGGCCCACCATATTTCAACGCAGTGTTTGTACCCATAGTCCTTGTGCTGTTTGTGTTTATGGGGATTGGTCCCAATATTCGTTGGAAACGTGCTAAATCGGGTGAGCTTAGTCGTAAATTAGTTGTACCGGCAATCGTTGCCGCCATTGTAGGTATTGCAGCACCTTTCTTAGTCGATGGTAAATTTAATATCTGGGTCACTCTAGGTATAGGTATTGCGACTTGGGTTGTACTGGCTACATTACGAGCTGCCTACGACATTGTTAATGGTAAAGATGGCGTTAGTCTTGCGCGCATGGGACGCAGCCAACTGGGCATGGTCATAGCTCACTTTGGTATTGCGGTCTCTATTATCGGTGCGACTATGGTTTCGAACTATTCTATCGAAAAGAGTGTGCGCATGGGACCTGGTGTTACCCAGGAGCTGGCTGGCTACAGTTTCCATTACGTTGAAACTAAAAATGTAGTGGGGCCTAACTATACTGCCCAGCAGGGTCAGGTCGAGGTGAGTAAAGATGGTGAGTTTATCACCCTGCTTAAACCTGATCGTCGTCAATATAACGTCCGTACTATGGATATGACCGAGGCGGGTATCGATTGGGGTCTGTTCCGTGATTTATATATCACTATGGGCGATCCAATTAGTCGTACTGAGTTTGCTGTACGTTTGAACTATAAACCATTTGTGCGTTGGTTATGGTTTGGCAGTATCTTCATGATGGTTGGCGGTGTCTTTGCCGCTTCAGATAAGCGATATCGTAAAGTCAAAGTAAACGAAACAACCAAAGAAAAAGCTAAAGAAGATTTAGCAACGGCATAACTTGAATTGGGGCAAGTATGAAAAACAGGTTAGTACTATTTATTCCGTTGGTATTATTTTTGGTGATGGGGGTATTCCTTTATAAAGGACTATTCCTTAATCCTCAGCAGCTCGATTCGGCTCTTGAAGGAAAGCCAATCCCGGCTTTCCAGCTAGAACGTCTAGAGAATGCGAACGAAATCATTACCAATGAGAGCTTAAAAGGCCAGGTGTCATTACTCAATGTATGGGCGACATGGTGCCCATCTTGTAAGTATGAGCATCCGCATCTAATGCGGTTAGCAAGACAAAACATCTTGCCTATTTATGGTATTAACTATCGTGACGAACGCCCTTTAGCGATCCGCGAACTTAGCCGCGAAGGAGACCCCTATACCATGAACATTTTCGACCATGACGGTCGTCTAGGTTTAGATCTTGGGGTCTATGGTGCACCAGAAAGCTATTTAGTCGATCACAATGGTATCATTCGTTACCGCTACGCTGGCCCGATCGACATGCGCGTTTGGAACGAAACACTTTATCCAATGATCCAAGAGCTACAAGCTCAAGCTAGAGCAGAGGGGGCTTCTTAATGAAAACCTTTATCGCTTTAATTAGTGCATTATTGCTATCAATAAGCGTATTAGGCTCTGCGGTGGCAACACCAGTCGACACCTATGAGTTTAAATCTGTTGATAATCAAAAGCGTGCACTTGAGTTAGCGCATTCACTGCGTTGTCCACAGTGTCAAAATCAGAACTTAATCGATTCAAACTCACCAGTTGCACAAGATTTACGTCTAGAAGTGTATCAAATGGTTGATGCAGGCAAGGCGGATGAAGAGATCATTAACTTCATGACCAGTCGATATGGTGAATTTGTCTTATATAAGCCTAAGATGGAAGCCAAGACCTATGCCTTATGGCTTGGTCCTATTGGCCTGTTGCTGATTGGTTTATTAATTGGTTTTATCTTTGTTCGTAAACAACGTATATCAGGTGCTGTAGAGCAAGAGATAAGCGCTGAAGATCAAGCGGAACTAGATAAACTACTTAAGCGAGCATCAAAATGAGTAAGTCCTTTGCTGCTGCGCTTGTGGGTTTGTTATCAGTGACACCATTGTTTACTGCAAATGTACAAGCTTACCCTGGGATGCAGCAACAGGCACAAGGGCAAGTTCAATCGAGTGTCGATCGTATCAACGTGTTGCCTAAGTCTTATCCAATCGATGTGGTTGCCTTCTCAGATCGGAATGGTACAGCAATCGATTTTAGTCAATATCGCGGTCAAGTCATCATGGTCAACATGTGGGCAACTTGGTGCCCACCATGTGTGAGAGAGTTGCCAGCACTCGATCGTTTTAAAACTAAGTTCGATCAAAGTAAGTTTACTGTATTACCCATCTCTATTGATATCGATGGTACCGCTAAGGTTGAACCTTTCTTAAAGTCATTGGATATGGAAGGATTTAAAACCTACTATGATCCTCAACAGGCATTAAGTGAAGTGTTCCCCTTAGATACAATACCCGCCACCTTTATCCTCAATGGTAAAGGTGAGCTTATTGCGTTCGTTAGAACCTTTGTAGATTGGGACGATGCTAAAGCGGTAGAGTTGATTAATGGCTTTATCGAACAAGAGAGCACTAAATAGCTCTAAAACAGCCAATTTGATGTGAATTTAAACAGAAAAGATCGCATTTGCCTAAAAGATCGGCATGCGATCTTTTTTATTGTAAAAAGCCCTTGCGCCCATCTGAGAACTGCCTATAATGCGCATCCACTGACACGGCACAGCAGGCCAACTACCTTGGTAGTACGGGACTTGCAGCTAAGTCAGCCTCTCTTTTAATAAAGAGATGCGAGTTAAACTCTTCGGAGATTTGACTCAGGTGATAAGCGCTTTTAAGGGCTTCGATTGATGACTTCTGCTTAAGAAATCATCGCTTGGAAAACTTCTTAAAATAAGCACTTGACGCCAACAACGGGAAGTGTAGAATACGCATCCCTAAGCCAACGACCTAGCGTCAACGGCCGCTAAATGAAAGATTGATTCTCTCATGTTAGCAACGCTCTTTAACAAGATGAAACAAGAAATCTGTGTGGACACTCACAGGTGTTGAGTTAATCGAAATTGCCTAACTTTCGGGTTGGCAATCAAAGAATTAAATCAACCA
>NZ_OXJV01000001.1:0-1411111 GCF_900380485.1 Shewanella algidipiscicola | reverse complement strand
GTTATCAATCGCCTGTCCGGCAGGGAGTGTGCAGATACTGCTGCTACACGCCGTGAATCCATCCGTGGAGGCTCGACGATGGCATCCCTGCCATCAACGTCCGCAGCCGCATCTACACTGGGTTATTCTGTCTCTTCGATTTTGCTTCATTTCGTGCGAGTAGCTAGTTAAAAAGCTAACTAGGTTTTGGACAAAAGTATCTTGACCTTCGAATGAAGGTGTTAGCATTGTTTGGCTTGTAGCATTTGCCGGAATAGGTTTTTACATCGCTGATGGTAGCGTTAACCTTTATGGCAACCAATTGCCTGCAGCAGGCCTTTCGTGCAGGTATTTCGGTGGGGCGCTGCAAGTATATCCCTATACGCTCGACGGTGGCATCCATGCCACCACCCCCCACCGCTATACCTACACTGACTTATCACTCTCTTCGATTTAGCCGTAATTAGTATCCACATAGCTGTTAAAAGCTAAATTTTTTTTTATCTCCTAATTACCTCCGCCCCTTATAAGGAATGCAGCAAGCGCTGAGCAATGAGTATCTTAAGAAAGCAGGATTGTATTCACTGAGAGATGGATGGATCGCAGTTCACTCTCGAAACCAAGAAGCTAACCAGAAAGTTTAGGTTAGGCGTTCTAAATGAACCGCCCTCGGCTCTGGCATCCTGCTTCGCCCTACCTCCTAAATCCATTTAGTCGTGTGCGGAGCCGCATGCAGGGTGGTGTGGGGGCTGGAGGCTAGATACCTCCGGCTACCCGATTATGTGATTTTAATTTAGGCAATTCGATACGTTGTTAATTTGATAATCGTTTAATGAGCCTAGTTTAAATTTAAAGTCGACATACTTACAAAAATGCTGACCTTCAACTGTATATTCAATTTTCCCAATAGTATGCACAGTATCCCCATCTTCAAAAGATGACTCGATATCTCTAGATAATACTATTGAACCATCCATAACCTTAAAGGCATCAAACCATTTTTCTTTAATACCAATTTGCCCAAGCATACTCTTAGAAGAATTATCCAAAGCTTTAGGTTTAGCGATAAATGAGTCATAAGCTAAATATGACATTAACCCCAATGAAACCAAAGAGATCCCGACTACTTTATTCATAATATACTCACCTTAAAATCACATAACGCCCAATTCTAGGGAATCCCCAGATAATTCCTTTTACAATCAATTAGTAGACACGCATGGTGCTGTTTGATCTAATCAATTTCGCCAAAAACAAACTAGAACAACACCATGCGTGACATTACAATACTACATGACTCTCTTAGCAATCAATGCTCTTCCATCCACAAAAAACGTCTTAATTCTCTTATGGTTGCCACTCAATCATTACTAGATGGTGATCAACTCTCTTTGACCCAGCTAGGCCGTAATATCTCTGGTAATGTGGCGCCTAAGCACAGTATCAAACGTATTGACCGCTTGCTCGGTAATCGCCACATCAATAACGACCGATTGACGATATATCGCTGGCATGCTATGCACCTCTGTGGTGCACTCTTCTGAAACCATGAGCGATGCCTATCGTGCTTGTCGATTGGGCTGATGTGAGAGAACAACTTCGTTTGATGACATTAAGGGCATCTGTCAGTGTTCAAGGCCGTTCCGTTACGCTCTATGAACGCACTTTTGAATTTAAAGCTAAGCCTGTAGAGTTAGCAACGCACCTCGCAGCCACAATGTTTTTCTGACTGAGTTGGCAAAGGTGCTTCCGAATGGCTGCTGTCCGCTAATCGTCACCGATGCTGGCTATCGCAATACTTGGTTCGCTCAAGTAGCAAGTCACGGCTGGTTTTGGTTAGGGCGTGTTCGTGGTGACGTCTGTTATCTACATGTTGGAACACATCAATGGCACTCCAATAAGTCGCTTTACCCAACAGCAACGAACAAAGCCAAATACATCGGCCGTGTTAATCTCGCCAGGAAAAGCCCATTGTCCTGTCATTTACACCTGTACAAAGCGAAAGAAAAAGGTCGTAAAGACCGCCGTTCCTCAAATGCAGGAAGAAACCATACCGCCCAAGCAAGCTACGGAAGAAGCAGCAAAGAGCCGTGGCTATTGGCAACCAACTTACCACCTAATCACTTTAACTCGGTCCAAGTGACAAAGCTCTACGCTAAGCGAATGCAGATTGAAGAGACCTTTCGAGACTTGAAGAGTCCACAATACGGCATGGGGCTGAGGCACTGCAAAAGTCGTTGTCCGAAGCGGCTAGATGTGTTGCTGCTCATCGCTATCCTGGCAGAAATTGCCTTATGGCTAATTGGTATCGTTGCCTTACATCTAGGCTGGCAAAAACACTTTCAGGCCAACACCATTCGGCACCGGCCTGTGCTGTCGATTGTCAGATTGGGGAAAGAGGTTCGGCGGAGGGAAAACTATCAAATAACAGCGCAGCATTTACGCTGGGCAATGCATGAATATATCAAGTTGGTTCACACTGCAGGGAGACCTGAATTATGAGGGGATCCCCCAGCGCCGCGTTAAGTGGTGAGCAACGCTAACCACCCTACCTAACCCATTGTGACATAAACACTTAAATTGAAGTAAGCCGAAAACGCCATGCGTTGGGAATCCGTCTTAAACGCTTTGTGTACGCCCAGCATGGGCATGAACTAATGAGGTGAAAGTCCTCTGTAGGAAGATCACCGTCTAAATAACATACTGTTATTAAACGTTAACTACTAGCGAATGGCAAGGGCTTATCCGCGAGGATTGGTCTGAAGGAAGCCGCTAGCAAATTTGCGAGCTGATGAACAAGAACATCATATGAGGCGTAGGCTAGAGGTGAGTTGGCAGGGTCTGCCCCGCGAAGCAAGGGTACAAGACGACGAAACCACGTGATCTAATGGCCACCGTAAATGATGCAGCAGTGCAAAGAAAGTTCATGTTCCCTCTTTATCAATAAAGAGTGGGGAGATCTGCTTAACACGCGATCGGTCATTAACCAGTGAGGCTCTGGTTTATAAGTGCCTTGGCTTTTCAATTTCATCGACTGAAAAGAGCGAACTAGATGGAAACCGATAGCGCATGACGGGGTAACTCGGCATGTGATTAAGCAGAAGTCAGCAGACGGCATAGTAGCCCAATGCCCATCGTAATGGATGGGATAGCATACCCCGCGGTAGCGTTGTGGGTACATGGTGAAGGCCTGAACATTTAGAAGAAGGAGGAGTCTTGTCAAACTTGTCGATACCCACTACGTCGCCAGACGATTACTATCAGCAGCGTATTGATATGCAACCGGCCTTCAACCGCGATCTATTCCAACAACTGCTCGAACCTAAAAATCTACACCGGGCGTGGCGTCAAGTTAAAGCCAATAAAGGCGCAGCTGGCGTCGATGGCATGACCATCGAAGCCTTCCCGCTCTGGATGCAACAAGGCGGCTGGCAACAGTGTAAATCTCAATTAGAGCTAGGTGAATACCAACCCTCAGCGGTCAGGCGCGTAGAGATCGACAAACCCGATGGAGGTAAACGCAAATTGGGGATCCCTAACGTCATTGACCGTGTGATACAGCAAGGCATTGCTCAAATACTCACGCCGCTGTTTGACCCATTCTTCTCGACCAACAGCTTTGGCTTTAGGCCGAACAGAAATGCCAAACAAGCGGTACTGCAAGTAAGGGATATCATCAAACTGAAACGCAAATTTGCCGTCGATGTTGATCTGTCCAAGTTCTTTGATCGAGTAAATCACGACCTGTTGATGACTCAATTGAGGATCAAGGTACAGGATAAGCGTCTGCTGGCGCTTATTGGTAAATACTTGCGTGCTGGCGTGATGATCAACGACCAATTTGAAGCAAGTTTTGAAGGCGTGCCTCAAGGCGGCCCACTCTCACCATTACTCTCTAACATTATGTTGGATAGTCTGGATAAAGAGCTGGAAAGTCGAGGGCATAAATTCGCTCGCTACGCAGACGATTTTATCATCTTGGTAAAATCTCAACGAGCGGGTGAACGGGTACTCAAGAGTATTACTCAATACCTTGCCACTAAGCTAAAACTGGCCGTTAATGAGCAGAAAAGCCAAGTGGTTAAGGTCGATCAAAGCAAGTTCCTTGGTTTTACCTTTAACCGCGGAAAGATCCAGTGGCATGCTAAAACATTACACATTTTCAAACAAAAGATGAGGCGACTAACGAACCGAAATTGGGGCGTGAGTATGAGTTATCAGCTGTTTAAAATGCGTCACTTCTTATAAAACAAGAAGGCAAGGCTGGATCAATTACTTTGGCATAGCCAACGCTTACCAAGGGTGTGTCGATTTAGACCATTGGATCCGTCGTCGAGTACGGATGTGCTACTGGCGTCAGTGGCGAAAACCACGGACTAAGGTGCAGAATTTACTTAAACGAGGCGTCAGGATCCAAGCAGCCGTTGCTTGTGGGATCACAAGTAAAGGCCCATGGCGGAGCTCGAAAACACCAGGAATACAGCAAGCGCTGAGTAATGAGTATCTTAAGAAAGCAGGATTGTATTCACTGAGAGATGGATGGATCGCGGTTCACTATCCGAACCAGAAAACAGGTTAGGCGTTCTAAATGAACCGCCCTCGGCTCTGGCATCCTGCTTCGCCCTACCTCCTAAATCCATTTAGTCGTGTGCGGAGCCGCATGCAGGGTGGTGTGGGGGCTGGAGGCTAGATACCTCCGGCTACCCGATTAGGGCTTGAAACCCTCAGCAACAAACTTACTACCCATTGACCCCATTAATATACTTGAACCTTTGTTGATGTAAGACTTAAATCGTAAATAACTGGCTTGAGCCTTTGGGCTTGACAACAACACAGAAACTAGGAAGTACCAAGAAAAATTTAAGACAAACACGCCCACAACTAATGTTGATGTTGTATGAGCAGGAACTTTCACGGGTAACATAGCTGCAAACACACTGCTAAATACAATTGCAGTCTTTGGATTACTTAACTGAGTCGCCAAGCCAAGAACTACCGCCTTAAAATGAACTGGTTTGTTAGTCAGCTCTACGTCAGCAGAATCCACTTTGCTTTTGCTCGAGCGCCACATTTTCACACCCAGATAACATAGATATAGACCACCAAGAACTTTGAAAGCTACGTAAAGCTCTGGCACAGCATCAAAAAGTGCAATGAGCCCCATTGAGGCAATAAATGCAAATATACTTGCCCCCAAACCTAAACCTATAGAAATACACATGGCTTCAGATCTAGATCTCGACATAGCTGTTTGCGCAACCAAAATAAATGAAGGGCCTGGTGTCATCGCACCAAAGAGTAACAGCATAGCGATTGGCAGTAGAAATAAGTATTGCTCCAGCATTTGTAATCATCCTCGTAATAACTTGCGCGATTGAGCCCTAACGCCTCAATAACCGGCGCAGCTTTGCTGCGTCCGGCGCCGAAGGCGCGAAGTTGATTGACTTGTTATGTGTTTGTACGCACCAGTTTATTGGCATATGGCTTGCTTCCTAATTTATAGCCATCAATATTAGGAGTTAACTATGCAAATTGGAAGTTCAACAAGCGCATTACCTATAACGCCAGCGCAGAAAAGCGGCAACAATTTGCCACCCAATACACCCGTTACTGGCAATATGCAGCCGGAAAAACCGTTTATTCGTGAACTTGCTGAATCATTTGACCCTAAGAATATGAGCTACAAAGAATCCATGGAAATTGCCAATGCTTTAATGAAAGCTGGAGAAGGTGATTTAAGCTCAGCATTTTTACCTCCACCACTTTTAAAAGTTAATAGCGATGGAAGTGTAAGTGACATGAGAGGAACGCCTGAAGGTGAGGCCAAAATGAATGCCAAATTCAATATGTTTGATGTACTTGAAGCTAGGATTGATTTCAATAAAAGTATGAATATGCCAACAAACTTACTTGAAGATTCTTATTCTTTTTTAGAAAAAATCCAAGTAGCTCGTAATACGCCGAGTATCAATGAGTACACATAACAGCTTATTGATTAGCAGCAGGATAACTTCCTGCTTTCTTGTAAGTCTCTTAGTCAAAATATCACTTGTAAGTGTTTGTTGTAAATATATTTTTTAACTAAAAAATACAGGTTAAACATGACAATTTAGCAGATAAAAAAGATGCATAGGTGTTTACGAGGTCTGCATAGCACTTTTATATATATTACAAACTATTGATAATAACGAGTTAATGTTTAAAAGTTAGTATTATCGATGCGCCAATCAAACGATTTATGCATCTTTTTCATAGTAATTATCTTAACTTGAACTGTATATGATCCAGTTTTTTGATCGGTAGTGGATTACATCATGCGGGTGTAGCGATAAAAATTTCTAGGCCAGAAAGTCTGCTCGTTACTGAACCACCGACAACGTGTTAACTCACTTTGGGGCAAAAGCACGTTAGCTTTTAACTCTGAATGCACACCAAATAAAGCCAAATCGAAGAGAGAAAATAACCTAGTGTAGATGCAGCTGCGGACGTTGATGGCAGGGATGCCATCGTCGAGCCTCCAAGGATGGATTCACGGCGTGGAGCAGAAGTATCTACACATAAGCCTGCTGCAAGCAATTAACTACTTTGAAGATAAGATTTCAAACACACTTTCCAAAAAGATTTAGCCGAACGCTACTAAAGCTAATCCAAAAAATGCTAAAGATTCATTTCAAGATCTACACACTTTGGGGCAGAAACGAGTTATACCTGAATGTCCGCTCGTGATCAGCAGCGAGCAAATCTAACACCCTACGACTATTAGATTTGATCGCGCTCGGCTAAGGAGTTTTGTCTGATGAAGTTCGGACCTATTCAGGTAAATAAAAAACCACGATAGTAATCAATCGTGGCTTTTCATTAGACTTTATTAGCTAGGCACTGTTTTTAACAAAGCACTGTTTTTAGCAGACAGTATTGCTAGCAGACAGTGTTGCTAGCTAAACACTTTAGTCAGCGCCGGACTATATGTATTAGTCCCGACTAGATCTGTTTTACGTCCTATATCTGTTCTACATCGAAGTTGACTTCAGGGTTAACATCAGCGTCATAATCAACTGACTCTATACCGAAACCAAATAGCTTTAAGAACTCTTGTTTATATTCGCGATAATCGGTGAGCTCACAGAGATTTTCTGTGGTGACTAACGGCCATAAGTCACGGCAATGCTGTTGTATCTCTTCTTTGAGCTCCCAATCATCCAAACGTAGACGATCTGCTTCATCAAGTTGTGGTGCTGTACCATCTTCACGGAATAAACGTTCTTTAAACATACGGTTAATCTGTTCTTGGCAGCCTTCATGTAGGCCTTCTTCGCGCATTTTCTTAAAGACCATTGCGATATACAAGGGCATGACGGGAATAGCAGAGCTAGCTTGAGTGACGACACTCTTAAGCACGGCAACATTAGCACTGCCACCGGTAGCTGACAGCTTAGCGTTAAGTTCATGGGCTGCACGGTCAAGATCCATCTTGGCTTTGCCAAGGGCACCGTGCCAATAGATAGGCCAAGTCAATTCGGTGCCGATATAGCTATAAGCAACGGTCTTACAGTTAGGAGCCAATACACCTGCATCGGCTAGGGCGTTGATCCATAGCTCCCAATCTTGACCGCCCATAACGGTAATAGTGTCTTGGATCTCTTGCTCTGTGGCGGGCTCAACGCTGGTTTCGATAATGATATCTTTGTTGGTATCAACCGCTGTTGCGGTATAGGTTTCACCTATCGGCTTAAGAGCCGAGCGGATTAACTCGCCGCTATCGGGCAGTTTTCGAACTGGTGAGGCCAGCGAATAGACCACCATGTCAACTTGGCCAAGATCTTGTTTGATTATTTCAATGGCGCGTTGTTTAGCCTCATGGCTAAAAGCATCGCCGTTTAAACTCTTTGAGTATAAACCAGCTTGTTTAGCAAATTTATCAAATGCCGCAGAGTTATACCAACCTGCGGTACCAGGTTTGGTTTCGGTTCCTGGTTTTTCAAAAAAGACGCCGAGGGTTGCAGCGCCGCTACCGAAAGCCGCTGCAATACGTGAAGATAGACCATAGCCGCTTGAAGAGCCGATAACCAGTACCTTTTTAGGACCGTTTACAACAGGTCCGTTTGCCTTGGTTAGGTTGATTTGCTCAAGTACATTTGCTTCACAGCCGACCGGATGAGTGGTAGTACAAATAAAGCCACGTGTTTTGGGTTTGATTATCATGTTTCTGCTTCTCTTGAAAAAGTGCCATTAGGATAATTAAAGCAAGATGAAATGGCACATGTTTTTTAATAATTAGGCACATAAGTCCTAGTGGTTGGAGCAGTTTAGCGTTTGTAGGAGAACATCGTTTGCTCCTGGATCAGTCGCTGGGTGTATTCATGTTGCGGCGAATTAAATAAATTCTCCGTAGTGGCCTTCTCCACCATTTCCCCCTGATGTAACACCATAATTTTGTCGCTAAAATGGCGAATAATGTTCATGTTGTGTGATACAAAAATGTATGACAACCCCATCTCTTGCTGGAGTTTGAGCAACAGGTTTAAAATCTGCGATCGCACCGATAGATCCAATGCGGTTAATGCTTCATCGGCGATAATGATTTTGGGGTCTAACATTAAGGCTCTGGCAACCGCGACTCGCTGTTTCATCCCCTCTGAAATCATATGGGGATAAAAATCGGCGTGCTCAGGCAGTAAGCCAACCTTCCTTAAACGGTCAATCACTTGTGCACGGCGGCTGTGTTTATCTAAGTCGGTATTAAAGCGTAGCGGTTCATCGAGCAGTTCACCCACAGTTAAACTGGGGTTTAATGAAGTGTTAGGATCTTGGAAAATCATCCTAATTAACTTGCAACGCTGTTTAAGATCACGGCTATCAAGGCGTTCACCTTCAAAGTAAATCTCCCCCGCGCTGCGCTGCTCTGCGCCTACAAGAATACGCGCTAGGGTACTCTTACCCGAACCTGTTTCGCCCACAATGGCCAGTGTTTCGCCGCTGTTAAGCTCAAATGATATTGGCCCAAGCGCTTGATTATATTGACGCTTAAAACCTTTGTAGCCAGCAAAAAAGGTTTTACTGAGTTGGCTAACTTTTAGTAAGGGGCTCGTCATGACTTGGCTCATTATAGTAAGGGAAATGACACGCAAAATAGCGATCTTTATGATGGCTCAATTTGGGCTGATTCACACAGTGTTTTTGCGCCTGAGGGCAGCGGGGACCAAGACGGCAACCAATGGGTTGGTGTTGTAGTGATGGCGCCGAGCCACGCAGGGTTTGCATCATGGTTTTATGCAGCTCAGGGTTAGAATAATCAGGGATATTGTCCAGTATCGCTTTGGTGTAAGGGTGATATGGTTGAGCAATCACATCGGCAGTGGGGCCCGATTCCATTATCTGGCCACTGTACATGACAGATAAACGGTCGCACCACAGCGATAAGTTTTCTAGCTCGTGGCTAATCAATAAAATCGACACATTATGTAATTGATTTAATTTACTCAGCAGGCGAAATATTTGCGCTTGGGTTCTGACTTCCATCGAGTTGGTCGGCTCGTCGGCGATCAATAATCGTGGTTGATTGGCGACCGCAATGGCAATCATCACTTTTTGGCATTCACCGTCAGACAGCTCCCAAGCGTAGCTTGACATCACTTTTTGGGTTTCTTTAATACCCACCTTATGTAGCCATTGTCGTGCAGTTTTACGTTTGTCTTGCTCACGTCGCCACCAAGGTAACGCCTTGTTTTCGGGCATGGCTTCGATAATTTGTACGCCGACCACTATGGTGGGATCTAAGCTGCTAATGGGGTCTTGAAAAATCATCGCCATTTCGCTGCCCATTAAGGCACGGCGCGCTTTAGTGCTCATGTCCAATAAATTTTGCCCATCCCACATCATGCGATCGGCTTGTATTGTCCAATTATGCCCAGGGATCCCCATAATGGCTTTTGCCAGCAAGGTTCGCCCCGAGCCAGATTCACCCAGTAGACCATGAATTTCACCCGGGTTAAGGGTCAAGCTTACTCGCTCTAGCGCCTTTACTCGGCCGTGGGGCGTATCGAGTTCTATGGTGAGGTTTCTAATGTCCAATAATGGCATGTTGGTTTCTCATTAATGGCGAATGGGTGAAAGTGCAGAGCGCAGACCGTCGCCAACGAGGTTAATCGCCAGTACACAGCATAGGATGGCTACGCCAGGGATGGTGACTGTCCATGGCGCCGTTAAGAGGTTATCTAACCCTTGTGCCACCATGGCGCCCCATTCTGGGCTCGGTGCTTGTGCCCCCAGATTCAAGAAACCTAAGGCGGCGATATCCAAAATCGCCGCCGAAATACCTAAGGTGGTTTGGATGATCATGGTGTCTAAAATATTCGGTAAAATCACATACCAAAAAATTTGTAGTGGGTTGGCTCCATCTAGCCTTGCTGCGGTCACATACTCTTTTTGCAACTCTTCATGTACCGCTTGGTGGATGGCCCTGACAAATTGAGGCGTTAATGCAATGCCTACCGCCCAAAATACGTTGCTCAGCCCAGGTCCGGTGACAGCCACCACTAGTATTGCCATTAATAACGAGGGGATAGACAGTAATGCATCGAGTAAATGACTCAATATACTCGATTTTAAGCCCGTCATCATGCCCGAAATAGACCCTATTACAAAGCCTATTACCAAGGCCGTAGCAACAATCGCTAGCGCCATACCAAAGGTCAGGTGCGCCCCATGCAGCAACCTGCTAAAGATGTCTCTGCCCAGATCGTCGGTGCCTAAAAAATGTTCAACCGTGCCAGCAGGATCCCAAGAGGGAGGCAGTAATAACGCCTGAGGATCTTGATGTGCAGCAGAAAAGGGCGCAATAAGCGGTCCAAATAGTGCCAGTAAGATGAGGCAGCAAATCGCCCAAAAACCGGCAAACGCAAATGGGTTGTCGGTAAACGCATTCCAGATGCGTCGCAAAGGCGAGGGGATATGGCCCACCTGATAAATTTTAATGGGCGGCATAGAGTTCTTTCCTACTGAGCGGATTGATCGCCGTATGTAACACTTCAATTAAGATGCTTAAAAAGATAATGATCAATGCCACTGCCAAAATCCCCCCTTGGATCACGGTATAATCGCGTTGATAGATCCCCGAGACTAACCAAGCACCAACCCCCGGCCAGCTAAAAATCACCTCAACCACAATCGCGTAACTGGCAAATGCCCCGAGCATGAGCCCCAGATTTTTAAGAACAGGAATAAAGGCATTGGGCAGTGCGTGGCGCATCACTATGGTATAGGTTCTTAGGCCGCGAGCTTCGGCGGCCTTAATATAGGTTTTTTCCATAATCGACATCATGGCGCTGCGAGTGATACGCACTACCACAGTAAAGGGCAGTACTGCCAAGGTGACCGCAGGCAAGACAATATGCTGCAGAGCGTCAACAAAAGCTGACCAAGCATAGCGAGAGTCCCATAGCAAAATATCGATGAGCAGAAACCCCGTTACTGGCTTTATCTCGTAAAGTAGATTGATTTGACCTGAGATGGGCAGCCAGCCTAGGCGCACGCCAAACCACAGTGACAGGCTCAGTCCGAGCCAGAAGACGGGAATGGAGTAGCCCGTTAAGGTGATTGCCATAATGGTATGTTGGGTAATTTTATGTTTACTTAACGACGCTAAAACCCCGAGAGGGATCCCGAGTAGTAGTGCAATTGCACCGGCCACAAAGGCCAGTTCGAAGCTGGCGCTGAGTACGGCGGTTAATTCATTAAACACCGGGTTTTGCGAGGTGACGGAGATCCCCAAGTTACCGGATAAACGTTGTTCTAAATAGGCTATAAACTGGCTTACTTGGCCTTTATCCAGACGATAAGCCTCATTGATGCTGGCTTGTTCTTCTGCCGTGGGAGCGTGGATGCCTGTGAGGGCGACAGTGTGATCGACCGGAAATTTAGCGGTGACACTAAACATCACCACAAACAACACCAGTGATGTGGCAAAAAATAGGTTTAAGCGACGAGCAAGATAGCGTGCCATCAGTTAGGCTCCTCAATAGCCACAACGGCTGGTGTAACCTTAGTGAAAGAGATACCACCAAAAGGCGTTAGTTTAGACTGCGTTACCCGTTTTTGTTTGACCACCATGCGGGTGGCGTGTGCGAAAGGCAGCATCGGAACTTGCTCAGCGACATATTGTTCGGCTTGTTGGTATAGCGTTGTACGCTCTACACGATCAGTGGTTGACTTAGCCGCCTGAAGAATACGGTCAAATTCCGGTGCGCACCAACGTGAGCGGTTACTGTTAGAGTCTACTGATGCGCAGCTTAATATGGGGGTGAAAAAGTTATCAGGATCACTGTTATCGGCGTTCCAACCGATTAACACTGAATCGTAATTTTGCCGACTGAGTTTCTGGTTAAACACACTCCAGTCATAACTGACTATGTTGACCTTGACCCCAATTCGCGCCAAATCGGCTTGAATTAATTCAGCGGTTTTGTGGGTATTAGGATTATAAATGCGGGCCACTGGCATTGCCCAGATATCAATACTTAAGTCACTGATACCAGCATCGCTGAGTAACTTACGTGCTTTTTCTGGATTATAGTCGATTAGGCTTTTATTGCTCGAATAGGCCCATGATAGCGGGGGCAGGAGGCCAACGGCTTCTACCGCCGTTTGATGGTATACCGCCCGCAGGATATTTTCTTTATCCACAGCATGGGCTAATGCTTGACGCACCCGCACATCATTAAAGGGAATACGTTCGGTATTAAATGCCCAAAAGGCGACATTAAAGCCTGGGATAGAATCGACCTCTAAATTGGGTTTGTCGATCACCACGGGTAACTCACCGGCTTTGGGCAGCGCCGAAATGTTGCAGTCGCCTGTAATGAGCTTCGCCAGCCGTGTGGTACTTTTGGGGGTAATATCAAATACCAGTTGCTCAACGTCGGGGGTTAAACGCCAGTAATGGTGGTTGCGATAATAACGAATAAAATCATTTTTTACATAATCGACCAGCCTAAAAGGGCCAGTACCAATGGCGAGTTTATCAAGGAGTTCAGGTTCGTCAGCTTGTAGCAATTGTAAGCCATACTCTTGCGACAGTATGACGGCAAATCCGGTGGCGAGGTTAGATAAAAACGAGGCGTCTTTTTGTGTCAGATGAAAGGCAACCTGATAGTCGTTTACTTTCTCAATGTTGTCGATTAACTCTGAAAATCCAATACTTTGGAAATAAGGGTAGCCATTTTTAGCCACATCATGATAAGGATGAGTGCTGTCGATAATACGATTGAAGGAAAACAGGACATCGTCGGCGTTGAAATTACGCGTTGGGGTAAAAATGTTTGAATGATGGAAACGCACTCCAGTGCGCAGCGAAAAAGTGTATACGCGCTCATCGTCACTGATGGTCCACGCTGTGGCTAATGAGGGGACTAACTGGCCGGAGGTCGCATCATAATCGACTAGTCCGTCATAGAGTTGCTGCGAAGTGGCGTCGACTGTGGTGCCCGAGGTCACTAATTGTGGGTTGAAGGATTCTGGATTACCTTCCGAACAATAAACCAGACCAGAAGGAACCCGAGAAGGGCCACAGGCTGCTAATAATGGTATAACGCAGCAAAGAACCGACCCTAATGTGAGACGCTTAAGCAGCTCTGTCATCAGTAGATGTAATCGTTGTTTGAATGAATAATTTCATTTTAACAGTGCTACTGAGCTAGGAGCAAACTTCATCTGCTTTAAGCGAGATTTATTTATCCAATAAATTGTATTTTTTCAAAATTCCTCGTAGTTGATGGTAACTGAGTCCGAGTAATTCGGCGGTTTTTTTCTGGTTGTATTGCCCAGCTTCCAAGGCCTTACTGAGTAACTGCACTTCATGGGATTCGCAGTGTTCTTTAAAGTCTAATGGAAATGCTATTGCGGCAGCCTGTTGTGGTTGCGGAGCCGACTCGGGCTCAAGTGGGGTGACAGGCGTCGCATTGTGCTGCGGTATAGCTTGGCGCGAAGTGGTTTTTACTCTGTGCGTGGGGCGGTAGGGCGAAGCGAAGGGATCAATGACGATATGATCGATAGCGGTATGCAGATCCGTATTTCGATAAACACTGCGCTCCACCACGTTTTTGAGTTCGCGAATATTGCCAGGCCAATCATATTGCATTAATTGCTCGATAGCGCGGGGGGAGAAACCGTCAAACAGTTTATGTTTTAATTGCCGCGCCATGCCGATAGCAAAGTATTCTGCCAGCGGCATAATATCTTCGGGGCGATGACGCAGTGGCGGTAAGGTGATCACATCAAAGGCTAAGCGATCTAGCAAGTCTGGTCTAAATTCTCCGGCTTGGGCAAGTGAAGGAAGATCTTCATTGGCAGCACAGATTAAACGCACATCGGTTTGTACCGTTTTACTGCCGCCCACGCGTTCAAATTCACCGTACTCAATGACTCTGAGCAACTTTTCCTGGATGAGCCCTGAAGTATTGGCCAATTCATCTAAAAAAAGTGTCCCGCCATCGGCGCGTTCAAAACGACCTTCATGCTTTTTATTGGCTCCAGTAAATGCGCCAGCATCATGGCCAAAGAGTTCACTTTCCAGTAAATTCTCGCTTAAGGAGGAGCAGTTCAGTTTGATAAAATTTTGCTCCCAGCGCGTCGACAGGTAGTGCAGTCGCTCGGCTATGAGTTCTTTCCCCGTGCCGCGCTCACCAATAATGAGTACGGGTTTGGATAAGGGGGCAATTTTTGATACGTGCTCTAGTACTTCCAATAACGCATTCGATTGGCCGATAAGATTATCTTGTTGGAATTGATTCGCCACGATAAGTTTTAGTCTTTCACGCTAATAATTGGTGAAATTTATAATATGTGGCTGCGGTTACAAAATAAAGTAAAAGTTAAAATAATGTTTAAGTCTATGTATTGTAATGGATATCGAAAGTTGGCACACTAAATGTATTATTATTTGCGACACCAACGTTAATTTAGAGGACAGTATTATGGGCATTTTCTCTCGCTTCGCAGATATCATCAATTCTAATATCAGCGCGTTACTCGATAAGGCCGAAGATCCTGAAAAAATGGTTCGTTTGATCATCCAGGAGATGGAGGACACCTTAGTCGAAGTTCGTTCAACCTCTGCCAAAGTACTTGCAGAGAAAAAAGAGATCTTGCGTCGTATCGTAAAGGTGCAAGAGCAAGTGCAAGATTGGCAAGATAAAGCTGAGTTAGCGTTATCGAAAGATCGCGAAGACTTAGCCAAAGCCGCATTACTTGAAAAGCAGAAAGCCAGCGAACTGGCCGCTACGCTTGAAAAGGAGTTAATGGTCGTCGAAGAACATATTACTCGCCTCAAAGAGGAAGTGAATCTGCTGCAAGAAAAGCTAGCTGATGCTAAGGCGCGCCAGAAGACGATTATCATGCGCAAGCAGACAGCCTCTTCTCGTCTTGAGGTTAAGCGTCAACTTGACTCAAGCAAGATTGATAGCGCCATGAGTAAGTTTGAGCAATATGAACGCCGTGTCGAAGGGTTAGAGTCACAGGTTGAAGCCTATGATTTAGGTAATCCTAAAACACTTAACGATGAGTTCGCCGCTTTAGAAGCCGAAGATTCAGTCAATGCCGAGTTGGAAGCATTAAAAGCCAAGGTTAAAGCCAGCAACGCGAAAAAACAGACGACTAAAACAACTAAATAGACACGATTCAGAGGTGAGTTATGGATATGGATTTATTAATAGCCCCGATCATCATCTTCATGATAGTGGTGGCACCCATTTGGCTGATCCTACATTACCGTAGTAAACGCCAAGTGAGCCAAGGACTCACTGAAGAAGAGTTTACTCAGCTAAATGAGTTAATTAGCAAAGCCGATAAAATGGCCCAACGCATAGAAACCTTGGAAGCTATTTTAGACAGCGAGGCGCCACAATGGAGGCATCGAGATGAGCGCATCTAATGGACGTCCCTTATATCGCATTCCCGAATCAGGCAAAATCGCTGGGGTCTGCGCCGGAATAGCCGATTACTTTAACTTTGAAACCTGGTTAGTCAGGGTGGTGGCTGCATCGATATTTTTACTTGGGGGCTCGGGCATCATCTTTATCATCTATGTGCTACTGTGGATGATATTAGATATCAAGCCCGGCAGCACAAAGAACAAATATCAGCATAAAGAGATCGAGGTTAAAAAGAAGGTCTGGCAGGCTGGCGAACCCGCTAAAGCAGCGTTACGCGATGTCAGTAGCCAATTTAGACAATTAGAGGTAAGGCTTCAGCAACTCGAACGTCACGTCACCTCTGACAGTTTCGATCTTAAACGGGAGATCAACAACCTATAAGCTTGACTCATCTTGACTTACTTAGGGCGGTGAATACCGCCCTTTAACATGGCTACGACCTGAATACGGATTGTATAGGGTCCAAGATAGGTGCTATGAACTCACTCAATCGCTCACTTCAAAAGCTATCACAGCAATCAAAATCTTTGGTCAAACGTACCACTGATAACCATGTACGCTTAGCGGTAACGGGTCTGTCTGGCGCAGGCAAAACCGCCTTTATCACCGGATTAGTTAATCAACTCCTGCACAGTGGTACCGTTGGGCAACATAATGCGTTGCCCTTATGGCAGGTGGCGCGAGATGAGCGCCTTTATGGGGTAAAGCGCGCCTTACAGCCCGACATGACCATTGCCAGTTTTGATTACGAAGGCGCGATGGCGGCCTTAACGTCAAGTGAGCCTCACTGGCCAGCGTCCACGCGTAATATCAGTGAGCTGAGGTTAGCGATTAAATATCAGCCGCAAAAAGGGCTGCTGGCAAAACTGACTGACCATAGTACCTTATATGTTGATATTGTTGATTATCCAGGTGAGTGGTTACTCGATTTACCTATGTTAAAACTCACCTATCAACAGTGGTGTCAGCGCCAAGATGAGCGCAGTAGCTTGTTGTCACTCAGCGAGTATTACGCAGCGTTTATTGACGCTTGCGCCGAGCTACCTTTAGCGTCACCAGCCCAAGAGCTGCAACTCAAACAGGTGTCGAGCCTGTATCAACAACTGTTGTGTGACAGTGTACATACCCATGGTTTTTATAATGCCCAACCTGGACGCATGTTATTGCCAGGTGAGCTGGTCGATACGCCAGTATTAGCGTTTTTTCCTCTATTAGGCTTAAGTGAGGCGCAGAGTGAGGCGTTAGAAAAAAGCCCTAAAGACTCATATTACCATGTACTTAAAAAACGTTATCACAGCTATGTGACCCAGGTTGTTAAACCTTTCTACCGCGATTACTTTGCCAAGTTTGACCGTCAATTATTATTAGTTGACTGTTTTACGCCACTTAATCGCGGTAAAGCGCAGTTTGATGATATGAGTCAGGCGCTAGATGACATCATGGCTAGCTTTCACTTTGGTCAATCTAACTTATTGAAAAGGCTCTTTGCTCCTCGTATCGATAAACTATTATTTGCGGCCAGTAAAGTGGACCATATTACCCGCGATCAGCAGGGCAATGTGTTATCGCTATTAACTCAACTCGTTAATCGTAGTCAACAACATGCCAAGTTTGAAGGTTGTGATGTTGAGGTGATGGCGATCAGCGCCATTAAAGCCACACAACATGGCATGGTGCAAGTCGACACTAAACAGATAGAGGTGGTTAAAGGGCGCGATATGGCAAGTGGTAAAGCGGTCACTTTGTTTCCTGGTGAAGTGCCTAAGCAGTTGCCTCGCAGTGACTTTTGGCAGCAACAAGGATTTGAATTTGTTAATTTTGCGCCGCCTCAAATCGCCAGTACAGGTAAGGATGTGCATTTTGAGCATATTCGGTTAGATCACCTATTGCAGTATTTAATTGGCGATAAATTAACTTAGCTATCCCTGATTTACATCTTGATTGATGATAGGAACGATAATGACGCAACCCTCAGATCCGATAGAAAAAAAACAGTTATTCGAGCTAGGCGATGATGATCCCTCGGCTCAGCCAAGGCTACAACAGGCAAGGCATTTTGATGCTGAACCTGTACATATACTATCGGCCGAGGATGATGAGGCGCAGCTTGCACAATTATTAGATATTGACCATAGCGCGAAGCGCACCTTGATGGTGAGTAAGCGTCGCCGCTGGTCATGGTTGACTAAAAGCATGTTGCTTGGCCTTATCATCTTAGTATTGACCCAAACCGGGTTGTCCTTGGCACAAGCATGGACCGACAGCCCTTGGCTATTTGGTTTATATGCTAGTGTTCTGGTTTTAGTTATCTTGTGGGCTGGGCGGATAACCTTTAGTGAATGGCGTCAGCTAAAGCGATTAAAGGGGATTGAGGAGGCGCAGCAAGTGAGTGAGCGCTTAGCTCTCAGTATGCAGATTGGTGAGGCCGACCCATTTATCGAGCGGATTTTGGCTAAATTACCCACAGATATCGACACCCAAAACTACCGCGATCATGTGCGTGATGAGCATAACGATGCCGAACGCGTGCTGTTATTTGAGTCGCTGGTGTTAACTGAAATCGATAAAAAAGCTAAAAAATTAGTGCATCGCTATGCCACAGAATCGGCATTATTATTAGCCGCAAGCCCGTTGGCCGTGCTCGATATGGCGATTATTTTATGGCGTAATCAGAAGATGATCCGCGAATTAGCCAGCTGCTATGGTATTGAACTGGGTTATTGGAGCCGCATTAAGCTTATTCGTTCTGTGATAACCAATATTATTTATGCGGGCGCCAGTGAGGTGGTAACCGATATTGGTACCCAGTTGCTGTCACTGGAAGTGTCTGGCAAGGTATCGACGCGGATGGCGCAAGGCTTAGGCGGCGGATTACTCACCGCAAGGTTAGGTTATCAGGCCATGGCATTGTGCCGGCCCGTGGTATTTAGTCGTGAGAGTCGACCCAAATTAACCAAGATCCACACCGCACTATTGGGTGAACTCAAAGATTTCTCTTTAGGTGCACTGGCTAAACGGACTGGTCGTAACAAAGATTTTACATCTCGCTAAGGCTTAATCTGATGTCGTGGCTTTACTCTCAAGCGCAAAGCAGTTCAAGGTAGGTCAAGGCGGGTGTTGAGCTTTATTCAACCAATGAGCACTTTGGAGAGAGATAATGCAACAAAAATGGCAGCAGGCGACTCAAGTTATCCACGCAGGGCATCAAAAGGATGCAACGGGAGCATTAGTCTCACCGCTATATCAAAGTGCAACCTTCACATTCGATAACGTAGAGCAAGGCAGCGCCTGCTTTGCTGGTGAGCAGCAAGGCTATATTTATACTCGCTTAGGTAATCCCACCACGGCTGAGCTTGAGCGTAAGTTAGCCATACTTGAGGGGAGCGCAGCCGCCGCTGCTACCGCTTCGGGCATGGCGGCGGTATCGGCCGCATTATTAACCCATTTATGCTATGGCGATCATCTCGTTGCCGCCAAAGCCGTCTATGGGTGTACCTTTGCCTTGATGACCACGCAGTTGAATAAGTTTGGTATCGAAACCACCTTGGTGGATTTTAATGATATTGATGCGATAAAGCGCGCCATCAAGCCCAACACTAAAGTGCTGTTTTGTGAAACTCCGGTGAATCCCCATCTCGATGTGTATGACTTAACCGCCATTGCTCATATAGCGAAGCTGCATCATCTGGTGAGTATTGTCGATAACACCTTTATGACCCCGTTGCTGCAGCAACCTATCTCGTTGGGCATTGATATGGTGGTGCATAGCGCCACTAAGTACCTAAATGGCCACGGCGATGTGATTGCCGGCATGGTGTGTGGCAGCGAGGAGGTGATAACCAAACTCAAAACAGAAATCCTCAAAGACATAGGTGCGGTATTATCACCACACGATGCTTGGCTTATCTTACGCGGGCTAAAAACCTTAGATGTCAGACTTGCACGTCATTGTGATAATGCCCAGGTGATTGCCGAATATCTGGATAAACACCCGCAAATTAGCCGGGTCTATTATCCAGGCTTAAGCCACCATAGTGGACATCATCTTATCGGCTCGCAGATGCGCCGAGCCGGGGGAGTGGTAGCCTTTGAACTTGATAGCCATTTTGATGGGGCCGTTGCATTTGTTAATCGACTTAAGTTATTTACTATTGCGGTCAGTTTAGGTGATGCTGAGTCACTTATTCAGCATCCAGCTTCGATGACGCATTCGCCCTATTCATGTGAGGAGCGACTTGCGGCAGGGATTAGCGACAGTCTATTGCGTATATCGGTAGGATTAGAGGCGGTTGAAGATATTCTTGATGATTTACGTCAAGCGTTAGAAGGGGGGTAGTCCATCAGTGGCCAACTCATTATCGAGTAGGCCACTGACAAGCAAGCGGCTTACGCTTAGATAGTCCAGAACAGGTGAGCGATGATGTACAGTACTAACATACTGATAAAGTTTATTATTGCGCCTGCTCGCATCATCTCTGATTGCTTAATATGACCTGAGCCATAGACAATCGCATTGGGCGGCGTCGCCACTGGCAGCATAAAGGCACAAGAAGCAGCAATACCAATTAACACCGACAGCATCACAGGTGAGAGTCCCAGTGCTTCAGCAATCGCGGCAAATACAGGTACCAACAAAGCAGCACTAGCGGTATTACTGGCAAACTCGGTGAGCATCACCACAAAAAAGATCACCGCAAAGGTGAATAACGCCATGTGAGTGTTACCAAAAATGTCGGTGACCCAGTGGGCTAAAAACACACTTGTACCTGTGGTTTTTAAAATAGCACTTAAGGTTAAACCACCACCAAAGAGGATCAGCACGCCCCAATCTGTCGTTTTTTCTATTTTTTTCCACTGCACTAAGCCTAGGCCAGCCAGTAATACCACGGCACTTAATGCCACTATGGTATCGAACTGCTTGATGCCGCCTAAAGCGCCAGAAATAGGCTTACTGAATATCCAGCAACATACGGTTGCTAAAAACACGATGAGGGTGAGTTTACCTTGAAAGTTTAATTTCTGGCTGTCGTTTGGGATCTCGCAAACCACATTAAGATTGGGTTTCAAATAAAGATAAAGCGCGATAAGCATACTGGGCAACATCAGTGCCACGGTGAGCAGACCGAACTCTAACCAGTCGGCAAAACTTAAACCCACTTGAGCCGCTGCGATAGCATTAGGCGGACTGCCCACTAAAGTACCTATGCCACCAATATTGGCCGAGTAGGCAATGCCAAGCAGCATAAAGAGGTATGTACTGCGATGCTCTTTAATGTCTAGCTGTTGCAAAATGCCCAGAGCTAACGGCAGCATCATTGCCGCTGTTGCTGTGTTACTGATCCACATCGATAGTAGGGCGGTGATGACGAACAACATCATACAGGCAATACTCAGTTTACCTTTAGAAGCGGAAAGCACTTTCTGAGCAATGCGGCGGTCGATGCCTTGATGGTTCAAGGCTGCAGCAAGGACAAAGCCGCCAAAAAATAGATAAATAATCGGGTTAGCAAAATTGCTCATTGCCGTTTTGGTCTCAAATACTCCTAATACGACCCCTAAAATAGGGATCAATATCGCGGTCACGCTAATATGGATAGCTTCGGTTAACCATAATATTGCGGCGAAAACGAGAATGGCGAGTCCGATATTAATGCTCTGCTCAAAAGGCAAAAATTGATACATCAATATGAATAAACAGATATCGGCAAACAATATAAGCATATTTTTAGATTGTGCCGGCTTTTCTGGGATCAGTGGCTGAGCCTGCGTGGTTTCGTGAGACATTAAAGGGTCCATATTCTTGTTGTTAGTACTTGTGTTGTTAGGCGCACAACATTATCCCAGCGTGAGATCGGCACAAAGCTTTTTATTTGTAGTTAAATTACTTTGTACTACAGCTGTATGTGTGCAGTAGCGCAATAAAATGCGGCTCAATGCTACCTGAATCACGCTTTAAAGTAAGGGGTGGATCACATTTTTTTTCATAGTGAATCGCTTACGACAGATTTCATCCAGTTATGAAATAAACTGAAAGTCATTTTGTGTGATCGTCGTCACCGTGTGCTCGGCTTGTTGTTGGTGCTTGTCACGTATTTGCACAAGGTATGAGTTTGTTCTATGTTTTTAACGTGACCAAGGAAAAAGGAATGCTGGTCATCCCCTAATGGATACTCAAGGAGTTGGTTATGAAAGCAACATTATTGGGCTGTTTAATCGCGGCTACATTGGCAATCGGTTCGGCTCATGGGGCCGAAAAAGTTGAGCCTGTCACTGTGAATGCACCAGTTCAGGCACAAGCTGTTAATATCAATACCGCCACAGTAGAGCAGTTAAGTCAGCTAAAAGGAATTGGCGAAAATAAGGCGATGGCGATTATTGAGTACCGTAATACCTACGGTAAATTCACTGATATCAATCAATTGTCCGAGGTTAAAGGCATAGGTCCTAAACTACTGGAGGACAATCACGCCAATATCACATTGTAAATGATTGACTTGTTTTTATTAAAAATACCCGCGCTTGTGGGTATTTGTTTATAGATTCACCACTCAGACATAAAGAATGCCTCATATGCAGATATTCGCTTGATCGCATCTGCTGCATGATAGATAATGCCTCCGTCTTAGAGTGAACATGCTTTAAGGATCTATGGTGACCCTAGGGTCCCCCCGCAATGATAACTTGTGAACTCGGCCAGGCCCGGAAGGGAGCAACCGCAGCAGGCGACTCATGTGCCGGGGTGTGGCTCTAGGGAAACCTCCAAACCTCCTGTAAACCAATCTTAAAAATTAAATTCTAATCAACGGTTTATCTCATAAAGACCGCAAATAGTACACTCGATGAGAAATCGGTTAGCTAAAACTTGCATTATCTTTTCTAATATTTGCCGTTTTATCTTTGGTTAATGCCGTGCCGTTATAAATAGTGAAATACCCATAGGTGTGATTTTTTATGTCTGGGGGTCTGAGTTATGTCTGGAAAGTCGCGAGCGTGTGAATACCAAGGCGTACGCCCTTAATTTGAAATCCTGGGTAACGTGAAACTATTAATTGAAAGCGTTGGTTCTATTTATAGGTTTTCCTGTTTAGGAAGCTTGGTTTTTAAAAAAGCGCGAGATTTCTCTAAGGCGGATTGGATCTCCGTTTTCATCTGCTTGAGTTCGTCATAATCTTCAAAAAAATAGGTATCGACGAGATGACGAATATAGCGTACGGGCAGCTGATTGAGCGTCACACAGCATAAATCGGCGAGATAGTCTTCGGGGAGTTCATCAATTAACCCTTCATCAGACAGCATCTCGAGTAACAATACTTCATAATAATTTCGAATTTCTAGTTGCATGCATCTATCTCCACGATGAGGGGCTTGGCTTATATCGTTTGTCTAGTTTGCAATCATATTGGCTTAGCCGCAATAACTATTTAGCGTTGCGTGATAGTCAGGTACGTGATGCAAAGTAGGGTAATACTGACAATGTTATTAAGTGTAAACGCGAGAAAGGTGTGAGGCGGTATATTGTTCGAGGCGAAATTGGGGGCTAAATGGGGCGTCACGCCAACATATTGCCAGCGTGACTCAGCTTGTGGTACTTACAACTTAATCACAACTGTTTGATAGCCCAGCCCATAAACTCTTTGCGTGTTTTTTCATCGGCGTGTAACCACCAGTATTGCAACATTTGTTGAGCATGTTCAGCTTCGCTCTTGTTGCTGGGTGTTGCTGTTGCAGGTAATGTCGCGGCTTCGATTGCGCTAATAGGTTTTGCGGGGACGGAGCTGGCAGCCACAGCGCTGCCCGTTGCAACGGCTGCTGCGGCTTCAACATCTTGTCCGCTGTCATTACCAAAGAGTCTACCGATGAATGAAGACTCAGTTATATCAGTTTGTTCCACCTGATAACTGACTTGCCCACCACCTGTTCGAGTGACAATGACCTCTGGGGATTTAGCAAACTCTTTCGGGCGTTTAATAATTTCACCTTCGGCAGGCTGTAGCTGGTATTGATAGTCTCCATCAACTTTAAGGGTAACGATAAAGGGAGATGATTTGATAAAGCTCTCGCTGTCACTGAAGTCATCTTGCACCATATCGTGATAACGGATAGCGATTTTATGTGTACCGTTATCTAGGCTTAAATCGGCCTTATGATTAAACAAGCTGCTTTCTACTTTTTGACCATTAAGGGCTAAGTATTCAAATGCCATGGGAATGGTGAGGTTGGCGGCCATTGCCGATGAGCTACCAAGCAAAGCGATTAAAGCGATTGGCATTACTGATTTCATTGTTACTCCTTAACGATTATGACTTCTATACGGGCGTTCAAACGCCTGAATGCGATCTTCTATATAACTAATAGCTTGTCGACACTTACCTAAGCGACGATGGACTAAAAGTATCTCATTTTGCAGTGCAATTTTGTCAGCACTATGACAGTTTTCAAGTTTTGATTGTAAATCTGCAATTTTTTGCTCAAATGTTTGAACCCAGTTCAAATGTTTGTTTAATTCATCATACAGCTGGTGGCTATTATGCATTACGCCAGAGGCAATCCAACTAAAACCGCTATCGGCGTGGGATTGTTGCCGTCGTTGCTTAGCATTAGCAATACGCGATACTCTTTGTTGCTCGGCCGATTTCACATCAAGTGTGGTGGTATTCAGTGCCCGGCGCAATGCGGTAAATCTATCTTGAATACCTTCACAGCTTAGCGCTACGGTCGATGTCGAGATATTTCCCTTGAGTAGTTTTTCGAGCTGCGTAATTTTATTGCTGATTTGACTGATACAAGGGGCAAGCTGGGCACCAGATTGATTAAATAAGCCATGGTTAAAACGCTCGGTATCGTGTAGTAGCTTACGTTGTCCTTTTGCCAGTTGACTGTCATGTTGCAGTACTTCTTGCTCTAATTGCTTAAGTTGGACTCGTAAACGATGAATTAGTTCTGAGGTGTTCATGCCCATGCACTCCACGCCAAATTGACGGCAATCAAAATAACCACGGTGATAAATAGCGGACGGATAAATGGTACGCCAAATTTGATTGCGGTGCGAGCGCCAACAAACGAGCCTAACATCATGCATAAGCCCATGGATAAACCGATAACAATATTGACTTGTCCCAAGGCTAAAAAGACCATTAAAGAGGTTAGGTTACTGATAAAGGTCATGGCGCGGGCTAATCCACAACTGTTGAGTACTGGTAATTGGTATTGTGAAATACTGCTGATTGTCCAAAATGCTCCAACAGCAGGCCCTGCAAAACCATCATAAAATCCCAGTGGTATCCCTTGGCGCCATTGCTTAAAGGCCGATGGCGCGCGAGTTGGAGGTAAGTGGGTGTTAGCTCCCATTACGCTGGGTTTTAGCAAGGTGTAGATGGCAATGATGATGATTATAAGTGGCAGTAATTTTTCGAGCCATTGATTATCAATTAGATACACTACGAAGGTGCCAATAACAGCCCCAATAAAGGTGGCTATTGAAGCATGGTACCAAAAGCGTGGTTCAAAAAAGTGTTTACGGTAATAGGTAAATGCCGCCATGGATGAGCCAAAGCTGGCGGCCAATTTATTGGTACCGAGCGCCGCGTGTGGCGGTACGCCTATGGTTAATAACGCCGGGATCGACAGTAAGCCACCGCCGCCGGCGACAGCGTCAATAAAGCCGGCAATAAAACCTGTGGCGGCTAAAATAACCCAAACGCTGGGGTCTAAAAGTAACTCCAATGTGGTTCCTACTCTATCACTTGGCGAAACGGCGGTAAGGCATCAAGCAGTGACTTACCGTAGCGTTTAGTCACTAAACGCCGATCTAAGATAGTGATACGGCCATAATCCTCTTCCTTACGCAGTAATCTACCACAACTTTGGATCAATTTACGCGATGCGTCGGGTATGGTCAGTTGTAAGAACGGATTACCGCCCTTTATCTTGATATATTCTGCATGGGCTTGCTCAACCGGAGAGGTTGGCACTGCAAAGGGTAATTTGGTGATAATTAAATTGGTAAGATAATCCCCAGGTAGATCGAGCCCTTCAGAGAAGCTGCCCGTGCCGAAAATAATACTTACCTCGCCAGCATCACAGCGCTGTTTATGTTGTGTCAGCAGTTGTTGACGCGAGTCTTCCCCTTGGATCAATAGTGGGCTGTCAATCTTGGGGCGGACAATATCGGCCACTTTTTCCATCTGCCAGTATGAGGCAAACAGCACTAAGGTGGCGGTTTCACCTTCGATAAGGGTCAATATCTGCTCGGCAAGCTCATCGGTATAATGGTCGTCCGTAGGTTCAGTGCGCATTTTTGGCAGGTATAAGGTCGCATTTTGCTCAAAATCAAATGGGCTATCCATGGCTAGATAACGACTGCCATCATTTATCGACAGGCCCACTTGATGGGTAAAATGATTAAAATTGTTCAGTGCTCGTAATGTGGCGCTACACAGCACCACACCAGCGGCTTTCTCCCATAATAAGGATTCGAGCATGAAGCCCACTTCAATTGGTGAGACGTTACACAAGTAGTCGTGTTGTTTTCCCGGAAGTTGCTCTATCCATCTGGCCATAGGCGCCCCTTTAGGACTGTCGGTCTTGGCCATCATCTTCCACAATTTTTGCAGGTTTTCTAAGCGCTGCAGCATAAAGCCGGTTTCGCTCAGCAGTTGCTCAGCCTGATGCTTGGGCAGTTCACCATCTTTTATGGCTTCGTTGAGCAGGGTTAGCATTTTATTAAATTGTTTGAGGGCGTTATTAGAGGCGCTCGCTAAGTTTTCCGCTTGAATAACCAAAGGTTGCGGCAGCTTGCCATGCTCAAAACGGATGCGGTTTTCAGGGTTATCAAATGCCACACCTTGGCCATCGCAATACTGCGCCACGGCGTTGAGCAAGCCAGTTAATTCGTTAATATGGTCTAACATCGCCTGAGCAGGGGCAATAATATGGTTACTCTTCAGCTGATTTTGCAGCTTAGCACTGGTTTTGCCTATCTTTTCTAACCAATCGACCGCGCCCCTAAGTGTCGCCTGCGCGCTGGAGAAATCTCTGGCGACGATCGGGAGATGATGTGCTTCGTCAATCACATAATAGAGATCTTCTGGATCGGGCAAAATCACCCCGCCACCTAGCTCGAGGTCGGCAAAAAGCAGACTGTGGTTAGCGATTAATACATCCCAGGTATCAATATCTTCACGCGCCTTATGAAACGGGCAGTGGCGATGACTGGCCAGTTGCCGATGACAGCTGTGCTTGTCGCAGGCGATTTGGCTCCAAAGGTGATCGGGCAGTTGTTGCGTCAGGGTATCGCGCTCACCATTCCAACGGCCTTCATGGAAATCTTTTAACAAGCTTTGTAACAAGGCTATTTGGCTGTTATCGGGTTTAGTTTGCCACATGGCCATCTGCGTGCCGTCATCGCTGCCAATGAGCATTTCGAGTTTGGCTAAGCAGACGTAGCGTTGACGCCCTTTGACTAGGCCAAAGGTAAAGTCGAGTCCAGATTGCTGTAAAAAGAAGGGCAAATCTTTATTGAGTAACTGCTCTTGCAGCGCCACCGTTGCGGTGGCAATACAGACTTTTTTCTTGTTCGCTAAGGCAAGTGGAATGGTACCGAGAATATAAGCCAATGACTTACCAATCCCCGTGCCGGCTTCGACGACAATGATGCGCCTATGTTTGTCATATTCACCTGCTAATGTTTTTGAGATTTCTGCCACAATGTAGTTTTGCTCACGCCGGGAGCGAAAGTTGGGCAAGGCGGCCGCAATATCTTTATAGATGGTGCGGATCTGAGTTTTGACATTGGCAGATAACATGAAGGCACATAGCAGAGAAATACAGCTGTACATAATAACAGTAAAACAGTATCAGCGGAATATGATTCAGCGCTTAATCAGTCGATATAAGCATAAGCGGTTATCTGCTTGTGCTTCAGGATTTTGATGTTTTGTTCGTTGTGCGCTTGGTAGCACAAATGAAATTTTAGTGAGCAAGCTCATGCTGCACTCTGTAAATCATTTGTTTAAGTTGCGAAATTGATAACATAGTTTCTGCTTTTACATTGTTAACATTTGTAAGACTAACAACTGTGATCGGCAGCGCACTCTTTTACGTATTGGGTCTGTCAGTCATAATGCACTGCAAGGCAAACAAGCCAACATCAGCTCGGGAATAAGTCACCTTAATATGGTCAGTAAACATACTAACGCAGAACATGAAGTCGAGTTTGATCTCGATGCTAATCTCATTTCAACCACAGACCCCGCTAGCAACGTCACTTATGCTAATGCCGGTTTTTGTGATGTTGCCGGCTATCAAGCTGATGAATTAATTGGTAAACCACATAATATAGTGCGTCATGCCGATATGCCAAAGTCGGCTTTTAAACAGTTATGGCACACGGTTCAATCTGGCCGCAGCTGGATGGGGCTTGTGAAGAACGCCCGTAAAGAGGGTGGTTTTTATTGGGTCTCTGCGTTTATCACCCCCATCACAGATGCTAAGGGTAAGATTATTGAATACCAGTCTGTGCGTACAAAACCTAATCGAGAATGGGTTAAACGTGCAGAGACGCTCTACAGTGAAATGAGCCAAAAAGGGATGCCGTCTAAGTTATCAAGGCCGCGTTTTAGTTATCGTTGGGCACGTTATCTGGCTGCGTTAACTACGCTCGCTAGCACCATAGCTATGATGAGCGGGGCATCGGTGCACTTAAGTGGGACAGTGTCGATACTGGCGATGGCCGGGCTTTTACTCAATGAATTTTTCCATCAACGACGTTTAGGGCAGGTGGCAACGCTGGCGACACAAGCATATGATAATCCGTTGATGGAACTGGTGTATACTGGGCGCTATGATGAATATTCTATGATTGAACTGGCGCTGCAAAAGCGTAAAGCTGAGGTGCGTGCGATTGTTGCCAGGGCTTGCGAAACTGCCGAGGGAATTCACGTTAGCGCCGAGCAAGAGTTAGTCAATCAAGAAGAGATTAAGGACAATTTAGATAACCAAGGTGCAGGGACTGACTCGGTGGCCACCGCGGTAACTGAAATGTCTAGTTCTATTCGAGATGTGGCAGATAATGCGATGGCGGCATCACAACTGGTAGAGCAAGTGAATCAGCTTGCTGACGACGGTCTCGATAATGTGCAAACCACGATAGATTCAGTGGCTGAGCTGCACTCAGAATTGGAGCGTGCCAAAACCATTATTAATGATCTGTCGGTGAGCAGCCAAGAGATTGAAAAGATCCTCGAAGTGATTGGTACCATAGCCGATCAGACTAACCTGCTGGCCCTAAATGCCGCGATAGAAGCGGCTCGAGCGGGGGAAAGTGGCCGCGGATTTGCGGTGGTGGCCGATGAGGTGAGAGCGTTAGCCTCAAAAACCCAAGCTTCCACCGAGGAAATTCACAGCATGATAACTCACCTACAACATACCGCAGGCCAAGCGGTGACGGCGACACAAAGAGGCAGTCATTTATCAGATGTGTGCCGAGACAATGCCGTACGTACTGGTGATGTGCTTAAACATGCCAATAGTATGCTGGGCGAAGTAGCCAGTGCTAGCCAACAAATTGCCGCTGCGGTGCATCAGCAAGCGAGTGTGACTGAAGACATTAATGTCAACATCATCTCCATTCAGCAGTTGTCATTAGCCAATATTGAGCGATGCGATCACTCGGTGAAACGTGGTTCTGACTTGGTGAGTCAGTTAGGCGATTTACAACGTTTAATGCAGCAATTTCAAAAGCGATAACGCGATTGCTTAAGCACAATCGCTCATCATCGCCACGTCTCTTAAACTAAGCCCCCTAAATGGCAGGCATTGTGGATTGAGGCCGTCAGCAGAAAGCTAAATGAGTATGAACATACGCCGCTGATATAGCGGCGTTTTTATGTCTATAGCGACCGCAACCAAACAGCCAAGCAATCAAATAACCAAGTGAGGTGTATCTGTTATCGGCATGCTTCTACTTAACGCGCTCAATGTGGGATGGATAATGCCAGATGGTTAATTCTACAAGGTTAATTCCATGAGACTGAGCCCACTAGATTAATGCTACTCGCCTAATGACTAATGGCTAATGCCTAGGTGTTAGGCTGCAACAGGCTTAGCATCGACTAAATCGAGTCAGTAAAAGGCATAAAAAAACGCCATCATGTTAATCATGACGGCGTTGATTAGGGGCAATCGCGCGATGTGTTTACACCTTATAAATCTTAGCGGGTAAGGCTTGGCGAACCGCGGCGCCAACCACCCAGTCGAGCATCACGCCTTGGCCTTTGCGGGTAGGGTCGATAAGGCCGATGTCGTTAATATTGACCCCATCGCTGGATTTCATTTTAACGGGCTGCTGTTTGTCACCAATCCAATGAGCCCGCTCACCTAGCTCGGTATGGCCAAACCCATGCTCAAACCCTAAAGTCCCGGGCATTATCCCCTCAACGACCATTGCTAAGGCTTGGGTTTTAGCGCTTGGGGTTTCAATCATAAAGTGATCGCCAGTGCTTATCCCCGCATTGTTAGCGTCAACGGGGTGAATATACACAGGGTTAATCCCTTTAATAGAGGCGAGGCGTGGTGATAAATTAGACACCGAGCTGTGGATGTTTGACTTGAAGTTGGTCAAGCTAAACGGCCACTGTGTTTTAGGGTATTGTTGCTCAAATGGCGTGCCGTCAGCCAAACGCTGCGGTGACCAAGTAGGGCAACCTAGGTAGCGCTCGCCGGTCATGGTGTTGATTGATGTACCGACGGTTTCATTCCAAATGGCCAGTGGCTTGGCCCAGCGATGCTTCATTCTCTCTTGCTGGTAAGCTTGGCTGGCGTCTTCAAAACGACCGCCACGGGCAAAGATGTAGCCCACTTTTCGCATCTCTTCACCTGTTAAGGTACGAGTCATCGCCGGCATGAGGCGCTCAAGCCCTGACCAAGCAATGTCTTCTGCTTCGACGCTCGGAACGCCGCCTTTAACATAGGCAAGGTTTGCCGCCGCCCGCAGGTAGAAATCTTCAGCGCTGTGGATCCCATGCCAGTTGCCTTGGTTGTCTGGTATCGCATTGTCGCCAAAGCCGCCTAGTTCCATCCGTTTAGCCACATCGATAACGAAGTTTTCAAGATTAATCGCTCGGCCATCGGCAGTTTTGTCGGTGCGCGGTTCAACAATGGGCCAGCGTGCGGTGACCGCTTTGGTCGGCACGCCGTGCCAAGGGGTAGACATGCCCCAGCTTTCATAGGTGACAGTGTCGGGCACAATATAATCAGACAGCGCAGTAGTCTCATTGATAAAAGCATCAATAGAGATAATCAGGCCTAATTGCTGTGGATCTTTCAGCTTATCGCCCAGCAGGGTATTTAGCCCGGGTACCCCATAAAGCGGGTTGGCCATGTGGTTAATCCAGGCTTTGGCTTTATAAGGGTAACCATCGATAGCCGCCGATAAGTGCTCGGTGAGCAGTGGGGCTGAAATCGGATACCAAGGCGCGCGAGTAGGGTATGGTGACTCTCCAGCGGCGACGCGGCGTTTATATTCGCTGGTTTTTTGGTAGGGGAATTTACTGCGAGATAAGAAAATCCCTTTAGGCTTAGTCTTGCCGTTAAATTGGGTGAAATCGTAACGTGGGCCTGCGGCCGATGTGGGGTAACCACCGGCTTTAGCCATGGCGCCACCTTTCATATTGATGTTACCAATCAGCGCGTTAAGCATTAAAATAGTAAAAGAGTTATAAAAGCCATTCGTGTGCATATTGCCGCCATGGGTATCGACTACCGCTTTGGTGCCGTGGCTGGTGAACTCGCGCGCTAAGGCTTCGATTTGTGCTACCGCGATGCCACACTGCTGGCTATAAAACGCCAAGTCATGCTTAAAGGCTTCCTCTTTTAAGCGTTGCAATGATGATTTTACGCGGATATTTTTGCCATGGCTAATGACTTGCCTATCGACAAACAGCTGCGCCGCATCGTCTTGGGTATTGACGTTCAGTTGCTCTGAGGCCGCATTGACCACCACAAAAGGGTCGCTGTCAGATAACGGCTCACCGCTGTAGCTCAGGCCAATATCGGAGGCGCGCAGGAAGCGGCCATTATCGGCATGACTCTCGTCACTTATCACCAAGTGTGTGGCATTACACCAATGGGCAGTATTGGCTTTTGCCATAGCTGCGGCGCTAGGCTGGGCCAAAAAGGATTGGTTGTAAGCGTGATTAGCGATGATCCATTGGATCATGCCCAGCACTAAAGCAGAGTCTGTACCTGAGTTGATGGGCTGCCAATTGTTGTTATCACCGGCGGCTAAGCTCGATGAGCCTGCTGGTAAACTCGGGGCGATGATGGTGTATTTGAGCCGACCGCTAGTGCGTCCTTCGGCCAATTGCCTTGCTTGGCGTTTAAACGGGTTGCCCGCTTGCGCCGGTGACATACCAATAAATAGCACGTATTCGGCGTGGTCTAAATCGGGTTTTAGATGAGCGAATTTATTTAAATCATTCATCATGGCGCCCGAGCCTGCACGAAACGCATAGCCACAATAGGAACCATGGTGACCAAAGTTACGCGTGCCGTAACTGTTGAAGGCAAAGCGTTTTAAAATATCATCACGGCCTTCGTTTCCCGCATTGGTGACTAATAGCTGGTTGGCTTTGGGGCCATATTCGGGGTTTTGGGGATCCAGCGGGGTGTGAATGTCGCGTATTTCACGCAGCCCAGTTACTTGGCCTTCACCAAACAGATCGCCGCCTTCTATCACTTCGTTGAGCAACTGCTCATAGCTAATGGGTTGCCACTTGCCTTCGCCGCGTTTACCCACACGTTTAAGCGGTTGGGTGATACGATAAGGGCTGTTGCGTATCTCTAACATGCCATTGCCGCGGGCGCAGGCGGTGGAGCGTCCCGCGAGCCCAGCTTCGCCCATTAAAGAACGATAAGCCTCTTTAACAGGGGTCGCGTAAGGGATTTGCTCATGGTGCGATAGTGGGTGGTATGGGTTACCAGCAATGCGCAATATATCATCGGTACGATTATCGATACGTACTCGCAGGCCACATAACGACCAACAGCCAAAACACATAGACGGCGCGACTCTTTGATCTGGATTAGGCAGTAGTTTGCCATTCGCATTGAGGTGATATTCTGGCGCTAACGAGTTGCCGTGGTGAATGTGCTGAGTCTTTTTACCCGCAGTGCCCTCTAAGGTTCCTTTGACTGCATGATGAATGGTGTCACTGTAACCAGCTGAAAATGCACCTAATCCACCAACAGCAAAACCTGATTTTAGTAGCAGACGACGTTTATTATCCATTTTAAAATCCTTAAATATGTTGGTTATTGCTGCGGAGCTTGAGGTTGGCGAGCCGCAGTAGCTTTAGTATTGATAAGCTCTGAGGCGATAAGTGCCAGTGCCAGCCATAGGCCGAATATGCCAATGATCCCAAGCCAGCCGGCGCTACCAGCGGGTAATTGATAGGCAAAATCTCCCACATCGAAGCGAGCAATGGTTTGTACTTCCAAAATAGTCACCCAACGTATGATCCACGCACACAGTAGGCTGCAAACTAACATGGCAATGACTCCGAATTCGCGCGTGGCAAGGACGCCGAACAGCAGCGCTAAACCAATACACACCAATAAGGACGCGGCCATCAGCGTAAGATTGATGAGCCAAACGGGATCGGCGAACAGTGAAAAGCTGGGGTTGTTTGAGGCCCAAATCGGCACTAACACTAATGCCAAGGTTGCAGCAATAACGCTAGTGCGTTGGATGATGTTGCGATCGGCGCAGCTTAACGCCGGTTTTGTCGCGTTAGGCAGCAGTGTCCATGTGAGTAGGGTAAAGCCGATGGCGCCAACAAATGCGCTGGTAAACCACAGTAGCGCTGAAGCGGGTTGATGCCATAAAGGGCGACTGGCGATGACTGAAATTTCGGCGCCAGTATAGATGGCAATACTCAACCCTGATAGCGCGGTAAGGCTGGCGGCCATCAGTAACTGCTTGGGAGTACTTTGCCATTGCCCCAAGGTTAACAGCGCTACCTTGCGCAGCAAGGGGGACTCGCTAAACTGCCACGCGGCAATATCGCGGCGCAAATAAAGCCAGGCGGTCAGCACGCTTAGCCCAGAAAATAGCGGTAAGAAAAACGAGCCTAATGACATCCAAGACCATGGCGTGACATGAAAATAGAAATGCCAAGCGCGGCCCGGTTGATGTAGATCGCCCGTGAGTGCCAGCGGGCCAACAATGGCGCCGATGGCCATGGTGAGCGCGAGTGCCACACGAAAATGGTGGGTGGTTTGACGGCTAAAAACCAAGGCAACGAGAAACAAGATTGCCGCGGCGTAAGAGGCGCCAATATAGAAAAAGTATTGCACTGCCCAGGGAAGCCAGGCCACTTCTTGTGCTGGAATCAAGATTTCGGTGATGTTCATGATTGTTCTCCCACAGGTTCGTAGAGGGCGGCTTGACCGTCGACATGGCTGACGAAGCGCTCATCCATGCCGATGTAAAACACGTGTGGATGAGTATTGTTTTCAGGTTTAAGTACCTTGATATCGTCTTTGTTTGCGGTCAGTAATTGGCTGATCACACTATTAGGGTCGTTGATATCGCCAATCACGCGAGCACCGCCCACACAGGTTTCGACGCAGGCTGGGAGTAAGCCCTCTTCTAATCGATGGGCGCAGAAGGTGCATTTATCGGCAGTTAAGGTGTCGTGATTGATAAAGCGGGCATCATAAGGGCAGGCCTGGACGCAATAGGCGCAGGCAACGCAGCGCTCGTTATCGACCATGACGATGCCATCTTCACGTTGAAAGGTAGCTTGCACTGGGCAGACCTTGACACAAGGCGGGTTATCGCAATGGTTACACAAACGCGGTAACATAAATGCCTTCACCTGCTGGGGTTGTTCTTTACCGTCTAGCTTGACTTCGTACTGTTTAACCGTGGTTCTGAACTGACCAATTGGTGCCTGATTTTCTATGCTGCAGCCGACGGTGCAGGCTTGGCATCCTACGCATTGACGCAGATCGATCGCCATGGCATAGCGTTTACCTATGTGACCTTTACGATCGGCTTGTTGGTTGTTGCGAATAACCGTACTGGCAACCGCAGTATTGACTCCTGCTACGGGAATGAGCGCCGCACCGGCAGTAATACCCGCTATGCGATTAAGAAAATGTCGTTTATCAGTATCCATATAACGCCTACTTGGGTGGGTGATAAAATGTACTGCGGCCATTGTTCGTTATTCACATCAGTGGCGGTATTGTGGATTTCCACATACCCAGATCAATATTGATCTAGAACAAGTTATATGACCGACATAGGGTGATATACCTCTAATAATTAAGAAGATATGATACGTAAACAGGAGAATGAGGCCTTGAGTCCATGCTTGATATTTCGATGTCAAAGAGCGCTATTTAATAATGCATTACGGCTAAGTCCAACATGGCTTAAAACAGCATGGCGCGGCGACTTAATGCACTGGGGGCTATGGCTCAGTGCATGCGCTGTTATTTGCTCTGCTATTAATCCTGCTCTAGCCGAAATGCCGACCGATAGCGTAAGCAGCCAAAGGGGGGCGCAGCGCGATATTGTCATCGCTGATGCTAACCAGCCTGTTGCGGTGAAAATGATCGATGTCGCGGTATTAGCCACTCGTGGTAAGTCGGCGGCGCGTCATCGTTGGCAGCCAACGATGACGTGGCTGGAGTCACATATTGCCAATTCCCGTTTTATGTTACATCCGCTAACCTTGGATGAAATGGCCAACGCCGTTGAGCAGCTTAAGGTCGATTTTGTGATAACCAACCCCGGACAAGCGGTACAGCTTGGGCGGCAATTTGATCTCTCTTGGCTGGCAACCATGACCAGCCATACAGGTGAGAGCCAAACCAACAGTATTGGCTCAGCGCTGGTGGTGCGCCGTGATTCCCCCTATTACAGTGTTGAGCAGCTTTACGGTAAACCCCTCTCTGCGGTGGCCAGTAACGCCTTTGGGGGCTATTTAAGTTTGCGCCATCATTTAATAAGTCAGGGTTTTGATGCCAATGCGTTTTTTTCACGTGTACGCTTTTTAGGCTTCCCCATCGATGCCAGTTTGTATCAGCTACGCGATAAGCATATTGAGGCTGCGGTCGTGCCTGCCTGTTTATTAGAAAGCATGGTGACAGATGGGTTACTCGAGGATAACTATCGGGTGATCCAGTCCCGCTCGCCGGCTTACTTTCCCTGCCAAGTGACCAGTGAGCTTTATCCCAATTGGTCATTTGCCAAGACCCAGCGTGCCTCTAACGAATTAGCGAAACAGATGTCCCAAGCCTTATTGGCTATGCCTGCTGAGAGTGAGGCGGCCATTGCCGCCAGAGCGTCAGGTTGGACATCGCCAGTGAGCTTGTTAGCTATCGATAAGTTGTATCAAGAGCTGAACATGCATCCCTTGCATCTGCCTTGGTGGCAGGAGGCCTTTATCTGGCTTGATGATAATCAGCAGTGGGGCTGGTTGCTGTTTGTAACGTTAGTGCTGCTTAATGGCTATCACTTCTGGTTAGAGTATTGTTTTAACCGAAATAAGAAGCAGCTAGAGCAGGCGTTGCACCGACTAAAACACAATGGTGAGCTGCTCGAACATGCTCAGCGCGTTGCCATAGTGGGCGAGCTGGGCACCAGTGTGGCTCATGAAATTAATCAGCCTTTGGCGGCGATACGAAATTACACTGAAGCGGGGTTATTACGTATCGCTAAGCAGCGTCCGCTTGAGGATTTGGTGCCTGTACTTGAAAAAATTCAACATCAGGTGGAGCGAGTCGATAACATAGTGCATCGACTACGAACGATGATCAAGAAGCATGCGGCTGAAAAAAAGTTTATCGATATTAATCAATTGATTATTGATACCATGGAGCTGCTTGATTTTCGTCTTACTAAGCTTGAGATCCCTTACCGTTTGTCACTACAGACGTCATTACCACTGTGTTATATTGACCCGATTGGCTTGCAACAAGTGTTAGTGAACCTCGTCACTAATGCCATTGATGCCTGCGTCAGTGCGCAGCACACAGATGTGACTTGGCAGCCAGAAATCGTCATTGAGAGCCATTACCAGGATAACGTTTTAACCTTAACGGTTAGCGATAATGGCATTGGTATCTCAGCAGAACAAGCCGCAGCGACCCAGGCCTTTGTGAGCACAAAAACACAAGGGCTGGGGCTAGGACTAGCAATTTGCCGTGATGTGATAGAAGATCATGCAGGGCAAATGAGTTTGAGCCCGATTGCGCCTCATGGCTGTAAAGTCACCATTGTTATCCCTGTATCGTTACCTCAGTGAGTAGAAAGTCCCATGAATAATCGCCTTACTAACTTGCCCGTGTATGTTGTCGATGATGATCAGTCTGTCAGGGAGTCTCTGGCATTTTTACTCGAAGAGTATGAATTTAATGTCGCAGTGTTTAGCGATGGTCAGCACTTTCTTGACAACGCAGCGCTGACGCAACCGGGTTGCGTGATTTTAGATAGCCGAATGCCAGTGCTGCGTGGTCAGCAAGTACATCAACATTTACGCGATAATCACAGTCCGCTAGCGGTGATCTATTTAACTGGCCATGGCGATGTGCCCATGGCGGTCGATGCGCTGCATGCTGGGGCGGTCAACTTCTTCCAAAAACCGGTTAATGCCGATCAGCTGGTGGCTGCGATCAATCTTGCATTGGAAAGCTCAATGCAGCAGCTGGATAAATTGGCTAGTATCGATGCTTACCAGTCATTAACCGAACGTGAGAAAGATATTTTGCGGTTAATTGTTGCCGGTAAACGTAATCAAAAAATTGCCGATGAGCTGTGTATCGCTATGCGCACCGTTGAAGTGCATCGCGCCAGTTTATTGAAAAAATTTGCCGCCAAAACTGTGGCAGAACTCGCCTATATTTATGGCGTGCTGCATTCGTGATTGTATCACCGATCTGCCTCTTTAATTAGGCGTACTTAAACAATGACAGGCCACCTTACGTGACATCTCAATCTGTAACACCCAGCGCTGCCATATCTCAGCCTACTCGCTTAACCTCTGCTGGGGGGCAATCGATTAAAGGCCGAATATTGACTCGCCATCATGTGGGCAACGCCCTGCATTATTACCTAAAAACCCTCGATGGCCCCGTACGTGTGGTGATCAACGACAGTGAGCGAGTCTGCTTTTGTCGCACCCAAGATGTCGCTCAGCTGTTATCGCCTTTAGCGCACCAGTCTGTTCGTACCGAAGCGCTGACACTAAAGACCTTTGATCATCAAGCGGTAACGGCGCTTTACTGTGGTAATAGTCAAAGTTTTCGTCAGTTAGTCAGAGAGGCGACCGACTTAGGAATAGCGCTGCACGAAGCCGATATTCGTCCTGAGCAACGCTACCTCATCGAACGTTTTATCGCCTTAGATGTGGAGTTTGTCGGTGAATGGGTGCCAAATGAGAGTATCAAGACGCTTATCGGACATCGAGCCCGTCGTACAGATATTGATGTCACACTTTCTATCGTCTCTCTGGACTTTGAATGCTCAATGAGTGGCGAGCTTTATAGCGTTGGCTTATATGGCAAGGACAATGAGGGGAAAGCGATTGAGTTAGTTATTATGGTCGGCAACGAGGAAGGCGTGAATCCTCCATTGGCTGCTAGCAGCGTCACCTATATTGAATGGGTAGATAATGAAGCGGCGCTGATTATCGCCTTGATTAACTGGTTTGCACGCTTTGATCCCGACATTATCATTGGGTGGGCCGTGGTCACTTTTGACTTAGCCTTGCTGTATCGCCGTGCAGCTCTCCATCAAATTCCGCTTAAGTTGGGACGACATCATCAGCTGTTAACGTGGAAGGTGGAAGGTAAGTTTCGTCCTGAAACCTTGGTGCTTCCAGGACGAGTGGTGCTCGATGGCATCGATTGGCTCAAGGCTGCATTTTATCAGTTTGATAGTTATGCTTTAGACAATGTATCTCGTCAGCTGCTTGATGAGGGCAAAGCGATTGATAATGTGGCCAATCGGGGCGAGGAGATCACCACCTTATTTAATGAAGATAAACTGGCGTTGGCCCATTACAACATCACAGATAGCCGCCTGGTGTGGGACATTTTTCAAAAAACGTCGCTGACCGAGTTTGCCCTTGAGCGTTCAAGACTAACAGGTTTGGAGTTTGGCAGAGTCGGAGCCTCTGTCGCCGCGTTTAATAATCTCTATTTACCGCATCTGCATCGCGCCGGATATGTCGCGCCAAGTGAGCCAGCAAGTGATGGCATAGAAAGCCCAGGTGGTTATGTGATGGATTCCATCCCTGGGCTTTATCAGCATATTTTAGTGCTCGATTTTAAGAGCCTATACCCTTCTATTATTCGTACCTTTTTAATTGATCCTAAAGGGCTGATCGAAGGACAGGCGATGAGCGATACCGATACCGTTGCAGGCTTTTTAGGCGCGCGTTTTAGTCGTAATGCGCCTATTTTACCTGACTTAGTGGCGGAGCTGGCCACTAAGCGCGAGCAAGCTAAGCGAGAAGCGAACGCACCATTGTCACAGGCGATAAAAATCATCATGAACTCCTTATACGGGGTATTGGGATCGCGGGGGTGCGTGTTTCATGATGCTAAGTTAGCCAGCTCAATTACCCTGCGTGGACATGAGATCATGAAACAAACCCGTCGATGGCTTGAAGAGATGGGGTTAACAGTGATCTACGGCGATACCGATTCTACTTTTGTGCATTTAGCTGATGTGAGCTCAATTGATAATATCGATGATTTCGCGCGTTCACTGGTGACTAAAATCAATAGAAAATGGCAACAAAGGCTAAAACGTGACTATAATTTAGCCTGTTATCTTGAGTTGGAGTATGAACGTCACTTTGAACAGTTTTTTATGCCAACCCTGCGTGGTTCGTTAGAAGGTTCAAAAAAGCGTTATGTCGGTGCCTATACCCAGAAAAATGGTGAATTAAAACTGGTTTTTAAGGGGATGGAGCAGGTGAGAAGCGATTGGAGTCCTGTAGCACGACAAATACAGGCTGAACTCTATCTTCGCTTGTTTACCAAACAAGATGTGGTGGAGTACTTAAAAAGCATGATAGTCGCGCTGCAGCGTGGCGAATTAGATGATCTATTAGTGTTTTCTAAGCGATTACGCCGCAATATTGAAGATTACACCGCAAAGTCTGCACCGCATGTCAAAGCCGCTACATTGTGGTGTGAGCGCAGTGGAGATAGTCGTTTCGGTAAACGAGGCTGTAAAGTGGAGTATGTAATGACAACCAATGGGGCTGAACCAAGGCAGTATTGTCATGGGAATATCGATTATCAGTATTACTTGGATAAGCAGATCGCGCCCATTTCTGATCCAATACTTACGATTTTGGAGCTTAGTTTCACCGAAGTGGCGTCAAAACAGCTAACGTTAATATAGTTGTTATTATTTTAATGGTTGTAACTCCGAGTGTTAATGCATGGTTTTGGGTTTGGGTAAGTATGGTTTCATTCGGTGGCTGAGTGAAATAAAACTGCAATTTATGCGATATTCAGCTTTGAGTGACAACTGATCTTTTGTTAGTCTCAATTTGGAATGGGAGTGAAATAAAACAACGGAATGTAGCACTAAAGTTAACATAAAAAGTTAGCAGCAAACTGAACATTATAAAAGGTTAAGCCAACACATGAAGAAGAGTTTAATAGCAACAGCATTAGCGGCTGTCATTTTTGTACCAGCAGCATCAGCTATCGAAATTTATAAAGACGATAAAAATGCTGTCGAAATTGGTGGTTTTATTGACGCCCGAGTTATTAACACTCAAGGTGAGACCGAGGTTGTTAATGGCGCGTCACGTATCAACTTCGGCTTTACTCGTGATATGAGTGATGGCTGGAAAGCGTTCACTAAATTGGAATGGGGCGTAAACCCTGTTGGTAATAGTGATATTGTCTATAACAACCGTTTTGAATCAGTTCAGGATGAGTTTTTTTATAACCGTCTAGGTTATGTCGGCATCGTCCACGACATCTACGGTACCCTAACCATAGGTAAGCAATGGGGCGCTTGGTACGATGTGGTTTACAGCACAAACTATGGCTTTGTTTGGGATGGTAATACTGCTGGTGTATACACTTATAACAAAGATGATGGTGCTGTAAACGGTGTAGGCCGTGGTGATAAAACGGTGCAATACCGTAACTCATTCGGTGATGTCAGCTTTGCTGTACAAGCACAGTTGAAAAATAGCAGTTTCTATACGTGTGATTCAGATAATATCTCTGAAGAAGCATGTGAAGCGCTTTGGGTAAATGGCGATAGAGCGGCGCAACAAGTTGAGTTTAACTATACTTACGGCGGTGCAATTACTTATGCGGCAACTGAAAAATTGACCCTTACTGCAGGTGTAAACCGTGGTGAGTTTGACGTTCGTTTTGGTAATGGTGAACAAACAACGGCAGTCGATCTTATCTATGGTGCTGGTGTGACTTGGGGTAACTTTGATGATGCTGGCTTCTATGCGGCGGCTAACGTAAATAAGCAAGAAAACCATGATACTGATAACATCGGCCGCTTAATCAAAGATGCGTGGGGCGTAGAAAGTTTATTCTCTTACACCTTCGATAATGGTCTACGTCCATTTGTATCATATAACATCTTAGATGCGGGCGATGATTATGTTATCCAGCCTAACTTCAACGCCGATCCTAACGATGTATTTAAGCGTCAATTTGTGGTTGTTGGTTTGCACTATGTGTGGGATAACAATACTGTGCTTTATATCGAAGGTCGTAAAGACTACAGTGATTTTACTAGCGCTGATAAAGAGCAAGAAGCGAAAATGTCGTTATCTGAAGATGATGGTATCGCTATTGGTATTCGCTACACACTATAAGTTGGCTGTTTAACATCGTCATCTTGAATAAAAAGCGCTTCATCATGAAGCGCTTTTTTTGACTGTTCACAGCACTTTTACATAATTTTTTGATAGTTGTTCTATCCAATATCGTATTTGTCGTGAGGGCGTTCACTGTGTTGATAACGCCGGCGTTAACACATTGTGTGCGAGTTTTACTTCTTTCATTTTAACGGCCTATTTTACCTATCTCTTTTGTTAATAGTGTTTGCCCTATCATGATGGTGTCCTGGTGTCCTGTTGTCCTGTTGTCCTGTTGTCCTGTTGTCCTGTTGTTGTGTGTTAGTTGTTAATTTTCTGGTGTCAGCCGTAACTAATTGTTTATATTCATTCGTGAGTGAAGATTGATTGAAGGAGGCTGGCGCTATTGTGAATTACATAGCCTTTTTCGCTATTAAACGAAAAATATCTACATTATAAAATACTCATGTTAATGCTATTCGTGATCCTCGGTGAAATATTTTTTATATTTTTCAATCTGATTAAAAACCAAAGTGGTGAGGTTAGTTCGTACTGACTATTTAATGTAGATAGTCTATAGGGCTTAGTGTTAAGTACGACAAAACTGACTGACCATATATTTAATAAGGTTTTCCTTCCATTTGCTTTTGGATCCATTTGTAACATCCAATTCAGGTGTCAATTCATCTTGATTGTCTAATTTAGTGTTTGCGTGTTACCGGGTGAGGTGAGTATCTATGATTTTTATCTACCTGATAAATAATATTTTATGTTGAATTCTCTCATCGAGTTAATAGCGTGTTATGGGTTATGACAAGGAAAATGGTATATAACATTCCTGTTTAAACGCTTATAAATTCGGCTTTTAATAGTTAGCTTGTAAAAAATGGGCTGTAAGTGTTGCGAAATTGTTTCTCTTATGGTCTTATCTTGCTTAGAAATCTAGCCGGTAATGTTGCTTTCGTTGTCGTGTTAGATATTCGCAATAAAATAAAAATGATGTCCAGGGAGAAACAACATGTATAAAAATAGCCTATTAGCTAACTCAGTGCGTATCGCGCTAGTTAGCGGTGCTGCGTTAACCGCTTTCACTGCACCAACAGCCTTTGCAGCAGATGAAACGGCTGATAACGTTGAACGCATAGAGGTGACTGGTTCACGCATTAAACGTGCCGACTTGGAAACTGCGAGCCCAATCAGTGTGATCGATGCTTCATCAATCATTGCATCTGGTGCAACCTCTATTGATGATGTATTGCGTAATATGACATCTGCTGGTGGTGCCATGACTAACGCGGCCATTAACAATGGCTCACAAGGTAATGCACGTATTAACCTACGTGGTCTTGGTTCTAATCGTACGCTTGTGTTAGTTAATGGTCGTCGTATGATTGCCTCAGGTACTGGTGCAGCTTCAACAGTGGACTTAAACACCATTCCAGTATCAATGATCCAGCGTGTTGAAGTACTCAAAGATGGTGCATCTGCTATCTATGGTACTGATGCGATTGCTGGTGTTGTTAACGTCATTTTGAAGCGCGATTTCGAAGGTTTTGAAGTTAATGTCCAAACGGGATTGAGTGGTGAAGGTGATGCTGATGAAACGAGTATCGATTTCACTCTTGGTAACACGTTTGACAAAGGTAATATTGTTATCAATGGTCAATACACCAAACGTGGTGATGCGAGCCAAGCTGACCGAGATTTTTCTAAGTGTCCAATTGCTGAAACAGCTGATGCGAGCGATATCTACTGCGCTGGTAGTGGTTACTCTCAGGGGGGGCATATATGGGGAGATAAAAACCACGGCATAGTCGGTTCAGGTCAAGATGGTGCTTATGCAATCGGTGATTCCGGTTACTATGGTCACTATGTAGCAGACCCTAAAACGGGTAAACCAGTATGGGAAGCTTTTGCTGATAAATCGGTTCCAGACCTAAGTGGTTTAGGCGGGCAGTATCATGACTTTACCGATGCAGATCGTTACAACTATGCTGAAACTAGTTACCTGTCAACACCAATGGAACGCTTAAATCTATCATTTTCGGGAACTTATGAGTTAAGTGACTCTATTATGTTTTTCTCGGAAGCTATGTATTCTAAGCGTTGGTCAAATCAGCAAATGGCGCCTCAACCTATCTGGAATAGCTCTCCTTGGGCGTATGATTCATCTTGGATGACTCAGGAGCTGGTTGGTTTGGTGCAAGAGGGTGAAAAGCTTGATTACGGTCGCCGTGTGGTTGAGTCAGGTAATCGTTATTTCTCGCAGACAGTTGATACAGTGCGTGTCGTTGTTGGTTTAGAAGGCGAGTTGTCTAATGGCTGGTCTTGGGATGCCTCTTACAATAAGGGTAAAAATGATTCGGTAGATACTCTTGCCAACCTTCATAACTTAGGCTCAATTAACGATGCTGTAATGGCTAAAGAGTTTGACCCATTTAGTCAATCTTCTTGGGAAGGCGAAAGTATTGCACCTTATATTTACACTGAAGTAAATAGCGGTGGCAGTGAATTAGATATTTTCTCTGCAACACTTTCTGGTGAAGTGATGGAGCTTCCTGCCGGTATGCTAGGGTTTGCTGCTGGTTATGAATATCGCGAAGAGTCAGCGCATTTCACTCCCGACTCATTGACATCTCAAGGTCTTGCGAATGATCCACGTGTTGAAGGCACCGCTGGTTCATTTGATGTAAATGAGCTATATGCTGAATTAGCGATTCCATTATTAAGTGATCTTCCTTTTGCTGAGCAAGTGGATTTAAGCGCTGCGATGCGTTACTTCGACTACAGCACATTTGGTGATGATTCAACGTGGAAGTTAGGTCTTACGTGGCGTATGACTGAAGACTTAATGATTCGTGGTGGCCGTTCAACCGCGTTTCGTGCACCAACGGTGAGTGAGCTATACGGTGGTAAGTCACCATCATTTGAGCAAATTAAGCATCCAGCTACCACACAAACACAGGCTGAAGTTACCGTTGGTGGTAACCCAATGTTGACACCAGAAGAAGCAGATATCACAACAGTTGGTTTAGTCTACTCGCCAAGTTACGTTGAAGGTCTGTCTTTTACTGTTGACTATTTTGATATTGCAATTACCAATACCATCACTGAAGTTGACAATAACTATCTAGCAAATCAGTGTTTAGACGCCACAGGCAACAAGATTAATACGGGTGCTGCATTATGTCAGTCTTCTAATATTGAAATTGATGGTACTGGCCGTATTTCATTCGATAATGGCTTACAAAACATAGGTCAAACCAATACTTCTGGTTATGATATTAACGTAGCTTATGTCTTTGAAGGTCTTGGTCTAGATTGGAAAGCCGGTTTAGATACGTCGATTCTTGATACCTATGAAGAGTTTGATCCTGATGGTAATGCCGTTGATTACCGTGGTTATGTCACTGGTGGTGTAGGTGCTTACGCTAAGTTAAAGACTAACTTTAACCTTACCGCAACTGGCGATATATGGAGTGCTACGTATGAGGCACGTTATATCGATGGTATGGATTCATTCGCATGTAAGGATGACCCATCTAAATGTTATGCTCCGAGCGTGGATAGCATTATTTATCACGATTTATCAGCAACCTACGATGTAACAGATATGGTGCGTTTAAGTGGTGGTGTGAATAATATCTTTGATGAAGAGCCTCCATACTATTCAGGTAATAACGATTCAAACACCGACCCATACACATATGACGTGTTAGGCCGCTATTTCTTCGTTAGAGCAAGTGTAAAGTTCTAAAGAGGACAAGTTAACTATACAATCTTTGTGTTGTAGTTAATTAAAGTCAAAAAAATCGAAAATCATGAATTTGATTTTCGATTTTTTTATATGAGAAGCTACCTTACCATGTTAATCGTATTCCAGTGCCAAGCCTGTTTTGTTTTTCCTAGCGTTTCATGTTGTACACGTAACGAGATCTAAAATTAAAGAAAGTATTTGCTATGCCACGCTGGTTAACCATTGGTCGCTGGGCGGCGTTATTACGCCAGTTTAACTATTTCATTTGCTCTATTTCATCGCTGAAAACCCGCTAATGCTTTAATGTATGCGCAACAAATAATCATTTAAATGGTTTTATATCTGCAACTTTGTTATTGCTTAGTTATTTTTGTGTTTAAAAAGGGTGCTCGAGATAAAATGCTTTTTTTTCAGGTGTTTAATTTAGTTTTTAGCATGTTTTATGTTAATGCAGTAGTATCTAACTGAAACATAGTTAGTTGAAAAAACATATCTTATGTAAATTTTGCCGTGTAATCGCCTTTTCATAGGGTTTTAGCCCTTTTGAAATGTTGACATCGGTCAACATTTTGTGAAATGATGCCAGCGGGTCTGCACTTTATATGGTGTGGAGAGGGAAGATAATAACTAACAATCACAAGAGAAATACACACTTATAGTAACGGCATTCTAGCAAGATAAGCAGAAACCCATGTTGCTACAAAGTTAAACTTTTTATTTTCACTTCAAATTGGTTGGGAACTATGTCCAAGGTAAGCAATAGAACTAAAATCGCTACAGCGCTCGTAGGCGCGCTGGCCTTAGCAGGCAGTAACTTAGTGGTTGCCGATCCACTTTCTGATGTACAGAAAGCGGATGCGAGAATTCATTCAGATGCGGCTGCATCGCAAAAGAAAGTTGATAAATTCTACGATCAAGCACAAGACATGGCATTTGAATATGGCCAAGTCGCTGATACGCGTGAATCAACAAAATCATATAACGACTACGTTGCTGGATTGGTTGCAGACCAAGAAGCGACGATGAAACTTATCCAAGAAGACATCAATGGTGTTGATAAGTTACGTCAAGGTGTTGTGCCATTAATGTTTAAAATGGTGGATGCGTTAGAGCAGTTTGTCGCTTTAGATCTGCCATTTAATAAAGAAGTACGTGAAGATCGTATCGAGCGCCTGCGTGAAACACTTAATACTGCAAACGTAACACTTGCTGAAAAATATCGTCTTATTCTCGATGCATACAATATCGAACGCGAATATGGTTCAAAATTGAATGTTGAAACGGGTAAGTTGCAGCTTGATAGCAAAGAGATCTTGGTTGATTTTATCAACTTCGGCCGTGTCGGCTATTACGCTCAAAGTCTAGATCAAAAGTCTGCATGGATGTTCAATCCAGAGACAAAAGCATGGGATAAGCTAGAAGATGGCTATCTGCGTAACATAACTAAAGCTATTCGCCAGGCTCGTGGCCAAGGTGCTCCTGATATGTTCGCGTTACCAATCCCAGCTGCGGAGGCTGCACAATAATGAAAAAGTTAATCTCTACAGCAATCGTTGCTGCAACGCTATCTCTAACAGCGGGAATGGTCAGTGCCGCTGATGCACCTAAGACTATCGATCAATTGTTAAAGCAAGTTCAAAGTGATCGTGCTAATGCGGCTCAAGTCAATAAGAAGCGTGAAGCTGAATTTCAAGCTGAACGTGGCGATAAAGCTGCACTACTTAAGCGTGAAAAAGCAGCGTTAGCCGCTGAAGAGCAACGTGGCAAAGATCTCGCTCAAGCGTTTGCTGATAACGAGCGTAAAATTGCTCAGTTAGAAGAAGACCGCAAAATTGCTCAAGGTGACTTGGGTGAAATGTTCGGTGTCGTTAAAGGTGAGGCCGGTGATTTCGCAGGCAAATTAATATCTTCAAATGTTAGCGCTCAGTTTCCTGGTCGTGACGCATTTATCTCTGAATTAGGTGCTCGTAAAGAACTACCCAAAATTGAAGAATTAGAGAAGTTCTGGGAAGCACAGCTGTTTGAAATGGCTGAGTCAGGTAAAGTGGTTGCATTTAATGCAGACGTTACTGGTATTGACGGTAATGTTAGCAACACTAAAGTGATTCGTGTCGGTGCATATAACCTATTAGCCGATGGCCAATATGTTGTATATAACCCTGATCTGCATCTTATCCAGCAGCTATCTCAACAGCCTGGTGGTGAGCAAGTTGCTAGCGTTAAAAACTTTGAAGGTCAAACATCAGGCGTGCACAAGCTGTTTGTTGACCCTGCGCGCGGTGTTCTATTAAACGTATTCACACAGAAAGCGACGTTAGAAGAGCGCATTGAAGCGGGTGGTACGATTGGTTATATCATTATTGCGCTATTGGTACTTGGTGCGATCATTTCAATCGAACGCTTAGTGACGCTTTATATTGTGGGTGCGAAAGTTAATGCCCAGCGTAAAAACATCGATAACCCTGGTAATAACCCACTTGGTCGTGTGTTAAAGGCTTACCATGACAATAAAGATGTCGATGTTGAAACCTTAGAGCTTAAACTTGACGAAGCCATCCTGAAAGAGACGCCAGCGCTTGAAACTCGTATCTCTATCATTAAGGTCCTTGCAGCTATTGCGCCTATGATGGGTCTACTTGGTACTGTGACCGGTATGATTGCAACGTTCCAAAGCATTCAGTTATTTGGTACGGGCGATCCTAAGCTTATGGCGGGTGGTATCTCTATGGCACTGATGACGACAGTACAGGGTCTAGTTGCGGCATTACCACTAATGCTTATGCATGCCATTGTTATTGCACGTAGCAAGTCAGTTGTTCAAGTACTTGAAGAGCAAAGTGCAGGTATCGTAGCCGAGCACGCTGAGAAGAGGAACGCCTAATGATGCTATACCTGATGGACATCTGGGATTCCGTCAGGGGCTTCATGGCCTCCGGAGGCGACGTCCTCTGGTTGGTTGCGGCAGTGCTATTTCTAATGTGGGTGTTAATGCTTGAGCGTTTTTGGTATCTCAATTTGATTGCGCCAAAAGAACATAACAACATTATCACCGCATGGAATAACAGAGAGGACTCTACCTCTTGGCATGCACACCGTATCCGTGAAGCTTGGGTATCCCAAGCGAAACAAGATATGAATGCTCGTATGCTGATTATCAAAACCTTAGTAGCTATCTGTCCGATGATAGGTCTACTGGGTACCGTAACCGGTATGATACAGGTATTCGATGTGATGGCAGTTCATGGGACGAGTAATGCTCGTATGATGGCAGCTGGTATTTCAATGGCAACCATGCCGACAATGGCGGGAATGGTCGCTGCGTTATCGGGAGTATTTTTTAGTACTCGCCTTGATGCAAAAATGAAGATCAGTATGGAAAAGCTAAAAGACAGCCTGCCACACCACTAGAGAGAGATTGAACATGGCACGTAAAAAGCATTCAAGTATAGAAGAAGAAGCACAGATTGATATGACACCGATGCTAGACATCGTGTTTATCATGCTGATCTTCTTTATCGTAACAACGTCGTTTATTAAGCCCTCAGGTCTTGACTACAATAAACCTGAAGCTTCTCAAGCGACGACTCAGAAGTCTGCAAACATCTTTATTGGTGTTAGCAAGACAGGCGTGATTAAGATGGAAAACCGTCAGGTTGACATCGAGCGTGTAACAGCTAACGTAGAACGTATGTTAGCTGAGTCACCAGAAGCGGCTGTGTTGATTGAAGCAGATAAAGAAGCTGAGCATGGCCTTGTTATCAAGGTTATGGACAACGTGAAGAAAGCCGGTATCGACAAGATTTCGGTATCAGCGGGGAAAGATTAATATGCTCAGAGCAATAGTATCATTATTAATTGGTGGTGCTGTTACTTTTGCCCTGTTTGTATTCATGGCCTTCTTGGTCGGTGGCGGCGCTAAACGCGCCGACACCGCAACTGAATCTCCAGTGATTGAGATCAGTATGGATAAACAGGATACAAAAGTGCAGGATAAGCCTAGGGTAAAACCTAAGCCACCTACACCGCCTGAGCAGCCACCTTTGCCTGATACCCCACCACCAGATAGCTCATCTGATATCGACACTAATATGTCGTTTAATATGAGTGGTGTAGTGGCAGGTTCTGCGAGCACAGGCTTTAAGCTTGGTAATATGATGACTCGTGATGGTGATGCGACGCCAATTGTGCGTATCGAACCACAATATCCTATCGCTGCTGCTCGTGATGGTAAAGAAGGTTGGGTACAACTTAGCTTTACTATTAATGAATTGGGCGGTGTTGACGATATCGAAGTGATCGATGCAGACCCGAAACGTATTTTCGATAGAGAAGCTAAGCGCGCACTCAGAAAGTGGAAATACAAGCCAAAGATTGTTGACGGTAAAGCCCTTAAACAGCCTGGTATGACGGTTCAACTTGACTTTAAACTCGATGGAGGCAAATAGAGATGCAAAAAGTGAATACGCTTGCAACTGCACTATTGTTTGCTATCGGTGGTAGTCTTGCTGTAGTGCCAACTGTAAATGCTGCGAAAAAGTGTCCCATTGAAAAGCGTCAGTCTAAGGCTGTCGGTCAAAACTCTGCTAAAAAAGTGCAGAAGTCTTTTGAAGCTTATCAAGAAGGCAACATTGACGAAGCGATTGCAGTATTGCTTGAAGCCAATCCACGCGATGATTTTGATAAGGCCTATATTGCCCGCATGTTGGGTAACTTTTATGCCGAAAAAAATCAGATGGCTACTGCGATTAAATACCTTAAAACGGCCGTAGATGCTGACATTCTTGGTGGTACTGATCATGGTGCAACGCTGCGTTTGTACGCGGACTTGTTAATCCAAGAGAAGAAGTTCAAAGAGTCTATTCCGCAATATTACAAGTGGATGGAGTTTACCTGTAAGGAAGATGCACAAGTGTATCGCCGTATAGGTATTGCTTACTCTGAACTTAAAGAGTGGGATAAAGTACTACAGGTCGTTGATAAAGGTCTTTCTATCAGTGATAAGCCAGATAAAGGCTTATATCAGATGAAACTGACGGCTTACTTCAACAAGAAAGATTATAAAAATGCCGTTAAAGTACTCGAGACCATGGTGCCATTGTTCCAACAAGATGGCCGTCTATGGGTACAGTTAGCACAGTTTTATCTGATAACTGAAGACTACACTAAATCGTTGGCGACTTATGATCTGGCTTATAAGAATGGATTTTTAGAAACCGCTGGTAATATCACCCGTTTAGCGCAGCTACTTGCGCAAAATGGTTCACCTTACAATGCGGCAAAAATCTACGAAAAGCATTTAAAAAGCGGTCTGATTGAAGAGGATGAGAAAACGCTCTCAATTTTGGCTGGCTTTTATCATAATGCGAAAGAGCTTGATAAGGCTGCCACCTATTATGGTAAAGCCGCTGTCATCAACAATGATGGTAAGTTATTCCTGAAACAGGCACGTTTATTGACATTACAAGAAGAGTACAAGCAAGCAATTCCTGTACTCAAAAAGGCGCTAGCAGCTGGTGATGTGAGTGAAGGTGAGGTTGAGTTTGAATTGGCATTAGCCTATCTTGGCACTAAGCAGTATAAAGCCGCGTATAACGCATGCTTAAAAGCTGCTAAAGACGAGAAGACTAAACGTACAGCTAACAGCTACCTTGCTTACATTAAAGAAAAGGCACGTATTTATAACGTTGCACTTTAACTTGTTGAGCCTAAAAAGCCCCTTTATGGGGCTTTTTTTATGCGGTAAATAAAATGGATAAACTATTGCACTTTAAGCTGATGTACCACAGCGTGCTGGCTTTTTTGTTGCTCTAATTGTTGAGACAGGCTACGCACATCGTCGAATAGTTGTTGAATATGCAGCGTGGCGACAGGCTGACACACAGATGCGGCTAATTGGTAATCTATTTTATGAGTATGTTTACGTTGATGCTCATGATTGAAATGAGCGATTTTTTGCTCGATACGTTCAATCACAGTATAAGTACCTTGTGTATCAATATTGAATAGGCCTACGGCAAAGTTGTCCTGATTCATCCGAGCGATTAAGTCGCTAGTGCGCATCAGTGCCTGTTGCACTTGGCCTATGAGTAATTCTAATAAGTGAGCTTGTTTGTCGGTTTCATCAATCTGCGGGCATAGATACAATAAGGCTAATGTTTGACGCTCCCTGATATGGCGATGCCATTCGCGATTAAATATCTCCATAAAGTAGGTTTGGTTATAGACACCCGTTTCGGGATCCCTAAATCCAGAATGATTAAATGAGTAGATCATTGCCAGCTCCTTAGATTAATCTACTGACAAGTATAGAAAATAACTAGCAATTGCACAGAATATGAAGGAAAGCAAAAATGAAGAAAACCATTGTCGCAACGACCATCGCCGCGAGTATTATTCTCGGTGGTTGCTCAGACGCTCAGACGGGGTCGCAGGCCACTGTTACTGCTGATCCTAGTGTCGCCAGTACTACGGTGCAAACTGCTGAACAAGCGTATTTGGCTCTGGCTGATAACTATTTTAAGGATAGCCTAAAGCTTGAGCCGATTTATGCGACTTTTGTGGGAGTTAATGATTATAACGACCAGTTTGGCGGCGCATTGACTGAAACCTATTTAAAACAGCGCCATGAGTTAAACACTCGCTACTTAAAGCAGGTCAAAGCCATTGACCGAGATGCCTTGTCGCCAGCGTTGCAACTGAGCTATGACATGTTTTCTTATGACAGAAACGTAGCACTTGTTTCTGAAACCTTTCCTGAGCATTTCATGCCCATGAATCAGTTTTACAGCACAGTGATCAGCATGGTGCAATTAGGCAGCGGAGAAAGTGCCCAACCGTTCAATACTGTGCAAGACTATACTAATTGGTTATCACGTTTAGCTGGGTTCGTTGAGTGGACTAAATTGGCACAAACTCGTATGGATGAAGGCATTGCCAGTAAAGTGGTGTTGCCCCGAGTCTTGGTGGAGCGCATTATTCCGCAACTGCGAGCGCAGTTGGTCAGCCAGCCGCAGCAAAGCCTATTTTACGCGCCCATTACGCAATTGCCGGCTTCATTTACAGCACAAGAAAAAGCACAGCTGACGCAGCAATATACCCAATTTATTGATGAGCAGTTACTACCTGAACTGAGCCAGCTCACAGACTACTTTCAGCACACTTATCTGCCTATGGCCCGCGGCAGTGATGGTTGGTGGGCACTCCCTAATGGAAAGGTCTGGTATCAACACTTAGCCAACTCACATACCACTACCACCATGTCGGTTGATGAAATTCATCAGGTTGGTCTATCTGAAGTTGCCCGTATCTTGTCTGAAATGGATAAAGTACGTCAGCAAGTGGGTTTTGAAGGTAATTTGAACGCCTTTTTTGCGTCACTGTCATCTGAGCCACAATATTTTTTCAATGACCGTCAGGGGCTTATCGATGGTTATATGGTGCTGAAAGATAAAATTAATCTCGAGCTACCCAACTACTTCAATGTGATGCCCAAAGCGGATTACATTGTTAAACCTGTAGAGCATTTTCGTGAGCAGTCTGCTGCCGGTGCCTCCTATGATGCTCCTGCCGTTGATGGCTCGCGTCCTGGGGTATTTTATATCAACACCTTTAATTTAAAAGCCCAGCCGAAGTGGGGCATGACCACTCTCTCGCTACATGAGGCTGCTCCTGGACATCACTTTCAAATTGCTATTAAACAGGAGCTTAGCGATATTCCTCAGTTCCAACGCTTTGGCGGCTACACCGCATTTGAAGAGGGCTGGGCACTCTATGCTGAATACTTAGGCATCGAGATGGGCATGTTTAATGATCCTTACCAATACTTTGGTAAGTTATCAGACGAGATGCTACGCGCTATGCGTTTAGTGGTCGATACTGGCCTGCACGCTAAAGGGTGGAGCCGCGAGCAGGCGATTGAGTATATGAAAGACAATTCGCCAATGGCGGAGTCAGATATTATTGCTGAGGTCGAACGCTACATGGCTATTCCAGGACAGGCTTTATCATACAAAGTGGGCCAATTGAAAATTTTGGCTTTGCGCGCAGAGGCTGAACAAGCTTTAGGTGATAAATTTGATTTAAAAGCGTTTCATGATCAAATTTTGACCTCCGGTTCATTGCCAATGGCTGTGATGGAACAAAAAATTCACCACTGGATCGCCGCGAGCAAGGCATAATCCTCTCTGCTGAACATCATCGTTCATTAAGCCCAGCAAATGTTTTATACTTGCTGGGTTTTATTTTACTTACTTTTGACACACTTTTAGGAGCGATACATGGTACAAGCAACTGCGCGTCATTTATTAGTCAGCAGCGAAGCACAATGCGAGCAATTAAAGCAGCAAATTTTGGACGGCACCGATTTTGCTGATGTCGCTAAAGCTCATTCATCTTGCCCATCTGGCGCTCAAGGTGGTGATTTAGGTTCGTTCGGCCCAGGCATGATGGTGCGTGAATTTGACGAAGTGGTATTTAGTGCGCCATTAAATGAAGTTCAAGGTCCAGTTAAGACCCAGTTTGGTTATCACTTACTTGAAGTGACCAGCCGCGGCTAAACTGAGGCAACACGATGTTTGAGCTATATACCAACAGGTTAAAGATTAGGTCGTTGCAACGTGAGGATTGGCAAGTTTACTTGTCAATCCACCAAGATCCGAGTGTGAACCAATTTGTTCGCCGACCGGATAGTGCTGAGGTTATAGCCGAAAAATTTGCAGCGCGGCTAACACCTTGGGTATTTGAATCGGGTGATTGGTTAACCTTGACTATTGAGGAGTTAATCACGGGGAAAATCGTTGGATTTACCGGTCTTCACGCCAGTAATGTCACACTTGCCCACGCCGAAGTTGGTTATATGCTCAGCCCAGATAGTCATGGTAAAGGTTATGCAACCGAAAGCCTCAATGCCGTGATTGACTGGGGGTGTTTACAGTATCAAATTCACAAGTTTATTGGGGTTTGCGTTAAGGACAACCGTGCTTCTGCCCGAGTATTAGAGAAATGTGCTTTTCAACTTGAAGGCATTTTGCGCCATAACTACAAGCTTGACGATCTTTGGGTGGATGACTGTTATTACGGTTTACTGGCTTCAGAGCGTCCACTGTAGCGTGTCATCATGCACAAGTGTTATAATCGCGCCGATTTTTTTGAAAAAAGGTATAAAGTGTGACCACAGCATCACAAACCCTAGCATTATTGCCAGGTGAAGAGTTTATAGAGCTCTATAAAGTATTAAAAGTACAGTCGATGACCGGCGGCGGTGGCGAAGCTAAATTCGTCATAAGTGAAGGCATGGTGACTGTCGATGGCGAAGTGGAAACTCGCAAGCGCAAGAAGGTTTCACCTGGGCAAGTGGTGAGCTTCAATGGCGAAAGCGTAATGATTGTCGCAGGCGAATAACGTCCTTAAGTAAGTGGAGTTAATAATGCAATTTCCAGATGATGATAATGGCAAAATGCTGGCCGCAATGGCGGAGTCCGGTATTGATTTGAGCAAGGCGCTTGATGTTGATTTTTTCCTTGTGTTTGAAGATCAGCGAGATGCTGAGTCAGCAGCAGAAGAGTTAGCTCAATCTGAACTCGAGGGCGAAATGGAATTACACCTCAACGATGAACTCGGTAAGTGGGAGCTTATCGTGTGCATTAACATGGTGCCTGAGTACGATGCGATTGTTAGCCAAGAGCTCGAACTCAATACCTTTGCCGCCGAGTTCGGTGGTGCCACTGATGGTTGGGGCGTCATGCAGCATCAGGAAGGCGATGATGAATTTGCTGACGATGAACACCAATGCAGTGATAACTGTCAGCATTAATGCTACCGACGATTGAAGCCACTGTATACAGTGGCTTTTTATTGCCTATTTCACATACAGACCTTGTGTTTAGCTGGTTCTTACTCGCATTGATTTTAGGCTGGATTACATACAACAATGCAAAAAAAGAGAAAACTTCTTTGCCTTGTTAATACAAACCAAGTCTAATAGCCGCAATTCTACTCCATTGATTTATAAAGCAGTCACTATGTCTTTCGAATTAACTTATGAGCTTATCGCCATTCTCTTTACCGTCGCAGTGATGGCTGGCTTTATCGATGCAATCGCCGGTGGTGGCGGGCTATTGACTATCCCGGCGCTGATGTGGGCGGGTCTACCACCAACCGCAGCATTAGCGACCAATAAGTTGCAGGCGTGTGGTGGGAGTTTTTTTGCCAGCCTGTATTTTATCCGCAAAGGCATGGTTAGTTTAACGCAAATGAAGCTGTCTATTGGCTGTGCGTTTATCGGCTCAGCGTTGGGTACGGTTGCCGTGCAGTTGATCGATGCCTCAGTATTGCAATTAGTATTGCCATTTTTAATGTTAACCATTGGCGGCTATTTCCTCTTTTCGAAGAAGATAAGCGAAGAGGACAAGCAACAACTACTTACCCCTACGGTGTTTGGCTTTACGGCGGCCCTAGGTGTGGGCTTTTACGATGGTTTTTTTGGGCCGGGTACTGGTAGCTTCTTTGCACTTGCCTTTGTGTCATTGGCAGGATTCGGGCTGGCAAAGGCGACTGCTCACGCTAAGGTACTTAACTTCTCAACCAATATCGCCTCGCTCATATTTTTTGCGCTCGGTGGCAAAGTGGTGTGGTTACTCGGCGCATTTATGCTTGTTGGTCAAGCGCTGGGAGCTACGCTTGGTTCGCGGATGGTGATGAGTAAAGGCAGTAAAATTATTAAGCCGCTAGTGGTGACCATGTCGATCGCGATGAGCGTAAAATTATTGTCGGATCAGTACGATCTCACCGCATGGTTTTAACGTTTCTAGGTTAATCGTCTGAGCTGCCGAACGTGCACACTGAAACTGAGTGCTAGACAATCACCATGGAATATTGCACAGTCAAAACTCATTTTTTACAAGGATACACCATGTTTAGTCATGTTATGTTTGGGGCCAACGATGTCGCGCAATCAAAAGTATTTTACGATGCAATCGTGCACGTTTTGGGGTACTCGGAAGGGGTGATAGATGAAAAAGGTCGTTGCTTATATTTTACACCCGATGGTGTATTAGGTCTCACGGCACCGATCAATGGTGAAGTCGCCACCCATGGTAATGGCATGACCATCGGCTTTAAAGCCAGCACTCCGGAACAAGTCGATGCGTGGCATGCAGCTGGCTTGGCTAACGGTGGGACCGCTTGTGAAGAGCCGCCAGGTGTACGTGGTAGTGGAGAGAGGCGACTTTATCTGGCCTATTTGCGCGATCCGTCGGGCAATAAAATATGTGCGACTCATTTTATGCAGCCGGCAACATAATAAGCTGCTGATAACGCGTTATTCTGTTTTTGCGGAGTGACGCGTAATTCAATCGTCGAGTGTAAATCGTACAATGTATTTGCCTCTTACTCGGTTTTTTAGCTATATCTGCTTTAAATGGTCCGCTTGGCGTGGTGAACTACGAGTCACCTTGGCAGTGACGTAATCTCTGATTGCACTTGTTTTATTGTACTTATCTTATTGATTTAAAATATTATCCCACTCAATGTTGCACCAACTGCCAAGATAAAAGTAGGTGACGTATGCCATCAAAACCCGATCCTAAGACGGCGATGCTGCAGCTTATCGAACAAGTAAAACAGGAGTTGCCTTTAACTGAGCCGGCTCATTTTGTCTGCGGCCCAGAAGGGAGTTGTATCGGTTGCCCTAAAAAATTACTCGAGTTAGTTGATAGTGAATTATCTTATTGGGAAACCGCCATTGCCAATGGTGATACGCCGCGACTTGGTGACATCTCCCGTTTCGGTAAACTGTGTAAAAATGTCAGGCGAGGGCTAATACGAAGCGGGGTTTTATAGGCAAGCCCTACAAATTGATTACTTACTCTCATCACCATTAGTAGTTTAGATTTGTGCCACTATGGGACAAATGAGATTTACGATATTGACTCGGTGTTTGAGTGAAAATGCTTTTAAAAGCATGAATAAAGGCTGAGTCAGAGTGGTAACCCAACTCGATGGCAATGCTTTGTATTGATAAGGGGCTTTCTAATAATTGTAACGAGAGGACCAGTTTAATATGTTGGCGCCATGACGAAAATGACTGGCCAAACTCTTTGCTACATAACCGCGACAACGTCCTACCCGATGCACCAACTTTTTCTGCCCATTGTGTGAGTGTTAATGCTGAGTCAGGCTGTTTTTGTAATTGTATAAATATCGACATTAATCTTCTATCGCTAGGAATAAGCAGAGGGATTTCATAGGGGTTAGCGATGGTGATTTGATCTTGCAATACAATAAGTAGATTACTCAGCATCTGTTCTGTGTTGTTGCAGTGAGCATGGTCGATTAACAGTAATATCAGGCTTTTCAAAAATGGCGTGATAAAACACGATTTGAGTGTGCTGCTGAAGCTAACGGTGTGGTTGGGATTTAGGTATAAGGTTAAAAATTGTGTCTGGGTGACCGCCACTGATTTATGACGTGTGTTTGCCGGTATGTACAACATGGCATTGTGAGGCACAATAACAGTATTTTGCTCGATAGTGGATTGTAGTAAGCCCGAGACAGGAAAAATGACTTGATGCCATGGGTGTGTATGCCAATCGTCAATATAATGGGCTTGCATGTCGATGGTTTTACTCACCATTTGATGGTGTGAAAATAGCGCTATTTTTTCATTTGCAGGCATATGTGGCGACTTATCGATGTTTTATGTCTTAACAGGTAAATTGAGACAGCTGTTTTTCAGATAGCATCATACCTTACTGATATTCACCATCAAGGTAACTAGATGCATATTCACTTTATTATTCATGAATCCTACGAAGGTCCAGCGGCTTTTAGTCAGTGGGTTACTGATAACGGCTTTAAACAAACCTCGACACACTTATATTTAGGTGAATCGCTCCCTGCGGTAATAGATTTTGACCTGCTGGTCATCTTAGGCGGCCCTCAGTCTCCATTAACTCGGCGTGATGAGTGCGCCTATTTTGATGTAGAACAGGAGATTAGCTTGATTAATAGATGTATTGCTAAGGGCAAAGCTTTGGTGGGCGTGTGTTTGGGAGCACAGTTAATTGGTGAGGCTCTCGGAGCCAAGTTTGAACATAGCCCGCAACGAGAGATCGGCTACTTCCCGATCACTATGACTGATGCAGCGTTAGCTTCGCCATTATTTGAATATTTTCAACTCACAGAAGTGGTTGGCCATTGGCATAATGATATGCCCGGTCTATTGCCGACCTCTAAAGTACTTGCCTACAGCCAAGCTTGTCCGAGACAGATTGTTGAGTATGGCGATCTCATCTATGGCTTTCAATGCCACTTAGAGTTTACTCAAACATCAATATCTGCACTTATCGCCTCTGCTTTCGAGCAAGGCGCTATGTTTGGTGAGCAATGGGTGCAGCATCCCGCTGACATGGCTGCTACGGACACGCGCGCCATGAATCGATTGTTGTTTCAATTTTTAGACAAGTTAGTTCTCAAATATAAAGCACATTGAGGACAGCTGGGCGTGTAGTTGTGTGATACACGTGAACAATAGCAGGTATTAGACGGCTAATATGTGGCGCCGCTTATGCTATCGACCAGGTTCAACTACTGGTGTACCTGCTTCTTATGGCTTGAGGGGCGCGATTAATTTGCGGGAGGCACCTAAGGTCGTTGCCATCTGTTGCGGCATTTCTTACTATAACAACCATTAGATACGTTCGTATCCTCCTCATTTTTAAACGAGAACTGATGAAATTTATCCACACCTCGGACTGGCATATCGGTCGTCAGCTACATAATCAAAGTTTGCTCGACGATCAGCGCCATGTGTTAGCGCAAATTATCGAATTAGCCAAGGCGCACCAAGTTGATACCATCGTGGTAGCGGGTGATATTTACGATCGCTCCGTGCCGCCAGCGAATGCGGTGGCGCTGCTCGATGATGTGCTTAATCAGGTGGTCAATGAACTGGGCATTCCGGCCATTTTAATTGCTGGCAACCATGACGGGCATGAGCGGTTAGCCTTTGCTTCGCGGCAGATGCTGAGCAGTGGTCTACACATTATTGGGCCGTTAAGTGACACAGTACGGCCGATTAAACTTACCAGTGCAAGTGGTGATGCCCTCTTTTATCCGCTGCCCTATGTTGAGCCAGCAACGGTGCGCCATGTGCTCGATTGTGATGTGTCTAGCCATGAAGAGGCGATGGCTACACTGCTTGAGCAGGTCACAGAGCATGACAGTCAAGGATTGCCAAAGGTAGTGATTAGCCACTGCTTCTTAGATGGCGGCAGTGAGTCAGATTCAGAGCGCCCCTTGAGTATTGGCGGCGCCGATAAAATTGCCCCACAGCTGTTTAATGATTTTAGTTATACCGCACTGGGGCATCTGCATGGCCCACAATATAAGGGCCAACCTTATATTCGCTATTCAGGTTCCATTTTGAAGTATTCCTTCAGCGAACAGCATCAACATAAATCGGTCACCTTGGTAGAACTCGATGAGGTAGGCGAGGTCAACATTGAGCTGTTGCCACTCACACCGCTTCGAGATGTACGTATTATCGAAGGTGAACTGGCGCAGTTATTAGCCGATGGTGTTAACGATCCCCAGCGAGACGATTATTTGATGGTGCGTTTATCCGATAAAAGCGCCATTTTAGATGCGATGGGCAAACTACGGGCGGTGTATCCCAATGTGCTGCATCTTGAGCGCACAGGGCTAATGGCCCAAACCGAGCAGCTTGCCATTCGCAGCGACCATATCAAAAAGGGTGAGTTAGCCATGTTTACCGATTTCTTTAGTCAAGTGGCCGGCGAGCCGATGTCCGAAGAGCAGCAGCAATTAATGGCCGAGCTTCTCGACAGCTTGCATAAAGCGGAGGACTGCCAATGAGACCGTTAAGTTTGACCATGGCGGCATTTGGCCCTTTTGCTACTGAGCAAGTGATTGATTTTAAATTGCTGGGTAAAAACCCTTTATTTTTAATCAATGGCCCTACTGGTGCGGGTAAAACCACCATCTTAGATGCCATCTGTTTTGCACTTTATGGTAAAACCACCGGTGATGAGCGCGAAGGATCACAGATGCGCTGTGATATGGCCGATGATGAGCGCCTCACAGAGGTGAGTTTTACCTTTGAACTCGGTGAGCGGCAATACCATATTCGCCGTGTACCAGAGCAACCTAGAGCCCAAAAAAGTGGTGATGGTTATACGGTGCAAAAACCTGAAGCTCAGCTTACGTGTATTGAACGCGATGGCACTGAGGTGCTGTTGGTGGCAGCTAAAGTGTCGGAAGCAACAGCGCAGATAGAGCAATTAACCGGACTCGATGTGGATCAATTTCGTCAAGTGATGGTATTGCCACAAGGTAAGTTTCGCGAGCTGCTGATGGCCGATTCTAAGGCGCGCGAAAAAATCTTCAGCCAACTGTTTCAAACTCATATTTATCGCAAGATTGAAGACAAACTCAAGCAGCAAGCTTTAGGCATTAAAAAAGAGGTCGAGGCGATGCGTAATCGCCGCGACGGTGTTTTGCAAGGCGCTGACCTTGAAAGCGATGCGGCGCTCAATGATGAGCTTAAGGCGTTGGCTCCCGAGCTTGCCAGCGCGACTGAAAAAAAGGCTAAGATAGATAAACAAGTTCAACTGGTGAGTCAGCAACTGGAGCAGGCTAAGCAGTTAACTGCTGAGTTTTCCTCGCTAGAGCAGCTTAACTTATTAGCTAGGCAACTCGATGAGCAAAAAACGCAGATCGACCAGCAGCAACAGCAGTTACTCGCCGCGCGTAATGCCAAGCAGCTGCAACCTGTTTATCAGGCGGTTGAGGCTCGCAAGCTTGAGTTAACCCAGGCTACTGAGCAGCAATTGAAGTCGCAGGCGAATCAGCAGCAAAGTGAAGCTATGCTCAATCAAAGTCTTGCTGCGATAGAGACGCTCCCCGCACTAGAAACTCAGCAGCAACAGACATTAACCACGCTTCAGGAGCGTCGTACCTTATTACCGCAACTTAAACAGCTTGAGCAACTGAAGGCCCATGTGAGTGACAGCCAGCAGCAGATGACTCATGCCGAACAGTTAGGTAAGCAGACAAAAGCAAAACTGGCGCAGTTAAATGATGAAAAGCTGGCAGCCCAGGCCCAAATGCCAGAGCTAAAAGCCCATAGCCAGCAGTTGCTCACGTTGCAGCAACAGATAAGCGATACCAAACATCATTTGCAATTTTATGCTCAGTGGCTGCGCGGCAGCGCTGAGATGGAGCAAATCAATGCTCGCTTGGTTAGCGCAAAAGAGCGTGGCGCGCAATTAAAAGCACATCACCAAGAGTGCCAAGTTTATAGTCAAACGTTGACGTTACGCTGGCATCAGGGCCAAGCGGCCATCTTAGCGGCACAGTTATCTGCTGGTGAGGCGTGTCCCGTTTGCGGCAGTCTTGAGCATCCACAGCCCGCACAAAGTGAGCAGGTCGTGCCTACAGATGAGGAGCGCGAAGCGGCGCAAGCTAATGAGCAGAGCGCATTAACAGCGTTGACCAATGCTCGCTCAGACTATCGTCAGCTAATAGAAAAATTAAAGGATGTTGAGCAAAGAAACCGTGAATTAGCTGAGCAGCTACCCGGTATCGACAGCCTTACGCAAGCTGGCCTTGAAACCACGCTGGGGCAGCTTGAACAACAATTTGCAGCGGCGACGAAAGCGCAGCAACAACTGGTTGATATTGACAGCCGCCTGACGGCCTTACAGCAACAAGAGGTGCTGCTTAATCAGCAGCTTGAGCAAGAGCGCGAACAATATCGTCAACTGGAAAAACAGTTTAATGAAAGCGCAGGTCAGCTTAAGCAGTTACAGGCCGCCATACCGCAAGAACTCGTTGACTTAACGGCACTCGAGCAAGAGATCGATAAGCTGGAGCAAACTGCAGCGCAGTTGAAGCTGCAGATTTCATCTTTGCGTGAGCAACATGCTAAAGCTGAGCGGCAATCCGCCAGCGCAGCGGCGCAACTGCAATCGGCGAATGAGACATTGGCAAGAGCGAATGAGCAGCATCTGCTGGCAGTAAGTGAGTTTGAGCGACAGTTACAAACCTCTAAGTTTGACTCCTTAGCCGCCTTTCAAGTTGCCATGTTAACGGACGAGCAAATTGCTGTTTTAGAGCAGCAGATCAAGCAATATGAGCAGCGCTGTATCACCAATAAAGCCAATATCGCGCAATTAGAGACCAAACTAGCTGGCTGCACACCACCTGATATTGCAGCAATCACAGACAGTAAGACACAGCTTGAGGCGCAGCAGCAAAGTGTACTTAATCAATGGCAACAACTGAGCGGCCGTATGCGGCAACTAGAACAAACCGCGGAGCAGCTCAACAGCCTAGACACGCAATCGAAACAGCTTGAAGCCCAGTATGCCGTGGTCGGGACACTGTCTGATGTGGCCAATGGCAACACAGGTAATAAGATAAGCTTGCAGCGTTTTGTGCTCAGTGTGCTACTCGATGATGTATTACTTGAAGCCAGCCATCGACTGCAAATGATGAGTAAAGGGCGTTACCGTTTGCTGCGCAAGGAAGACAAGACTAAGGGTAACAAAGCCTCGGGACTCGAACTTGAGGTAGAAGATGCCTATACCGCAAAAGTACGCTCGGTGGCGACCTTAAGTGGCGGAGAAAGCTTTATGGCGGCACTATCGATGGCACTGGGATTATCAGATGTGGTGCAGGCGTATGCGGGGGGCATTAAACTCGATACCCTGTTTATTGATGAAGGTTTTGGCAGTTTGGACCAAGATTCACTCGAACTTGCCATAAGAACATTAATGGATCTGCAATCGGCAGGGCGTATGGTGGGGGTGATCTCCCATGTAAGCGAGATGAAAGAGCAGATTGGCAGCCGCCTCGATATCATTAAAACGGCGACGGGTAGCACTATTAAAGTGATTTTACCTTAGTCTTAATTTGTTATTGGTGATCAAGTATATTAGTCCCGACTAGATCTGACAGACTTCTTTGTTTTCGTCTTGCTATTACTGCGCAGCCATCATTGCGACAGTGGCTAATATGATGCATATTGAGAATCGTTTGGTAGCAATTTTTCTGGTTACATAGGCGTATCAATCTCTTTTTAAAGACTCTTTTTTAAAGGTACACTGTGTGCAGTACCCACAATTTAAGCCGTCTTTGCGACGGTAAATACATCAATTACAAAGATAGGACTACAAATGGCAAAGGTCGCATTTTTAGGGTTAGGCGTCATGGGTTACCCAATGGCGGGGCATCTGGTGAAACAGGGGCATGAGGTAACAGTGTATAATCGCACTACAGCAAAGGCGTTAGCTTGGGCTGCAGAGTTCGGTGGACAGTACCAAGCAACCCCATACGATGCTGCTAAAGGACAAGATTTTGTCTTTGTTTGTGTTGGTAATGATGATGATTTGCGTGCGGTGATCTTAGGTGAGCAGGGGGCATTGGCGGCGATGCTGCCTGGTAGCGTCTTAGTTGACCATACCACAGCCTCTGCTGACGTTGCGCGTGAGATTGGCGCAGCAGCGACAGCTAAAGATGTTGGTTTTATCGACGCGCCGGTTTCTGGCGGTCAAGCGGGCGCTGAAAATGGCGTATTGACTGTGATGGTTGGGGGTGCACAAACCACATTCGATGCCGCTAAGCCAGTGATGCAAGCCTATGCTCGTTGTGCGGAGCGGCTAGGTGAGGTGGGCAGTGGTCAACTGACTAAAATGGTTAACCAAATTTGCATTGCAGGTGTAGTTCAAGGACTTGCTGAAGGGCTTCACTTTGCGCGAAGTGCAGGACTTGATGGCGAAAAAGTGGTTGAGGTGATAAGTAAAGGCGCGGCGCAATCTTGGCAAATGGAAAATCGTTATCAGACCATGTGGCAAGGGGAGTATAATTTAGGCTTTGCTGTTGATTGGATGCGTAAAGATTTGGGTATTGCATTAGATGAGGCCAGACGCAATGGCTCGCAGCTGCCTTTAACCGCCTTGGTTGATCAATTTTATTGTGACGTGCAGGCCAGTGGTGGCGAGCGCTGGGATACTTCTAGCTTATTATCGCGTTTAGAGCGACACCGAAAATAGTCGTCTCAGGCCGCAGTGTTCTGCAGGCATAGTCGGTTATGTCACTTAGGTGGGCCCAAAGAAAAAGGACTGCAATGCAGTCCTTTTTGTTATGCAATAAAGGTATTTATTGGCTTGGATCGAGCACGATATGTTCAAGTTCCACAGGCGCTGAAGCATGCAAGGCGTCCATAGAGGCTCCAACCAAGGAGATTTTTCCCTGACCAGACTCGACCAATACTGCCCGCTTTATCTCACTAAAGTCACGGTTGTGACGCACCATGGCTGATAAGGCCATCTGCATCGGTAGCATAGACGGGTTAAAGGCGGCGTTTTCGGCATAACGCCCGCAGAAGGTTTGCCCATCACGCGTTTCGAGCACTACTGCGGCATAACTGCCAGTGTATGGTGCGTAACTTAAGCTCGCATGATCTAAGGCTTCAATCACCATGGGATCGGTACTATCGAGCGCAAGTTCATGTTGCTGCTTAGACAACAATGGCTGAGTAATATTAAGATCGCCGGGGCCAAACGCGTAAGGTAAATAATGTGACAGTGGTTGAGTGGCCTGATTAGGTAGGTGGATTTTGATGTGCTGGCCCGCAACTAATTCATTCATAAATTGGCGACAATGCCCGCAAGGCGACTCGTTGACTATGATATCTTCGATGACGCTTTCGCCACTTAACCAAGCATGGCTAATGGCACTTTGCTCGGCATGTATACTGTGAAAAAGGGCTTCGCCATCCAGTTCAATATTTCCCCCCATATAAATGTCGCCGCTTTTACCCTTGGCAATGGCGCCGACATAAAACTCACTGATGGGCGGTTTTGCAAGCGCCGCAGCCACAGGCAACAGTGCTAAGAGCAGTTCATTAACGGGTAGTTGAGTCGCTTTGACTAAATCGGCAATTTGTTGTGCATCGAGATGACCGGCAAAGTCGTCATTTAAGAGGGGCACTAACTTATCAGCCAAGGTTGACGGTAGCTGAGCTATGCAGTGAATAAATCTATCTTGCATGAGCTTTTCCTTAATGGTTAGGCGATTGATAAATCATTTTAGTAATTAAGTTACTGAGTAAATGCGATCAGGGTCGCATTTACTCTGCTTGTTAACTATAGGTTGCTAAGATAATGACATAAGGCTTGAAGTAATTTCTGCTTTTCTTCATCACCTGCAGTATCGTTGAGCAGAGTTTCCAGTTTTATCATGTAATCGGGATCATTGAGGCGCTGCTGACAAAATTCACGCCAGCGGTATTGCTCAGAGTCATCTAGCGTCTCTGGGTAGTTGCGTGCGCGATAGCGAAAGAGCATCTCTTTAAGGCGAGGATCATCAAAATTGAGCTCCAGCGCCGCCAGATTGTGGGGCTGGGTATGACGAATGATCTCCATCTTATTCTTATCGGCGCTACTGAAAAAACCACCGCTATACAGTTGTAGATCGGGGTCAGTTATTTCGTTTTCATGGTCAGTATCGAAAACAGCTACCAGTTTTTCTCTGATCTCAGGATGTTGCCTTAAACGTTTGTATTGCTCTCTGGCAAACATTTTATCTATATCTAACCGCTGGGCATTGTCATCGGTCAGGGTTTTTGCTGGCGCAATAAACGGGCATTTATTGATGTGAACCTGTTTTAATCCAATAGGAAGTTCATCTGGTGCTAAATCTGCGCGCGGCGTATACATACGTTGTTTTATCTGTTCAACATCGAGCTCGATAAGGGGGGTCACATCCATGGTCAAATTGACACAAATAATCGCGTTTTTATTAGTATTGTGATGGGCAACTGGCGCAATGAGAGTAGTGCAGCCATGTAACGCGCTGATTTTTGAGCTGACATGCAGTAAAGGTTGCATATTGAGTACATCGATATGTTTAGCCACCTCAGCCTTTTTGCGTAGCCCAAAGTAAAACTCAAATAGCTTAGGTTGAGCTTGTTTAATCAGTTTAGCCATGGCAATGGTAGCGTATACATCTGACATCGCATCATGTGCTTTTTCATGACTGAGATTATTAGCTTGTGTAAGATGTTCGAGTTTAAAACTGGGGCTGCCATCATCTTTTATTGGCCAATTGATGCCTTCAGGGCGCAGTGCATAGCAGGCCCTGACCAGATCGATAATGTCCCAACGAGAATTACCTTGTTGCCATTCCCTAGCATAGGGGTCAAAAAAGTTACGATAAAAACCATAACGGCTGACTTCGTCATCGAATCTAATGGAGTTGTAACCTGCGACACAGGTGTTGGGCACCGAAAAGAGCTCATGTATTTTAGCCATAAACTCGGCTTCAGGCACTCCTTTCATGTTAGCCAGTTGCGGCGTTATTCCTGTGATCAAAATCGCTTCTGGAGACGGTAAATAATCACTGGCGACTTTACAATAAAAGGTAACAGGTTCTGAAATGATATTGAGATCTAAATCAGTACGGATCCCAGCAAATTGTGACGGCCTATCCTTCGCAGGATTAGCGCCAAATGTTTCATAATCGTGCCAAAAAATTGTTGCGGAATGAGTCGATGACATAGAAAAAACTACAGAGTGAATATTGTTGTCTATCATAGCATCGACACACTGTTTAGTGCCATTGTAAGCCAGTATTTATCGCTACCAGATTGAATTTAGGACATTTTAGAATTAGCAGAAATGTTTCATCGAAGGTACAATAATCCTCTATCTATAGGGAATGTCATGTTTGAATCGTTATTTACTCAACCGCAGCTAATCCATATTACGACCGCTTCACGTCTGGTGTTAACCCTAAAGGAAAATGTGAGCGAGCAATGCCTTTTACAGACAATGGATGGCCATATTGCTGAATTTATTGTGGTTGATGATTCTGGATTAGCGAGTGGATTAATCGCACGTCTGCATCCCTTATTGCAACTTAACCTAGCACCGTTCGATGATGCTCCCGCGCCATATTTAACACCTTCGTTGCTGCGTGGGCTTGGTCAAGGTGTTCGCTTATTTACGGGACTAGGCTATTCACTCTCGTTATGTATCAGTTTACTCCGTCAAGGATTGATAATTTACATTGAGCCAGAAGGGGCACAATTTCGTTTTGCGACTGACTCTGGTAACAAATGGCAGCTGCTCGAACTCGAAAAAGATCTTCGTTTATTTGGGGGCCCTAGCGCTTTAACACGTGCACAGACGATTCTTGCCCAGCCGTTTGATTTTGAAACGAGTGTGCAAGGTTTATTATTGGCGCTTAGTGAGCTCGATATGGTGCGTAGAGAGTTGACCCGCTTTGCCTGTGATAATGGAATTGAGTCTCAAAGTACCATTATCGATATGGTGGCCAGTCTCGATAGGCAATTGCATCGCCGCCAGCAATTGATTGCCAGACATTATCAGCAATCGGCTGAGCGTACTCATTGGCATTACGCCGCTAATCAGGTGGAACATTCAGACTTATTACAGCGTAAATTAGCGTCTTACCAGTCGCTTGCAACGCCAGAGCTCAACGCCATGGTCGAACAAATATTAGTTGATGATAACGACGATTCATTATCGTTAATGACAAACGTGATCCCTATTTGATTTTTGACTGTTTTACATCTTATTTTTAAGTTTTTCTTTTGGACATAACACAATGAACTACCGTTGCCCAATTTGTCAGCAACCTTTAAGCCTTAAGCAAACGACTTGGAGTTGCTCGAATAACCATAGATTCGATTGCGCTAAAGAGGGATATGTCAATTTATTGCCCGTACAGAAAAAACGCTCAAAAGATCCCGGTGATAACAAAGAGATGATGTTCGCTCGTCGCGAGTTTCTGAATAAAGGTTATTATCAAGCCATGAGCGATAGAGTTAATCAGCTCGCGGCAGAATATGCTGCTCAGGCAACATCAGGATTGGATATTGGTTGTGGTGAGGGGTATTACTCACACCGCTTACACCAGGTGATGTCGCAGCGTGGAGCATTTACCTTAAATGGCGTGGATATTTCTAAATCGGCGTTAAAGTACGCGGCAAAACGTTACCCCGATATCGATTTTTGTGTCGCCAGTAGTTTTGAGATGCCTTTTGAGGATGAGAGCTTTGATCTGATGCTCCGCATATATGCGCCTTCACTGGATGCTGAGCTTAGGCGGGTAGCTAAAAGTGGTGCCACGTTAATTACGGTGTCGGCTGGACCGCAACATCACTTTGCTCTTAAAGAGTTAATTTATGATAATCCTCGTTCACACCCAGACATTATCAGCCAAATTGCGGGGTTTACCCATATCTATAGTGAGCGGGTAGAGCAGAGATTACAGTTAAGCGATAGTGACGATATTCAACATTTTTTGACCATGACGCCATATAGTTGGAAGTTAACGGATGAACAAAAACGGGCATTAATGAGTCAGCCTTTTAATTGTGAGCTTGATTTTAAAATTGAGGTTTTTTGCGCTAGTTAAATTGTTAGCTATTGTTTAAGTTATTAATTTTTTTGGTTCGAAAAAAATGGGTTTTCTGTTGGAACTCATTCTTTGGCATGATTTCAAACAACTGACAGAAATTAAAGTAAAAAACCAGATTTAGTATGCCTACTGACTGTTGACATACCGCCAGAATGATTTATAGTGATTACAGCTTGAAAGTTGGGCTTAACTTTATGTGTTCAATACGACCAGTTCGTCCTGTTAACATAAGTAATACCGGCATTTTCCAGCTCTACTGCCGTTTAAGGCTTTATTTTATTTAGTTACAGGATTTATATCATGTCTCAAGTTACTGGCGTTGTTAAGTGGTTCAACTCTGACAAAGGTTTTGGATTTATCGAGCAAGAGTCTGGCCCAGACGTTTTCGTACACTTCCGTGCGATCAACTCTGACGGTTTCAAAACTCTTGACGAAGGTCAGAAAGTACAGTTCACTGTGACTCAAGGTCAAAAAGGTCCACAAGCTGAGAACGTAACTGTTCTTTAAGCTGACCTTTAGTAGCATTAGCTACTAAACAGAATTGTAAGAGCCGCTATTTATAGCGGCTCTTTTTTTGCCTAATGGTTTCCTTTTCATCATCTATCAGCCATCCTCTCCACTAGCTTTATACTTTTATATTCATAAAACATAAACAACCGGAGCAAGCCGCATTTTTATAATAACTGAGTATTTACTTAGTTTGCCTTTGAGCTTTTAATGCTGCTCAGCCCTTGCTTCACTGAATGAAGTTAAATCTATTGTTCGCCATACCATTGTCGCTGTTGATTACGATACGTATTGACCACCGACTCAATCAATCTGAATCATCGAACCGACATCGACAAGGCTAGCACTAAGCTCCTAGCTTGATAATGTGCCGTTTAATAATATGTAATGGGTTAATCATATAGATTACTGGGTAAGCGTTAAATGAACTCTGATAAAAAAGCCAGCGCATTGGCGCTGGCTTGTTAGATACAGTAATCGGCCTACTCGTTAGAGAATAGTTTGTCTTCTAAGGTTCTACCGCGTTGTAATGTACGATATGTCCAACCTTGGGATGAAAAAAGTTTAAATAACTGATTTTCTAGCTCAAAATCTTGCATTAAGTTGTACCGAATAACAAATTCGTTGTGTTGATTGCTCTTGATACTGTTAACTTGTGACCAGTGTGATAACTGGGTCATTAATGCCTCTGTATCGCACTCTTGCATAGTTAACGTTAGGTAGTGTGCTGCTTGATTGTCTTTAATCGATATTGACTGATTTAAGATGCCTTTATCAAGGTAGAGCACTTTATCGCACAGCTTTTCCAGTTCATCTAGGTTATGAGAGCTGATCACAAAGGTAGTTTGGTGTGATTGGTTTCGTACTAGCTCTCTAATGGCTTTGGCATTGGCAGGATCGAGTCCTGCGGTGGGTTCATCGAGTAACACTAATTGAGGTGAACCAATCAAGGCTTGCGCGATGGAAACCCGTTTACTCATGCCATGGCTGAGCGCCAAGGGCTTATGTTTGGCTATCTCATTAAGATCCACAAGGTTAAGCACGCGTTCACATTCAACTAAGGCTGCTTGTTTATTAAAGCCTTGTAATTGCGCAAATAAGACCAGTTGTGATTCTATCGTCAAATTTGGGTCTAAGCGTGCGTCTTGCGGTAGAGCGGCAACTTTTCCGAGCAGTGCTTTACTGCCTGGGTGATGACCTAAAATGTGGATCTCACCTTGGGATGGGCAGATGTAGCCACACAATAATGAAAAAAGTGTGGTTTTTCCCGCACCATTGGGGCCCACTAATGCGACAGCCTGCCCAGCCTCAAGCTCAAAACTGACTTGATCTAATGCGCGTTTATGGCCGTAGGATTTACCGACGTTGTGACAGCTAATAAGGCTCATAATGCGATCCTCGCCATGTAAGTTTTTCCTAATATCAATAGTACCGCCGCTTGAACTAGCGGAATGGCCGCGATAGGCAGGCTGCTAACCCCATGGGTATTGATCATCATCGACAGCTGTGCGCCTGGGGCAACCCACTGTAATAGGCTACTCAAATCCGGTAGGTAATAATCCAAAATATTGTTAATGATACTGATGCCAGCCAGCAGGAGTACAGCATAGATGGTGGCCTGACGTGCAGAGTTAGCGTAGAGCGATAAAATGGCCATTAAGGCGGTATAGGGCAGTAGCACTATCATGATGTTAACAAACACAAAGAGACTTGAGCCTAGAGCGGGTAATATGGCACTGATATCACGGTAGGCGACGAGTAACAAAGTCGCAAATAAGGTCAGTAACAGTAGAAGTGCTTGGATCAACAAGTAGCCAGTAAAACGGCCAAAAAATAGCGTATTCCGGCTGGTACGCAAGGTTAAAAAGCGAAAAGTACCTCTCGCTCTGTCTGAGGCAAATTGGTCTGCGCTGACTAAAATACTAAATAGAGGAAACAGGTATAAGGCTGCAACCCACACAATTGCCATTTCAGGCACTTGCCAAGTAAACAGTTCGCTGACTGAGTCTTCACCAAATAGAGCAGTAATAAATTGTTTAAATTCAGTTGAAAACAGGTACACAGAAGCTTCTTTTACTGGATACCATAAAATCAGTAACCAAACTAAGGCAAATGCGATAACCGCGATTAATCCTCGCGTGCTGAACAAGATTTTTTTTAGCTCAAATTGAGCTAATAACATTACCCCAGAAATGGAACCTTTTGGGCTGACAATATCCAATGATTAATCCTTAATCTAAAATTGACCGTACTACACTCACATGAGGTGTAATGCTGCACAGTATTGATGTTATTAATGGTGCTTAATTTGTGTAAATGATACCAATCACCTTAGTTTGGTCGTTATCAAGCAAAGGGGAATATGCTTCTTAGATACAGTAAATTTATAATTAGAATAACTTGTTATCTCAATTTACGTCTTGATATAAACCATTCTAATCATGAATCAATCACTTATTCTATTTAATCGGTTTTATTACTCAGTAGTTGTGCTAGCTGTACTTTTAACTCTGCCACTTCTAGCTCTAATTGTTGAACACGGTCAATCAGTGGTGGTTTATTATTTGACGATTCTGAGTGGATGGAGCAGCTTGATATCTGTGTTGTGCTGCTGACGCTATGTTGACTGTATTCGATGCCGGGTTGACTGATTAACTCTGTGAAGCGGCATTCACGCTTACCGGGCTCTCGTGGTAACTGTTGTGCAAGTGGGGTTTGCATATTACTGAGGCCCTTTAAGGCTTGATCGACTTCGGCGACATCGGCAAAGGTGTGAAGACGATTACTACGAGTTCGCAGCTCACCAGGGGTTTGTGGACCACGCAGGAGTAATAAACAGATAATGGCGACTTGGGCAGATGTTAATTGCAGATCGCTAAATTCGGTATTGCAAAAGCGGTGTTTATATTTTACGACCCGTGAGCCGAAGCCGCTTTGCTCGGCAATAAGGCGTTTTTTACTCAGAGAATCTAAGGTGATTTGGGTATCGTTTTCACTCAAAGCCATCACGGGATCTCGGCTCGATTTTTGGTTACACGCTAGCGTTAAGCTGTTGAGTGACAATGGATATTGTTCTGGAGTGGTGATTTCTTTTTCTAAAAGGCAACCAATGACACGTGCTTCATAAGGGGTCAGATTCATAGGTGTAGGATATTCCGCATAAAAAAAGCATAGCTTTGTTATATCAGAGCTATGCTTTTATGCAAAGGCAATCGTCGTAAAGGACGGCTTACTGCTGGTTATCTATTCAACTAAACGAATACCGTCGGTGTCGATAGTGATTTTTTGCTGCTTATATAAGCCACCAATGCTCTTTTTAAATGCTTTTTTACTCATGCCCAGTGCGGCATATATTTGTTCAGCATCGGTTTTATCTGTAAGTGGTAAAAAGCCGCCTGCTTGTTTTAGTTTGATAATAATAGTGTTGGCATGTTTGTCGAGTTCTTCTTTGACACCTCGTTGTAATACCAAATCAATTTTATCGTCACTTCTTACACGCTTAATAAAGCCTTTGAGACGTTGACCAAAACGTAGCTCTCTAAATACTTCATTTTTATAGATAACGCCCCAATGAGCATGGTTAATGATGGCTTTGTAGCCCAAATCGGTCGTCCCACCAATGATTAAGCTGACCTCTTGGCCATTGCTGTAAGGAGGGGGCGTTTTGTCTAAAAATTTATCTACTTTCGATGAGGCAACAATGCGTTCATCGGCGCTATTAAGATAGACATAGACTAAGTAAGAGCGACCGACTTCAATCTCTTTATGTTGTTCACCGAAGGGTAAAAACAGATCTTTATCCAGTCCCCAGTCCAGAAATGCACCAAATGGACCGGTAGCCACGCATTTTAAGTAGGCAAATTGGCCCACTTCGACTTTAGGGATCTTGGTTGTCGCAATCACCATGTCTTCAGAATCAAGATAGAGGAACACATCGATTTTATCACCGATGTTAAACTGTTTTGGTGCCACTTTTTTAGGCAGTAGCACTTGGCCTAATTCGTGCGCATTAAGATACACACCGAAATCGACTTGTTTGACGATCTCGAGATTACAGGATTTTCCTATCTCAATCATGGGATTCTCTATGGTATTGGCTAACAAACTCGACTGCGGATTATAGTGGAATTTTACTTAAGATGCTGCATTGCACTTAAGTTAAAATGGTTTATTTTTTTATGGGGTTAATCGCTGCATCTTGAGCACTACTGCACCAAAAGTCGGTTACGATAAAGTGTAATCCCCCTTGTGATAAATTATTGTGATAATGTTACTTGCATTGAGTGAGTTTCGAGGGTTTAATTGCGCGCCTTTTTTACTTTAAAGCAGAGTCAATCTAGGCAGTTTAATGACGGGGACTCGGAGTCATTTCTTCGATAGCTGACACTCAAAAATGGTGTTGATGTTGCGGCTTATTTACCTGATATGGTGCGATATTGAGTAACATTAATGTGTTGGTAAGCAAGCAGCTTACTGAATATAAATGTCAATAGACAGGTTGAGAAAATATGAGTAATTGGTCTATTCAAGATGCTTACGCTGGTTATAACGTAAATTACTGGAGCTCTGGGCTCTACGGCATAAGCGAGGCCGGTGAGGTGACCGTATCGCCCGATCCGAATCATCCTGAGCACAGTATTGGGTTAAATGAGTTAGCCAAGGATATGGTTAAGTCTGGTGTGGCTTTGCCGGTATTAGTCCGTTTCCCACAAATCCTTCATCACAGAGTGAATAGCTTGTGTCATGCGTTTAACCAAGCGATCCAACGTTATGAATACCAATCAGATTATTTGTTGGTTTATCCGATTAAGGTTAACCAGCAACAAACTGTGGTTGAAGAGATCTTAGCCAGCCAAGTGTCAAAAGAGGTGCCGCAATTAGGGCTAGAAGCCGGCAGTAAGCCTGAATTAATGGCCGTTCTCGCCATGGCACAAAAGGCCAGTTCGGTGATTATCTGTAATGGCTACAAAGATGTCGAATATATTCGTCTGGCCTTGATCGGTGAAAAACTGGGACATAGCGTCTATATCGTGCTCGAAAAACTCTCTGAGCTGAAAGTGGTACTCGAAGAAGCCAAAAAGTTGGGCGTCACGCCCCGTTTGGGGTTACGGGTACGCTTGGCGTTCCAAGGTAAAGGCAAGTGGCAAGCCAGTGGTGGAGAAAAATCCAAGTTTGGTTTATCTGCGGCGCAAGTACTAACCGTTATTGACTCGTTGAAAGCCAATAATATGTTGGATTGTTTACAGTTATTGCACTTCCACTTGGGTTCGCAAATCGCCAATATTCGCGATATTCGCAGTGGTGTAAGTGAAGCAGGGCGCTTTTACTGTGAGCTGCAAAAGCTGGGCGCGAATGTCAAATGTTTCGATGTCGGTGGCGGCTTAGCGGTTGATTATGATGGCACTCGTAGCCAAAGCAGTAATTCGATGAACTACGGCCTAACCGAATATGCCAACAATATTGTCAGTGTGCTAAAAGATATGTGCACCGAGTATGGCCAACCTATGCCAAGATTGATCTCTGAGTCTGGCCGCTATTTAACAGCGCACCATGCCGTGTTGATCACCGATGTCATCGGCACAGAAGCCTATAAGTGTGAACAGATTGAGCAGCCTAATGACGACGCTCCACAGCAACTGAAAAATATGTGGCAATCATGGACAGAGGTCAGCGCCCGCGCCGATCAACGTGCCCTGATTGAAATTTATCATGATGTGCAAAGTGATTTAACTGAAGTGCATTCCTTGTTTGCGCTTGGTCAAGTGAGCCTTGCCGACCGTGCGTGGGCCGAGCAGATGAACCTGCGTGTTTGCTATGAACTCAAAGGGGTGATGAGCAGTAAATATCGTTTCCACCGCCCAGTAATCGATGAATTAAATGAAAAATTAGCCGATAAATTCTTCGTTAATTTTTCACTGTTTCAGTCGTTGCCCGATGCTTGGGGTATCGATCAGGTTTTCCCTGTAATGCCATTGAGTGGTTTAGATAAAGAACCAGAGCGCCGGGCGGTGATGCTAGATATCACCTGTGACTCAGATGGGATTGTCGATCAATATGTTGACGGTCAAGGTATTGAAACTACCCTACCGGTCCCTGCATGGAGCGCCGAAAGCCCCTATCTGATAGGTTTCTTCCTTGTGGGTGCATATCAAGAGATCTTGGGGGATATGCACAACCTATTCGGCGATACTAATTCTGCGGTTGTGCGCCTAGAAGACAATGGTGTAGTCAACATCGAATCTGTGCTTGCTGGCGATACTGTTGCTGACGTATTGCGTTATGTGAACCTTGATGCTGTCTCGTTTATGCGAACGTATGAAGAGCTGGTCAATCAACACATTGAAGAGGGTGAACGGGCCAATATTTTAGAAGAGCTGCAGCTAGGTCTAAAAGGCTACACCTATTTGGAAGATTTTTCTTAAGCGCTCATAATAATAGTGTGCAGCATAAAGCCAGAGATAAGCCTACGCTAAAGCTGGCTTTATGCCGTTTGATGAATTTTAGGTAGTTAAGACTATGTTGTTTGAAGGCGCAGAGAAGCGGTTAGAGATGGTGATTGACGATGCCAGTGCATCGCTGCGCGGGTTTACTGGTGAATTTTGGTCATCAGCCTTGGCGAAAGCCGGAGCCGAGATATTGTCGACCCAGACTAATGCCGACTGTGACGCTTATGTATTGAGTGAGTCGAGCTTATTTGTTTGGCATAACAAACTGCTATTGATCACTTGCGGTAATACCAGTTTAGTCGATACGACTCTGCATATCGTAAAAAGCATTGGTATTGACCATATTGTCTGGTTTAGCTATCAACGCAAGAGCGAACTGTTTCCTCATCTGCAGGCAACTCGCTTTGAAGAGGATATTGCTCGATTAAAGCAGTCTATTGCTGGGCAGGCTTATCGTATCGGTGATCTGGACAGCCATCATCATTATCTTTTTTGTTGCGCACCATCTGCCCACAGTCAGTACAGCTGCGCGTTACAGCTTTACCATATAAAGGGTGACGTGGCCGATTATCTGTGTGGTCCGCAGCAGTCTAAAGACACCATTTTATCCTTATTACAGCTGGGCGTTATCTGGCCTGAATTTACCTTTGATGACTATTTATTTGACCCTATGGGATATTCGGTTAACGGCATTCATGGGCGCGAATACATTACCCTGCACATTACGCCACAACAACCCAGCTCTTATGTCAGCATAGAGACCAATATGAGGGCGGGGCACCGGCTAATGGATGGGTTAAACTCATTAATTACTGTTTTTAAACCAAGTAGTTGGGATGTGGTGGGGATTAATGCTTCGTTAAGTCATTACGAGTTTATGGCTTCGCAATTATTGGCGCAAACCCACTTAGTATTAAACGATACCAATACCCTTTATATTAGCCATTACAAACCACGCGTTAGCGAACCACTAACGGTAGTGAGCTTGTGATCATTAGTTAACAACATATGGAGCAACCATGACCACGATTGCAGATAAGCCTGACTATTCGCTTTATTCCAATGCATTTGGTTATTTAAGACAACCTTTGGATTTTAAACCACTGCAAAGCGATGCCGATGTGGTGATATTAGGTTTACCGTTCGATATGGCAACCACTGGTCGTTCTGGTGGCCGTATGGGACCTGGTGCTATTCGTCAAGCTTCGGTTAATCTGGCTTGGGAAGAGCAACGCTGGCCTTGGGATTTTAAATTAAGCGAATGCCTTAAAATGGTCGATGCCGGTGATCTAGTATACGATTGCGGTGATGCAGCAGATTTTACCCAACGCGTAGAAGATTTTGCCACGGCAATTATCAGTTCAGGTAAGGCGATGCTGAGCTTTGGTGGAGATCACTTTGTGACTTTACCCTTGTTAAGGGCACACTATAAAAAACACGGAAAAATGGCCTTGCTACATTTTGATGCCCATACAGATACCTATTCTCAGGGGAGCAAGTACGATCATGGCACTATGTTTTTCCATGCGCCCAATGAAGGCATTATCGATGCAGCTCATTCTATCCAAATTGGGATCCGCACCGAGTTCGATACCAGTAACCATCTATTTCAGGTGATTGATGCCGCGACTGCCAACGATTTAAGTGCCGATGATATAGTGGCGCAAATTAAGGCGCGAGTGGGGGATATGCCTCTTTACGTCACCTTTGACATTGACTGTCTCGATCCAGCCTATGCTCCAGGTACCGGCACCCCAGTGTGCGGCGGTTTAACCAGTGATAAAGCGATGAAAATCATTCGTGGCCTGCGCGGTATGAATGTTGTGGGCATGGACGTTGTAGAAGTGGCCCCGGCTTATGACTCGGCTGAAATCACCGCCTTAGCTGGCGCAACCTTAGGGCTAGAGATGTTGCATGTTTGGGCAAGTGCGCATAAAAAGTAACCGTTATAATGCAGTTGACGACAAGGGTTTGATTACATACCGCAAGGAAAGGTTGAAAGATGTCTAAGATCAGTGATATCAGGCGAGAATATACTTTAGGCGGCTTACATCGCGATGAGCTGCCTGAGCACCCTATGGCACTATTCGAGACCTGGCTAGAGCAAATTCGTGATGCCGAGGTGTTGACCGATCCCACCGCCATGTCTGTTGCTACGGTAGATGAAACGGGGCAACCTTTTCAGCGTATCGTATTGCTTAAACGGTTTGATAATGACGGATTTGTCTTTTTTACCAATCTTGCGAGTCGTAAGGCGGAGCAGATTGCCCACAACGCCAAAGTGAGCCTGTTGTTTCCTTGGCATGCATTAGAACGGCAGGTGGCGGTTACGGGGGTTGCCGAGCCGCTGTCGACTGCAGAAGTGTTAAAATACTTTATGACTCGCCCTAAAGAGAGCCAGATAGCCGCTTGGGTCTCGAAGCAGTCGAGTAAAATTTCGGCAAGACAAGCACTTGAAAGCAAATTTGCAGAAATGAAAGCCAAATTTAGTCGAGGTGAAGTACCTTTGCCAAAGTTTTGGGGCGGTTATCTAGTGCGTCCATCGAGTATCGAGTTTTGGCAAGGTGGAGAGCATCGTTTACACGATCGCTTTTTATACACTAGGGCGGACAAAGGCTGGGAGATTGACCGTTTAGCGCCTTAAGCTTCTTAGTCTTTTTGAGCTAGTCTTTTGAGCTAAGCGAGTAACCTAGTCATCTTAGCTATGCTTGTGACTTGCTCGTATGAAACATAAAAAAATCGCCCATCAAGAGGCGATTTTTTTATGGATAGCATTTATGGGCCGCTGTTAGTTTGTGATTAGCACTACCACTTTTTCTTTGGTTGGAACAATACATCAATATCGTCATCATCATTTTTAGGCTGAGGTGCGTTAGGCGTTGCCTGCTTCTGTGCTCCCATGATCTCATCGAGTAATATTTTAGCTTCATCGACTTTTTTGGTAATAAATGGATCGTTAGGCGTCATGGCTTTAATGGTATGCAAGGTCGCCAGCGCCTTGGTCACCATCTGTTTAGATGAGCCATATTGCTTCATAAAACTGGCACTGCGGGCGCGCGATAACATAGAGTCGACATTAATTCTTAATTGTAAGCTGTCGATACGAGCCTCTTCTTGAGCAAAAATGGTAGGATCAATTTTGCCTTTGTTATGCTCGGCTCTCAAAATGGCCTTAAGCTTTTTAAGCACTTGAACTAAGGTGAGGATCTGTTTATCGGTATCGGGTAAGCGAAAACTCTCCACCGACGGATTCTGTTTTGTACCGTTATTGAGGGTTTCGATTTGAGCATTAATGTCTTGTAAGCGGCGATGGTAATCCGTTGCCTGATTGCCACCTAGGCTTACCGACAGTGACAACGCCTCTTGAACGCGTTTATAGAGAATAAGCACGATATTGGTCGAGCAGGGAAACATACCGGTGCAAGACAATACGGTTTCAGTTTCATCTATTATGGCTCTCTGTCTGGCTAATTCTGTTCTTCTTTCTGCCTCGGCACGTTCTTTCTGCTGTTGGATAACATTGATACCGATAACCAGTAGAAGTAATGCACCGATGAGGATCAGAACCAAAGTAAATATCATAGGTCTACCATAATTTATGCAATTCCGTTAATGCTACTATAAATCAACACTCTAGCATAGCTATCTTAGTCTAGCTTTGCGCTAAAGTCGTGTGATCTGCCACAACTCTATGCTATATTCTATTTGCTTTAATTTTTTTCGTATACTATAACTAATTCTTATACTTAGCTTCCTATTTAGGCGGTGTTAAGCCTTGGAGCACAGACCTTGCTAAAGGATAGACGATGAAGCTGCAGCAACTTAGATATATCGCCGAAGTGGTTAATCATAACCTAAATGTTTCTGCCACAGCTGAAAATTTATATACATCGCAGCCGGGGATCAGTAAACAAGTCAGGATGCTCGAGGATGAACTGGGCATTCAAATCTTTGGCCGCAGTGGTAAACACCTTACCCATGTCACACCCGCAGGTTTGCAGGTGATCAGTATTGCCAATGATATTCTCGGCAAAGTCGAGAGTATCAAAAAAGTGGCTGAGGAATACACTAAGCCAGATCAGGGCGAGCTGAATATTGCCACCACAGACACGCAGGCACGTTATGCCTTGCCTAATATTATTCGTGGTTTTATCGACCGTTATCCTAAAGTCAATTTGCATATGCATCAGGGTACTCCCTCGCAGATAAGTGAATTGGCCGCCCGCGGTGATGCCGATTTTGCTATCGCAACCGAAGGGATGCATCTGTATTCAGACTTAATTATGTTGCCGTGTTACCACTGGAATCGCTCGATTGTGGTGCTTAAGGATCATCCTTTAGCAACACGGTCAAAGATCAGTATTGAGGATTTAGGCCGCTTTCCATTAGTCACTTATGTGTTTGGGTTCGATAGAGAGTCAGAAATCGAGAAAGCCTTTAATCAGGCGGGCATCGATCCCAGAGTCGTGTTTACTGCCACCAGTGCTGATGTATTGAAAACCTATGTTCGCTTAGGCTTAGGGGTGGGGGTGATCGCTTCAATGGCTATCGATCCTGTAATAGATAAAGATTTGGTGGCGATTGATGCCAGCCATCTTTTTGCCCACAGCACCACTAAAATTGGTTTTAGAAAAGGTAACTTCTTACGGACATATATGTATGAGTTCATCGAACATTTTGCGCCACACTTGACCAAAGAAATCGTGGAGAAAGCGGTGGCATTACGGGATCCACAGCTGATTGAAAATCTGTTTGCCGACATAGAGTTGCCTATACGTTAAGCCCTTGGATGTTACCTTAGGTGTTGCGACTAAATTTTAGGACAAATACCAAAAGTGATACTCGTCAGAGACAGTCGATAACAGCATTTGATAGTGACACAAACCGATAGTAATAAAAAACTCGCCAAGGCGAGTTTTTTATGGGGATTTTTTTAGTAAAAGCGGTGGGCTTTAGGTTTGCTGCCTGCGCGTCTATGCTTAAGCTCCATAATCGAGCGAGGCTGAGGTTATGGATAATAACCTCGAGAGCGTGCTCGGCTAAAGGTTAAGTTAACTGCTAACATCAGGGCACAGTGACAAGCTGAGCCGGAGGCGGCAGATGCAGTATTGTCAGCTTAACACTCTACAATGTTAACCGCTAAACCACCTTTGGCGGTTTCTTTGTATTTGCTGCGCATGTCTTTGCCGGTATCCATCATGGTTTTAATCACCTTGTCTAATGACACCTTATGATTACCATCACCGCGCATCGCTAGGCGAGAAGCATTAATTGCCTTAACAGCCCCCATAGCGTTACGTTCAATACAAGGCACTTGCACTAAGCCTCCAACCGGATCGCAGGTTAAGCCTAGGTTATGTTCCATACCAATTTCGGCGGCGTTTTCTACGTGTTCTACCGTGCCGCCCATGATCTCGGTTAGCGCTGCCGCGGCCATAGAGCAGGCTACACCGACCTCACCCTGACAACCCACTTCAGCGCCAGAAATTGAAGCGTTTTTCTTATATAAAATTCCGATAGCGGCTGCGGTTAATAAATATTGGCAGCAGATGTCGATATCGACCTCTTGAACAAAAGTATCGTAATAACATAATACCGCAGGAATAATGCCCGCCGCGCCGTTAGTGGGGGCAGTAACCACGCGATCGCCTGCTGCATTTTGCTCATTAACGGCTAATGCAAATAGGTCGACCCAGTCCAGTGCCGTTAACGGATCGACAGTATTTTTACCTTCGGCTTTAAGGCGACGATAAAGTGCTGGAGCACGACGGCGTAATTTGAGGCCACCAGGTAAAATGCCTTCTTTTTGATAGCCACGCTCCACGCAAGTTTTCATGGTTTGCCATATATGCCATAAGCGCTGCTTAATTTCTTGCTCTTCACCCACAGAGCGCTCATTTGCCATCATGAGTGCAGATATGCTCAAACCGTTGTCGACACACATGTTGAGTAGTTCAGCCGCACTATTAAAATCGTAAGGTGCAGACTCAATGGGCGCCGCAGGTGAAGCATTTTTAGCTAAAATTTCATCTTCATCGAGAATAAAGCCACCACCCACAGAGTAATAAGTACGTTGATAGATACACTCGCCTTTTTCATAGGCATAAAGCGTCATGGCATTAGCATGTGCAGGGAGGCTCTTGCGTCTGTGGTAGGTAATGCCATGCTCGCGGCTGAAGCGAACCACTTTTTGATTTGGCATGTTTAATGATTGAGTGTCATTAACGTGAGCTAAAATCCCATCGATGGCATCGGTGTCGACCGTTTCTGGTTCTTCACCCATTAAGCCTAAAATTACGGCTTTACCCGTACCGTGACCTTTACCAGTTTGTCCAAGAGAGCCAAAGAGTTCAGATCTCAGTTCATCAGTTGCTGCCAAATGACCATGCTTTTCTAAATCTTTGATAAAGATATTACCTGCTTTCATCGGGCCCACAGTGTGTGAGCTCGATGGTCCAATACCAATTTTAAACATGTCAAATACGCTAATCATTTATAAAACCCTGCTTGTGTTCATGGTGATCGTTATTCAATCTTATTATTTTAGGTCTATTCGTCAGTTTATGCTGACCATACCCGTGAAAATGTTGTGCTAAACGTGTCAGCAAATTAAGATTGATAAAGTAGCAGTATCCCATACTTCTGCACTATATTTCGCATTAGTTATTTTTGGGGTAGGCTGTTCGGATTAGGCATATTATGCATATGTGTATTGTAGCGTGAAGCAATTTTACACAATTGAATCCATTTCTTTTTAGATACATATATTTATAGATAATCGTTATTTTTTGATTTTTACATTACAGCATAGAGAGCCGTAGTGTTTAGCGTGTTTTAGGGAGATAAAGTGAGCTATTTAATGATGGACCTGCTGTCCACAAGCTTGTCTGAGCAGGAGAAAACCCAGTTACTGCATCCTATGGTCGGCGGTATTATTTTATTTAGCCGCAATTATCATGACCGGGCACAGTTATGTGAGCTAGTCGCATCTATCCGTGCGCAGCGGCCAGATCTGTTAATTGCCGTTGATCATGAAGGTGGGCGAGTACAGCGCTTTCTCGATGGTTTTAGCCGCATACCTGCCATGGGTGACATCTTGCCAAAAGCCAACGGCGATATTGAGCAGGCTAGCCTGTGGGCTTGCGAGTTGGGTTTTTTAATGGCAGTTGAGCTATTGAGCTGTGATATTGATTTGAGCTTTGCCCCCGTGCTTGACCTTAATCGAATAAGCCAAGTGATAGGCACTCGCGCCTTTAGTGGCCAACCTCAAGAAGTGATCCGCTTAGCCGATGCCTTTATTCAAGGAATGAGCAGTGCAGGTATGGCCGCGGTGGGTAAACACTTTCCCGGACACGGTAGCGTTGCTGCCGACTCCCACATTGCACAACCGGTGGACTCAAGATCCGAGCAAGAGATTAGGCAACTCGATATGCTGCCCTTTAAGCACCTCATTGCTCAGCAACAATTGCAGGGGATCATGCCTGCTCATGTGATTTACGATAGCGTCGATCCTAATCCCGCCGGCTTTTCTCATTACTGGTTACAAGAAGTGCTGCGTAGCGAATTGCAGTTTAATGGGGTGATTTTTTCTGATGATCTTGGGATGAAAGGTGCCGGTGTGGTGGGGGGATATCGACAGCGCGCTAAAGCTGCCCTCGATGCCGGCTGCGATATGATTTTGGTGTGTAACGATAACCGCGGTGTCACCGAGCTGCTCACCGACTTCAGTTGGCCAGTGTGCTCGCCTAAGGCTTCGGCTTCGCTATTACGTGCCGATCCGGTGCAAGTGGCTAAGGCATTACAAGATGAGGCTCGTTGGCATAAGGCAAAATTGTTAGCCGAGCAGATTGTAATGAGCTAACTTTGATATAGCGCAACGAGTAACAGCGGTAAGTTAGCTAAGGTTAATGTTCAATCTTTACCAGTAGGTGACAGGATGATCCTCTATTTTCATGGCTTCGATGCAACCAGTCCGGGTAATCACGAAAAAATGCGTCAATTACAGTTTATTGACAATGATGTACGCTTAGTCAGTTACAGTACTCTGCATCCAAAGCATGATATGCAGCATTTGCTTAATGAGGTGAGCCGCCAGTTGCAGGTGTGCGACGATCCGCACCCCATGGCCATTGGCGTAGGCTTAGGAGCGTATTGGGCTGAGCGTATCGGCTTTCTTAATGGGCTCAAAACCGTGCTGATTAATCCTAATCTTCATCCTGAAGTCACTATGGTGGGGAAAATTGATCGCCCAGAAGAGTACGCCGATATTGCCAATAAGTGTGTCAGTCAATTTCGAGAGAAACATCGTGGAAATGGTTTGTGTATTTTATCTCGCCATGATGACGTGAATGACAATCAAGCTGTGGCTAGTGCGTTAAGCCCTTATTATGAAATGGTATGGGATGAGGAGCAGCACCACAAATTTGCTTCGCTGGCGGCCCATCTCGCTCAGATTAAAGACTATAAGTTAGCCTAAACCTCTCTTGACTGAGCCACTTCGCGATAGCCTGATTGAGCTAAGTAAGATTGTTGCTCTGCACTATTGATCCAATCAGTTTATCTGCCTTGGCTGAGTCATTTGGTATCGCTTTGGTTTCTCGCAAGCCGGTTCCCCATGAGCTTGTTTAACGATTATTTATTTTCAGTATTTTTTCCTCAGTGTCTTTACCTTCAGCACTGTTATCTAGGGGGCATTGCGCGTGTTCGTATGGTTTTTGTTGTGTGAACGTTTTTTGGGCAACAAGATAACCCTTTAAGTGCAGGAGAATAAAAGTTTACGCTTTTTAGTGTGTTTCCTCTGCCGAGATATAGCTTTAACAATAGGTTTTGTGATACAAACTGATACATATTGTTTCGCTTGGGTCTAGTATGGACCGTATCCGTATCCGTTTGCGTATGTCGCCCGATGCAGCTAACCACTTTATTCGTTAGCTGTTTTTTTTGTCTGAATTTTGCCCATCTTACGACTTTAGGTTATCTTCAAAGGGGTGAGTCGAGTAAATGAGGCACAAATGAAACGGGTATTATTGACGATATCAGGTAAAGTTCAAGGTGTGTGTTTTAGGCGTTATAGCCTGCAAAAAGCCAATGAATTTGGCCTGACAGGTTATGTGAAAAACTTGGATAACGGCAACGTTGCCGTGTTATTACAAGGCGGCAGTAATGCGGTCGACCGATTCATCGCTTGGAGCCATGAGGGCGCACCTCAATCTCGTGTGCAAGATGTGTTAGTGGAAGAAGATGATGCAGATAATATCTACCTCGATTTTTCGATCCATTGAGGCCGATGTGCTGCTTGTTGTGCCCAGCAGCAAGAGGTCAAGCCTTGACCTTATCATCGATTCTTTGTGCAATTTGGTACACACCTACATTTAATGTACGCCTAGGGTATTGATTAAAGACGCGGTAACATCATTTGAAACAGCGTGTTAGTCAATGAGTTATAAGCCATAATAGGTGGAAAGATAGATAAGTATCGCTTCGTGATCTTCAGCTGTTAATTCATTCATTCCCTGCTCATCGACCATCCACTGCAAGGTCTCATCCCAGCTTGCTTTGCTTAATCCTTGTTGTGCAACGAGATGCAGTGAGTGACACGAAGAGCAAACTGCAGCGACGAGCTCCATGTTCTCTCCCGGGAGCAAAATACCATCCCCCGCAGATTTTACTGGCAATTGGGCTGCTGGAGTGAGCCAATTTGGCGGTACAGGGTTTTGAGTGGCAAGCCACGCAATGATGGCTGCGCGGGTACCTGGATCTTTTATACCCGGAAATGTCATCTTGGTGCCTGGGGCAAATTCACTGGGGGATGCCAAAAATGCATCGAGCCTTTGCGCATTCCATTTTCCCTCATATTGCTTTAAACCATCACTGTAATTAAAGCTGTTAATACTGGCTATTTCTCTCTCGGCTAACCCCCACAGTGGAGGTCCTACTAACGTGACCCCGTTGGGCGTCATTTGATGGCATGACTTACAAACCATGGCTTGTTGTCCACCGGCTAAAATGAGCGCCTCGTTTGCTGAAGCTGGTAAGCTAATCAATATAAATAGACAAAATGAGAGCGGGAAAACCCGCTCAAATAATTTCAGTTTGTTCATTACTGTCAACCTTTAACCACTAATGCCACACGGTGAAAGGTATTATTGAGGTAGCCTTTAGGATTCCAAGCAATAGCAAATGGTTGGCTAATTCCATGATCATCAATCGCTTTAGCCCACACTTCATAGTATCCAGCCTGAGGGAACTTCACTTTAGTGTTAAAGGTTTGCCAAGCCCCTTCATTGGATGGCGCAGAAAGCTTTGCGTCCATCCAAGTTGCGCCAAAGTCGATAGAAACCTGTACTTTATCAACCTTGCGATCGCCAGACCAAGCATGACCTCGAACTAATACTTCGCTGCCATGGACTTGGGTATTGGTTTGGGGAGAGGTGATCAATGACTTCACAGGCATACGTTCGATAATCTCGAAGTCTTCATTAGCGACTTTTTCACCCGGTGCAATAGGTCGATTAGGTACACGGTAAGCGGTGCCAGTCATTTTGGGGCCATCATGTATTTGATCTCGAACCTGTATGCGTGTGAGCCATTTTTGCGAGCACGACCCTGGCCAACCGGGCACGACTAAGCGAAGAGGAGCCCCATTCATCGGGTGAAGTGGTTTGCCGTTTTGTTCAAAGGCGATAAGGTTTTCACTGCCCATGGCTTTCGCGATGGGGAGACCCCGGGAGATAGGAAGTTTTCCCTCCTCGCCAGAGAGGTGCTTATCTGCACCGTAGTGAGCAGTGTAAACTGCGCCATCCTTAACTCCAGCAGCTTTAAGCACATCAGCGAGTCGCACGCCTGTCCAGTTCGAGCAAGCTACAGCACCGTAGGTCCATTGATTACCTTTGGCTTTGGGGTCAAAGAAAGCGCGGCCATTACCTCCGCACTCCACTAATAGTTGTTGCTCCACTACATCGAAATTTTGCTTGAGATCACCGATGCTGAGTGTCAAAGGCTTATCGACCAACCCATTAATGGTAAGGGTCCAGTGTTCGGGGTTGACCGCAGTCGGTGGAATACCGTTGTTTCGAATAAAATGGCGCGAGGTTGGGGTGATGTCGTCATTCAAGAGGTGAGGTGGCGTCTCTGCGTTCATCGGCCTGTCGTTGAGTACCGTCAGCCCCTCTTTTCCTTCGATCATAATATCATCGAGGCCTTCTGCAAACGCCGCTGGGATAATACCTGCAGGCATATTACGATGAAAGGGGATAGCGCCGCCAAGTACCGCGGCCATGGTCGCCAGCCCCGCCCCTTTCAAAAAGCCTCGACGGTCGGGATAACTGACTCTGCCGAAGATTTTTTCATCGGCTGACTCTGGGTGTTTCGCGTAATACTCGTAGATCCCTTTGTGATTTTTGTGCTTTCTGTCATCCATATAAGGTTCCTTTTTAGTCAACGTCTAAGCGGCACGCGTTTATTGAAAGTCAGGTGAGTCGGTTTCAATAACATACGATCCAATGATGCTGCTAACCTGTAATATTAGTTGACTATATGGCCTTAACAAGATTGATTGCTAAAAATGCTTTAGTAAAACGGCAAGGGATGTTTGCTGAAAATAGCTGATTTTTTAATTGTCCGATTGCTATGCATTCGGTCTGATAGAAAGGGGAGAAATTACGGCAGTGAAAACCTTCGGTTGTATGAATATGGTCGAAGATCATATCAATTGCATTGGTATCATGGTGTAACAGCTTGCTGCAAGAATCTAGATAACGCTAACCACTAGCGTTATCTATCAATCATACCTTAATACGATAAAGTCTGATGAGCCGTGTTACCTGCTTGTTCTAGGCTATCTGTTGCAGGCGTTGGCGAGGTGGTATCGAGCGTTACCCCCATCTGTTTTAAGGTATCAGCGCTGATGTCGCTCGGGTGGGTCATTTTTCTGATTTGTAAAATAATGCCCATATTCGGGTGATCAAAATAATGAATTTCATCACTTTTAACACGTCTATTTTGCGCCATCCAGATCTTAAAGAGATAGGGTACTTTAGCCTCAGCGTTATGGGCGGGCAGGCCGTCAGTGGTTTGTGCTGGCAATACTTTGGTACCTTCTTCGCGAAGCGTTAGCGCGGTTTCGACATATAAGTAATGGTTAAGATAGATATTGATCTTCCCATCGAGCTGCCACAATGGTGCAGGCGTGGTGGTTGGGTTGAGGCCAAGTTCGAAATTGAATTCAGGGATCTCACTTGGTGTTATCTGCTGAGATATCGACATACCATCGGGATCATAACGGCCAGAAAAGTCTTCACCAGCAAACAAGCGTACAGGAGTGGCTAAATGGCGTGGCAGCATCGATTGTTGCCATGTCATGTGCAGTAAGCCGCGATGGCCAGACTCTCGATTGAGCTTCTTGATGATGTCGCCAAATTGCGCCTGAGATTGCGCCAATAACACCGTCGACTGGCCGACTTTGGCATATTGAGGAGTGCTGGCGGCGACCGTCATCGGGATGCGACTAGGATGACTGACTTGGCTCGATTTAAGTTGCTGATCGCATCTATTGGCATCGTCGATCCACTCTTGGGCGCTGCAGCCTTCAAGCCCAAGACTCGCACCAGTAATATCAGTGCTAAACAGTGGCGTTATCATATCTATAGGCGCACGTTTATTGATATTGGCGGGGTTTTTTACCATCTCTTCAAATGGCGTGCCTTGGCGCTCAAATAGGTAAATCTCCACTTCAAACCAGCGCTCATCGGCGGCCAATACTGAACTGGAAAGGGTGAGCAGTGTGGTGACCAATAATAGACTTTGTTTAAGCACGTGGTTCTCCAAGGCGGTGTTGCATCAGTTGCGAGATCAGCAATGAAAGTAAGGCTAATCGCTCTTTATCGGTTTCTGTAGGCATGATGAATTTTAACTTACTTGGTCCATCCATACGATAATTTTGTGGCTGGCTTTGCAGCAGACCGATGATAAAGCCGGGATCAACAATATGATCGTCTCTAAATTCAAGGCTGCCGCCTTTGGCGTGCATCTCGATTTTTGCGATACCAAGAGCCGTGGCTTGATGTTTATAAAGGGTTAATTCGAGTAAGTTTTTGGCGGACTGTGGTAATAGACCAAAGCGGTCGATCAGTTCCACTTTTAACTCATCGAGGGCGTTTTCATTGCTGCAGTTGGCAATACGCTTATACAGCGATAAGCGAATATTGACATCATGCACATAATCTTCAGGCAGCAGGGCTGGTATGCGCAGGTCGACTTCACATTGGCCTCTAAGCATCTGCTCTAATGACGGCTCTTTACCCTCTTTAAGCGACTTGACGGCATCTTCTAACATTTCCATGTAGAGGGTAAAGCCAATTTTAGAGATGTGGCCGCTCTGTTCATCGCCCAGTAGTTCTCCAGCGCCGCGGATCTCTAAGTCTTGGGTGGCGAGCATAAAGCCTGCGCCGAGATCTTCCAGTGCGCCAATGGCTTCAAGCCGTTTTCTGGCATCTTTGGTCATGCGTTTGGGGTGCGGTGTCATCAAATAAGCATAGGCTTGATGGTGCGAACGTCCCACACGGCCCCGCAGTTGATGCAATTGCGCCAAGCCAAAATGATCGGCGCGCTCAATTACAATGGTGTTCGCGCTGGGCACATCGATACCGGTTTCGATAATCGTGGTGCACACTAGCACGTTGTATTTTTGGTGATAAAAGTCAGACATGACTTTTTCGAGTTCACGCTCGCGCATCTGACCATGGGCGGTGATCACCCGGGCCTCTGGCAGCAGGAGTTCTAATTCTCGCGCGCGCTTTTCAATCGTTTCGACATTGTTATGCAGAAAATAGACCTGACCCCCACGCAAGATCTCACGCAGTAGCGCTTCGCGCACAGTGGCTTCATCGTATTCACGCACAAAGGTTTTTACTGCTAAGCGCTTAGCTGGTGGGGTGGCGATAATAGACAGATCTCGCATGCCCGACATGGCCATATTCAAGGTGCGGGGGATGGGCGTAGCGGTCAGAGTAAGAATATCGATATTAGCCCTAAGAGCTTTGATTTTTTCTTTTTGTCTTACACCAAAACGGTGCTCTTCATCGATGATGAGCAGGCCTAAATTGTCAAATTTCGCGTCAGTTTGCAGCAACTTATGGGTGCCAATAACGATATCCACTTGACCATTGCTGAGTTGCTCGAGAATGGCCTGTTGCTCTTTGGCCGTTTTAAAGCGCGATAGTACTTCAATTTTAATCGGCCAATCGGCAAACCTGTCTTTAAAGTTTTCGTAATGTTGCTGGGCAAGCAAGGTGGTAGGCACCAGTATGGCGACCTGCTTGTTGTCATTTACGGCGACAAAGGCGGCGCGCATGGCCACTTCGGTTTTACCAAAGCCAACATCACCACACACTAAGCGGTCCATGGCGATAGGCGAGCACATATCGTTGAGTACCGCTTCGATAGCCGTTTCTTGGTCGACGGTCTCCTCAAACGGAAAACTGCCAGCAAACTGCGCATACTCTTCTTTGTCGAGTTTACAGGCGGTGCCGGGTCTAGCTTGGCGTCTGGCGTAAACATCTAATAGCTCGGCGGCCACATCGCGGATTTTTTCGATAGCCTTGCGTTTTGCCTTGGTCCAGCTTTCGTTACCCAGCTTATTAAGGTGAGCCTCATCATCGGGGCCGACGCTGTAGCGGCTAATCAGATTGAGTGACGCCACAGGCACATAAAGTTTATCGCCACCCGCATACTCCAGCTTTAGGTACTCTGCAACCAAGCCGCCGGTATCTAAGGTTTCGAGGCCTTGATACAAGGCCACACCATGATCTAAGTGCACTATGGGTTGGCCAACTTTGAGTTCGGCTAAATCTTTAATCAGTGCATCGCTGCTAATTTGGCGCTGTTTATCGCGGCGGCGTTGCTGTGAAATCCGTTGGCCAAACAGCTCGGTTTCGCATACCAATGCCCAGCGTTTATTATTTTTGCCGCTAATAATCGCGCCCTGAGATAAGGGCGAGACAATCAAGCCAAAGGCAACGGGTTGGTTGACATATTCATAAAAGTGCTCAAACAGCGTGGGCTTGATGTTTATTTTGGCCAGCAGTTCCAGTAAGGCTTCTCGGCGTCCTTCAGATTCGGCGCAAAACAGTATCGGCATGCCCGATTGCACATATTGCTGCAGCGCCAATAGTGGTTGCTTTAATTTATGGTTGGAGGCGATATCGGGTAAGGCTTCAACCTTGGCAGCAATACTGGTGCCTTGATAATCAGTGCCTTTACATAAAATGCGGGGCAGACGTTTGAAGGCTTCAAAAACTTGCTCTGTTAACAGGTATAAGTCTTTAGGCGGCAGCAGTGGCCTTAAAGGATCGACACGGCGATTTTCATAGCGCTGGCTGACCTCATTTAAATGGGTCTTGGCGGCGGTATCTAAGTCACCAATGCCCACTAATTGAGTATGCTCTGGCAGATAATCAAACAGCGTGGCCGTTTCATCGAAAAAGAGCGGTAAATAGCTTTCAATGCCTGCGGGCATCACTTTTCGGCTGACCATTTGGTAAACCGATTCGGGCTCTTTAACCACGACCTCAAATTGACGGCGATAGCGCTGACGAAACCCTTCGATAGCGGCATCGTCGGTGGGGAACTCTTTGGCTGGTAATAGTCGAATGGCGTCAATTTCACCGCTGGAGCGTTGGGTCTCTGGGTCAAATTGGCGAATTGACTCCACTTCGTCGTCAAACAGTTCGATACGGTAAGGGTGGTTCGATCCCATAGGGAAGATATCGATAATAGAGCCGCGCACTGCAAATTCGCCGTGTTCGTAGACCTGTTCGACCAGTTGATAGCCAGTGTTTACCAACTGTTGACGCACCTGTTGCAGCTGATACGTATCGCCTTTATTGAGCAATAGCACGTTACCAGTTAAAAACGACTGCGGCGGTAATCGCACCATCAGGGTGTTAATGGGCACAATCACCACACTCTTCTTCGCGCTGGGTATACGTGACAGCGTTTCTAGGCGTTGGGAAACCAAATCTTGATGGGGTGAAAAGCTGTCGTAAGGCAAGGTTTCGCGGTCGGGAAACAGCAACACAGGTATCGATTTCGCGCCCAGTAAATAGTGAAGCTCAGTGTCGAGTTGCAAGGCGCTGGGCGTATCGTGAGTGACCACTAAGGTTAAGCCATCATGGGCATCACAAATATTGGCGAGTGTGATGGCCTGAGCGGCGCCATGCAAGTGGCTCAGTGTTTGCGGCGTTTTAACCCCTTTGACTTTCGGGGGCGTTAAGACTGAAAAAGCATTCATTGGGATGAGACTAGTGGCCAAAAATCGACAAAGATGCCCGACATTGTAGAGGCTTAGTCTCGCTAGTGCCAGTGAAAACTAGGGGGCGGTTTGATTGTCTTTTTTCCGTTGTTGTAACTGTTTTTGTTGCACATTAAGGCTGGCTTTGACCAATTGTTCAATATCTTCATCGAGGATTTGGCTAAAGCTTAAGTCACAGAGAAAGCCGTTATCTTGGTCATCATTGCCGGCAATGGGGGCGCAAGCGGTGCATTGCGCCATGCACAACATCGAAATCAATGCCTCTTTTATGTGTAGCGTGACCCTATATTGACGCCCCACAAGTAAAGGCTGATCACTGATGACCCGAATGCCACTGCCGCCAAAACACTCTCCAAGGCATTTATCACCTTCATAGGTTTGTTGTTCAAGCACATGTTGCAATACTAAATCGATTTTACGCGATTGCAGCTTTAAGTATTCGACCACGGTACGGGCGTCGTCATCGAGATTTCTCAGCTGTAATAAACAGCCCGCTTCCATGGCTTTTACTTCGCTGATAAGTTGCAGCCCTAGGGGCAACATCGCTTTGAGCTGGCTCTCAGAGGGAAGAGGCTGATCCTCTGGCCACGCCGACAGGTATACCGAAAACCTGTGCTTGACGCTAAAAAAAGAGTTTGAGTCGGTGTTCACAGGATTGCCTCTTGTTTTTATAGTGCTATTACCCCTATTATCGTGCGCATCTCAATGATTTATCAAGGCTCCTGAGCAAAGAGACCCAGCGAAACATGAATTTAGCGTTATCTTGGACCATAGGTTACCGATATTGGCGTGCACGCAAAGCCAACTCCTTCGCCTCCTTTATTACCCTTTTTGCCGTGTCAGGCATTGTACTTGGTGTGGCAGCGCTGATCATTGTCAGCTCTGTGATGAACGGCCTCGAAGGTCAATTAAAACAGCGTATTTTAGGCGCAGTGCCGCAGTTAACCGTGTATAGCGAACAGGATATGGCGCAGTGGCAACAGGCTGCGGCTAAGCTCATGCAACTGGATGATGTGGTCGCGGTGAGCCCCAGTATCTCGACTCAGGCGATGTTGCAGTCGCCGAGCAACATCAGCGCGGTGCAAATCTATGGCATCTACCCCGAAATAGAACAACAAAACGTGGCCCTGATGAACCCCCGTTTTCATCGTTCATTAGCGGTATTAACGCCAGGCGATTACCAAATCGTGCTGGGCGCCGAATTGGCTCGCCGTTTAAACGTTTCTCCAGGTGATAAAGTCAGGGTGCTCAGTGGTGATGGCGTGGTCTATTCTCCCTTAGGACCTGTGCCAAGCCAACGTCATTTTTACGTGGCGGGTGTGTTTGAGATGGGCTCGCAAGTCGATGCTAATTTGGCCTATGTACACCATGACGATGCCCAGCGCGTGATGCGTCAACAAGCTGGAGAGATCAAACAGTTAAGGTTATATCTGCGTGACCCGTTTAACGCTTCGACTCTTCAACCTCAAGTGGTGGCCGCTTTTGCCGAGGAGGGGGTTAGCGTCACCACCTCAGATTGGCGCGATAATTATGGCCACCTGTTTTCGGCGGTGAAGATGGAAAAAAATATGATGTCGTTAATGCTTAGCCTTATCATCGCGGTCGCGGCGTTTAATATCGTGTCGGCTTTAGTGATGATGGTGGTTGATAAAACCACCGATGTAGCCGTGCTAAAAACCCAAGGGTTACCCACCGCCAGCGTGATGGGCATTTTTATGATCCAAGGCTCGCTCAATGCGATATTAGGCTTAGTGGGCGGGGTATTATTGGGGGTACTTATCACCCTCAACCTTAATAGCATTATGTCGAGTTTAGGCATCTCCATCTTAGGGGCAGGGCAGTCGTTGCCAGTGCAGTTAGCCCTATCGCAGTTGAGTGCGATTGTGATTGGCACCTTGTTAATCACCTTTTTAGCCACGGTTTATCCAGCATTACGCGCGGCCAATGTTCAACCCGCTAGCGCATTAAGGTATGAATAGTAATATGACACAACAGCAAGACAAGAGCTTATTGTTACAAGTTAACAATGTTAGTAAACGCTACCATGAAGGCAGTATTGACACCCAAGTGCTGCAAGGTGTTAATCTCGATGTGTATCGCGGTGAGCAGCTCGCCATTGTGGGCACATCGGGCTCGGGCAAGAGTACCTTGCTGCATATCATGGGCACGTTAGATCAACCCAGTAGCGGTACAGTGACCCTGCTTGGCGAAGATTTATATCGGCTTTCGGCGGCGCGCCAAGCTAAGGTGCGTAATCAAGATTTAGGTTTTATCTATCAGTTTCATCATCTGCTGCCTGAGTTTACCGCGTTAGAGAACGTGGCGATGCCGGGACTGATTCAGGGACGACCCCGTCAAGAGGTCGAGCAGCAAGCTAAGGCATTGCTGGAACGAGTCGGCTTAAGTCATCGATTGCAACACACTCCCAGCGAAATGTCAGGTGGTGAGCGGCAACGCACCGCCATCGCACGCGCCTTGATTAATCAACCCAAATTAGTATTAGCCGATGAGCCCACGGGTAACCTAGATGCGGCCAGCGGAGAGGCTGTCTACCAACTTATACGCGAGCTGGGTAGCCAGTTTGGTACCGCATTTGTGGTGGTGACTCACGATCCTAAACTGGCTGAACGTATGGACAGGCAATTGCAAATGCAAGATGGCTTACTTTATGAGCAAAGTCAGCCATTAAGTGTGGAGAACTCATGAGTCAGATGCTCTCCTTGTGGGTTGGTTGGCGGTTTTACCGTGCGCGTCAATCGAATCGGTTTATCAGTTTTATCTCTTTTGCCTCAACAGCTGGCATCGCCTTAGGGGTGGCGGTATTGATCATTGTGTTGTCGGCAATGAATGGCTTTGAACGTGAATTAGAACAACGCCTGCTGGGCGTCGTGCCCCATGGTGAGCTGACCGGAGTCAATGAGCCTATTCGTGATTGGCCACAAATAGCCAAAGATGCGCAGCAAATCGCCGGGATAGTTGCCACTGCGCCTTTTGTGCGTTTACAAGGTTTAATCCAAAAGCCGGGCGGATTCCAAGGGCTCACCGTTATCGGTATCGAGCCGAGCCTTGAGTCCAAGGTGTCTAATATTGCCCACTATATGAGCCCACAAAGTTGGCAGTCACTGCAACAAACGGGTAATAATATTGTGCTGGGCCGCGGGCTTGCCGACAGTTTATCGCTGCAAGTCGGTGATAGTTTAAGCCTTTACACCCCTAATTTGAGTGCGAAATCAAATGAGACTAAACGCATTGGCGCGGCTAAAAGCCATCGATTTGTGGTGTCGGGCATTTTTGAAATAGGCGGCGAATTAGATCTAACCACCGCCTATATACCGCTGCAATATGGTGCGACCATTTTAGGGCTTGCTGACGGGGTGAGTGGCGTGCGCATTAAAGTGGATGACGTATTTGCCGCGCCTAGTTTGATCCGCAACCTTGGTTATAGCCAGCAACAATATATGTACCTTTCCGACTGGACCCGAACCCAAGGGCATCTTTATCAAGATATTCAGTTGGTTAGAGCTATAATGTATTTAGTGCTTGCCTTAGTGATCGCGGTGGCCTGTTTTAATATCGTCTCGACCTTGGTGATGGCGGTGCGCGATAAACAGTCTGAAATTGCCATTTTGCTGACCATGGGTATGGCTAAAGCCACGGTAATGGGGATATTTATTGTGCAAGGGGCGTTAAATGGCATGCTTGGCTGCCTCATTGGTGGGGGGCTAGGCGTCACTATCGCACTGAATTTAAGCATGATTGCCAGCAGCATTGAGCAACTCTTAGGCATACAACTGCTGTCAGCCGATATCTATTTTATTGATTTTTTACCCTCGCAGCTGTATTGGTCAGACGTGGCAATGGTGATCGCTTTAGCCTTGGTGATGAGCCTTATTTCGACCCTGTATCCCGCGTGGAAAGCCAGTCGTATTCACCCAGCGCAGGCTCTTGCTGGGCGTTGAGTTTAAGGTCAACATGTAGAGATAAAACAAAGGCATTGGTGCAATTAAGTGCCAATGCCTTATTTTTTGCTGGTGCTTAGTACCATGCTTTTATCGCTTATCGCTCAATACTGTCGTTTCTTTCGCTTCCACTTGAATAAAATCGAGTATTTCCACAAGTTGTGAACCACAAAGTACCCTACGGTGGCAAAAATGATCGCAAATGCCAAGCATCCCAGCAGAAAGGGCGGGCCTATGGTTGAAAGTGAGGCTTCAATCCATTGCCAGCTGGCTTGAAAGGTAAACTCTTGTGGCGGATGGCTGAGTAATTTGGCACCAAAAAGATAGGCGGCGTAAAACATAAAGGGCATGGTAACGGGGTTTGTCACCCAGACTAAGGCTACGGCGATGGGCAGATTACAATTAAATATGATGGCTAACGCCGCCGCGAATACCATTTGAAACGGCATAGGGATCCACGCGACAAACAGACCTATGGCAAATGCCATTGGCGCCGAGCGACGATTAAGCGCCCATAAATTGGGTTTATGCAACAACTTCCCAAACATCTGCAAGTGTTTATGATTTCGCAGTGTTTCTGGTTTTGGCATAAATCTTTCGATGATTTTTTTTGGCATAGCTTAGGTTTGCAGTCTTAAATGATTCAATATGAATCCATTTATGTTCGGTTACTGTGCCACTGTCATCACGGCACTTCTCTGGCCCTCTCTACTGACAACAACCCAAGCTTGGTGCTGTGTAGCGGCCGCTCTTATTATCATTCGCTGGTCAAAACTCTTGGCAGGCGGTGTGTTTGCACTCGCTTGGGTAAGTTTGTTTAGCCATCAGTTATTAGCGTTGGAAACGAGTAATGATGATGCCACGATCTCAGTGAGGGCGGAAATCATATCACTAGTTCAGCGAAACAGCGACCAGATAAGTGTCGATATTCGCGTGTTAGACGATAATTCTTATCTCTTTTTTAATAAATTTATGCGTTTAGAGTGGCAAGTCTCCGACCCTGTAAGCCTAGGCGAGGAGTGGTTACTTACCCTCAAGCCTAAGTCGATTTCTAGCCCACTGAATCAAGGGGGCTTTAACCGCCAGCGTTATTACCTTGGTCATCATATTATAGGTAAAGGTAAGGTGGTTGCGGCGCAGCAATTACGCAGTGCCAGTGGTTTACGCTTTAAGTTGATTGAGCGACTGCGTCAGCAGGTGAGCCATTTAGCCAATGGTGACTTGATGTTAGCCTTGATGCTCGGGGATAAACAGCAGGTAAGTGAAGCGCACTGGCAAGGGCTGCGCCAAAGCGGTACCGGGCACCTTATTTCTATTTCAGGCTTGCATCTGTCTGTGCTGGCGCTGTGGTGTGTGGGGCTCGCGCGTTATGCGCTCAATCGTTGGCGCCTTGCGTCCTCAATGACTAATTGGCATTTAGCAGGCATCATCGCTTTGGTAATGTGCAGCTTTTACGCCTATTTGGCGGGATTTGCCCTACCGACCCAGCGCGCCTTAACTATGCTGCTGTTAGTGATAGCGCTAGGAATGCTGCGCCGTTTTTCTGCCCCGTTTGAGCGTTTGTTGTGGGCGCTGTTTATTGTATTAGTACTCGATCCTTTAAGCATTATGAGCGCCGGATTTTGGCTCTCTTTTGGCGCGCTGGCGATTATTTTGTGGTTTGCTCACCGTCAGCAGAAGAGGGGGAGTCGCATTGATGAGCATGAAACGGGTAGCTGGCGAGGTTATAGGCAAGGGCTTTGGCAAAAGCTGGCTCAACTCTGGTCAATTCAGTGGCGTCTAAGTCTGTTGCTTGGCCTATTGCAAGGCTTGCTGTTTGGCGGTATTGCACCCTATTCATTGATCTTTAACTTAGTGTTTGTGCCTTGGTTTAGTGTGGTGGTGATCCCCTTAACCTTTGCTGTGATGCTGATGTGGGGCTTGGCCGACCTTATACTAAGCAGCATAGGTTTAAGCAGCTTGAGCATGGCGCCACTGCTCAGCTTGTTAGATAGTGCCATCATGCCACTTACGGCGAGTTTCTCTCTGTTAGGCTCATTGCCTCTAAACTGGGTAGCCTTGCCAGCTAATGTCGCGGTAGCACTGATATTTGCCTTATTAGGGGTGTTTTTGCTGCAGCTGTTATATGCAAGCATCATTCCTGCGCTAACAATGCACGCTTTTTTAAATGGCCGCGTACATCCGGTGCCCTTAAAGAGAGCTGAATCTGATGGTTCGGCTTGGGATAATTCAACCACTAAGGTGGCTCGCGTCATCGATGCCAAGCTTTCGGTAAGTGCAGTGATTGTGGTGGGTATCTTATTATTGCCCAGTTTATTATTGCTGCTCACTCCCCGGTTGGCTCAATATGACAAGCGATGGGCGCTGCATTTACTCGATGTGGGCCAAGGCTTAAGTGCGGTGGTGATTAAACAGGGCCGCGCAGTGGTGTATGACACTGGCGCCGCCTTTGGCAGTCAATTTAGTTACGCTAAATACACGGTTATTCCTTTTCTGCAACGGCAGGGGATAACGGAGGTGGATTTTCTGTTTCTGAGCCACGGCGATAACGATCATGCCGGTGGTGCCGATGTGCTGATATCCATGTATGCGCACACTCAGGTGGTAACTGATCTTGATCATCCTGGTGCGATTGCTTGTCGTCCTCAACGTTGGCATTGGCAAGGGCTGGTGATTACGCTGCTTGGACCACAGCAACCCCAGCAAGGCAACAATGGCTCCTGTATCGTGCGTATTGGTGACGATAGACATCAAGTATTGTTACCTGGCGATATTGAAGTTGAAGCCGAGCAGCAATTAATTGAACGAGCCAAGAGGCAGGGCTTGCTTATGGCGGATATCAGCCAAGGCACGGCATCGCGCGGCGATGGTGTGAGTGATGATGTTACTAATAGTGTTAAACATGACGTTAATAACGGCAACGGCTTTGATGATGCATCTAAGGACCCAGCGAGCGGCAGGTTTCATGGCGGACTGCGCAGCAGTATCTTAGTCGCCCCTCATCATGGCAGTAACACCTCGTCGAGCGAGGCGTTTATCCGAGCCGTATCACCCGCCGTTGTGCTGTATGCGGCGGGCCTGAATAATCGTTATGGATTTCCTAAAGTAAAAGTGATTGAGCGCTATCAAATGGCCGAGGTTGAGCAATACGCTGTGGGACATAACGGCCAGCTCAGCGTGATTTTTGACCAAGATGATGTGAAAATAAAAGGCTATCGGTATGATTTTGCACCGTTTTGGTATAATAGAACGTTTGAATTTGGTCAGATGCTCAATACAGAGTAGAATGTGTTTCTTTGCACCAACATATAGAATCGTGAATGACAAACTCTTCTAAAAGTGAAGTGAGCACTGTTTTTTTCAGGTTGCTGACTTATCTTGTCCCCCTTAAAGGGGTGCTATTTTTGTCTATCGTTGGCCTAGTGTTATACGGCCTTGTAGACGCAACGTTTATCTATTCGATCACCCCGTTTATCGATCAAGGATTTGCTAGCAATGTGCCAAGCACACCAAGCATAGTCAACGGCGTTGATATGGGCTTAAGTGGTGGCTTTAATTCCGATAATGATGTGCTAAAAATAGCTCCCTTTGTGGTGGTTGGCTTATTTACCCTGCGGGGATTAGCGAACTTCTTATCCACTTATGGCATCTCTTATATTAGTGCGCGCATGATAATGGATATGCGCCAGCAGGTGTTCGAACATTATCTTAAGCTGCCTGTGGGCTATATCGATTCTGAAAGCAGTGGCAATCTGATCTCCAGAGTCACCTATGATACCGAGCAGATCGCCAGAGCTTCAGGCAGTGCGCTGATCACCATAGTGCGTGACGGTATTACGGTTATCGGTATGCTTGGGGTGATGTTTTATAACTCGTGGAAATTATCCCTGTGTATTCTGATTGTCGGCCCCTTGATTGGCGTTGTGATCACTGTCGTCAGCCGTAAGTTTCGTAAGGTATCTAAGCAGATCCAAACGGCCATGGGAGGCGTTACCTCTGTGACCGAACAGATGATCAAAGGTCATAAAAACGTGCTGGTCTTCGGTGGACAAAAAACGGAATCTGCACGTTTTGCTCAGGTGAATAACGAAAACCGCTCACGCACCATGAAGCTGGCCCTAGCGCAAGCGATTAGCCAACCTTTGGTGATGGTAATAGGTTCATTTGCATTGGCATTTGTGCTCTATGCGTCAAGCCTTGACAGTATGAAGGCCGACCTTACCGCGGGTACGTTTGCCACCATATTGGCCGCCATGATGGCGATGCTACAACCGATTAAGAGCTTAACTCGCGTGAACGCCGAGTTTCAGCGTGGTATTGCTGCTTGTAGCACCATTTTTGAAATTTTAGATACGCCAGCGGAAGTCGACACTGGTACCTATGAAACCGATCGCGTCGAAGGCCGTTTACGCTTTGATAACGTCTGTTTTCGTTATAATAACCAAGAAAACTTGGCGCTTAATGGCGTGGATTTTAGTGTTAACCCTGGCGAAACTTTGGCCTTGGTTGGCCGTTCGGGATCGGGTAAATCCACTATTGCTAGTTTGATCACCCGTTTCTATTCCGATCTAGAGTCGGGCGATATCACTCTGGACGATATTAGCTTACGAGACTACAAGTTGGCGTCATTGCGCAACCAAGTGGCGCTCGTGTCACAACAAGTGACCTTGATCAATGACACCATAGCAGCCAACATCGCCTATGCCTATCCGGGTGAAGTGACCGAAGAAAAAATCATCGAAGCGGCTAAATTGGCCAATGCGTATGAGTTTATCGCCGATCTGCCTGAGGGTATTTACACTCAAGTGGGTGAAAATGGGGTGATGTTATCGGGGGGTCAACGTCAACGTATCGCCATTGCCCGAGCCATATTACGTGATGCGCCGTTATTGATCTTAGATGAAGCCACCTCGGCGTTAGATACCGAGTCGGAAAAAGCGATTCAGGGGGGCTTAGATAATCTAAGGCAGAATCGCACCTCGATTGTGATAGCCCATCGATTATCGACAATTGAGAATGCCGACCAAATCTTGGTCATAGATCAAGGCCGCGTGGTTGAGCGTGGCTCACATGCGGAGCTACTGGAAAAACAAGGCATCTATTACAACCTGTACCAAATGCAATTTAGTAGCTAAGTCAATGCAAGGTTTTGTTAATCGTCTCTGGTACGCCAAGGCAAGTGTGGGTTATCGACTGCTTGCCTTAGCCTTGCTGCCACTTTGTGGGTTGTTTTATCTGGTGACGGCCACTCGGCGGCTGTTGTTTCGAGTTGGCATCAAGTCAGCGACTCAGATGCCAGTACCGGTTATCGTAGTGGGCAATATCACCGTCGGTGGCAGTGGCAAAACGCCTACCGTTATCTATTTAATTGAGCTGCTACGGCGTCACGGCTATCGTCCCGGTGTGGTGAGTCGTGGTTACGGCGTGGACTTTAGCGGCGTTAAGTCGGTATTACCGGGCATGCCCGCCCGAGAAGTTGGTGACGAGCCCGCGATGATAGTGGCGCGAACCCAAGTACCTATGGTAATTGGAGCCAAGCGAGTTGAAGCCTGTCATGCCCTGCTACAAGCACATGATGTTGATATCATCATCTCCGATGATGGCCTACAGCACTATGCGCTGGCCCGAGACATTGAACTGCTGATCCTCGATGGCGAGCGCCGTTTCGGTAATGGCTATCTGTTACCCGCTGGCCCGTTGCGAGAAGGGCGCTGGCGTCAGCAGGCGGTTGATTTTACTTTAGTTAATGGTGATGAGTGCCAAGAGGGTGAATGGTTAATGCAACTGCATGCAGCTCAGTGGCAACCAGTTAAGCCCCCACAGGGTGATGGCTTATCGGCAGCGGTATTTAGTGTTGAACCACAGGCGGTCGCCATTGCTGGCATTGGCAATCCTCAGCGTTTTTTTAATACTCTAAACCAGCTGGGGATCACGACGCAAAAGCAACATGCATTTGATGATCACCACCCGTTGACCTTAGCCGATATCGATGCCATTGCCTGTGGTGCACAGGTCTTGATGACAGAGAAAGATGCGGTTAAATGTCGCGAATTTGCAAAGCAAAACTGGTGGTATCTGCCGGTAGATGCCAAGATAGCTTCACAGTTTGAACAGCAGTTGATAGCTCAGTTACAACAGCGTAAATCAGTACAACAAGGAAATTCAAATGGCGTTTGATAAGAAACTTTTAGAGATAGTGGCCTGCCCAGTTTGTAAAGGCAAACTTGAATATAATAAAGCTAAACAGCAGCTTATCTGTAAAGCTGATCGTCTCGCTTATGCAATAGATGATGGGATCCCGGTATTATTAGCCAATAAAGCTGAGCCGTGGACCGACGAGGCTTAATTTGCCACAGGCGCGCTTATACAGGCGCGCTTGCTTTATTTCTCATCTGTTATCTTGTCCCCATTGCCTATAGTTACAGCAGCTAAACGGCGATATATTGATTTTCTCTAATCGACTGCCCATAATCCCCCCTCAGCCTAATCGGAGTTCAACGTGTGACTAAACCTGCTATACAAGCTGTTATCGATAAAGTGTTAGCCGACAATAAGGGTAAGCGGGTGGTCAGTTTCAATTTTGAAGGCCAGACTTACTGGTTGAAGCAACCTGAGCGGTTAACTGGCGCCATGCGATGGTTAAAATCACAACCGTTACAGTCGTTTCAACTTGAAATTAGCGCACTGCAAAGCTTAGCTGCGAAAGGCGCACCAGTGCCAGAATTGGTCAGCTTTGGCGATGATTATTTCGTGGTCGCCGATGCCGGTATGCCTGTCAACGGTCTGTTGGCCGATAGTGATGACCCACAACAAAAGTTACAGATTTTAAAAGACAGTGCTAAAGGTTTAGCCCAATTGCATCAAGCCGGTTTTGCCCATGGGCGCCCAGCACTGCGTGATATATGTTGGCAAGATGGCCAGATCACCTTTATCGATTTTGAAGCCAACCAGCAAGATAAAAATATGGCGCGCCAGCAGGTACGTGATCTACTTGTGTATATCCATAGTCTGTATCGTTATTTAGGCGCCGATCATCAGCTGATTGATCCGGCACTAGCCTATTACCGGCAATGCGGCGGCGAAACGTGCTGGCGTTATGCGCAAAAACGTCTGTCGCCTTGGCAATGGCTAGGCCAACTTTTATGGCCATTTCGTTATAAAGGTGGCAAGGATCTTAAGCCAATGTACTGGGTGCTTAAAGCCTTTCGTCGCCGCTAATATCAAGCCATACCGATCCCATCTGCTTTATCTACCGTTTGTTTATCACACTGGCTGTAAAACCCTATTGTCAGCGGGTGTCACCTCGCCAAGGCGCTGTCAGGATTACAATGTTTCGCGGCATATGACGGCTTGGTGAGCACCTCATGTGACTAACGGCTCATACGGCAATACTGATGATGTTGCCTCGCCTTATCGAGATGATGTCATCGCCCTTGAATGTTGCGGCAACGTATTTTGGGTTATCACCTATAGCAGGTTGTTTTGTTATTGTTGCCACCGGGCTTTGCCTATCGTATGGCTATTTCGTGACAACAGATTATTTTATTTTTTGCTTTGACTTTGATTCCGATACTAATTCATAAAAAGTATATTTGTTAGTTCAAAAAAACATCTTTATTTGGTTGAAATATCACCACTCGCTTTGCTAGTATGCCGGCTGTTTTGCTCTCAACGCCAGTATATATCAAGGGTTGCCCCTATGATGGTGTGAGTAAACTCGATCTCACCATTTAACTCATCTGCCCCGTTTATTTTCGGTGTTGGATTAGTTTTATTTTGTTTTTAGGGAATGTAATTGAATATCACTACTTTGACCATGATGCATACATTGTTTGCTGTGTCATGTCGCCGAAATCTGGCATTAACCCTGTCTCTACTGCTCTTAACGTCTACATTGGTTATCGATGTGGCCATGGCGGTTCCTCGTGAAGCCGATAACTATAATATAGATGTCACTGTCGGTAATGCACAACGCTTCTTACATCAGCGGCAAGTTGAGCAACAGACCCTTAAGTTAACCCGTTTGATGGATCACTATGGTCGCGACTCAAAAGTAGAAAAACGTCGCACACTCAACTCAATTAAAGCACTGGCCGCGCAGCGTCAATTAGCACAGCAAGCGTTACTAAAGTTGGATCCCATGGCTGCGGTACGTAGCACTGTACCTATGAGTAAACGAGCGGCGATGCCAGATGACGTATTAAGCCTGTTAGCGCAAAAAAAGCAATTGCAGGGGCAGTTATTCATCGTATATCAGGATTATGCTGATAGTGCTTCACACCGTCTACGCTACGAATTAATGACCAAAACAGGGCGTATTCAATTACACCTGCCGCAGAGCATTGATACTACGCAATTACAATCGGGTATGACTGTTAAAGCAGATGGCTGGTTATTTAATCATCAGTCAGAGTCAGATCAACTCGGCACGTTAGTGTTAGATGATAGTCAAGAGAGTATTTTTACACTGGCAGCCACAGAGGACGTCAGTAATACCGACGAGCCCCTCAGCAAAAGCACGAGCGTCAATAACACCTTGGGTGAGCAGAAAGTACTGGTGCTGATGTTGAATTTTCAAGATAGCCCTAATTTACAGCCCTGGAGCAAAGAAGATGTTCAACAGATGGTATTTGGTCGAGTCAATGATTATTACCAAGAAGCCTCTTATGGTCAGACATGGCTTAGCGGTGATGTGAGGGGGTATTACACCTTACCGCTAGACACCAATTGTGACTACTTTGGCATGGACCGTTATGCGCAACAATTGGCTACTGATGATGGTATTGATTTAAGTCAATATCAACGTTTGGTCTATCTGCTTCCTCAAAACAGCAGTTGCGGTTGGCGAGGTCAAGGTACACTTGGGGGGAATCCTTCTCGTGCTTGGATTAATGGCGAATTGAACCTGCTCACTATCGGCCATGAGCTAGGGCACAACTTGGGCTTAAAGCATGCTAAGGAGCTTAGTTGTGGCGATGGTTATCTGAGCGATGCTTGTGTCGCGATCACTTATGGTGACACGCTGGATATCATGGGCAAATCTGAGGGACACTTTAATCTATTTAACAAAGAACGTTTAGGGTGGTTAACGCCGGAGCAGGGCGATGTAATCAGTGCCGATGATGATGGCAATTATCTATTATCGCCTTATGGCAGTGCGCTCGACGGTCAAGCAAAGGGGCTCAAAGTTCGCCGTGGCAGCGACGCGCAAACAGGTGAGCCCTTATGGTATTACTTAGAATATCGTCAAGGTACGGGTTTTGATAGTTTCCTCGCCGGTAAAGCTGTGACGCAAGGTGTGCTACTGCATTTGAATCAAAGCGATGAGGATATTGAAAGTAGCTTGTTGCTGGACATGACACCTAAAAGTGGATTGAGGGATCTCGATGATGCTGCCTTAATCGTGGGGCAAAGTTATACCGATGCGGCTGCCGGAGTGACGATCACTACGGAATGGGCGGATAAAAGCGGTGTGTCAGTTAACGTGAGTTACGCTGGGCAAAGTTGTATTCAATCGGCTCCGAGCCTCAGTATCACCCCCAATGAAAGTCCATGGGTTGAGGCAGGTAGTAAGGTCGATTATCGAGTGAATATCACAAATAATGATAGTGTCGGCTGTGGCGATGCCAGCTTTGCTATTAGTGCCAATGTACCTAGCGGTTGGTTATCGCAAGATCAAAGCTTGTATCTCGCGCCAGGTGAAAGCGCTGCAACTTCTGTCAGTGTGACTTCTGCAACATCAGCAAGTGAAGGATTTTATGATATTGCTATTAGTGCCACAAATGTCGCTAACACTCAATATAGTCAGGTATCTAAGGTAAGTTATGTGGTTGAAGAGCCAGAATTGGCCTGTGTGTTAGCCGCGCCGAGTTTTATCTTAACGCTCGATAGTAGTGAACCATTAATGGCAGGAACTCAAGTCGTGTATCGGGGGACGCTTATCAATCGAGACAATAATGCGTGTAGCGCAAGTGATTATGAGATAGCGGCCAATGTTCCAACGGGGTGGACCGCCAATCATCAGAGGATCAGTTTGTCGCCCGGTGAGCAGCGCGATGTGAGTATCTATGTTACTTCACTGCCAGAGGCGAGTGCCGGTATTTATGATTTTGACATTAGCGCCCAACATGTCGATGAACCGCTTTATCGTGTGACAGACAGCGCGACCTATACGGTAGCTTCTCCAGTGGCGGTATGTGAGCGTGCAGCCCCTATCCTGACGCTGATCAGTGCTAATGACACTGAGGTCGTAGCAGGGACACAGGTAAGCTATGGCATTAGCGTGACCAATAAAGATACCGAAGCTTGCGACAGTAGTTCGTTTGACCTGTCAGCCCAATTGTCATCAGGGTGGCACAGTAGTCAGAACCAGTTACTTTTAGCCCCGGGACAAACCAGCCAAGCTAATATTGTAGTGACCTCAGATCTTAACAGTGAGTCAGGCGCTTATGAGGTGTTACTGACTGCGAGTAATAGCCAAGACGGTCGTTACGTTGCAAGTTATAGCACCCAGTATACCGTCAAGCCAGTAGCGAATTCGGCCCCCATCGCTGTCGATGATAAGGTCAGCATGACATCGAAAAATGCGGTGCTTATCGATGTGTTGGCCAATGATAGTGACGCAGAAAATGAACTGGTAATAGTCTCTGTGACTCAAGGGGCTAAAGGGAGTGTTGAGATAACCTCCGCTGGCCAAGTTCGCTATGTACCAGCAAAGAGTTTTAAGAGTAGCGATAGCTTTAGCTATACCATTTCTGATGGTGACACCACGGCAACGGCTAGAGTGATACTTTCATTAAGCAGTTCGGGTGGTAATGGTGGAAATAAAGGTCAGGGTAAAAAATAGAGATGCCCTGATAGCAGAAGTAGCACGAGGCAAGGCCTCGGCTACTTCAGTCATGGTAGGTAATGGCAGGGTTATTCGATAGTGTTCACTTCAATAGCCACATCATTGGTTGAAACATTACCTTCATCATCAGCAACACTGACGATAACGTCATCGAGGAAAGTAATCGGATCGGTATTTTCTAATCCTGGTTTTAACTCGATAGTAAAGGCACAACTATAGGTATCATTGGGCGAACCATTATAAGTCAGCTCTTGCCCCTCATTGCAAGCTGGGTAGCTTATGCTGTCGTGCATTCCGCCGTCATTGATTAACATGAAGCTGGCCGTATCATCTTCTGTAAATACGTTAGCCCCACCGACTGTCATCAATGTTAGGTTCACATTTTCAATGCCCGCATTATGTAGCTCTAATACCACGAGTAGACTGGCAGCGAACTTCATATCGGTAGCTGGTTGGCTTGGTAAGAAGGTCACTGTCGCATCGTCGAAATCTGATACGGCTTGACCATCGTCATCGACACCATTAATTGTTGCCACATTGACATGCACATCGCTTGCATTACCGGTGAGCGATTTCGCAATGGTACAACTTGCATTATGGTTAGGGTCGAGCATAAAGCCATTGAGTGGCGTAGGTGCAATAGGTGCGCCATCGACGGTATCAACCATACATTCAGCGGTAATATTACCAAACATGTCATCGGTTAAACTGCTAAAGGTCACAGTATCGACACCAGCCGCATCCACACTGAATAGGAAAGTGTAGTCAACCGAACGTGAGACACTCGGATCGTCACCCGTTTCGAGTACTTCGATAGGATCTGCGGTTTTTTGGAGATCGATCATCGAAGGAACATCGTTAATGACCACGGTTTCTGAATCCGCATTGCTGGCTTGATCATTTTCATTGTCGAGAGCTTTAGCGGTCACAATATTGGTGTGTGAGCCCGCTTGGCTGCCACTGATAAATTGACTAAAGCTACAACTATAAGTGCCGCCTTGTGCGATATAGCCGTTAATAGCACAGTCACCTTGGCCATCTAAATTACCAAATTTATTATCCATTAGTGAGCTAAGCAATAATGGAGAATCCCAAGCATCAGAGGTATTAGTGACATCCACGGTATAAGTGACATTGCCGCCCGACTCTGGTACTTGATCTGGGCTCGCTGTTTTCAAGACCGTGATGCTTGGTGGTAAGTTAGTTACGTTAACCTGCCGCGTGTCACTACAGTGTTCGCCATCGATACCACTGACGGCTGCGCAAGAATTACCATCAACAACTGGATCGCCATTACGGTCAATTAAGGCCAGTTTGACTAAGTCATTATACAATTCTGGTTGTTGATCGTCGGGTAGATCAGAGTCAACGATATGTACACTGAATTGACAGCTGTAGGATGCACTGGGTAAGACCTCACCGGGGCCATTACCGATATCGGCGGGCTGCGCACAGTTAGTGTTTGTGAGATAAATACCATCAGCTGCGCCGACTGGCACAGTTGCTCCCCATAAATCGATAGAGGTTTCATAACTGCCATCGGCAGCAGTATCTATTTCATCGCTGAGCGAGGTGATAAAAATGGATGTTTGTGCATTTGGATTAGTGAAATTAACCGTAAAGGTATAGAGGCCGCCCGGTTCGGTATGGGTATTGGTACCGACAAGGGTTTTTATCACTTGAGGAGGATTGGGGCGAATAAAGACATCAATATCGAATGCATCACAGCGACACTTAGAAGGTGTACCAGGTGCGGCTGGATCATTTTCACTACAATCGGCGCCCGTTTTATTATGCCAAGCGGCACAATAATTAAACTCGGCTTTGCCTGAGTTATCGTCATCACGACAAAATAGGGTGATCTCCTCCTGTTCATATAAGTGAGTGGGCGAGAAGCCACGTGCCTTACTGATATCGGCGCAGCTATCTAACCCTTCCTCAAGGTCAACGCCGGGACCATCGGTACGACCCAGTAAGATAGAACATTCGTTATTTGGGTTGCTATCTTGTGCGCTCCAATTACCTTCTGGAAGATAAACGGAATAGTCATACCTTTCATTGGCCGTTGTGGTAATGGTGACATCGGCAAGGAAGGTGACTTCTTCACCGAGCACACATTGTACAGCTTCGCCAGGGTTATCAATATTAGTGATGTTATCCACTTTACTGACCCTAACGTCGTTAGCAGTACAATTGAGCCCAAATCCAGCTTGTTCGGCCATACAGGCCGCATTCATCTGTTGTGGAAAAAAGGATGCGTTGGCAGCTGTGTGGGCAGCGCCATATAAGATGGTGCTGCTGACTAAGCAGATACCGAGCGCCTTGATAAGTCGATTACATTTAAAACGTTTCATAATATTTACCTTCATATCAGTGAATATGGATAAAACGAGCGTGCTTACTTAATGCGTTTCATGAGCCATATACCGGCTATCGTGTTGATGCATAGCGTTGATATTCGTGACTGCTATCTTGGGCACACTTTATCGTGCCAGCGCAGCGACAGAGCCTAAGTGCTTGGCTGAACAACGCAGTGCTTTATCTAAAGCAAGCATCAGGCCATAAGGTAAGCTTTTGATAATAAGCTGCTTTATTTTTTTGGGGACGATGAGGTTCGATGAAAGTGTTACTTTTCAGTAACACTAAGAGGCTAGCGAGAAGAGGATGTGACAGGGTAGTATTTACGCTTTTGTTATATAGTGGTTTTTATTGAATGGTAGCGGGTCTAGCTGTTCGCTTTAGTTAACAACGATTGTAACAGCGCCTGACCCATGGCCGCCTGGGTTGCAGATGGTGTCGGGGCTGCATTTTGGGGGCTTTTATGATAAGGATTAATTTCTTCACTGGTCACTGCTTGGTGACTGTAGCGCTTCAATAATCGTATTAAAGGTCTGATAGTTTTGTGCTCCCACAATTAATTTAGGATTGATGATGCGGTTATTCTCTATATTACCGACTAAGAAACTGGGTGTGCCACGAATGCCTAATGATGAGCCGTAGGCGACATCTTGCTCTATTTTCGTTAACGTGCCCGGTGCCGATAGACACTCGGTAAATTGTTTAATGTCGAGCGATAATTCGCTGGCACTGTCTTGATAGAGTTTGTCACCTAGCGATCGGATGTTATTAAACAGCAAGTCACGCATCGGCCAATAGGCATTTTGTTGCAAACTACAGTTGGCGGTCATCGCGGCTCCTTTGGCTTTAGGATGAAAATTTAGCGGAAAATCACGTGCGATATATTTCAGCTTTCCGGTGTCGATATATTGAGTTTTTAGGAGGGGAAACGTTTGATCAATATAACGTTTGCAGTAAGGACATTGGTAGTCTGAAAATTCAATAATCGCCATTTTTGCATCATCATCGCCCAGTGTTGGTAGCTGACCATTGTCATCAATATTATCTTGAGTCGGCAAGGTTTTATATTGAGGCGTGGTCGATGCCATGGCAACACGGTGAATATCGTTCACTTTACTTGCCATCATGCGAATATCCTGTTTGAGTTGCCCTAGCTCTTGCTTAAGCATGGTGAGCTCATCTGGTTGAGGCGGGGTCTCTTTTTGACAGGCGACAAGCAGCAGAGTGCTCAGCACGAGGGGAATGACTTTCAGTGATGGTTTAAACATAGTAAGACTCCTCAGTCTGACGGATGTTGTAGTTGAGCGTCAGAGTTTTATCTTGCACTTTTTGATGAGCCGATAAAAAGTTGTGCGGGAAATATTGAGTTCTCGCGCTGCCGCTGAAATATTGTGATTGTTGCGTTTAATGGCATCGAGCAATAACTCGGTATCGATATCGGTACGATGCTGAGCTAGATCGATAACATCTTGATTGGTTGTTGGGCATTTACTCGATGTTAGGCCCAGATCGATTTCGCTTAGGTGTTCACTATTGGCCATGATCACCGCGCGATGGATACGATTTTTTAATTCGCGCACATTACCAGGCCACTCATATTGCTCCATCACTTGGCGTGCTTTACTGGTGAGGCGGTAATGGGTTCTCGGTGGTGAGAATTTTTGTAAATAGGCATTAGACAATAGATTAATATCTTCGCAATGATCTCTGAGGCTGGGGATCTCAATATGAAGAATATTGATTCTATAATATAAATCCTCTCTGAAACGCCCTTCATCGACGGCGGTTTCTAAATTAATATGACTGGCAAAAATGATGCGGCAATCAATGTCAATTTTCTTGTTACCCCCGAGGCGCTCAATATAATGATCTTCTAGGAAGTGTAATAAATTAATTTGTAAATCTAACGATAAGTCGCCGATTTCATCTAAGAAGAGAGTGCCGCTATTGGCTCGTTCAATGCGGCCAATATATTGCTTATCGGCACCAGTAAACGCCCCCTTCTCATGACCGAATAGTTCGGAGTGGATCAAGCTTGCGGGTAGGGCACCACAGTTAACAACGACGAAAGGGCCAAGGTGACGTCGAGAGAGGTTGTGAATTAAATTGGCACACAAGCCTTTACCCGTGCCAGTTTCACCACTCAACAGTATGGGTTCGTCCGCAGCGGCAATTTTGGTTATTTGTGCTTTTAAGTTGCAGATGGCGGCTGAATCGCCAAGCAGCAAGTTCAATGACTTATCCGCAGTGCAGTGCTGATGGCGCGTGTTCATTATCGCAACCCCGTAGGCATGACCTAATGTGTGCTGCAACTTTTCCCAATCGATGGGAAAATGGTGATAATCAATGAAAAAATCAGTTAAACAAAATGTGAGTCGGTTGGTGATGCATTTATCATCGGTACACAGGGCTACCCATAATAGTTGCTCAAACTGGCTCTGAAGTCGTTCAATAGCATGGGTCACTTTAATGACAGAGGCTGTCGAAATGAGCGCTATTGCGACATAACAGGCGTGTTCTTGAAGTAATTTAAAGGCGCACTCAAGCGAGTTGGCATGCATGATATGCCACTGATTATCGCTCAAGGGCTTGTCACAAAAGTGGTCTTTATTCGTAAGGTTTAACACCAAAAGTGTACGATTGCCTTCGGTGATATTTTTGCTTATATGAGTCACAATAATTCCTATATGGAATTTGGTGATGGTGCAGAGTGATAGATATCATTAAGTCTAGGAAACCTTCTCCATAGTGCAAGTCACTCCCCGACCGTCAGCATTCTATAACAGATCACATAAAATGGAGACGGCGGCATGTTAGCTTGGTTAATTAAGGTGATTCAGGGGATATAAATCATTTAAGATCTGCATCCGTTTTACACCAAGGAGTCAAACGCTGTGCGCGCTGCTGTGCCGTAGTGAGTTTGATGCCGGCTTGGTGGCGCAGGCGATATAGCGCTTGATAACACAGCGGCACCAGATAGAGGCTAGTGATGGTGGAAAAACTTAAGCCGCCTATGATGGCAATGGCCATCGGCGCGTAAGCAGGGCCACCGCCACCGAGTTGGGTGTCACCCATCGCCAAGGGGATTAAACCGAGTACAGTCGTTGCCACCGTCATCAACACAGGACGAAGACGGGTAATACACACCTTGTGTATGGTGTCAGGCAGCTGTGATAATTGCGGTGTTTGCTGATTAATTTGATCCACCAAAACGATGCCGTTATTGACCACGATCCCCATTAAAATCAATATGCCAATCATAGACATAATATCCATAGGCGTATCGGTTATTAGCAGTGCCCAAAACACGCCAGTGATGGAAAACAAGATCGAGGTGATAATGGCTGTGGGCAGCAGCAAGGACTCAAACAGCGCCGCCATGACTATGTAGATCATCGCCACCGCCAATATCATGTTGGTGGCCATAATTGCTTGGTCTTCATCTTGGCGCTCAAATCCGCCGCGCAGTGAGTAACCGTATCCAGGAGGGAATGACACCGCCTGCATCACATCTAAGATGGCTTGCTGCGCCTCTTCGGTGGTGATGTCGTCAAGATTAGCGCCAATTGATAATGCCGTGAGTCGCCCGTAATGGCGGATTGTATCGAAGCGCGGCTTAATGCTGATGTCGGCAAGGCTTTGCAGCGGATAAACGCGATTGTCGATACGTACTATGGGCAATTGCTTGAGTTTTTCAAGTGAGGTTTGCCACTGCTTTTCATAGGCAAGTTCGATATGCAGCTCACCGTTGGGATCGTGTCGAAATGAGCGCAGAGGCACGCCGCGCAGTGCGAGAGATACGTTTTGCGCCAGCTCAGTCAAGCTTAGCCCGAGCCTCGCCGCTAAAGTACGGTTAAGCTGGATCACAACCTCTTGCTGAGTGCCATTAAGCTCAGAATGGACATCCGTTAGCCCTTTGATGTTGCTTAATAAGGGGACCACTTGTTCGCTGATCTTGATTAAATCTGATGTTGAGCGGCCTGTTAAGGTGACACGTATGCCGCTATTTTCATCGCCCCAGCCAAATTGCGGCGTAGCGATCGAGAACTTAGGAAAGCCATCACGAATTTGGCGTTTAAGTGCCTTGATATCGATATCCATATCTTCTTGCAGTAATAACGTGGATTGACCGCGATCGGCCGCGTAGTAGCTGTAAACTGAATCGATATAAAACGCCTCTTTGTTGGCGTAGAGATAGTCCTCCATACGGTTTATCATCGCTTCGGTGACGGCTAAACTATGACGCCCATCGACTTGATAATTAATATAAAGGCGATTATTGCCTTCACCGTCAGATTGATCTTGTTTCACTTGGCTCAGGGGCAGTGCGGTGGAAGCCAATATAAGCAGCGCAAAGACGCCAGCACGTTTTGGCCGGCGTAAGATCCAGTCAAGGCTTTGCTCATAATAGGCTTGTAATGTGCTGGATGTTGGCGTGCTATTTACCTTGAAGTGCAGTTTACTAAGCATCAAGGGGATTAAGGTTTTCGCGACCAGCAGTGATGCGGCCAATGAGATACAAATGGCCACAGCCACATGTTCAAGGAAGATGGTCAACTGCACTTTGACCCCAAAAATATTGGGTAAAAATACAATGGCGGTGGTGAGCGTGCCAGCCAGCACCGCTAAAGCCACCTTGTTCACGCCATTTTGTACCGCTTGTTCTGCACTGGTGTTATTGGCGTGTTGTTTTTCCTGTAATACGCTTTCTGTCACGACCACGGCATTATCAATCAGCATGCCGACGGCCAGCAGTAAGCCCATCATGGATAAAATATTTAAGCTGTAACCTAAAAAGTACATGCCGGCTAACGTCATACACAGTGAGATAGGCACCGAGGAGACCACCACCAAGGTCATTTTGAGATCCCGCAGAAACAGGTACAGCACAGCAAAGGAGAGCAGGGCGCCCATTAAGCCTGCCAGCAGCAGATCTGACAATGACGACTTTACCCCATAAGCTTGATCTTCCATGATAAACAGCTTGATCCCTTGAAATTGGGGATCTTGTTTGGCCGCGTCAATTACCTTGAGTACGCGCTCAGAGACATCGACTAAGTTAGCCCCCGACTCCTTAAACACATCTAACCCTACGGCATAATTTTGGTCCAGATGGCGGCCATCGAGCCGTTCGGGCAGGGCGTAACGCACGCTGGCAATATCGCCTAAGGTGATGCCCGGTGCTAAGACTAAGGCCTGGATCTCATCTAAGCCACGAAACTCGCCTTTAGGCGAAATCTGATACACCTTATCATTGGCGCGTATTGTGCCAGCGCTGACAATAAAGTTCGCTTGGCGCAGCCGCGCTTGTAATGCGTCAAGGGATAGGTTGCTGGCTGTGAGCTTATCGGCATCGAGCCTTATCTCTATCTGTTTTTGCTCCACGCCATACAGGGTCACTTGCGATACCCCCTCGACCCGCTCCAAGGGCCTTTTTAACTGCTTATCGAGCAGGTCAAAGGCGCCAGACAATGCACGGTCACTTGAGATCCGCACCGTCAGCAGTGGCATATCGGCGGTGGAAAACTGCCTGATAAACACCCGCTCAACATCTTGGGGCAATAGGTGGCGCACGGCATCGACCTTTTCTCGGGCTTCTAGGCTTTTCGTGGCGACGTTCTCGCCCCATTTCATCCGCAGTTCAATTTCGGCGCCATTTTGTGATGAGCGCGATCTTAACTCCTCAATCCCGCCCATGGTCGCCAATGATTGCTCTAAAATATTGGTGATTTCGCGCTCTACTTCGGTGGGAGTTGAGCCCTTATAGGGCACCTCTATCAATACCTGAGGAATATCGATACCGGGAAACATCTCTAGCGGTAACAGTCGGCTGGAGGCAAGGCCAAACAGTAAAATGGCGACAAAAAACATGCTGGTGGTCACGGGACGCGCAATCGCTAAGCGGGTGATATTCATTGTGCCTCTCCCATGGCTGGCGCAGCTGATGCAGGCTCAGGTTCTAGCTGAAACTGCTTACGGTCAAAGAGTGAGTAAAGGGCTGGGATCACCACCAAGGTTAATAGGGTGGCAAGGCTCAAACCAAAGATGACGGTTATCGCCATAGGCGCACGCACTTCACTACCATCACCCAGCCCTAATGCCATCGGAGCAAGCCCCAGCGCGGTGGTCATGGTGGTCATGATAATAGGGCGCAAACGGGACTTGGCCGCTTGTTCTATCGCCTGCGCTTTTTCTATGCCTTGCTGGCGCAGTTGATTAATTCTATCCACCAAGACGATGGCGTTGTTGACTACTATGCCGGCCAGCATGATTAGGCCAATAAACACCACCACGCTTAAGTGGGTTTGTGTAATGTATAAGCCCAATACACTGCCGCCGACAGCCATGGGCACGGCAATTAAGATAAGTAGCGGATGGATAAGGGATTCAAATTGACTGGCCATCACTAGGTAGACCAAAAATATGGCCAGCACTAAGGCGATTTGCAGTGACATGAATGAGTGTTCCATCTCTTCATTTTGGCCGCCAAAGCGGATCTGTATGGTGCTTGGTATGGTTTGCTGGCGTATGAGTACCTTGGCTTCAGCTACCGCCTCACTTAAGTCACCAAAAGCCAAGTTTGCCGAAACAATGGTTACACGTTGCTGACTGATGCGATTAATCGCTGATGGTCCTAAGTTTAGTGACACCTCTGCCACAGCGCTCAGTGGAATGGGCTGGGCGCTGTTGGGGTTGATTATCATCGAATCGATATCGCTTATCTGGTTACGCTCTTCAATATGGCTGCGCACCAAGATATCAATTTTACGATCTCGCACTGTGTATTGGCTGGCGATAGTGCCGCCAATGCGCTGGGCGATGCGGTTAGCAACCGTTGGGGCATCCATCCCTAAGGCGGCAAGCCGAGCATGATCGAAGCGAATACTCAGTTCGGGTTGGCCATCGCGTAGGCTGGTGTTAAGGTCGGCAAAACGCGCTGACTCAGATAGGGTATTAACTAGGTTATCGGCCGTGTGTTTTAACTGGGCTAAATCGTAGCCAATCACTTCGATTTCCAGCGGTGTTTTAAAGCTAAACAATTGAGGGTGCTCGATAGTAGCGTTGAGCGCTGGAATGCGCATGGCGGCGCTTCTTAGCGCTTGACTGACTGCAATAAAGGCATGGTGATCGGCTAAAACCACCTGTAATCGGCCCCAGTTTTCGCCGCCGCGAGAGGTGTCGGATGTCATTAAGCCACCGCTACCGGCTTGACTATAAGTGTGCTTAACATCACTGCGGTCTTTAATCGCCAAGGCGAGGGTTTGCAGCACCTTGTCGGTTTCACTCACCTGTGTCCCTGGGGGTAACTCGATCTCTAGGTAGAATTCGCCTTGATCCATCACCGGAATAAGTTCCATGCCTAAACGAGGCACTAAACTCATGGTGCCCGCAGTCATGACCATGGCAATAACGACGGTAAGCCTGCTCTGCTTGAGCGCAAAAGGGAGCAAACCATGATACGCCTGCTCTAATAACTGATAACCGCGATTAAATAACTGACTGATGGGGCGCATAATAAGGCCGACTAACCACGCAAGTACCCGAGTGAGCATTAAGCCTAAGGTCAATATTAGCGAGGGTAAATAGCTAAATAGCAGTACAAATGGCAGCGAAAATACTGTGGTAGTGTAATGTTTTACTTTCGCCATCTTAGTGTCTGGCAGCGGCTTTTTAGCCTGGGGTAATAGTTGTGGCAGGGCGCTAAAGCCCTTACGCGAAGCAAGCATAGGGATGGTGGTTAATGCCACCAATAATGAGGCGAGCAGGGCAAAAGTGACAGTTAATGCCTGATCTGAAAACAGCGCCCCAGCGACCCCGTCGACAAAAACCAAGGGCACAAATACTGCCAAGGTGGTTAGGGTCGAGGCAAAAATGGCGCCTGCGACCTCTTTGGTGCCAGTGACGGCCGCGTCGAGTTTACTCATGCCAAGCTTTTTACAACGGTCGATGTTCTCTAGTACCACAATCGCGTTATCAACCAGTAAGCCTACCGCCAAGGCAATACCACCAAGCGACATGATATTGAGGCTGATGTCGGCAAAATACATCATGTTAAAGGTGGCGATAACCGAGAAGGGAATAGAGATGGAGATTATCAATGTGGGCAGAATATCGCGTAAAAACAGATAGATCACTAACATAGACAATAGGCTGCCCAGTAGTGCAGCCATGGTGACTTCACTGACCGCGCTTTCGATAAATTCAGATTGATCGTAAATGACTTGCAGCTGAGTTTTTTCGCTGAGCTTATTGAGCTTTTCCAGTTCAGCTTTGATGTTGCGCGCTACCGCGACCGTATTGGCATCACCTTCTTTATAGATAGCCAGCTCGATAGATTCTTGCGAGCCGATGCGGGTGATGTCACTGCGCTCTTTGTGGCTGTCGATAATGTCGGCGATATCTGACAGTCGCACCAATGTGCTGTTATCACGGTAGATGATGATCTGCCCGAGATCTTGCAAGGAGTCAAATTGATTTAGGGTGCGTACCAGATATTCTTTCTCGCCTTGTACCACCTTACCAGCAGATAAGTTAATGTTTTCAGAGGCTATGCGCTCACGTATGGTGTCGGCGTTAAGATTAAGTTGGTTTAACTTTTGTTGGTTTAATTGAATATGAACCTCTTGCTCTAGGCCGCCTGATAGCCTAACCGCCGCGACGCCACTTAATGCCTCAAGCTGGCGTTTAAGCTCCTCTTCGGCAAAAGTGCGCAGTTGTTTGAGTTCAATGGGCGTAGCCTCTGGTTGCGATAAGGCTAGACGTACAATAGGGTCGAGATTAGGGTTAAAGCGTAGTAATAGGGGTTTATTCACATCGAGTGGCAATGCGATGGTGTCGAGTTTTTCACGCACATCGAGACTGGCCATATCCATGTCGGTGCCCCATTCAAACTCAAGCACCACATCTGACATACCAGAGCGTGAAATTGAGCTGATTTTACGCAGCCCTTTGACAATGCCAGCGGCCTCTTCGATGGGTTTAGAGACTAACTGCTCAACTTCAACGGGCGCAGCGCCGATATATTGCGTGCGAATAGTGATGGTCGGGTAACTCAAGTCTGGCAGCAGTTTTACCGCAAGGCGAGAAAAGCCCACCATACCAAATAACAAAACCGCCAACATGAACATCCATACCGAGATAGGACGCTTGACTGATGTAGTAATTATTGACATAAGCTCAACTCCTGTTATTGCTGCGCACGGGGAATATCGAGTGCACTTATGACATCAACTAACGATTGATCTTTCAGGTTTTGCTGACCTCGAACCACAATTTGCTCACCTGGCTTGATCCCCGAGATCACTTCGACTGTGTCGGCTTCACGATACCCGAGGCTGACTTGGCGACGAGTGGCATTGTCTCCTTCAATCACATAAAGCGCATACTGGTTATCTTGATTGATCACTGCGCTGTAAGGCACAGTGATCACATTGGTGTGCGTGTCGTATCTGAGTTCAACCCGGGTAAACATGCCGGCTTTTAATTGGGCCTGTTGGTTGGGCACCGACAGAGTCACCTTAAAGGTGCCACTTTGGGCATCGACAATGGGGCTGATCCGCAGCACTTGGGCGACAATGCCGTTATCGGCTTGCTGACTGGCAAACAGTTGTGCGTCTTGCTCCAGACGCAGGCGATCGAGCTGCACTTCAGGCAGGTGCACTATGGCATATAATTCATCTTGGTTGACCACGTAGAAGAGTTCATCAAACTCTTTAGCCATATTGCCTTGCTTAACAAAGCGGGTGGCGATGACCCCGTCGATAGGCGAACGCACCAGACTCTCCTCTACTTGCAATGCAGCTAGGTCACGTTTTGCGCTGGCCGCTTGCAGGTTATATTCAAGTTTTGCCATCGTATCGGCGCTGATAAAGGCTTTATCGGTCATTTTGTTGAGCCGGTTGAGTTCTTGCTCGATGATCTCAACCTCGGCTTGAGAGCGGGCTAAATCATAGCGTTGACGTTTAGCGTCTATGACCGCTAGTAATTGTCCTTTAGTGACGCGATCGCCTTCTTCCACTTTAATGGTTTCGATAAGCCCTGCAATACGGGACACCACCCTTGCTTCAAGCGGGGCTTCTAGTGTACCAGTCGTGCTATAGAAGGAGGACACATCTCCTTGAACGACAGTCGTGGTTTCAACGGGAATGGCATATTTAACCTCCTCTTTTTCCTCGGGGGCAGGGCTGCAAGCACTTAATAATGATAATGCCGCAAGTAGGATAGGTAGGATGATGATCTTATTATTGTGTGCTTCCATGTTGTTAAACCTATTTATGTGATTTTATTAGCGGTTATAAGCATTTAATATGCCAGAAATTTTATAGCTTTATATACAATAGGTTAGCTTCATAATGATTCGGCTTGTTGGTGAGTTGCATGAAAGATGTAGCGTAAAGGTTTAAATGTTGCGGTTTTTAACAACCGGAGTGAACTCGATGGTGATATCGGCATTGGCCGCACCTATGGGGCGCATTATATTGCTCAAGCGTGTTTGAAGGCGCCACCTACACTGGCGTACCTACATTAGGTTATTTCGTTATTTCGTTATTTCGTTTCTTCGATCCAACTTCATCTGGTGCGAGTTGTGAGTTAAAAGCTAACCAGTTTTGCCCCAAAGTATGCTGGTTTTGAAATGAAGAACGATGACATCTACTTGGGTACGCTGCTGGCTGCATTTTTATTTATTGAAAGTGGTGAAGGTCGAACCTTAAATGGGGTTAATTGCTTGCACCTATCTCTAACGCCTCTTCGATTTGGCTTTATCTGGTGTGGGTTGCGAGAGAAAAAAGTGAAAAACACAGATTAAGTGCTCGATAAGTATCCGTAGATTCAGTAAGACCTTGCTATGAACATCAGTGAGGCAAAGGCCTGCGGCCTTAGTGGCATGACTTAGTGGGATGAATGGTCTAAAACGTACGGTTAATCACGAGTATTTGCCGTGAAGAGGCGCTAATCAAACATGAAAATCATAAATAAGACCAATTAATTACCTTACCTAAGCTCAAAAAAACGACTACCACAGAAAAGCAAACTCCTATAGCATAATGCATACCAAATACATGGATGTGGCAGCGGCCAAGTCCAACAAGCGATTTATGCCTTGCAGACAGCGCAACGCATAAATATTAAGACGTTAAGTGCGATAAGCTAATAGTGACATCAAAAAGTAGGGAAGTATGAGTATCAACATAAAGTGGGATGGTGATTGTCGTTTTAAAATGTCAACTGAAAACGGCTTTACGTTTAATGTTGACGCGACAAGTGAGAAAGCCCCTTGTCCAACGGAAGTTTTATTGTCGGCTTTAGGTTCATGCAGTGCTACGGATGTCGTCTTGTTACTGCAAGAGCAAGGTTTTGAAGTTAAGGGGTTAGAAAATACGGTTACTTTCGCCCTAACAGAATCAGAACCTCGTTTATATAAATCGGTAAACCTGCACTTTACAGTAAATGGCGGTGGTTTTAAGGAGTCTGACATTTTGCGAGCAGCTCAAGAAGCGGTGGAAAAGCATTGTCATGTTTGTCTTATGTTGAGCCCTACGATCGATATCACTTATTCAGCGGAAGTGGACAAAAATTGCACTTAACAAGAGACTATGGCGTCAATAGTTAATTTTTGACGCTATCTTTATCCCACATCACACTGTCTCTTAGCAATATATGGTTGTTTTACTCACCGCATCATTAACGCTCGGCTAAGGGGTTGACAACGCACCGCCGAACTTAAAAACACACGCTAAACCCTGAACTTCAATTTTGTACTAAAGCCGCCAAGCGTTGGTAATCCCTCTTGAGCCATTTATTAGCTGAATTTTTCCATAACAAAGTTACGCAGCTTTTGGCCTCGGACTTCTACCATTTGTTCTTGTGCAACTTTGAAGCCAAACTTCTCATAAAACGGGCGAGCTGTAATGCTGACTTCAGAGTAAAACCTAATAATTCCTTGTAACTCGCCAACTTTTAACACGTGCTCCATCAAGTTTCGTCCGATACCTTTACCTTGATGCTCATGGTGACAAAAGAAATGATCAATTAATCCGCTTTCTTGAAGGTCGGCATAACCAACTATTTCACCACCGATTTCTGCAACAAAAGGAGAAATCGAATTCATTTTGCGCTGCCATATATCAGAAGAAAATCCGTTGGGAGCCCATGCTTCGACTTGCGCTTGAGTATAATCACGTATATTCACATTACGAATCGTGTGATAGAAAATAGCCCATAAATCACGAGCATCTGATTCTTTATATTTTCTAATTTTGATCATACTATAATAAAACAAGCCACCCATTATAAAACAATAACATAATACGCTTTAGGTTCATGTTCAATCGCCGTGACATGATTTGGTCATTTTAGATCGAAACAATATGGCCGGAGTATCGATATATGACGGCATTAAGCCTGCTGTATAAAACAAGCTATAAAACAAGCCACCCATTATAAAACAATAACATAATACGCTTTCGGTTTATGTTCAATCGCCGTGCTGTGATTTGGCCATTCTAGGTCGATACAATATTGCCGGAATATCGATGTATGACGAAATGAAGCCTGCTGACTTGAAAATGACGTATTTCAGCTGCACTAAACCAACCAATTGCACCAGAAGAACAACAGGTTTTGTTTGCATTAAAGCGTTAATATCAGTCTATTTTGAAATGCTGGCAGCTCGTTGCAAAGTGCCGTCGTCGCTTCTCTAAGTGTTCACAGTAATGGGTGAGTGCTTGTAATGTGCCCACTGGGCCATGAAACAATTGACCAAATTCGCTAATGAGCTTAACCCAATTTTCATGGGGGATATTCAATCTTCTCAGGACGTTGGCACTGTTTTCGTTGATGGCGCCACGTTTATCGTCACGAATAATACGTCCAGTATCATCAACCAGTTCGAGGTAGTCTGTTAACGAGAAAGCAATATCATTCGGTTGGTTGTCGCCTTCATTGCCGATAAAAGGGAGTAGCTTTTTGGGCTGCTCACCTTTTAAGGCAGCCTGAATGCGTAGCTGAACACTGGTATGGTCTGAGCNCTCAGGTGTCGCGGCCATCTTGGCTCGAATGGGGTTCAAATCAACGTAGGCCATGCAGGCTAAAACCGCNGCTTCATCTAACAAAGCTTGGGATTTAAAGCGTCCTTCCCANAATCGACCCGAACAGCNATCTTCTTGATTCGCTTGCCTTGCTATCGGTTCATTCAAACAGCGCATAAACCACGAAATATCACATAATCGACTTCGATAAATCGCGATAGCATGCTTGAGTTTAACCACCTCATGGGGTTCAACTAACTCACCTTTTGTGAACTTACGNGTTAAGTCATCGCCATTAAACAGCTNATGCCATTGTTCAAGCACTTCTCGGTCAGTCCAGCNATTTGCGGTCTCGATGTCAATNCGTAGCACCACATGAAGGTGATTCGACATTACGGCAAATGCTGCCACATCAATGGCAAAAGCCGCTGCAAGCTCAAACAACAGCGATTCAATCCANCTGCGGCGATGATCATAATTTTTCCCCGAATAGGCATCATCACCACATAAAAAGGCGCGNCTCACTACACGGCTACAACAATGATAATAGGGTGTGTCTTCAAGACTAATTTGGGTACGGCGAGGGCGTGGCATAACAACCTCCTTGTCTAATGCTCCTTCAAAGCTTAGTAGAAGGTCGTTTCTGATGCACATTAACTATGGGTGGCTATTATTTGTTAGAACGCACGGCGAACAACGCGGCTACAACAATGATAATAGGCTGTGTCTTCGATACTTATTTGAGTTCTGCGAGGGCGTGGCATAACAACCTCCTTGTCTAATGCTCCTTCAAAGCATAGCCGGAGGTTAACTTCTGCGCCATTAACGATGGATGTCTCAGTAACTCCTTGGTTTTGGAGCGCAGCGGAAAACCAATCCGACAACATGCGCTTGTTAAGCATTGCCCGCTCGCTCTTCGATTTCTGTAAGCGAACAACTGATAATTACCCGTAGAATTTCACTCATGCCATTTAGTAAATCTCTTTGTGATTCAGTGAACGACTTCTGACCATGAAATAGGTTACATCTGGCTTGATAAATAAGCGTTAAAATACTTTCCACGCAACCTTCTCTCGCCTTTGTTACTAATTCTTGATCACGTTCAATATCTGGTTCACCAGTCTCATAGTCTTCATGCAAGTAGAGCATTCCGTTCTGAACCGCATCATTTACGAAATTCATACCTTCAACAGCATTCTGGTTGGCAAATACATTCTCTCTTAAATATCCCATGCCAACATATGCAACAATGCCTTTTGTGGCGGATATTTTGTCTGGCGGAGGCGCGTAAACTCTACGCCCGCGTCTAGCAATAAATGGGCGATAAAAAGGGTGTTGCCTATGAACCAAATATCTACCGGCTTCTTCATATAAACGATTGTATACGACCCACAATGTAAAAAATCGATCAAACACACCTTCTAAAGGCTCAAGATCAATACGTTCAGATTTTCTAATCCATGCCGAGCAAAATTGATTTAAGGCTTCAAAGTTCAGTTCTTGCATGTTCGTCCCTAAAGATGCTTAACGCCCGGCACAGCGGACAATTTTTAGCGACGAAGGAGCGGAGAATTGTTCCGACTGCTGCCGCTTGTTAAGCATTTCCATTTACAGCTAAGAGCCTCCTTTCCTCATCCATCCTCAGCATTTCTTTACCTTTTTCCATTTGTTCATCAGTAGGGTCAGGTAGCTCTTCAAACCATTTAGACCATCGACTTGCTATTGCATTGATAGACACCTCGTCGGTGTGCCCACGGTGTAATTGGCCTTTAATAAGAGAAAATAGCTCCGGCGCTAACTCTTTCTCATCCATAAACCTCTTAAAGACCCAGAGGTATATATCTACCAATTCAAGACCAGTGCTATCAGTACCAGCGGTACACGAAATAGGCGTTTCCGGCATACCACTAAAATCAATTTCAGGGAGCCCCGGACCGTTAACCAAAGGAAGGTCTCTCCCTTTTGCGTAAAAATCTGAGAGTTTCTTTTGTGCAGTATTAAACTGTGATTGCTGATCAACAATTATTTGTGATGCTGCCTTCCCGTTCTTTAGCAATCTAGATGCGATGCCGTGCATCACTGATTGAAAGCCAATCAGGTTGGGCGTTATTTGTAATAGATCCTTCTTGCTTTTTACGTTGTAATATATTTCGTCTGGATTCGCAGCAGCCCACGTTAAGGAGTCAGTGATAACTTGACGAGACCGCTCATCAGGTAAGCTGTTGACTCTAGATATTAGCGTATTACATATATCTACTAAGGAGGCATTAGCTTCATCGGTTTTTAGATTTATTCTAGCTGCCCATGCTGCCTTCAATAGCTCCTCATCAAACAATGAGGCTAATTTTAAAAGTAATACATACCGCATTGGGGTCCAATAAGACGTCCAAGGGACTGCTGGGTTCATACCCTGATCAAATACTTGGTCAAAAAAACTAATAAGAGCGTGATCGACTTTAGCTACACGATAAATATCAAACCGGAGATCATAGCGTTTTCTCAATGATTCAATATCTTTGACTATTGTTACTAATTTTCCATTGCCAAGCTCAGATGCATGAAGCCTCTTAACCCCAAGCTTCTTTCTGATTTTCTTTACTCTACCTTCTGCAGCTGCATCCAAATTTATTTTACTCGACAATACGCCGTAATAGAGTATTGGCTGGGCCTCATCAAAAAGATTCGGGCCAGTATGTCCACTTTCATCCACATAAAAATACAAGCTCAATTCTCCATGTTTACTTTAGATGCTTAACAGCTTATTGATTAGCAGCAGGATAACCTCCTGCTTTCTTGTAAGTCTCTTCGTCAAAATATCACTTGTAAGTGTTTGTTGTAAATATATTTTTAACAAAAAAATACAGGTTAAACATGACAATTTAACATATAAAAAAGATGCATAGGTGTTTATGAGGTCTGCATAACACTTTTATATATATTACAAACTATTGATAATAATGAGTTAATGTTTAAAAGTTAGTATTATCGATGCGCCAATCAAACGATTTATGCATCTTTTTCATAGTAATTATCTTAACTTGAATTATAACTGTATATACATGATCCAGTTTTTTGATCGGTAGTGGATTACATCATGCGGGTGTAGCGATAAAAATTTCTAGGCCAGAAAGTCTGCTCGTTACTGAACCACCGACAACGTGTTAACTCACTTTGGGGCAAAAGTACGTTAGCTTTTAATTCTGAGTTCACACCAAATACGGCTAAATCGAAGAGGCGATAGATATAAGTGTAAGCGCGGTTTTGGCCTTCGAAATCATGGATGATTTCGCAGAGCCCACACGGACGTGCTCGCGGCGAGCCAAAAGCGCGCTTGCACATAAGCTCACCGCAGGTGATAGATTGCCATGACGGTTCACCTTCAAACACCCGTTCCAAAAAAGACTCCGCCAATCATTACCCAAACAAAGTAAAAAATGCCATACCTTCACTTCAAGGCCACCAAACTTTGAGGCAAAAACTTCTTAGCCTTTATCTCACTAGTCGTATCAAATGAAGTCCAATCGAAGAGGCGATAGATATAAGTGTAAGCGCGGTTTTGGCCTTCGAAATCATGGATGATTTCGCAGAGCCCACACGGACGTGCTTGAACAACGTCCATGCCTAAAAGCCAGTTCGGCATCCATGCCTCTCGTTCGTAAGCACGAAGCTATGCTTCACTCACCGAGCCAAAAGAGCGCTTGCACATAAAGCCTGCGGCAGGCTATTAATTGGCATTAAGGTGCGTTTTCATAGCACATCAATAAATGAAAATTCAGCATAACGCTGCTCAAGTAAACTTAAAAAAATGCAATACCTTCACTTCAAGGCCAGCACACTTTGGGGCAAAAGCTTCTTAGCCTTTAACTCACTAGTCGCATCAAATGAAGTCCAATCGAAGAGGCATTAGAGATAGGTGTAAGCGCGGTTTTGGCCCTTGGCGGCATGGCCAAAAATGTTCCTTACATTTTTTGGCATTCCCTCCATCCATGGAGGTCAGATGCCGCCGTGGAGCGTATAGGGATGGCGCACAACGATATCCCTATCTAAAAGCCAGTTCGACAAAATATATCCATATACAAAAGCCAGTTCGACATCCCTGTCTCTCGTTCACGAGTATATGGCTGTCGCCAAGCTCACCCTGTCTCTCGTTCGTAAGCACGAAGCTATGCTTCACTCACCGAGCCGCCTGCGGCAGGCTATTAAGGCATGCTTTCAAAGCACATCAATAAATGAAAACTCAGCCAAACGCTACTCAAGCAAACGTTAAAAAATGCTAAAGCTTCATTTCAAGATCCACATTCCTCATATTGCACTGGTTGCTAAATAATGACTTCACTGCCATGACAGCGTAAAATCACGCCTCATTATTGCTGTGCAGGCCTTGTGCCGTACCAGCCTTGTTTCGCTTAGTCACCGTTAAGATGTCAACAATTTATGCACCAAGCTCACATGCACCAAGCTTCACTGGGTCAAGCCCTTAAGTATCAAGCTCAGCACTGTTTTACCGCGTTTAAATCGCCAATCGAGAGTTATCAACTACCCGAGCGTTTTACCTTTCCGTTTTATTATGAGCCGCACCCTTTGTGCGTTTTGGCAGCAGAGGAGTTACAAGCTTATCTGAGTAGCCAAACGGATTGGCAGCATAACTTTGGCCTTAGTAACGATACAAACAATGTTATCGGTAAGATGTTTGGTGTGCTGTTAGTGCGCAACAACAGCGGCGAGATTGGTTATTTGGCGGCATTTTCTGGCAAGTTGGCTGAGCAAAATCTTATCGATGGTTTTGTGCCACCAGTATTTGATATGTTGACTAAAGACAGCTTCTTTCATGCTGAGCAACAGGCGATTAATCAGTTAACCCGTGAGTTAACAGAGCTTGAGGCCTCGAGCGAGTTATTGCGATTAAGGCAGCAGTTAGCCACATTAATGCAACAGGCTGATGATGAGCTTGAAGCGATGCGCGCGGCTATTATCGAAGGGCGCAAAGCGCGCAAATTAACGCGCGCTCAGGCGGAAGCTGAGTTGGGCCCAGAGCCGTTAGCCGCGTTAAATGTGCAATTGGGTAAAGAGAGTGTGGCTGAAAAGCATCAGCTAAAAATGATAAAGCTGCATTGGGATAGCCTCATTGCAGCGGTGAGCGCCTCGCTACACTTGTTAGAGACTGAGATTGAATCACTTAAAGCACGGCGGGCAAAGCAGTCTAACGCCTTGCAGCAAAAGCTGTTCGCTCAGTATCGCTTTTTGAACCAAGCGGGTGAGCTGCAAGATCTTAATCAAATTTTTAACGATGCGCCCCATCAGCTGCCGCCAGCTGGGGCTGGCGAGTGCGCCGCGCCCAAGTTATTGCAATACGCTTTTGCTCAGCAGTTAACGCCACTGGCGATAGCCGAGTTTTGGTGGGGCGCTTCACCAAAGTCAGAGGTGAAGCAGCATAAACAGTTTTATGGTGCGTGCCATGGTAAATGCCAGCCGATTTTGAGCCATATGCTTAAAGGCATAGAGATGGATGACAATCCGTTATTGAATAATCCGGCAGAAGGTAAAACTATCGATATCTTGTATCAAGATGAGGCGATGGCGGTGATCAATAAGCCGGCTGAGTTTTTGTCGGTGCCTGGGAAAAATATTACCGATTCAGTGTATGCGCGCATGAAGCAGTTGTTTCCTACGGCGACGGGGCCTTTGATCGTACATCGTTTGGATATGTCGACCTCGGGGCTGATGGTCATAGCCTTAAGCAAAGAGGCCAACAGGGCGCTGGTGCAGCAATTTATTGGCCGCACGGTTGAGAAACGTTATGTGGCAAAACTGGCGGGTAGTGTCGCAGGCGAGCAGGGCGAGATTAACTTGCCACTGCGAGTCGATCTTGACGATAGGCCGCGCCAATTGGTCTGTTTTGAACATGGTAAACAGGCGCACACCCTGTGGCAGGTCAAGGCGCGAGACGATAAACACACTTGGCTATACCTCTATCCCCAAACTGGCCGTACTCATCAGTTGCGGGTGCATTGTGCCCATGTTGATGGGCTTAATCTGCCGATTATTGGTGATGATCTATATGGCACCAAAGCGGAGCGATTACATTTACATGCACAGAAGTTAGCGCTTAATCACCCTACAACACAGGCACGCATGACCTTTGAGGTTGAGCCTGAATTTTAGGGGGACTGCCATCAACGTGAGACCCTAACTCCTGAAGCCCTAGATTAGAGGCCTAAGTGTGCGAGGTGAATAGCGCTTGACCTAGGTAGAGCTGCAGTAAGCCGTTAAGGTTACTCAGCTCGACGCCTGTTATCTGACTTATCTTGTCGAGCCGATAGCGCAGGGTATTGCGATGAATATACAACTGCTTAGCACAGGCGCCTTGGTCGCCAAAATGGTTTAGATAGGCGGAGAGGGTTTTACGCAGTTGTTGGTTACTGTCGTGCTCGACCAGCTTTTGAAAAGGGGTAAGTAGTTGCTGACCGCGCCAATCCTGTTGCAGCCCAGATAGCATCACTAGCAGTGCATAATCTTCAAATAGGTATTTATTCTGTGTCGGGTGCATCTGCATACCAAACCTAAGGGTCTCTTTAGCGGTTTGGTAAGAGCGATGAATATCTTCAGGACGAGGAAAATAATGCCCCAAGGCGATATTAAGCTGGGCGCTCATCTCTGGTGGTATACGCTTGAGCAGTTGGTCGATACGTTGGCTTTCAAGTTCGGCGCGCCACTGCTTACCATCGAGAAAGGCGGGTTTGAGGATCACCAGCTCTGTCATGGAGGTCATGGCGATAAGATTGCCACGCGAGGGGGTTTCTAAGAGATTAAGCACCTGTTTAAGTAGCGATTTGGCGCTCGACTCATTGCCTTCTTCTTGCACTTGGATCACGGCGGCGACTCGCGGCATGGTTAAATCTATACCCAAACGTTCGGCTCTGGTGCTCAGTTGCTCTAATTGCTGATATTCGCCCTTAATCAGCTGCAGAATAAACTCTTCCTGCTGGCGATTTTGCCATTGAGCAAGCTCGATGGAGTTGGCTTGCTCGACAATCATCTCGGCGCTCATCTTGAGCAGCTTTCCAAACGCCATTAGGGGTTCGGGCTCACCGGTAATGCCAATCACTCCGATGATCTCACCTTGGTAGTGCAGCGGTAAATTGATGCCTGGTTTTACCCCTTGCAAGCTGGCTATGGTGCCTTGATGGATCTTGACGGTACGATTTTGGCTAATGGCGAGCAAGGCGCCTTCGTGGACAGAGCCAATGCGATTCTTGTCACCAGAGCCTAATATAACCCCTTGGTTATTCATTACATTGATATTGTGGCCGATAATCGCCATGGTGCGATCGACAATCTGTTGTGCGAGCGGGGAGTCTAATAGGTACACAGTGTTATTACGCGCTTATGGTTTTACACGAGCTTACGGTAAATTGGTCGGTGGCACTAGATCTGCGTTGCCGTTTTGTTGATAGCTGTGGAATAGGGCATAAAAAAACCCGCTCGTTAAGCGGGTTTTTTACATAAGGCGATAACCCTTATAGCTTATAGCTCATGCTTAACATCACCAAATGGGCGGTGTAATCATGGCTGTTGCTACCAAAGCTGACCACATTCCAGATACCATCGGGAGCGATGCTATTGCCTGGGTCATTGTCTTGATAGTTTTCCATTTTGTAATCAAGACGCAGCGCCATGTTGTCGGTGGCCTGGTATTGGCCATAGACATTGACGTTGTGCACTTTGGCAAAGTAATCGCCATAGTCACCGCTTATGCCTTGAGTGACTTGGGTATTACTGCTTGAATCTGAATAGGTGTAATCTACGCCTAAACGCAGTTTATTTTCTAACAGATTGTTGTAGCTAAAGCCGGCACCCACCACATCGACTTGATCTTCGATTTGGCTAAACCAGTTAGCGGCACCAAAGTTGGTGCTACCTGACTGATCCGAATCGATATTTTGACGATTGTAGAAGGCGTTAACCATCATGTCATCGGTGATCAAGTAGCTGGCATTGATATCGTAACTAAGATCGGTCGATTCAGTTAAGCCAATTTGGGTGTTGTTGTAATCATCCAGTGCGTAGCGTGCACCTAGATCGATAGTCAGCGCATCGATAGGCGTGTGGCTCACACGAGCCTCGACCATGCTGCGTTTGCGATCGGCTAAGTTGTACTTACGTAGCAGGTCGTTCGACTCGCTTGAAGTCCACTGTGATGCTTGATACTGAGAACCATCACGTTCGCCATAGCTGCCCTTGATCCACATATCCCAGTTGTTAAATGCACTGATATGGAACTTGGTCCAAAGTGTATTTTCATCTGTGGTTTCACGATCTTGGTAGCTACGCTCATCACGACGGTAATCGTAACCCGCATCGAGCTTCATGCCGCGGCTGATACGAAAATCGGCGCCCAATTTACCACGATGGGTGGTGATATCATAAGGCGTGTTGTAAGCCACTTTACCGCTGGTGGAGTCGATGCTGATCTGCGTCCACTGCTCAATCTCGGTTTGATTATCACGGTCGCTGTAGTCGTAGCTGGCATTAACACGCACAGTACGATTTAAGCGCGACACCACTTTAAGGTTAGCGCCACTCATATCGACCTGCGCATCCAGTGATTCAGTAGGCAGTTGATAACCGTAGCCCGAGGTGACAAGGGCTTGATCTTGCGTCATTTGACCATAGTGCACGCGGCCACTCATTACCGTTTTCCCTAGGTGATATTGGCCTAGCAACGATACCGTATGGGCTTCGTTGTCTGGGTCAAGCGCCATAGTGCCTCGGGTCTGCGCCCCAAAAGTTGGGTTGAACGCATTATCAAACGTCAGTTGGCTGTATTGGTTTTTAAAGCTCGAACCTGAATAGTTGAGCGCAGTAAACCAATTATCGCCTTTGAGTTTAATGCCGGCCTCAAGGTTATCAGTGGTGTGATCAACGGGTTCGGCAAGCATCATCGACTGGTTAAAGAAACTGCCAGATGCTGACTTTAGTCCGGTTTTATCTTCACGCTGATACTTGATGTAAGCGCTCCATAACTCTTCACCTTGGTAGCTTAGCCCAAGTCCAGCACGCTTACGTTTAAGCGACAATTCTTGCGGCGTTAAGCTGGCATAAAGCTGGCTCATCTCTTGACTTGACCCGGCGGTTTTCCAGTTACTTGGCAAGGTTAAATCGCCGCCACCAATACCTTGGTAAGGGGTCATGGCACTGTCGGTTTTGTAGGTCGCAATTTGACGATAATTCAAATTGAGGTTGTACTGGGCCACTTTGCCGGTATTCACCTCTAAACGACCATTTTCCATGCCTAAGTCTTGTGCTTCTACAGAGGCGCGGTAGCCCGATTTACTGATGTAATTCACATCGGCATCGACTTTACCGGCAAACTCGTTTTCTGCGGCAAAGGCATTGGCAGAGCGGATATCATCACTGTCGTTATAGCCGACGCCCGCGCCAACCGTGCCAGAGACACCAGTTTGAACATCACAGCGCTTACATTCCCACTTGTCCAGCTGCACCTTGCTGGTGTTAGCCTGTTGAAGATTATAGCCATCGGCGAGCACGATATTAGGTACAAACACACTGGCGTTAGCGATGAGGGCTAGAGTGACTAAATTTAAGTTAAATTTCATGTTGTCGTCTCCTAACGCTGAAACAGCTTGCCAGATGGATGGTTTGAACCATGGATCTGGTTGTGGCAGTTTAAGCAACTGCGACCGCCGGTCATTGCGTTATCAGTAACACTAGCGCCTTGAGCCGTATTACCAAATAGTGCTTGACCGCTATGTGCTGACGAGTGGCACTGCTGACATAGCTGGGGTGCACGGGTCTTGAGCATCCCTTCGTTTACACTGCCGTGTGGGTTATGACACGCAACACAATCTTCAGTTACGGGTGCATGTTCCCACAGCTTTGGGCCGCGTTTTTCGGCGTGGCATGAGTAGCAGGTTTCATTGACACTGGGCTTAACCAGATCCGCATCAGACATACTGCCGTGAGGATTATGACAATCGCTACACACCATTTGATTCCATTTCATGGGGTGGCTTGAGCGTTTATGCATATCCGCTTTTTGCTTGGTGTGGCAGCTTGTACATACTTCCATTTCAGTGCTTTTTGATAGCACAGGATCTTTGGCGGTATGCACTGAGTGACATGAGGCACAAGCCACATCGGCATTGTCATGATGACCGCCATTCCATGACATACGCTTATCGTCTTGGTGGCAGCTTAAACAGACACTGTTTTGCTTTTCAGCAGACAAGCTAGAGGTCGGACCGAAATCGATCATTGGCTCTTTGCCGCCCTTGTTATGCTTACCCATTGGGCCGTGGCATGATTCACATTGCAGGCCCGCCATGGGGCTTTTGCTTGAATCAATTGCGCCATGGACACCTTTGAACAGATCCATCACTTTTTCAGACTTGCGGTGACACATTAAGCAAGAGTCGGCGCCTTTAGGTGAATAGTGACCTTCGGCGAACTTCTTGTCCAAGGTGGCTTCCACTTCATCCGGTGTCATGCTGGCGTCCCACTTGGCAGCGTAGGTTGCTTGACTGGCGCCAAACGAGAGCAGCGCAGCAGCAATCATTGCCGGTATAAAGCGGGTTAATTTATTGGTGATTTTCATAATAGACTTCCTAATTTGCACAAATGGTAGCGAAAATGGGGGAGAGGACTCCCCCGTTTTTCATATTGAGATGAGCAAATTACATCTTCACAGCCGTGTGGTCGTCGATAACCGGTGCGTGGCAGTAGAAACAGGTTTCTAGTTGCGCGGCATCGTTAGCTTCTTGGTAGCTGACGTTAACTTTAGCGCCTTGGCCTTCAACGTGATTCTTAAACTTGTCACCGCTGTAGCTGTGACATGAGTAACACGTTGCGGCAATAGGCGTGGTGTATTGGCCTGCTTCTGTTGCTAAAGCGCCTTTTTTCTTGAAGGCTTGAGTATTAAAGTCGTTATGGCATGAGCTGCAGTTCATGCCACTAATCGCGGCATAATCGCCATGGCCATGGGTTTTATGCAGTTTCATCTCTAGCGCGCCTTTGTTTGCGCCACTTGCATAGGTGCCATCTGGCGTATGACAAGTGACACAGGCATCGACACCCGTAACGATTTCACCATTAAGCTCACGGCCTAACTGCTCTGACATGACAAAACCTGCATGATGACCTTTATGGATCTCGAAGGTTTCACCATGACAGCTTTCACAGCCAGCAAAATTAACCGAGTTGATGTGGCGTGTGCTTGGGGCTTCACCCGATAAGGTACCGTGGGTTAGCTCAGCCTTCATGCTGGTCGTTGCAGCATCTTCGGCACATTCAACAAGTTTGCCTTGTGCTGTACACATCTCTAAACCAATAATACTAAAGGCGGTATCAGTGTCAGTACCTGCTACGCCAAAAGGTAGTGGGCCAGTGTTAACAACCAATGCGCCATCAACGATTTGAGCGCCGCCGTTAAGCGCACCGCTGTTAACGAGATCTATAGCGACTTTCTTTTGGCCATTTCCTGGGCTTGGGTTGTAACCCATAATGGGGAAGTTAGGCCCGACATTGGTGATGCTTTCGAGTCGTTTAACTTTAGGCAGAATACTGCTGACATCCAACGCGTTACCTGATTCATCAGAGAAGCTGATGGTGATGTTAGCACTCATATCTGCTGGTACAGCAGTTAGGGTTGCGTTCATACCGACTAAATCGATAAGGGCACGTTTTTGAATGGCATCGGCAGTGTGAATTTCTTCAGTCCAGCTGGCATTATGACAAGCAATACAGTTGCTGTTGTCATCTTGCTGTGAATGGCCTTTGCCGGCGATAAAGTCGACATTGACGTGACAGCTAGTACAGGTTTCCATGGTAGGAACCCGTGACCAGTTACCCCATTCACTTAGCTCGTCGCTGCCTTCTTCAGGAGCCACGTGACAAGTTTGGCAGTTGTCTTGAACTATGTTATGAGCCGTTTCGGCGCTTTTATCCATATCTCTACCGTACATTTTGGCGTTATTGTGTACGTTATGAATTAAATGGTTATAAGCAACTTGCGGCTTACCTTTTTCATCTGCCATTTCTTGGGTATGGCAAGATGCACAAGTTTCTGAAGAGGTATAACTGTGGTAAATTTTTTGTCCTTTAGTGTGACATGAGTTACAGCTTTGCGTTGCGACGACATCTTTAGTATACAGCGCCTCATAGCCTTCACCTGAGAAATCTTTAGAGATTTCCGTACGAGGTACAAGTGTTTCACCATCTTGTAGCGTCGAAGCACTGGCAATAATGTTGTAGCGTTGAGTAAGCTCAGGATTATAGCCTTCTAGCGGAATTGTGAAGCTGTAATTACCGTTCTTCAGATCGACGGGCGTTAACTTGTCTTCAGCACTTCGGGGAGAGCTATAAGTCTCTTGCCATTGGGCACTGTTACCCGCACCAGTAGCGCCCTGGGGGATAAGTTGAACCACTTTTTTGACTTCAAGATCTTTAAGACCAACAATGGGTAAATCTTCTTCGTTGGTGGCAAATACAGTTATCGTTGGAATACCGTTGTCATAGGTGACGCTGGTTACGTCTAGATTAAGTGTATTGATTGCTGGCGCAGCTGGACCACCAGGGTTACCCGGATTACCGTTGTCACCATCGCTGCCGCCACAGCCACTAAGAGCCATCGAGACTGCACCTGCTGCGAGAAGCAGCTTAAACTTATTATTTTGTACGTTCATCATATTTTCCCTGCATAGGTTTGGCATCGTCTTAAGTGCATGGTCAGTTTTCTGAACCGTTCTCATTATAAGTAGTGCAACCTAAGTCAATGCTGGAAATAGAAATCCCCACCGAAATCGTAACGTAACAAGCGGTTAAAATCTGCCGAACTTAGTCTAATGTGTGACCAAGATCTTTCTATTTCTAAAGAGGTAGTTAGATTGGAAGCTAAAGCGCGAGGGATATCAAAAAAAACAGGCGTATTACATTGGCTTAACGCAATTGCTTACGTTGTCACTATATTGTTTTACTGAAAAAACAAAGGGAGGCTAAGCCTCCCTTTGGCGGGGTTACCGACTAGTGACTGCTACCCCAGTTGGAGTGTGCTTCAAGTAGTTGGCTGTCTTTATGACAAGTTGAGCAGGTTTCTGCTGGGTTGAGCGTGTCATATGCAGATGCTGGTACACCTAAAGTGGTCAGTGGAGCACCCTCTTCTTTGAGTAAACCACCGTTGGTCTTGATGTGCGCCGCAGTGGCATCATCGATACCATAGGGGCCTTGGTGACAACTCACACAAGCAGCTGTCTGTGGTGATACCACTAATTGCTCAGTATCATTTTTACCGTATGCTACAGGTGCAGCAGTAGGGGCGATTTTACTCAGAGAGAAGCCATTGTCACCGTGACAGGCTTGACACTCAGTTTTCTTAAAGAACATCTCACCATTACTGTCATAAACATAGTGCTTGCTGTGAACGATATAGGCTAGGTTTGAAGAACCTGTGCCTTTCTTGTCACGAGTGCCGTTGTGGCAGCTTGCACAGCCGTCGATATCATTACTGAAACGGTGTTTAATCTCAGTAGTATGACATTGTTGACAAGCGGTCATTTCAGCATGTTGGATACGAGGTGACTTATCGACTTTAGTACCATCAACGGCAAAGTAAGCGGTATCAGATGGCACATAGGGGCCAGCATTGGTAGCTTCTGTACCATCATCACTTAGCGTACAATCCGCGACAGCACCTTTGCCATCGAAACAGATGTGCAGTTGGCTACTTAAGGCGACGCTGACACCTTCGGTTTCCATCACTTTAGCAACCTCAAAGTCCCCATCCGGAATGGTGACATTGATGCTACCTTCTTCACCTGCGGTAAAGTTGCCATAACCGACTTTCTGATAGTTAACGATAAAGTCATCATTGACCACGCCGTTAAACACGATGGCACTGGTATACCCACCATATTTATATGGCGTTGGATCAATTTGAGCCAAAGTGACAATGGTGTCACCAGAGGTGACTGTCATGTTGGCCGTGACTGTTTTGGTATCGGCACTGTAACTCATGCTGTTGAAGGTTACTTTAGCCATTGCTGCTTGTGCATTATCATTTTTAAGATAATGTCCTGACTCTGCACCGCGATAACCGCCATCTGGATCGTTGTGGCAGCTAACACAGTTTTGTTTACTCTCAGCAATTTGATTGTTAGCCGTGTCCCAATGCCAGCTTGGCACGCCATATTGACTGTTGTGACAGTTCATACAGGTGGCTGTATCTAAATCCGCCTTCCATGCATCAGCCATAGCAAGATTTTCATCTGCTTGGTGACAAGTTTGGCAGTTAGATGCTGATTGAGGATAAACACCGTTGAAGGTTGCGTGGCTATGGATCTCGTGAGCCATGCCTTTAATCGAACCGTCCACCTCATGTGCGCCAATGACATTCCCGTCTGCATCTTTGTCATCTTTCATGTAAGAGTTGTAGTCTGTATGACAGAAAGTACATGACTCGAGTGTGACATGCTTGTCGCCATGCATCGATAATGCGCCGTCTTGACCAGGGCGGTGACAGTTCTGACAAGTTTCATCGGCGATGATTGCTTTTGGCTTATCTTGAGCTGTGTCAGAGCTAGGTTGCCAATAGTAGAAACTATTATTAACTAGGGTGTGACCTGCATTGTTACTCGCTTTCACACCAAGATAAATACCGTTGGTCGCGTTGGCGTCATAAGCATATTTATCTAAGGTGTCGATTGCTTTGTCTAGGGTTAGGGTGTAGCTGCCGTCACCGTTGTCGGTAAGACAGGTTTCACATTCACTGCCTTTGAAGTAAGAAGAGCCAGTATAGTAACCTTCACCTTTATCTTTATTGAAGTAACTTAGCCAAATCTCACGAGGATTCCCTTCTAAATCTGTGCTGCCGACCTCATCTTCACTGCCTACACGGCCAAATGATACGGCACCAATATCGCCATGTTTTAGGTCGAATACAGCAACGCCATTTGCGTCAGTGAGATTGAAATTGACTGTTAGAATGCCTGCATCATCAACGCTTGCTGATTGGATGTTTGCATCAAGATGCGAAACTGAACCTATGGCATTACCTATAGGACCTGGTTTTCCGTCTTCACCATCTTTTCCGTCGCTGCCGCAACCTGAAAGTGCTAAAGAAAGAAGCCCTGCACCTAATACAGCTTTGGTCGCTGCATTAAAATTGAACTTTTTCATCATGATTATTCCCTGCAATAGTTTTAATCATCACTATTGAGTTGTTCTGTTTTAAAAACAGGCCTCAAAATTGAGAACCGTTTCTATTTATAAATTTGTAAAACACTCAATTAGTGTGTGGAATTAAATTTCCACCTCTAAGGCTATCTAAGGCGCAACGATTTAGCAGTTGTTTTAATTGCTTTATGTGATTGAGATCTGACTATTTCTTTAGAGGTAGTCGAATTGGATAAGATAGATGAACGATGCAGAATTAAACCCTACCCAAAAGATAAAAATTAACAGCTGAGCTTTACTTGTAAAAGGTTTTGGGCAAATGCTATCGCATTGTGGTCACGCCACTTTAGCGATCCTGTGAACTGTGATGTGACGCTTATGTGAAAAGATTGTTTGCAAAGCCGATTGAGATAAAGTGGATTATTCTAGTGGCTTTAATTGCTGGGGTTACAGTTTATTGCTGGGCAGTAAAAAAAGGAGGCAAGCCTCCTTTGGGGTTTAATGTCTTTTAAAGCCTGAATCAGCTAGCCAATTCACGGTTAAGGTATGGGCTTTCGCCGCTAAGGTGTTCCCTAGCGGCTAGGACATCAGGTTAACGTTGTAGATTATCCACCGTGGATTGAGCGCAATTGCGTGGGGGTGTGACAGGTCGAACAGGCTTCTGCCGCTCGGGTTCTGACATCATCGACGCTAGTACCATCGAGAATACCGCCATTGGTTTCAATATGACTTGCGCCAGCGTCACTGAGGTATTTCTGGTGACAGCTTAAACAGGTACCTGCATCTGACGAAACCCAGATATCGGCTCCGGTAGTGGTGTCACCATAGCGCCATACGCGCTCACTTGCGCGGCCCAGTGCAATACCATTGTCGGTATGACAGGTACTACAATCAGTTTTTAAGACGGTGCCCGATTGCACTCCGGCATATTTGAGGTAGTGGCCTGGCGCCTCATGCGCTTTAAAGGCAAAACTTGTGGATTTTTGGCCACCTGGATAGTCACTGTCAGAACGGGTCGTTTTATCAGCGGTATGACAAGTCTGACAATTGTAGCCGTTGTTATAGTGATGATTTTCTTGATTATGACAGCCCTGACATTTAGCACTGTCGATAATACTGCGGCGCATGGCCGTTTGTGCGTTAGCATCGAGGCCTGAGCCTGCCCAGACAAACTGATAAGGCGGCTCTTTAACGGCAACGCTGCGGGTGTTATCGCTACAGGCTGTCATGACCACTTGGGCCACACCATAACCGCCATTATTGAAACAGACCTCAATGGTTGACCATAATTCGAAGGTTTTACCATCGGCATCTGCAGGCATATCGAAGTTGCTGCCAAGTAAAGTGTAAGTCATGGTGGCGGCATCATAGCTACCTTCAGATAAACGTATACGGCGACCGCTATAAGGAGCATCGGCATACGCGGGGTAATCTTTGTCAGTATCCCATGCGACTACGACTCGGGTACTTTGATCGACAAACTCACTGGCAATAGGTGCGCCACTAGCATCGGTCACTTGTACATCAAACATCAGTTTACCGCTGGCATCGAGCCCGATATTACTAAAGCTGACTCCCATGGCTTCGGCGTCAACATATGCTTGTAATACGTCACCATGACGTTTTTCCGCATTGCCTGTACCTGGGTACGTATCGGTGGCGTTATGGCAGGCCATACAGTTGGTATCAGTATGATTTTGTGAGGGCTTTTCGCTGTGACATGCGACACATGCCGTGTTGCTCAGATCGGCTTTAAACAGATCCGCATTAGCCGGAGCACCAGCGCCTTCAACATGGCATGAGGCACAATTGGCGGCAGGCTTTTGCGGGAAGGTGACTTTGCCATAGTCGTGTAAACTACCGCCATAACCCACAATCTTATAAGGCGCAGGTATCAATCCATCTGGGGTGCTGATTTGCCTGTCTTGCCCTTTATGAATGGCATGGATCATGTAAGTAAAGTCGACGCTGTTACCGCTTTCAGGATCGCCCGAGGTTGATGTATGACAACTGGCGCAGTTTTCTAATGCGATGCGTCGACCGCCATGCAGTGCTAAGCTTTCTGGCTGATGACAGGTGAAACAGCTGTCAATAGTCACAACATTGCGGGTTTGAATGTCATCAGTAGCGCCTGTTGAGGGCTGCCAATCGTGATGGGCATTGGCCGTTGCTTGTTCCAATTCTAATTCTAACGTCACTCTGTGGGTATTGTCGGCACCATAAGTAATCGTCAGCGGCTCGGTAACGTTGGCGATATTTTGCTGGAAAGTGTAGCTATAGCTGCCATCGAGGTTGTCGACAAGGCAATCGTCACAGTTGCTGGCGGCTTCGACATTGGCTTGATACTGTGGCGATGGATTTAGCCCGGTAGCATCATCCGGCAGTGTGCCCGGTTCTTTCAAGGTATTAATATAGGCCTGCCACTGTAAACCCCTATCATAAACCTCACCCTCGATTGTCTCTGTAACCGGCGCCAGTTGCGCGATACCAAAACGGATATCATAGTCTTTATTAAGGCCCAGCACTGCAACGCCATTGGCGTTTTCTAATTTAAAATCAACGCTGACGACACCATCTGTAATTGAGGCTTGGGTAAATTCAGCCATGATGGTCGATGTTGAATCAATATTGACTCCAATAGGGCCATCGACGCCATCTTTGCCATCGTCTCCGTCACTGCCGCAACCGATTAATAACGTGCTACACGCCAGAGCGATAACACTCCATGGGGTACCTTTTGCTTTTATATCCATAATTATGCGTTCCATAAATTGTGCGTTTTCAAAAGTCGCTTAAGAGATGTGCGCTAGAGAGCACCTAGCGCACATCGTTATTACTTGATCGGGTGAACCTTGAGTACATCGGCGCTTGCGCCTTGACCGTGACAGGTGGTACAGCTTTCGGTCAAGGCGTTGGCATCGGCTAAGGAACCCTTAAATACGGCGCCTTGCTGCACCATATGGTTGGTGGCGCTATCACTGGCGTGGCAATCGCTGCAGATGGCGGCGGTAGGGCTAGTGTATAAATCGCCCGTAATGGCCAGTGGTTTTACGCCCGCATACAGTGGCAATCCTGCGGTTAATACGCCAGCTTGTTGGTTATGACACTGCGCACAATTACCTAAGTTTCCAGGATAGTTAATCGACTCATAACCTTCACGTTGGCCACTGTGTATCCCATGCACTAGGTGCTTGTAATCGGCGGTGGCGGTAGAGGGGTTATCGGTGGCATCGGCAACCATATTAGGGTTATGACACAGCTGACATTGCCCTTCTAAATCATTGCGTGATCCGTGGAAATTAAGTTGTTGATCGCCATGACAACTCCCACAAGTGTCATTAGTGACCACGACTCGTCGACCGCTATCGCTTAGTGCTTGTGCGCTAAAGAATTGGTGGCTCGACTTGATGTTAACTTCACTGTTTGTGGTGTCACTACAGTCGCCTAATACGCCATTGGCGGCACAAACCTTGCCTTGTATGGCTAAGGCGCCTAAATCCATCTCGGTGCCAGTGGGCACTGTGACGCCAGTGATTTGATAGCTATAGCGACCATCGCTGCCAGCTATGGGGACTTCCTCTTGCAAGCGAATGGAGCGTGGCGAACGTGTGGCGTAATCGAAGCTGGTTCCCCAATTAGCGTATACACGGAGATCGGCGACGAAATTAAGGTTGTTGGCACTGTCTGTATAAAGCTGGCCCGATGCAGGGTTACGTAAGCTCAGGGTAAAGGAGACTGTATCACCACTGAGTGATGCAGATGTGATGCTGGCTTCAAACTGGCCTAGGGCCTCATCATTACCACCGTCGTTGTGCACATTGGCGGTCCAATCTGGGTTGTGACAGGCGATACAGTTAGCATTGTCGGCTTGCGCTGGATGCCCTTGGCCTGCTTTAAAGTCAATATTGTTGTGGCAAGCACCGCAAGCCTCCATGGTCGGAACCCGAGTCCAATTATGGTTTTCACTTAAGGTATCATCAGCCACATGGCATGTTTGGCAGTTAGCCAAAGAGCCAGGGAAGCCCGATAAGTGTTTGGCGTGTACCATCTGTGGAAAAATATTGTCTGGATTGCTGACTCTATCGGCATTATGACAAGTGACGCAGGTTTCTATTTGGTTGTAGTTACTACCATGAAAGGCTAAGTCATTATGGCAGCTATTACAGGTCGCCATGGTCACTATGTTGCGGGTGTAAGCTGGCTCTGCACTTGGCCCCGTTGTGGGTGCTTGCCAGTCAATATGCTGATTGGTCACCGGGAGCACTGTGCCATCGGCTAGGCTGTCACCGCCCATTTTTATGACGAGTCGTTGGGTTGCTCCTGCTTGGTAACTAATGTCATTCATGCCATCAAAGGGGGCATCAAAGGTGTAGCTGTAGTCGCCATTTTTATAGTCGACATAATCCCCAGTACACCTAGCAGGGCAGTTTTGTGAGGTAAAAAACTGCCATTGCGAGCTATTGCCCGCGTTAGTGTAACCTTGGGGTAGCAACTGCGCGGCGATAAAGGTAGCGCTTGCCACGCCAACAACCGGTTCATCATCTTGGTTGGTGACACGGTAGTTAACGGTGGCAATACCAGACTGCATACTGACATCATCGATAGCGATTTTTAAGGTATCGACCGTCATTGCTGGTGGGCCGCCAGGCTCTCCAGGTTGACCTGGGGTGCCATCATCGCCACCGCAGGCGCTGAGGATAAAAGCCACTGCTAGCGTGGCAGCGTAACGGTTAAGGTGGGTCATTTTTTTCATCATCTCTTCCTTGGAAATTTGGTCGTTGGCATCAGTTAGAGTTGATAACTTAATGTCAGCCCAAAATAGTGGGCATTGTAATCGTGGCTTAAATCGCCAAAGCTCAACACATTCGGAATGCTGTTTGGCGCTAGCCCTTCATTTGCCCAGTCAGCATCTTGGTATTGTTCAAAAATCCAATCGAAACGCAGTCCAAATTTGTCGCTAATTTGGTAGTTAGCAAAGGTATTGAGCGTGTGTCTAGTTGAATAGTAACTGTCATAGGGGGAACGCAGACCTTGGATCACCTCGGTATCGTTTTGCCCATCGGCATAAGTGTAATCGATTCCTAATTTAAGCTTGTTATCTAGTAGGTTAGCGTAATCTAATCCAGCGCCGATCAGAGTTGATTTTGCCGCCGAAGTGGCATACCAGTTAGGCGCGCCAAAATTGCTACTGCCAGCTTGGTCGCTATCGCGCCAATCTTGATTAACAAAGGCGTTGAGGTTGATATTGTCGTTGACGGCGTATTGTGCCGACAGATCATAGCCTTGAGTATCGACTTTTGTGAGCCCAATAAGGGTGTCAGTGTAATCATCTTGCATCCAATGTGCGTTGGCGCTGGCTGAGAAGGCACCAGTGGCGTAGCTGCCGTATAGTCCGTAACGTTGGCGCTCACGGTCTGCCAAATAGCTTTTTCTTAACAACGGGTTGCTAGGGCTTACTGTGGTGCTGACTGGTGAGTATTCGCTACCGGTTCTATCGCTACCGCTGGCTTTGAGCCAGACTTGCCATTGGGTAGAAATGCGATAATGTATTTTGGCAAATAGCGTCGACTCTTGCAGGCTTTGTCTGTCTAAATCACTGTAATTATTGTGATCATAGTCGTAGCCTATATCGATATACGCGGCGCGATTCAGTCGATATTTAGCCGCAAGTTTGGCCTGCTGTGCGGTGCGATCATATTCGAGATTGTGTGCGTAACCACTGAGGTAGCTGTCGGTGATGATCTGTGGATAGCGATCAACTTGAGTTTTGTTGTCCCTGTCACGGTAGTCATAACTGGCCCGCAGCGACAATGCTCGAGAGACCCGGCCTGAATAGTTGAGTTTCATTTCGGTAATATCAACTTGGCCCGCTAAGTTATCCGTTGGCAGCACAGGAGAGGGGCCATTAATGGTGGCGGGTAAGTAGGACTGATCTTGGGTCATACGGGTAAAACCTATATGCATCAATACGTGCTGAGTCCCACTGGATAACTGGGTATTGCCTGCAATACGGTAGGCTTTATTGTCGGGTGATACCGCATTTTGGCCAGAGTATGCGGCGCCAAAGGTGGGAGTAAAAGCCGATTGCCAACGCAGGGCTTGTTGATCGTTCTTGTAATGGCTGAGCTGCGTCTCTATTCCTGCTAACCAGTTTGTTCCGTTAAGGTAAATTTTAGCGGTCACATTATCGGTGGCATCATCGATACGTTCTGTCAGCATGGTACTGTTAGTGAGTAGGTTGCCACTGGCACGGCGATGTCCTTGGCGCTGCTCATACTGATAGCCCAGTTCGGCGCGATAGAAGCTGCCGATATAGCTGGCATCTAAGTTGTAGCGATCCCGCTCTACCTGTAATGACGTTGGTTGTATGCTGCTTTGTAGGTCGGTCATCTGCGCGGTAGTTGCGCCAGTTTGCCATTGCTGAGGCAGCTGCCACGCATCGGCTTGAATGTGGTAGGGGGTTAAAGCCTGATTGGTATCATAGTGGGCGATAGCGCGGTAGGCGGCCGATATGTTGTATTGACCAGGTTTACCAGTGGTGAGCTGAGCGAATCCATTATCGTAACCCAGTTTGTCGGCAGTAAAGTGGGTTTGGTAACCCGATGCTGCCCTATGATGTATATCTCCCTCTAGGCTTGCTACCACGCCATCTTTATCGGTACCGCTGGTATTGCCAAAATGGCTGTCTTCGCCATCGTTATGAGCAACGCCTACGCCGATAGTACCGTGAGTGCCTGTATTGCTGACACAACGCTTGCACTGCCAAGCCTCAGTTTTAAGGTTGTCACGATTGGCCGATGCTAAGCCATACCCTTCGCCAAGCACGGTAGTGCTGAGGATTGCCAATACCAGCGTGCTGAGGCGTAAGGGAACTCTAGTGTGATGTGTCATTGCTAATACTCCCTGTTAACGCTGCAGCAGCTTGCCTGATGGATGGTTGGAACCGTGTACTTGGCTGTGACAATTCATACAACTTTGGCCTGCATTAAAGGCATTAGTCGTGTTGCCAAACACCGCGTTAGATGTATGGCCGTCTGATGCATGGCATTGCTGGCATAATTGTGGTGGTTTAGCGATTAGCATAGTTTCATTAACGCTGCCGTGCGGGTTGTGGCAACTGGCACAATTATCTGTGACGGGGGCATGCTCCCACAACTTAGGACCGCGTTTCTCTGCATGGCAGGCGTAGCAGTTGTCGTTAACACTCATCTGTTTGAGGCTGGCATCACTGAGGCTACCGTGAGGGTTATGGCAATCACTGCAAACCATTTGTTGCCATTGCATTGGGTGAGCACTGCGTTTGTGCATATCCGCTTTTTGCTGGGCGTGGCAGCTGGTGCACACGGCCACTTCTTGGGCTCGAGTGGATATTGGGTCATGCGCAGTGTGGACTTTATGGCAGTCGGCGCAGGCCACGTCGGCGGTATCATGGTGATTCCCATTCCAAGCCATGCGTTGATCATCATTATGGCAGCTCATACAAACACTATTTTGTTTTGCTGGCGGTACAGGAGAGTTGGCACCGAAGGTGATCATCGGCTCTTTACCGCCTTTGTTATGCTTTCCCAGTGGACCATGACAGGCTTCACATTGAAGATCGGCCATGGGGGAGCCTTTAAGGGCGGTGCTACCATGGACACCGTCGAATAGTGCCATCACAGTTTGGCTTTTACGGTGACAAGTTAAACAGCTATCTGCGCCTTTGGCTGAGTACTGACCTTCAGCAAATTTCTTATCGAGTATCTGCTCTATCTCCAGAGCCGATTGTTCATCCGGCGGGGTAGCCATTACATTGATGCTTAATAGCACCAAGATAGCGATAAAACTTCCTTGGATTAGGGGCTTTATCCCTGTTGCGTCCATATTCATCATTATTCGTCCCAAGCACATAAGTTGTTTTAGTTGTTATGTTTCATTTTTGACTAAATTACCAAAGGTAAATAATAGGACTTAAATGTGACAAGTGTGTAAATAAATGGTTATTTACTGGTTTTTTTGATGGCTTATGTTAGGGAGCAATACTTAATTGTGACGCCGGTCACAACTTTGTCCTATGCGGCGGGTAAAATAAGTTCTTAATGAAAATCATTATCAATCGCATAAAGGGTTTTACTCGTTGAGAGTTCTATCACATAATACAAAATACAATTGAAAACTATTATCGTTTACGATCTCAAACATTGATCTAGATAAAGTTTTTTTAAGCCATGCTCCGTTAAAATCGGTGCTAATTAAGCTCTTTCGAGGCCTGAAAAGGTAGATATACGATATGAAATTAAGCGAATTAAAGCCCGGCGAGTGTGCTGTTATCGCCGAAGTGGGCCAGATTAATCTGCCTTCCGTTGTTAAGCGTAAGCTATTATCCATGGGGATCACCCCCAACACTGCTTTCACTATGCTCAGACGAGCGCCATTAGGCACAGGTGTAGAGTTGGCTATTCGCGGTAGCAAATTATGTATGCGTAAAGATTTAGCAGATGTTATAGAGGTGGATGTTACCCATGGCTAACCAATTTCATTGTGTCACTGTCGGTAACCCTAATGCGGGTAAATCGACGTTATTTAATGCGTTAACGGGGGCTAATCAACAGGTTGGTAATTGGTCTGGCGTTACAGTTGAAAAGAAAACGGGGCAATTTACCCTCCATGGGGCGGAGGTTTTATTAACTGATTTGCCAGGTATTTACGACCTTCTCCCAGCGGGCAGCAGTTGTGACTGCTCACTCGATGAGCAAGTTGCTCAACAATATTTAGCCGACACCAATATGGATGCCATTATTAATTTGGTCGATGCCACGAATATTGAGCGCCACCTTTATTTAACCGTCCAGCTGCGTGAGCTGGGTATCCCTATGGTGGTGGTGGTTAATAAAATAGATGTTGCTAAGGCCCAGGGTATCGATATCAATGTTGCCGAAATGAGTCAGCAACTGGGTTGCCCTGTGATTGCAGTATGCTCTCGTGAGGCGGGCGATATTGAGCAGGTTAAAAGCCAAGTTGTTAATTTACTCGAGGGCAAAGTTTCTGAGGCGCCCTTGGTATTACCATACGATAATGAAATTGAACGTGGTATTGAGGCGCTACATAGCCGCGATCCTCAGCTTAGCCGCGGTCGAGCGTTGGCGATGCTAGCCAATGGTTTAGGTTGTGGCCAGTGTAAAAATGGCCAAATGTTGACTGAAGTTTCTCAGTGTTCCGAAGCATTAGCTGCGCAAGGTAAAGATATCGAAATTATGATCGCGGCGACGCGCTTTGATTTTGTGCAGCAGGTGTTTGATCAATCAGTAATTAGCAGCAATGCACCCACCTTAAGTGATCGTTTAGATAAGATAGCCTTACATCCTGTGGCTGGGGTGCCTGTTTTTCTGTTTGTGATGTACTTGATGTTCATGTTCAGTATTAACGTGGGCAGTGCTTTTATTGATTTTTTCGATATTGTTGCCGGTGCTCTGTTTGTTGACCATTTTGGTGCTTTGATGAGCAGTCTCAGTTTTCCTGATTGGCTTGTGACGATTTTGGCAGGTGGGCTTGGTCAAGGTATTCAGACGGTCGCGACCTTCATCCCAGTGATAGCGGCCCTATTTTTAGCGCTATCAATATTGGAAGGATCTGGTTATATGGCGCGCGCCGCTTTTGTGGTTGACGGGCTAATGCGTCGTATCGGCCTGCCGGGTAAAGCGTTTGTGCCTATGATTGTAGGCTTTGGCTGTTCAGTCCCTGCCATTATGGCGACACGTACTTTGGGCAGTGAGCGTGAACGCATCGTGACGGGCATGATGGCACCTTTCATGTCGTGTGGTGCTCGTCTGCCTGTGTATGCCTTGTTTGCTGCCGCATTTTTTACCGAATCAGGGCAAAACTTAGTTTTCTTGCTCTATATCATAGGTATTATCGCAGCGGTGGGGACCGGCTTATTGCTACGCTCTACGCTACTTCCTGGTTCAAGTAGTGCTGTGGTAATGGAACTGCCTAATTACGAGACGCCTAAATTCAAGACGGTGATGACTCGAACAGGTAAACGCACCAAGAGCTTTATCAAAGGCGCGGGTAAGACCATCGTCATCGTGGTGACTTTACTTAACTTTGTCAATGCGATTGGCATTGATGGCTCTTTCGGTCATGAAGATAGCTCCGAGTCGGTGTTAAGTGTGGCTAGCCAAAAGGTGACTCCACTGTTTGCGCCCATGGGCATCGAGCAAGATAATTGGCCTGCCACTGTTGGGATCATCACTGGTATCTTTGCTAAAGAAGCCGTTGTAGGAACCTTAAATAGCCTTTACTCGACGGCGAGTCATGATGATGGCGAGTTAACGCCATTATCTGAGAGTATTAGTGAGGCATTAGCCACCATACCTGAAAACCTGTTTGGTATTGCACCTGAAGATCCCTTGTCAATGTCGGTGGGAGACATTTCAAACCAAGAGTCGGCAGCAGATGAGTTAGTGGTTGATACCTCAACCTTTAGTGCCTTGAAAGCTGGCTTTGCGGGCACGACTGCCGCATTTGCTTATCTGTTGTTTATTTTGTTATATACCCCGTGTGTTGCCGCAATGGGAGCGTTAGTCGGTGAGTTTGGTTCACGTTGGGCGGCCTTTGCCGGGACTTGGACTTTTGCTTTAGCCTATGGTACTGCTACCGTGTTTTATCAGGCGGCGACATTTGCTCAGCATCCATTGCAATCTAGCCTGTGGATAGGTTTCTTTGCGGTGGCACTAATCGGCTTTTATCTGTGGTTGAAGCATAAAGGTAAAAGAGCACAAACAGTGATCCCCGTGGTTAACATAGTGACCGAATAGAGATCACTCTGACTCAAAAAGCAGCGAATGGTCGCTGCTTTTTTGTTTTTGCGATAAATGATAGGGCTTTTTACCTTTCAGCCGTTGTAACTCAGCCTGATCTGTAGGAATATGCAGGTTTTCCCTAATCGATACCGATCGACTACAATCTCGATTGGTCATAGCACTGTTGGCAAAGAGGATTTCCATGAGTCATGCGGGCACTGAAGTTCGTCCAAGTAACTTCATTCGTAATATCATAGATGAAGATTTAGCAAGCGGTAAGCACACACAGGTGCACACTCGTTTCCCACCAGAGCCAAATGGCTACCTTCATATTGGTCATGCCAAATCGATCTGTTTAAATTTCGGTTTAGCGCAAGATTATAAAGGGCTATGTAACTTACGTTTTGATGATACCAATCCTGAGAAAGAGGATATCGATTACGTTAACTCTATTCAGGCCGACGTGCAGTGGTTAGGATTTCAGTGGGATGGTGATGTTCGTTATTCATCTAATTACTTTGATAAATTACATCAGTATGCGGTTGAATTAATCAACAAAGGTTTGGCCTATGTCTGTTTTCTTAATGGTGAACAAACACGTGAATATCGTGGCACCTTAAAAGAGCCAGGTAAGAACAGTCCTTACCGCGATACCTCGGTTGCAGAAAACCTTGAGCTGTTTGAAAAGATGCGCAAGGGTGAGTTTAAAGAGGGGGAATGTTCGCTACGGGCTAAGGTCGATATGGCATCCCCCTTTATGTGCATGCGCGATCCTATTATTTACCGTATTCGTTTTGCTCATCATCATCAGACTGGCGATAAGTGGTGCATCTACCCGATGTACGACTTTACCCATTGTATTTCGGATGCGATTGAAAATATTACTCACTCTTTGTGTACCTTAGAGTTCCAAGACAATCGTCGCTTGTATGATTGGGTATTAGATAATTTAAATGATTTTCAGGCGCCGAACCGTACGCGTCAATATGAATTCTCACGCTTAAACCTTGAATACACCCTGATGTCTAAGCGTAAGCTCAACGACTTAGTGGTGCGTGAACTGGTTTCGGGTTGGGATGATCCGCGTATGCCAACCATTGCAGGTCTTCGCCGCCGTGGCTATACCCCATCCTCTATCCGTGAGTTTTGTCGCCGTATCGGTGTGACTAAACAAGATAATATGGTCGAAGTAGGCATGCTTGATGCGTGTATTCGTGAAGAATTAAACGAACATGCACCACGAGCCATGGCCGTGATTAATCCGGTGAAGCTGGTTATTGAAAACTATCCAGCAGATCACATTGAGCGTTTAAGTGCACCAGCGCACCCAACAATTGAGTCGATGGGTCAACGTGAGCTTGCCTTTGGCCGTGAAATTTACATCGATGCCGATGATTTCCGTGAAGAGGCGAACAAAAAGTACAAACGTTTGGTGCAAGGTAAAGAGGTGCGTTTACGTAATGCTTATGTGATTAAAGCTGAACGTTGTGATAAAGACGCAGATGGTAATGTAACGACCATCTACTGTACTTATGACAAGGACACATTGGGTAAAAACCCTGCGGATGGCCGTAAAGTTAAAGGTGTGATCCATTGGGTTGAAGCCACTACTGCAGTGAAAGCCGAATTGCGTCTGTACGACAAGTTATTTAGTCAGCCTAATCCAGCTGCGGCCGCTACTGTGGATGAGGTATTAAACCCTAATTCACTCGTGGTTAAGCATGGCTTGGTTGAAGCGGGTTTGGTTAATGCCCCTGCAGAGAAAGCATATCAGTTTGAGCGCGAAGGGTATTTCTGCGCCGACAGTAAGGATTCAACCCCTGACAACCTAGTGTTTAACCTGACGGTTGCATTAAGAGACTCATCAAATTAATCGTGCCAAATACGCTGGTATATAACCGCGAGCATTTAGCAAAAGGCCTTAGGATATCCTAAGGCCTTTTTGTTTTACTTTTTTTGTTTACAATCTTTCTGTTTTTAAAACAATGTTCCGTTGCGCGACCAGCATATTGAGTTAGTCTAATAGCCAATGGTGTATGTAACTTTTCATTATGGTGCAAGTTTTTGTGTTTCAAGCCATCAGCAAAAGATGTTATTGATATATGGGGCCAAGCCCTAGGCTCCATAAAATGATGCTAGAGGCCATTAATGCCACCAAGAGCACTAAGCCAGCAGTGACCACAGAACTTGCGTAAATAAAGCCTTTCTCTTCGGGGATATTCATGATGATAGGCACGCCAGTGTAGAGTAAATATACCGAATAGCTAAGTCCTGCCAAGCCGACCACCATCATAAACCAAAGTGATGGGTATAGGGCGGCCAATCCTACCATAAATAGTGGCGTAGCGGTGTAAGCAGCCAGCTCTAGAGCTTGAGTAAAACTTGGCGTAGCATCGAACGTTTTAGCCATCCAAAATGCTAAGTAAGCTAATGCAAAGACTCCAACAATAAGCCCAAAATACATACTGATAGACATCATTAACGCGCTGGTCTTGGTGAGAAATAGAGGATCCGATACCCCCAAGTCCCATCCAATAGAGGTGGAGGCAAAATAGGTGCAAATGGCGGGTATAAGTGCAATTAATAACACATGACTAAGACTACTTTTTACCGCTTCGTGGTTTTGTTCAATAGTGTGCCACTCTTCCTTAGGATGAGTGTATAACCCCATTAAGTGATTCAATATCATTATAGTTATCCTTGTTTAGCTTTAATCTTACGCTCGCCAAACTACAGACGAACCTGTTATGCCTTCTGGTCTGCAACCCATAGACCCTAGGCTTCAAAAACCGTCACGTCACCGTGACAGTATAGTTAATTTATTGGACATAAACTCTGACTAGTCAAGGTGACGTTGACATCTTAGTGATGAGAATATGCCTATCGGCGCGATTTTTTGTTAAAATGCGCGCCTGTGTAAAACCATCTATTTAGAGTCCATTAATGCAAGCCTTACTAGCGCCAATTCAAGATTTTTTACAATGTGAGACCCCTGATGAGTGGATTGTACGGGCAACAGAGCCTAAACAACTGCCTGCCTTATTAATTGATCATTGTAATTGTGAGCTTAAGGCGGCGCAGACGGCGATGTTTTTAATTCGTAAGTATGCGATCGATAAAGCCAGTGGAGAGTTATTGCTTAGTTGGGCTAAGCCTTATGAGGAGTTTGTCTATAACAAGCAACGTTCTATTACTGAATTTTTAGCAAGAGATGTAAAAAAAAATGAGCTTTTAGGCGAGCTAACACCTAAGTCTGGTGTCGATTATAGTGCCGATCTGATTGCGAAAATGGTCAGGCTGATTAAAGAGGAGTTTCATCATTTTGAGCAGGTACTTGAGATCATGCAGGCGCGAAATATCCCTTATCAAAACTTAACGGCTGGACGCTACGCCAAAGGGATGATGCAACAGGTACGTACTCATGAGCCAGCCACACTTATTGATAAGCTGATAGTGGGCGCCTTTATCGAGGCCCGCTCATGTGAGCGTTTCGCAAAATTAGCACCTTATCTCGACGACGGCTTACAAAAATTTTATATTTCATTGCTGCGCTCAGAAGCGCGCCATTATCAAGACTATCTAACTTTAGCTCAGGCTATTGCAGCGGAGGATATTAGTCAGCGAGTCGCTCATTTTGCACAAATAGAAGCGCAGTTAATTTGTGCACCAGATAATGAATTTAAATTTCATTCAGGTTGCCCAGTTTAACTGCTTAGTTGAGTGATGTGGTATTCAGAATGGTTATAACAGGCTTAGTTAGTCGGCAGCGATAAGCTGCCCTTCATTTTAGTGGTAAGCAGCTTAATGTGGCTTCGGTGGGAGTTACCGTTAATACGCTACCTTGATCGTACCAGTCGCCGACCACAATACGTTGCCGGTTTCCAGCGAGCGAGTGAACATTGGGCCTATGGGTGTGGCCGTGGATCATCAAGCTGGCGCCTGTTTTATCCATTAACTCAGTCACCGCATGGTTTTCAACGTCCATAATCGTGTCGCTTTTTTGCTGATTACTCTGTTGACTCTTATTTCGCAGTCCGCTGGCGATATCGACACGGCGTTTTTGGGGGAGCAAACCATAAATAAATTTAACCCACGATTGATTTCTAAACCAACGAAATCGTTGATAGGCCTTGTCTAAGGTGCACAGACTATCGCCATGTAGCAATACTGCGGTTTGCCCATACAAATCGATGCAATGCACTTCAGGTAACAGGATCATGCCGGCTAAGGCTGCGTACTCTTTACCGAGTAAAAAGTCTCGGTTGCCGTGGATAAAATAGATAGGGGTATGCGCTGCAAACCGCTTGAGTGTCGCAGCCAGTTCAAGGGCAAATGGCTCGGCCAGATCATCGCCTACCCACACCTCAAATAGATCGCCAAGAATGTATAAGGCATCACAGTGATTAGCGTGTAGCTCGAGGAAGGCATAAAAAGCCGCTAGGATGTCGGGGCGATCGGCACTCAGGTGCAGATCGCCCACGAAAAGAGTGTGATTCAACAAGTGATACTCAGGTGGTGTGATAAAAGTGGCTTAAGAGAGGCTGATTATTCAGCAATCGTCACTTTTTCAATTACAACCGTTTCCAGTGGCACATCTTGGTGCATACCGCGGTTGCCAGTGGCTACGGCTTTTATCTTGTTGACCACGTCCATACCTTCAACCACTTTACCAAATACGCAGTAACCCCAGCCTTGAGCCGATTCAGCTTTAAAATCGAGGAAGGTGTTATCGTTGATATTAATGAAGAATTGAGCGGTTGCTGAATGGGGATCTGATGTTCTTGCCATTGCAATGGTGCCAACGGTGTTTGATAATCCATTATTGGCTTCATTCTCGATAGATTCATTCACGCGTTTTTGCGTCATATCTTCGGTGAAACCACCGCCTTGCACCATAAAACCGTCGATAACACGGTGAAAGACGGTACCGTCATAAAAACCATCTTTAACATATTGAGTGAAATTAGCCGCGGTAACAGGGGCTTTTTCAGCATCTAATTCAATTTTGATTTCGCCGTGATTGGTTTGCATTATGATCATTTGATTCATTCTCATCGTGTGTAACGGGATAGATAACGCAAGATTCTAGCCTATTCCACCAGTAGCATAAAGCCATTCCGTTGACTTTTCCCCTTGAACAATACCAAGTTGCTGAGCTTTTAATCAGCAAAATGTCGATAATGTGTTGGCGGACAAAAAACGCTGCAAATTAGCGCTATCAAGCTGGAAGCGCTGGTTTTCAGGTGATAGACTGAAGTCACTTTTGTTGTCAATTACTTATTATAGAGAATCTCAATGTTGAAGCTATACAACAGTCTTACCCGCCAAAAAGAGGAATTTAAGCCATTACAGCCAGGTAAAGTCGGCATGTATGTCTGCGGGGTGACCATCTATGATTTGTGTCATATTGGTCATGGACGTACATTTGTTAGCTTTGACATGATAGTGCGCTATCTGCGTTATAGCGGTTATGAGGTTAACTTTCAGCGTAATATTACCGATGTCGATGACAAAATAATTAAACGTGCTGCAGAGAATAATGAAAGCTGCGAGTCGTTAACCGAACGTTTAATTGGCGAGATGTACCGCGATTTTGATGCGCTTAATATGAAACGCCCTGATTTTGAGCCGCGTGCCACGTTACATATTCCCGAAATTATCGAGATGGTTGAGCGTCTGATTGAGCGTGATCACGCTTACATTGCAGACGATGGCGATGTCCTCTTTAGTGTTTCCTCATTTCCAGAATATGGGCGCTTGTCAGGTCAGAATTTAGATCAGCTGCAAGCCGGTGCTCGCGTTGAAGTTGATGAGAATAAACGCGACCCTATGGATTTCGTCTTATGGAAGATGTCAAAACCCGGTGAACCTACGTGGGATTCGCCATGGGGACCGGGTCGTCCAGGTTGGCATATTGAGTGCTCTGCGATGAACAGCAAGCATTTAGGCGAGCACTTTGATATTCATGGCGGTGGATCTGACTTGCAGTTCCCACATCATGAAAATGAGATTGCCCAGTCTTGCTGTGCCCACGACACGCCCTATGTGAATTACTGGATGCATACAGGGATGGTGATGGTCGATAAAGAGAAGATGTCCAAGTCATTAAACAACTTCTTTACCATTCGTGATGTGCTTGAACATTACGACCCGTCGACGGTGCGCTATTTCCTTTTATCGGGTCATTATCGTAGCCAGCTTAATTATTCTGAAGACAATCTTAAACAGGCTAAAGCCGCGTTAGAGCGCCTTTATACCGCGTTAAAGGGGTTAGATTTAACGGTCGATGCTTCACCTGCACAGGAGTTTGTTGCTAAATTTAAGGCGGCAATGGATGACGATTTCAATACGCCTGAAGCCTATTCAGTGTTGTTTGACATGGTGCGTGAGATCAACCGTCTTAAGGTTGATGACATGGCAGCGGCCTCAGCGCTTGGTGTTAGTATGAAGCAGCTTGCCGACGTGCTGGGTATTTTAGATCAAGATGTCGATGCCTTTTTCAAAGGTGAGGGGAGTGACGATGAAGTTGCTCAAATTGAAGCGTTAATTGCCGAGCGAAATCGCGCCCGTACAGAAAAAGATTGGGCTGCAGCTGATGTGGCTCGTGATGGCCTAAATGCCCTTGGTGTTATCTTAGAAGATGGTCCAGAAGGCACTACGTGGCGTAAAAAATAGCGCTTGCTGCTAAGACGTACCAATAAAAATGCCTGCACTATTGAGTGCAGGCATTTTTTTATCTTTCTCGAACAGCTAACCTTAATTAATCGTGATAGTTTTCTGCCGCGTACAAGGTATTTTCTAACAGGCTAGCAATGGTCATTGGGCCAACACCACCCGGTACTGGCGTAATATAACTGGCGTGCTGGGCTGCAACATCAAATTGTATATCGCCAACGAGTTTACCGTCGTCTAAACGATTAATCCCCACGTCTATCACTATAGCGCCGGGTTTGATCCATTCACCAGGAATAAAGTTGGCTTTGCCTACGGCAACGATCACTAAATCGGCAGCGCGGATCTTACTTTCAAGATTGCGGGTAAATCGATGGCAAGTCGTGGTTGTACAGCCGGCAAGAAGCAACTCTAAGGTCATGGGTCTGCCAACTATGTTAGATGCACCAACGACCACAGCATCTAAACCATAAGTATCGACACCAGTTGACTTGATTAACGTCATAATGCCCATTGGTGTACAAGAGCGCAGCACTGGGATGCGCTGGGCTAAACGGCCGACGTTATAAGGATGGAAACCATCGACATCTTTATCGGGGCGGATACGTTCAATGACTTTTGACTCTTCAATGTGCTCTGGCAGCGGCAATTGCACTAAAATACCATCGATTGCAGTATCTTCATTACACTGATCAATCAAGGCAAGCAAATCAGCTTCAGAGGTGTCAGAGGGGAGGTCAAATGACTGCGAGAGGAAGCCTACTTCCTCACAGGCGCGTCTTTTGCTGCCCACATAGACTTGTGATGCCGGATCGGCTCCCACAAGAATCACGGCTAAGCCAGGAACACGTTGTCCAGCCTCTTTACGGGCGGTTACTTTTATAGCTAACTGAGTTCGAATGGATTGGGCGATCGCTTTGCCATCGATTATTTGGGCTGTCATGAGGGGTGGATTTCCTTAATATGGCGCGATAATAAAAACGGCGACATTTTAACAGGGGCATAGGTCGGTGTCATTGATTTAGCTGTATAACAGACCGTTTTAAAATACGAATAATCCAGTGATGACTAATTTGCGTATAGTGCGTATTGGATGTGGGCTGTTGAGCTAAAAGTTGTTTAGATGTAGCAGTAGCACAAAATATGGCTAAAATAGTCCTTCAGATAATGATCAGCTATTAAGCAGTAACGTTTTGGCTTACTTTTAGAGCGATTTTAATATTACTATCTTCCATATAACAGGCCCTAGCCTATTAGATGAAATTATTGGCGTATAGTCGTTAAAATAAGCAAGTGAATAGGCTTTTAAAAATAATCGTTGACGGTATTAAACTGAGGGGATAAGATGCGCTCCGTTCTCAGGGAGACTTAGTCAAACAGCGAACAAAGTAATACTTTCGGTGATTAGCGCAGCCCGGTAGCGCATCTGGTTTGGGACCAGAGGGTCAGAGGTTCGAATCCTCTATCACCGACCAAATTTTTAAGTAGCGTGTAAACGTTATTTGCCCAGTTAGGATATGAACCTAGTTCATAACGAAGCGCCCGTAGCTCAGTTGGATAGAGCATCCGCCTTCTAAGCGGATGGCCGCAGGTTCGAATCCTGCCGGGCGTACCAAACAGTGGTGATTGTAGCTCAGTTGGTAGAGCCCCGGATTGTGATTCCGGTTGTCGTGGGTTCGAGCCCCATCAGTCACCCCACTTCTTTCATAGAAGAAAAATAAAAAAAGCGACCTTGAGTCGCTTTTTTTACGCCTGTAATTCGAGCTTTGAGGCTCGACTATGCAGAAAACCGTGGCTATAATGTCGCGTCTTGATAAATTTCAACTATATGCGACGACTGCGAAACTCAGTTACCAAGCCATTTTAGTCGTTTTTTTAGATCAAGAAACGAATACCTTAATAGTTGAATATTCGGCTATTACAAAAAGACGTTTGACATATTTCGAGGTAAAACAATGCAAGTTTCTGTAGAAACAACACAAGGTTTAGAACGCCGCCTAACAATTTCTGTTCCTGCTGAACAGATCGAGAAAGCCGTCTCTGATAGTTTGAAGAATGAAGCCAAGCGTGCGCGTATTCCTGGTTTTCGTCCTGGTAAAGTACCTGTAAGCGTGATCAATAAGCGTTACGGCAATGCGATTCGTCAAGATATCACTGGTGAAGTGATGCAGCGTAACTTTGTTGAAGCTATCATCGCTGAAAAGTTAAACCCAGCAGGTGCACCTACTTTCGTTCCTGGCGAAACTGACGGTGAAAACTTCCAGTTTGTAGCGACTTTTGAGATCTACCCAGAAGTAGAACTAAAAGGTCTAGATGCGATTGAAGTTGAACAGCCTAAAGCTGAAGTGACTGATGCTGATGTTGACGCAATGATCGAAACTCTACGTAAGCAACACGCTACGTTTGAAGTGGTTGATCGTGCAGCTGTCGATGGCGACAAAGCGAAAATCGACTTTGTTGGTTCAATCGACGGTGAAGAGTTCGAAGGCGGTAAAGCTGAAGATTTCGAGCTACAACTAGGTAGTAACCGTATGATCCCTGGTTTTGAATCAGGTGTTGTTGGTCACAAAGCCGGTGAAGAGTTCGACATTGAAGTGACTTTCCCTGAAGATTACCATGCTGAAAACCTAAAAGGTAAAGTTGCTAAGTTTGCAATCACCCTTAAAGAAGTTCAAGCGGCTAACCTACCAGAAGTCAACGATGAGTTTGCTAAGTTGTTTGGTGTTGCTGAAGGTGGCTTAGAAGCACTTAAGGCTGAGATCAGCAAGAACATGAGCCGTGAACTTGAACAAGCGCTAAAAGCGAATGTTAAAGAGCAAGTACTTAATGGGCTGCTTGAGCAAAATGATATCGAACTGCCAAAAGCCTTGATCGACGGTGAAGTCAACGTCCTGCGTCAACAAGCGATGCAACGTTTTGGTCAGCAAGCGGCTAACATGCCTGAGCTACCAGCCGATCTATTCACTGAACAAGCTGAGCGCCGCGTAAAAGTAGGTCTACTGCTAGGTGAAGTGATTAAAGCTAACGAGCTAAAAGCTGAAGACGATCGCGTACAAGCGCTTATCGCATCTATGGCTTCTGCATATGAAGATCCAAGTGAAGTTGTTGAGTATTACAACAACAATCCAGAGATGATGCAGAACATGCGTAACGTTGCATTAGAAGAGCAAGCCGTTGAAGCATTGTTAAAATCTGCGAAAGTGACCGAAAAAGAAGTCAATTTCGAAGAATTTATGAACAAGGCTACCGGTCGCGCGTAACCTATGCTTGACTTAAATGGCTATTAGCCATTTATAATGGCTCGTATGAGGCTCCTCATGCGAGCCATTTTTATTTAGGGAAGTTAATAATGCTAAATGCACCAGAATCAGTACTGAATGCACTTGTCCCAATGGTCGTAGAACAAACTGCCAAAGGTGAACGCTCATATGATATCTATTCTCGTCTCTTAAAAGAGCGCGTGATCTTTCTCGTTGGACAAGTTGAAGAGCACATGGCTAACCTCATTGTTGCACAACTACTGTTTTTAGAGTCGGAAAGCCCTGACAAAGATATTTATCTTTATATTAATTCTCCTGGTGGTTCGGTCACTGCAGGTATGGCAATTTATGATACTATGCAGTTCATTAAACCGAATGTCAGCACGGTATGTATCGGTCAGGCTGCCAGCATGGGCGCATTTTTGTTAGCCGGTGGTGCAGAAGGTAAGCGTCATTGCTTACCTAACTCGCGGGTAATGATCCATCAGCCACTAGGTGGTTTCCAAGGACAAGCGTCTGATATCGCGATTCATGCGCAAGAGATCTTGGGGATTAAAAATAAATTAAACCAAATGCTGGCCGATCACACAGGTCAACCTTTGGAAGTTATCGAACGTGATACCGATCGTGATAACTTTATGAGCGCCAAAGAGGCTGAAGCCTATGGTCTGGTTGACTCTGTGTTAGACAAGCGAAGCTGATAATTGTCCGTTGCTGAGCTATGATCAGTAAAGGTTGTAAGATTAATTATGCAGTGCCAGACACTGCAAAAGAGGTAAAGTAATGGGCGACAACAAAAGCAACGGTGATAGTGGGAAACTACTGTACTGCTCTTTTTGTGGAAAGAGTCAGCATGAGGTTCGTAAGCTCATTGCTGGTCCTTCAGTGTATGTATGTGATGAGTGTGTTGAGCTTTGTAATGACATCATCCGCGAAGAGATCAGAGAGATATCACCTAAGCCTGAACAAGATAAGCTGCCTACACCCCATGATCTCAGAGCGCATCTCGATGATTATGTTATCGGTCAGGAAAAAGCGAAAAAAGTCTTGTCGGTTGCAGTATACAACCATTATAAGCGCTTAAAGAATGCTTCTCCTAAAGATGGTGTCGAGCTCGGTAAGAGTAATATTTTGCTGATTGGCCCAACGGGTAGCGGTAAAACTTTATTGGCCGAAACCCTAGCAAGGTTCTTAAATGTTCCGTTCACCATGGCAGATGCCACGACACTGACCGAAGCTGGTTATGTGGGTGAAGATGTAGAGAACATCATCCAAAAACTTTTGCAAAAGTGCGACTACGATGTAGAAAAAGCTCAGCGTGGTATCGTCTATATCGATGAGATTGATAAGATCAGCCGTAAGTCAGATAACCCATCGATCACTCGAGATGTGTCGGGTGAAGGCGTGCAGCAAGCTTTGCTTAAGCTGATTGAAGGTACGGTTGCCGCTGTACCTCCACAAGGTGGCCGTAAGCACCCTCAGCAAGAGTTTTTGCAGGTTGATACTTCAAAGATCTTATTTATCTGTGGTGGTGCATTTGCGGGCTTAGAGAAAGTGGTTGAGCAGCGTTCACAAGTCGGTACCGGCATTGGCTTTGGTGCTGAAGTTAAAGGTGAATCAGACAAGGCCACTATCTCAGATATGTTGATGCAGGTTGAGCCGGAAGATCTCGTTAAATACGGTCTGATCCCAGAGTTTATCGGGCGTTTACCAGTGCTCGCCACATTAACAGAACTCGATGATGCTGCGTTAGTACAGATACTGTCTGAGCCTAAAAACGCATTAACTAAGCAGTTTGCTGCGCTTTTCGAAATGGAAGGTGTTGAACTTGAGTTTAGAGAAGATGCGTTAAAAGCGATTGCGCTAAAAGCGAAGACCCGTAAAACGGGGGCTCGTGGTTTACGTTCAATCGTAGAAGGCCTGTTACTCGATATCATGTACGATTTACCATCACTCGATAATGTGGTGAAAGTGGTTATCGATGAATCTGTGGTAAACGGCGAATCAGACCCCATCTTGATTTATGAGAACACCGAATCTCAAGCTGCTGTTGCCGAACAATAATTGGCCTAACAGAGCACTAAATTATGATTAAGGAGTCCGACGGGCTCCTTTTTTTATGTTTGCCATTGAAACCCATTAATCAACCCCAATATACTCATTAATATTGTTAGCAACCGGAATCGAGCTATGACCTTAGAGCGTGAAGCGCGAATCGAACTCCCTGTACTGCCGCTGAGAGACGTGGTGGTGTATCCTCATATGGTTATTCCCCTTTTTGTTGGTCGGGAAAAATCAATTCGTTGCTTAGAGGCGGCGATGGAGCAAGATAAGCAGATTATTTTAGTCGCACAACGCGATGCTGAACTAGATGAGCCAACTAGTGACGATATCTTCGAGGTGGGTACTGTTGCATCAATCCTACAATTGCTTAAGTTACCTGACGGTACGGTAAAAGTACTGGTAGAAGGTGGCCAACGTGCGCGCATTGAAAAGTATACGCAAGAAACAGAATACTTTATTGCCACTGCAGAGTATTTAAAGTCTGAGCAAATTGCCGACAAAGAAGAAGAGGTTCTGGTTCGTTCTGCTCTCGGTCAATTTGAAGGTTATATCAAGCTCAACAAAAAAATCCCACCAGAGGTGTTGACCTCACTGTCAGGTATTGATGAAGCCGCGCGCCTCGCCGATACCATGGCCGCTCATATGCCATTAAAGCTGGAAGACAAGCAAACCATTCTCGAGATGGTCAATGTTTCTGAGCGACTCGAATATCTGATGGCCATGATGGAGTCTGAAATCGATCTGTTACAAGTCGAGAAGCGTATCCGTTCTCGCGTTAAAAAACAGATGGAAAAGAGTCAGCGTGAGTATTACCTCAATGAGCAGATGAAGGCGATTCAAAAGGAACTTGGCGATATCGATGAGTCCCATGATGAATTTGAAACCTTAGCGAAAAAAATTGACGAAGCTGGCATGCCTAGCGAGGCAAAAGAGAAAGCCGTTGCTGAACTGAATAAGCTGAAGATGATGTCGCCAATGTCGGCTGAAGCCACTGTCGTGCGCAGCTATGTCGACTGGATGATCTCTGTGCCTTGGAAACAACGCTCTAAAATTAAGCGTGACTTAGCCAAAGCACAAGATGTACTCGATACCGACCATTTTGGTTTGGAAAAGGTCAAAGAGCGCATTTTAGAGTATCTCGCGGTGCAGAGCCGTGTTAAGCAACTTAAAGGGCCAATTTTATGTTTAGTTGGACCACCAGGGGTCGGTAAAACCTCGCTTGGCCAATCCATCGCTAAAGCGACTGGCCGTAAATATGTGCGTGTCGCGTTAGGTGGCGTTCGTGATGAGGCGGAGATCCGTGGGCATCGTCGTACCTACATTGGCTCGATGCCAGGTAAGGTGATTCAAAAAATGTCGAAAGTCGGCGTTAAGAATCCGCTGTTCTTGCTCGATGAGATCGATAAAATGAGTTCAGATATGCGTGGTGACCCAGCGTCAGCCTTGCTTGAAGTACTCGATCCTGAGCAAAATGCGACCTTTAGCGATCACTATTTAGAAGTGGATTACGATCTATCCGATGTGATGTTTGTGGCCACCTCTAATTCAATGAATATCCCAGGTCCACTGCTTGACCGTATGGAGGTGATTCGTCTTTCTGGTTACACTGAAGATGAAAAGCTAAACATTGCTAAACAGCATTTGTTACCTAAGCAAATTGAACGTAACGGCCTGAAAGCCAGTGAAGTGACGGTAGCAGACAGCGCCATTATCGGCATCATTCGTTACTATACCCGCGAAGCTGGTGTGCGTTCGTTAGAGCGCGAGTTATCTAAGATTTGTCGCAAGGTGGTTAAGCAAATTTTGCTGGATAAATCCGTTAAGCATATCGATGTAAATCAAGATAATTTGAAATCATTTTTAGGCGTACAGCGCTTTGATTACGGTAAAGCTGAGTCAAATAATCAAATTGGCCAAGTAACAGGCCTTGCATGGACCGAAGTGGGTGGTGATCTGCTCACTATTGAAGCCACATCGGTACCAGGTAAAGGTAAGTTAACTTACACTGGTTCACTTGGTGATGTGATGCAAGAGTCGATTCAGGCGGCAATGACTGTGGTTCGTGCCCGCGCGGAACAACTGGGCATTAACCCTGATTTTTACGAAAAGCGCGACATTCATGTACACGTACCAGAAGGTGCGACACCTAAAGATGGTCCATCTGCTGGTGCCGCTATGTGTACGGCATTAGTGTCTAGCTTAACGGGTAACCCTGTACGGGCCGATGTGGCGATGACAGGTGAAATCACCTTACGTGGTGAAGTTTTACCTATTGGTGGTTTAAAAGAGAAGTTGCTTGCAGCCCATCGCGGCGGGACAAAATTAGTGCTTATTCCGAAAGAGAATGAGCGCGATTTAGAAGAAATTCCTGCCAATGTGATTGCCGATCTAGACATCAGGCCGGTACGTTGGGTCGATGAAGTCTTGGCTTTGGCGTTAGAACGACCAATCGAAGGGTTTGAAGTTGTTAAAAATTTGGGCTAACGCAAGAAAATGCTTATTTGCATTAAAAAAAATGCAAAAAGGGGCTTTCTAAAATCCTAACCTGTGGTAGCCTAGGTCGGTGGATAGCTTTTTAGCTACAGGCCTTGGCGCTACTGGTTTTTAGCTTATTCCAATTTTATTTCTTAGGTTTTCCTATTTGGCTTGAACTTTAGGATCAAGCTTGTTATAAAAGCCACCGCAGACCGCTCTAGACAAGGATTTGGTTGCGGCGCACAAAATTAAATTCAAGGGGATGACATGAACAAATCTGAACTAATCGAGAAAATCGCATCTGGTGCTGATATTTCTAAAGCGGCAGCAGGCCGTGCTCTAGATTCTTTTATTTCTGCTGTGACAGACGGCCTTAAAGATGGCGATAAAATTTCTCTAGTTGGTTTTGGTACTTTTGAAGTTCGTCAACGTGCAGAGCGTACTGGTCGTAACCCACAGACGGGTAAAGAGATCAAGATTGCAGCGGCAAACATTCCTGCGTTCAAAGCAGGTAAAGCACTTAAAGACGCTGTAAACTAAGATAAACTTAGTCAAGGTGGCCTTTGTAAACCTTACACGCCGATAAGCACTGTTTAAACAGTGCTTTTTACCGAGTAAGTGTTTTGATAATGTAATCGTCATTATCATGCCGTTGGCCTAACTTACGTAATGTATAACTAGGTCTGACAATTTACATAGAAGGCGCATCCTATCAAGTGATGCGCCTTTTTATTTTTAGTAACGAGCGAGAAATCTGATGTTAGAAAAGATTCGCGAAGGCTCACAGGGCGTGATTGCAAAAAGCATTCTCGTACTTGTAATACTATCCTTTGCATTTACTGGCGTGAGCAGCTATTTAGGATCATCATCTGAGCCTGTAGCCGCCACCGTAAACGGCGAAGAGATCAGTAACTCAGCGTTGGAACAAGCCTATCAAAGCGAGCGTGCTCGATTAGAGCAGCAACTGGGTGAAATGTATGATGCACTTGCCAGTAATGAAACTTACTTAGCAAGCGTAAAACAAAGTGTATTAGAGCGTTTGGTTGCCGATAAGCTTATCGATCAGGCGGCAGCAGATTTAGGCTTGACCGTCTCTGATGAGCAGATCAAAAACGCGATTATTAACGAGCCAGCCTTTCAAACTGACGGCCAGTTCGATAATGACCGCTATCTGGCACTTATTCGTCAGCTGGGTTACCAAGTAAACAGTTTCCGCGACATGATGCGTGTCGATATGACTCGTCGCCAGTTAGTGGCTTCATTGGTGGGTTCTGAATTTGTATTACCAGGTGAAGTTAATTACTTAGCCACTATTCAGGCGCAAACCCGTGATATCCGTTATCACGTTGTTGATGCAACACCGCTACTTGAACAAGTAAGCGTGCCTGATGAGGAAGTAGATAGCTACTATCAGGCCAACCAGCATCAATTTGTGCGACCAGAAACTGTATCACTCGATTATATCGAGCTTAATGCTGCAGATATGGCCAGTGGACATAGTGTCACCGACGAAGAGGCTAAAACCTATTACGACGAACATAAGGTGCAATACCTGCAGCCTGAAAAACGTCTTGCAGGGCATATTTTAGTTAATTTTGGTGATGATGATACGGCGGCTAAAGCTAAAGCCGATGCTATCTATGCTAAGTTAGAAGCTGGTGAGGATTTTGCCACCTTAGCCCAAACTGAGTCAGATGATACCTTTAGTGCAGAGCAAGGAGGTAAACTTGATTGGTTTGAACAAGGTGTCATGGATCCAGCCTTCGACAGCGCCTTATTCGCGCTAGATGAAGGTCAGTATTCAGATGTGGTTAAAACCAGTTTTGGTTTTCACATAATTAAACTGCTGGATGTTCAAGCGGGATCAACGGCATCATTTGATGATGTTAAACAGCAGATTGTCGCCCAGTTAATGGAAAAGAAAGCAGTGGATCAGTTTTACGGTCTGCAGCAACGCTTAGCCGATGTGAGCTATGAAGTACCTGACACCTTGTCTGAAGCGGCTCAAGAAGTGGGTGTAGCAGTTAAAACTAGCCCAGAGTTTTCACGTGACAATGCCCCAGAGCCGCTTAACGCGCCTGAAGTGATCAAAGCGGCCTTCTCTGAAACGGTATTGCTCGACGGCATGAACAGCGACGTTATCGAATTAGGTCCAAATCATGTGATGGTTGTGCGAGTGAAGTCCCATACGCCAGCAGGAACGCTAGCCCTAGAGCAAGTTAAAGCCAGTATTGTTGAGCGCCTCAAACAAGACAAGGCAAACGACATTGCTCGTGAGCAGGCTCAAACACTGATGGCGGCGATTAAAGCGGGTGAGAGCACAGCTGAGCTAACCACTCAAGTGCAACTGACCCGTTTCGATCAACGCATTGATAATGCTATTACTACTAAAGCGTTTGAAATGGCACAGCCAAATGCTGAGCCTGTGGTTGATACCGCCGCCTTGGCCAATGGCTATGCAGTGATTGTGCTCGATAAAGTGAATACTGCTGAGACTGTCGATGATAACTTGGCCAATGCCATTAAGCAGCGCCTTAATTCACAGTATGCTGAAAGCGATTACCGTGCAGTGATAAGCCTTTTAAAAGCACAAAGCGAAGTGGTTTATAGCCCAGCTGAGTAAATTATCCAGTTATTGATAAAAGCCAGAAGCGTGATCTTCTGGCTTTTTTTTATGTGTAGTAGCTCATACACGAACTGATACTTTTAGATTTTGAATGTGACCTTATCTAACATTGAAGCATCTCTTGATTAATGTCTGAAAGGAGCGATAAGCAGACGGTCGCTCTAACTCGTTTTTGGACAAAAGTATCTTGACCTTCGAATGACGGTGTTGGCATTTTTGGATTTTGCATTTGGCTGAGTTAGTGTTGGTAGAGTGTCTTTTAAATTTATATCTTCAATGTTATCAATCGCCTGTCCGGCAGGGAGTGTGCAGATACTGCTGCTACACGCCGTGAATCCATCCGTGGAGGCTCGACGATGGCATCCCTGCCATCAACGTCCGCAGCCGCATCTACACTGGGTTATTCTGTCTCTTCGATTTTGCTTCATTTCGTGCGAGTAGCTAGTTAAAAAGCTAACTAGGTTTTGGACAAAAGTATCTTGACCTTCGAATGAAGGTGTTAGCATTGTTTGGCTTGTAGCATTTGCCGGAATAGGTTTTTACATCGCTGATGGTAGCGTTAACCTTTATGGCAACCAATTGCCTGCAGCAGGCCTTTCGTGCAGGTATTTCGGTGGGGCGCTGCAAGTATATCCCTATACGCTCGACGGTGGCATCCATGCCACCAACCCCCACCGCCATACCTACACCGGCTTATCTATTTCTTCGATTTAGCCGTAATTGGTATCTACAAAATAGTTAAAAGCAAAATTGTTTTTGGACAAAAGATTGTTAGAGTTTCCGTTCTAAACCTTACTATTCGCATTACAATATCTAACGTTGAGATCTGAAAGGTCTAGAAGTTTACAGTAGTCGGCCTCTAGGCAAGTAACCAGACTCTTAATGCGACTACATTTTTAATTCTGCTTAAACCTTATCCATTTATATTGCTAGAGTTCTCTTCCAGAAGCTTGGTTGGCTGCATATAAAACGTCCAATTCAATAGAGATTTGATTGCTATCTAGAAAATGTCCTCTGGCAAACAATCTAAAAAATAGCAGAGCACACCGAGAGATTGCATTCATAGGTTTTAGGGCATCTAACACTACAGATATAAACAATGCAAAGCGCTGTTCTGCTGACTTTCCTTCTAAGCACACAATAGCGGAACTACAGCAAGCATTTACAACACGCTCAGTATATCGCCATTCTAATAAATGAAACTCACCTTTAGCTCCCAAATATGCTGAACAAATCGATTTAAGGCAGCACTCGGACAATACCTGAAGTGCAACACCTGGTGACGGATAACTGTTAGGATATAATTTAAGGACTTCAGCAGCCCAATACTGCCCACTCTCTTTATGATGACATAGATCAATCACATCTTGATGCATTAGGGGAACAACTAAACCACACTGAACGTGGCACTCAACATGACGACTATAGTCTGATGAAGTAGCTAGATTTATATCTACCATGAATTGATAGGCATTAGCTAACTTCACTTCAAGACTACGGTAAAATGTACAAACCATTGAGTCGAGACAGAGAAACGGAATTGAGTGAGATATTGATGCTTTAAGTGAGCTGTAATGAGAAACATCGAGCATATCCCGAAATTTAGATAGAGTTTCAGGCATATCTATACTTGCAGGAATAATTAACTCACAATTGTTCAGTAAAATATCTAAATTTTTGAACGTTTTATCTTTTGCAACGTCTTCAGCTGTTGTTCTTATAAAACTATCGCCAACTTTTCCTATAGACAAAAAATCAGCTCTACCAGTTTGCCTTATCCACTCAGAAACAATCTCCATTGTCTCTTTCGTGACATACATTTTTAATCCAGTTTTAATTAAGCCGTAACAAAAACCAGAAAGAGACAAATACACTAACGAGAGCACATCTAGAACCACTGAATGCTCGATGGCTTCACCATCGGAAAAAAGGCTAAAATTCCGATTACTATCTTTGTCACAAAGATAAGTCAATGCACCTCGTACAAGGTCTTTTCTGTGAGTGTGAGCTAATCTCATAAGAAGCGGGATCGTTTTGCCGTCGATCTCAGCTTCTGTAAGGCGTTCACCGCTGGATATAGACTCAATTTGCTCCAACATTTCTTCTACATTGCCACTTTCGACAGAAAACTGATGAAAGCAATCATTGCCTGTATTTATGTCTTGCCTAATATCGAGTGATACTCTAAACGCAGCAACTATTGGTTGAAGTTTCTCAACGATCTTATAGCGATTGATGCCCAGTTTAACTTCCTCACCAATATCTGCATCAACAAACATCTCGGCTAAGGTACAATTTGAATCCAATAAATATTCACTTGAGCCACAATTATCCACTAGTAATTTAGTGTATTGACGTTTACCTAAGCTATAAACGACCGCCAAAGAGCACCTTTCTGAGGAGTAGCTTCTATCATCCGCTATCTGGTCGTGGTGAATGTGATTGAAATGAAAGTTGGTAACGTGTATAGCCATACCAACAGGATCATCAATAAACCACTCAAGGATGAATGATTCAGCCAAGTTCAAATCACCTTTAGCAATAAAGTGGAGCAACCTAAGTCCATCTTCAGAGAAGTTCGCTAATATCTTCTTGGGAATTTTTGATACTGCCATCTCTATTTCAGATGTGGTGGAGTTAGCTAAATCAAGGTTTCTAAGCAACACAGACCAGTAATAACAAGACTCAGGGTACTTAGTTAAAGCTCGCTCAGTAAGCTCTATTGCCGCCCTAAAATTGTTTTCCTGTAGTACCCTCTCAATTTTTACAGCCTGCAACCTAAAGCTTTCTTCGACACCTTCCATACGCTCAATCAAAGCATCTAATTTTTCAAGTTGATCAGAGCCTAATAGAGCCTCAGCATAAACATTTAAAACAGGGGAAGCCCATGGATTTATGGGTAAAAGAGGTTCGAGTAACTGAACCACATATAGAGGCAGCTCAACTCTCATCAGCTGTGTACATAAATGGTAAATAGCTTGTATGCTATATTCATGAATATAGCCAAGGCTAGATTTTAAATAGCCATCAAGTAGACCTGACAGTTTCAACTTTTGTTTGATGTCTTCAGGGGCACAAGCTATTGAATTTAGAATAATGAACATAAGAGTTTTAGCTTGGGAGTCTAATGCTGAAACATTTCCTCCTTTTTCTAACCACCTCCTTACTTCACGGTCTGTGACTGTTCCATTGAAAAACTCAGACGAAACTATGACATATTCATCTTCACTAATAGTTAGCTCATCTTTGCGCAATATTTCCTTGGCTGATACACAGCTATTAATCCCATCCGATTGAGCTGTTAAAAACTTTCCAGCCAAAGGAATGACTTTTTCTGCTTCCCCTATATTAGCCATGCAAATTTTAATCAAATCAGTTCTCTGGAACCATGAAACAGCAAGTAAAATAGTTGCAACTTGCACCACTCGGTGATCACTAGAGCTTTTGGCCAGCTCGAGGCAATCATTTATCTGACCTTCCAGCTCAATCATCAATGGGCTACTCATCAGCCAGTTGTGCAGACCATCCACCTCCTTATGTAGATTGTAGGCCTTAGCAAGAGATAGTATGATTTTGCTATTAATGTTTGAAAAGTTGTTATGCAAGCTCTCAGCGACTTCTACGGCTAACTGAAATTCTCCAGTCCGTATTGAACACCTAACCAATGAGCACAGTTCGTGCTCATAGAGGTCAGATGTCCCGCTTTCTAAGCGTTGAGCCAGTTCCTCTTGATTCGCAAGCCTTTCGTAAAATACCTCTTCTGAATAGCTACCTTTATGAAGGGAGCTTCTATACCTGTGAATTGCATCCTCTTCAGACGATAGTGACAAATGCTGAATATATATTGATTCAACAATATCTTTTATTACCAAACCAGAGCGAGGACTGCGGAGCAAATCAAGAAAAAGCTCCTGGTTAATAAGAGTGGCATTCCCTTGGCATAGGTTTAGCTTATACTCGAGTAATGCAAGCAAAGTACTACATTCATCATCAAGCGAACCGACAGATTTCACACTAGTTAGGTATGTTTCCGCTGTATTCCAATCACGACAAGTTATTGACCGAAGTAATTGTTTTGAAAACCTGACCAAGTCGCTTGAAGAAAGGCTAGTGATAACCAAATCACCGATAGATACAGACGCACCTACTTCTGCGGTAATGTTATGTCCTATGTCTGTTTTTTGTGTTATTGAGTGACTGGGCATATTTTTTAGTTATCACCATTTTTTGTTCCAACACAACCGACAGAGATATTACCCACCGAGATATTCCCGCTCCCACTACTATGGATGTTGTGGCCGACAGTTGAGGCTTGGCTTACGCATGTTTCGTCACCCGGTGCTCGAATCTGTTGCAAAAGATCTAGTAAAGGTTGAGATTCAGTAATTTTTCTCTCAATTGCATGAGGAGCCAAATCTTCATTGATGCCCGCTTCCTTCAGCCGCTCTGCCATCATGTTTATCTGGTCTTCATCAATAATCCATCCTTGCAGTTTTGATTTAAGCATTTCTACACCTAAGGCTGCCCCAGACTTAACGCCATCATAAATGAGTCCTGACAAAATCGCAGCCGTTAGTATATCCATTTGAATCCCTAGATTTGTTGATAAATATTAGCTACTTTACTTCATTCATAAAAAAAGAACAGACTAATACATATCAAAAATTGCAGAAGAATTAGTCTTTGCACGAATAAACCGAGACCCCTTCATTGCTTCTTCTACCTTCTACTGCATCGCCACTGTTCAGCTTAAATCGGCGAACGATCTGCATTAAGTGGAGTGGGCTAAAAAATGATAGGACAAGCATAACTTTTAGATTGAACGTGGCCCGTTCAGATTAGCTTTTCTATAGCCAAAACTTCACTAGCCCTATTTACCTTTTGAACTGCGAAACTCACTTTGGGGCAAAACTGAGTTAGCTTTCTACTCGCCACTCACACCAAATGCAGTCAAATCGATGAAACGTTCGATACCAAGTGTAAGCGCGGTTTTGGCCTTCGAAATCATGGATGATTTCGCAGAGCCCACACGGACGTGCTTGAACAACGTCCATGCCTAAAAGCCAGTTCGGCATCCATGCCTCTCGTTCGTAAGCACGAAGCTATGCTTCACTCACCGAGCCAAAAGAGCGCTTGCACATTCCCCGGCGGATAGGCGATTAATAACAGTGAAGGTTCGACCTTCAAACACTTTCAATAAATGAAAATACAGCCAGCCGCTACTCAAACAAATGTCATCGTTCTTCATTCCAAGACCAGCACACTTTGGAGCAAAAGCTTCTTAGCCTTTAACTCACTAGTCGTATCAAATGAAGTCCAATCGAAGAAGCGTTAGAGATAGGTGTAAGCGCGGTTTTGGCCCTTGGCGGCATGGCCAAAAATGTTCCTTACATTTTTTGGCATTCCCTCCATCCATGGAGGTCAGATGCCGCCGTGGAGCGTATAGGGATGGCGCACAACGATATCCCTATCTAAAAGCCAGTTCGACAATCCCTGTCTCTCGTTCATAAGCACGAAGCTATGCTTCACTCACCGAGCCAAAAGAGCGCTTGCACATAAAGCCTGCGGCAGGCTATTAATTGCCATTAAGGTGCGTTTTCATAGCACATCAATAAATGAAAATTCAGCATAACGCTGCTCAAGTAAACTTAAAAAAATGCCAAACCTTCATTCCAAGGCCTGCACACTTTGGGGCATAACCAAGTTAGCTTTTGAACTAGCAGCTCACACCAAATGCTGCTTAATCGAAGAAACGTTCGATACCAAGTGTAAACGCGGCTGCGGCCTTTGCCAGCAGGGATGCCATCGTAGAGCCCACAAGCATGGCTCACAACGATATCCCTATCTAAAAGCCAGTTCGACATCCTTGTCTCTCGTTCACGAGTATATGGCTGTCGCCAAGCCCACCCTGTCTCTCGTTCGTGGGCTCGAAGCTACGCTTCACTCACAGTGTCGCAGAAGTGTTTGCACATGAGGTTGTTCCTTCACATCCCTGTGATCACGACATTGGTGCTGCCATGCACTGCACCTGCGGCAGGCAATTAGCTAATGCGAAGGTTAACGCTTAGTTAACTCTCACCGCAGGTGATAGGTAGCCATGAAGGTGCGACCTTCAAAATCAGCCTCGTTTTACGAGGCAAAAAAAAGCACTTTAACTTCACTCAAAGTTAAAGTGCCAATCACAAGTAACCCTTTGCAGTCAGCCTAACGGCTAGGCTTCGAAGCTGTTTAATATCCCCATGGCAGCATCGCGACCTTCGGCAATCGCGGTGACGACCAGATCAGAGCCGCGCACCATATCGCCACCGGCAAACACTTTCGGGTTGCTGGTTTGAAAGGGGTTGTCGGCTACCTTCGGCGCGACCACCAATCCCCACTGATCCAGTTCTACACCGTGATCAGCCAGCCAGCTTGCTGGGCTAGGCTGAAAACCAAAGGCGATGATAATGGCATCGGCCTCAATCAGTTTTTCGCTGCCTTCAATAGGCTGTGGACGGCGACGGCCTGAATCGTCGGGCTCACCAAGTTGCGTCTCGACGCACTCGATGGCGCACACCACCCCGTTTTCGGTCTTAATGGCGGTAGGTTGACGGTTGAACAGGAAGTTAATGCCCTCTTCGCGGGCGTTTTGCACCTCGCGGCGTGAACCTGGCATGTTTTCTTCGTCACGGCGATAGACACAAGTGACCTCACTGGCGCCTTGGCGTATGGCAGTGCGCACGCAATCCATGGCGGTATCACCGCCACCGAGCACCACCACTTTTTGTCCTGCAAGGCTCAAATATGGCGATTCGCTCGACTCTGTCCCCATGATGTGGTGAGTGTTACCGATAAGATAGGGCAGGGCTTGGTAGACGCCTTGGGCATCTTCATTCTCCAGCCCTGCTTGCATCGCCGTATACGTTCCCATGCCAAGGAATACGGCGTCGTACTGGTCGAGCAGGCTATCGAAGCTGATATCTTCACCGACCGTGATGCCAAGTTTAAACTCGATCCCCATCCCCTCAAGCACCGAGCGACGGGTCACCATGACCGCTTTGTCCAGTTTAAAGGCGGGAATACCATAGGTGAGCAGGCCACCAATTTGCGGGTTCTTGTCATACACCACAGCTTGTACGCCGTTACGGGCAAGAATATCAGCACACCCAAGCCCTGCTGGGCCTGCGCCAATAATCGCCACGCGCTCAGGGCGGGCGGTCACCTTACTCATGTCTGGGCGCCAGCCTTGGGCGATGGCGGTATCGGTGATGTATTTTTCAACGTTACCTATGGTGACAGCGCCAAACTCATCGTTGAGGGTGCAAGCACCTTCACATAGCCTGTCTTGTGGGCAGACTCGACCACAGATCTCGGGCAGGGTGTTAGTTTCATGGACTAATTCTGCCGCTTCTAAAATGCGTCCCTGCTGCGCCAGTTTTAACCAGTTAGGAATATAGTTGTGCAGTGGGCACTTCCACTCGCAGTAGGGATTACCACAGTCGAGACAGCGGTCGGCTTGCTCGACGACTTGTGGCTGTGCGAACGGCTGATAGATCTCGATAAACTGGGTCGCGCGCTTTGCCGCTTGGTGTTTTGTCGGATCTTTACGGCCTACTTCAATAAATTGAAAGTCATTGCTCATTTGAAGTTACCCCGCTACTACTGAAAGTGCTGTATCCGATTGCTCGAGTCGTAACAGATCATTAAGCGCAATATTTTTCGGCTTAACCAATACGAAGCAATCGATCCAGTTTTCAAAATCATTTAATAACATCTTAGCGTGTTCACTGCCGGTTTCGGCCAAATGTTCCTCTATCAGGCCTTTAAGATGTTGCTGTTGAATGGCCGAGTCGACCTTATGGGTGTCGACCATGTCGGTATTCACGCGGCGGTTGAAGTGGCCGAAGCGATCAAACACGTAGGCAAATCCGCCGGTCATCCCTGCGCCAAAGTTAACCCCTGTCTTACCCAGCACCAAGACGATGCCGCCGGTCATGTATTCACAGCCGTTATCGCCAACGCCCTCGACGACGGCAATCGCGCCAGAGTTACGTACGCCAAAACGTTCACCCGCTTGGCCAGCTGCAAACAGCTTACCGCCGCTAGCACCGTAGAGGCAGGTGTTACCGATAATGACGCTCTTTTCGCTTTGGAACATGCTGCCAATAGCCGGATAGATGGTGATCTTGCCACCAGACATACCTTTACCAACATAGTCGTTAGCATCGCCACACAGATTGAGCGACAGCCCGGGGGCGTTCCATACCCCAAAGCTTTGGCCTGCACTGCCGCTAAAGTTGAGCTTGATGGGGGCCTTGGCCCCTTTAAGGCCAACGGTCGTGGCAATATGGCCTGAAAGTGCGGCGCCTACAGAGCGGTCGGTGTTGTTGATCTCAAAGCGGCCTTCAAAAGGTTCGCCTTGCTCAACCGCCGTTTTAGCGGCTGCCACAATCGCTTGGTTGAGTTCGCCTTTATCCGCCGTGGGGTTGGTCTCCTGCCACGTGAGTGCACAACCTGTGGGCACGACGGGTTTATGTAAAATGGCCGACAGATCTAACTGTTGCTGCTTAGGCGTTGTGCCTTCAAGGGCACTGAGCCACTCGCTACGGCCGACAAGTTGTTCAAATTCGGTGACGCCTAAGGCGGCCATCCATTCACGAATTTCTTGGGCCATAAACTCAAAGTAGGTCATCACCCGCTCTGGCAAGCCGTGATAGTGGTTATCTCGCAGTTGTTTATTTTGCGTGGCAACACCGGTCGCGCAGTTGTTTAGGTGGCAGATACGCAGGTATTTACACCCTAGCGCTATCATGGGTACGGTACCAAAACCAAAGGTTTCAGCTCCGAGCAGTGCCGCTTTAATCACATCTGTGCCGGTTTTGAGCCCGCCATCGACCTGGAGACGAATTTTATGGCGTAAGCCATTAGCTACCAGCGACTGATGCACTTCGGCAAGCCCTAGCTCCCATGGGCTACCAGCATATTTCACCGAAGTGATAGGGCTGGCGCCGGTACCGCCATCGTAGCCTGAGATGGTGATCATATCGGCGTAGGCTTTAGCAACGCCGGTGGCAATGGTGCCCACGCCGGGTTCTGATACCAGTTTGACCGAGATCATCGCCTTAGGGTTGATCTGTTTTAGGTCAAATATCAGCTGCGCCAAATCTTCAATCGAGTAGATATCATGATGTGGCGGCGGCGAAATCAGAGTGACACCTGGGCGGGCATTACGCAGCGCAGCAATTTCGACGCTGACCTTATCACCCGGTAGCTGTCCACCTTCACCGGGCTTAGCGCCTTGAGCCACCTTAATCTGTAGCACTTCGGCGTTAACTAAGTAGTGCGCGGTCACGCCAAAACGCCCCGAGGCAATTTGCTTAATGGCTGAGTTGCGCTCCGAGTTAAAGCGGCGTGGATCTTCGCCGCCTTCGCCAGAATTTGAGCGCCCACCAAGACGGTTCATGGCGACAGCTAGCGCCTCATGGGCTTCAGGGCTAAGCGCCCCGATGCTCATGGCGGCGCTGTCAAAGCGTGGGTAGAGGGTTTGTGCGGCTTCGACGGTATCGATATTGACCGGGCTTTGGCTGGCGGTCACTTTCAACAGGTCACGCAGGGTCGCCACGGGTCTGTCATCCACCAGTTGGGTAAAGCGTTTATAACCTTGGTAATCCTTATCGCGTAAGCAGGCTTGCAGGGTATTGACCACATCAGGGTTGAAGCAGTGGTATTCGCCGCCTTCAACATACTTAAGCAGCCCACCTTGAGGCAGCGGTTGGTGTGGCTGGAATGCCCGTTTTTGCAGCTTCTGTTGATCTTGCTCTAGCAGGTCAAAGTTGGCCCCTTCGATACGGCTAATCACGCCATTGAAGCACAAGTCGACCACGCTCGATGATAAGCCTATGGCTTCAAACTGCTGACTGCAGCGATAAGAGCCTACTGTGCTGATGCCCATCTTAGACATGATCTTGCGCAGGCCTTTGTCTATGCCTTGGCGGAAGTTGAGCATTAAGCGCTGGGTTTCGCTGATCCCGCGTGTTGCGGCCAGAGCTGAGGTGCTCTCGTAGGCCAAATAGGGATAGATGGCGGTGGCCCCAAAGCCAAGCAATACCGCAAAGTGATGTGGATCGCGCGCCGATGCGGTTTCAACAATGATGTTTGTGTCGCAGCGTAAGCTTTTGTCGACTAATACCTTTTGTACTGCGCCCACCGCCATGGCGGCTGGGATCACTTGCTTGCGCTTGTCGGTGGCTCGGTCTGATAAAATGAGCAGCGTGGTGCCGGTGCGGGCTAAGCGCTCAGCTTCATCGCAGATGCGAATGATGGCGGCTTCTAGCCCCTCAGACAGATCATAATTAAGGTCAATGGTCTTGGCGCGATAGTTACTCGAGTCTAAGGCTAATAGCTGATTGAAATCACTAAAGAGCAAAATAGGTGAGTTAAACATCACTCGATAGGCATGGCCTGTGGTTTCGTTAAACAGGTTTTGTTCGCGGCCAATACAGGTGGCAAGCGACATCACATGTTTTTCGCGCAGTGGATCGATAGGGGGATTGGTGACCTGAGCAAACTTTTGCCTAAAATAGTCATACAGGGTGCGTGATTGCTTCGATAACACCGCCATTGGGGTGTCATCACCCATGGAGCCTGTGGCCTCTTCGCCTTTATCGGCGAGCACCCAAATTACCTGTTCGAGCTCTTCGCGTGAATAACCAAATTGCTTTTGGTATTGCACTAAAGTGTCGGCTGAAAACTCGCAAACCCCTTGAGCTTCAACTGGCATCTGCTCGGCAGGGATCAAGGTTTGGCTGTTTTTGGCCATCCACTCTTTGTAGGGATGGCGACGCTTGAGATCGTTATCGATTTCAAATGAGGAGTAGAGCTGACCGTTAAGAGTGTCGAGCACCAATAGTTCACCCGGGCCTACGCGGCCTTTTTCGACCACTTCGTCGGGGGCGTAATCCCAAATACCAATCTCAGAGGCGAGGGTTAAAATACGATCTTTGGTGATCACATAACGCGAGGGGCGCAGACCATTACGGTCGACGGCGCAAGCCGCGTGACGCCCATTGGTCATGACGATGCCTGCTGGGCCATCCCAAGGCTCCATATGCATGGAGTTAAAGTCGTAAAACGCCTTGAGCTCATCATCCATCTCTGGATTACTCTGCCAAGCGGGTGGGATCAGTAAGCGCATGGCGCGGTACAGATCCATGCCGCCAGCTAATAGCATTTCGAGCATATTATCCAGTGAGGAGGAGTCTGAGCCTGTCTCGTTGACAAAGGGCGCCGCTTGCTGCAGATCGGGCAGCAAAGGCGCATTGAACTTATAAGCGCGCGCTCGTGCCCATTGGCGGTTACCAGTAATGGTATTGATTTCGCCGTTGTGGGCTAAATAACGAAACGGTTGTGCCAATGGCCACTTGGGTGAGGTATTGGTTGAAAAGCGTTGATGAAATAGGCAAATAGAGCTTTGCAGGCGGATGTCGGCCAGATCTGGGTAGAAGGCTGGCAGATCTGCAGGCATCATTAACCCTTTGTAGACGATGACTTGGCCTGAAAGGCTGGCAACATAAAAATCTTTGCAGTCGCTCATCTGCTGTTCAAGACGGCGACGCGCCATATACAGGCGTCGTTCTAAATCTTTTTCACGCCAGCCGATAGGGGCGTTAATTAATACTTGCCAGATCTGTGGTTGGCTCGCTTGGCCAATCGGCCCCAGTACGTCGGCATCAACCGGGACTTCACGCCAACCAGCAACACTTAAGGTTTCTTTTTCTAATTCACGTTCGAGTAAGTGTTTAGTTTGTGCTGCTAGTTGTTCATCTTGGCTTAAAAACAGCATACCTACCGCGAATTTACGGCTAAGGTGCCAGTCATTTTCAGCGGCTATGGCTTCGAAAAATTTAATGGGAAGTTGCATAAGCAAACCACAGCCATCGCCTGTACGGCCGTCTGCAGCAATACCACCGCGATGCTTCATACGGTCGAGACCGTGGATCGCAGTTCGTACTATTCTATGGCTGGCTTCGCCATCCATCTGGGCGATTAAGCCAAAGCCACAGTTATCCCGTTCAAAACTGGGGTGATACAAGCTCATATAAAAACTCCCTAATACTACTAACTAAAACACGTCGGGGAAGTTACGATTGCTATACACCCGAACCAACCAAATTAACTTTAGCCTGATAAAAGGTCAATCCAAATTTATGCATAAAAGTTGGCGAGTTAAATGTGATTTATAGACATGGAGTTGCTACTTTACGTTAACGTTAACTGTAAATTTAATCCTATAACATTATGAATAAAAAGAATTTTGATATTGACGCTTATTTTGTTTTACTTGGATTTAACAATCTGTCGGGTTGATATTATTTTTGGAAAAGTGATTTTTATTGCAGATACAGTGAATTTTTTAACATAATAACAAGGGTGACACTATCACTGGGTTAGCCTGTGATATGGCGCTTGTTTGTGATTGAGGTGAAGGGGGGGAAGTGAAGCTTGTTTGAGATAGACCAAGGTTTATTGGATTGAGATTAGCTAAAATATCGCGCCATTTATTGATAGAGACAACCCTGTGGGACTAGATAGCTACGTAAATACCTTTGGAGTGCAGTGCCGGCAACAGTTTGGCCAGCGGTTAAAAAAGTTAACCATAGATGCCAAATTTACCTGCCCCAACCGCGATGGTTCACTTGGACGTGGCGGCTGCACCTTCTGCAATGTTGCTTCCTTTAACCACGAACATGGGACGATAGAGACTATCGGCGAACAATTGGCTCAGGGGCGTGCCCGTGCTCAGGGGAAATCGTCAAAGTTTATCGCTTATTTTCAAGCCTATACCAGTACTTATGATGAATATAAGGTACTTAAGCAAAAGTATGATGAAGCGATAAAAGAGAGTGATATTGTCGGCCTATGCGTCGGGACTCGACCTGATTGTGTACCCGATGAGGTGATTGAACTGTTGGCTCAATATCAACGCCAAGGGCTTGAGGTGTGGTTAGAGTTGGGGTTACAGAGCGCTAATCCGGCAACTTTAAAGCGGATTAATCGTGGCCATGGTTTTGATGAATATCAAGATACGGTGCACCGCGCAAGGCTTGCGGGGCTTAAGGTATGCACTCACCTGATTCTAGGATTACCGGGTGAAACCCATGAAGATTATATCGCGACCCATAAGGCGGTGCTTAGCGTTGGCGTTGATGGGTTAAAGTTGCATCCATTGCATATTGTCGAGGGCAGCACTATGGCCAAGGCTTGGAGAGCGGGGCGATTACCGCTGCTGTCTCAGGCTGAATATGCTTATAGTGCTGCAGAGTTAATCCGTTTTACTCCAAAGGATGTCGTGTTTCATCGGGTGACGGCTTACGCTAAAAAACCTATGTTATTGGCACCAGATTGGTGCGGTTTTCGCTGGGATGGGTTGGTTGCTATTGTTGATAACTTAGCCAAAAATGGCGGCCAAGGTCATTATTTGTCCCAAGCAGCATGTTTATTCTAAATAGGATTTCAATTCGTCGAGTGATAACGCATCTGCCTTGGCTACAATTTGTTGAATCTCGATTAAGTGGTTACGGCTTTTGCGGTGCTATTAATCGCTAAAGTGTATTTTTTCAGCGCTATTCGCTATCGCTTATTTGCATAATTTACGCGTTAACAGTAATTATTATGCAATAGCTTTAATGTGGTGTTGCCTAGTTGTTAATTGTGATGCTTTTTTCACGTCTCGTGCTCAAGTTAGTTGCACAGGTCATAATTGGCGGTATTATGAAGTGAATGAACAGTATTAGAAAATAAGCATTAAATTTGAGAGGTGTCTTAATATGGCGACAGCTGAGTTAGAATCAATTTTGGATCTTAACACTCTAGAGCAATACTGCAGCGCAATTGGTGCCAGTACCTTGCTAAAAAGTGTCGTCTTATTTGAGCAGCTTATGCCTGAGTATGTCGGCAACTTAGTTAATGCCAGCGCAGCGCAAGATAAAGACACCTTGTGTTCAGAGGCTCATAAATTTAAAGGTGCTGCTGGCTCTGTCGGTCTAAAGCGTATTCAAGAGTTTGCTCAGTTGCTGCAACATGGTGAGTCTCCTGAGTGGCCCGCAAGTCACAACGCTTGGTTACAAGTGATTGTCGATAATGCCAGTGATGATTTAGCCCAGCTAAAACAGTATTTACAAGCTAAAGGCTAACCTTAGCCGATGAAAAAGCCCTCGATGAGTCATCATCGGGGGCTTTTTTTATGCTAAAAAATTGTCGATAGCGGCGATGCTCACAGTTTGGGGGAAATACTGCAGCCATCTTGTGAGCGGTTATGTTAGATTAGACTTAGATTGAGTATTTGAATATAAAAATAGGTTGGTAATCGATTTTATGAAACATTTGCCGAGTCTTAAAAACCTCTATTATCTGGTGAATTTGCACCAAGAGCAGAACTTTAATCGTGCGGCTAAATTGTGCCATGTTAGCCAGTCGACGCTCTCTAGCGGGATCCAAAATTTAGAAGAGCAATTGGGGCATCAGTTGATTGAGCGCGATCATAAATCGTTTATCTTCACCGCCATAGGTGAAGAGGTGGTATTACGCTCGCGCAAATTACTCACCGATGTAGACGATTTAGTCGAGCTGGTTAAGCATCAAGGTGAGCCAATGACCGGAGAAATCCGTCTGGGTTGTATTCCAACCATTGCGCCATTTTTACTCAGTCGAGTTGTTAAGCACTGTCAGGCCAGTTACCCAAATTTAACCCTATTTTTAAAAGAAGATACCACCGAGCGTTTACTCGATGCATTGGGTAAGGGAGAGTTAGATTTATTGTTATTGGCATTGCCAGCGGATACCAGTGGTTACCACAGCATGAAGGTTGGGATCGATCCCTTTAAGCTGGTGATGCATCGCGAGTTATCATCAGATCTTACCCAGCCCATAGATTATAAGGCGTTACCCGATGAGAGTATTTTCTTACTGCAATCGGAGCACTGTATTACAGGGCATGCGATTAGTGCGTGCCGCTTGGGAGATAGTGACAAGATAAACCCGTTTGCGGCAACCAGTTTACATACACTCGTGCAGATGGTGGACAGTAAATTAGGTACGACATTTTTGCCCCAAATGGCAATCGATGCGGGTATTTTAAAAGATACCGATTTACTCGCCATGACACCACCTGGTGAAGCGCCTTATCGTGATATTGGTTTAGTGTGGCGTCAAACCTCGAGCCGTATTATGACCTTTAGAACCTTAGGCAAGGCAATTGAAAACTTACTGGCTCCACAACACCCTTAAACTAGCTATTTGAGCCTCGAGGGGAGACGCCAAACACTTCAATAGAGTGTTGTTTTCCCTTCAGCTTTATCGGGCCTAAATGATTAAATTCATAACCGCTTTCGCAGATATCCAATTGAGAATGCAGTGCTCCTGAGATCAACATACGTTGCCCTAGAGGGTTACATTGGTCTTGCAGTCTGGCGAGGGTATTGAGTACATCACTGAAGAAGCTTATCTCCTGTTTTTGCACTCCAACCACAGCCGCTACAACTTGGCCGCAATGGGCGGCGGCTTTAAATTTAGGCACAAAGCCATATTGCTCTTCGAAATATTGACGTTGCCAATTGAGCTGCTGGCTGAACTCATAATAGATATTAAAACTGCGATCGTGAACGATACCTTCCTCAAGTGGCCAATAGATCAGCACCGCATCCCCCATATAGCGATAAATTTCGGCATCATTGTTGACAACTGTATCCGATAATAAGCTAAAGCAATCTTGAATGAGGCGGCTAAAACGATAATCGCCTAGCGACTCGGCATGGGTAGTGGAGGCGACCATATCGAGATATAAAAACAGTCGTTGTTCATATCGTGGTCTATGGTATTTTCCTAAGCCGATATTAAGCAGTACTTTGGGGCCGACTAATAGGGCCATCTGTTCGATAAAGGCTAAGCCAAAGCGTACGGCGACCAAGTAGATGATCAATGCTTGAAAGGATGGGCTATACAAGATGTGGGCGGTGAGCATTTGACGCAGAGTGGTCATATGATTCTCGATGGCCCACATATTCAAATATTGGGTAATGTAGGCCAGCGTTGTTGCACCTAGCAGTAAAAATAGCCCTTTAAAAATAACTGAAAATAGATAAGGTAAGCGGTTAATGGCGCTAAATTCAGCGATGATGTTTGACATCCAGTGCAAGCTGCCAAAAATAATCCCCATATAAATAGCAAGCGTCGCTAGATCGGCACTACCCACAGCCCATTGCGGTAACTCTGGGGTTTGGGCATAGCGAAAAAAGACAAAGGCCGCCATAGCGATTGTCCAAGCGAAAATGGCAAAAATCAGCTTCTTTGCTTGTCTGCGCGCTCTCACGGTAAAGAATAAACCTTAATACTACTAATATCTCAGAATGCGCTAGTGTATAGAAAACCGACCTACAATTTCCAGTGATATTTGTGATCTAAGTCAAATGAAGTTGAGTTGTACTCAAAAAGCTGCTGTCTAGGCTAAGCATTGTGGATATCGCATTCACAATTGGCGAATATATGTACTCAATTGTGCTCCATCGTAGCTAGCTAAATTAGCATAAGTTGTTGTGATGATGGCTATTAGTAGATTTAGCTCTGTCATACTTTGCTGTAATAATTCACCGTTATGGGGTCATAGCGATGAGACAAATATGATTAAGGCTGGCAAGCGGATGGCTGTTATGAGTGCGCTGTGGTGGAAGATTTTGGCTGAATTTTAGCGGATACAGTGTGGAGTAATCGGCGTGAGGAAGTGCCATGATTTGAGTGATGCTTCATCGCTGTTTCATCATCACGGCATTTTATGGTCACTGAACTTGACGGTCACGGTATTTAATCGTCAATGGGTTGATCACGGAAATAAATCGTCACTGCATTATTCATTGCTGGCTGCGTTTGCCATTGAGTGAATGGGTTTAACTGTATTGGATAGTCGTCATTATCGGTGCTGGTACTAGGCACTATTTAGTTAGTAGTAGAGGCACAGCGTCGTTTTATGGACACCGATCTTGAAACAACATCAATTTCCGCTCAAATCAATTCCCAGCTAAATAGTTATTGAGTATCTGCTGGGTGAAGGGGATTTTTAAATAAAATCCTCTTGGATTGGTTAGCTTAATATTACCGTCGGCAGCAATGCTTTGGGTCAAGGAGCGACTATTGGCTCCTTTGGGACGCAGTTGTAACACTTCGCCGTGACGAGCCGTGATCTGTTCGACTTTACCTAGCGCAATTAATTCCATTATCTCCTCCCAATCCTGGCGGATCTGAGCAAACTCTTGCTCTGACGGTGTCCACAGGATAGGCATACCGATTTGTCTGTCACTAACAGGTTTGCTTCGTATTCCCTCTACTGGGATCCACAAGACTCGTTGCAACTTGTGAAACACTAAGCTTTGTTGCCAACTAAGTCCCTGAATATTGACCAGTGGTGCCACGGTAACGTAAGTAGTCTCCATGGGCTTACCCGTTTCATCTACCGGAATCGTTTTAAGTTCGACGCCTAGGTGCAGGAAGTCTTGCTCAGGCTTAGAGCCTGCAATTGCGCCTAGTTCATGTTCGATAAGTTGGCCAATCCAACCTTTGTCTCGCTTGAGATCAGTCGGTACACGAATATGATGTAACTCTGCCAGTTGGCCTAGGCTTAAACCGGCCATGTCTTGGGCGCGTTGCATCAGTTCGTTAAGTGATAATGGGGGGCGTGGTGTGTTTGTCATGGCTCGATTTTACTGTAGTTATGTCATTTAGCCAACGCGGTCAAAAACTGCTCGCACTCGCAGTTATGATATAAAAAGAGAGCAAGCTTAGTGTAAGTGTATAATTGTAAATGCTTTATTGTGGCATGTTTTCCAGTTCAAGTGGTTCGTAATTAGCTTGCTAAGTTCTTTCCCAACGTTTCCAACATGGTTATCCACAGAAATATTGGATAACTCTGGTTTTATAATTTTAATCGCTAATAAATTTCCCTTGTCAAGCCGAGTAGGCCGCTTACTTTAGCCATATTTGACAGCTTAATACTTTTGCCTGTGCATAACCTTGAACAGGCTAGAAGTGATTTAGATTAAATCTACTGTTTGGTTAAAAATCGTACCGTTATGCAGTTTTATTTTGGGTTAAATATACTTAATGTTTTTAACTTCAGCCTTATCAGTTATTTATGTGATTTAGCTTCTGTTGGTTGAAGCCTTCTGTTTTTGACTTATTGGGTTGTAATAACATTTTTAACTGAGTTTCAAACAGAGATATCCACAGATTTTGTGGATATCCTTGCGAGCTTTATTTGGCTTCTGTTGATAAAAATAAATATTTGGGTTTTTTATCCAGATAATATCTGTTATTAGGCAATTGCCTAGGATCTCACTTTGTGAAACAATCGATCCATTAAAATTTGATATTTGGAGTCCATGTGATTGATAGTGACGGCTTTCGTGCAAATGTAGGCATCATTATCTGTAATCGCTTTGGGCAGGTTATGTGGGCTAGAAGATTTGGTCAGCATTCCTGGCAATTTCCGCAAGGTGGCGTTGATGAAGGCGAAAGTGCCGAGCAAGCCATGTATCGGGAGTTGTATGAAGAGGTTGGGTTAAAAGCTGAGCATGTGCAAATTTTAACTTCGACTCGTTCCTGGTTGCGTTATAGATTACCGAAAAGGTTAATTAGGCAAGACAGTAAACCCTTGTGTATCGGCCAGAAGCAAAAGTGGTTTTTGCTACAATTAAAGAGCCAAGAGTCAGCCATTGACTTGGCGGCGAGCGGTCATCCTGAATTTGATGATTGGCGTTGGGTGAGTTACTGGTATCCCGTGAGACAAGTTGTGTCGTTTAAGCGAGATGTATATCGAAAAGTCATGAAAGAATTTGCTCCAACGGCCCTACCGTTTCAGGCGCAAGAGCCTTCCCATAGTGGCAGAAGAAGAGGTCGCCGCAGATAGAAATTAGCCAAGGAGAGATAGCCCGTGTTAAAAACGCTTAGAGACATAACTCAGGCTGTCGCTGCTGCCGACGATCTCTCCTCTGCTTTATCCTTATTGGTGCGCCAAACTAAGGCCGCCATGGCAACCCAGTGTTGCTCTATTTACATTCTCGAAGATAATCAATTAGTGCTCTCAGCGACTGACGGCCTAGATCCTCGTGCTATCGGGCAAGTTAAAATGCGCCTGACAGAAGGGCTCGTCGGGCTAGTTGCCGAGCGTGAAGAGCCTGTCAATCTTGCCGATGCGCAGTTACACCCTCGTTTTAAGCTGTTTTGTGAAGTGGATGAAGAAGACTTCCGAGCCTTTCTTGCCGTGCCTATTATTTATCAAAAATTGATCTTAGGTGTGTTGGTGGTGCAGCAGGCCGATGCACGACAATTTAGCGAGGCGGAGGAAGCCTTTTTAATGACTCTTGCTGCGCAATTAGCAATGACCGTTAGGGAGCAGCGCAAGAAGGCTGAAGTGAAGTCAGCGCCAGATAAGAGTGTTTATGCTGGGTTATCGGCAGCCGATGGTGTGGTCATTGCTAATGCCATGGTTATTGGTGGCGATATTGCTTTAGAGCAGAGTGATACGCTGGCTAATGATATCACCGCAGAGCTCGCCTTACTCGATAACGCTCTCATCACCTGCCGTAACGCTTTGAGCGTGCAATCTCAGCGCTTTGACGGCGAGAATGAGAAAGAGGTGCAGTCAATCTTCAGTGCCTTGTTACTGTTATTGGATGATAGCAGTTTAGGTGGGGAGTATAGCCGAGAAATCCAAGCTGGCTGGAGTGCCGTGTCTGCGGTGAGTCGAGTCTCTTTACGTTATATCGACCAATTTTTACAGATGCAAGATCCCTACCTGCAAGAGCGTGCCAGTGATATTCGTGACTTAGGTCAGCGGGTATTAAGGGAGTTGATTGAACCGCAAAAGATGCACATCGAACTCGATGTGCCGGTGATTTTGGTGACTAAAGAGGCCACTGTCACTATGTTGGCCGAGTTTCCCGAACACAAGCTCGTCGGTATTGTTACTGAGTTAGGTGGAGTGAATTCCCATGCGGCCATTTTAGCACGCGCATTTGGTGTGCCAGCCGTGATCGGTGTGGAAGGTATTTTAAATGCCGGAATAGACGGTAAACTGACGATCCTCAATGGAAGTAGAGGGCAAGTGATAGTCTCGCCCACGCTCACTTTAATCGAAGAGTATCGCAGCCATATTGCCGCTGAAAAAGCCCTGCAAGACCGTTATGCACAAGAGTTAGCTTTACCCGCCATTACGTTAGATCATACGCGAGTCCATCTCTACCTTAATGCAGGATTACTCAGTAGTTTGGCGTCGGAGATCGCCGAGGGTGCCGATGGTATCGGCCTGTATCGTACCGAAATTCCGTTTATGTTACAGAGCCGTTTTCCCAGTGAAATGGAACAAACTGAGGTCTATCGGCAGGTTCTTGAAGCTGCAGTCGATAAACCAGTGGTAATGCGTACTTTAGATGTGGGCGGTGATAAGCCCTTGTCTTACTTTCCCATTATCGAAGATAATCCGTTTTTAGGTTGGCGCGGTATACGTTTGACGCTAGATCATCCAGAACTGTTTTTAGTGCAGCTAAGGGCGATGCTTAATGCGGCAGGATCCAGTGAGCAGCTGCATATTTTGCTGCCTATGGTGTGTTGCCTCGATGAAATCGATCAGGCTATTGGTTATCTGGATCAGGCCTATTTAGAGGTGAAACAAGATATTCATCCCGCATTAGTTAAGCCAAAAATTGGCATAATGCTTGAGGTGCCGGCACTACTGTTTCAGCTTGAAGAGGTGGCTAAGCGAGTCGATTTCATTTCGGTCGGCTCCAACGACTTAACTCAATACTTGTTGGCCGTTGATCGTAATAATCCGAGGGTGAGTTCACTCTATGATTGTTATCATCCAGGTATTCTTAGAGCGTTAAAGCGAGCGCGACAAGAGTGCGATCACTATCAGCTACCTGTTAGTGTCTGCGGTGAATTAGCTGGTGAACCTATCGGTGTTATTTTGTTAGTGGCGATGGGGTTTAATCAGCTAAGTATGAATCAAGGCAGTTTAGCCAAGATAAATTATCTTATAAGACGAGTTTCTTATAAGGACTTAAGTGAATTGCTAGTGCAGGCCTTATCGCAGTCGAACGGCGTCGAAGTAAGGCAGCTCGTCACTGAGTTTCTTACTCGTAGGCAATTAGCTGAATTTGTTTAATACCGTCAAATTGCGCTGGTTAGGTGCCAACGAGCAGATTTCAATCTAGTCGTTTTTGATTTAAGCTATTGCTCTTCGATGGGCTAAGCAATAGAGATAAGATGTTAACCATATTTTTTAGTTGTGTGGCCCTCGGTGCATTTATCGGTTTTATGGCAGGATTATTGGGCATTGGCGGTGGGATCATTGCCGTGCCAGTCTTGCTCTATTTACTGCCTCAAGCCGGTATTGTGCCTGAGCATTTGACTCATGTGGCGATAGCAACCTCGCTCGCCGCAATTATCTTAACTTCTTTCTCTTCCGCTCGCGCTCATCATAGTCATGGTAATGTGCCTTGGTCATTATTAAAAATCATGCTACCAGGCTTTATACTTGGGGCGTTATTGGCAGGCTTTATTGCCACCTTGTTTGCCGCCGATACGTTAAAGCAGGCATTTGCTATCTTTGTCATCTTTATGGCAATTCAGATGATGTTTCCGTATAAAGCCCCGGCGGTGACTCGGCCATTGCCCCATCGCGCCGTGCTGTTTAGTGTATCGTTATTAGTTGCCATTATTGCTGCCTTAATGGGCATTGGCGGGGGCGCGCTATTAGTACCATTTTTATGTTGGTGTGGGTTACAGATCCGTCAGGCGATTGGGTTTTCGTCGGTAACAGGGTTAACCATAGCGCTGTTTGGTAGTGTCAGTTATGTCATTGCAGGTTGGGGAGAGCCTGGGTTGGCCGATTATACTTTGGGTTACGTTTACCTTCCGGCTTTAATCGGTATCGTCTCTACCTCTATGCTGACAGCTCCCTTTGGTGCTAAAGCGGCGAGTATCTTGCCAACGCCAAGGTTAAAAAAGATATTTGCTTTGCTACTCATGGTGATTGGATTGAAGTTAGCCCTGTAGTCACGGTCGAGAAATTAATTATTATTTGAGTTTGTTGGTTAGTGATAATCAACAGTTGTCTTTAGAGTAGGGAACCATGAAACAGTATTTACAGCTATGTAACCGTATCATCGATGAAGGGATTTGGGTTGAAAATGAACGTACCGGAAAACGTTGTTTAACCGTGATAAATGCCGATTTAACCTATCGTGTCGATGCTAATGAATTTCCGTTAATTACCACGCGTAAAAGTTTTTGGAAAGGGGCAATAGCTGAGCTCATTGGTTATCTGCGTGGTTACGATAACGCTGCAGACTTTAGAAAACTTGGAGCTAAAACTTGGGATGCTAACGCAAATGAAAATAGCGCCTGGCTTAATAACCCCTATCGTAAAGGTGTCGATGATATGGGCCGTGTTTACGGTGTGCAGGGGCGAGCGTGGCGTAAACCCGATGGTGGTAGTGTCGATCAGTTTAAAAAAATTATCGATAATTTAAGTCGCGGCATAGATGATAGAGGTGAAATTTTAAGTTTTTATAATCCGGGTGAGTTTCACATGGGGTGCTTGCGTCCTTGTATGCATACGCATAATTTCTCATTATTAGGTGACACCCTGTATTTAAATAGCTTTCAGCGCTCTTGCGATGTCCCCCTTGGGCTTAACTTTAATCAGGTGCAGGTATTTACCTTATTAGCCCTAGTCGCACAGATCACGGGTCACAAAGCTGGGGTGGCTTATCATAAAATCGTTAATGCACACATTTATGAAGATCAGCTTGAACTCATGCAAACGGTGCAACTTAAGCGTGAGCCGTTGGCATCACCCCAACTGATTATTAATCCTGATATCAAATCACTTCACGATTTGGAAACTTGGGTCACTATGGATGACTTTGAAGTGCAGGGTTACCAGCATCATGAGCCAATAAAATACCCATTTTCAGTTTAATATTTTCCAATTAACAGCGGAAATACTGAGGTAAAGCGCAAGACATAGTTCATTATGTCTTGCGCTTTTTTCGTTATGAGTGCGCAGAAACAAGACAAAAAACCATTTTTAGGATGATTTTGTTAATTATTGGCTTTTTTTTATGTATGTTCAGAGTTTGATCAGAAAATATTGATTCTAGGCATAACCTCTGATACATATAAATGCTCGGTATTTCCGATGTTTTATGCAGATGCAAACGATTATTCAGAATTCACATCTTCCGCTAGACTCAAAGGATTGTGTGTTTATGGAGTTTATATATGGAAAAGGCTATAAGAAATTTTCTAAGCCAAGAATCTGCTGGTGGTATCTTGCTAATTGCAGCTGTATTGCTGGCAATGTTAATGGCAAATTCGCCGTTATCAGAAATGTACCAAGGTTTTTTACATACAGAAATGCAAGTTCGGGTGGGTAACCTAGATATTAATAAATCCCTCACCCATTGGATTAATGACGGCCTGATGGCGTTATTTTTTATGCTTATTGGCCTTGAGGTTAAACGCGAGTTACTCGAAGGGGCACTATCAAGCAAAGAGCAGGCGGCATTACCAACATTTGCGGCGATTGGCGGCATGTTATTCCCAGCTGCTATCTATTTAGTATTTAATTTTAGTGACCCTATTACGCAATCAGGTTGGGCGATTCCGGCTGCGACTGACATTGCGTTTGCACTTGGGGTCATGGCGTTGCTCGGTAGTCGAGTACCAGTAGCGTTAAAGGTGTTTTTATTGGCGTTAGCCATTATTGATGATTTGGGTGTCGTGGTGATTATTGCCATGTTCTATAGCTCAGATCTGTCTACGATCAGTTTGTTGATCGCCGCTATAGCCATAATCGGGTTGGTGGCACTAAATCGTAAAGGAGTCACTAAAATACTGCCCTATGGTATTGTCGGACTGGTGTTGTGGATAGCGGTGCTTAAGTCGGGTGTGCATGCCACGCTGGCCGGGGTCATTATTGCCTTCTGTATTCCACTAAGAGCCAAAGACGGTAGTTCTCCGTCGGAAAAGTTAGAACATAATCTTCATCCTTGGAGTACCTTTATGATCTTGCCTATCTTTGCCTTCGCGAATGCTGGGGTTGACTTGTCAGGCATGAGCCTAAGCGATCTGTTATCGCCTGTTCCTGTCGGTATCGCATTGGGCTTGTTGTTAGGTAAGCCTTTAGGCGTGCTACTTTTTAGCTATGCGGCAGTAAAACTTAAGTTGGCGGTATTACCTGAGGGAATGGGCTGGCGTCATATTGCTCCAGTGGCAGTTATGTGCGGTATTGGTTTCACCATGTCGATGTTTATCTCCTCTCTAGCCTTTGTTGGCGATGGTCAAGTGTACGGTGATGTGGCGCGTCTTGGCATATTAACGGGATCGATTTTATCGGCAGTAATTGGTTACTTCTGGTTATCAAAAGTACTACCTGAGAAAGGAGAGAACTTATGAAAAAGCGACTGACTATATTAGGGTTAGGATTATCATTTGCCATGGTGGCTGGCGTTTCGGCATCGCAGATCCCTGCTTGCAATCAGGATGTCGAGAGTCCAGCTTGCCAGCATTACCTTGAGGGCGTCGTCGAAGGTGCTTTAATGTATAAGCCAAATAGCATGGGCCAGCGCCTCGAATCAAATGATTACGAGTCTCGGGCGCTTAAATACCGCAGTGGCAAACGTTTCCAACAAGCAAATCGTACCTATTGTGAGAGTCGTATTCCCGATCGTGAAGTCTTGGTTAGTGGCCTAAAAGAAGCTTTCGTTGCCGGGAATATTAATAATGAGGCTGAACTGACGGGGGTGGTGTTTAGCTTGATGGATTGCCAGCGTCTTAGGTAAGTTGAGTGAGTCTTTAACCTACCAATTTCCTTATCAGTAATATTGTTACGCACTCGTTTGGTTACCGGCTTTGATCGGTATCCAACGAGGTGTGCGGTATGATATAAACCCATGTTTTATCAATTTTGATATCGTCTCGCATTTATCGTATGCCTGGTTACTCGGGAGCGTGTGAAAGCGAAGACTGAGGTTAACCACGTGCTGACGACACACCTTAATTATAATCACCTCTATTATTTTTGGATGGTACACAAGAAAGGCTCAGTTGCGAAAGCTGCACAGGCTCTTTGTTTAACACCGCAAACGGTAACAGGGCAGATCCGTGTGTTGGAGGAGCGTCTAAAGGGCTGTTTATTTAAGCGTGTCGGACGCTCACTTGAGCCGACTGAGCTCGGTGAATTAGTGTTTCGTTATGCCGATAAGATGTTCAGCCTCAGTTACGAAATGCTCGATCGACTCAACTATCAAAAAGAAGACAATATTTTATTTGAAGTTGGCATAGCCGATGCTTTATCAAAAGCGTTAGCTAGTCGAGTATTGCTGTCTGTGGTGCCCTCCGATGGGTCGATGCGTTTGGCTTGTTTTGAATCTACACATGAAAGCTTAATGGAGCGATTACGTGAGCATAAGTTAGACATGATCTTGTCCGATTGTGCGGGTGAATCGTTAAAATACCCTGAGATCTTGTCGAAAAAATTGGGTGAATGTGGCATAGGTTTCTTTTCATCTGAGCGTTATAGTAAGCCTTTTCCCGCCTGTTTAGAGCAAGCTAAATTACTGATCCCAGGTAAACGTACCTCGCTTGGGCAACAGTTGCATCATTGGTTTGATGAAAACAACCTCAATGTCACCATCTTGGGCGAATTTGATGATGCCGCCATGATGAAAGCGTTTGGCTATTTTAAACAAGGGATTTTTGTCGCCCCCTCGATCTATAAACAAGATATCTTAGCCCATGGGATCAGTTTTTTGGGGGAAACTCTTGATATTAAAGAGGTCTACCATGTAATGTTTGCTGAGAGGATGATCCAGCATCCGGCGGTTAAACGCTTGTTGGCGACCGATTTTAGCGACCTTTTCGCCGGTAAAGACAGCCAAGTTGAACTGCTTTAAAGGGTGCCAGTATTACGGTGAGCTGATACACTAACAGCAATCATAATTAAGGGAGTAGTTGCGTGTCAGAACCAATGAACATTGCCAGAGTTAGGTGGGCATGCCGACGCGGCATGTTAGAGCTAGATGTGTTGTTTCAACCCTTTGTCGAAAGCCAATATGCAATACTATCAAACCAAGATAAAGCCAGCTTTGTGCGTTTGTTAGAATGCGAAGATCCTGAGCTATTTGCGTGGTTTATGGGTCACGAAGTGTGCCCAGATCCCGAGCTTGCTCAAATGGTCATTCAAGTTCGTGGCCGGCCAGCGCCATAATTTTAATTTATCCTCCTCCTTCGACCAGCGATTCGCGTTGGTCGTTGTTGCGGCCGTATGCTTCACTTCATTTCTGGCGTGGCCACCTGTCGATGTTATCTGGTTTATTGCCATTAAATGGAGTGCTATCGCTTTGGTGGTTGCTGTGTTTATTGGGTTATGGATTCGCCTTCAGCGTTGGTCTTTTTCCTTTTGGCTCGATGAGTCAGGTAACGCTGGTATTGGCAACAACGCTGCTATCTATACGTTAAAACGGCGCTGGATAACTCCGCTGATGGTACTGTTTGAGATGCACAAGGATGGCGATAAACACCTAGTGATGGTGTGGCGAGATATGTTGGACGACACAAGTTATCGTTACTTGTGTCGTCTGTTATTACGCTTTGGCTAATATGATAAGGGACTAAGCGATTTTGTTGGGCAATAAAATCGTGGGCTGTGGATTATCCGATTTTTCAGGGTGGTCGAGATTATAATGTAAGCCGCGACTCTCTTTACGTTCCATCGCGCAGCGAATAATGAGTTCAGCTACTTGCACTAAATTGCGCAGCTCAAGAAGATTGTTGCTTACTCTAAAGTTACTGTAATACTCCTGTATCTCTTGCTGGAGCATAGTGCAGCGTCTTAGCGCGCGTTCGAGTCGTTTATCTGAGCGAACAATTCCCACATAATCCCACATAAATAGTCTTAGTTCATGCCAGTTATGCGCAATCACTACCTCTTCATCAGAGTTAGATACTTGGCTTTCATCCCAGTGCGGAAGGTTCATCGGCATCGGGATTTTGTTAAGCTGACTGCTAATATCTTCAGCCGCCGCTCGGGCAAAAACCAAACATTCTAATAGCGAGTTACTGGCGAGACGATTGGCTCCGTGCAATCCTGTGTAGGCTACTTCACCTACGGCATATAAGCCGTTTAGGTCGGTCTGGCCGTGTAAATCTGTCATCACGCCACCACAGGTGTAATGCGCTGCGGGGACCACAGGAATGGGGTCTTTGGTGATGTCGATGCCCCATTCTAAACAGCGCTTATAGATGGTGGGAAAGTGTTTTATGACAAAGTCGGCTGGCTTATGAGTGATATCCAGATAAACGCAATCTGCGCCCAAGCGTTTCATCTCGTAATCGATGGCGCGCGCCACGATATCCCTTGGGGCCAACTCTGCGCGTTCATCGAAATCGGGCATAAAGCGTGAGCCATCAGGGCGTCGAAGATAAGCCCCTTCGCCTCGTAATGCTTCGGTGAGTAAAAAGTTACGCGCATCGGCATGGTACAAACACGTGGGATGAAATTGGTTAAACTCCATATTGGCTACGCGACAGCCCGAACGCCAAGCCATGGCGATACCGTCTCCCGAGGCAATATCGGGATTCGATGTGTATTGGTAGACTTTAGATGATCCACCTGTAGCTAGTGCGACAAAGCGGGCCTTGACCGTTTCGACATGTTCTTCATCTCGGTTCCATACATAGGCACCGAGTACCCGATTACCCGGGCGTTTAAGCTTGCGAGTGGTGATTAAGTCGATGGCGTTATAGCGTTCTAATACTTGGATATTTGGGTGGTTCATTACGTTTTCTTGAAGCGTAACTTGTACCTCTTTACCCGTGGCATCGGCGGCATGTAGGATACGACGATGGCTATGGCCGCCTTCGCGGGTCAAGTGATATGGTGCATTGCTATTATCACTGCCATCGGTACGCTCCTCTTTATCAAAGGCGACACCGCATTGAATCAGCCATTCCATCGCGCTTTTCGCATTTTTAGCAGTGAAGGTGACCACTTGCTCATCGCATAACCCCGCTCCTGCCACGAGTGTATCGGCAACATGGGATTCAATGGTATCCTCTTCATCGAACACAGAAGCGATCCCACCTTGGGCATAATAGGTAGAGCCTTCGTTAAGCGGCCCCTTGGAAAGTAAGATAACTTTCGTTTTTTCAGCCAGATGCAATGCTAAAGTTAACCCTGCAGCACCGCTACCGATAACCAAAACGTCAGATTGGTGTTCAACTACTTGTTTCATCGGGTATCATGGTAAGTCATGTGAGTATTGCTATGTTAAACCAAGATAGAAATTATGGATATGGGTTAGCCGTAGAAAATAAATTCATATTTGGCAATCTTTTTTAGAACTTTTTCAGTAAGCGCTAGTCTACATAGGTGAATATGATTCGAGCGACTGAGAAATCAGCATTTTAGATTTAGGAGTAGTCGGCTCGGATGAGTGGACAAATAAGTGATCAACAATTAGTTGAACGGGTACAGCAGGGAGATAAAAACGCTTTTAACCTCCTGGTACAAAAATACCAGAGTAAGGTCATCAATCTGATAGCTCGATATGTTCGAAATCAGGCCGATGTGGCAGATGTGGCTCAAGAGGCATTTATTAAAGCCTACCGAGCGCTGCCAAACTTTCGGGGCGAGAGTGCGTTTTATACTTGGTTGTACCGTATTGCAGTCAATACTGCGAAAAATCATTTAGTGGCCCAAGGGCGACGCGCACCGGCTAATGATGTCGATGCCGAAGATGCTGAATATTACGATGGCAGTGATGCGCTTAAAGAGTTCGCCTCTCCAGAGCGGTTGATGTTGTCTGAAGAGATTCAGAAAGTCGTGTTTGATACCTTGGATACCTTGCCACAAGAATTGAAGATAGCTATCTCTCTGCGTGAGCTCGATGGAATGAGTTATGAAGAGATAGCCAATGTGATGGAGTGTCCCGTTGGCACGGTAAGATCGCGTATCTTTCGAGCGCGTGAGGCCATCGACAAACAGTTGCAGCCATTGCTGGAACGTTAAATTGTTATCTCAGTAAACTAAATTTAAATGGGTGTTAAATGGATAAATTAGGTCAGGAATGGGTATCCGCTGCCGTCGACGGTGAAGTCGAAGAGCAGGTATTGGCTGAATTAGCGGCCGATACGGATTCACATGGTCAGTGGCGTGATTATCACATGATTGGTGATGCGATGCGTGGCGAGTTGCCAAAGATGGTCGATCTCGATCTGAGTGCCAATATTGCCGCCGCTATTGAAGCGGAACCCACGATCATCGCACCAAAACGTGTGGAACCAGCACAAACTGCTCCAGCAAGGAAGTCGGCAGGCATTATCCCCATGTTTAAACCGTTTGGTCAGTATGCCATTGCTGCTAGCGTCGCACTAGTCGCTGTTGTGGGAGTGCAAAATTATAACCAAACATCGGAGTTAGACTCATCGCCATTGCCCGTGCTAAATACTCGCCCCTTGGTCGGTAGTGCATCACCTGTGAGCCTTCAAACTGGGCCAGTGCAAAAAAACCAAAGTTTCACTAATGAGCAAGTAATGGAGCAACGTCACCGTATTAATACCTATATTCAAGATCATATGTTGCAACAGAGATTGAATAATAGTGTGAATATAGACGACAATAGTGATATCTCACCGATCCCGGTTAATCACTAAAAAGCTATTCTACTTATCGGCGGCCGCTATAATGCGCATGATGATAAGTATGATGTTAAGGAGTTAGCTTGCGTCTTATTTGGTTGGCCTTGTTAGTCCTCTCTCTTCCCGTCAGTGCACGGGAAGATATGTCCGCAAAAGCTTGGTTAGAAAATATGAGCCAAGCGCTGCGGACTCAAGAATTTAAAATGTCGCTGATCCATTTGCAGTCGGATCATATTCGTCCTCTCGTGTACATCCATGGCCAAGTGGAAGAGCAAGAAGTTGCTTTTCTTGAACATTTAAACGGCCCGCCTAAAAATGCGGTGCGTGTGGGCAACACTGTCACCTTTATTGAACATGATCAACCCGCTTACAGTGTAGAAGCCGATCGTATTCAAGGCGTATTACCCCCAGCGTTTGCCAATAACATCAGCTTACTCGAGCAGGGGTATCAGTTTGTGCTGGGCGGAAGAAGCCGCTTAGCCGGGCGTCCGAGTCAATTGGTGCGCATCATAGCTAACGATGATAATCGTTATAGCTATCAAGTTTGGTTGGATATGGATACCTACTTGCCGCTGCGCTATGACATGCTCAATCTTGATAAACAATTACTCGAACAGATATTAGTCGTTGAGCTCATCGTATTAGAAGAGGCGCCCACCATTTTACACGAAGCTTATAAACAACAATGGCCACCAGTGATGCCACAGCCAAAAAGAGAGCCGGGTAATAACTGGCAATTCAGTTGGTTACCTTCAGGTTTTACTATGATTCTTAAAGATAGTCATCGCCTGATAGGCAGTCACGAGGCGGTAGAGTACATTGCGCTCAGTGATGGTTTAACTCATATTTCTGTTTATGTAGCTAGAGCGCCTGAAACCGTGCTGCCTGATGAGTTAATGACTCGAAACGGCCTGTCTTTGGCTACTGAACGAGTCGGCAATGCTGAAGTAGTGGCGGTTGGTAAAGCACCCGTTGAAACTCTTTCACGTATTGCTAAGAGTATTACAATCGAGTGATGGCATTATGATGGAAGAAGTCGCGACCGTTATTCGTAACAATCATGACGGTTGGATAACGGTAGAAGTTAAGGTAAAAAATGCCTGTAATCACTGCGAGAGCAGTGAGTCTTGTGGTACATCCGCGGTATCTAAAGCTTTTTCGCCTAAGGTGCAGCGCTTTTCTGTACCAGCGAAAGAGTCTTACCAACCTGGCGAGTTAATAAAACTTGGTTTGCCCGAAAGTGTGTTACTAAAAGCTGCGGCTATTGTTTATTTGCTGCCTTTGTTAGGCTTATTTGTTGGCGCAAGCTTGGGCCGTTTTTTTATGCCCATACTTGATATTGCTGCTACCGAAGCGGTTGTGATAGGTTTCGGGGTATTGGGTGGCGTGGTAGCTTGGATGGTGGGGCGTCGTTGGGCCAAGCAGTTAGAGCAGGTTAGTCAACCTGTGATCATTGCACGAATTGGACAACGCATAGTGTGAACAAATTAGCTCGCTGCCAACGTTGATATTTACTTTCTCTGTATGATTCCAATTGGTATTAAGCCAGCAATCGGGTACAATTCGGCACTTTTAGATAATTTTCAACTTTAGAGTTTAGTCATTTCGCATAATGAAGCATATTAGAAACTTTTCGATTATTGCCCATATTGACCACGGCAAATCAACCCTTTCTGACCGTCTTATTCAAGAATGCGGTGGCCTGTCTGACCGCGAGATGGCAGCGCAAGTTTTAGATTCGATGGATCTTGAGCGCGAGCGCGGTATCACCATTAAAGCCCAGAGCGTGACGCTCGACTATAAGGCGAAAGACGGTGAAACCTATCAGCTTAACTTTATTGATACGCCCGGCCATGTGGACTTCTCCTATGAAGTCTCGCGTTCTCTGGCTGCTTGTGAGGGGGCTTTGCTGGTTGTCGATGCGGGTCAAGGGGTTGAAGCGCAGACCTTGGCTAACTGTTATACCGCACTGGAGATGGACTTAGATGTGGTCCCAGTGCTGAACAAGATTGACCTTCCACAAGCCGATCCTGAGCGTGTTGCCGAAGAAATTGAAGATATTGTCGGTATCGAAGCCACTGACGCCGTTCGCTGCTCTGCAAAAACGGGCATAGGTATTAGTGATGTATTAGAAACCATTGTCGCTAAAATTCCACCACCAGTAGGCGATCCAGATGCGCCTTTGCAAGCACTGATTATCGACTCATGGTTTGATAGCTACTTAGGCGTTGTGTCGCTAGTACGTATCAAGCACGGCAAGCTTAAAAAAGGCGATAAGTTTAAGGTGATGTCAACTGGACAGACCCATACCGCCGACAGAGTAGGTATTTTTACGCCTAAGCAAACTGACACGGGTGAGCTTAATACCGGTGAAGTGGGCTTTGTGATTGCCGGTATTAAAGAGATCCATGGCGCGCCAGTCGGTGATACTTTAACGCTAGCTAAAAATGGTGCCTTGGCACCATTGCCTGGTTTCAAGAAGGTAAAGCCTCAGGTTTATGCGGGGGTGTTCCCTATTTCTACCGACGATTATGAGAGTTTCCGTGATGCGCTTAATAAATTAAGCCTCAACGATGCCTCGTTATTCTTCGAACCTGAGACATCATCGGCATTAGGCTTTGGTTTCCGTATTGGTTACCTTGGTCTGTTGCATATGGAGATTGTCCAGGAGCGTCTTGAGCGCGAATACAATTTGGATTTGATCACCACGGCACCCACAGTGGTGTATGAAGTGGTCACCACCAAAGGGGAAACTGTTTACGTCGATAATCCATCGGATCTACCGCCGATGAACAACATCGAAGAGATACGCGAGCCGATTGTTGAAACTAATATTTTAGTACCTAAAGAATACTTAGGTAACGTCATTACCTTGTGTGTTGAAAAGCGTGGCATGCAAACCAATATGGTTTATCACGGTAACCAAGTGGCTATTACCTATGATATGCCGATGGCTGAAGTGGTTATGGATTTCTTTGATCGCCTTAAGTCGACCAGTCGCGGTTATGCCTCGCTGGAATATAATTTTAAGCGTTTCGAAGCTGCAGATATGGTACGCCTTGATGTCTTGATTAATGGCGATCGCGTCGATGCCTTAGCCATGATTTTGCATAAGTCGAACGTACGTTATCAAGGGTTGGCATTAGTGAATAAGATGAAAGAGCTTATTCCGCGTCAGATGTTTGATATTGCCATTCAGGCGGCGATTGGTAGCCAAATTATTGCCCGTTCTTCAGTTAAGGCGCTGCGTAAAGACGTTACCGCTAAGTGTTATGGCGGCGACGTATCACGTAAGAAGAAGCTGCTTAATAAGCAGAAAGAGGGTAAGAAACGCATGAAGCAAGTGGGTAACGTTGAAGTGCCACAAGAAGCCTTCCTCGCGGTACTCAAGCTAAATGAGTAATCACTGTTTACGTTAATAAATGTTAATAGTGATAGATAATGGGCGCCGCGGTTTGCGGCGCTTTCGTTGTTACAGTATAAATGAGCTATGTACAGCGTATGGCAAACTTGTCAGATGCGCAGATTCTCATTTGGCAGGAGTTTAGTTAGCTATGGCGGCTTATTTTTCCCTTATTTTAGTTTTGGTGACGCTCAGCAGCGGTTTAATCTGGCTGTTTGACAGTTTAGTATTAGCGCCTAAGCGTCAACAAAAGTTGGCGATGGCGCAAGCGACCCAAGCCGATATCAGTGAAGAAAGCGCTGAAAAAATTGTCCGTGAATCGGCAATAGTCGAAACCTCGCGTTCCATTTTTCCAGTAATCGCTTTTGTATTGATTTTACGCTCGTTTATTTATGAGCCATTCCAAATTCCGTCTGGATCTATGATGCCAACCTTGCTGGTGGGCGATTTTATTCTGGTTGAAAAATTCAGCTATGGATTAAAAGATCCGGTATGGCGCAGCCAGCTGGTTGACACCGGTAAACCAGAACGTGGTGATGTTGCTGTATTTAAATATCCTGAAAACCCTAAAATCGATTACATAAAACGTGTTATCGGCTTGCCAGGCGATCGCGTGGTGTATCGTAATAAAGAGCTTTATATTCAAAAAAGCTGCCCTGAGGGGGGAACCGACTGCCCTAAGCTGGAAAAAGTGGCGCGTGTTGGGGTAAATCAAGGGGAATTTAATCAAGATAATATCCCGTTATTACGCTACAAAGAACAGCTGGGTGATGTCACCCATGACATTTTGATCAACCCAGGTCGTGGCGAACCGACTTCTTTTTACTACCGCGAAAATAACCTTGCAGTGGGTGAATTTGTGGTGCCTGAAGGCCAATATTTTGTGATGGGCGATAACCGTGACAACAGTACCGATTCACGCTTCTGGGGCTTTGTTCCTGAGGCGAATTTAGTCGGCAAAGCGGTCGCTATTTGGATAAGTTTTGAATTTGAGCGTACCCCAGCGGACTTCTTACCCACATGGATCCCAACCGGGGTGCGTTTTAACCGTGTAGGTGGAATCGTTTAACATGGAGCCGATTAAAAATTTGCCTCGTTTGTGCAGAACATTAGGTTATGAATTCAACAATATAGCCTTGTTAGAGCAGGCATTGACTCACCGAAGCGCGGCGAGCAAGCATAATGAGCGTCTGGAATTTTTGGGCGACTCCATATTGTCTATTGTTATCTCAGACGCCTTATATCATCAGTTTCCTAAGGCGACCGAAGGCGATTTAAGCCGGATGCGCGCCACCTTGGTGTGCGGTAAGATGCTGGCCGAAGTGGCAAAAGAGTTTAAGTTAGGTGACTACCTAAAATTAGGTCCTGGTGAGCTAAAAAGTGGTGGCTTTCGTCGTGAATCGATTTTAGCCGATGTGGTCGAAGCTATTATCGGTGCAATCTATCTCGATGCCGATCTCGAGACCTGCCGCGCACTCGTACTAAACTGGTATAAGAGCCGCCTAGCGGTGATTGAACCCATTAATCAAAAAGATCCCAAAACCCTGCTGCAGGAACACCTGCAGGGCTTTAAAAAACCTCTCCCCTTATACAAGGTTGTCAATATTAGCGGAGAGGCCCATGCGCAAACCTTTACAGTTGAATGTAAGGTGGAGCAATTAGATGAAGCGGTCGTTGGCGTGGCCAACTCCCGTAGAAAAGCGGAACAAATTGCCGCAGCAGAAGTTTTGGAGCGTATCAAGCGATGAGTAATACCGAAAAGCCACAAGGCAATAATGAACCCAGTTTAGACGAGTTACTGTCTCGTATGAACAGTGGCGCCAGTGGCAGTCAATATGATGTGACATACTGCGGCATGGTAGCCATTGTCGGTCGCCCTAATGTGGGTAAATCGACCTTATTGAATAAGCTATTAGGGCAGAAGATTTCGATCACCTCTAAAAAGCCGCAAACCACCCGCCATCGTATTATGGGTATTCATACTGAAGGCCCTCGACAAGTGGTGTTTATTGACACTCCAGGTTTGCATATCGAAGAGAAGCGTGCCATTAACCGTTTAATGAATCGTGCGGCATCGAGCTCATTGGCCGAGGTTTGTCTGGTGGTATTTGTGGTTGACGGTTTAAACTGGACCGCCGATGATGAGATGGTGCTGAAGAAGTTACAAAGCCGTGATGATGGCCGTAAAACCGTGTTGGCCATCAATAAAGTCGATAATATCAAAGATAAAGAAGCACTATTTCCACATTTGCAAATGCTAGCTGCTAAATTTGAGTTTGATGAGATCTTACCTATCTCTGCCACTCAAGGCACCAATGTGCAGCGTATCATGGATATGGCGATAGAGTCTGTGCCGCAATCACCGCATTTCTTCCCTGAAGATTACGTCACCGACAGATCGCAAAAGTTTATGGCCTCGGAAATTGTCCGTGAAAAACTGATGCGCTTCTTAGGCGACGAGTTGCCATATGATGCCACGGTGGAGATTGAGCAATTTAAGATGATGGAGAATGGCGTCTACCAAATTAATGCCCTGATCCTCGTCGAACGTGAAACCCAAAAGCGCATGGTTATAGGTAATAAGGGTGAGCGAATTCGTACTATTGCCACCCAAGCCCGCTTAGATATGGAAGTGTTATTTGATAATAAAGTCTTCCTTGAGGTATGGGTGAAAGTGAAGTCGGGTTGGGCCGATGATGAGCGAGCGCTGCGTTCATTAGGTTATGGCGAAGATTAAGTCACCAATCTTAAACTGAATCAAAGGCCGAGATAGTCGATGGCAACTTAAGCTTGCGGTTGAGTATCTCGGCCTTTATTGTCATTAAATATCAATAATAGAGCAGGGCAGATGCAGCGAGGATATGTACTTCATACTCGTGCCTATAAAGAGTCGAGTGTACTGGTCAATTTATTAGTTGATGGTCAAGGTCGCATTGACTGCGTCGCTCGTCTTGGCAGTGGTCGCTCCTCGATAAAAAGCATTTTACAACCGTTCCAACCTTTGCTATTTGAGTTATCGGGCCGCAGTAGCCTAAAGAATCTTTATCAAGTCGAAGCTGCCAGCCCTGCTGTACCATTAAGTGGCGATGTGATGTTTGCAGGGTTCTATCTCAATGAGCTATTGGTGCGTTGTTTAGGGATAGCGCATGGTGCGGAGCAACTCTTTTTTGTTTACCATAAAACTTTGATGGCCATGGCGGCGGGATTTAGTCAGGCACAGTTGCGCTATTTTGAGGTGGAGTTACTCAAAGAGTTGGGGGTGATGCCTTCGTTAAATCTGGATGTAGATCATGCACCTATCGAAGCCGACTTTTATTATCGCCTGATGTCAGAAGAGGGCTTTGCTAGCGCCTTGGGGCCTAAATCGAATCATTATCGTGGTGAGATGTTATTGGCCCTTGAGACGGGGCAACTGCATCAAGATGACTTTAAGCAGGCGAAGCTGCTAATGCGCCAACTATTATCGGCTGTGCTGGGCGATAAGCCGCTTAAGTCACGCGCTTTATTTAATAAAGGCGTTAAAAAATCCTCTTATAGCAAGTAATTTGCAGTGCATCTTATGAGTTTCAACTGGTTTTTCCCTTGTAGCTTAGTACAATAAGCGCCAATCAATCATGCAACACTCTCTATCTGTAAAGGTTAAGGACACTTCATGGGCCGTATTCATTTGGGCGTTAATATCGATCACATTGCTACACTACGTCAGGCTCGTGGCACCAGCTACCCAGATCCTGTACACGCCGCCGCCGTCGCCGAGCATGCAGGCGCTGAGGGGATCACAGTGCACCTGCGTGAAGATCGTCGTCATATCTGCGATCGTGACATTTATTTGTTGGCTAAAACCATTAAAACCCGCATGAATTTCGAAATGGCAGTGACCGCTGAAATGCTCGACATCGCCTGTGAAGTTAAACCCACCTATGTTTGTCTGGTGCCTGAAAAACGTGAAGAATTGACCACAGAAGGTGGCCTTGATGTGGCGGGACAGATGGATAAAGTTCGCGCGGCAGTTGAGCGTTTAACAACAGAAGGTATCAAGGTGTCGTTGTTTATTGATGCGGATAAAACGCAAATTGATGCTACCGTTGCCGTTGGCGCGCCGGTAATCGAACTGCATACTGGCTGTTATGCCGATGCTGAAACGGATATTGAGCAAGCAAAAGAGCTGACTCGCATCACTGAGATGGCGGCTTATGCTCATGGTCAAGGTTTAGTGGTCAATGCGGGTCATGGTCTGCATTATCATAATGTTAAGCCGATAGCGGCGATCCCTGAATTGTATGAACTCAATATTGGCCATGCCATTATCGCCCGTGCGGCCATTGATGGCTTAGACAAGGCGGTGCGTGATATGAAACAGTTAATGGTTGAAGGACGTAACGGTCAGTAACTAAGGCCTTTTAGATAGATAAAATGATGGGGACTGGTGACGGATAAGTCCCCCATTGTCAGTGGTGAGTTGGATGGTAAGACAGACTTATTGGGGTGGGGATGATCGTCGGTTTAGGCACAGATATCGTTGAAATTGAACGTATCGAACAAAGTGTACCCGCTGGCGGCGACACAGAGGCGCTAGTAAAGTGTCGCCTAGCGAAGCGAGTGTTAACCCATGCAGAGTTAGCGATATTCATTAGCGCGACTCAGCCTGGTCGCTATTTGGCTAAGCGTTTTGCCGCCAAAGAGGCTGCGGCGAAAGCGTTAGGCACAGGGATTGGTCGCGGGGTGTCGTTTCAGCATATCGAGATAGCTAACAATGACAACGGTGCTCCTCTAATCAGTTTTAGTGGTGGCGCAGCCGATAGATTAACGGCGCTTGGAGGCGCGCATGCTCATCTATCCATCGCCGACGAAAAGCACTACGCTACGGCAACCGTGATTATTGAGTCTTAAGCGCAAGTTGCTGATTCATGATCAACAAGTAGTGTTTATGTGTAAGTGGTATAGTTTAGCGAGTCGTTAACGCCTTGAACTGCTGTCATTTAGCAGGCCTGTTAATTAAGTCAATAATACTTTATCGCTGCAATGAAACTTTGTTTCGTCCCTCTGCTTTAGATTGATAAAGCGCTCTATCGGCACGCGCAATGAGAGAAGCGACATCTTCTTTAGCGTGTAACTGTGCCACTCCCGCAGATATAGTCACGCCTTTAATTTTGGGATAGTCGATATTGGCTACGGCAATACGGCATCGTTCAACCAAACCATTAGCGGCATTGAGGTCGCAATTATCAAACAGTAACAGAAACTCTTCACCTCCCCATCGAATGACATGGTCGGTTAACCGCAGGCAGGACTTAATGGTTTCTGCGACTATTTGTAGTATTTTGTCGCCAGTAGGATGGCCCCATTGATCGTTAATGCTTTTAAAATGGTCGATATCAATCATCGATAATGAAAAAGGGGTGCCGTGAAGCGATTTCATAAAGTATTTTTCGATTTCGAGCTCGCCAGCACTGCGGATCAATACCCCTGTTAGTGCATCCAGTTTAGATATTTCTCTAAATGCTTGTTCATCTCTAACGCGCTCAGAAAGATCTTTACTAACGCTAATATAATGTGTCGTGTTGCCAATATTGTCTTTGATAGGCGTGATGCTTTGGTCTGAATAATATTGGCTGGCATTTTTGCGTTTATTTAAAAAAGTTGCCCTAAAGGTATTGCCCTTTAGTAAGGTGTCCCAAAGCTCTTGATAGAACTCCTGTTGATGTTCTCCGGATTTTAACATTGATGGTCGTTGGCCAAGAATGTCACTGTATGAGTAACCTGTTTGCGAGACAAATCCCTGATTTACATAATTTATGATGCCATTGGTGTCGGTGATCATCACAGAGTCTGGTGTGGTATTAAGCGCTTCCATTAGTATTTGCTCGGTATTATCTGAGACGATTTTATGGCTAACATCTTGTTGAATTGAGATAAAATGACTGACTTCCCCTGTGTCATCGAACACTGGAGATATGTTCCACTCAACATAATATGTTGATCCATCTTTTTTATAATTTACGGCAGAACCGTGAAAGTTTTGATTGTTTTTCAAACAGTGGCGTAGTTGGTTAATGACATTTGGACAGGTTAGTGGCCCTTGTAATATACGCGGAGACAGCCCCCTCAACTCATTAGCCTGGTAGCCAGTCATTTTACAGAAAGCGGGATTAGCATAAAGAATTTTGGTGCCAGATTTACCTAAATCGGCATCGGTAATTATTACTGCATTAACAGATTGCTCAACTCCCATCCTTAGCATGGTTAGTAGATCTGAGTTAGCTATGTCAGCTTTATCATTTAGCGCATTTAGCATAAATCTTCTCTTTCTCCTCAAAGGTGGTATGTGTAGAGAGCACATCTACATTATTAAGCTTACCTGTTGTAACAATCTTAACGGTTAAGTCATTAATTTTCTAGAATATTATCCACTCACATTCAAAATAATTTATGCCATGTAAATGGGGCGATAGTGTCATCTATGATGGCAAAAATTAGAACTATAAATAAAGTGTTATGTTCACCTTTTACGCTGCAACACTGGCAATCTTGCCCTATAAATAGGGAGGATTATGGAATGTGCTGTATGAAAAACGCGCTTACTCTACGAGTTTTCCTAATTGTTACTTTGCAAGCTATTGAAATAAATTAAGTATATCACCTTGTTAAGGAAAAGTTTTACGAGGGTAAACAAACAGGTTGTTTTGGTATGTATGACTAACTTTAAGCTGTTTTACGGTCAGTTATTGGTGAATTTGTTTTTATTTATCAGTGGTAAAACCTTAATTTTCTTGTTTAATAGAATGCAAATAGGTGTGGGTAAATATTCTGAGCTACATTGGATAGCTTGGTTTTGCTATTTCTACTCACAACGGAAACCATGGTGTTTCTCTGTTGTTAATTTTTAAGGGGTTAATGTTAACCTAGTAACTTTACTTAAAATGCGTTAGGTTACTTTGAATATGCCTATAGCATAATGAGTTAGCTAAATTAGCTCGTCGCACTCAAGTAATTATATAGCTTATGGTTGATGATAATGCTTACTTTCAAGATGATGCGATCCCATTACATGGAGTGTGTTGATGAAATCTGCGGTAGAACAGTTATCCACTTATAAAAGTGTTCATCTAAATCCAACCAATATTAAGACCCATTTTATCGGCGTGCCACTGATTATTTGGTCAGCATTTGTGATGCTCAACACCATTCCTATTACGTTTTTAAAATTAACTGAACCGACTCTGGTACTTAATGTGGCCGGGCTTTGTGCTGTTGGCGTGCTTATTTATTACTTTAAATTGCACGTGAGGTTGGCGCTTGGATTAACCTTATTCATCATACCTGTATTATTTAGCTCATATTATGTAGCTCAGATAGAGGCGGTTTGGATCATAGCTTTGAGTGTGTTTGTCATTGGTTGGGTGTTTCAGTTGATTGGCCACAAGTATGAGAAGGCAAAACCTGCTTTTATTGACGATTTAAATCAGTTGTTGATTGGGCCGTTTTTTTTGATGGCAGAGCTCTATTTTATGATGGGGTTTGAACAAGATTTGAATCAGGAGATAACTCCTCTGGCAGTGGCTAAACGTCGCGAACTCGAAAAAGGTGTGCCTACTGCATAATGGGTCAGCGTCATTTCTTCAATAACAAAGGCGCTCATTGAGCGCCTTTGTCTTATCGTTTAATCAAGGGTTAGTTTTTACCGACTTTAGGCAACTTATAATGCTGTGGCATCACGCGCACAGTCTTAATCATGTTCTCGCCAACTTCAACAATTTCAATTGGATACCCAAATATACGCATCGAGGTATTTGGCTCAGGAATATCTTCAAGATATTCGATAATCAAGCCGTTAAGGGTTTTGGGGCCATCGATGGGAAAGTGCCATCCCATCTCTTTATTCAAATCACGAATATTGATGGTGGCGTCGATAAGATAGCTGCCATCGGGTTGCTTATTGATATCTTCGCTGGGGGTGGTGACCATGGAAGTGGTGAAGTCGCCTACAATCTCTTCGAGAATATCTTCTAAGGTCACTAGGCCCTGGATATCGCCGTATTCGTCAACGACCAGCCCTATGCGTTCTTTGTTGCGCTGAAAGTTAGCTAATTGTACGTTGAGCGGGGTTCCCTCAGGAACAAAATAGAGCTCTTTAACCGCACGTAACAATGATGATTTACTAAATTGCCCCTTTGATTGCAATCGCAAGGCATCCCGTAAATGGACAAAACCAACGGCATCATCGATAGTATCGCGATACAGTAACACGCGAGTATGTGGGCTCTGGATCACTTGGCGGTTAATGCTCTTAAAGTCATCATTGATGTTGATGGCATACAACTCAGAGCGTGGGATCATAATGTCTTCGACGGTGACTTTTTCAAGATCCATAATCGAAAGCAGCATCTCTTGATGTCGTCTAGGGATCAAGGCTCCCGCCTCGTGTACCACAGTGCGTAACTCTTCTTGGCTTAAGGCATCATCTTCTTTAACCGATCGTATGCCCATAATATGCAAGATGGTGGAGGTAATTAAATTGACCACTTTGACCAGTGGCCATAGCACCACCAATAGCATTTTTAATAAGACGCTCGAGGGGAAAGCGATACGCTCTGGATGAAGCGCAGCAACCGTCTTGGGGGTGACTTCGGCAAATACTAGCACCACTAAGGTTAATGCTCCCGTCGCAATCGCAACGCCAATATCACCAAACAGGCGAATGCCCACAATGGTGGCAATTGCCGAAGCGAGAATGTTAACTAAGTTATTCCCTATCAGAATAAGACCGATGAGTCGGTCGGGCCTATCGAGTAGTTTAATTGCCCGCAGTGCACCTTTATGACCATTGTTGGCTAAATGACGGAGTCGGTAGCGATTAAGTGACATCATGGCGGTCTCAGACCCTGAAAAATAGGCTGAGATAATGATGAGTACGAATAGAATAATAAAAAGTACGCTGGTGGATATTGCGTCCAATCAGTGGCCCCACTATGGCGATAATTAAGAAAAAAGCGTTGAGGAGTAGTAAATACAGCGATTTGCCTGAAGAGTCAAGCTAACCCAAGGTACGCTTTGTCATGCGTAGCCTCAGGTAAACGCGATTACTGCGGTTATTGTAAAATGAGCTCTTTAACGATTCTGGCGCCAAAGTAAGCCAGTGAAAGCAGTATTGCACCACTAAGCGTGTAAGCCACTGCAGTACGGATTTTACAGCCAACCCAATATTGTTGAGCAAGCATGGCGATATAGGTAAACCAAGCCATGATCGATAAAATCGCCTTATGACCTTTACCTTCGGCAAACATGTCATCAAGGAAAATAAAGCCAGTGGCTAATGACAAACTCAGCAGCATCACGCCAATAATCACTAGGTGATAAAGTTGTTTTTCCACTGTCATCAAAGGAGGGATCGCAGGACTCAACATCAATTGCTTCTTTTTGAGCTTGTTTTGGATCATGGCGAGCTGTATTGCATATAGCGCAGCAATCATCAATGCGCTGTAGGCCATGAGCGACAATACTACGTGGGCTAATACTTCAGGGTAGAGTTCAAAATGGATGATAAATTCAGGTGGCAGTAACCAGAGTAAAGCGACCGAAATGACCGAGCAGGCATAGACAACCGGTACCACCACAATCACCTTGAGCCTAAACATTAAAATGGTAAAGGTGAATGCAATAATCCAATTAACCAAAGAGATAACGTTGGTTAGGCTAAAGTTTTGACCATCGCCAGTAAAGATGGCTTGATAAAGCGCGGCGGCATGCAATACCACTGCAATGCCTGCAAACCCTGCCACCGCTCGACGGTTAGGCCCTTGGGCATGAAACAGACGACTAACCACCAAGATAAGGGCGATACTATAGAAAAATATGGCTGAAGCCGAAAAAATGACCATCGAAAATTAACCTATCGTTATGTTAGCTTTCTGTGCGATATCAACCCACTTAGGCTGGGCTGTATGTTACCAAGTAATATCATTAGAATAACACGATCGATGCATAAATGGGCAGGGGCTTTACACACAAAAATTAGTCCTTTCTGAGCGTTACTCCTAAGTTTTGCGATTTTATTTTGTGGTAAGGCAAAAGATCGGCATCTATTACTTGAACAGTGCGGTAGCATAATCTCTATGCATGGTTATAATACTGGCCAATCATGTACATTCTAAACGGTAAAGAACGCGATAATGTTTGAGAACTTAACGGACAGATTATCACGTACCCTGAAGAACATCAGTGGTCGTGGTCGCTTAACTGAAGACAATATAAAAGAAACGTTACGCGAAGTGCGCATGGCGCTACTTGAAGCCGATGTTGCTTTGCCTGTAGTGCGTGCCTTTGTTAACAGTGTTAAAGAGCGAGCGGTAGGCCAAGAGGTCTCGAAAAGCTTAAGCCCTGGCCAAGCCTTTATTAAGATAGTACAAAGCGAGTTGGAAAACGCCATGGGCGAAGCCAACGAAGCGCTAAATCTATCGGCTCAGCCACCCGCAGTGATCATGATGGCAGGCCTTCAAGGGGCGGGTAAAACCACCAGTGTGGCTAAACTGTCTAAGTTTTTGCGTGAGCGCGAAAAAAAATCGGTACTTGTAGTCAGTGCTGACGTATATCGTCCTGCGGCAATCAAACAGCTTGAAACCCTAGCGGCAGAAGTTGAGGTTGAGTTTTTCCCGTCGGATGTCAGTCAAAAACCGATTGATATCGTAAACGCGGCAATGGCACACGCTAAGCTCAAGTTTATCGATGTCGTGATTGTCGATACTGCGGGTCGTCTGCATGTTGATGAAAGCATGATGGACGAGATCAAAGCGTTACATGCGGCCGTTAACCCGATTGAAACCCTGTTTGTTGTCGATGCGATGACGGGTCAAGATGCCGCCAATACGGCTAAAGCATTTAACGAGGCGTTACCATTAAGTGGTGTGATCCTTACCAAAGTCGATGGTGATGCACGTGGTGGTGCGGCCTTATCGATTCGCCATATTACAGGGAAACCGATTAAGTTTTTGGGTGTCGGCGAGAAGACCGATGCCCTAGAGCCATTCCACCCCGATCGCGTAGCGTCACGTATTTTAGGGATGGGCGATGTCCTGTCGCTGATTGAAGAAGTTGAGCGTGGCGTCGATAAAGAAAAAGCGATGAAACTGGCTTCCAAAGTGAAGCAGGGCGGAAGTTTCGATTTAGAAGATTTTCGTGAACAGCTACAGCAGATGAAAAACATGGGCGGCATGATGAACATGATTGAGAAGCTGCCCGGTGTTGGTCAACTTCCACCTGAAGCGCTCGCGCAAGTACAAGATGGTAAGATGACAGGTCAAATGGAAGCGATTATTAACTCTATGACACCTGGTGAGCGTAAGCGCCCCGATATTATTAAAGGTTCGCGTAAACGCCGTATCGCCCTTGGCTCTGGAACGCAAATTCAAGATGTTAACCGCTTACTGAAACAGTTCACCCAGATGCAAAAAATGATGAAAAAAATGTCGGGTAAAGGTGGCATGAAAAAAATGATGCGTGGCATGAGTGGAATGCTACCGCCGGGTATGAAAATGCCAGGCCGTTAACTAGGTCATTAATAGATAAAGATTTAACATAATTTATTGCGAAATAAGCGCCTTTCGTAGGCGTGTTATTAAGCGTTAAAAACGTTGCATTCGTCGCCGATTCAGGTAGAATCGGGCGGCTTTCTATCTGGGACTCTTCGCGAACACGGGGTTCCAGTTTTTATTTTTGCTTTATAAACAAGCAAACCATTAGAGGATAAAAGACGCATGGTTACCATTCGTTTAGCTCGTGGCGGCGCAAAAAAGCGTCCATTTTATAACATCGTAGTTGCCGATAGCCGCAACGCTCGTGACGGTCGTTTCATCGAACGTGTTGGTTTCTTCAACCCATTGGCCCGTGGCCAAGAAGAAACACTACGTTTAGACCTAGAGCGTGTTAAGCACTGGGTTTCTAACGGTGCTGCTACTACTGATCGTGTAGCAAAATTGATTAAAGACGCTAGCAAAGCTGCTGCTTAATAGCGTTAAGGTATAGATTAATGAGTAGTCACCAAGAACCTGTCGTACTGGGCAAATTAGGCTCATGTCACGGCATTAAAGGTTGGTTGAAGATCACTAGCTATACCGATTCTGTCGAAGACATTTTTAACTATTCACCTTGGCTGATTAAAGAACAAGGTGAATGGCGCGAGGTTAAGGTCGAACAGTGGCGTTTTCAAGGTAAGGCGTTAATCGCCGAGCTTGAAGGGGTTAATTCGAGAGACCGAGCGCAAATGCTCACTAACTGTGAGATTGCCATTCCTGCAGAGTTGATGAAAGCGTTGCCAGAAGACGAGTTCTATTGGCGTGACCTAATTGGCTGTAATGTAGTGAATACCAAAGGCTATAACATGGGTAAAGTCGACCAGATCGTGGAAACAGGATCAAACGACGTACTCCTTGTAAAAGCTAACGCTAAAGATGGCTTCGGCAAAACGGAACGTATGATTCCTTTTGTGACCGAGCAATTCATCCTTGAGGTGAATTTAGCAGAGAAACAAATTTTAGTGGATTGGGATCCGGACTTCTAAGTCGAGGGACAACAGATGTGGTTAGGGGTAGTAACCCTGTTTCCAGAGATGTTTCGTGCCGTAACAGACTTTGGGGTAACGGGTCGGGCCGTTAGCAACGGCTTGCTGGAGTTGCAAACGTGGAATCCTCGCGATTTCACCCATGATAAACATCGCACAGTGGACGACCGGCCTTATGGCGGCGGACCCGGTATGTTGATGATGGTGCAACCCTTACGCGATGCCATTCACGCAGCGAAAGCCGCTGCGGGGGATAAGGCAAAGGTGATTTATCTTTCTCCTCAAGGACGCAAGCTTACTCAGCAAGGCGTCGAAGAGTTAGCTAAATCAGAGCGTTTGATTTTAGTGTGTGGTCGCTACGAAGGTATTGATGAACGCATTATTCAAACGGAAGTGGATGAAGAGTGGTCGATTGGTGATTACGTGCTTTCGGGCGGCGAACTACCAGCGATGACTCTGATTGATTCAGTATCGCGCTTGGTTCCAGGGGTTCTTGGAAAACAAGCTTCGGCAGAGCAGGACTCCTTCTCTGATGGGTTACTGGATTGTCCCCACTACACTCGGCCTGAAAGCTTAGATGGTATCGATGTACCAGCCGTATTGCTAAGTGGTAACCACGAACATATTAGACGCTGGCGTTTGCAACAAAGTCTCGGAAGAACGTTGTTACGACGACCAGAATTATTTGAAAATCTAGCTCTGACTGACGAACAAACCAAGCTATTAGCCCAATTTGTCGATGCTACCCAAAAGGGTGAGTAACAAATAGTCAGTTATTACTAGGATGGAGTTTATTCATGAATAACATCATTAAAATGCTCAACGAAGAGCAAATGAAGCAAGACGTACCACAATTTGGTGCAGGTGACACTGTAGTTGTTAAAGTACGTGTTGTTGAAGGCGGTAAAGAGCGTCTACAGGCGTTTGAAGGCGTTGTAATCGCAAAGCGTAACCGTGGTCTACATTCAGCATTCACAGTTCGCAAGATCTCTAATGGTGAAGGTGTTGAGCGTGCGTTCCAGACTCACAGCCCAATCATCTCTAGCATCGAAGTTAAGCGTCGCGGCCGTGTTCGTCGTGCTAAGCTTTACTACCTACGTGATCGTTCAGGTAAATCTGCACGTATCCGTGAGAAGCTTGCTAAGTAAGCAAAGGCTTCAAGTAAACAAGATGCAGTGTTCGCACAAAACCCCGCCTTATGGCGGGTTTTTGTGTTTTAGGGGGGGAGAAGTCAGTGGAAAAAGTATATCCTACAGGGCAGTAAAAACACCTCTCATGGGGGCATCCCCTTATCTTGAAGACGGGTTAACCTCACACGATAACCTTTAATCGATAACCTTTAATTGAATCTCTATGTTGAAAACGTAAAGCATGACAAAAAAGTATTGAATTGTTATCGATAAACACTTTTTACTTGATTCAGGGTAAAAGCACAGGCATAGTTGAACTCACAATGTAATGGTGAACTGTTACGCTGTTGCAGTTTGGTTTATAGCAGGTGTGTCAGTCGCAGTTCAACAAGCGTTATCTGAATCAAGATCATTTTAGTGGCAATATCAATAGAGGTTGGTGACAAGTATGCAACAAGACACAATTAATAACGTTCATATCAGTTCTGAACAGGTGTTAGTGACACCCCATGAGTTAAAGCAGCAACTCCCTTTGTCAAAGCAAGCTTATCACTATGTCCTTAATGCTCGTAAAACTGTGTCTGATATTGTGCACAAACGTGATAATCGAGTATTGGTTGTCAGTGGACCCTGTTCTATCCATGATATAAAGTCTGCCAAAGAGTACGCACTTAAACTTAAAACCCTTCACGATGAACTACAAGATGAGTTTTATATTTTGATGCGAGTGTACTTTGAAAAACCGCGCACGACTGTGGGCTGGAAAGGCATGATAAATGATCCAGATATGGATGAGTCTTTTGATGTTGAAAAAGGGCTGCGTATGGCCCGTGAATTAATGATCTGGTTAGCCGAATTAGGCTTGCCAGTTGCCACTGAAGCTCTTGACCCTATCAGCCCACAATATATCTCTGAACTCGTTACCTGGTCGGCGATAGGGGCGCGCACGACTGAGTCGCAAACTCACCGCGAGATGGCATCCGGATTGTCTATGCCTGTCGGATTTAAAAATGGTACCGATGGTAAGTTAGGCGTCGCCATTAATGCACTTGAATCTGCTGCCAGTAGTCATCGATTTATGGGAATAAATCAGGCTGGACAAGTGGCATTATTGCAAACGGCGGGTAACCCTGATGGGCATGTGATTCTAAGGGGCGGCAAAACACCAAATTACGATGCTCAAAGCGTTGCAGAGTGTGAGCGTCAACTGCATGTCGCCAAGCTAAATGCACGATTAGTGGTAGATTGTAGCCACGGTAATTCATCAAAAGATCACAATAAACAACCTGTGGTTTGCCAAAATGTCTTTGATCAAATTGAGCAAGGTAATCGCTCGATTATTGGGGTGATGCTGGAAAGCCATCTCAATGAAGGTAATCAAACTTGCGATAAACCCTTAGGTGAACTGGCTTACGGTGTATCGGTGACGGATGCATGTATAAACTGGCAAGATACTGAACAGCTATTACGTCATGGTGCGGCGCAATTAGCATCGGTTTTACCGACAAGATTTGATATGCTCAAGGCTGTAAATGCTTGATGGATAATTCAAAAATGAATGAAAAGACCACCGAAGATCTCGAAAAGTTACGCGGACATATTGATAATGTCGATCAACAACTACTGCATCTGTTGCGCAAACGACTGGATCTTGTGGGGCAGGTGGGGGCGGTAAAACATGCTGCAGGTGTGCCGATTTATGCACCTGAACGTGAAGCATCGATGCTTGCTAAACGCCGCGAAGAAGCCAGTAAAATGAACGTTTCTCCGCAGCTTATCGAAGATATTTTGCGTCGCCTGATGCGTGAGTCGTATCTTAACGAGAAGGATGTGGGCTTTAAACAAGTCAAAACCGATCTAGGCCACGTGGTTATTGTGGGTGGGAAAGGTAAGCTGGGTGAGCTGTTTAGTCAAATGTTGCATTTGTCTGGTTATCACGTGAAATCACTCGACAAAGATGACTGGCCAAATGCGGATGCAATTTTTGCTGGGGCAGGATTAGTTATTGTTACTGTTCCCATTAGTATCACTTGTGAGTTGATCACCAGTAAATTGAGTCAGTTACCCGAGTCCTGTATTTTGGCCGATTTAACGTCGGTTAAGGCAAAACCTTTAGATGCAATGCTAACGGCTCATAAAGGCCCTGTGGTTGGTCTGCATCCCATGTTTGGCCCAGATGTCGGTAGCTTGGCCAAGCAAGTTGTGGTGGTGTGTCATGGACGAGATCAAGATAAGTATCAATGGTTAATGGAGCAGATACTGATTTGGGGCGCTAGACTCGTTGAAGCCGATGCGCAAAAACACGATAAGGCGATGCAACTTGTGCAAGCGATGCGTCATTTCTCCTCGTTTGTCTACGGGCTTAATCTTTATCGGGAGGAAGCTGATATCGATACTCTGTTGCAGTTTAGCTCGCCCATTTATCGCTTAGAACTGGCGATGGTTGGGCGTCTTTTTGCCCAAAGCCCTGAACTTTATGCCGATATTATTTATGCCCAGCGTGAAAGTTTGACGGCAATTGGCGATTATTTGGAGAATTACACTCAGGCGCTTGAGCTATTAAAGTCTGGTGATCGCCAAGGATTTATCGAGCAATTTGAAGAGGTGGCCAACTGGTTCGGTGATTTTGCGCCGCAATTTCAGCGCGAGAGTCGTGCCATGTTGCAGTCGGTCAATGATATGAAGGCAGGCTAGCTATCGCCAGATTGCGCAATTGTCGATACCGAATTTAACTTAAAACCTGAGCTTAGATTAATACCATCTAGTTCAGGTTTTTTTATGTAATTTAAAGTTTATCAAGTGTTTATTGATATCTGGTTATTATATGTAGGCTAAAAAACGATATTAGTTGCGCTTTTGCTAATTTGATCTGCCTCATAGTTTGCCACATTGCTGCAATAAACCGCTTTAGCTGATGACAAAGTCGCAGTAGACTCCATTAAAACATGTAAATTTAAAGCATGTTAAAAATAGGAGTAACGGTAATGTTTTGTATTCAGTGTGAGCAAACGATTAGAACCCCAGCGGGGAATGGCTGTAGTTATTCTCAAGGCATGTGTGGCAAGTTGTCTGATACCTCAGATCTACAAGATCTCTTGATCTACTTGTTGCAAGGTGTTTCTGCCTATGCGGTTAAAGCAAGAGAGTTCGATATTATTGATAGTGAAGTCGATGCCTTTGTCCCTAAAGCATTTTTTGCCACACTGACAAATGTTAACTTTGATGACGAGCGGTTAATTGATTATGTCAATCAAGCCGACCGTTACCGTAACCGGTTAAAAACCGCCTATGAAACTGAGTGCGCCGAGTCAGGTAAAGCGGTTGGTACCCTGATCCCTGCTGCGTCTTTAGTATTGGCTACATCGAAACCTGAAATGCTTGTTCAAGCAACTCAAGCGGCACCTAATCGCGGCAAAGAGAGTGTTGATGAAGATATTATGGGCCTACGTTTACTTTGTCTTTATGGCCTAAAAGGCGCTGCGGCCTATATGGAGCATGCTCGTGTGCTTGAGCAAACCGATAGCGACGTTGCTGCTAATTTCCATGAAATAATGGCATTTCTTGGCTCAGATTCAGAAGATGCCGACAAGCTGTTTGCCACCGCAATGGAGATTGGCCAACTGAACTATCGCGTAATGGCGATGCTAGATACTGGTGAAACAGAGTCCTTTGGTCATCCTGAGCCGACGCAGGTCAATACCGTTGCGGTGAAAGGCAAAGCGATTTTGGTCTCAGGCCACGATATGAAGGATTTAGAGCTGATTTTAGAGCAAACACAGGGGACGGGCATTAATGTCTTTACCCATGGCGAGATGCTGCCTGCACTGGCTTATCCCGCATTTAAAAAGTATCCCCACCTCGTCGGTAACTACGGCAGTGCGTGGCAAAATCAACAGAAAGAGTTCGCTAACTTCCCTGGTGCGGTAGTGATGACCTCTAACTGTATTATCGATCCAAATGTAGGCGACTACTCCGACCGTATTTACACTCGCAGCATTGTTGGCTGGCCTGGTGTTACACATATCGAAGGAGATGATTTTTCGGCTGTGATCGATAAGGCGTTATCGCTTGAAGGCTTTATCTATGATGAGATCCCCCATCATATCACCATAGGTTTTGCTCGAAATGCGCTAATGGCTGCTGCCCCTGCCGTAGTTGAAAATGTGAAAAATGGTTCAATCAAACACTTTTTCCTCGTTGGTGGTTGTGATGGCGATAAGTCTGAACGTAGCTATTTTACAGATATCGCAACTGCTGCGCCAAAAGACTCGATTATCATGACCTTAGGTTGTGGTAAGTATAAGTTTAATAAGCTCGCATTTGGCGATATTAATGGTATTCCGCGTTTATTGGATATCGGTCAATGTAACGATGCTTATTCGGCGATTCAGCTGGCGATTGCGCTGTCGGAAGTGTTCGAGTGTGAGATCAATGAACTGCCACTGAGCTTAGTACTGTCATGGTTTGAGCAAAAGGCGATTGTGATCTTATTGACCCTGTTATCGCTTGGGGTTAAGAATATTCGCACAGGCCCGACGGCGCCAGCATTCTTGACTGATAATTTGGTTAAGATTTTGGAAGACAAGTTTGGTTTACGTACTACCACGACTGTCGAAGCGGATTTAAAAGATATCCTAAGCGTCGCTTAACTCGTCCACACGCCTATGGCTATGGTCATAGGCGTTCTATTTTCTGGATAACCCACCCTATGAATAGCCAACAATATCATTCAGCAACCTGGCAGCATGGCGAGGTACGTTTAAAATGCGTAGAGCGCTGGCAAGAAACGCATGATGTCACCAGTTTTCGTTTTCAGGGCGAGCAGAGTGTCAAGTTTCACTTTAAGCCGGGGCAATTTATCACCTTGTTGCTTAACATTAATGGTAATGTGGTTGCACGAAGCTATACCATATCTTCGTCACCTTCTCGTCCTTACTCTATCGTTGTAACCGTAAAGCGGATTGAGGCGGGAGTCGCATCAAACTATTTAATCGATCATCTGCAGCCTGGGCATAGCGTTACTGCAAGCGGACCCGATGGGGTGTTTAACTTGGTTGATATCGAAGCCAAGAAATACCTATTTTTAAGTGCGGGTAGCGGCATCACTCCTATGTATTCAATGTCTCGCTGGTTAACCGATACACAGATAGGTAGTGACATAGCCTTTCTTCATAGCGCTAAATCATCCAAGGATCTGATTTTTAATCAAGCATTGCAGCAGTTATCGCAACGTCATGAGCATTTCTCTTTAAGTTATTGGCTAGAAGAGGGGGAGATTAGCGATGTGAACAGTTATCAAGGGCGGCTCTCGTTAGACTCGTTAGCATCGGCGGCGAGTGATTATAAAGAGAGAACCATATTTGTCTGTGGGCCGGCTCCCTACATGCGAGCTGTGAAGGTTATGCTTGAGCAAGCGGGTTTTGACATGAGTCGTTATCATCAAGAAAGTTTTGGCGATGCACCTGTGGTGCCTTCACAGCAATCTGCAGCCTCGGCCCAATTTATGCTGCAGATTGACGGGGTGAAGACCCCCTTGTTTGCTGAGCAGTCTGTACTTGAAGGCATCGAAGCCGAAGGGTTACCCATTATTGCCGCGTGTCGCTCTGGCGTATGCGGCGCCTGTAAGTGCAAGGTGATTAAAGGGGAAACCGTTTCTAGTAGTTCTATGACATTATCTCCGGCAGAAATTGAGCAGGGCTATATTTTAGCGTGTTCGACACGGCTTAAGTCAGATGTAACCTTGAGTTTGAACGAGTAGTGCTTATTTGCATGCAGCCCCTTGGTTAGCAGAGAGGGCGCGTGAGGATGAGATTTGGCAGACTTTGATACTCTACAGATTTGCGTAAAAGCTGGTGACAAAGTATGGTTAATTAATCGAGGCTCACATATTGGAGTCTGTTTATCCCATTTTGGCCGTTTTGGAGTGACCAGCTTATGATAACGACGCCACCTCAACACGCTGGTATTGATGATCATAGTCTTGGCCATCTTTTATATGGCTTAATGCTGGCGTTCCCATTATTTTTATTGCCACCACTACTAGGCTTAGCCATTAATTGTGCACAAAAAAGTAGCAAGATGAGCAAACTACTCTATTCGCATATACGTTGGCAACGCTGGTCGATGTTGACCCTATTATCTATGCTTATTTTAGCTTATATCGTGCCGCAAACTTGGTTAGCGGTCGTACTGAGTATGCTCTCATTATGCTGGTTTTGTCATCGCATTATAAAAGGCTGGATGGCGTTAGTAGATGGGCAGCCTGTTTAGGTTTATCGTTTTTTAATGTGTTGTTACTTATTATGCAAAGAGGACCAAAGGTCCTCTTTTTTTGTGCTGATGAATGACTTCTTTTTTGTCTGTGTCGATGAGGCTCATCAGCTAAACAAGTCGATGCTTATGGTATAGCTCACTTAAGCATTGACGGTGAAGGCTGATTTGCTCATCGACATTGCCCATCTCTGGCATGAACGGCAAGATTACTCCATCAGCTCGCAACTGTTTGGCTGCGATTACGATCCCAGTCTCGTTAAGCGGTTCATAGGCATAGCTGGTATTGATGATTATTGGCAGGTGACTCATGGCTTTTATTTGTACTAAGGCTGCTAAATCTAAAGCGGGTTTAACGGCGTCATTAAAGGTTCTGATACCAGATTCACACAAGATCACCTGCTGATTACCGCAGGATAAAATGGTTTCAGCACTAGCGAGAAGCTCATCTACACTGGCCATGGTGTTGCGCTCTAAAATGACAGGTATATGTAGTGAGCCGATTTGTTGGAGTAGCGGTTTGTGGTGCATCTGTTTACCGCTGATCAGTAAGATATCGGCATGTCCAACAGCCTGTTTTAATTCTGTTTCATATTCTATTTCGAACACGCAGCTTAAATCGAATTGATGTAATGCACGTTTTACTTCATCTAATAGCGGACTGACATGTTGAACATGCTGTATTCCCGTGAGCAGCACCGCTTGAAAACCCGCTTCTTTTAGTTGTTTTGCTTGTTGAGCAATGTCTTGACTATCAGTGGTTAACTTAAGCTGTGCGATAGCACCAAATTGGCCATTTCCTATGGCCAGCTGCCCGTGAGTGATCTGGGTCAGTTGAGGTTTTTGAGTCAGGCTCCAGCGTCGATGAGACGTTTGTATGCTGCTATCATTATCATTGTTGCCATCGTTCAATTCAGCCGTTCTGCTGGTAGTGGGCTCTATCATAAGCTGGCTGTTACTCAACTGTGTTGGGTTAACGGTTTCACAGGGATAACAACCTAATACTTTGATAAAGCGAGTGATGCGTTCCAGTTCCTTTAGCGCTTTTTGCATTGATTCATTCGATAAGTTGGCATCAAGGTCTAAGTAAAACATCTCTTCCCACGGTGTTCCCGGGATTGGGCGAGACTCCAGTTTACTCATGTTGAGGTTGTGGGCTTTAAGTACCAATAAGGCTTCTACTAAGGCACCGGGTTTCTGTCCTGTAGCCATGATCAGGGTACATTTGGCCGGGAGTTGTTCTGGAACTGCAATCGCCTTACGCGCGACGACAATAAAACGACTTTGATTAATTTTTTGATTGGCGAGCTCTTTTTCTACGGCCTCTAACTGATAGAGTGCCCCCCCCTCGGCGCTGCCAATGGCGGCAACTGTCATCTCATTGCTTGCAAATACCTGCTCCATCGCTTCGGCGCTGCTAGAGCAATATTCCAATTTTAATTCAGGGTGATGGCTTAAAAAGCGACTACATTGGCTTATGGGTTGTGGGTGGGCATAGACAGTCTTAATTTGGCTGAGTCGCGCACCAGGATGAGCGAGTAAGCAATGGCCGACTTCGATGGTGGTTTCACCCACAATGGATAAACTCGTGTGCTGTAGCACGTCATAGACTTCATTTATCGATCCCGACGAGGTGTTCTCTATAGGCAGAAAGCCATAATCGGCATGACCAGATTCTACCGCTTGTACAATTTCATCAAAGCTTTTACAGCCTAAATCTTGCATAGTGACTTGGCGGCGCTCGCAATAGCGAGTGGCGGCTAAGTATGAATAGGATCCGCGAGCCCCTAAATAAGCAATGGTGTACTGCTGTTTTTGTAATGCAGGATTAGCGCGTCCCTGCAAGTAAGCTTGTTGATTGAGTACTGAGTCTTCAATAATGCTTTGATATAGCGACAGCACATAGTGGGCATCTAACCCTTGTTCGCGCCCCTGTTTAACCAATCGGGTTAGTAACTCCTTTTCTCTTTGCGTGTCGCGGATGGGGCGAATATCAACCTCTTTACTGCGGGCGACATCTAAACTTAAGTCGCGGCGCTTGGCGAGGAGTGCCAGCAGTTCATTGTCGAGTGCACTGATCTGTTCCCGAGTGTGATTTAAGGAATGTTCTTTGGTCATGCTGTCCTCTGTATATGAACGAGTATCTGGTTAGGTTTTAAAACAAAAAAGCCTCCCTTAGGGGAGGCTTTGGAATTTTCACTTTCGTTTTTATACCGAAATCCCGCCTCCCTATAAGGATGGAATAAAAAAGAAAGTAAAAAAAGTGGTGTTATTCATTTTCATAGCCATCAAATTAGATCGCTATGTAGTGAGTGTCAATGAAAAGTTATGCTGTCTGTCCATTTATTATTTTAGCCAGAGTATGAAAAAGCGCACCATCAGGTGCGCTTAGTTGGAGCTTAGATTGCATTATCAAAATCGGTAGGCCCTCCTTTAATTTGCTAAGGATCCTTGGTTTACTCAAATTCAATTTGGTATTGAATTGATGTGGATCCTGCTGACAACCCGGCGACGATGCTATTACATTAGCGATGTTCCAAACGTTGATTAAATCAATGTTGCGTGGCTTTATCTGTCGCCGTTAAAAAACGTATTTGCCTTTCACTCAAACTCTACTCTCTCCTTACGTTGTTAGTGCGCCATTTACATTCACTGTCGTTGTGAAACCGGCGGCCTTACCAAAGAGAGACGACCATTACTGTTTAGCTCGTTAGCTGACCCTTGTTGGCACATATAGTTACCATAAGGCTAGGATAGTCGTCGTTTTTGTATCGTGCTGCAAAATCGAATTCAAGTGTCGGCGTTCTCCTATGTGTATTTCAGATTTATCTGTATTGTCATTTTTCAATATCGCTCTACCTCCAAGTATAACAAGGGGTGACAACATCGCTAGTTTGTTAGCCGGGTTCCTCAAGTTAAGTTAATAACCTGTTGAGGCAGGTGTTGGTTGCCACAGCCCAATCGATATAGCACTAAAGGTAAGTTCACCTTAATCATTAAGCATCTATCGAAAATCGAATATAGCAACTGTAGACAATGTGGCTAGTTTGCTAGCTGTACTCCTCGATATTTATTGAGGCTAAAGTTATTGTCTACAGTCTAAAGAAAACTCTTTCTACGCGATATACTCCTTATCAAATGTTTCTTCGTATTCATCTTCTAAGTCATCATCAACAACATCATTATTGATGACGGGTACTGCGCGACGCGCTCCTTCAGGTTTGTGGTTTAAACGGTTAAGTTGCTTTTCAAGCTTTTGTCCCATGGCATTGATTGCGGCATAAAGATCTTTGTCTGTTGCTTGGGCAAATAATTGATTACTGGGAATACCGACCGATGCTTCTATTTTAAATCCTTGTTTTTCTTGTTCTATGATGACATGTGGATTAATTAACTGAATATCGTGTCTACTGAGTTTCTCCAATCTGCTTTCAATACGTTCACGGATAGGTGCAGTTACGTCGAAATCTTTGCTAGTAATCTTTATCATATGTCCAACCTTATCTTTGCTTCCTTGAGTTCAGACTACCAATTTCGTCCATTAATAACGTGATCTAGATCATGTTTGGTGGCGGTGTTTTTATGTTTAGCGCTTTATTTGATGGCATCGACAAAATGGCTAAATAAACATTAGGAATAGCTTGTATTTCTAATGTTAAGGCGTCATATTTGACGGGATAACTTCCGGTATTCATTTATATTTGCCTCTGTGAGTCGCTTCAAATATCATCATCAGCATCTTCTGTTGTAAGGGAAATTAGATGTCTTCTAAACTTTCTAGTGTCGATAATAAAATCAAATTAAAGGTGTGGGATCTGCCCACGCGAATCTTTCATTGGGGCACGATAGGGCTACTCGGTGCACTGTGGTGGAGCGCCGATGCCGGAGAGATGCAATGGCATCAGATATTTGCTTACTCCTTAATGGTATTGATTATATTTCGCCTGTTATGGGGCTTTATAGGTAGTGATACCGCGCGCTTTAGCCATTTCGTTAAACCGCCTAAACAAGTTATAGGCTATTTAAAGCAACCGACTAAAGCCACACTTGGGCATAACCCATTGGGGGGCTATATGGTGGTGACCATGATGGTGATATTGTTGGTGCAATTAGGCAGTGGTTTGTTTGCTACCGATGAAGTGTTTACCGAAGGGCCTCTTTATCGTTATGTGAGTAGTGATCTTAGTAGCGCGTTAACTTGGTTACATAAGATGAACTTTAATGTGCTGTTAGCGTTGGCGGCTATGCATATTTTAGCGGTTATTGTACATGGTTTTAAAGGCGATAAATTGGTGGGGGCAATGATCACAGGTTATAAATACGTGACTAAAGATATGGTTGCTGAATTAAGGTTCCGCTCTAATTTTGTCGCATTGATCTTGGTTGGAATATTGATGGGGCTAGTGGTCAATTATTTGATTTTACCGTTAACAGTGATGCTGTAGCCATAAACTAACCCAATGATACAAAAGTTAGCGGCTGATACCGCTAACTTTTTTATATGCTTATACTGGAGTTTAATTGAGCTGCTTGTCTTTGTTGCTTGGCAAACTCAGCTTCTAACGCTTAATCTTTCTTGTAGACGTCGTGGCAGCCTTTACAGCTCTTGCCAGTAGCCATAAATGCCGCTTTTAAGGCATTGTTATCATCGCTCTGTGCAGCAACGGCAAGCTTAGCTGCGTTATCTTGAAACTCACTCATTTTGCTATCAAAATCAGCTTTATCGCTCCAAATCTTAGCCAATGCTTCAGTATTACCTTTATCAGAACCGGCAACAAAACCTTCTGCTGGAAGTTGGCTTAGTGCTGCAACATTTTGCGCGCGCATCGCGAATACCTCTGCATCAAATGGTTTTTCCCCCTTTAACATAGCGCCCATATCGCCAAAGTTGTGTGCGATCAAGCCAAATGCCGATTGACGATATTCGATTGCATCATCAACTTCTTTAAAATTATTAGCGTGTGCAGCTGAGGCTAGCATTACGCCACCAGTTAGTGCGAGTAGGCCGAGCTTAATCTGTTTTTTCATAGGATGGTTCTCACGAATTATGATGTTTATGTGACTTGATGCGATTATTCTAAGCGCAATTAACTGTCAGATACCAATGATTTTTTATTAAAGTTACTTCAAAGTTTGTTGCCAAATGTGTTTCATGGATGAAAGCCTAAATATCACGGTGATTATCATGTTTTAGACTGACTTTTATAGCCTTTGGTATGGTTTTGTTGTTACACTTTCGTAATGGTCAACGATTACAACAGAGGTTGCTGTGCGCGCCAATTGGGATCTAGTGTTAAATAAGGTGATGATTCATCAAGAGCAAGGTGCGTTAGACGCATTATTCGATTTATTGCTTACCGAAGAGGAACGAAGTGCCGTTGCGGGTCGTTTAAAAGTGTTTCAAGCATTGTTGCAGGGGGAAATGAGCCAGCGCCAGATGGCTGCCGAATTTGAGATAAGTATTGCGACCATTACACGCTGCTCTAACTACCTTAAACATATGACAGAGGCGCAACGAGAGAAGGTTAAAGCTTTAATCTTGTAGAAGTGCTTCTTTGAACAATCTGTTTTGTAACGGCTTGGTTAAATCATAACCTTCCCATCGCTTATAAATAGCTATTGTAGTCAACTAACTAGGGTCTCTACCTGCGAGACCCCAAATATAAGCTAATAACCAGACTTTTTATAAGGCATAAGGTGGTTATGTTAAAAGTGGGGGGCGTTTAAGATTGTGAGACTCGATGTTTTCGATAATTCGCTCGTTGAATTAAGATATAAGTTGCGTAACTGACAAGTGCAATGGCAATGATATTTATTGCTGATGACGGTGTAAAACGAAATAAATAGGTAGCGCTGAGTAATAAGATAAAAGGCATTAAGTTATATAGGGCAAAAGGCAATACACCGCGTTTTCGTTTGCGGCCGGATGATGACGGCGATTTTGTTAACGCATGTTATAGAGCTTCGCCCCTAAGAAAAAGATCAACACGCCTAGCATTAGTGCAACGGTTTCGTAGCGCAGTAAGATAGTCGAACCGCCTAAGATGAGGTAGCTGGTGGGTAACTCTCAACTAATCAAGTTGATATGTCAGATCTAGTCGGGACTAATACAATTTATCATTCGATATCCTTTTCGTTTATCAGCATCCAACATCAGTAATAGTGAATTAACTATTACTGATGTTGGATGAGCAAATGTGTCATCACTGTTAGTCCAGTCTAAAATAAAAAAGCTGGCAAAGCCCTAAAAAAGGCTGCCAGCTTTTCATATTACAACTCGAGTTGTACGCCATTAGGCAATGACAACTTGAGCATTAAACCTTCAATTACAATAAGTGATTAGTGGCGACAACCACATCCACCATTGCCATCACAGCCTTCTTTGGCTTCTTTTTCGCTGTCATCATTGCAGCATCCACCCTCATGGTTTTCACCACCGCAACAACCGCCTTCGTGGCTATGTTCATGACTACTACAACTGCCGCCAGCATGAATGTGGCCATGGGCAATCTCTTCTTCGGTCGCGTCGCGAACGGCAAGCACCTCAACGGTAAAGTTAAGTGATTGACCGGCTAATGGGTGGTTGCCATCAACAACAACAACATCATCTTTTACTTCTGTAACTTGTACTGGACGTTGACCCATTTCAGTTTCGGCAATGAAGCGCATACCCGGTACGATATCTTCAATGTCACCAAAGGCTGACAATGGTACGTCTTGACGCAGGCCATCATGATAAGGGCCGTAAGCTTGTTCAGCTTCAACAGTAACATCGAGCTTATCACCAACCGTTTTGCCTTCTAATGCCGCTTCTAAGCCTGGGATCATATTCTCGGCGCCATGAAGGTAAAGCATTGGTTCACCTTCAAATGAACTTTCAATTAACTCACCTTGTTGGTTTGTTAAGCGGTAATGGATGCTAACAGCTTTGTGTTGGGTGATTATCATATCGCCTCCAATTCAGAATGTGGGGGCATTTTAACTTGCTTTTTAATACTTGGCGATGATCTAGTACCGCTTCTTGAATGAAAAATTTATAAATTGTGAGTCGGGTTGTTAGCTCGGGTCGCTGTCCCTTGGAAGTTGTGATGATGTGCTAGGTTCTTGTTGAATTTTTTCTCACTATTTCCAATAAATTATGCGCTCGCCTTGATTGCAGTAAATGAGGGGGAGTTATGATGTTATGTCGACTTTAGTCTTAAACGTCACACAAAGGTCTATTTTGTATTGTTAACTTTATTTTGACTGTTTTCTTTTACTGTTATTACCTGTTAATAAAGGAATTAATCTAGGATATCTGTTTGTACAGCTTAGATTTGTATCGTCCTAAATGGCGAATGTTCGCAATTGTTGATGTTTGAATTGATCTGCTTTATATGTTCATAGTCAAAGTGATGTGAGTTCGCTATTTTTGAGAAAGTTGCCTGTAGGGGGTTGACAGCTGCATGCAAAAAAAGCAATTCTAGTTACCACTTAATACACAATGAATTGTGAACAGATAATTATAATGTTTAGCCTAAATTTCGTAGTAACCACCATTATTACAACCACCACGACAACCATCGTGGGGGCCGGCTGAACATACGTAAAATATAAGTATTGAAAAAGCCCGCTCCCTCCAAGGAGCGGGCTTTTTTGTTTCTGGGGTAGCGTGGTACAAGGAGATGATATGAAAGTGATGAAATTTGGTGGTACCTCGCTGGCTAATTGGCAGCGTTTTAATGGCGTGGCAGACATTGTCGCTAGCAGTGCAGAGCAAGAAGGTATTGCCGTTGTGCTTTCAGCCCCAGCAACCGTGACCAATGGGCTGCTTGAAATGGTCGACTTGGCGGTTAGCGGTGGTGATTTTTTACTGGTACTGAATAAGGTTAAATTGGTTTTTGATCTGCTATATCAGCAGGCGAGCCAAGAGAAACTGTCTTCACAGCAGTCTAGTGATCTTCAGCGAGTATTGGATAAGCAATTGTCGCTTTGGCATGACAAATTGCAAGGGATCATGCTACTTGGCGAATGCCCAGATTATGTTCGCGCTGAAATCGTCGTGGGTGGCGAAAAGTTATCTGCGGCCTTAATGGAACAGTTAATGTTGGCCCGAGAGATATCGGCTAGTCAACTTGTGCCACAACACTTATTTTTAGCGACAGGTGAAGTGCTTGAATCTTTAGTCGATATTAATGCCAGTAAACAACGATTTGCCGCGCTTTCGCTTGATGCTCATCGCGTGTGGGTCATGCCTGGCTTTACCGCTGGTGATAAGCATGGACGCATAGTTACCCTTGGGCGCAATGGTTCAGACTATTCGGCGGCGGTATTATCTGCCTGTATCGATGCTAGTTGCTGTGAAATATGGACCGACGTAGATGGAGTGTATAACACAGATCCTCGCGTGGTGGCCGACGCTAAACTATTAACTCAATTGAGCTATCAAGAAGCGATGGAGTTGTCTTACTTTGGTGCCAAAGTGCTACATCCTAAAACCATCTCTCCTATTGCCCAATATCATATCCCTTGTTATATCCGTAATAGCTTTAATCCAGATGCACCTGGGACATTGGTGTCTAACCAAGTCGATAAGACAGGCCTTAATGTTAAGGCTATCTCTAACCTCGATGAACAGACCATGTTTGACATCGCAGGCCCTGGCATGAAGGGCATGGTTGGCATGGCTAGTCGCACTTTAGGGGCTATCTCTCGTTCGGGCGTTTCGGTCTCATTGATCACCCAAAGCTCATCTGAATACAGTATTAGCTTCTGTGTCGCGACACAAGATGCGGACAAAGTGCGTATGGCGTTAGAGCAAGAATTTGAACTTGAACTGAAAAGTGACATTCTTGAAGAGATAGAGATGCGTCATCACTTGGCGATAGTGTCGTTAATTGGTGATGGTATGCGCACTCATAAGGGCGTTGCGGGTAAGTTTTTCCAAGCGTTAGCACAGGCGAACGTCAATATCGTTGCCATTGCTCAAGGTTCATCTGAGCGCTCTATTTCAGCGGTGATTGAGCTATGTAAGACTAAACATGCGATTGCCGCCTGTCATCAGCGCTTCTTTGATGTACAGCATTATCTGGATGTATTTTTAGTCGGTTGTGGCAATGTCGGGGCTGGGTTACTCGAGCAGATAAAACAACAATCAGAGATGCTTAAAGCGCAGCATATTACCGTCAGAGTTTGTGGTATTGCTAATTCTCGCCAGATGTTGCTCGATGCCCAAGGTGTTGAGCTTAATCATTGGCAAGGGCGCTTAAGTGACAGCCAGCAAGATTATGATTTAAATCAGATGCTAGCATGGGCGACTGAGCAGCAATTACTTAATCCCGTATTGGTTGATTGCACCTCTAGTGAGTTAGTAGCCGATCGTTACCTCGATGTCATGAATGCCGGCTTGCATGTGGTTACACCTAACAAGAAAGCCAACACACGAGACTTAGATTACTACCGCGCGTTAAGGCAAACAGCTTTAAAACAGCGTCGTCAATTTTTGTATGAAACGACGGTAGGTGCTGGCTTACCTGTGATTGATAACCTTAAAAAATTGTTATTTGCTGGCGATAAATTGCAAAAATTCAATGGCATATTATCTGGCTCGTTATCCTTTATATTTGGTATGCTTGATGACGGCATGACGCTATCTGAGGCCACCAAAATTGCTCGTGACAAGTGCTTTACAGAGCCCGATCCGAGAGATGACTTGAGTGGCATGGACGTTGCTCGCAAGGTGTTGATTTTAGCTCGAGAAGTGGGAATGGAAATTGAGTTAAGTGATATTGTGGTTGAGTCAGTATTGCCAGCGCATTTTGATGCATCGGGCGATGTTTCGACCTTTATGCACAACTTGGGGTCTCTCGATAGTGAAATTGCCAAGCGAGTAGACGAGGCTAAGGCGCAAGGTAAAGTCCTGCGTTATGTTGGGCAAATTGATGAGCAAGGTTGCCGAGTTAAGATAGCGGAAGTCGATGCAAACGATCCACTCTATAGTGTGAAAGGGGGCGAAAATGCGCTGGCCTTTTACAGCCGTTACTATCAGCCAATCCCGTTTGTGCTGCGCGGCTATGGTGCTGGCACCGATGTGACTGCTGCAGGGGCCTTTGCGGATCTTCTCAGAACCCTTAACTGGACACGGGAGATGGGCGCATGAGTTTAACGGTTTATGCACCCGCGTCGATGGGCAATGTGGGGGTGGGCTTTGATTTACTCGGTGCGGCGTTAGCGCCCATCGATGGCACATTGCTTGGCGATTGCGTCAGTATTGAACCAGCCTTAACAGGAATATCGCTATCGCTGGCGGGCCATTGGGCCGATAAATTGCCTGCCGATGCGGCTGACAATATTGTCTATCAATGCGCTGAGTTTTTTTTAGCGCAATTAGATAGTCAGGCGGGCATTGCTATGACGCTGGAGAAGAATCTTCCCGTGGGCAGTGGCCTTGGCTCCAGTGCATCATCTGTGGTAGCAGCTCTTTATGCTTTAAATGAATATTTCGATCGCCCTTTTGATGAGCAAGCCTTGCTGCGTTTGATGGGGGAGTTTGAGGGCAAAATTAGCGGCTCGGTGCATTATGATAATGTCGCGCCATGTTACCTAGGTGGCATGCAATTGATGCTGGATGTGCCGCATTCGGTATGTGAAGGGTTACCCGTATTTAAACAGTGGTATTGGGTGGTGGCATACCCTGGGATCTCCTTATCGACCGCTAAAATGCGGGCGTTATTGCCAGAAGTGTATGACAAATCTGTGGCTATCGATTTTGGCCGTTATCTTAGTGCGTTTGTCCACGCCAGTTATAAGCAAGATGCAAGCCTTGCCATTGCGGTATTAAAAGATGTGTTAGCCGAGCCTTATCGTGCCAGCGAAATTCCAGGTTATGAACAAGCCCGAGCAGCACTTGCTGAGCTAGGCATGTTAACCACAGGCATCTCTGGCAGCGGTCCAACTCTATTTTCGGTTACTGACGACCTTGCTACCGCGCAGGCGGCGCAAGCATGGCTTGATAGCCACTATGTAAAACAAGGTGTGGGGTTTTCTCATATCTGTCAAATTGATACCCAAGGTACTCGTCGGGTCGATTGAATATTATTATCAGATTAAGGCGCACTACAGATGGAACTATATAACTTAAAACACCCGTCGCAGAAAGTGACTTTTACTCAGGCGGTTAAGCTGGGTCTCGGCCGTGATCGAGGGCTGTTCTTTCCGACATTAATTCCTGTCTTAGACAATATGGATGAGCTGTTAGCCATGCCGTTTGTCGAACGTTCTAAACAGATCTTAGGGGCTTGGCTAGCACAAGAACTCGGTCAGGAGATGGTCGATAAACTGGTCGACAATGCGTTTAATTTTGAGCTTCCTTTAGTGAAAGCCGATGACAATCGCTACTGTTTAGAGCTATTTCATGGTCCCACATTAGCCTTTAAAGACTTCGGTGCACGCTTTATGGCTCAGTGCCTTAATAGCTTAGCCACCGAAGATAAAATCACCATATTAACGGCCACGTCCGGTGATACAGGCGCAGCCGTTGCTGATGCCTTTTACGGCTTGGATAACATTGAAGTGGTGGTGCTGTACCCCAAAGGTAAGATAAGTCTGCTGCAAGAGAAAATGTTTACCACCCTAGGGGATAACATTCACACCGTTGCAGTGGCGTCAGATTTTGATGCTTGTCAGGATTTAGTCAAAGCTGCATTTGAAGACAGTGATATTCGCGACGGATTACATCTTAATTCGGCCAACTCGATTAATATTAGCCGCTTACTGGCGCAAATTTGTTATTACTTCGAAGCCGTTGCCCAGTTTAAACGCGTTCATAACAGCGATCCAGTGATTGCCGTACCGAGTGGTAATTTTGGCAATCTTACCGCAGGGCTATTTGCCAAAGCGATGGGATTACCTGTGAAACGCTTTGTGGCCGCCACCAACAGCAATGATACCGTCCCGCGTTATTTGACCTTAGGAGATTGGGCGCCTCAGGCCACCGTCGCCACCATGTCTAATGCCATGGATGTATCTGAGCCAAGTAATTGGCCTAGGGTTGAGGCGATTGTTGAAGCCATGGGCTGGAGTTTAAGTGACATTAGCGGCGTGGCATTATCAGAGACGGATACTGAGGCGGCATTATCGCAATTGTATCAAGGTGGTTATCTTTCTGAGCCCCATGCCGCGATTGCGGCGCAGGCCCTATCGATGACCATGAAGCCTAGTGAGCAAGGGATTTTCCTTGGCACAGCGCATCCGGCTAAATTTAAAGAGGTGGTCGAGGCATGCTTGTCTATTGAGGTCGGTTTGCCGCCAGCATTAGAGACAGTAAAAGATAAGCCGATATTGTCGGTCAATCTGCCTGCGGATTTCACCGCCCTTAAAGCGCACCTTTTTGCAACGCTGTCACGTTGATCTCGCTGAGGCTTTAGCTCATTTGTTATGAGTTGTTGGGTAAATACGGGGGGGAGCTTTACCCAATAAAAAAGGACGATTGCTACTGCATTCGTCCTTTTCGTTATTTTATGTTGGGTAAGCTATTAGCTTTACAGCTTAATTTAAACGGCAAGTTTGGCTTGACGGCGTAGCCAGTTAATCTCATCAGGCCAAATGGCAGGCTCTATGGTCTCTAAGATTAATGGAATACGCTTTGTGGCCGGCAGTTGCATAATGAAACTAAATGCCTCATGGCCTATGTGCCCAGCGCCAAGAGAATGGTGGCGATCAACGCGGCTATTTAGAGGGGTCTTACTGTCATTAAGATGCATGGCCTTGAGGTATTGATAACCGACAATCTCATCGAACGCGTCGAAGCTTGTCTCGCAGGCTTCTCTGCTGCTCAAGTCGTATCCTGCGGCAAACATGTGGCAAGTGTCGATACAGATACCAACCCGCGATTTATCTTCTACTTTGTCAATGATTTGCGCTAATTGTTCGAAGCTGTGGCCTAAATTTGAGCCTTGGCCTGCAGTATTTTCTATGACAGCGGTGACACCTTGGGTGCAGTCTAAAGCTAAGTTGATCGACTCGCTAATGCGGCTGAGACATTGATCGATACTGATCTGTTTTAGATGACTACCGGGGTGAAAATTTAACAAGGTGAGTCCCATCTGCTGACAACGTTGTAATTCATCGACAAAGGCGTCGCGTGAACGCTCGAGTTGAGCCTGATCCGGATGACCGAGATTTATCAAGTAACTGTCGTGAGGTAAGATAGCATCGACATTGATTTGGGCATCGTAGCAGTGTTGTTTAAAGGCTACTATTTGCTTAGGGCATAAAGGTGCTGATTGCCAACGACGTTGGTTTTTAGTGAACAACGCAAATGCATTGGCGCCAATTTTCTTGGCATTGAGTGGCGCATTGGCGATGCCGCCCGCTGCACTCACATGGGCACCAACCCAATGTTCATTTTGCATTTATTTCCTACCATGTTAACCAGTTTGTCAATTAACCACGTTTGCATAAAGGCCTTCCCGTAGCGCTGTGCCTAATGCCAATAATATGCGTGTGGATATCTTGCTTATGGAAGTGACTCACATAATGAGATCAAGGACTCTACCGTGTTTACCGGCCTCACTCAATCACTATTTATTGACTTGTTTTGACTCTTATTATGTCAAATGCAGATATAAAGTTGTTGAGTCCGTTACGCCTTCGCTGTACGAAAGTGGGTGTTTATCCAATGTCTTAGCAAAGTGTCTGTTAGTAGTTAATCGTAAGTGTTTATTTTAAATTGGCTTTAATTGATCTGAGTCACATTGTCGTGTTGAGTTACATATTAGTGTGAGTGAAAAGCAAACAATTTACTATAGTAACTAGAGGCGTTTAATTAGTATGGAGGTGACGATGTTAGCAAGGCTTCATAATGACCATAAGCATATTGCGATACTGTTAACATTATTGCAGAAAAAACAGCATAGGTTAGAAAATGCCGAGACGGTTAACTTTAATCTGATAAGAGATATCGTTGAATATATGCAAAGTTATACCGAGCATAGTCATCATCCTTTAGAGGATCTGATTGATGATTTTTATATCCAAAAATACCCTAGTGAATTAAATGAAAAGCGTCTAGCAGACGAGCATGAAAGATTGGTTGAGAGTTCATCGACATTGATGGCGACATTAAATCTAATTTTAAGCGATATTCCCGTTCAATTAGAGCAGATGAGTGAGGTGCTCAAGGAGTATATCGACCTGCAAACTAGGCATATGATTTATGAAGAGCAGCATTTATTTCCTAAATGGCAAGCTGGAATGACAGATGAAGACTGGTTGAGTGTGGGGGCTCAATGCCAAGAGCGGCTTATTTCTGATCCATTGTTTAATGATGACGATAATGTCTTGTTTGAAGATTTACGTGAATATCTCGCTAAGGTTGATGATTAAGATTTTAGTCTGTAAATAAAAAATAGCGCTTAAGGCGCTATTTTTTATTTACAGACTTTATCAGTTTTACATCAGAAGGTTATCAAAATCGTAGTCGAAACTACTGTCAATATCCTGGAGTTCTTTAAGCAAACGATGTTTCTCCTTGATAGCCTCAATTTCACGCCATTTTCGCTTCTTATTGGAGCTTCGCGAACGACTGTTAGGTCTTTCAATGACGGTATCATCTAGCGCACTACCATAATCCAAACGATTCATGGCAACCTCCTGTTGTTGTAGTTTTTCTCATCAATTTAATACCACATTTCCATTTTATGGTGCAAGCTAAATGTTTCGCCTTTGTTAACGAAAGATGAATGTTTTATGATTTGGTGAGCAAGAAGCTAAGCGGTAGGAGAAGTTAGGGTGGATGATAAAGCTATAATGTAGTTGGTTTACCATAATAAAAAAGCCAGTTTAAACTGGCTTTTTTATCGCGGTATTAAGTCTTTATGCGCTGCTTATTAGTGTTTAGCGCGAAATAGATTTATTAGTGCGTTACTCGAGGCGTCTAGCTCTGTTGTATCATTTTCGGCCTGTAATCTGCTCAGAATGTCATTGCCGAGGGTTTTACCTAGTTCAACTCCCCATTGATCGAAGGAGTTGATGCCCCATACAGCCCCTTGGACGAAGGTTCTGTGTTCATAAAGGGCGATGAGAGCACCTAAAGTGGTCGGCGTGAGTTTATCCATTAAAATAGTGTTGCTGGGCTTATTACCTGGCATCACCTTATGCTTTGCAATTAATGATTTTTGCTGCTCACTTAACCCACTGTTGTTCAGCTCTGCTAAGGCTTCATCATAGGTTCGACCTTGCATCATGGCCTGAGTTTGACCGAAACAGTTTGATGCAAGCTGCACATGATGCTCACCCAGTGGATTATGACTTTGTAGCGGTAAAATAAAATCTGCCGGGATCAGGGGCGTCCCTTGGTGAATGAGTTGATGATATGCGTGCTGCCCATTTGTCCCTTCGCCGCCCCAAATGATAGGGCCTGTAGAGTAAGAAACCTCTGTACCCTCCAAGGTGACTGACTTACCGTTACTTTCCATATCTAACTGCTGGAAATAGGCTGGTAGACCACGTAAATAATGGTCATAGGTTAACACTACATGCGACTGGGCATTATGGAAGTTGTTATACAACAGCGACAACAGTCCCATGATAACCGGCATGTTTTGTTCTAATGGTGCGGTTAAGAAATGGTCATCCATCTCTTTAGCGCCCTCAAGTAACGCATAAAAGTTATCCATGCCAATCAATAGCGCGATAGGCAGACCAATCGCTGACCATAAAGAATAACGTCCACCAACCCAATCCCACATTGGAAAGATATTATCAGCGTCCATGCCAAATTCTGTGGCTTTAGTTACGTTAGAGGTCACTGCTACAAAGTGTTTTGCTACATCGGCCTGAGTGGCGCCATAGTCGAGAAACCACTGTTTGGCGCTTAATGTATTAGTGAGCGTCTCTTGCGTGCCAAATGACTTAGATGACATGACAAATAGGGTGGTTTCAGGATTAACAAGGCGTAATTTTTCACACAAAGAGGTGGCATCTACGTTGGCGACAAAGTGGCAGTTAAGTGACTTATTCCAATAAGGACGAAGTGCTTGAGTCACTATTTTGGGGCCTAAAAATGAGCCACCAATGCCGATGGCCACGATATCGGTAATCGTTTTACCGGTATAACCGCGCCATTTCCCAGAGGTGACGGCATCGACAAATTGGGCCATTTTGGTCTGTGTTTGCTTTACCTCATCAATAATATTGTGGCCATCGACTAATACTTGTTGATCTGCATGGGCGCGCAGCGCTGTATGTAATACTGCACGCTGCTCGGTATTATTGATGATCTCACCGCTGAACATGGCTTTGATCTTCGCCGTTAAATTGATCTCATCTGCGAGAGAGAATAACAGTGAAAGCGTGTCCTCATTGGCTCTATTCTTTGAGTAATCAAGCAGTAAGCCACAGCAAGACAATGACATTTTATCAAATCGCAGAGGATCGGTATCAAACAGCGTACGCATATGAGGTAGCTGCGCCGTATGTGCTGCGATAGCAGACCAAGTTGCGCGTTGGGTTAACTCTGTCATGAGATGCACCGCCTTCTTATGCTCGTAGTTGTGTCTTCAACATCTGCTCAAGCTTGCCTTGATCAACGGCGAAGTTACGAATGCCTTCGGCCAGCTTTTCAACGGCCATTGGATCTTGGTTAAATTCCCAGCGAAATTCGGCTTCGGTCATTGGCTTGCCTGGTGCAATGATATCTGTTGTTGGCGTTAACTTTTGTAGCACAGGCGCATTACTATTGGCCATCTCTTCTAGTAGTGCTGGGCCAATGGTTAAGCGATCGCAGCCTGCTAACTCCATTATTTCACCAGTGTTACGGAAGCTGGCACCCATAACCACGGTTTTAAATCCATGTTGCTTATAGTAATTGTAGATCTTAGTGACAGATACAACCCCCGGGTCTTCGCTAGCAGCGTAGTCTTTGCCTGTGTCTTTTTTGTACCAATCGAGGATGCGGCCGACGAAAGGAGAGATAAGATAAACGCCTGCTTCGGCACAGGCTCGTGCTTGTGCAAAGCAAAACAGTAACGTGAGGTTACAGTTGATCCCCTGTTGTTCAAGCTCTTTTGCGGCACAAATGCCTTCCCAAGTTGAGGCTAGCTTTATTAAAATGCGTGATTTATCAATTCCTGCAGCTTCATAAAGCTTGATCAGCTTGTGTGCTTTATCGATCGAACCCGCTTTATCAAATGATAATCTAGCGTCAACTTCGGTTGAGATACGTCCTGGAACGATTTTAAGGATCTCAACACCAATATTGACGGCCAGTTTGTCGCTAGCGTCAGCAACTTGTTGTTCAAGATCATTACTCTGAGCCTTAGCCCAGCCAATCGCATCATCGATTAGGTGTTGATATTCGGGAATTTGTGCTGCTTTGAGAATTAGAGACGGGTTAGTCGTGGCATCTTGTGGTTGATAACGCTTGATCGCTTCGATATCGCCAGTATCGGCAACAATGGTAGTGAACGATTTGAATTGCTCTAGTGTATTAGCCATGAAAATTACATCCTTCTTAAGAAGCAGCTTAAGTTGTGTTGTTTACTAACCGCTATTAGACGCGATTTTGCCGATATTTCCAACCGTGAATGAAAAAAAATTACAGAAAAGTTGCTAAATATCAGTGCGAGCGACTCACTAGCTGCATTATTGTGTATCAATCAGTTTATCTTATTGCTAATCAGTATACGTTGTGAACTGTGGAAATAAATAAAATCGCTGCCGAAGCAGCGATTTTTATACTTAAATGGTGTGATGTGACTGGCACATCGATTCATTTTTTATCGCATTACAGGTTCGGTACGCACACCTGTCACATGCGCCTCGATACGGCGGTTTGCTTTGTTTGCTTCAGCAGAGCGACCAGGAATTACTGGCTGAGTGATACCGTAACCTTTTGAGGTTACGCGTGCACGACTAATACCATACTGATTGACCAAAATATCAGCCACGGCAGATGCACGACGTTCAGACAATGCCATGTTGTAATCCGGAGCGCCTACATCTGAGGCGTGCCCAGAGATCATAACAGTTGAACGTGAATGCTGATTTAGATAGTCTGCGAGCTTTTGAATTTTTTCATAAGACTCCTTTTTGACTACTGAGGAGTTATTATCAAATAAGATCACGCCTAAATCATGCTGCTCAGTGACTTCCTTATAGATAGTACAACCACTAGCATCGACTTTATGGTTAGCCGCAGTATCTGGGCATTTATCCATATCATCGGTGACCCCATCGTTATCAGAATCAAGTAGCGGAGCAACTGCGGCAACTACTGGTGCAGGTACGCTATGGCCGAAACGATAACTTAGTTCAAGGCCCCAGTAGTTGCTCTCCATCTCTAGGGTGTTCCATTTATCTTCATCTAGGTTCTCATAACGACGATATTTAGCCTGAAGCTTGAAGTTTTCAGTGAAGTTATAACCAATACCCGCACCTACATATGGAGCGACACCGCTGTCGCTATAATACTCGCTGCCCCACTGCTTGTTGTTTGAGAGTACGTAGTTCATAGCACCAGCTTCAGCGGAAAGGCTCCAGCGATCGGCTAGTGGCCAGAATCCAACTAAACCTAAGGTCATGCCCGTTGCGCCGACATCATTAAGCTTATTTGCATAATCGACCCATTCTGCACGGCCTAAATCACGGTAACCTAGCTCAACACCGAAATAATCGTTGAATAGATAACCACCGAAAACGTCCCAAGCATAAGGGTCATCTTCGCCACAAGTTCTCATGGTTTTTTGATCGCAGTTAGGTTCGTAGTTATTTACGCCCAATCCACCACCGACATACCATGGACTGAGTTCTTGTGCTGCATTGGCTGCAAATGGAAGCATTGAGGTCAGCAGAATTGCTTTCAATGTATTGTTCATCATTTCAATATCCTTGGATTATTTATCTAGCCCCGAGAGTGTCTTTATTACATTAAAAACACGCTAGCACTTAATGAGGGGGATCCTTTGCTTTTATCGCTAGCCTTAATATTATCTGTCGTTAATGAAGATTTTGCTATTATTATGAGTAGGTTTTTGTGTTTTAGTTGGTTTTATGTAGCGAAAAGGCGCTCCAGATGGCGCGCCTTTGCTATGTTAACTTTAAGCTATAAAAAGTGGATTAACGGGTCCAAACCCAATTTTCAATGTTACTTGGGTCAACGCCATTAGCCTTGATGTAATTACGGTGGTCGACTAAACGTTGTAACATATCTGTTGTGATACCCACGTGCTGAGTTTCGTCGATAACGCCTTGTTGAAATAGCTTGTATGCCATGTCGATGACAAGGTGGTAGCGAGAAGTTCCGTTACGTACTCCCATATCGAATGGAGTGGTAGTCGAACCTTCCTCTTCGTAGCCCTTGATGCGGAATCTACGGCTGCCTTTGTAATCAAAAACCAATTTCTTAATCGTATTTGGATAGCCGTGATAGTTAAATACCACACCTTTATCGGCAGTGAATACTTCATCCATCAACCATGGCTTGCTTTGGAACTCTAGGCTACCTAGACCGCTACTAGTGAGCTCAGTTACACTGACAAAACGGATACGCACTTTTGGTAGGAGCTCCCTAATGAGCACGAGTGAAGCCATTGCTTCTTGAGTGACGTAGTCACCACAACCAACAAGGACAACATCAGGGTTTTCATCTGAGGCAAAGTCCCACACCATTACCCCATCTTTGGCTTGCTGACGAGCTTCAGCAAGCGTTAGCCATTGTGGTAACTCTTTCTTACCTGCCACTAAGATGTTGAGCTTGTCGCGATCTTGATATGCGCGCTCGGTATAGACTAGTGTGCTGTTACCATCAGCAGGAAGATACGCTGAGATAATCTTAGGATGTTTCTCTAACATCGCTCCCAAGAATGAGGGGTTTTGGTGTGAGTAACCGTTATGGTCTTGACGTTCAAGCAGAGAAGACAATACCACGTTACATGCAGGCACAGGCTTACGGAAATGTACACCTTGGCTAGCGTATACGTATTTACAGTATTGGTCTGCCATAGACGATACCACTTGCGAGAATGCCTCATATGTGGGGAACATGGCGTGACGACCCGTTACAGTGTAGCCGTGAAGCATACCAAACAGGAGGTTTTCAGACAGTAGCTCAATGACGCGACCATCGCGAGACATATCTTGATCCCAGCTCTCAATCGGCCACTGCCAAGCACGATCGGTTTCTTCAAATACGGCCTGAAGTTGATTTGAATAAGTTTCGTCTGGGCAGAAAATACGTAAGTTACGTTGATCTCGGTTGAGTTTCATCGCATCACGCATCCATTCCCCCATTTTATACATGGATAGACCACGTTGACCACGAGGGGTTTCTGCACCATAGGCGAGTTTTTCTAGATCAGGTTGGGCTAATGCGCGAACCACTTCACCACCATAACTTAACTTTTGACGTCCGCAAGTAAGCTCTTTTGGAGGAAGTAAAGATTGGATCTCTTCATCAAAAATTAGTTCACCCTTTTCATTGATGCTGTATAGCTCATCAAATTTATAGCTGGCTAACCAAGCTTCTAATGCATCAAGGTGACCTTTGTCTGTGGCGCACTTGTTAACGATAACTTGGTGTGACTCACAGTTACCTTCCAATTTCTTACCGCCAAATTCAGCAGTACCTGTCCAGCCTTTTGCGGTACGCATAAGGATAACTGGCCAGCGTGGCTTAACCACATCTTCGCCGGAGCGGGCACGCGTTTGAATATCGTTGATCATTGCATAAGACATATCCATTGCCGCAATCATTTGAGCGTATACATCTTCTTCAAGCTGATCATCAACGATAATGGGGTGGTAACCTAACCCTCTAAATTCAAGATCTAGCTCTTCATGGCTCATGCGGCCCATACGGGTAGGACCTGAGATTTTGTAGCCATTAATATGCACAATCGGTAAAACAGCGCCGTTATTTTTTGGTGAAACTAAGCGGTTGGCATACCAAGACGCAGCTAATGGACCCGTTTCAGACTCACCATCACCAATGAGGCACGCTGCAATGAGATCAGGATTATCAAGTACCGCGCCCCACGCAACAGAGAGTGAGTACCCAAGTTCACCGCCTTCTAGAATTTGTCCTGGCGCTTCTGGGTTAGCGTGTGATGGGTATCCATACGCTGCTGAAAATTTCTTACAGATATCTTCAATACCCGCTTCATTGTATGGAATGGTTTCTGGGTAGTAATGGCTTAGAGAGCCTTCCATGAAAAGGTTAGCTTGTACTGCCGGGAATCCATGACCTGGACCAACTAAATAGACGAAAGAGCGGTTATGCTTGGCAATGAGGCGGTTAACGTTAGCGTAAACGAAGTTAATACCAGGACATGTGCCCCAGTGCCCAAGCAGTCTAGGTTTAATATCGCTATGCTCCAAAGGACGCTTGTGAAGTACGTTTTGCTTTAAGTAAATTTGCGATGTGGCAAGAAAGTTGGTTGCTCTAACAAATTTCTTAAGTGCACTGATCTCTTGTTGTGACATAAGGAACCCCATTGATGGTAAGCATTAAAAGTTAATCAAATCTTATGTGGGTCACTATATTTGTAATTTTATTACAAAAACGTGTCCGATATCTTATTTTTAAAAAGTTATAATTTAGTGAGTATGTAAATTGTTTGGCTGTAGCTCTATTGTTGCCTAGGTTATCAGTGTGATTTATTTTTGTGATATTGCGTGATCAGTCTGTCGCATAGGTGGGTAATTGTGATCTGGATCACATGGTGATTTTTTGAGGTTATGCTATTTTGGCGCGTTGAATCCGGTAGGCATGATGTTTAGGCATCGTGAAAGGACAATTCGAAAAGAAAATCCTACTGAGATTGTTCGATCAAATTGGGAAGGAAATTAAATACACTGACGCTGAAAGCGAGCCTGCTGGCCGTTTGAATTCGTTCTGGGGATTATCAAGTACTATGTTTGAATCTTTATTAAATTTAGTTGAAACGACGATAAATGCGATAAACGGTGTGCTCTGGGGCAGTGTATTAATATACGTGCTGGTGGCTGCTGGGGTATTGTTTACTTTGCGTTTAGGTTTCATTCAATTTCGCATGTTTGGTCATGGCGCCAAACTGGTTATACAAGGTCGCGAGAAAATTAACGGCATCTCGTCATTTCAGGTGTTTTGCACCTCGATGGCGGCACGAGTCGGTACTGGTAATATGGCAGGCGTTGCCGTCGCCATTACGGTTGGCGGTGCGGGTGCCATTTTTTGGATGTGGCTTATTGCATTATTAGGGATGGCCACCGCCTTTATTGAATCTACTTTAGCGCAAGTTTACAAGGTCAAAGACTGTGATGGTCAATACCGTGGTGGGCCTGCTTATTATATGGAGCGAGGCTTAGGTAAGCGATGGATGGGGACTGTGTTCTCAGTGTTACTGATCATCGCCTTTGGCTTTGCATTTAATGCAGCGCAAGCCAATACAATGACTGATGCGTTAAACAATGCCTTTGGATATGACAAAACCCTTGTTGGTCTAATCATTGTGCTTGCCGCTGCCTACATCATTACGGGTGGGCTTAAGAAGGTTGCTAAAGCCTCTGAGCTTATTGTACCTGTGATGGCTGTGGCTTATTTAGCCATTGCATTAGTCGTATTGGTGATGAATATCGAGCAGGTACCAGCGGCACTAGAGTTCATTGTTAAAAGCGCTTTTGGATGGGAAGAAGCGGCTGGTGGTGCAATGGGCGCCATGATGGCGGGTATTGCTCGTGGGCTGTTCTCGAATGAAGCTGGTATGGGGAGTGCGGCTAATATTGCAGCCTCTGCAAGTCCTAATCCTAATCATCCAGCCTCCCAAGGTTTTGTTCAGATGATGGGGGTATTTGTCGATACCATCGTTATCTGTAGCGCCTCTGCAGCGATTATCTTGTTATCTGGTGTGCTAGATAATCCTGGCGATCAAAAAGGCATTGGCTTGTTACAGTTGGCGTTAACGAATGAAGTGGGCAATTGGGCGGCGTATTTTGTCGCGTTTGCCATCATCTTATTTTGTTTCTCATCGATTATTGCCAACTATAGTTACGCTGAAAGCAATGTGATGTTCTTAACCAAAAGTAAAAAAGTGCTTTATGTGTTTCGTGCTGTAGTACTTGCCATGGTGATGGCTGGCTCAGTGGCTTCATTACAGTTGGTGTGGAACTTTGCCGATCTTTCTATGGGAATGATGGCGTTAGTCAACATTGCGGCGATTGTAATGTTATCTAAGGTAGCATTTGCGGTGATCAAAGACTATGAGCGTCAAATTAAGGCTGGTGAAACGCCTACATTTCATGCCTCTGACTTTCCTGAAATCAATGGTTTAGACGACGGGATCTGGAAAGGTAAGCCGAGTGCCACAATACTCTGCAATGATGAAAAGAAATCGAGTGCAGTACCTGAAGTGTAATTGTATTCAGTGGGTTCAATTTAATAATTGAATCAGCACTATCTAAAAAACCACGCCGTTTAAGCGTGGTTTTTTTATGGTGGCATCAGTATCATAGGAGCTATTGAATCCTCACCTTTTATAGGACATCTAATGCTGATTTTAGTGTCGCCAGCCAAAACGTTAGATTATGACAATCCTGCTAAAACCCAGGAATATACCCTGCCAGTCTTGCTGCAACACAGTGAAATATTGATTGAGACTTGTCGACAATTAACGCCGGCAGATATAGCTTCCCTGATGAAGGTCAGCGATAAAATCGCGGGACTCAATGCGGCGCGCTTTGCTTCTTGGACTGCCGATTTCAATCTTGATAATGCCAAACAAGCGCTGTTCGCGTTTCGTGGTGATGTCTATACTGGCTTAGATGCCGATAGTTTATCGCAGACGAGTTTGCAGCGAGCTCAGGCACGTTTAAGAATATTATCTGGTTTGTATGGCTTGCTGCGTCCATTAGATTTAATGCAGCCTTATCGTCTCGAAATGGGCACCCGCTTAGCCAATTCTCGTGGCAGTAATTTGTATCAATTTTGGGGCGATATTATTACCGAGCAGGTCAATAAGGCGCTCGCAGAGCAGGGTGATGAACTGATTGTCAATTTAGCGTCTAATGAATATTTTAAATCGGTAAAACCTAAGCAATTACATGGGCAACTGATCACCCCTATTTTTAAAGATCATAAAAATGGCCAGTATAAAGTCATTAGTTTTTATGCCAAAAAAGCCCGCGGTATGATGGCGCGTTATCTATTAGATAATGATGTCAAAGATTATCAAGGGTTGATTAAATTCGATAGTGCAGGTTATTACTACTGCGAAGCCGAATCGACATTGCATGAGCCGACCTTTTTACGTGAAGCGCAGTAATGAAGTGCATAAAAGGCAGCCAACAGGCCAATGTTGAGCGGTTAAAAGTTAAGTGAGCGGTTAAGCCGCCTTTAACAGTAAAAAAAAATCCAATATCAGCGATGATATTGGATTTTTTGTCTGTGGTGTTGTCCTTGACTTATTTTGACGTATCTACAGGTCTTAAGGGGATATCTGATTGCGCCATCAAATAGGCAAATTGAGCATAGGCTGCCACATTTTGCGCTAATGCCTTAGGATCGATTTTATCTAGGGTATCATTAGGCGTGTGGTGATAATCGAAATAGTCGCTGCCATCTTGGCGTAATGAAGCAACTGGGACGCCGTAGCCAGGTAGCATAGAAACATCTGGTCCCCCTGAGGCGTTATTATTGCCAGCAGCGACACCATTGGCTTGCATAGATTGGGTCAGGTGTTGTACAGAGTGAAACGCATCGGCGGCCACATTAAAATCAATTTGATAGATGCGTCCAGCACCAAAGTCTGATTCAGCAGCAATGTAGTGTTTAGCTAACTCTTGTTGATGTTCTCTTGCATAGGTTTTTCCGCCGATTAAGCCAATCTCTTCTGCTGCATACAGTACGACTCTAACCGTACGCGCTGGCTTGGTCGGTAGCTGTGAAATTAAGTGCCCGGCAGTGGCGACAATCGCTACGCCTGCACCATCATCGATAGCACCAGTCCCTTCATCCCATGAATCTAAATGGGCACCAATCAGTACAACCTCATCGCGCTTGCTGCTGCCAGTGACTTCAGCAATCACATTGTAGGAGGTGGCATAACCTAAATTTGTCGGTGACATGTGCAATTGCAGCACGACATGGGGATCGCGTTTTAGCATCAATCCTAATAAATCTGCATCTGGCGCCGACATGGCCGCCGCTGGGATTTTCGTTACCCCTTCTTGATAACGCATCATTCCAGTGTGCGCCATGCGGTCATGATCGGTGCCAATAGAGCGAATCACTATCGCTACAGCGCCTTTTTTGGCTGCAGCGACAGCGCCTTTAGAGCGGCCGCCAACGGTTTGACCGTAGCCTTTGCCGGTTTTAAAACGAGGAGTGCGATGATCGATAAAGACAATTTTGCCTTCGACTTGCTGCCTGTCGGCTTGTTCGAGTGCAGCAAGATCTGCAAATTGAACAATCGGAGCGCTTATCCCAGCCGCTGGAGTCGCTACACTGCCGCCAAGGGCGGTGATCACTATAGGTTGGGGATAGGGGGAGACCACGCGAGCGCGAGCTTCACCACGTTGCCATACGGGCACTTTTACCGGTTCTTTATAGACCTTATCAAATCCTAATGAGTTGAGTTTGTCTTCCGCCCATTTGACCGCCATTAAATCTTGTTTACTGCCGGGTAAGCGTGGGCCCACTTCAACGGTTAATGATTCGACAATATCAAAGGCCAATGTTGACTGTAATGCTTGTTGTTGCAGTTGTTGGCTCACCTCTTGATGAGCATCTTTTGCGGGTGTTTGTTGACAACCAATGAGTCCAGCAAAAAGGGCGCTGGAGAGGAGGGTAAGGGCAGAGCGTTTCATGAGTTTCCTTTGTTTTTATTACGTATGTCCCATTTTTCAAAACAATCTACCAAAAAGTGTGCTTTATGTCCCGACTATATCTTTAAGTCAACGCTATATTAGTGCCGGGGTTTGTTTTAGGAGAAATTGCTCGTAATGAATATAGAATTGATGCAACAACGAGCTGACAATGCTGTTGTTCTGCTCAAGGCGTTGGCCAATGAACGTAGGTTATTTATCTTATGTTATCTTCTGAGCGAAGGTGAAATGTGTGTAGGTGAGATGAATAAGAAGCTAGGCCTAAGTCAATCAGCGTTGTCACAACATTTAGCGTGGCTTCGTAAGGATAATTTAGTTGAAACGCGTAAAGAAGCTCAAACCGTATTCTACTCGCTAAAGAGTCAAGAAGTGTCTGAGATCATTAAGCTGCTCAATACTATCTACTGCCATTGATCTTAAACGGCTAGCACTGCAGGCAAAACTGGCATAGCGAAAGCATTGTCAGTTTTTTATGGTCTTTTGTTTATAAATAAAAACAGGGTCTTGATAAATTTAAGTTACAAAAAAACCGGCTAAAGCCGGTTTTTTTATGTCGCTAACAGAATTTAAGCAGCTAGTGCTTTGATTCTGGTGTTCAAGCGAGACTTTTGACGAGCAGCTTTATTCTTGTGAATAAGGCCTTTAGTCGCCATACGGTCAACGATTGGTTGTGCAACATTAAATGCTTCAGTCGCCGCTTTGTGATCGCCAGCGTTGATAGCAGCGATAACTTTCTTAACGTATGAACGTAACATTGAACGACGGCTAGCATTATGCTGACGACGTTTTTCAGATTGAAGCGCGCGCTTCTTTGCAGACTTGCTATTAGCCAAGGTGCAACTCCTAAAAGGGTTAGATATTTTTAAAGGTCGAGGAATATGCCTTTTTTTAGTCACTTTGTCAATGACCATGATCGGATCTTTATCTTAAAGATAAATTAATCAGAGCATACTTGGCGTTCTTCAACCTAACTCGTGTAATATGGTGCGTAATTCTAGCAGCAAAAGCTGCATTGGGACAGGGGCAAAATAGACTTTTCAGTTTATTTTGCTGTTGTCTGTGCTCTGGTCAGGGGGCGTTTTGAGCAAGAAACTATTTAAGTCTGGCATGATTGTCAGTGCCATGACATTGATTTCTCGTGTTTTAGGGCTTGTACGTGATGTGGTTATCGCCAATTTAATGGGAGCGGGTAGCAGTGCCGATGTGTTCTTTTTCGCCAATAAGATCCCTAATTTTTTAAGGCGTCTTTTTGCCGAGGGAGCTTTTGCACAAGCTTTCGTCCCCGTACTAACCGAATATCAAGAAAAACACAATGCTGAAGAGGTGCGTGAACTGCTGTCTAAGGTGGCGGGGACACTTGGTATTTTAGTGTCGGTAGTTACTCTTTTGGGAGTGATAGCTTCGCCAGTATTAACCGCATTGTTCGGCGGCGGCTGGTTTTTAGCTTGGCTAAATGACGAGCCTAATGGTGAAAAATTCGAGCTAGCTTCACTCATGCTAAAGATTACTTTTCCCTATTTATGGTTTATTACGTTTACGGCGTTGGCAGGCTCCATTCTTAATACGAGAGGTCGCTTTGCGATATCGGCTTTTACTCCCGTCTTTCTAAATGTCGCCATTATTGCGGCTGCCATCTATCTCGCGCCGACACTGGAAAAACCTGAAATCGGCCTCGCTTGGGGCGTCTTTTTCGGTGGTGTGATCCAGTTTTTGTTTCAAATCCCCTTTTTGTTACGTGAGAAAGCATTAGTTAAGCCATCTTGGGGGTGGCATCACCCTGGCGTGGTGAAAATTAGAACCTTGATGATCCCAGCGTTATTTGGAGTATCGGTGTCGCAAATTAACTTGCTGCTCGATACCTTTATTGCCAGCTTCTTAGTCACAGGCTCTATCAGTTGGCTCTATTATTCTGATCGTTTATTAGAGTTTCCGCTTGGATTATTTGGTATTGCCATCGCGACGGTAATTTTACCCGCGTTATCTAAGCGACATGTAAATGCGCAAGACCAAGGGTTTTCGCAGACGATGGATTGGGGGGTGAAAGCCATTTTATTGCTTGGACTGCCAGCGATGTGTGGCTTAATTGTGCTAGCGAAACCCATGTTGATGGTGTTGTTTATGCGCGGGGCCTTTAGCCTTGATGATGTCAATATGGCCTCATACAGTTTGATGGCTTACGGGGCGGGGCTACTGAGTTTTATGTTGATAAAAGTATTGGCACCTGGTTACTACTCTCGTCAAGATACCAAAACACCAGTGCGCTATGGCATTATCGCTATGGTCAGTAATATGGGATTTAACCTGATTTTCGCTATTCCCTTTGGCTATGTTGGTTTAGCGATTGCCACGTCTATGTCGGCGTTATTGAATGCAGGCTTATTATATCGTGGTTTGCATCGTGCCGGTGTGTATCAAGTTAGTAAGCAGACATTACTCTTTTTTATTAAAACTTTGGTTGCAGCCAGCTTGATGGTGATGGTTTTATTATTTCAACTACCCATTATAGAACAGTGGCTTGCTATGTCTTTCGGCGAAAGAGTTATGACGTTATCAGGCCTTATTGGGCTCGGTGCTGTGGTCTACTTATTGACTATGGTATTGTTAGGAATTCGTCCCTGGAGAATGAAAGCAGGCTTTTGAGTGCTGATTATCGCGCTTAGCTGGTATATAATCCGCCAACTTATGCTTGCTAGTTATTGAATGTAATGGAACTGATCCGCGGTATACATAATATTTTACCTAGACACCATGGCTGTGTGCTGACCATTGGCAATTTCGATGGTGTCCATCGCGGCCATGCTGAAGTCATTACTGCGCTAGTCAAAAAAGCGCAGCAACATGGTGTACCAGCAACGTTAATGACGTTTGAACCTCAGCCTCAAGAGCTGTTTCAAGGTGACAGTGCGCCTGCGCGCTTGAGTCTGCTGCGTGATAAAATTGTGTTGCTAGAAGAGTTAGGGATTGACCGCCTACTGTGTGTTAACTTTAACCGTAAGTTTGCCTCGATGCCTGCCGAAGCATTTGTCGAACAATTATTAGTTAAACAGCTTGGGGTAAGATACTTAGTTGTTGGCGACGATTTTTGTTTTGGTCAACATCGCAGCGGTAATTTCGACATGCTTAAGCGTGCGGGTGAAAAGTTTGGTTTCGCAGTGGTCAATACGGCAAGTTTTGTGCTCGGAGACAAGCGTGTCAGCTCCACCGAAATTAGAAAGCAATTGGCGCAGGGCAATTTAGAGCAAGCTAGGCGTCTACTAGGGCATCCTTTTACCTTGTGTGGCCGAGTTGCTCATGGTGAAAAAATTGGTCGTACTATCGGTTTTCCGACGGCCAACATAGCCTTAAAGCGTAAAGTGTCTCCGGTGCGGGGCGTATTTGCTGTTAAGTTGTTTTGGGCCGGAAGCGATATCTATGAAGGTGTCGCCAACGTTGGTTTTAGACCGACAGTCAATGGACAGCATTGTCAGTTAGAAGTCCACTTATTTGATTTTCAAGGTGATCTTTACGGAAAAACCGTTGAAGTTGAATTGGTGGCAAAAATTCGCGATGAACAGCCATTTAAATCGTTAGATGCGCTGAAGCGACAAATTAAAAATGATGCTGACAGAGCACTGGCTCTGCTTGGCTTTGATGCAGGCTGAGCTCTTTTAGCTAAATAAACGGTATAGGATCAAATGAGCGACTATAAATCTACTCTGAATTTACCGGAAACAGAATTTCCGATGCGTGGTAACTTGGCTAATCGTGAGCCAGAGATGTTGAAATCTTGGACCGAAAAAGGTCTATACCAAAAGATTCGTGAAAGTCGCACTGGGGCTAAGCCTTTCATTTTGCATGATGGTCCTCCATATGCAAACGGTGACATTCATATTGGTCACTCTGTTAACAAAATCCTTAAAGACATTATTATCAAGTCTAAAACCATGTCGGGTTTCGATGCCCCTTATATTCCTGGTTGGGATTGTCATGGTCTACCGATTGAACTTAAGGTTGAGCAGAAAGTCGGCAAGCCAGGTCATAAGGTTTCAGCTGCAGAGTTTCGTCAGCAATGTCGTGAATATGCCGCCAAACAAGTCGATGGTCAGCGTGAAGATTTTATCCGCTTAGGTGTGTTTGCTGATTGGCAAAATCCCTACCTAACCATGGATTTTAGCACCGAAGCCAACATCGTTCGTTCGCTATCTAAAGTGATTGAAAGTGGCCATTTACACAAAGGCGTTAAGCCAGTCCATTGGTGTACCGATTGTGGTTCTGCTTTGGCTGAAGCGGAAGTGGAATATGAAGACAAGATGTCGCCAGCTATCGATGTGGCGTTCTCAGTGGTGGATAAACCTGCGCTATTAGCTAAATTTGGTTTAAGCGATTATCAGCATACTATTTCAATGGTTATCTGGACTACCACACCGTGGACATTGCCAGCTAACCGCGCCTTATCTGTTGCGGCTAACATTGAATATACCTTGGTTGAAATCACTAAAGATGGTCATACTCAAGCCTTAGTGTTAGCCGATGAACTGGTCGAGTCGTGTGTGGAGCGCTATGGCGCACAAAGCCATACTGTGCTGGCGAAAGTCGCTGGCGCTGAACTAGAGCTATTACGTTTTAACCATCCCTTCTACGACTTTGATGTGCCGGTTATTTTAGGCGAACACGTAACTGTTGATTCTGGTACTGGTGTGGTGCATACCGCGCCTGGTCATGGTCAGGACGATTTCGTCGTTGGTCAAAAGTACGGTTTAGAAGTCGCGAATCCTGTTGGTGATAACGGGGTTTATAAAGCCGATACAGAGATCTTTGCCGGTCAACATGTATTTAAAGCCAACAAGAGTGTGATTGCGCTGCTCGAAGAGAAGGGCGCCTTAATGAATCATGTGGCGATTAATCACAGCTATCCGCATTGCTGGCGTCATAAAACGCCAATTATCTTCCGTGCTACGCCGCAGTGGTTCATCTCAATGGATCAAAAAGGGTTACGTACGCAAGCATTGAGCGAAATTAAACAGACGCAGTGGATCCCAGATTGGGGCCAAAGCCGCATCGAAAAAATGGTCGAGAACCGTCCTGACTGGTGTATTTCACGCCAGCGTACTTGGGGCGTACCGATTACCTTGTTTGTACACCGTGAAACTGAAGAGTTACATCCAGACAGCGTGGCATTGATGGAGCGCGTGGCGCACCGCATCGAGCAACAAGGTATTCAAGCTTGGTGGGATCTTGATGCCGCAGAACTGCTTGGTGATGAAGCGGAACAATACCGTAAGGTAACTGACACCTTAGATGTGTGGTATGACTCTGGTTCGACCTTCTCCTCGGTTGTTGCTGCTCGCCCAGAATTTCATGGTCATCCTATTGACCTGTATTTAGAGGGCAGCGATCAGCATCGTGGTTGGTTTATGTCATCGCTGATGATCTCAACCGCCATGAACGGTAAAGCCCCCTACAAGCAAGTATTGACTCACGGTTTTACCGTTGATGGTCAAGGCCGCAAGATGTCTAAGTCTGTGGGTAACGTGATTGCCCCGCAGCATGTCACCAATAAATTGGGTGCTGACATTCTTCGCCTGTGGGTCGCCGCCACCGATTACAGCGGTGAAATGACGGTTTCTGATGAGATCTTAAAGCGTAGCGCCGATGCCTATCGTCGTATTCGTAATACCGCTCGTTTCTTGCTAGCTAACCTTACAGGTTTCGAGCCAGCAACCGATATGGTCGCCGTCGAAGACATGGTGGCGTTAGATCGTTGGGTTGTGCGCCGCGCCGCAGCACTGCAACAAGAACTGCTTGAAGCGTACGATCAATATAACTTCCACTTAGTGACGCAAAAACTGATGCAGTTCTGTTCGGTTGAGCTGGGCAGTTTCTATCTTGATATAATCAAAGACAGACAATACACAGCTAAAGACAGTAGCCATGCTCGTCGTAGCTGTCAGTCAGCTTTGTATCTGATTTCAGAAGCCATGGTGCGTTGGATTGCACCAATCTTAAGCTTTACCGCAGATGAGATTTGGCACTTACTACCGGGTGAGCGTGGTGAGTTTGTCTTTACCGAAACTTGGTTTGAAGGTTTGCAATCGGTGACGCTTGAGTCTGACTTGAGTGATGCCTATTGGCAGCAACTGCTGAGCGTGCGTGATGAAGTCAACAAAGTGATTGAAAATGCGCGCCGTGAAAAACAAGTGGGTGGCTCGCTAGAGGCTGAAATTACTCTTTATGCCGACGAGACTCTTGCAAGCGCATTAAACACATTGGGTGACGAGCTGCGCTTTGTGTTACTCACCTCTAAGACCACAGTGGTGGATTTAGCTCAGGCGCCTGCCGATGCCATAGTGACTGAATTGACCGGCCTGAAGTTGGGCTTGCACAAGTCAACAGCTCAGAAGTGTGAGCGTTGCTGGCACCACAGAGAAGATGTTGGCCAAGTGGCTGAGCATCCAACCTTGTGTACGCGTTGCGTGACTAACATCGAAGGTGACGGCGAAGTTCGTCAGTTCGCGTAAAGGAATCGTTATGCCATCAAGCTGGACAGAGAGTGGCTTACGTTGGTATTGGATAGTTGTGTTGGTGTTTATCGCCGACCAACTTTCCAAACAATGGGTGTTAGCCAATTTTGACCTGTATGAGTCAATCAAGTTGCTGCCATTTTTTAATTTCACCTATGTGCGAAATTATGGCGCAGCCTTTAGCTTTTTGAGTGATGCAGGTGGTTGGCAGCGTTGGTTATTTACCCTAGTGGCCGTTGGTTTTAGTACACTGTTGACTGTGTGGCTGCGCAAGCAGCACCGCGGTCTGTGGCGATTAAACTTGGCCTACACCTTGGTTATTGGTGGTGCATTAGGTAATTTAATCGACCGATTACAACATGGATTTGTTGTCGATTTCCTTGATTTTTATTGGAATACGAGTCATTTTCCTGCCTTTAATATTGCCGACTCTGCTATCTGTGTCGGTGCAGGGCTTATCATTATTGATTCGTTTATTACCGAGCGTAAACCAAACGGCGAAAGCGCCGCAAAGGGGTAATTAAGTGTCTGTATCTCGTTCGTTATTGTGCCACATGAATATAGTACTTGAAGATGGCTCGACTGCCGATAGTACCAAAGCATCGGGTAAACCGGCTAAATTAAACATTGGTGATGAGACGTTAAGCCCAGCTTTTGAAGCTGAACTAATCAATTTAGCTCAAGGCGATAAGCACAGCTTTACATTGCAGGCGGCCGACGCGTTTGGTGAGTCCAATCCTGATGCCATTCACCATATGGACAGAACAAAATTCCCTGCCGATATGAATTTAGAAGCTGGCGTGATAGTCAGTTTTGCTGGTCCTGGTGGTAGCGAAATCCCAGGAATTGTGCGTGACGTGTTAGGCGACTCGGTAACGGTTGATCTTAATCATCCGTTGGCAGGCCGTGCCGTTACCTTTGAGTTAGAAGTGATTCAGGTACTTTAATTATGGCGATGACCAACCCTCCGCAAAGCTTGCAAATCAAACTGGCCAACCCTCGTGGTTTTTGTGCTGGCGTCGATCGCGCCATCAGCATTGTTGAGCGCGCGCTTGAGCTGTTTTCACCGCCAATTTATGTACGTCATGAAGTCGTGCATAACCGTTACGTGGTGCAAAACTTAAAAGATAGAGGCGCCGTATTTGTTGATGAACTTAATCAGGTTCCCGATGACAGCATAGTTATCTTCAGTGCTCATGGTGTTTCGCAAGCCGTTCGCGCCGAAGCGAAACAACGTGGTCTACGGGTATTTGATGCCACTTGTCCATTGGTGACTAAGGTGCATTTGCAAGTAACTCGCGCAAGCCGCAAAGGGATTGAATGTATCCTTATCGGCCATGCTGGACATCCTGAAGTTGAAGGTACCATGGGGCAGTATGATAACCCTGAAGGTGGGGTCTTATTGGTTGAGTCTCCAGCGGATGTGGAAGCATTAGTCGTAAAAGATCCTGAAAACTTATGCTTTGTTACCCAAACAACGCTCTCTATGGATGATACTGCCGATGTGATAGCCGCCTTACAAAAGCGTTTTCCGTCGATTCAGGGACCACGCAAAGATGATATCTGTTATGCCACTCAAAATCGTCAAGATGCGGTGCGTAATGTGGCCGATGATGTCGACTTGTTTATCGTGGTGGGCTCTAAAAACAGCTCAAACTCAAATCGATTAAAAGAGTTGGCGATAAAAAAAGGCACTCAAGCATATTTAGTCGATAATGCTGATGATATCGATGCCGCTTGGTTTAATGGTGTGGAGAAAGTGGCTGTGACTGCTGGAGCTTCGGCCCCTGAAGTGTTAGTAAAGCAAGTAATTGATGCTATCGCGCAGCTAGCGCCAAGCGTTATCACCGAAGTGGAAGGGCGCAAAGAAGACACCGTATTTGCCGTACCAGCAGAACTTAGGTAATTAATTCGCTGTTTTGATTAGAAAAGGAGGCTTAGCCTCCTTTTTTTGTACTTAGAATGCGCTCAAATAATCGTTTCTATTCAATTCAGATTGGCACATTACTAGCGAGTAACATTCGACTAATCTATCATTAACCAGTATAGTTTGTGAGCAAACTGACGTTCAGATATTGTAGACTAAACTACTGAAATGGCTGTCAAAATAATGGCGAGCATCGGAGAGTTGACACCGTGAGAAACAATGGGGAAGGATTTTCCCTTATCGAAGTGATGGTATCGCTAGTCATTTTAGTTATTGGCTTGGTGGGTATTTTTAATCTTCATGTAGTTGCCAAACGAGGCAGCTTTGAATCATTCCAACAGACCCAAGCGTCCTATTACGCTAACGATATCATTAACCGCATGAAGCTTAATCGCGATGAAATAGCTCGTTATTCAGGTGTCTATTCAGGTGCGCCATCTGCAGCGGGTAAAGAGTGCAAGGGCAGTGCGGTATGTAACCCTGTTGAGCTAGTCGCATGGGACTTATATGAGTGGCGTGCTTCTTTTGTAGGGACTGCAGAAACCGTAGGTGGAAAAAATGTCGGTGGCTTAGATACGCCAACGGGGTGCATTAGCGTTACTGATAATACGGTGACCGTTGTGATGGCATGGCGAGGCATAAGAGAAACACAAATTGATGCCGACTCACCCATTATCGACACATCACCAAAGTGCGCTGCTAGCACTGAAAACCGTCGTATCTATTCTATTCAAACAGTGATCATATAGATGAAAAACACGTCAGGTCGTTATTATTTACAGTCTGGTCTATCACTTGTGGAGTTGATGGTCGCTTTGGTCATTAGCTTATTTTTAACTGCTGGCATATTCACTATGTTTAGCATGTCTTCCACAAATGTCACTACTACCAGTCAATTTAACCAACTACAAGAAAATGGTCGTATTGCCTTGGCGATTATGGAACGCGATCTTTCACAACTTGGGTTTATGGGAGATATGACGGGGACAGACTTTATCGTTGGTATAAATACTACAATCAATTCTGCTGCAGTGCCTAATGATTGTGTTGGTGGAGGTGTTAATAATGCATCTTTACCAAATAGCACAGCATCTCATTTCCGGCGTTTATGGGGATATGAAGCGGGGAGCAGTGGTGCAAGTTTTAGTTGTTTAACAGGTGTAAAAAATAACACTGATGTACTTCAAATAAAGAGGCTTAGTGGGCCAAGTACTTTGACGGCTAATGATGCGTCGACTCATTATGTTGCTACAACGTCTAGTCAAGCAATTTTTTTTACGGGTAATCAAACTACGCCTGTATTAGATAACAGTCGACTTTGGGAATACGTACATCATATCTATTTCATCAAAAATGATGGCTCTACTCCGGTACTGAGAAGAAAAACTCTTTCTGTTACAAGCGGAATGAAAAATGAAGAGCAGCTTGTTGAAGGGATTGAAAATATGCGAATTCTGTATGGGGTTGATGACAATGGAAATGGTATCCCAAATCGCTATGTGCCTCCAGCAAGCGTTGATACAACCATGTGGGATAATCAATCATTTCAGAGGATTGTAGCACTTAAAGTTTTTTTGCTTGTTAGGGCTGTAGAGGAAGATCGGAGTTACACTAACGAAACCCAATATTTATTGGGTGATAAAACGATTCAGGCTCCAAAAGATCATTTTAGGCGAAAAGTTATGTCTACAACTGTGGTTTTAGAAAATCCTGTTTTAATTCGGAGTTAGAGTAAGTATGAATATGCAAAAACAGAAAGGGGTGGTGCTATTTTTCTCTCTTATTGTGCTTATCATAATGACGGTGATAGGAGTTGCTTTGGCTGTTAATTCAACTCAATCTCTCAGGATGGCTGGTGCAGGAACTGAGCGAATAGAGGCTAAAGCGTTGGCGGATGGTGGTATCGCGGCCGTTTTGTTAGATAAGACTCCAGCATTTTTTGCAAGCATGTCAGCTATCGACAACGGCAATAACTATTCTGGCGGAACACAAGTATTAACCCCCCTTCCTCTAGTAGATGATGGTGCTGGAGGTCTAAAAGTAGACCCTAAGAATGTGTCTTGTCAGCGTATTGATGATGCAAGTGGTACCGATTTATTTGAATGTCGACGTATCGAAATATCTAGTCAGGTAAGTTTTGGGCGGGATAAGTTAGGTCAGCTTACTGTGGTTACAGGTATTGAGCAGCAAGTGCTCAAAGGGAGTGGAATATGAAGTTTAATCAAATATTATGTGCAATCTTTGTCGCTGCATTGACAATACCTGCGCAATCACTGGCTGACGATACTGATTTGTATTTAAATCCAGAGTTAACTCAAAATCGTAGTAAAGTCTTAATCATATTTGATAACTCTGGCAGTATGGATGCAGAGGTTGAGGGCGCACAAAAGGGTTATGATCCAGGCGTAACTTACCCTGCTGTTGGGAGCTCCAATTCGTATCAAGGTAGAATGATCTATTTTACGGTTGGGACGGGTATGGATGAGTCTTCATTACCAGTACCAGATAGTCCTTCTGAATCTCGGCGATTTAATGAATTAATCAATGGTTGTGCTGCGGCAAAAACGGCATTGGATAAATATGGCCGTTTTACTGGCTACATTAGAGAGTTTAAGTTTACTGGTAATGGTAAAGGCACATGGCAGCAGATTAAAGAAAATAGCGGTGCGGAAAAAAACAATCCAGTCGATTGTGGTGAAGATATCGAAGCGGGCACTGCTGATAATAATAAAACTTTAACTGGGTATGACCCCGGTTATCCCCAAGATAGCGTCAAACCTGGCAAAGATTACATCCCCTATGGTGCTACAGATTCTGATGCGCAAAATATCGCAAAAGCGATAGGCTTTGGCGCCGGAGAATTAGTGACTCTTTATACCGATAATTATCTACGTTGGTACACTCTGTATAAAGGCGGCTTACTACCACCTGATGAAACGCCCCCTACTCGATTAGAAATGGCGCAAAGTGCAATTACCGGCGTAATTAGTTCGATCCCGTCTGTCGATTTTGGTTTGGCTCTTTTTAACTTAAATTTTCCTGAAGAAGGTGATAGAGATGGTGGGCGCATTGTTGCGGGCATTAAGCAAAGGACCAGTGCAGAAAAGGATGCATTAATTAGTACTGTAGAGAATATTCCCGCTGAAACAAATACTCCTTTGTGTGAAACCTTATTTGAAGCTTATAGATACTTTAGTGGTGGAAGTATTACTTTTGGTCATTCTGATCGTAACTATTCGAATTGGTACCGAGCTAACAGACCGCCCTATGACTCAAGCATTGAAGCTAATGGTGGTTATAAATCTCCATTGACTGAGTGTGCGAAAATTGCGTACGTGATTTATATTACAGATGGTGCGCCAACGGTTGACACTAGTGCGGATGACTTTATAAAAGCATTAAATGATACACCATATGAATATGACACCGTTAGGAATAGGTCTAGCTATTTACCTGCATTAGCAGGATATATGTATAACAATGATATCCTGCCTAATGTAGATAATTTTCAAAGAGTTATTACTCATTCTATTGGCTTTAGTTTAGCAGAGGGATCTGAAGCTGAGCCATTATTGATTGAAACTGCTAGACGCGGTGGTGGTAAGTACTTTGCTGCTAATGATACCGCACAGTTACAAGAAAAAATTAGTAATATAGTTGATGAAATAACCAAGACAGGTCAGCGCTTTTCCGCTCCTGGTGTGGCTTTTAGTAACGCTGATCCGACAAGAACATTAGACTCTGCATATTATGCACTCTTTCGCCCTTCTCAAAGTCCAAAATGGGCCGGTAATCTCAAGAAACTAAAGGTGAATTCAAGTGGATCTCTTGTGGATGCAAAAGGTAAGTTAGCGATTGATAGCTCTGGAGGTATTTCCGAAACTGCTTGTAGTTTTTGGAGTGATTGTGCAGGAACACCTGATGGTAATGATGTTATTCTTGGCGGAGCCGCTAGAACTATTTCTCCCGACGAACGTAACTTATATAGTGATATCGGTTCTGGTGACTCTGTTATTACTGCTTTATCTGTGGCTAACGCGGCATCATATGCCGGAGGAACGAGCTCCTTAGCGACATACATGTCATTGCCAGATTCGACTGCTGACTTAAGTAAAGCGTTTGAGTGGATTAAAGGTAACAATGTTGATAAAGCTGATGATGGGGAATTTACATCCGAAGATTTTGCTGGCGTTAGGGGAGATATAGTGGGCGATCCGCTACATTCGCAACCGCTTGCGATAGATTATGGTGGCGATGGTTCCAATGTGGTTATATTTTTTGGGACGAATCATGGGATGCTTCACGCCTTTAAAGATACTGGCACTTCTGTTTCTGAAAATTGGGCCTTCATGCCTTATCAGCTATTGTCCAATGTGACTACGCTAAGGGGAAATAACTATTCTCTAGGGCATAGTGTGTATGGAATGGATGGATCACCTGTCGCGTATTTAGAGAGAAACTCTAGTGGTGCAATAGCTAAAGCGTGGTTATTTATTGGTATGCGAAGAGGTGGTGAAACATATTTTGCGTTTGATGTGACAGATCCTTCTGTCAAACCCAAATTATTGTGGAAAGTGTCTAATAGTACCGATGGATTCACCGATTTAGGTCAAACTTGGTCCACTCCTGTTGTGACGAAAGTTCCTGGGTCGGATAAGCCAGTGGTGATTTTTGGGGGGGGATATAATCATGGGTATGATTCTGGTACTGGTAAAAACTCTGATGGCCGCGCTGTTTTTATTGTGGACGCAGAAACAGGGTCGTTGGTACATAAATTTGGAGCGAGCGGTAGTACTATATTAAGTGGTATAGAAGATTCAATTGTTGGTTCTATAGCGACGCTGGATAGCAATAGTGATGGGTATACAGATAGATTATATGCATCAGATTTAGGTGGTAAAGTTTGGCGAATGGACATGCCTTCTGATGATAAGAGTACTTGGAGTGGGTTTAAGTTCGCTGATTTGGGGGGGACATTAAGTAACGATCGTCGTTTCTTTTATGAGCCAACAGTTGCCCAAACCTATTTTACGAACACATCAAACGTAACAGTGACAGATGAATCTGGCACAACAACGACTGTTGCTTATCAAAATGTACCATATGATGCTGTGACATTAGGTACTGGTAATAGGGCTGTTCCGTTAAGTACATCAACGAATGATATGTTTTTTGTCTTACAAGATAGGAATGTTATTACTCAACAGTTTGGTTCCGGTGGTTCGGCTGTACCTGAAGCGATTACGTTTTCAAACCTCTATAATGTAACATCTGCGTCACCGACTACGGAGGCTGAAAATATCGAATTTGGTACTAAAAAAGGTTGGTATTATGACTTTCCTGTAGCGGGGGAAAAAAGCTTATCACCTTCCGTTATTATTAAAGGAAAGGTATATTTTACGTCCTTTACTCCTACCCAGCCAGCGGTTGATCAAGATGTGTGTACAGTTTCTTCTGTTGGAAGATTGTATACATTAGATTTACATAAGGGGGCTCGTTATTCTGAAGAATATGTTATTGACGTATGTGATAATTGTATTCCTCAGCCGCCCAAGATCATTACCCCGCCCAAGGACGATGAGGATGATGACGATGATGATAGTGGATGTACTGATGCCTGCCCTCCTAAACCTGATCCCGAGCCAGGCACTGATTGCGAAAGCCAGATTATGTTGATCATTGGTAAAGGTATTTGTGATGCTAATGGGTTTAATTGTACTGGAACAATTAACCTTGATGCTTGTTTAAACACCAATAAGCTTTATTATCATCACGATGAGAATAATTAGTAATGCAAAAAGTGAACGGTTTTACTCTGATTGAGTTGATGATAACTGTGGCAATCGTTGGAATTTTGGCTTCGATTGCCTATCCATCTTACATCGACTACATCACTAAAAGTGGGCGCTCTGAAGGGGTTGCAGCAGTGATGAGAGTGGCTAACCTGCAAGAGCAGTATTATTTGGATAATCGTGCTTATGCGACTGACATGGCTAAACTTGGTCTTGCTAATCCCTTCGTGACAGAGCATGGTCACTATAGCGTGGCCTCTGTCGGTACCAGCAATTTTACCATTACAGCTACGGCGCAAGGCAGCCAAGCTAGCAGAGACTCGACCTGTAAAACTATCACCATGACATCAGCGGGTGTTAAAGGGCCCTCTAAGGAGTGTTGGAAATGACGAAACTTATAGCGGCTTTATCTTGCCTAGTTTTATATAGCGTGACTTCACCAGCTATGGCTGCGAAGCAGGATTATAAGTGCTATATCAGTAGCTCTAAGAAGGGCGAGCAAGTGGTTTTTTATCGCTGGGATGAAAAAGATGCTCGCTTAAGAGCCGCTAGTTTACCAGGGAAACAGCTGACTGATACAAAGGGGAAGAAATACTTTATTAAAGAAGTAGAAGAATGCGTGCCTTTGAGTCAAGAGTTTAGTAGTAAAGAAGCTAAAACTAAAGATAAGCAGACATTAAGATAATTATTTGAACTATTTTGTAAAGTTTGAGCTGTTATTAAGATAGTTAAAAGCCCTGCGTTGTAGGGCTTTTTTCATATTAACCATAGGAAGGAAAACTTAATTTTTGATGGGGCTTAGCAAGATATGCCATCTGCACCGTAAGAGACTTTCCCACTCGTGCTAATTGTTATACTTTTCGAGTTGCTCGCTTTGCCTGCAGGACAATAAGTAATGCTACCACCTGATGCTAGCCCGTCGGGGGCAAAGGTTAAGGATTTGGCAGACCCTTTAATTTCGTCATTGCTATTAAAGTTATCTATAGCCCTTAATTCATGATCTTGGTTATCTGCATCGGTAATAAATACCCTAATACCACCGCTCCAATCTGTCGTCGCACCACAAGAGGTTGCACTTGCAAATGGGCAGACGTTGACCCTTGTGCCGTAACTAATTGCCTGGTTTCGTGCAAATGCCATGATATTATGAATTTTTTCAATATTATTATTGGCACGAACACCTTCATAAACAGATATCAAAGAGGGAGCGCCAATGGTGAGTAATATGCCAGCTATCACAATAGTGACCATGAGTTCGACTAGGGTGAACCCTTGTAGCGGATGTCGCATTGATAGTGCCCTCGTTGTTAACGGGTTAAGTATAAGCGAGAACTTTTTCAATTTCAGTATATATAACTTATTCTTTTTAATGCCAATAAATTGGCATTAAAAAGGTTATCACACAATGTGTGACGTTGTGAGAGCGGCATTACTTAATGCAGTTGAGATCTGTTTTATTTGAAAACCGAACCCGACCAGCTTGATTGACTATAACAGCTCGTGCATTTGGATTATCGGCAGATCTCGGGCAATAGATGAGTGTTCCATTCGTTCCTGAAGCGAGCCCGTCGGGTAAAAAACGAATCGCATCCCGATTATAAGTTACGCTATCGTTGGAATTAAATGGACCTGTGGTTAATAGTGATTGGTCACTATTATCAAGCTGATTGAGCACGCCTGAATCGGTAAACACGGTTAGTCCGTTCTGCCAATTGTCATCGCATTGGTTATCTTTTAGTGGGCAAATGGTGACGCGCAATCCATAACTTATCGCCGCATTTCGGCCAAATTGTAATGTTTGTTGAATTTCTCTGATAGCGCTATTTGCCCGCTGTGCATCATAAAGGTTACTTAAGCTTGGGGCGGCGATTCCGATTAAGATGGTGGCGACAACTAAAGTCACCATTAATTCGATGAGGTTAAATCCATGATATTTTTTCATACTTCATCCCTGTGCGTACATAGTGATCGTATCCTGTGATCACATTCATGGGGTGTTACTAAATGGGTCGGTTATACTGGCTGACTTAAAAAGTGGCAGCAAAACTAAAGTATAGTTGTTGGTGGGGGGGCCGCCCATTTGTTGTAGGATGTTGGTTGATATTGTTCTTCGCTGCGGATTTTACTTCTGTTTGGTGTTGTAGATATTCAACTTCTGCGTAACCATATAGCATGGTAAGCTAATAACAATATGTTGTTATTGCCAAATTAAGTTAAAGGGAGCGTTTGATGAAGAAAGTTGAAGCCATAATTAAGCCATTTAAGTTAGATGACGTACGAGAATCTCTGGCTGAAATTGGCATTACAGGCATGACAGTTTCTGAAGTCAAAGGTTTTGGACGTCAGAAAGGTCACACCGAATTGTATCGCGGTGCCGAATATATGGTCGATTTTTTACCTAAGGTAAAAATTGAACTTGTTATCCAGGACGAGCAATTAGAGCAGGCTATCGAAGTGATAGTCGATACCGCTAGAACGGGAAAAATTGGCGATGGTAAGATATTTGTTACCGAAGTCGAGCGTGTTATCCGTATTCGAACTGGTGAAGAAAACGAAGAGGCGGTGTAATTATCGTGACTGCAACTAGTGACAGACCTTAGTCACTGGGACATCTTGTTATTGGTTGCCGCGAGTCATCAAGCTAATAAAAAGCCGTTGTTACTAAACAACGGCTTTTTATTGCACGCGAGGCGCCCATTACTAAGTGTACTCTTAGGGTAACAGTGGGCTAGCAGAGGAATCTCTGATCACGGGCTCTGGCATAAACATATGCTCGGTTGGGGTGTCTTCTTGTTTGTTTTGCTGTGCAATGAGTAACTCGGTAGCGGTTTGGGCTATCTTATCGTTTGGCTGATGCACAGTGGTGAGTTTAGGCCAAGTTTGCCGCGAAAAAGGACTGTCTTCAAAGCCGACAATGGACAGTTCGGCGGGAATTGATACACCTTCTAAACGAGCTGCAAATAAGGCTCCTGCGGCAATTTCATCATTACAGGCGACAATAGCAGTCGGTCTTTCAGAGTTACTTAATAGTGTTTTTGCGCCATCAACTCCAAACTCAAACGAATATTGACCGTTAATGATATAAGTTTCATTAACGGGTAACTGGTTGTTGTGCATTGCTTGCTTAAAGCCAGCTAAGCGCTCTTTTGTCGATTCGTGCTGCTGATCGCCGCTAAGAAAGGCGATCTGTTTATGGCCAAGATCGATTAAATGTTGGGTTATCGATACAGCCCCCTGTCTGTCGTTAACAAGTACGGTTAAGCCGCCATATTGATCTGCTGCTTCACCGGCAATAATACGCACATAATTAGCGTTAATGTTATCCAGTGCCGCGAGCACTTTGGGATCTTCTGACAGAGGCGGAGTGAGTACTAAGCCCGATAGGCGTGCGTGGCGCACCATATCTGTTAGTTCTTGGCAGATATTTTCGGACGTTGCGTCACAAGGATGGATCAGTAGCTCGTACCCCCTTTGTTTGCATGCTGATAAAATACCATTTTGCATATCAATGACATAGTAGGCATTTGGGTTGTCATACACAAAAGCGATGACATACGATTTGGTCCCTGCTAGGTTACGCGCGGCCACATTGGGTTGGTAGTTAAGCGCCATAATGGCTTGATTTACCTTATCAATGGTGGCCTGCCGGACCGACGGCTCCTTGTTGGTGACTCTGGATACCGTTTTTATTGAGACTCCAGCGTACTTGGCGACATCATTTATGGTTACTTTCATCTAGTGGACACTCATTGTGATAGCTGCTTATTGCAGTCTACAGAATTTAATTTTTCCAAACGATGTACTGTATGACGACACAGCAGATCTCACTTCCCCTACCGACAATATTGCTAATTTTTATCTGATTAAGCAATCATCAAATCTATTTTAGTATTTTATTCGAACGATTCTTCTTAATGGATATTAAATAGAAAGGTTATTTTAAGTTAATTTTATCAGTGTCTTATATTTAATGTTCTAAATTATCTTTTTTAGGATTTGTGATGGACTAGACGATATTTTATCTCATTTGGTTATTTTGTTGTGGCACAAGTGTTAATTGTTGTGTAATCTTTGTACTCACATGACAGCGTTGTCATTCCTGTTAAAGGAATGGGCATGAAACTAAAACGATAATAAAGTTATGGAAGGGATACGAGATGCGACCATCTACTTTTAAGAAAAGTATACTAGCTACAAATATTGCACTACTGATGAGCGGTGCAATGTCAGTTTCAGCCATCGCAGCGGAAGCTGAGGTAGAAACCGTTAATACCGATAATATTGAAAAAATTGAAGTGCGTGGTTTACGTGCATCGATGAAAGCGTCTATTAACGCTAAGCGCTTTTCTGATGCAGTTGTCGACGCTGTTACCGCTGAAGATATTGGTAAATTTCCCGATGGCGATGTGGGTGAGTCTTTAGCCCGCATCCCAGGTGTGACAGTTAATCGTCAATTTGGTCAAGGGCAGCAGGTGTCGATTCGTGGTGCTTCATCACAACTTACCCGAACGCTGCTCAATGGTCACTCAGTTGCCTCAACTGGCTGGTTTGATCAACAGGCTATCGACCGTAGTTTTAACTATTCACTACTGCCACCAGAGATGGTGAGTGGTATTGAAGTGTATAAGTCTTCACAGGCTGACATCACCGAAGGTGGTATCGGCGGCACTGTCATCGTTAAGACCCGTAAGCCGTTAGATTTAGATGCCAACACTGTATTCCTAAGTGCTAAAGGTGATTACGGGACTATCTCTGAAGAGACTGATCCGGCGCTTTCAGGGCTATACAGTTGGAAAAATGACAACGAAAACTTCGGTATTCTAGTGTCGGCAGCAGGCTCTCAAACTGAATATCAACGCAATGGTATCGAGACTTTATTGGGCTGGGGTGAGATTGTCCCCACGACATTCCAACAAGACAGAGAGCGCACGGCATATAACGTTGCAGCGCAGTATCGTCCTACAGATAAATTAGAGTTTGGCCTCACGGTAACCAGTATGGATTTAAAGGCGGATAACGCTAATACTTCTATTTTCTTGTTTCCAACTCAACAAGGTGTAAGTACCTGTAATCAAACCAATGCCGCCGGTGTTTGTACTGATATTACTCATACAGGTGAAGGCGGGTTTGCATGGGCACAAACTTGGGCTCGTCAAGCTGAGATGTCGTCAGACACCTATGACTTTGACTTTAAGTATGAAGCGGATAATTTCACTCTAGAAGGGCGTGTTGGTAATACCAGCTCAGATGGTGGCACGAGTCTAACGTCTAATTATGGTAATTCAATTGGTCAACCCGGTGACTTTGCTGGCCACTATGATGCTACTGGCGAAAAGATTCTTATCGATATTGCAAATAAAGATTTCGATGCCAGTGACTTTAATGGAAAACTGGCAACGGCTGGTTGGGCATTGAAAAAACAACCTAATACAGATGAAGAGACTTATGCGCAAGTCGATTTAACCTTCCCTGTTGACTTTGGGGCTATTACTTCAATTAAAACCGGTGTGCGCTACGCCGACCATGATGTGACTCAAGAAACTGATGCCGCTATTGTGGGCGATATCGCCGAAAAAGACGCCTCGGCTTATTATTCAGGCACCATGTCTTCAGGTGCTGGTTTTACGCTACCTAAGCCCAATTTTGATGCGATGATCAATGATGCATATGCCGCTGTTGATGGCTTTACTCGCGATAAGTCGGGTTACGGAACCTTGAACGAGAAAAACTTAGCGGCGTACGCGATGGCGAATTTTGAAGCCGATGGTATTCGCGGTAACTTCGGTTTGCGCTTTATCTCTACCGATGTCGAATCTGATTACTATGCATTGAGTGATTCAGGTCAATTTGCCGATGAGATGAGTACTGATAAGTCTAGCTATAACGATGTGTTGCCAAGTGTGAATATCGCATTTGATTTAACCCCAGATCTAATTTTACGCACCTCAGCGGCACAAGTGATATCGCGTCCTAACTACTCTGAGCTTTTTGCTACATCAACGCTCCCAGGCCTGAACGATGGAACGCCGGGTAATGAAAAGTTAAACCGTGGCTCAGTTTCATTAGACCCGTTTAAAGCCACGCAGGCAGATCTTAGCTTAGAGTGGTATTTTGGCGGCGAAGGCTTAGCATCTATCACTTACTTTATTAAAGATGTCAGCTCATTTATCACCACTCGTCAAAAGTTAAACCAGCAGATTGGTATTGATGATAACGACCTTATCGCCCAAGGTGATAGTGCATGCGGCGTTGGGGTTTACGATTGCTGGACCGTCAGTGAAAAGTACAATGCCGATGGTGGTCGTATCGAAGGGATTGAATTACAACTTCAAGACTCATATGACAACGGTTTCGGCTACTCGGTTAACTACACCTTTGCCGATGCGGGGTCACCAGCGGAGAATTACCCAGATCGAGTGGGTGTATTCTCTGATTCGTCTGAGCACACAGTTAACTTAGTCGGTTACTATGAAATGGAGAGCTTCAATGCTCGCCTAGCTTACAACTGGCGTAGTGAGTACATGATGCGTGAATTGCCAGGATTTTATGGCAACCGTCAACATGAAGACTATGGTTCACTCGACTTAAGCATGAATTACAGTATTACTGATTGGATGGACATTACCTTTGAAGCGGTCAACTTAACCGAAGAAGATAGCATTCAAACGGGTGTTGCGCCGCTAGATGCCGAAGTTATCCCTGAATTTAAGGCCGATTATCCAGTATGGAGTTTCGAAGGTGAAGCTCGATACAAGCTGGGGGTAGCACTTAGATTCTAACCTTGGTCCTGATGATCTATCGTCATAAGCCCAGCATCTGCTGGGCTTTTTATTGGCAGCATGGCAAGGCTAACACTCTTGCTATTAGGCTTGATAGGTCAGCTTGAAAAGCTAATACATGGGCATTTAGAGTGTCGTTATCATCACGGTGAGCGCAAAAGTGGCTTGGTAGGAAGTCGCGCGACTTACCGCTAATGATGGCTAGGTTAGTCGATATCTTGCACGGGGATAGGGCCTGCTCACATACCATTATTTGTTGTGTCATCACGACAAGGTCAGATGATAACAACTGACTTTGTGGTGTAGCGTGCTTGCAGAGTGAAGTATCAATAGAGACAGCATTATACGCTCGATATAACACTGTCATATGATTTATTTGAAGCGGCTGCCAATCGATTTAAATGAAGCGCTTGGCGATATGACTTTGCGTTTTATCATCAAGTGTTAATAACGATTTCTCCCCACTAGAGCATCGCGTGATGAGTTATGGTTGGCTGTCGTATTTATTCTGCTCAGCAATTAGTCTTGCTAATTGGTTTAACGAAGCTCTGTGAGCGTAGATAAGGGGCAGCAATCCTTTGTTTTTAAGAGCTAAAAAATCGTCATCACTGATAGCATTAAGGTTTTCATCATCGATAACATATACGCCACTAATGTTGATGTGTTGTACGTCTTCGCCTCCCTTAATGGTGAGTTGTTGAGGGCTAAGCAGATTTTTATCTGCCAGATATTGGCATATAGCCTGTGTTTGTTGATGTAGTGCTGCAATATCCATTAAGGCGTTGGTTCGAGCAATAAGATAGTCGGTCTGTTCACCATTATCGGTAAAGAGTCTTATGCCTTCATGTTGTGAGAGTAAGGGGCTCTGCTCATCGATACAGATGATGAGTTCATCGCTAGGTTGTGTCAATCTGGATTGACATAGCCATAGTTAAGTTAAAAAAAGCCTCTTTTGTCAAAAAAATGTAGATATTCTGTTTTTTGTTGTGTAAGTTTACAGATGACAGCGTTGTCATTTGCTTGTGTGGCATCTCTGTTTGTAAGGCTTGCATGATGTAGGAAGAGGTCTCTTACATGCATGTGTTTGGCAGTTGCCGCTTGGGTCAATCAAGCGTAATTGTGTTTGATGTTTCCTATAGTCTCTCCCCAGATGCTAGAGATAGCTAGGTGCTTTATTCTGTGAATTACAGTTACTGCACCTAGCATTTTTTATGGCGATTTTGAGTGACTAATAGCGAAGCATCATAGTGGCGAACGGCATTTCAAGTCGCTGTCGTGAGACCATTATTCGGCGTCATTGGCATGCAAAACACTGTGTTAATCATAAGTTGAATATATGCCATTGCGTATCGCTAAAGCCCGCAAATTCGGTATCACGCTTTGTGGATAAGATAATAGAGGAAGCCCATGAATAATAAACTTGTTGCAATCGCTGTGATGCTCACCTTATTCGGTGCAGCGTGTAGCGAAAAGCCACTCGAGGCGGTATCTCAGCCCGCAGCAACGACCAATGCAGCAGTTGCCATTACGCCTGTATCTCAAAACGGCACGATATCTCAACAGCAGTTGCATGACTTTGCCAACACCTTGGGGGTTACTTACGCAACGCTGACGAACTATCCACAGCAATGCACCAGTAGTGGTGTCGATGGACGCTGTTTTGCCGCGCAAATCACTTTTACATCGGCAATTGATTTTAAAGCGCGCGATTGGGCGATTTATTACAGCCAACTGCGGCCCGTTAAGGCGGTGTTATCACCAGAGCAATCGCCCGAGTTATTACCTGAGTTTGTTATTACCCATGTCAAAGGTGATCTACATAAAATTACCCCCACCGAGCAGTTTGCCGGTTTTGAGGCCGGGCAAACATACACTGTGGATTTTATCGGGGAGTTATGGCAATTATCTGAAACGGATGCCATGCCTAATTACTATGTTGTGGCGCCTGGACTTGAGCCTGAGGTGATTGCCAGCACTCGCTTGGGTATCGATCCTGATACTGGCATGGAGACGCGCCCCTACGCCGTGGCATTTGTCAGTGAGCAAACTCAATATAAGCGCAGTGATACCGATACGCTTAAATGGGCCAAGGCTGAGGTGTTATTTGAGGCCAATGCCCAGGTGCAGCCGGAGCCGACACTTGCTATTAACACCATAATTCCTACACCTAAATCGCAAATTATCGACAGTGCTGCACCAGCGGTGTCACTCAGTTCTGGCTATAAGTTATCAGCTACAGAGGTCAAGCGTAGCGCAATTGATGCTGCATTGGCACGCCTTGAGCGCCTTGGTGTTACCGAGCAAAAGCAGGGGATATCGTTGACGTTACGCCCCTTAACGAAACCACTTATGGCAGGCGGTTATCAACTCTCCATCACACCTGATAACATTACGATCCGCGCTGGCGATGATGCCGGATACGCCTATGGTATCGCTTCGCTCACTAGCCTTATCGATGTGAATACGCTTAGCGTAAATACCATGCAGATTGAAGATGAGCCAAGATATGCCTATAGAGGCATGCATGTCGATGTGGCGCGTAACTTTCACAGCAAGCAGTTTATCTTAGATCTGCTCGATCAGATGGCAGCCTATAAGCTTAACAAGCTGCACCTGCATATGGCCGATGACGAAGGCTGGCGATTAGAGATTGATGGCCTGCCCGAATTAACCGACATTGGCAGCAAACGTTGCCACGATTTGCAGGAAAATCGCTGTCTGTTACCGCAGCTGGGCAGTGGCCCCGACGCCGCGAGCGCTGTTAATGGTTATTACACTAAAGCCGATTATATCGATATCCTTAAATATGCTAACGCGCGCCAAATCCAAGTGATCCCCTCGATGGATATGCCAGGACATTCGCGCGCTGCCATTAAGTCGATGGAGGCGCGCTATCGTAAGTTGTTGGCAAAGGGTGATATTGCGGCGGCGAATCAATATCGTTTAATCGATCCCCAGGACACCACACAATACGCCTCAATCCAATATTATGACGATAATACGCTTAACGTGTGTCTGGAATCTTCATTCGATTTTGTCGGCAAAGTGGTCGATGAGATAGCCCTGCTACACCAGCAGGCAGGCCAGCCATTGACCGTCTACCATATTGGCGCCGATGAAACGGCAGGCGCTTGGATTGAGTCGCCAGTATGCCAAGCGTTTTTACACAATAACGATAAAGGCGTGGCCAGTGAGCAAGATTATGGCGCCTATTTTATCGAGCGCGTCGCCAATATTCTGGCTGAAAAAGGCATAGAGGCCGCGGGGTGGAGCGATGGCATGAGTCACACTCGCCCAGAGCGGATGCCGGCTAATATCCAGAGCAATATTTGGGATGTGATCTCCTATGACGGTTTTAAGCGTGCACACAAACAAGCTAATTTACAATGGGATACTGTGCTGAGTAATCCTGAGGTGCTCTATTTTGATTTTCCTTATGAGGCCGATCCGAAAGAGCATGGCTATTACTGGGCAAGTCGTAATACCAACGAGCGCAAGATTTTTAGCTTTATGCCCGATAACCTACCCGCTAATGCTGAGCAGTGGACCAATATCGAAGGCCAACCCTTTACCGCGGACGACACCATTAAACTTAATGAGCAAGGGCAACGCCTCAGCGGTCCCTTAGCCCGCGGGGTGACATTTCGTGGCCTTCAAGGGCAAATATGGAGCGAGACTATTCGCAGTGACGATGTTGCCGAATATATGATTTTTCCACGTTTATTAGCACTGGCCGAGCGTGCTTGGCATCAAGCCGACTGGGAAGTGCCGTATCAGCACCAAGGGGTTGTCTATCATCAAGATAGCGACTTCTTTACTGATGATATGCGCGCCAAGCAGCAGGCTCAATGGCAGGTTTTTGCCAACACGCTTGGTCATAAAGAGTTGCAAAAACTTGATATGGCCAATATTGCCTATCGAGTACCGACCCTAGGGGCACGTATTGAAGGTGGCATGTTGCAGATTAACCACTTCTATCCTGGTTTGCAGGCCGAATACCGACTTAATGGAGGTCAGTGGCAACCTTATACTCAACAAGTCGAGGTTGAGGGCAAAGTCGAGGTCAGAGGCGTGGCGGCGGATGGGCAGCGTAAAGGGCGCATGCTCAGGGTCAATTAATCAGCTGGAATTTGAGAGTGACAACCTACTATCAGGGTCACTCTTTTTCATGATTTCCATCAACAAGCATTGGCATGACTGAGCCTTTTTTATGGGCAGTTACTTCAGTTTTCGATGCGAAGCTTGCATTATCAAGAGCAATTATCGATTCGATGCTAGGTGGCATGTTAGTTGTGTATCGATAGCAATAAAACAAATGACAACGCTGTCATCGTTGTTGTAACATTGTATTAACTTGCAGTAGCGACCCAAAGTTATGGTTTCGATTAACGGTAATTTTGGATATTAACACGGTAAAAGAGGTCCGTAATGGGATTGAATCAGACGAAGGATACGCCCTTATACATAGGTATAGATGGTGGGGGAAGTAAATGCCGTGCGACCATCTATGCTGCAGACAATCGTATTTTAGGCAGCGGCGTTGCAGGGCGCGCTAATCCACTTCATGGTTTATCGCAAACCTTTGAGTCGATTCAACAATCGACCGCGCTGGCGTTAACCGATGCAGGATTAGCCTTAAGCGATAGCCGTCAGCTCATTGCCGGATTAGGACTGGCTGGGGTTAATGTGCCGCACCTATACCAGCAAGTAGTAAACTGGCAGCATCCCTTTGCGCAGATGTATGTCACAACCGATCTACACGCCGCCTGCATTGGCGCCCATAATGGAGGCGATGGTGCGGTTATCATCACAGGTACGGGGTCGTGTGGCTATGCCCATGTCGGTGAGCAATCTTGTTGCCTAGGTGGCCATGGCTTTATGTTAGGTGATAAGGGCAGCGGTGCTTGGTTAGGGCTGAAAGCGGCCGAACAAGTGCTGTTACACCTCGATGGATTCGCGCCGCCCACGGCGCTAACTGAGCGTTTGCTGACACATTTTAAGGTGCACGATGCCATGGGGATCGTGGCGCATTTAGCCGGACAATCCTCCAGCTGCTATGCCACGCTGGCACGGACGGTGTTAACCTGTGCCAATGACAATGACAATGATGAGGTTGCCAAATCGATTGTGGTCGAAGGCGCCGCTTATTTGAGTCAGCTAGCCCATAAATTGTTTGAGCTTAATCCGCCGCGTTTTTCAATGATTGGTGGCTTAGCCGAACCGTTAGCCCCTTGGTTGGATAGCGATGTTGTGGCCAACATAGCGCCGGTGATCGCGCCGCCAGAATTTGGTGCCGCTTACTATGCCCGTCAGCAGGTGGCTGTACAATCTATCACACGTTAACTATTGCACGCCGCCAGCGTTAACGCCTTCAGGGGATATTAGTTATGCAACAAACCTTAATAGCAGATCGACTCTTTGATGGTGAACAGTTTCATCATCAGCTGCCCATCACGCTAGAAGATGGTCATATCCGCGCATTTGATACGGTATCGGGCGTTGAGCCCATTAAACTGACAGGCACCTTAGTGCCTGGGTTTATCGATATACAGGTGAACGGCGGCGGTGGAGCACTGTTTAATGCCGATCCTAGTGTTGAATGTATTAACACCATAGGCCGGGCTCACGCGCAGTTTGGCACCACAGGATTTTTACCCACCCTGATCACCGATAAGGTAGAGATGATGCAGCGGGCTGCCGATGCTGTTGCCCAATCGATAGCTCAAGGCTGCCATGGTGTACTAGGGGTGCATTTTGAGGGCCCGCACTTGTCGGTGCCCAAAAAAGGGGTACATCCGCAATCGCATATTAGGCGTATTTCTGATGCGGAATTAGCCATCTTTAGCCGCAACGATTTAGGCACCAAAGTCGTGACGCTCGCGCCTGAAAATGTCTCCACCGAAGTGATTGAGGCATTAGTCGCACAAGGAGTTAAGGTCTGCTTAGGCCATTCTAACGCCGATTATGACACGGTAGTAGCAGCCTTGGCGGCCGGAGCCACCGGCTTTACTCACCTATTTAATGCCATGTCACCAATGGGGTCGCGGGAGCCAGGTATGGTCGGCGCCGCCATCGAGAGTCGTGACGCCTGGTGCGGGTTGATTGTCGATGGTCACCATGTACATAGCGCTGCCGCTAAAGTGGCTATTTACGCGAAACCTAAAGGTAAGGTGATGCTAGTGACCGACGCCATGCCGCCTGTCGGTATGGCGCAAGATGCCAGTTTCGAACTATTTGGCACGCAGGTGGTTCGCCAAGGTTCGCGTTTAAATGCGGTGACAGGTGAACTGGCGGGCTGTGTACTTGATATGATGGGAGCGGTGAATAATAGCGTCAACTTACTCGGATTATCACTCGATGAAGCGCTGCGCATGGCGGCTCTCTATCCGGCGCAGTTTATTGGACATCAGGCGCAGCGGGGGCAGCTGAGTATTGGCGCCAAGGCCGATCTGGTACTGTTAGACCAGCATAAGGTGCAACAAACCTATATTGCAGGGCACTTGGTGTATCAAGGTTAACGCATTTGAATCAATAACAGGCCCTAAAAGCATGACTTTTAGGGCCTTGCGCTATTTAGTGATAGCTCAACTACATCATCTTTATAAACATCATAGGAAGTATGCCGATGCAAGCCGAGCAGGCCAAGATGGTTAAGCCGAGATTAATGTCACTCGATGCCTTACGTGGCTTCGACATGTTTTGGATCTTAGGCGGTGAAGCCCTGTTTGCCGGCCTCTTCGCTTTGACCAGCTGGCAAGGTTGGCGCATTGCCGATGCTCAGATGCAGCACAGCCAATGGCACGGGTTTACCTTTTATGATTTGATTTTCCCGCTGTTTATTTTCCTCTCGGGCGTTGCGCTTGGATTATCGCCCAAGCGGCTTGATGTTTTGCCTTGGTCTGCTCGCTGGCCTGTGTATCGTCACGCAGTAAAACGTTTGTTATTACTGTTATTTTTGGGTGTGCTTTATAACCATGGTTGGGGTGTCGGGGTGCCGGCAGCTTTAGACGATGTGCGCTATGCCAGTGTACTTGGCCGCATTGCCTTTGCCTGGTTTTTTGCCGCCATCTTAGTGTGGCATACCAGTTTGCGTACTCAAATTATCGTGGCGTTGGGGTTGCTGATTGGCTACGGGGCGATGCAATTACTGCTGCCAGTACCGGGTAGCGGGGCAGGTGATTTATCGATGGCGGGCTCGATTAATGCCTATGTCGATAGCCATTTTCTCCCCGGGATCACCTACCAAGGACGAGCAACGGATCCCGAAGGGATACTATCCACTTTACCCGCGGTGATTAACGCCCTTGCTGGGGTGTTTACCGGGCACTTTATTGTTAAAACGCACCCCAAAGGAGAGTGGGCTAAAGTGGCGCTGTTGCTGCTGATTGGCGTTAGCGTATTAACTTTAGGCTGGTGGTGTGATGGCTTTTTGCCGGTAAATAAAGATCTGTGGACCAGTTCATTTGTACTGGTCACAACGGGCTGGAGTTTATTGTTACTTGGCGTATTTTATGCGCTGGTGGATGTGCTGAAATGGTATAAGTTGGTTTATGTTTTCGTGGTCATCGGCTGTAACGCCATCATCATCTATTTAGCTTCTAGTTTGGTGAAATGGGACTATATAGCCCGCAGTCTCTTTGGTGGGCTTGTTGATGCTTTACCCATTAATGCGCAGATATTAGCCGCCACGCTAGCCTTGTTGTTGGTACAGTGGTTGTTGCTTTTTTGGATGTATAAGCGTGACATATTTATTAAGGTCTAATTTTTACTACTGTATGGTTTGATTGTCTTTAACCAGTTAAATCTTGAGGTTAGCGTTTTATTTAATAAAAACCCAAAATGACAGCGTTGTCTTTTTTGGCTTTATGTTTTAACATCAGTGAAACAAGGTGGCAAAGAGTCTAGTTGAATAAGCGTCGCCATTGTCATGAGTACCATTATCAATACTGAGCCGGTATAGGTTAACCCCATACCAATATATTAATTACTATAAGAAACTTGGCTTATGGAAATGACATTAAATAGCGAAAATAAGCGCAGCAGCGTGATCCCGATGGCGATTGTCGCAGGACTGTTTTTTATCTTGGGTTTTGCGACGTGGTTAAATGGGTCGCTGATGCCTTACCTCAAACAGATCCTACAACTCTCCCCCCTACAAGCGTCGTTAATCCTCTTCTCTTTTTATATTGCAGTGACATTTACTGCCTTACCCTCGGCATGGGTGATCCGCAAAGTAGGCTATAAGAGTGGTATGGCTTTAGGTATGGGGATCATGATGTTGGCGGGCTTACTCTTTATTCCCGCGGCTAAAACACAAATATTTGCGCTGTTTTTATTGGCTCAGTTAGTGATGGGGACAGGGCAAACTTTACTGCAAACAGCGGTAAACCCCTATGTGGTAAGAATTGGTCCAGAAGAATCGGCAGCAGCGCGCGTTAGTGTAATGGGGATTTTAAATAAAGGCGCGGGTGTGATTGCCCCTATGGTGTTTACCGCACTCATTTTAGACAGCTTTAGTGATCGCGTCGGCATAGAGCTTACCCAAGTGCAAATTGATGAAATGGCTAATAGCCTAGTGTATCCCTATATGGGAATGGCGTTATTTATCGGCTTTTTAGCCATTTTAGTAAAGAAGTCGCCATTACCTGAGCTGGCTAAGGAAGATGATGAAACCTTAAGCGGTAAAGGGCACACTCGCGAAGCGTTATCGCACCCTAATCTTGCTTTAGGTGTGGTTGCGCTATTTTTCTATGTCGCGGTTGAGGTCATTGCTGGCGATACCATAGGTATTTTTGCCTTAAGCTTAGGGATCGAAAAATATGGTGTCATGACTTCATATACCATGATCTGCATGGTGTTAGGTTATATCTTAGGTATATTAACTATTCCGCGCTTTATCTCTCAACCCACGGCCTTAACCCTCTCGGCGGTATTAGGTATCTTGCTGACATTGGGCATTTTATTGGGGAGTAATGAGTCCTACGTGATAGCCAACACCCTATTGGTGCCTCTAGGTGGAGTCATGCTGCCCGACACCTTGTTGATGATCGCCTTTTTAGGTTTAGCTAACGCTATAGTGTGGCCTGCGGTGTGGCCTTTGGCGTTGTCGGGTATGGGTAAGTTGACCAGTACAGGCTCTGCGTTACTGGTGATGGGGATTGCCGGTGGTGCGTTTGGTCCCTTATTCTGGGGGATAACCAGCTCAGCCACCTCTTTGGGATTGCAAGGCGGCTATATGGTGATGTTACCTTGTTATCTGTTTATTCTGTTTTATGCCTTGAAAGGCCATAAGATAAAAAGCTGGAAGTGAGCCAGTGATCGAATAACATGATTATCAAAAGGAGCGCAGGCTCCTTTTTTTATGCGCTATTTTTATTGATAACAAGGCGCTATCTTTTGCTTATTTAAAGCCATTCAAGAACAGGTTGGTATTGCGTGACAGATGATGGCTTGGGCTTGGAACCATGACGTTTGTCTTTCGCCTAAGTAAGGGCCAGAGATAATGACGTACATGGTAAGCTTGGCTTAATCAATACCGCTTGTTGATAAGGTGATGGTAAATTTTAGGCATAAAAAAACCACTCAAAGAGTGGTTTTTTTATTTTTATGGTGCCGGCACCAAGAGTCGAACTCGGGACCTACTGATTACAAGTCAGTTGCTCTACCAACTGAGCTATGCCGGCTTAACTGTTACATCTAAATAGTGGTGCCCGAACCCGGAATCGAACCAGGGACACGAGGATTTTCAATCCTCTGCTCTACCGACTGAGCTATTCGGGCAACTAAACTAAGTGTTAGTTAACTACTTCAAACCAGGTGTTTGTAACCCGTCTCGTTTGGAGTGCGCGTATAATATAGCGATGATATTTTTACTGCAAGTGCTTTTTTAGATAAATTTAATCGCATGGTCAGTTAGTGTTCGAAGTGGTTTTTTTTTATCAAAAACGCTGCTTTTTAATACTGATTTTGGGCGTTACCAGTAGCGAGAGTGACTTTAATCGCAATTGTTTTCGGCAAAAGTTTGCCTCGTTTGAGCCGATTTATCTGGGGATTATCTGCTAATTCTAAAAAATAGAACGTTATTGGCTAAATTACGCGCTATTACTCTTTCTAAATCGAAAGTAATATCAAAAACAGAATCAATAGACAGGATTAATCCATGATTAGGAATACGCAGAGTCGTTATGGTGTCGTCAGCATGGTGTTGCATTGGCTATCGGCTGTAGCTGTGATTGGTCTGTTTGGGTTGGGTTACTGGATGGTGGGGCTCACTTATTACAGTAGTTGGTACCAAACGGCCCCAGCACTACATAAGAGCATAGGGATCCTGTTGCTGCTTGCCACTATTGTTCGCTTATTGTGGCGCTGGGGTAACCCTAAACCTCAGCCATTGGCTCAACACCAGCGGTGGGAAAAGCGATTGGGCGCCTGGGTGCATGGCCTGTTGTATCTCTTATTAATGGGGATCTTTGTCAGTGGTTATTTGATCTCTACCGCTGATGGGCGTGGCATATGGGTATTTGAGCTATGGCAACTGCCCAGTATGGGGGAGTTATTTGCAGACCAAGCCGATATAGCTGGCGTGGTGCATCAATATTTGGCCTACAGCCTTATTGGCTTGGTTATTGTTCACGCCCTAGGGGCGATTAAACATCATCTAATAGATAAAGACTCTACATTAATCAGAATGACTACATTTAAGGAGATAAAATGAAACAGGGTATGCTAAGCAGCGTTATTGCAGGTGCACTTATGATGTCGGCCCAAGTAAATGCCGCCGATTATATTATCGACACGCAAGGCGCCCATGCCTCAGTGCAGTTTAGTGTGAGCCACCTAGGTTACAGCTTTGTGGTGGGGCGTTTTAATGACTTTTCAGGTGATTTTAGTTTCGATAACAGCGATATTGGCGCCTCTAAGGTCAACGTCACTATCAATACTGCCAGTATCGACTCTAATCATGCTGAGCGCGATAAGCATCTGCGTAGTAGTGATTTTTTAAATGTGGCTAAGTTCCCTAAAGCTACCTTTACATCGACCTCTGTGGAGCCACAAGGTGATGGCGAGTTTGTACTTAAGGGGCAGTTGAATCTTAACGGTGTGACTAAAGATGTGGCTATCGACGCCCATTTGGTGGGTGAAGGTAAAGACCCTTGGGGTGGTTATCGTGTTGGCTTTGTTGGCAAAACTGAACTCGCGCTAAAAGATTACAATATTAAGATGGACTTAGGGCCAGCCTCTAGTCATGTTACTTTAGATTTAGTGGTTGAAGGTATTCGCCAGTAAGTTTACAGCTTAGATAGGTTCATCATGGCTAACCTGCTTACTTTATATCAGTAAACTAAACATAGGTAAGCGAAATAGCGATAAGTTAAAGCCTCGAGCCCTTATATTGTACTGCGGGTATCGAGGCTTTTTTTAAACTTAGCCCACTTCATTATCTTGATGATATTGGTAGTTAAATTTTGGCATGCTCCAGTGATAGCGAATGGCTAGCATTCTAAAGCCAAAACCAAAAGTCAGTGATAGGGCTAAATTAAGCCAACTGGCTACCGCATAATGCTCTAGGACGATATACAGACTCGCCGTGAGCAAGGCCACTAAGGCATAGAGCTCTTTTTGGAACACCAATGGTACTTGGTTACATAAAATATCTCTGATCACGCTGCCAAATACCCCAGTGACTACGCCCATCACAACTGCCATTACTGGGCTAAAACCCAGCATTAAGGTTTTCTGCGCGCCAATGATTGAAAACACGGCTAAGCCGAGAGCATCTATGGTTAAAAATAATTTGGATAAATAGCGCATCACAGGTGCAATGATCACTGTGAGTAGCGAGGCAAAGGCGATAGCGACCAAGTAGTGCACATTTTCGACCCAGATTAATGGGTAGTTACCCAGTAGCATATCTCTGAGTGTCCCGCCGCCAATGGCGGTTGCACAGCCGATGATCACCACGCCAAACAGATCCATTTGTTTGCGCCCAGCACAGAGTGCACCGGTCATGGCTTCGGCGATGATGCCAATAAACCAAAGTATGGTGATAAATTCAGCTTGTTGCATTTGTTGCTCTCGTTGATCAAATGGAGCCGGATTTTGCCTGATGACAAGGCAAATTGACAACGATATTTTTTATGGATTTTGATTAGTTTTATTAATCTTTAACTGTGGGCTCGTTAGATGTTGTTATTGATTTAGCGCGGTATCTTACTCGGTTTACATTTGTTTTTCACTTAGGGATTTTTATGCCATGGATCATGGATCTTCATCGCGGTTAGGTGTTGCTAAAGATATCGGTCCCATTTTAGGGCTAACAAATTAAAGCGCTTTGTGTAACCACCCACTATACAGGATCTTTACAGGCTCTGGTTTTTAATTAAAAGATGGTTTTATGACGTTTTTCCAATAAGGTTCTGTTTCAATAAAAAATCCTCTCCTATGCTGGCGAGGATTTAAGCCGAGGAGTAAGATGCCTGCACTGTGTATTGTGTAGCGATAGGATAGGGGAATAATGATAGATTTTCGCAGTGATACGGTAACTCAACCAACTGTGGCGATGCGTAAAGCGATGGCCAGCGCCGAGGTTGGCGATGATGTCTATGGAGACGATCCCACGGTTAACCGATTAGAAGCGATGGCGGCAGAACGCTTTGGTTTCGATGGCGCCCTGTTTACCTCGTCGGGCACTCAAGCCAATTTGCTGGCGCTGATGTCGCATTGTGAACGGGGTGACGAATACATTTGTGGGCAACAGGCGCACAACTATAAATTTGAAGGGGGTGGCGCCGCAGTACTTGGCAGTGTGCAACCGCAGCCATTAGCCAATCAGGCCGATGGCTCTATATTGCTGAGCGACATTGAAGCGGCCATCAAACCCGACGATATTCATTTTGCTAAAACCCGCCTGCTTAGCTTAGAAAACACCATTGGTGGCAAGGTGTTGTCGGCACAATATCTGGCAGATGCCCAAGCGCTAGCATTCAACCATCGTCTTAAAATCCATCTCGATGGTGCTCGGATTGCCAATGCGGCAGTGGCCCAAGGCGTAGCGATAAGTGAACTTACCCAGTATTTTGATTCAGTGTCTATCTGCTTGTCAAAAGGCTTATGTGCGCCAGTGGGCTCGCTGTTGTTGGGTGATGAGCGTTTAATTAACAAGGCGCGGCGTTGGCGTAAAATGCTCGGTGGTGGCATGCGTCAAGCTGGGATATTGGCCGCTGCCGCAGAGCTGGCACTTAACGAGCAAGTCGAGCGTTTAGCGATAGATCATGACAATGCCCATTATCTTGCCGAGCAGCTTCAGGGCGTGGCAGAGTTTGAGGTGAATGTCGCCGAGGTGCAGACGAATATGGTGTTTGCTAAAGTCAGCGATAAACTCGACATTACCGCTATTGCTAAGATATTAAAAAAACAAGGGATATTACTAAGCCCTGGTTCGGTGATGCGCTTAGTGACCCATGCTGATATTAGCCGCAATGATATCGATACCTTTATTAAGGCACTTAAAGCCCTGCTTTAAACTAGGGTCGTTAGCCACAAGCCACCCATGGGCTGGCTTGTGGCTAACGCTATAAAGGCTATTTGCCCACGCTAATGATGGTGGCCGCCGCTTGTCGGCTGAAGTTTTTCGCCATCTGCCGAATAAAACCCAGAGCTGCCGTGCTGAATAAATCCTTGAGTGATCATTTTAGCGATAAAGGGATCGGACTCGCTGTCACCCACATCGGCAAAGTCAAGATCTTGATAGTCAGCGATAAGTCGATTAAAACTATCACCATTAATCGCTTTTAGTGTCGTCAATTGATAGCTTATGCGCTGATCTCCAGTATCGATTGTCAACGACTTAGGCAGTGATAGCTGTGGTAACCAGTCAATGCTGACGAATGGCTCGGCCTCATTCTTGTTATGAGCATTGCGATATTGCTGCTGTGCGTAGCATTGGCCTTGGCTACTGTCCACGAGGGAGAGCTGCGCTAGGGTATGGGGGGCGATAAGGTGAAATTGTCTGTCGATATCACTGGCGATGTTCAGTGCGAGCAGATCGCCACGGCGATAGCTAATCGAGCGTTTTTCGGCGGGGAAATAACGCACATATTCCCCATTTTTATGCCAGGCTTCAAAGCTGACTTGGTTATGTTGGTAGAGGATGTTGTCGTTAAAACGAGTCAGAATTAACCCTGTGTGCTGCTGCGTATTGGTATGATGATCTGTAGTAGTGATCTGATAGCTTGCTTGAAATTGACTGCCGCTGATCGCGGTATCACATGGCTCATCCATGTCAGTTGCGATATTCGCCCCTATCTTTGATGATGCTATTACTTGAGTGGCGTAAGTGCTATTGCACATAAGCAGGAACACGCACAGTAGAGACATAGTTATTGCACTGCTTATCGGCTTCATGAGCGGTTGAGGGTGGCAATACATCGAAGACTCCTTAGTCTTATTATATGCAATCAGTGAGTTGTAATTAATAAACCGCAGCCTAGGACATAACACAAGATCACTCTTGTTGCTCTTCACTCATAGGCTGCAGTGCTTGCAGCTGCTTACTGCACGGCGGCATTAGCCTTATTGACTAAGTCGCCAGCGTAATTCATCACGTGAAAGAGATGATTTTGCTCTACGGTTCCCTCAATTAGGCTTGCACCAGGACCGCGAGCAAATATTGCCACATCTTCACCTGCGTGGGTTTCACTGCTTAGCGGTACTAACGCCTCTTGATGAAAGCCCGCGCTTTGGGGATCGGTGTAATTCAGATCGACTCGCCCGGCCAGCGCGGCGGTGTTGTAACGCTCATCACCTCCGGTTGCTAGCGATGCGAAGCCTAAACCGTTGGCGTAACCGACAGTGGTGTAAGGCATTCCGTTGGCATCGGTGGCATTAGTTGCCGATGGCAAACCGTTGGCATCGTTACTTTTTACTAAGCCTAAAATAGGGTTGCCGCGGGTAGGGTAACCGGCAATGGTAAATACGTGGCTATGATCAGCCGTTACCATCAACAAGGTATCGTTTGCCGACGTTTTTTCCATGGCGACACGAACGGCCTCTGACAAGGCAATGGTGTCGTGTAGCGCCCGTGCAGCATTACCTGCATGGTGTGCATGGTCGATACGGCCAGCTTCAACGATTAATACAAAGCCTTGATTATTTTTGCTGAGAATATCGATGCTTTTTGCGGTCATCTCCGCCAATGACGGCTCGCCTCGTACGCTGGTTTCGACTCGATCATAGTCATATTCCATGTGAGATGAGTTAAACAGCCCAAGCAGGTGGTCGGTACTGGCGGGATCTAAGTTAATGAAACCGTCTCGATCGCTGACATATTTAGCGTTAGGGTAGAGACTTAACCACTCGGCGGTTAAGTCTCGGCCATCGTTGCGTTTACCCGCTTTGCCTGTGGCATCGACCACAGTGTTGGGGATAAACGCACGCCGTCCGCCGCCCATGACGACATTGACCCCTTTGCCTTGGTTAAAATCTAATAGCTGCGCGGCAATGTCTTTACAACCATTGGCGACAGCTTCGGCGGGTAGGTTGCTGTCTGCTTCCCAATCTCGCTCGGGCACGTGGGCATAGGTTGCGGCGGGGGTCGCATGAGTAATACGCGCCGTTGACACTACGCCCGTAGACAGTCCCGCTATCGAGGCTAATTCCAGTGCCGTCATGAGATTTTGTCCTGATGTCGATGCGCAGTTACCGCGCGTGACACCTTCGGCTTGAGAAATAACCCCTACATCGGTTTTCACGCCAGTGATCATCGCCGTCATTGTGCCTGCCGAGTCGGGAGTTTGGCCATCGACGTTATAGGTTTTAGCTAAGCCAAGGTGGGGTAGGGTTTCAAAAGAGAGTGAGTTCTCCTCCCCAGTGGCACCATTTAGTTGGCCTTCTAAAATGCGCGCGGCGGTGACAGTCGATACCCCCATACCATCACCCACGAATAAGATGATGTTCTTGGCGGCACCAGCATCAGTATTAGGCGTATAGTCAGCGGCTTGGGTGACTCTAGTTTGGCCATCGATATACCATTGGTTCGCTGCGCTCCAATCTTTACCGTTTTGACCATTTGTACCAGCCGAACCATCGGTGCCGTTTATGCCATTGTCACCATCGCTACCACAGGCGGTTAGTCCCAAAATGGCGGCGATAGACAGTACCAGTAATGTGTTGTTCATGGTTATAGCTCCTAAATTAATACTTAGTACCGCCAAGCGATTGGGCTTGGTTGATAATATGGAAAATGACATTTTGCTCCATTACGCCTTTAACCAAGTTAGCCCCCGGCCCCGTGGCGTGTAGGCTAATATCTTCACCGGCGTGAGTTTCGCTGCCCATAGGAATGAGTGCTTGCTGCATAAAGTCGTTTTGCTGGGTATCAACGGAAGTTAAATCATCACGTTGACCAATAACGGCGCCAGGGCCGTTGGTGTACCCCAGTGTGGTGTAGGGCTTGCCGTCTAAGGCGGTTGATAAATTGCCATCTACATCATGTACTAGCCCCAAGATAGGGTTGCCGCGTTTAGGGTAGCCTGCGATGGTGAATACATGGCTGTGGTCGGCAGTGACCAAAATGAGGGTCTCTTCTGGGTTGGTGTTGTCATAGGCGGCTTGGACCGCATTGGACAGTTCCACTGCATCCATCAAGGCGCGCTTAGCATTACCGGCATGGTGAGCATGATCGATACGACCCGATTCGACAATCAACAAGTAACCGTTATCATTTTTATTAAGTAATTCAATGGATTTGGCTGTCATCTCTGTGAGAGAGGGCTCACCAGCCACATCGTTAGCTCGATCGAGTTCATATTCCATATGTGATGAATTGAATAGCCCTAGCAGGTGATCTGTGTTGGCAACATCGATGGCATCGAAATCATCTTTATTCCACACGTAAGCGGCGTTATCGAAATTATCGAGCCACGCTTGGGTCAGATCTAGGCCATCTTTGCGGCTACCGTTTTTGTTTTCACCGTCGGTAACGGTATTGGGGATAAAGGCGCGGCGGCCCCCGCCTAGGGCGACAGACAAGGCATGGTCTTTGTCCCGCATGACCATCTGATAAGCAATATCTTTACAATCATTGGCGATGGCTTCGTTTGAAAGGTTACTGTCGGCTTCCCAATTTCGTTCTGGGCTATGGGCGTAGGTGGCGGCTGGCGTGGCATGAGTGATGCGCGCAGTACTGACGACACCGGTCGATAAGCCTTTGGCATTGGCAAGATCGACCAAAGTCACTAATTCGTTCCCCTTTGATGATAGGCAATTGCCACGCAAGCTAGTATCGGAAACCGATAGTACGCCAGCTTTAGATTTTACGCCTGTCGCGATAGCGGTCATGGTGCCAGCACTATCGGGAGTTTGTTGGTTCGTGTTATAGGTTTTGACTAATGCCGTGTGGTTGAACCGCTCGAAGCTTAAGGCGTTCTCTTCACCGCCTTGGTTACCTGTGATCTGTTGACCTTGGTAGATACGCGCCGCAGTCAGGGTTGAAATTCCCATACCATCGCCGACAAATAAAATCACATTCTTAGCTTGGGTCTTGGTGGTTAGGTTGGCCTTATCCATAACTCGTTGGGCACTATCGGTAAACCAGGGACTGTTTGACTGAACGCTTGGTAGCACGGCGCTGTTGGCGGCCATGGTTACTAGGCTACACGAGATCAACGCCGCTACTCTTTTTATCATCATCGCTTCATCATCCGTATGTTGATTAAAATTAGTTATCAGTTGAGATAACGCGCGGTGATTGTCTGTTATCGAGATGACAGAAATGGGTCAGTCGGATTGCAGTTATATGAATGCCAAGTGCTTTTTTGGTGGGAGGTTATGATTGAGTTTGGTGCACCTAGCACCAAAACGGTGCTGTCATTAACACTGAGATATTTTTAACCAATTGATTATAAATATATTTATATGTTGGCCTGATTGTTGAGTAAGGATAAAAGAAAGATATTGGATGAGAGTAACGATTTACCTGAAGAGGGTGGGTCATTTGTAAAATGGGAGAGCATAAATGAAATACTACAGCCGACGTTTTGTTAAGCCAGAGCACCTCAATCCAGCAAATACGCTATTTGGTGGCCAATTACTCAGTTGGATAGATGAAGAAGCGGCAATTTTTGCTGCCTGCCAGATGCGCAGCCAAAGTATAGTGACCAAGATTATTTCAGAAATTAACTTCATGACGCCCGCTAGGCAGGGGGATGTCATTGAATTTGGTTTGGAGTTGATCAGTGCGGGGATGACATCTATCACGGTGCGCTGTGAGGTGCGTAATAAGGTCTCCTTATTACCTGTGGTAAGCATCGATAAGCTGATTTTTGTCAATGTCGATGAGCATGGTCAGCCTAAGGCTCATGGTATGCGCGCCAATGCGGCCTAATGTGTCACCAGCTGGCGCTTATATCGTAAGCGCCTTATTTGATTGATGTTACTAACGGGCATGTGACCAAGGTTTGTTAGTCCTCTTTGCTCAGATCTTCTTTAACCGAAATGACCGCATCACGAGAGGCGTGACCAATTGCCCGAGTGACATCACGAGTGGTATGGCCGATTTCAGTGGTGACATCGCGGGTTGTATCCCCGATGGTGCGGCCTGTATTTTTTAATTCGGCGCAGCCGCTGATGTTAATCAACGCCGCTAGGATAATAATGGCTTTCATGTGAGCTTATCTCGATAGGTAGTACGGCCATTCTAGCCCTTTATCTAACTCAGTAAAGCTATGTTTGCCGAATCGTAACCTTGAAAGCTTATAACCTAGGATGTGGATTAAGGTATGGGCTGATTATCCAATTGACAGGCTGTGAGGGAGGACACGTTGGAAATAGGTATTATAGGCCAAAATAGACTACCTCCGCAGGTGGAGGTAGTATAGGGGAGCAGGGAACTATCCTTGATGTTAGTCCAGTTTAGATAATCTCTGCTGATAGTCTTTGATCAGGTGCGCCATGATTTCTTGTACGGAAGTATCTTTAGTGAAATCATCCATATAGATCTTAAAGGTGACTAAAATATGGCCGTTACCTTTAAGGCGACCACTGCTCATCGAAAAATAAGAGCTTTCACCGTCAGCCTCTCTGACAATAAACCCTTCTTGTTCAAAGATACGATGACCGGAGCGATCGTGCCATTTAGTGATGCGGTTGAGGCCTATTTCGCATGATTCGTTAAATTCGATATGGTTTTGCCATGTGGTGGGATGAGCAGGATCTTTAATGTGTGGGCATCGAACTGTGTAGTTGTAAACATGAGAGATTGCTGTCATAAATTACCTACCTGAATTATGGATATCAATGCCATCATAGGCATCGCGTTTCTTTTCGGTCAATGTTTATTAGACTCAATACATGGAAAAAACTGATTGAGCACTTGGGGTTATAACTTACTGTCGATCTTTTGTAACACGACTACAGCACGCATAACCTGTGCAATGTCTCATTTCTTATAGTCTTACGTGTTTTACATCACCACTGCTTAATAAAGCTACAGCTAATCGAGTTGTATCAAATATGGGGCTGCAGAAAACGGTGAAGTGGTGTTTGATAACTCAAAGACAGTGACGGGAGCGGTAAAACATCATGCTAACAGAGCAACATAAGGTGTATCTTGAGGCATTTATATTTAATCGGTATGTATAGTAATCGCATACATTGTTGGAACGTTATTTATCATCTTTAGGGATAAGAGATCAGCATCAGCACGAAAAGCAGATACAAAAAAGGCGACCTAAGGTCGCCTTTTGTTCGCAGTTAAGCGGGGTAATGTAGCTGCTTATGCAGGAACTACGTTAGCCGCTTGAAGGCCTTTTTGACCTTGCTCAACTTCGAAAGAAACTTTTTGGCCTTCTTCTAGGGTCTTGAAACCGTCAGAAGCGATAGCACGGAAATGAACGAACACGTCAGCGCCGCCATTTTCTTGAGAGATAAAGCCAAAACCTTTATCTTCGTTAAACCATTTTACAGTACCAGTAGTTGTATTAGACATTGTGTGTCCCTTATTTAAATTCATTAAAAAGTATCGCGATAGNGCGATGTGCTGAGTAGCTGAATTATTAAATTATGACGAGAAGCTAAGGGAAACGCTGAGTACAAAAAGGGTGAGGATTTGGCTTAGGGTTTTACTTTTACTTTTACTTTTTTAATAACTCTTGAACAACAGAGCGAGTGCATAATAACAGTCTTTGCAGACTTTGCACGCTTTATTTTTGCGACTCCCTTGATGATCTAAGCCGCATCTTGGCTATAGCCATAGCAATCATTGCATTAAGTTGACAGATTGAATCGTTTTATTTTGGATTTAAATCGCGATAATTGCTGCTGACCTTAAATTAGGGGGACGTGTCTATCTGTTTGCCCTTATCTGTATTGATCTTACCTTGTACATCGCGGTAATAGAAAAGCGCGCCAAGTCGTCGACTGAGGCGCGCTTATAGCAAGTAAAATCGTTGCAGGGAAAAAGCCAGCTAATAAGGATATTAGCGTAAATAAAACTAAAGAACTAGTTTGCTACACCACTCTTCTGGTGCTTGTTCCCTCGTTGGCTTGCATCGCCAGTATTAAAGTGCTCGCTCAAAAATCTGACAAATCTCGGCGTGGGTCGCTTGTTTAGGGTTAGTAAAACCACAAGCATCTTTAAGCGCATTATCGGCAAGGGTTGGAATGTCTTCTGCTTTAACACCGAGCTTGCTGAGATTTTCAGGGATCTTCACCGCAACTGAAAGCGCCTTAATCGCATCAATTGCTGCTTGGGCGCCTTGTTCATCATTCATCGAATTAACATTAACCCCCATAGCTTTAGCTACATCTTTTAGGCGAGGCGCAGCCACTTGTGCGTTATAAGCTTGTACATGAGGCAGTAGGAGTGCATTACACACACCATGGGGAAGGTCATAGAAGCCCCCTAGTTGATGCGCCATTGCGTGTACATAACCTAGGCTTGCATTATTAAATGCCATGCCGGCTAAAAATTGAGCGTAAGCCATCTGTTCACGAGCATCGATGCTTTTACCATTTTCAACGGCTTCTACCAAGTTACCCTTAATGAGTTCGATAGCCTTGATTGCGCAGGCATCGGTAATGGGGTTAGCAGCTGTTGATACGTAAGCTTCTACGGCGTGAGTCAGGGCATCCATCCCTGTCGCTGCTGTGAGGCCAGCAGGCTTAAGCAGCATTAACTCTGGATCGTTTACCGATAAGATTGGGGTAGTGTGCTTATCAACAATGGCCATCTTAATGTGGCGCGCTTCATCGGTAATAATACAGAAACGGGTCATTTCACTGGCGGTGCCGGCAGTGGTGTTAATGGCTACCAAGGGCAATTGTGGCTTAGTTGACATGTCTAAGCCTTCATAATCTTTAATGCTGCCACCATTGGTTGCCACTAAGGCGATCCCTTTAGCGCAATCATGAGATGAACCACCGCCTAACGAGATGACAAAGTCACATTTATTGGCGGTAAGTAGCGCGAGACCCGCTTCGACATTGCCTAGTGTCGGATTAGGCTGCACTCCGTCAAATACGGTAGAGGTGATACCTGCGCTTCCAAGTTTTTCAGTTACTTGTCCGACAAGTCCAATATCCATGAGCGGCTTGTCGGTTACGATCAGCGCCCGTTGAAAGCCTAATGTTTTGATATCTCCGATAGCATCGTCAACGGCACCTTGCCCTAACGCGTTTACTGATGGGATAAAAAATTTAGCAGCCATTAAAATCTCCTTATTATGGGTTCGTATTTAAACGTTACCTAGGTATGTAAATTTGATATTTAAACGTTCTGGTTTGACTGTCCCTAACCTAACAAGCTCACCTGGCTAAAAGTGTGATTTAGATCAAGTAATGGCCAGTGCTAGACCAACTGGGGGGCGAGTATGACGATAAATACGGCAAACAATGTAAATTAATAAAAAGTAATTTATCCGCTTGTCTTTCAAAGAGTTATTTGTTATCTAAATGTAGGTGAACTAACTGGTTTGGCTATTTTTTGTGTCGAAACGGTACAACTCTACTGCCCTAATGCGCAATGTCAATAACCCGTTTGGTTATTTGTAGAATGGCGGTGTTATCTATGATTCTCTTTAGCGTCGATATCAGCGAATAGAAAAGACGGAGTTTTAAAGCAGCAAGGCTGCATCAATATTATGAAATTGTGCCGCCACATCAATAAGCCCTTTCGCGGTCAGTTTGGGGACGCCATAAACTTGGGTTTCCAGTCGGTATTTTTGGCTGATGTGTTGTAGCAAAAGGGCAAAATCACCATCACCTGAAAGCAAAATAATGCTATCAACCTCATCAGCTGACTCCATGATATCAATGGTAATACCCACGTCCCAGTCGCCTTTAGCACTGCCATCACTGCGCTGAATAAAGGGCTTAAGTTTCACATCGAAGCCTATGTGTTTGAGCGCATCTTGGAATTTCAGCTGGCCATCGTCACCACGATGGATGGCATAGGCATTAGCGATGACAATATCGCCTTCATAACTTAAATGTTGCCAGAGTTTTCGGTAGTTAAATTGGCGGCCATAAGCTTCTTTACAGGTGTAATAGATATTTTGTACATCGACAAATACGGCGAGTTTTTTCAAGGAGTGTTCCGAAATTGAGCATGATTGCGCCACTATAGCACAAGGATTGCACCACCATAGTGATAACCCTGTATTCCCTTTAATGATTGCACACCGATAGGTAGTACTTTAGTTGTAGCTACTGGCTCTTGTTCAGTGATGAATTATCCGTCTATTGCATCATTAAGAGAGAATTATTTGGTGAGTTAATCATCTGGCTGGTTGTTAAAGTACATCGGCGTGAGGGATTTCCCTTGATTAAGGTAACGTCGATGTAATTGCGCTATTTCTACGGGGAACACGCCTTCGGTGCTAAATTGATGTTGGCGATAAAAAGGCTCTAGCTCGGGGAGTGCAAATAAAAAATGGGCGCAGGTATTGAGCTCAGGCGACAGTGAGCGCATTAGGTGATGAGCTAGGCCTTGGTTGCGATGGTCTGGATGAACCAACATGCCGGTCAATAACTGATATGGCCCTATAGCTCTTAACCTTACCGCGGCAATTATTGGTTGTTGAGGATTATCGTTGAAATATTTGACCGCAAGGCGCTCTTTTTTTCGCAGTCGGGCATGAGGCATATAACGCTTGTAAAAAATAAACGCCTGTTGGCGCATCGAAGGGTCGAGCCAATATACCGTCACGGCTTATCCTATGAAAGTCTTATTCTTGTATGGGATTCACTAAGCCTAGCAGAATGCGTTGGCGCTCGAAATAGCCAAGTCTTATCTGTTATTTGTCATCTAGGGGAGTCAACGCTTGATATCTTAACCATGGCAATAGCGTGAGCTGGATCAAGTTATTTCTGTGTGAAATTTACCCATTTGTTTTTATTGTGCGCCACTTTTGTTTCTGGTTGTGCTATTTGGTTGCTCATTTGATCTGCTGATGCTGCTTTTTTGGTGCTGATTTGCGTGCATTTACACTGATTTACCCTATAAACGATGATTTGCCTTTAAAATGACAGCCACTTTCTAATGGACTTTTTAATCGACGAATAATCAATAATGAAAAAACCGCGTTTAACTACCAGCACGATTATTATTTTAAGTTTATCAGCCGCTTTATTGATCCCATTTATACTCAGCCCAAGCCTAGACTCGCAAGCGACAGAGGGGAGTGAGCAAGTGGCTAAAAAAATGCGAGTCATTCCTGTGGTGACATCAGTCGTTGCCCAGCAGGAGTTGAGCCAGCATCTGTCACTAGTTGGCAAGCTTGAGGCTAATCGCTCGGTGCAGATAGCCGCCGAAGTAGCGGGAAAAATCACTCGTATTAATGTGGATGCTAACCAAGCAATAGTCGCGGGTCAGACCTTAGTGGTGCTCGAACACACCCGAGCTAAAGCCAATGTGGCTCAGGCGCAAGCCTATTGGCAAGATGAACAACGCAAGCTAACAGAGTTCCAAAAGCTTATTGGTAATAACGCTATCACTCAAACCGAAATCGATGCCCAAAAAGCCAGTGTCGATATCGCCTTGGCACGCTTGCAAGTGGCGCAAGCCGAGCTGGAGCTTCACCTGATCAGCGCACCTTTTTCGGGGACGGCCGGGCTGGTGGATTTTAGTGTTGGTAAGATGGTCAGTGTGGGGAGCGAGCTGCTCAGCTTAGATGATTTGGCTTCAATGCGACTGGATATTCAAGTCCCCGAACTCTATCTGTCACGTTTACAACTCGGCATGTCGGTCACCGCAACGAGTCGAGCTTGGCCAGATGAACGCTTTGTGGGCCACGTAGTGGCAATCGATCCGCGTATCAACCCAGAGACCCTAAACCTTAAGGTGCGAGTCAATTTCGATAACCCGCAGCAGAAGTTAAAACCGGGTATGTTGATGTCTGCCAATATTGGTTTCGCACCCATTAAACAGCCAATCGTGCCAGTGCAAGCACTAGAGTATTCAGGTACTAAGCGTTTTGTTTACATTATCGACAGTGACAATGTTGCGCGTCGAACACAAGTTACCTTAGGTGCACGTATTGACGATAAAGTGCTGATAAGTGAAGGCGTTAATAGCGGCGATAAGATAGTGGTGCAGGGGCTAGTCAATATGCGTGATGGCCTGAAAATTGAGGAGGTTGCCTCAGCCCATTTAAGCACTCAAGAGACCTTGGCCAGCGGTGATGATGTGGGGGTTACGCCTGCAACTCAAGGAGGGCGAGGCTAATGCTATTGTCTGATGTCTCGGTTAAACGCCCGGTGGTTGCCATCGTTTTGAGCCTGCTATTATGCGTGTTCGGTATGGTCTCTTTTTCTAAGTTGGCTGTGCGGGAGATGCCCGACGTTGAAAGCCCTGTGGTGACTGTGATGACCACCTATGAAGGTGCCTCTGCGACCATTATGGAAAGCCAGATAACCACAGTGCTCGAAGATGAACTTACTGGGATCAGTGGTATCGATGAGATCACCTCCACCACGCGTAATGGCATGTCCCGTATTACCGTGACCTTCGATCTTGATTGGGATCTGACCGAAGGGGTCAGTGATGTACGTGATGCGGTGGCCCGTGCTCAGCGCCGCCTGCCTGAAGAAGCAAATGACCCTATTGTATCTAAAGATAATGGCTCGGGTGAGCCTTCGGTTTACATTAATTTAAGCTCATCGACCATGGATCGTACTCAGCTGACCGATTACGCGCAGCGGGTGCTCGAAGACAGGTTTAGCCTGATCAGTGGCGTCAGCTCCATCACTCTTTCTGGTGGATTATACAAAGTAATGTATGTGCAGCTTAATCCTGAGCAGATGGCTGGGCGTAACGTCACCACCAGCGATATTATTACCGCGCTGCGTAATGAAAATATTGAAAGCCCTGGGGGCGAGGTGCGCAATGATGTCACCGTCATGACGGTTCGTACCGCTCGTCTGTATCATCAGCCAGAAGATTTTGACTACCTGTTAGTGCGTACGGCAAGCGATGGTACTCCAATTTACCTTAAAGATGTGGCTTCGGTGTTTATTGGCGCCGAAAATGAAAACTCCACCTTTAAGAGTGACGGCGTACCTAACCTTAGTTTAGGCATAGTGGCGCAGTCAGATGCCAACCCTCTCGATGTCGCTAAAAAAGTGCACCTTGAGGTCGATAAGCTGCAAAAGTTTTTACCTGAAGGGACCCAATTGGTGGTCGATTATGACTCGACCATCTTTATCGATCGCTCCATCAACGAGGTATATAACACCTTGTACATTACGGGGGCGCTGGTGATACTGGTGCTGTATATCTTTATCGGTCAGGCTCGGGCCACACTCATTCCTGCCGTCACCGTGCCAGTTTCCCTTATCTCCTCCTTTATTGCGGCGCACTATTTCGGCTTTTCAATTAACTTATTGACTTTGATGGCACTTATTCTCTCTATTGGCTTAGTGGTGGATGATGCCATCGTAGTGGTGGAAAATATCTTCCATCATATCGAAAAAGGCGAACCGCCACTGCTGGCCGCTTACAAAGGTGCCCAAGAAGTGGGCTTTGCTGTGGTGGCGACAACGGCGGTATTAGTCATGGTGTTTTTGCCGATCTCTTTTATGGATGGCATGGTCGGGCGCTTATTTACCGAGTTTTCTGTCATGTTGGCCATGTCGGTGATCTTCTCGTCTATCGTGGCACTCACATTAACCCCAGTGCTTGGCAGTAAAATGCTCAAGGCCAATGTTAAACCTAATGCTTTTAACCGTTTGATGGACAGGATCTTTAGCCGATTAGAGTTGCATTATCGCCGCGGTGTGGCGCAAGCCGTCCAATGGCGTGCTGGGGCTCCGCTGGTGATCTTAGCGTGTATTATCGGCAGTGGTCTCTTGCTGCAGCAGGTACCTGCACAATTGGCACCGCAAGAAGATCGCGGCGTTATTTTTGCTTTTATTAAAGGGGCTGAAGGCACCAGTTATAACCGCATGACTGCCAATGTCGATATTGTCGAACAACGTTTAATGCCGCTGTTAGGCGAGGGGATAGTTAAGTCATTTAGTATCCAAGCCCCCGCCTTTGGTGGCCGTGCCGGCGATAACACAGGCTTTGTGATCATACAGTTGGAAGACTGGCAAGATCGCAGCGTTAATGCGCAGCAAGCATTGGCTGTGGTCGCTAAAGCATTAAAAGGGATCCCCGATGTGATGGTGTACCCGCTCTTGCCCGGGTTTCGAGGGCAATCCAGTGAGCCCGTACAATTTGTGCTTGGCGGTGCCGATTATGATGAGTTGTTTAAGTGGGCCAGTATTATGCAACAGGAGGCTCAATTGTCTCCAATGCTCGAAGGTGTTGACTTAGATTATGCGCAAACAACGCCAGAGTTGTTGGTGACTGTTGATAAAGTGCGCGCCGCACAATTGGGCGTCAGCGTCGCCGAAGTGTCGCAAACCTTAGAGGTGATGTTAGGTGGGCGCAGCGAAACTACTTTTATCGATCGCGGTGAAGAATATGATGTCTATCTGCGAGGAGATGAAGACAGCTTTAACAGCATGGCGGATTTAAGCCAAATCTATATGCGCACTGCGACAGGGGAGTTGATCTCGCTGGATGCGATAACGCTTATTGACGAGGTGGCTTCGGCTCATAAACTGAGCCATAACAATAAGCTGAAGTCCATAACCCTAAAAGCCAGTTTAGCTGAGGGCCATACCTTAGGTGAGGCGTTAGACTTTCTCGATGCCAAGGCGATTGAACATTTACCCAGTGACATTTCGGTGAGTTATACTGGCGAGTCGAAAGATTTTAAAGAGAATCAAAGCAGTGTGATGGTGGTGTTCGCATTAGCCTTGCTGGTGGCTTATTTAGTATTGGCGGCGCAATTTGAGAGCTTTATCAATCCACTGGTGGTGATGTTTACTGTGCCTATGGGGGTGTTTGGTGGTTTCCTCGGGTTATACCTTACGGGCCAAGGACTGAATATTTATAGCCAAATTGGCATGATCATGTTGATCGGTATGGTGACCAAAAACGGTATCTTGATCGTAGAGTTTGCCAACCAACTTCGGGATCGTGGTAGCGATATTGAGCAGGCGATTATCGATGCTTCAGCCCGGCGCTTACGGCCGATCTTAATGACCGCATTTACCACCTTAATTGGTGCTGTTCCTTTAATTATGTCAACTGGTGCTGGGGCGGAGAGCCGCATTGCGGTGGGGACTGTGGTGTTTTTCGGTATGGCTTTCGCCACCTTTATCACCCTGTTGGTGATCCCTGCGATGTACCGCTTAATATCGGGTCACACGACTTCACCAGGTTTTGTCGAGGCGCAGTTACAGCAGGCTATCGAGGCTCAGCAACAAGGGACTAAAGCTTGAGGTTAGGGGAAGGTTTTTCAGTCTAGTTTGGCCAGCCATACCGCCGTCATTGACAGCGGTATGGCGTATGTATCTGTAATGCCTAACGACAGATACACCACTCTTTTATCATACCAACTAACCGTTTTACTCACTGCGGCTCGCTAGAAGTAAGGCACAGTTACAATATTGAGCGCGCGCCATCATAGTGGCCACGGATTAATTGATTATCCTCGATAATCAGCAGTTCACCCGACTCACCTAGCTTGATGCTACTATCGACCGCGATCACTTGGTTATCAAACAGGCCTAACACTTGTGATTGTGAGGTATGGCCCACCACAATCCGCTTTACGTTAAAGTAGGCCAAGATGTTGTCTAGTTCCTGTTGAGTGAAGTTAGCTTTAAAGTAGCCACGGTACCAAGTGGGACCATTGCCGAAAAATAAAAAGTTAAGTAAATCATCTTGCTTCAGTTCGGGCTTAGACTTATCGATATGTTGTCGATACAAGGCATTGGCACGGCTTAAGGTTAATTTACGATCGATCCACTCTTGGCTTATGCCACCGTGTAAAAATAGCGTGTCATTAATTTTGACTATGGTGTGCTTACTCCTAAGCCATTGGCCCAGTACTGTGTCATTAGCATAGAGTGCATCATAACTGCGTCCCAGTTGTTCGCCGGCGGTTTGATAGCGCGGATGCACATAGCGGAGGTCGCCGCGCATCACCATCTGTTCGTGATTGCCCATTAACAGATGCAGTTGGCCACCGGCGGCTTGGGCTTGCTGGTCGAGTTGATACATAAACCACAAGACTTCATTGACCTGATGGCCACGGTCAAACATATCGCCGGTCATCACCAAGTGCGCATCTCCTGCGGCCCAGTGTAGTTGACTATCGATAACCTTATGACGACGCAGCAAGTTAATCAGTACATCGTATTGACCGTGAACATCGCTCAGGGCAATCACTTTGTTTACCCCTTCATAAGTATCGGGTAACAGCGCTGTCGCATGGGAATTTAATGTGGGCTCAGGCAATTGGGCGCAATCACTGGGGCGGCTTAGCTTAGCTTGCTTAATCGGGGTTTGAGCTAATTGATTGTGGCAGATCCAGTACGCCGTTTGCGGCTGGGCAGCCCCTGGTTCGATAAACACATAGGGGCCATCATAGATAGGCGTATTGTCTTGGGGCGCCAGTGGAGTGGCAAGCGAACTGTGGCTGAGTAATAACAGCCAAAACAAATGGATAGATTGCAGGGGCTTCAAAGGTCTCTCTCTTTTATTCTGTCGGCGCTCGCGGGGGTTTGGACGTATTGAGCGCGCGAATTCTCGGTTTGTGGCTGTGAGTTGTTGCCAGAGATGTTAGCACTATTTTGCATTGCTGTGTGTGTATTTGTTGGGGTAGCTCTGGGCAATAGGAGCTGTAGGATAGCCAGAGATCTGATGAAACTCACCTCGTTTAAGTCTGTTCATCCCTGCCTTAAACATAAGCCTTAAACTTCTGCGTTATAATGTCAGTCTCAAACACACGTCATTTAAAATAAGCTCCTTAAATATGCCTAAGTTGATGCTAATAGAAAACGGAGACCCTAGGGTCTCCGTTTGGTGGCTTTAAGCCGTTATCCTATTTACCTGAGCTCGCTAGCATGGGGCTGGCGATTTCGAACGTAAATGAGATCAGCTGATGCGCTTGTATTTTAGGCGATGAGGCTCGATGGCCTCAGTGCCTAAGGTCTCTTTTAACCACGTGGTGTACTCGGTGTAGTTACCTTCGTAGAAGTTGACTTGACCTTCGTCGCGATAATCTAAAATATGGGTAGCGATTCTGTCGAGGAACCAACGGTCATGGGAGATAACCATGGCGCAACCAGGGAATTCAAGCAGGGCTTCTTCCAAGGCGCGTAAGGTTTCTACGTCTAAATCGTTGGTGGGTTCATCGAGTAATAGTACGTTACCGCCCGCTTGCAACAGTTTGGCTAAATGAACTCGGTTACGCTCACCACCCGAGAGCGTGCCGATAATTTTTTGCTGATCGCCACCACGGAAGTTAAAGCGACCCACATAGGCGCGACTTGGGATTTCGGTGTTGTTGATCCGCATGATATCTTGGCCGCCGGAGATCTCTTGCCAAACGGTATTTTTATCATTCATCGAATCACGGAACTGATCCACCGAGGCAATCTTCACCGACTCACCAATTTCGATGCTGCCACTATCAGGCTGCTCGGCGCCGGTAAGCATCTTAAACAGGGTCGATTTACCCGCGCCGTTGGCACCGATAATGCCCACGATAGCGCCTTTGGGCACAGAGAAGCTTAAATTGTCGATAAGGACGCGATCGCCATAAGACTTGGTCAGGTTGTTGACTTCAATCACCTTGTCACCCAAGCGAGGCCCAGGTGGAATAAAGAGTTCGTTCGTCTCATTTCGCTTTTGGTAATCGTTAGTATTAAGCTCTTCAAAACGCGCCATACGGGCCTTGCCCTTAGATTGCCGGCCTTTAGCCCCTTGGCGAACCCATTCAAGTTCTTTGGCAATGGTTTTTTGGCGGGCGTTTTCGGTGGCCGACTCTTGTTTAAGGCGGGCATCTTTTTGCTCAAGCCAAGAAGAGTAGTTGCCTTCCCAAGGGATCCCTTCGCCACGGTCAAGTTCTAAAATCCAACCTGCGGCGTTGTCGAGGAAGTATCTATCGTGGGTAATAGCCACAACGGTGCCGGTGTAATCTTGTAAGAAGCGCTCTAGCCAAGCGACCGACTCGGCATCCAAATGGTTGGTCGGCTCATCGAGTAGCAGCATATCGGGTTTTTCGAGCAGTAAACGACACAAGGCCACACGGCGACGCTCACCCCCCGATAAGACTTCAATTTTAGTGTCCCAATCAGGTAGACGCAGCGCATCTGCGGCGCGCTCTAAGATGTTGTCGAGGTTGTGGGCATCTTGCGCTTGAATAATGGCTTCGAGGCGGCCTTGTTCTTTGGCTAACGCATCAAAGTCGGCATCGGGCTCGGCGTACAACGCATAGACTTCATCTAAGCGGGTAAGAGCATTTTTCGCCTCGCTGACCGCTTCTTCAATCGCTTCACGTACGGTTTGCTGTTCATCCAGCTTAGGCTCTTGGGGCAGGTAACCGATTTTAAGGTCCTGCATGGGGCGGGCTTCACCCTCAATGTCGGTATCTAGGCCGGCCATAATGCGCAGTAGGGTCGATTTACCCGAGCCGTTAAGACCCAATACACCAATCTTGGCGCCAGGAAAAAAGCTTAAGGAAATATCTTTTAGGATCTGCTTTTTAGGTGGGACAATTTTGCCCACTCGTAGCATGCTATAAACAAATTGTGCCATAACAAATTTACTCTCCGACAAAACAATGGCGCCAATTCTACTGCAATCGAGTATGAACTTAAATCGTATTTTAGAAGATGGGCGCCGGCGGCGTGTGCATCAATTGCTTTTGGGCTGATTTTTCGGTTTATGCCACCCAAGGTTTATCCTAAAACGAAAACAGTGTTTTTTCTCAAGACTCTGTAAATAAGCACTTTTATGCTTTTAAAAAGAATCCGCTTGCCAAACAACGACTCACTTACGGCATTGGGACGACTGGGGGGCTTGGATGAATATTTCTAAGGCTTAATTACGGCTAATTTCATGTTGCTAATGCTGGGATTGTGATCAATTGCACTGTAGAATACCGCGCAACCCTACTTAAATAAGACTTTAACAGCTGGAGTGACCAATGCTGAAAAAAGAGATGAATATTGCGGACTTCGATCCACAACTGTTTCAAGCGATCCAAGATGAAACTCGTCGTCAAGAGGAGCACATCGAGCTAATCGCCTCTGAAAACTACACCAGCCCTCGTGTTCTAGAAGCGCAAGGTTCTCAGCTGACTAACAAGTATGCCGAAGGCTACCCAGGTAAGCGTTACTATGGTGGTTGTGAGTATGTGGATATCGCCGAAGACTTGGCAATTTCTCGCGCCAAAGAGCTATTTGGCGCCACTTACGCCAATGTTCAGCCTCACTCTGGCTCACAAGCTAACTCAGCGGTATTTATGGCACTACTTCAAGGCGGCGATACTGTTTTGGGCATGAGCCTTGCCCATGGTGGTCACTTGACCCATGGCTCTCACGTGAGCTTCTCGGGTAAATTATACAATGCCGTGCAGTACGGTATCGACGAAACCACAGGCAAGATTGATTACGCCGAAGTTGAGCGCCTTGCCGTTGAGCATCAACCTAAGATGATCATCGCCGGTTTCAGTGCTTACTCTGGCATTATCGATTGGGGCAAGTTCCGCGAAATCGCAAACAAAGTTGGTGCTTACCTGTTTGTCGATATGGCGCACGTTGCAGGTCTAGTGGCTGCGGGTATCTATCCTAATCCACTGCCACATGCACACGTGGTGACCACCACAACCCATAAGACTCTGGCTGGCCCACGTGGCGGCTTGATCTTGTCGGCTTGTGATGATGAAGATATTTACAAGAAGCTAAACTCTGCGGTATTCCCTGGTGGCCAAGGTGGCCCATTGATGCACGTTATCGCGGCTAAAGCGGTGGCGTTCAAAGAAGCATTAGAGCCTGAGTTTAAAACGTACCAAGAGCAAGTGGTTGTTAACGCGAAAGCGATGGCAAACACCTTTATTCAGCGCGGTTATGATGTAGTGTCTGGCGGTACCGATAACCACCTATTCCTACTTGATTTGATTGCTAAAGATATCACAGGTAAAGACGCTGATGCTGCACTTGGTCGTGCCAACATCACAGTGAACAAAAACTCAGTGCCTAACGATCCTCGCTCACCTTTTGTGACCTCGGGTCTGCGTATTGGCTCGCCAGCGATCACTCGTCGTGGCTTCAAAGAAGCGCAAGCGGTTGAGTTAACGAACTGGATGTGTGATGTGCTCGATGACATCAACAACGAAGCTACTATCGAGCAGGTGAAAAACCAGGTACTTGATTTGTGCGCTAAGTTCCCCGTTTACGGTTAACCTTAAGGGTTAAATCAGGTAAACTTCGATGGCCGCTATTATAGCGGCCATTTTTGTATCTCTCAGTTGGCTTTTTATGTATGCCAACCGATCTGTTTAAGTGCTTTTATGCTGGAGGCTCAATGTATTGTCCGTTTTGCAGCGCAACCGATACTAAGGTGATCGATTCTCGCTTGGTTGCCGATGGCCACCAGGTTCGCCGTCGCCGTGAATGCCTTGAGTGCCATGAAAGATTCACCACTTTTGAAGGCGCCGAGTTAGTCATGCCACGAGTGGTTAAGCAAGACGGTAGTCGCCAGCCATTCGATGAAGAAAAGCTGCGCGGCGGCATGTTACGCGCAGTCGAGAAACGTCCGGTATCTATGGATGAAATTGAGCAGGCACTAAGCAAGATTAAGTCGACACTGCGCGCCACTGGCGAGCGTGAAGTCACCTCTGAGATGATAGGTAACTTGATGATGGACCACTTGGTCAACCTCGACAAAGTCGCCTATATCCGTTTCGCTTCTGTGTATCGCGCCTTTGAAGATGTGTCCGAGTTTGGTGACGCCATTGCGAAACTGCAGAGTCCTAAGTCGCCCAAATAAACCGATTATTAATCATTAGATTGCATGGATATGGCACATGGTGTGGTCAAAATTCGATATTGAAATGATGGCAAAAGCCATTAAGTTAGCGCGTCAAGGGCGCTATACCACTCGACCCAACCCTAGCGTGGGCTGTGTTATCAGCTTGGCAGGCAAGGTAGTCGGCCAAGGTTATCATATTGCCGCGGGCGGCCCCCATGCCGAAGTGCATGCACTGCGTATGGCTGGCGAGCAAGCCCAAGGAGCAACCGCCTATGTTACTCTAGAGCCGTGTAGCCACTATGGTCGTACCCCGCCGTGTGCACAGGCATTAATCGATGCGCAAGTGGCGCGAGTAGTGGTGGCGGTAACCGATCCTAATCCGCAGGTGTCTGGCCGGGGGATTAAGATGCTGCAGCAAGCAGGCATAGAGGTCGATATCGATCTGCTGCGTGATGAGGCGGCCGCGCTGAATCAAGGCTTTATGAAGCGTATGGCGACTGGATTACCTTGGGTGAGCATCAAGTTGGCCGCCAGTTTAGACGGTAAAACGGCGTTGTCCAATGGCACATCGAAGTGGATAACCGGTGCCAATGCCCGCCGCGATGTGCAGCGAATGCGTGCGCGTCATTGTGCGGTGCTAACTGGCATCGATAGCGTATTGCAAGATGATCCCAGCATGAATGTGCGCCATCAAGAGCTCGGTAGCCTAGCCGATTCACTGCCTGCTGAGCTGTTAAAGCAGCCATTGCGGGTGGTGCTCGATAGTCAGGCTCGGCTAGGGAGCCAAGCAACATTACTGGCCATTCCATCACCTATCTTATTGGTGTCTTGCAGGCCTTATAGCCCGTCGGTACAGGCCTCATGGCCACCACATGTGAGCCATTTACAGCTTGACGCCCAAGAAGGGCGCGTGCCGCTCGCAGCATTGCTGGCGCATTTAGGCCAAACGTGCAATAGCGTGATGGTCGAAGCTGGTGCCACCTTAGCGGGAGCTTTTATGGCACAGCAACTGGCCGATGAGTTGGTCTTATACCAAGCGCCTAAATTGCTTGGCGGCCACGGGCGTAATTTACTCCTGTTGCCCGACTATACTCAGATGGCGCAACTGCCTAAGTTAGTGTTAACTGATGAGCGCAAGGTCGGTGTCGATACGCGTTTTACATTTAATTTAAGTGCACATTCCTAATCAAGTGCAGAACAACCAAGTAGGTAAAGATGTTTACTGGGATCATTGAGTCAGTAGGAAATCTAAGGAAAATTGAGCGCCGTGGTGACGATATTCGTCTCACCGTGGCCAGTGGTAAGTTGGACTTAAGCGATGTCAAACTTGGTGATAGCATTGCCACCAATGGCGTGTGTCTCACCGTGGTGGAATGCTTAAGCGACGGTTATGTTGCCGATATCTCAGCCGAGACAGTGTCGCTAACCGGTTTTGCCCATTATCAAGTGGGGCAAGCGGTCAATTTAGAAAAAGCCGTTACACCGACCACACGTTTAGGCGGTCATATGGTGAGTGGTCATGTGGATGGGGTCGCTTACGTCGACGACAGGCAATACCGTGGTAAGGCGATCGAATTTTGGTTAACGCCACCTCAAGGCTTAGCGCGTTATATCGCCCATAAAGGCTCCATTACTATCGACGGCGTTAGCCTGACGGTGAATGAGGTGCAAGGCGAACGTTTTCGATTAACCATAGTGCCGCATACCGCGGGTGAAACCACCCTTATCAACTTAAAAACTGGCGATAGCGTCAATATCGAGGTGGATCTGATTGCACGTCATTTAGAGCGTTTAATGATGTATTCGGGGCATAATGCAGATGAAACTGTTAGCAAAGCCCCAGAAGTGACGATGGATCTGTTAGCTCGCTCAGGCTTTTTAAGATAGAGGCTGGTAATGCCCGCCAATAGCAGATTAAATATTTATTACTAGAAGAACATTTCAAGGTCTAACAATGGCACTACATAGCATAGAAGCGATTATCGAAGATATTCGTTTAGGCAAAATGGTTATCTTGATGGATGACGAAGATAGAGAAAACGAAGGCGATCTTATCATGGCGGCAGATCTTGTCACCCCTGAGGCGATCAACTTTATGGCCACTTTCGGACGCGGCTTAATTTGCCAAACCATGACGAAAGCACGCTGTCAGCAGCTGAATTTACCCTTGATGGTCGCCAACAATAACGCGCAATTTTCGACTAACTTTACCGTGTCGATTGAAGCTGCTGAAGGGGTGACAACCGGTATTTCTGCTCAAGATAGAGCCGTGACCGTTAAAGCGGCTGTGGCGAAAGATGCTAAGCCGACCGATATTGTGCAGCCAGGGCATATTTTCCCGCTGATGGCCCAAGAAGGTGGCGTTTTAGTGCGCGCAGGTCACACCGAAGCGGGCTGTGATATTGCCCGTCTTGCAGGTTTAGAGCCTTCAGCTGTTATCGTTGAAATTCTTAATGACGATGGCACCATGGCGCGTCGTCCCGATCTTGAGGTTTTTGCCGAAAAGCATGGCCTAAAAATAGGAACCATTGCCGATTTAATCGAATATCGCAATACCAAAGAGACCACAGTGGTGCGCGAGGCTAAGTGCAAATTGCCAACCCGTTTTGGTGAGTTTGAGATGATCACCTACCGTGACACCATAGACAATCAACTTAACTATGCCCTTATTAAAGGTGACGTTAAGCCAAACAGCTTAGTGCGGGTACACCTGCAAAATACCTTTAATGACTTACTTCACTCTGAGCGCGACGAAAAACGCAGCTGGCCACTCGAAAAAGCCATGGCGCGTATTGCCGATGAAGACGGCGTATTAGTCTTACTGGGTCATCAAGAGCACAGCAGTGAAATTTTGGCCAAGGTCAAAGCATTTGAGGCTCAAGATAAAGGCGAAGCCGCAGCCCCAGCACAATGGCAAGGCACCTCACGCCAAGTGGGCATTGGCTCGCAAATATTGGCCGATGTGGGCGTCACCACAATGCGCCTGCTGAGTTCGCCAAAGCGTTACCATTCGCTGTCGGGCTTTGGGTTAGAAGTCACTGAATATATTGCTGATTAATACTCATGTGAGTAAATTAACTCATTTGGTTTAAATTGCATGGGGATCAACGTCGTGTGCTGTGGTATTATACGGCCTCTTTTTTCCCGTGCCGGGTTTGTTAAAGCTAATTTAGGTAAGATAAATGAACGTAGTTCAAGGTAATATCGAATCGAAAAATGCCAAAGTTGCCATCGTGATCTCACGCTTCAACAGCTTTGTTGTTGAGAGTTTGCTTAATGGCGCGTTAGATACGCTAAAGCGCTTTGGTCAAGTTGCAGATGACAATATCACGATTGTACGTGTGCCTGGCGCTGTAGAGTTGCCTCTTGCGGCTCGTCGTGTGGCGGCAAGCGGTAAATTTGACGGTATCATTGCGCTAGGCGCCGTGATCCGTGGTGGTACTCCCCATTTTGATTTTGTTGCAGGCGAATGTAACAAAGGTTTGGCTCAGGTAGCGCTTGAGTTTGATCTTCCTGTTTCATTTGGTGTGTTGACCACAGATACCATTGAGCAAGCCATTGAGCGCTCAGGTACTAAAGCGGGTAATAAGGGCGGCGAAGCGGCTCTTAGTTTGCTTGAAATGGTCAATGTTCTGCAAGAACTAGAACAGCAGTTGTAAGATTAGGAACAAGAATGAAACCTTCAGAGCGCCGTAAAGCCCGCCGTCTAGCGTTACAAGCTATCTACTCATGGCAGCTAAGCGGAAATAATATTGCCGATGTGGAGCATGAATTTCTCACTGAGCAAAAAATCGATGGTGTCGATGTTAGCTATTTTCGTGAATTGCTATCGGGAACCACCATCAAGTGCGCCCAGTTAGATGAGTTAATTACCCCTCATATTGAGCGTCCGTTCGATGAGGTTTCACCTATCGAAAAAGCAGTATTACGTCTTGCGACGTATGAGCTGACTTTCCGCAAGGACGTGCCTTTCAAGGTTGCGATTAACGAAGCGATTGAGCTAGCTAAGGCCTTTGGTGCCGAAGATGGCCATAAGTTTGTTAATGGCATTCTCGATAAGATAGTCGGTAGAAAGTGATAGTCGAAACGGTGTCCTAGGATGCCGTTTTTTTTGTTATCATCGCTAGGTTCTGTTGATTTTTCACGCTTGTTTCTGCGCCTTGATGAGTGATGTTGGCAAGGTGTGGCTATGACTCGAGTCATGCTTTGCCAGTGGTTTAAACAGCACCATACTCGCTAAGCCCTGTTGCCATAGTGATTTGTTTCAATGCAGCACGCCCTGATGAGCCTTTGGTTTAGCTTTTAAGCCTTATGGCTCAAGCTTTATGATTTAGACTTTATGATTTTAAGTCTTGCTCTTAATGCATTGAGTTTGAACCATCACTAAGCTTGAAAAACAATATTCCCTAGGTGTCGCCTGCATGGATGTGGGGTATGACATTAACTTTATAATGGTTGTCAAACTGTGAAAGAGTTTAACGTAATTGAGCGTTTTTTTGCTGAGCGCGGTCAAGCTCGCCGCGACGTAGCATTAAGTGTTGGCGATGACTGTGCCTTGGTTAATCCCGCTGAACATAAATCTATCGCTATCTCATGCGATACCCTCGTTGAAAATGTCCACTTCTTGGCCGACATGCCCGCTAAGGCATTAGGTTATAAATCGGTGGCCGTTAATCTATCTGATTTAGCCGCCATGGGCGCTGAGCCTGCATGGATGACCTTGGCCATTACCCTGCCTAACATAGATGAAGCATGGCTCGATGCGTTTAGCCAAGGCTTAAATGATGCTGCCGAGTATTATGGCGTTGCTCTGGTGGGGGGCGACACCACGCGTGGACCGAAATCCATCACCATCACCATCAATGGCCAAGTCCCTAAAGGCAAAGCGTTAACCCGCAGTGGGGCGAACAATGGCGATTGGATCTATGTGACAGGCACCTTAGGTGATTCAGCGTTAGGCTTAGCCATTTTACGGGGCGAGCAAACGCTGAGTGGCGATGCCGCGCAGTATTTAATTCAACGGCATTACTATCCAACGCCAAGAGTTTTGGCGGGGCAATCGCTGCGGAATCTCGCCTCGAGCGCCATCGATCTATCCGATGGTTTGGTGTCCGATATTGGCCACATCCTCAAACACTCTAACGTGGGTGCGATTGTCGATGTCGATCAGCTACCGCTGTCGGCAGCCATGAGGGAGTCGGTTGAGTATGAGCAAGCGCTTAGCTATGCCTTGACGGGCGGGGAAGATTATGAATTACTCTTTACCGTGCCGGAATCACAGCGCGGCGCCCTAGAAACATCACTGGCTCATGCTGGGGTCTCTTTTGCTAAAATCGGCCAGATCTCCACAGGCAACAAACTGCGTTTGATGAAAGAGGGCGCCACATTTAAGCCAATCAATTTTAGTTTTGAGCATTTTACATCATGAAGTTACGCTCGACCGATCCACTGCTGCGCAGACTCTCTCTTACTAATCCTATCCACTTTTTAGCGTTGGGCTTTGGCTCGGGTCTACTGGCTAAAGCCCCGGGAACCTATGGTAGTTTGGCGGCCATTCCGCTCTACCTACTGATGAGCTACCTTTCGCTATCTTGGTATCTTGGTGTGACGCTGTTATTGATGCTGGTGGGGTTTTATATTTGTGATAAAGCCTCTAAAGATATGCGTGTACATGATCACGGCGCCATCGTGTGGGATGAAATTGTCGGTATGTTAATCACCCTAGCTGCTGCGCCCGCAGGCTGGGAATGGTTGCTGCTGGGATTTGTGCTGTTTCGCTTTTTCGACATCCTTAAGCCATGGCCGATCAAATGGCTCGATGCCAAGGTGCATGGTGGTTTTGGCATCATGATCGATGATGTCTTAGCGGGCGTCTTTGCGTTTTTGTGCCTGCAAGGGGTGGTATACTTTGCCGGTTAGGGGGCGCCTTTAAACTCATCTGCAGGCACTTTGGCATTAGTTTGAGTCGCCTGCCTAACTCGTACCTTATCCTACTGTGATGTTATACCCCCCACTTGAGTGTTATCTCCCTGTTGCTTTAAGTGATAATAATCGCTCGTTTAATGGCCTTAATGATGCGTGTGTCAAGCTAATTTTTGCACCTATTACAGGCCTTTTCGAGAGCATCGTAAGGTTATGAAGTGGAATTAACTCCTTAAATTGGCAAGAATTTCCTTATATATTAATGAACATCATTAACGATATTTCACCTTTAGCACGATATTTCAAGACGTTCTTTAACGATATTTCGTAATTAGTCGATCTTGCTTCAACTTATGCGCCTTTATCCCCCCATTTCCCGCTTTGGCACGTTAGCTGCTGTTAAGTGTTATTGGAATTAGCCAATACGCTATAACACAAGAATAAATTGGGGAAATGATATGAACAAGAAACTGTTAGCGCTTTTAATACCCTCCATATTAATGATGGGATCGGCGCAGGCCGTTGAGATATACAATGATCAAACTAACAGCGTTAATATGATGGGCTGGCTTGGTTTTGCGGCCATCAATGATACAAATGATACTGCTGTGGTTGATAATTTTTCTCGTGTTGGCTTTCGATTCGATCGCACAGAAAAAAATGGTTGGCGCAGTTTCGCTCACACTGAGTGGGGGATTAACATGGTCACAAGTGATGATGCCCTCAATTATACTGGTGGCCAGTTAGGCGCCTCGAAAGATTCAGATTTCTTATTTAACCGTTTAGGTTATGTCGGTCTTAGACATGATAAGTGGGGAAGTTTAACCTTTGGTAAACAGTGGGGCGCCTACTATGATGTGGCTTATACTACGGATGTGCTCAACGTCTATACAGGTTATTCCGTCGGTGCTTACACCTTTGGTGATGGTGGGTTAACGGGCGCTGGCCGTGCCGACTCGGCATTCGTTTACCGTAATTCGTTTGGTAACTTAAGCGTTGCACTACAGTATGCGGCTAAACAAAATGGCGATGTATCGCTATTTGACCGAGACGGTATGGCGATAAATGATGGCTCACACATCAATTTCGACACGAGTTATGGTGCGAGTGTGACCTATCACTTCAGTGATAAATTCAAAGTCTTAGCCGGTATCAATCGCGGTGAATTTGAAGGTGAGTTAGCCGGTGAGACTGTTGATGACACTAATGAGATCGTGGGTGTGGGTGCGCAGTATGGCTCATTTTATCAATATGCACCTAATCGTGAGGCTGACGGGTTATACCTAGGTTTCAATGCGCATAAGAGCAAGCAAAATGAGTTGGTCGCAGGCGAATTATATGACTCAACCGGTGGCGAGTTCTTAGTTGCTTATCAGTATGAAAACGGCTTTGTACCTAGCTTTTTGTTGTCTTATCAAGATTTAGATACCGATGCCTCAACCACTATCCAAGGTGACTGGACCCGTCAATTTGCTGTAGTTGGTCTACATTATCGTTATAGCAACGACACTATTATGTTTGCCGAAGCCAAACTCGACTTCAGCGATATGGACGATGAGAGTTTTGAAAAACTACAAGATAACAGCTACTCGGTTGGTATTCGTTATTTTTTCTAGCCTAGCTCATTACTAAAAAAGCCGAGGTGGCCGAATAACTACAGTATTCATCGACCTTGTGCTCACTTTTCCATAAGCCTAAAATCACTTTTATGAAAGTTGTTTTAGGCTTTTCTTTTTGGTTTTTTTAATGAGAAAAAGGTTAGCATAATCCCAATTTCTTCATTTTACTCTTGAGGGTGTTGGGGTTGATATCTAACAGCTCCGCTGCACCACCGGGGCCATATAACTTACCACCAGTGATACGCATAGCATGACCAATGTATTTGCTTATCATGGTGTCCAGCGGCACTAGCTTATCGCTAGCATGGCTAGGATCGATAATAATGGTTTGGCCCACTTGATTAACCACTTGATCCTCGGTTCCCATTTGCAATAAATCAAAGTTTAATGGGCCGTGGGGCTGTTGAATTATGGCTCGTTCAAGCACATTTATCAGTTCACGTACATTGCCCGGCCAACTGTAATGATTTAACACATTCAACTGCTCCGGTGTGACTCTAGGCAACTTCTCTAGATTAAATTTGGCGGCTAAATTTTCAATAAAGTGTTGAACTAACAATGGAATATCGCATCTGCGTTGTCGTAACGCAGGGATTTCTATCGGGAATACAGCTAAACGATACCAGAGATCTTCTCTAAAGGTCTTCTCATGAACCATGGCTTGTAAGTTTCTGTGAGTCGCGGCAATCACACGAATGTTTAGCTCGATACTTTCATAACCGCCGACGCGAGTTATTGAGCTGTTTTGCAATACGCGCAGCAATCTGACTTGCGCCGATAGTGGTAGTTCGCCAATTTCATCTAAAAAAATCGTGCCGCCATTGGCTTGCTCAAAATAGCCTGCTTTGCGTGTTTCTGCGCCGGTGAAGGCCCCCTTTTCATAACCAAACAACTCGGAATCGATTAAAGACTCAGGAATGGCGCCGCAGTTGACCTTAATAAAGGGTTTTCCCGTTCTATTGGACTTAGCGTGAATTGCGTTGGCTATCACCTCTTTGCCGCAGCCGGTTTCTCCCTGCATTAATACGCTGGTGTTGAGTGGCGCAATTGCGGCCACCTTTTCCATGACTTTCTTCAATCCAGCTTCGCTGCCCACTACGCCATCGGCCGAGAATATGGCGCGTTTCAAATTCACATTCTCCTGGCTGAGTGCTCGATTGGCTCTGAGTAAATTTCGACCCCGTAGGTTAAAGGCGGTAATTAAAGAAAAAGTATCCTTGTGCGGTTCGATTAAATCTGCGTGTAGAGGTTTAAACTGACCGATTTTTTTTGAGTAAAAGCCGACCACTCCCAGATGAGTGTTGCTGCTCATCATACGCAGCAGGATAACCGATTGAATATCAGGTACGAGGTGAGGAGCCACAAAATGGGTAACTTTATCGAGATGAATATCATTAATGATACGGATAATGGGGCGGTCATTTTGCTGTAGTAACTCCTCCATTTCGGGTGAAATTTTTACCTGTTTATCTATCGCCGAGGCGTGTGAATCATTGGCATGTGCCAAGAATTGAATGTCACCATGTTCAGGCCGATAGATGTTAAGAAAAATGCCATCGATAGGCAGGTGTTGTTTGACATATTCGTAATAATTTTGCAGAGCATTTTCCAGCGATAAACTGCTGCATAAGCACTGAGTAGCTTGGTAATAGAATTGTTTCTTCATTGATATGTCGAGGTAGTCACGAAGTTTCGTGATAATAAATCATTGTATTTCGTGGTTCTGTGCTCTCGTTCATAGATTGCCTAATCCCCCCCTCTTTTTAGGTAGTTGGCATAGTCACTGCAGTTTTCCCTTTATGTTATCGACCCTTAATCGCTTCGATACATCATTAAAAATAGTAATAGGGAAGCATTGAATATGAACGAAAAAAAATTGGCAAGCCCTGAACGGCGTCAACTGTTAAAAGGTGGTGCTGCCATGGCTGTCGCAAGTTTAGGAGCTGCGATGCCACTGTCTGCCAATGCCGCTTGTATGCCACAAGAAAAAGTTAAGTTCGATGAGATAGTCGACGTGATAGTCGTGGGTAGCGGCTTTGCTGGCATGTCTGCCGCATTACAAGCTAAAGAGGCCGGTGCCAGTGTGATGGTCATCGACAAAATGCCTGTATTTGGCGGAAACTCCACTATTAACGGTGGTGCAATGGCCGTGGCGGGCTCTCCTTTACAAAAGAAAGAGGGGATTGAAGATTCAGTAGATACCATGGTTACCGACATGTTGGAAGCGGGCCGTGGCATGAATGATGTCGAAATGCTTAAACTCGTCTGTAACGGGACAGCCGAATCCTGTGAATGGCTCACCAACTACGGGGTGCAATGGAAACCATTTGTACAACATTTCGGTGGACATTCTATTCCTCGGGTGTTGCAAACAGTACAAAGCTCTGGTGCCGGCATTATCCGACCATTAATTAGTGCGGCTAAAAAACATGGTATCGCCATGCGCAACCAAGCCAAATTAGAAGGTTTTATTAAAGATGATACTGGGCGTGTGATCGGCGTCGAAGTTCGCGAAGGTTATTATTTCCCGAAGGAACGAACAGGTAAAATGGTGAACATTGGTGCGCGTAAAGGAGTGATTATGGCCACAGGTGGCTTTGGTCGTGACATCGAATATCGCCAGATGCAACAGCCAAAACTGACCAGTGAACTGGATTCTACTAACCACGCTGGCGCCACATCTGAAGCCTTAAAGCAGATGATGTTACTCGGTGCAAATCCCATACATTTAGATCAAATTCAACTCGGTCCATGGGCATCGCCAGACGAAAAAGGTTTCGGTACGGCATCGCAGTTTAACACTATCGCGACCTACCCCAGTGGCATCGTGGTCGATGTGCGAACTGGTGAGCGCTTCTTTAATGAGCTTGCCGATCGTAAAGCACGCGCCGAGGCCATTATGACTCGTCGTGATGCTGACGGTCAGCCAGTCTACCCCATAGGCTTCACCAACGCTGAGGGGGCAAAAAATGCCCAGACTCTGGATTGGGGCCTTAAATACAAAGTTATCCAAAAAGCCAATAATTTAGATGAGTTAGCCGAACTTTATGGGATCCCAGCCGCGGCGCTCAAAGCACAAGTGGCTCGCTGGAATGATGCCGTCACCCAAGGTAAAGATAATGAGTTTAACCGCCCGATGCAAAAAGCGATGAAGTTAGAGCAGGGCCCATGGTATGCAGTAAGGATGTGGCCCAAAGTGCACTATTGCATGGGGGGCGTAAAAGTGAATACAGCATCGGAAGTGCTGCATTTAGTCAGTAATAAACCTATCCCTGGGCTTTATGCGGCAGGCGAAGCAACCGGAGGTATTCACGGTGCAAGTCGCCTAGGAGCGTGCGCCGTGGCTGAAGGAGTGGTCACGGGACGTAACGCTGGTAGCCACTGCGCGAATAACCAAGCTGCCTCATTACATTTGGCTTAGTTCAGTTGAAATACCCCAATTAACTTCGGTTAGTTCACCTGAACTAGCCTTTAAAAATGATGGAATGGATGAACATGAAAGCAACTAAAAATATTGCAATTTCAACATTGGCATTAGCGTTAACAGCCGGCCAAGCCATGGCTGCAGACACGGTCGTGCTCGATGGACAACACTTCACTCAAGATCAAGCATGGGCGATTGCCGATGGTGCTAAAGTTAAAATAGCGGCTCAGTCTGCTACCGCACTGGTTAAGGCTCATGAACTATTGATGGAGGCGGCGCGTTTAGGTAAACCCGTTTATGGCTTAACCGTAGGGGTTGGTTTAAACAAAGATCACAAACTATTTGATGCGAATGGTCAGTTAAGCCCTGAAGTATTAAAAGCTTCAGAATCATTTAATTATAGTACTCTTAGAGCGCATAGTGCCGGTGTTGGCGAACCCATGCCTGTGCGGTTAACGCGTGTGGCTTTAGCGGTGCGCTTAAATACTATTCTCTCGGGGCACACAGGGGTACAGCCTTATGTTGCTGAGCTTTATCAAGCGTATTTAAATCACGATATTACGCCAATTATCCCGTCGAAAGGTACGATCGGTGAGGCCGATATTTTGCTTGCGTCACATGTCGGTCTGGCCATGATCGGTGAGTGGGACGTTATCTATAAAGGTGAACGCATGAGTAGTGTCGAAGCCATGAAAAAAGCAGGGATTAAGCCGTTACAACCGGTAGGAAAAGATGCACTTTCCATTTTATCGAATAATGCCATCGGTGCCACCTATGCAATGGCAGGTTATCGGGATGCCAAGCATTTACTCGATGTATCACCAACGGTTTTTGGCCTGAGTCTAGAAGGCTTAAATGGTAATGTGTCGCCCTTCTTACCACAAACCAATGATATCCGCCCATTCCCGCAGTTGCAGCGAGCAACTCAGGATATATTAAATAGCTTATCTGGCAGTTATCTCTGGGACGAAAATAGCGAGCGTCCACTGCAAGACCCACTCAGTTACCGCACTACGGCGTACACCTTTGCCAGCGCATATAAGGCGCTTGCCGATCTTGATGAGGTAATCAATATTCAGATAAACCATTCTGATGACAACCCAGGTGTTATTCTTGGTGCTAGTAAAGATTATGGACAGCATTCTCAAGTTGCTAAATACTTGGTTGAAGGAAAGGGTGGCGTATTCCCAACCACTAACTTCGAACCACTCCCTGTCGCACTTGCGGTGCAGCAGTTAAGTATTGCTCTGACGCATGTATCACATAATAGCGCCATGCGTACGATTCATTTATCGGATAATCATTTTACCCATTTACCGCGCTTTTTAAGTGCACCGGGTAACAATGGTCATGCGTTTGGTGCGATTCAAAAAACCTTTGTTGATATGCAGGTACGTAACCAAGCTTTGGCGATTCCGGTATCGTTTAATGGTATTGCCATTGCGGGTAACATCGAAGACACCTTTACCAACTTAAAGCTTGCATCAGACAACTTAATTCAAATTGTTGACAACATTAACGTGATGTATGGCCTAGAACTGATGCATTCGACTCAAGCCATCGATTTACGTAAACAGACGAACAACCATCTCAAGCAAGGTGAGGCGACAAAAGCGATGTATGATGCTTTCCGTAAACAAGTGCCATTTGTCGATATTGACCGTCCATTTACGCCCGATATTCGTGTCTCAAAAGCCTTTATTGCGCAGTACGAATAACTTTTATCGGGGAAATGTTGCGCTTGCTGGCTATCGTCAATACCGCTCCCATTGACTTTAGCGAGCAAGCCGCAATTGGCCTGATACATCCTGTAAACCAGCCATCGATTAATCACCGGGCGGTAACAGTTATCGGGTAACAAAGATCAACGTAGTAATAGGAATAAAGATGTTAAGAATACTGACGACAATGTGCATCTTGATGCTGATGTCAATCCCAGCGGCTAATGCCATGAAAATAAAAGACTATCATAAAGAAGTTATGACGGGGGATAATGGTAAGGTTGAGTGTAGCTTTTGCCACGGCGATGCAAAACGTAAAACGATTCCTCAGGCCAGTGCATGTGAAACCTGTCATAGTACGCCAGATGATGTGGCTGAACTTACACAGCGTCCATCCGATGCCGGTCATGATATAGAGCCAAATCCCCATGACAGTCTGCATTATGGTACAGACTTACCTTGTACTTACTGCCATCAAGAACATAAAGAGAGTCAAGTTTACTGTAATCAATGTCATGAGTTTCAGTACCCTGATATGAAGCGCTGATTGCTAATCTTTGCTCAACTTGCATTAGCTAGTGGAGTGTCATTTTAAAGCCTGCTCATGACTGAGCAGGCTTTACCTTATCGAGATAAAGAGTGGCTTAGTGACGCTCAGTCACTATTTCACGTGAGAACACTTTCTCGCAGTATTTGCATTTTAGTTGCACATCGTCTTTCTTTGCGATGACCTTAAAGCTGCTGTCTACCGGTTCATTATGGGTGATGCAGTTGCTATTTGGGCACTTAAAAATGGCGTTGATCCGCTCAGGTAACGACAATGTCAGCTTTTTAACGACCTCATAATTTTCAATCTGATTAACCGTAGCGTTAGGGGCGTACAGGGCCAATTGATTCGCCTGTTCTGGGCTGATAAAAACATTTTCAATTTTAATCAGATCTTTAGCGCCCAAAGCAGAAGAGGGCAGATTAAGACCAATCGTGACACGCTGATTGGTTTTATGCATTTTGAACAGCTTTAGCACTTTAATCCCCACATTGGCAGGAATATGGTCGATAACGGAACCATTTTTTATCGCTTCAACTTGTTGGGTTTCCTTGGTCATGGTGATTATCTCCTGCTTAACGTTGTTCGTTCAGTACTAGTGCCAGCAATGCTTCACGCGCGTAAACGCCGTTTTGCGCTTGCTGAAAGTAATAAGCGTGCTTGGTTTTATCGACATCGACGGTAATTTCATCTATACGCGGTAATGGGTGCAATACCTTTAGGTTGTCGCGCGCGTCAGCGAGCATTGCAGCAGTTAAGATATAAGCGGCTTTCATATGCACGTATTCAGATTCGTCCAAACGCTCCTTTTGAACACGAGTCATGTACAACACATCAAGCTCTGGGATCACCTCTTCCATGGTCGCATGCAGGCTATAGTTGATGCCTGCTTGGTCTAACTCTTCGCAGATATAGTCAGGCATTGCCAATATTTCGGGCGAGATGAAGAAGAAGTTAATGTTATTAAACTTCGAGAGTGCCTGAGTCAGTGAGTGCACCGTGCGACCATATTTTAGATCGCCAACGAAGGCGATGTTTAGGTTATCTAAGCGACCCTGAGTTTCAAAGATTGTATAGAGATCTAGCAAGGTTTGGCTTGGGTGTTGATTTGAGCCGTCACCTCCGTTAATTATCGGTACCCCACGAGAAAATTCTGACGCCAGACGGGCGGCGCCCTCTTGCGGGTGACGCATCACAAATGCATCGACGTAAGATGAGATCACCTGTACCGAATCGACGAGGGTTTCCCCTTTTTTAGCCAGTGATGTATTGCCACTGTTATCAAAACCAATTACGGTGCCACCAAGGCGCTGTACAGCAGTTTCGAAAGAGAGGCGAGTACGTGTCGATGGTTCAAAGAAACAGCATGCCACGACTTTATTTTTCAGTAGTTCTGGGTTTGGCTCTGCTTTGAGCTTTCCTGCAGTTTCAACGATAAGTTCAAGTTCACTGCGGTTTAATTCCGGAATGGAGATGATGTGTTTTTGAAACAACGAGTTCGCCATGGCTTCTCTTCCCTATAAATAGATAACTGATACAAATGGTTTTAAACTTTATCTGTTGCTTACATTTAAGATTGCCATTGAACGGCGCGGCTGGCAGATAACCGTTTAAACTTGCCTGACCTTACGCAAAAGGCAGACAAAAAAAAGCCCCCTTATACAAGGAGGCTTTTTTTGAAATCGAAAAACAGAAACATAAAACCAACGCCGATCCTCGACGATAATGAGTCAAGTTGTGCTTAACTGCCTGGTTCATTGCTGCACTCTGTTTTGAAAAATTCCGAGGGATTATACGCCCATTTCTTGCAAGCGCAAGGGTTTGTATGAACTGGTTATTTTGAAAGCTTGGTGTCGCTGTGAATCAATTAAATGCTGTTAAAGACTTCGGTCTAGCCGTGACTTATATGTATGGTTTTGTTTTTCTTGTTGAGTTATGGAGAGCACAATTTGCTCATTAAGTACAATGAGATGAGTGGGATTAAATAGTGAATCAGCGATATCAAAAAGCGAAGGTATTTCCTTCGCTTTAGGTATTGTCAGTTTTTAACCTCTGAGTAGTTCTTTGGCGTTGGCTAGGGTGTTACTGGTTATGGTATCGCCGCCAAGTAAGCGGGCGAGCTCCTCAATGCGCTGGGTTTTATCCAGCGGCACCATAGAGGTCTCGGTTTGTCCGGCTTTACTCTGCTTATTAACAAACATGTGCTGATGACCATTACCGGCGACTTGAGGCAGGTGGGTTACACATAGCACTTGAGTCGACTCACCCAGTGAGCGTAGCATTTTCCCCACCACGGCAGCCGTTGGCCCCGATATCCCCACATCCACTTCATCGAAGATAAGCGTTGGTGTGGCGACCTTCTTTGCCGTGATCACCTGAATGCCAAGGCCTATACGCGACAGTTCCCCGCCTGATGCGACTTTCGAGATAGGTTGCAGCGGTTGCCCTGGGTTGGTGGTCACTTGAAACTCGATAGTGTCACAACCGTTGGGCGACATGAGTTCTTCGTTAAAGTGAATATCGATAACAAATTTACCCTTAGGCATGCTGAGCTCATGAATCGATTGGGTCACCTGTTTGTCTAGCTCTTTGGCATAACGGCTACGGCTTTGGCTGAGTTTTTTTGCATGGGCAATGAAGCCTTGTTTGCAGCTTTGGAGCTGCTCAGCTATCTCGTCAAGCTTCTCTTCGTCTGAGTCTAAGCTGATTAGCTCTTGATTTAAGGCTTGATGGTGCTGATAAAGATCTTTGGCGCTTACGTGATGCTTGCGTGCCAACTGCATAATTTTAGAGAGGCGCTGCTCAAGGTAAGCAAAATGGTCGGGGTCGAGTTCTAATCCATCGAGGTAGCGTTGCAGCTCACTGCTGCTTTCTTGCACTTGGATTAAGGCATCGTTGAGCATATTGCCAATGCTATTAAGAGCTGAGTCATAGCCCTCAAGCTCTTGAGCTTGATCTATGGCTAAGTTGAGTACCGATTCTACCGCACCTTGCTCGTTGTCTTGCAATAGGAAGAGGGTGTGCTGGCAGGCTTGCACTAAAGCGGTGCCGTTAGCGAGTTTTTTATGCTCGGTTTCTATCTCGTCAAATTCGTGCTCGCCTAAATTAAATTCATTAAGCTCTTCTACTTGATATTGCAGCAGCTGCTTACGGGCGATGCGCTCATGTTGCGATTGTTGTAGCTGTTTAAGCTCTTTTTCAATCAGTTTGTAGCGTTGATAGCTAGCACTGACGCTGTCGAGCAGCATGCGGTGGTTAGCATAGCTGTCGAGCAGTGTTAGTTGATGTTCGCTCTTTAACATGGCGTGATGGGCGTGTTGTCCGTGGATGCCGATCAGTAATTGTCCAAGTGCGCGAAGTTGACTAAGCGGTACTGGATTGCCATTAATGTAGGCGCGTGAGCGGCCATCACTGTTGATGGTGCGTCTGAGTATGCATTCATCATCAAGATCAAGGTCGTTATCTTCGAGCCAGCGCTTTGCCAAGGGAATATCGAGCAGAGAAAAGCGGGCGCTGACCTCGGCTTTATCTGCACCAGGCCTAACGGTACTGGCTTCGGCGCGATTACCCAGACACAGGCCTAGGGCGTCGATAGCGATAGATTTTCCGGCACCGGTTTCACCTGTGATACTGGTCATGCCGGCTTTGAAGTCGAGCTCTAAAAAACGAACAATGGCAAAGTTATTGATGCTGAGCTGGCAAAGCATAATGACATCCTTTTACAAAGTACTGTATTAATGCACAGTATATACTGATTTTTTATACAGTAAATACCTGTGTGCTTTTTGTTCGCACATTTTGTTGAATTTAAGGGTATGGCAGCGCTACAGCAAATGGTCAAGTAGTGGCAGTACCGCAAAGCTCAGTACTATCCCTAAGCTGATATTTTGCGCGCTGACGGTGGCGTTAGTTTGAAAGCGGTGCGCCAACAGGTAAACGCTGGCTGCGGTGGGCAGTGCCGCTAGCAGCACTGCCATCTTAAGCAGCGGGCCGTTAACGCCAAAGGCTTTACACAGTAGGTAGGCAAACAGGGGTTGTAACACCAGTTTTAATAGGTTGAGCAGGGTGAGTTCGGCGCCGGTAGAAAGCTTTCGAGGGGCATTGCGGCCCTGCTGTTGGTTGGCTTTGCATAACACCATGCCAATGGCGAACAGGGCACAGGGGCTGGATGTCATACCAAATTGGCGAATGATGCCGCTGATAGGGCTATAAAGGCTAATCTGGGCCGCCGAAATGGCCACGCCTATTAAGCTGCCGATAATGATAGGATTTTGCAGTAATGCCAAAGCCACTGTCTTTAGGGCGCTGTCGGTTTGACCTTGATACAGCGCGAGTTGGGCTAATACGATAGCAAAGACGGTCACCGAGAGTAGGCTAGCAATGGCTGCTGCAGCCAGTGCTAACTGGTTGTTGGGGTATAACATCATCATTAATGGGATACCGATAAACGACGTGTTACCAAAGGTGGTGTTAAGCGCCCTAATCGCCGCGAGATCGCGCTTCTTGTCGCGCCACAGCGATATCCCCATAGTCAACAGGTAGATAATGGTCATCGCTAAGCTGTAACCGGCAATAAAGCCCCAGTCGGTGATCTGTTCAATTGGGGTTTCGGCTAATACAATCAGCATGATAGCCGGAAAGGCGATGTAATAGACGTACTGATTGAGTACGTTATCTGTCTCTTGTGGCAAAATACGTGCTTTTTGTACTACGAAGCCTGATAGCATGATGCCGAAGACGATAAACAGAGGTGACAAGATAGGTAGCATACGACAAATTTATCCATAAATTGTGCTGGTGGTTAAACTAAGGGGCTTTCCCTCTCAGGCTGTTTTTATGTGTTGGTGATGAATCGTGGCTCAGTATTGATGACGCTCAGTATTGATGACATAGTCATCTGATATTATCCATCCACTGTGGCTCAGTATCAGTGGCTCAGTATCAGTGCCTCAGTATCAGTGCCCTAATATTCGTTGCCCTGCATCATAATGATTAAGCCCAACACAAACGCCAGAGACTAGCCGACCCTAGCATGATTATCTGGGGGCGGCTATTGAGCTAAGGTCTAATGTGGCTTAACGTAAAGCCGCTTGACTCTATGTGATGGCATTAATGGGGCGATATTAGGCTAAGCCACTAAAGTCACTAAACCACTTAGCGTCATTGCGTCATTCAGCTAACTGCGCTTATTGGGGCGGCGAGTACCTGTTTGGCGAGTATTAACCTTTGGCGAGCTAGGTTGCGTGTTTCGCTCGGTATTCGCGGTGGGTGCGTTGACTGGTGGCAGCACGCCCAGCTCTTGATAGAAGTGTATCTGACGCCGCAGTTCAAACAGGGAGCCGCTACGGCGTTGCTCCCCTATGCTGAGTGTCCAAGAATCGGTTAAGCCATCGTTGTTGGTTAACAGATAACCTTGGTAGATGAGCTTCTTCATGTGCAGTTACGCGACTGAAATGCCAATATTAGATACACCAGCTTCGATAATTTCTTTACGAAGGCCTTTGACAAAGTCAGCGCTGATCTTCGGATTTTGCTCAATGATATCCAATAATGAGGCCTGCAGCTCTTTTTCTTCGACCATTACGGGATGGTTAAAAATAAACTCATCTAAAGTGGCTTCATCCATTTCATCTTCGATTGTGGCTTCAATATAATTGGCTACTGTGCTAGAGGAGAGTTTGCTGATGTTGATAATATCGTCTTCCACCTTACTTTGCAGTGCGCTCAATAGTGAGGTTAATGCGACTGCGGCGTCCATGGCTGGATAGACTCCATAAACGTCAAAGTCACTTGGCTCGGGGGTGTTGAGATCGAGTCGTTCGAGATAGATGTCGATGTTGAGTTTCAATTTTTTGTCATACATTGACTGCCATAACAGATTTAGCGCTGTGTCTAAAACCTGTGGATCACCAAACTCACACACTTCACTAAACAGTTGGTAGTTGGGGTACATGCGCTGACACAGCGCGATAGCAAACAATTTTTTTTGTTCAAGCTCTAACGCTTTTAATCGTTTGAAGAACCCTGGTTTATTACTCATCGATCACATCCATAGATAACTGGGATATTACTTGGTTAGTGGCTGATTCTACCTTAGAAAGCTCATCAAGTAACTCTAGTATTTCAGGTTCTACCTCTTCGACACTGGCGCCATTTTTAAGTGATGACTCTATTTCTTTACATAAGCGCTGGGTCGTGGGTACGCCGCAGTAGCAGCTGGCGCCATGCAGTTTATGCACATGGGCTAGCATGGCTTTGGCATTGAGGGTATCAAGTGCCAAGGTCAGTTGATTACGGGTTTCTGGCAGCGAGTCTAACAACATCTGTAACATCTCCAGTGCCAAGTTCGCTTTTTGATTCGCCTGAGTTAAACACAGTTCCCAATTGAGTGTTTGCTGTTCAAAGTGAGTAAACTTAGGGCGCACCTTCCAACTGTTAATGACCTCTTTGAGCGCCGCCTCGTCGATGGGCTTGGGCAGATAGCCGTTCATGCCGCTTTGATTAATACGTTCACGCTCCTCGGCGATGGCATGGGCGGTGACGGCAATAATAGGAGTGTTGCGATTTAACGAATGCTCACGGATCTGTTTAGTGGCACTAAAGCCATCGATACCAGGCATCTGTATGTCCATAAAGATTAAATCGAAGTGGCGCGATTTTGCAATCTCCACAGCGGCCTTACCGTTGTTGGCGACGGCCACGTGGGTGACTAGCTCGCGCAGCAAGGTGTCGATTAATTTAAGGTTGGCTGGATTATCATCGACCGCCAGTACGCTAAGTGGCTCGCGATTTAATGCTGGCACAACCTGTAATGGCTTTGGTTGTGACTCTGGTGGCGCACGGTAAGGATGGATAAGAGTGTTAGCCAATTCGCGCTCGCCAATTGGCGCATGCACAATTTTATCGACAGCCGACTGGATCACATCAATATTGGTGGCGCTGTTGTTGCTGTTACACACATAGAGTGAATAATCGCTAATGTGTCTAATCCGCGTCAGGGTATCGAGCAGTAAGGGGCTTTTAGCCAGCTCGTTACAGCTGATAATGGCGTAATCAAACCGCTGTTTTGTGTTATTCATTAACTCATCGAGTTGTTGCAAGGTGGTGATAGGCGTCACCAGCATTTGCCAGTGCTGCAATAACCCCTGATGTACATGACGAGACAGTTTTCTGGGTTCAAACAGCAAGACAGATTTCTGTTTGAGCTTGCCGGTATCTAATGGCTGGCTGATGGGGTATTGACTCAGTTTTAGCGGCAAGGTAAACCAGAATGTCGAGCCTTTATCTGGTGTGGAGTTGCAGCCAATTTGGCCGCCCATCTGATTGATCACCCGTTTGGTGATGATGAGCCCTAAACCTGTGCCGCCAAAGCGACGTGATATGGATGAGTCTGCCTGACCAAATGCTTGAAATAGCTGATGTTGATGATGCTTGTCGATACCTATGCCTGTGTCGGTGACTTCGCAGCGAATAATGATCTTATCGGGCTCGGTGCCAGTAAGGCGCATCTTAAGGTGTACGCTACCTTCATCGGTAAATTTAATCGCATTACCTACTAGGTTAGTGAGCACTTGCCCTACCCTTAAGGCATCGCCAGAGACGTTATCATTGATAGCGGGCTCGATATCGACCACCAGCTCTAACTCTTTCTCTTTGGCGCTGTTAGCCAACATAGAGACGGTATCATCGACCACTTCACGCAAGGCGAATGGCATGTTTTCTAACACCATTTTACCGGCTTCGAGTTTAGAAAAATCGAGAATATCGTTAATGATATTAAGCAGGTTGCTGGCACTTTTTTCGATGGTTTTAATATAGTCTTGCTGGCTGGTGTGTAGCGGGGTTTTTAGCAGTTGCTTAGCAAAGCCGATAACGCCATTGAGCGGGGTGCGCAGCTCATGTGACATGTTGGCTAAGAATTCTGATTTAATTCGGCTAGCCTCTAAGGCGCGTTTTTTGGCTAAGTCGAGCTCGACGTTTTGAATTTCAATTTGCTCTAAGGTTTCGCGCAGATCTGAGGTGGCTTGGTCGATGTTTTGTTGCATCTCTTCATGGTAATCCGACAGCGAGCTGGCCATGGCATTAATGCCACGTTTGAGTAGGTCGAGTTCACCGATAAGATTGCCGTCTACACGCGTATCGAGTTTTCCTTCCCGTATTTTGGCGACTACGCGCACCATATCGGTGATCGGCTGAGTCACATTTTTGACTAATCTAAAGGTAAATAGCAGGTTGAGTTGTACCCCAATTAGCACCATGATAAAAGCCGCCACCGCGGCGCGGTGTTGCTCTAATAGGGCATTTTCTTTATTGAGTAAGACTGCGATATAACCCAGTTTGCCCGAGTTAACTTGAGCGGCATTAGCGTTATTGTCAAACGGACTGACGATAAGTTCACGTTGGCTAGAAAGAATAGGGCTGCGTAAAATAAGGCTATCGCCAAACTGCTCAATTTCAATGCCGTTTAATGAGTCTATGGGTTGGTTGTAACGCATAAACTCGTGACTTTTGTAATGATGCGAGGTCACGACCACCCGGTTGTTAGTGTCGAAAATGGCGATAAATTGCACCAAGTTTGACTTATTGAGCTGTACCGAAGTAATGAGGCGTTTGGTGGTTTCAAAATTTTTGGTTTCTAGACCTATTTCGGCGGCGATCGCCAAGGGTTCAATGATATTGCTGCCACGTTCAATTAAGCTTTGTTCCAGCTCATAGAAGCGATTTATGGTAAAGTAACTGCCAAGTAAAATACCAACCAAAATAGTGGGGGCTAACGCCAGCACAAGAACCCAGGCTCTTAAGCTGTATTTAGTCATATTGTCGGCACTATTCATGGTGTTGGCTAATTTATAATGTTGTAGCGTATAGGTTACATTAAACTGCCTAACTTTGGGCAGTGTTTACTCCTATTTTTATCGTTTTAGAGGCCTAAATGGCGCAATTTTTTAAAGCTAAACCCAATAAAGCTAAGCAAATGTCGGCGAAGCAGCAATTTAATATCACTCAGCTTGATCATCTTGGGGCTGGTGTCTCTGAGGCGCAAGGCAAGATAGTATTTGTGCCCGGCGCCTTGCCAGGAGAGACGGTCACGGCGCAATTAATTGAGCAAAAGAAACGTTTTGCTAAAGCAAAGTTGCTACGCATCGATGTGGCATCTAACCATAGAGTCGCCAGTGGCTGTGCATTCTATGGCCAGTGCGGTGGCTGCGACCTGCAACACTTAGCGCTGCCAATGCAGCGCGAGAATAAGCAGCAAGCCTTAGTTAATTTGCTCGATAAAATGGGTCAAGCACAGGCGCTGCAGTTGGCTGAACCACTGGTGGGTGAAGCGTGGGGGTATAGGCGCAAGGCAAGGCTTGCCACTCAGTATCAACGCGACAGTAAAACCCTGAGTTTAGGTTTTCGCGCTTTAGCGAGTAATCAGGTGGTCGCTATCGATCAATGCCCTGTGTTGGCGCCAGCATTATCGCAACTCATCGCTCCGTTAACCTTGTGCTTAAATACGCTAGAGGCCAAGCGCAGTTTGGGCCATGTTGAGTTAGTGGCGGTGGAGTCGGCCAATATGGTGGTGCTACGTATTACCCAAGCGCTAAGCGATGCCGATATCGCTCGCCTGCGTGCCTTTGGTGTTGAGCACTGCGTGCGCCTGGTGTTGCTCGATGAACATGGCCACATCGACAACCTAGATGGTGATACTAGCCTGCCGTATTACCGTTTGGATGACGGCAGTCAATTGGGCTTTGCACCGGGGAACTTTATTCAGGTTAATGCCGATGTGAATCGCAATATGGTAAAACAGGCCATTGAGTGGCTTGATATTAAGCCTACTGAGCGAGTGCTGGATCTTTTTTGTGGTGTAGGCAATTTCACCATTGCACTGGCCAAGGCGGGCGCGCAAGTGGTGGGGGTTGAAGGTGTGCCTGCTATGGTGGCAACGGCCAAAGACAATGCGGTTGCCAACGGCGTTAGTGGCGTTGAGTTTTACCATGCCGATTTGAGCGCCGATCTGTCTGAACAACCTTGGCTGGGGCAGATTGATAAACTGCTGCTCGATCCTGCCCGGGCTGGCGCGTTCGAGAGCTTACAATGGCTTAAGCAGATGAAACCTAAGGCGGTGCTGTATGTCTCTTGTAATCCGGTCAGCTTGGCCCGAGACAGTCAACAACTGCTTAAACAGGGTTATCGACTGCAAAAGCTGGGGCTAATCGATATGTTTCCGCAAACACATCATATTGAGGCGATGGCACTATTTGAGCGAGATTAAGGGGTTAAATACGCCTTGAGTGTAAATAACGACGCGAGTCGATTGACAATGTGGGCGTAATCCTCAAGATAGTGGCTTTGGTTTTTAGGTAATAGAATGATATTTCACCGCGAGCTATCCTGTGGTGAGCGCGCGCCGCCAATATCAGCAATAAAGGACAATCATTAGATGGTATCTATTAGAGAAGCACATTTTAATGACAAAGATTTTCAATTAACTGAGTGGGTTAATCGCTACATCGATAACGAGCAAGAAGCCGCTATTCTGCTCGATTTGATGAAAAAAATTGAAGGACTGGTCGTTAAAGAAGGGGCTCAACGCCATTTACTCAATCAGCGCGGCCGCGAGATGATTGAGATCCTAGCTCCGCTCAATATGGATATCGAAACCCTGCAAGCTGCGGTGATTTTTGTGGTGTATGACGCCGGCCTGATAAGCGCCGAGCAGTTGCCTGAACTGTTTGGTGAAAAATTAGCGGTATTGGTAAAAAGTGTGGTGACCATGAATGCCATTGGCGCGCTCAAGGTGAACGAGCAGAGCCGCAATGCCGAGCCGCAAATCGATAACATCCGCCGAATGTTACTGGCCATGGTGGAAGATGTGCGCGCGGTGGTGATCAAGCTGGCCGAGCGGATCTGCCTACTGCGAGAAGTGAAAAGTGCTGACGAGGAGACGCGGGTCTTATTGGCGCGAGAGATTGCCGATATCTATGCGCCGCTGGCTAACCGCTTAGGGATTGGCCAATTGAAGTGGGAACTCGAAGATATCTCATTTCGTTACCTGCACCCCGAAACCTATAAAGAAATTGCTAAACAGCTCGATGGTAAGCGGCTCGATCGCGAAAGCTACATCGACAATTTTGTGAAGCAGTTACAGCAACGTCTCGATCAAGACCAAATTCGCGCCAAGGTGTATGGCAGACCCAAACATATTTACAGCATCTGGAAGAAGATGCGCGGTAAAGATCTGACTTTCGATGAGTTATTTGACGTGCGCGCGGTACGTATCGTTACCGACCGCCTGCAAGATTGCTACGGTGCCCTAGGGGTGGTGCATACCCTTTGGCATCATATTCCTAAAGAGTTTGACGATTATGTCGCCAACCCTAAATCGAATGGATATCAGTCAATCCATACCATAGTGGTTGGCCCCGAGGGAAAGACGGTCGAGATCCAAATCCGTACCGAGCAGATGCACGAAGATGCCGAGCTGGGGGTGGCCGCACATTGGAAATACAAAGAGGGCACCACAGGTAAGCAAAGCGGTTACGAAGAGAAAATCAACTGGCTGCGCAAGATTTTGCAATGGCAAGAAGATGTGGCCGAAAGTGGCAACTTGGTCGACGAGGTGCGCAGTCAGGTCTTCGAAGACAGAGTGTATGTGTTTACCCCTAATGGCGAAGTGATTGACTTACCCATGGGCTCTACCGTACTGGATTTTGCCTATTATATTCATTCCCACGTCGGCCATAAGTGTATTGGGGCCAAGGTCGATGGCCGTATCGTGCCGTTTACTTATCAAGTTGAAACCGGTGAGCGTATTGAGATCATCACCTCGAAAACCCCCAACCCTAAGCGTGACTGGCTTAACCCTAATTTAGGCTATATTCGCACCTCGCGAGCGCGGTCGAAAATTCAGCATTGGTTTAAGCAGCAAGATAGAGATAAAAACATTGTCGCTGGGCGGGAGATGCTCGAAGCCGAATTAGCGCGCAGCAATCTTACCCTTAAAGATGCCAAAACGGCGGTCGAGCGTTTTAACATGGTTAGCATGGACGATCTGCTGGCGGGCATTGGTGGCGGCGATGTGCGTCTTAATCAGGTGGTCAACCATGTGCAGAGTCGGATGCGCATCAATGAGCTGTCAGAAGAGGAAGCCGTTGAGGACTTACTCAAGAAAAATCAATCTCGTACAGACCATAAAAGTAGAGGTCAGGTCGAGGTTAATGGCGTAGGGAACTTGATGAGCCATATCGCTAAATGCTGTCAGCCTGTCCCCGGTGATGATATTTTTGGCTTTATTACTAAAGGCCGCGGGATCTCCGTGCACCGCGCCGATTGCGAGCAAGTGAAAGAGCTGATGCGGGTACACCCCGAGCGCAGCGTGGATGTGGTGTGGGGTAAAAACTACTCCGGTGGCTATAAGCTGCGCTTAAAAGTGTTTGCTAACGATAGAAATGGCTTGCTGCGAGATCTGACCTCAGTGCTGGCCGCCGAAAAATCGACGGTACTGGCGATGAGCTCATCTTTGGATGTTAAAAATCAAACTGTCATCATTGAGCTTGAGCTCGAGTTATACAATTTAGAGGGACTCTCTCGGGTGATGGCTAAGCTATCGCAAGTCGATGGGGTGATGGAAGCGCGGCGCACCTAATCGTGTCGCCCACAAACAGATAAGAGATAAAGGCGGCGAGAGTCGCCTTTTATTATGAGGTTGTTCGATGAAGGTCAATAACGATATTAACCGTTTACTCGAGATCATGAGTCAACTGCGCGACCCACAAACCGGTTGCCCATGGGATAAAGCACAAACCTATCACACCATAGTGCCATTTACCCTCGAGGAGGCCTATGAAGTGGCCGATACCATTGAACGTGCGGCGTTCGATGAATTACCAGGGGAGCTTGGCGACCTGCTGTTTCAAGTGATTTTTTATTGTCAATTAGCAAAAGAGCAAGGGTTATTTGATTTTGGTGTGGTGGTAGACAAAATCTGCCGCAAATTAACTGAGCGCCATCCCCATGTGTTTGGTGAATTGCCCTTAACATCGACAGCAGAAGTGAAACAAAGCTGGGAAAGCATAAAGGCCAGCGAGCGTGCTGGGCGGTCATTGCATTCGGTGCTCGATGATATTCCATTAAATCTACCTGCATTAAGTCGCGCGGCAAAGGTGCAAAAACGGGTGGCCAGTGTCGGGTTCGACTGGGATGAATTGGCCCCTGTGGTGGCGAAAATTCACGAAGAGATAGCAGAGGTGCTCGAGGAAGTTAGCGCACCAGAGCAGCAACCGCAAAGGATTAGTGAAGAGATGGGCGATCTGCTATTTGCGGTGGTTAATTTGTCTCGCCATTTAGGCGTGGATCCCGAGCAAGCGCTGCGCCTTGCCAATGGCAAATTCGAGCGACGCTTTCGGGGTGTTGAAGCCTTAGCTAACGCCGCCGAAAAGCCGATGAAGGCGCACTCCTTAGCAGAATTAGACGCTTATTGGGATCAAGTAAAGCGGGCCGAAACGGCAAAAGAGTAAAATATATCGCTTTGTTGTTTGTCGAATCAGCTGGGCTTTGGTATAATATTGCCCCGTCCTAGTGCTTTCATACAAGCACATATTTCCAACTCATTTTCTCAGGTTCAGCATGACTACAAGGTATATCTTCGTTACTGGTGGCGTGGTTTCATCACTAGGTAAAGGCATTGCAGCAGCATCATTGGCAGCAATTTTAGAGGCTCGGGGCCTTAATGTAACCATTATGAAGCTGGATCCTTATATCAACTTGGATCCCGGTACCATGAGCCCGACTCAGCACGGTGAAGTTTTCGTGACTGAAGATGGCGCTGAAACTGACCTCGACTTAGGTCATTATGAGCGTTTTATCCGCACAAAAATGAACCGTCGTAACAACTTTACCACTGGTCGAATTTACGAAGAAGTATTGCGTAAAGAGCGCCGTGGTGATTACCTTGGTGCAACCATTCAGGTTATTCCGCATATTACCAATGCGATTAAAGAGAAGGTACTTGAAGGTGGCGAAGGTCATGATGTGGCAATCGTTGAGATTGGCGGCACGGTAGGTGATATCGAATCATTACCTTTCCTTGAGTCTATTCGCCAGTTAGGTGTTGAGCTAGGACGCGATCGTACCCTATTTATGCATTTGACCTTAGTGCCTTTCTTAGGCGCGGCGGGTGAAGTGAAAACCAAACCGACGCAGCATTCGGTAAAAGAATTACGTTCTATCGGTATCGCACCTGATGTATTGGTGTGCCGTGGCGACCGTGCGATACCAGCTAACGAAAAAGCCAAAATCTCGCTATTTTGTAATGTAGAAGAGCGCGCGGTTATCTCACTGAAAGATGTGGATAGCATCTATAAGATCCCAGCGTTGTTGAAGGCACAAGGCCTTGACGACTTGGTTACCAAGCGCTTTGGTATCGACTGCAAAGAAGCGGACTTAAGCGAGTGGGAAAAGGTGATTTACCAAGAAGCCAATCCAACCGGTGAAGTCACCATTGGTATGGTTGGTAAATATATCGAACTGCCCGATGCTTATAAATCTGTTAACGAAGCACTTAAGCATGCCGGCCTATTTAAGCGTGTGTCGGTCAACATCAAGTATATTGACTCTCAAACGGTAGAAGCCAAAGGTATTGAAGTTCTCGAAGGCCTTGATGGTATTTTGGTTCCAGGTGGTTTTGGTGAGCGTGGTGTTGAAGGTAAGATTTTGGCGGCGCAATATGCCCGTGAAAACAACCTGCCTTACTTTGGTATCTGTCTAGGTATGCAAGTGGCATTAATCGAATTTGCTCGCCATGTTGCGGGACTTGAAGGCGCACATTCTACCGAGTTTAACAAAGAGACTCCTCATCCAGTCGTTGGACTTATTACTGAATGGATTGACGAAGAAGGCAACGTTGAGCAACGCCATGAAGAGTCTGATTTGGGCGGCACCATGCGCCTTGGCGCTCAGCTATGTCACTTAATTGAAGGCACGAAAGCAGCCGAAGCTTACAAAGGCTTGACCTGTGTTGAGCGTCATCGTCATCGCTATGAAGTGAACAACACTTATAGAGAGCGTTTAGAAAAAGCCGGTTTAGTATTCAGTGGACTATCATCCGATCGTCAGTTGGTTGAGATGATTGAATTGCCAAATCACCCTTGGTTTGTGGCGGGTCAGTTCCACCCTGAATTTACATCTACGCCTCGCGATGGTCAGCCATTGTTTGAAGGCTTCATTGGTGCAGCTATCGCCTACCAAAAACGCGATTTAGGCTAAGCTATAGTGAACAGCCGCTTCCGGTTATCGGAAGCGGCTTTTTTGTTCCAGATGATGTAGATTTAACGACAAGAATTTTTTAGTTTTGTATTAACTTTTCATTTTAATCTTAAACTTAAGTCGAGGAAATTATGGCTAAAATTATCAATGTCATCGGTCGCGAGATCATGGATTCACGCGGCAACCCAACGGTTGAAGCTGAAGTGCATCTAGATGGTGGATTTGTTGGTATGGCGGCTGCGCCGTCTGGAGCCTCAACGGGTAGCCGCGAAGCACTAGAGCTACGCGATGGCGACAAGAGTCGTTACATGGGTAAAGGTGTGTTAACGGCCGTCGCGAACATCAATGGTCCAATTCGCGATGCATTGTTGGGTAAAGATGCTGCAGCTCAAGCCGAGCTTGATCAACTGATGATCGATCTTGATGGTACAGAAAACAAAGACAAACTTGGCGCTAACGCGATTCTGGCAGTTTCTCTTGCTGCGGCTAAAGCTGCCGCTGCTTTTAAAGGCATCCCACTTTACGCACATATTGCCGAGCTAAACGGTACTCCAGGCCAGTATTCTATGCCAGTGCCTATGATGAACATTCTTAATGGTGGCGAGCACGCCGATAATAACGTTGATATCCAAGAGTTTATGGTTCAACCTGTTGGTGCTAAAAGCTTCCGTGAAGCGCTGCGTATGGGCGCGGAGATCTTCCATAATTTGAAGAAAGTGCTGCAAGATAAAGGGCTAAGCACCGCTGTTGGTGATGAAGGTGGGTTTGCTCCTAACTTAGCATCTAACGCCGAAGCGTTAGCGGTTATTAAGGTTGCAGTTGAAAAAGCCGGTTATACCTTAGGTGAAGACGTTACCCTAGCGCTTGACTGCGCGGCATCTGAGTTTTACAAAGATGGTCAATATGATCTTGCCGGTGAAGGAAAAAAGTTTGACTCGAACGGTTTCTCTGATTTCTTAAAATCCTTGACCGAGCAATATCCGATTGTGTCTATCGAAGATGGCCTTGATGAGTCAGATTGGGATGGTTGGGCGTACCAAACACAAATCCTTGGCGACAAGATCCAACTTGTGGGTGACGATCTGTTTGTGACTAATACCAAGATTTTACAACGCGGTATCGACAACAATATTGCTAACTCAATCTTGATTAAGTTTAACCAGATTGGCTCTCTAACTGAGACCCTTGCGGCTATCCGCATGGCGAAAGCGGCTGGCTACACTGTTGTTATCTCTCATCGTAGTGGTGAAACGGAAGATGCAACCATTGCCGATCTGGCTGTGGCGACGGCGGCGGGCCAAATCAAGACGGGTTCACTGTGTCGTAGTGACCGTGTTGCTAAGTACAACCAATTGCTACGCATCGAAGAGCAGCTGGGTGAAAAAGCACCTTATAAAGGTCGCCTAGAGATTAAAGGGCAAGCATAAACGCCACTTTAACCAATAAATTATTAAAAGGTCACCACTTGGTGGCCTTTTTTGTTGTAATATCAGTGCAGAATTTCTAATAGTGATATAGCCATTAAGGATGAAGCGTCTTCTCATTGTCATGACCGTTTTATTTGGTCTACTTCAGTATCGACTCTGGTTTGGGCAAAATAGCCTGCCGGAATCATTTCAGCTGCAAGAGCAGATCGCGCTGCAGCGACAAAGTAATGCCAAATTGATCGAGCGTAACCAAGTTCTCAAAGAGGAGATTAACGATCTTCGCCGTGGGACTGAAGCGCTTGAAGAGCGTGCGCGAAACGAACTTGGCATGGTTAAAAAAGGCGAAACTTTCTTCCGTGTTGTGGGCGAGCCCCAACGTAATGCAGATATTCATCGCTAACCGTATTTTACGAAGTACCTTTAAGGGCTAGGTGAAATCGGATCACCCGTGACATGAGCTTTGATTAATGACACCAATTATTGAACACCTAGTTGCAATTGTTCCCGCTGCTGGCATAGGCAGCCGCATGGGTGCCGATATTCCTAAGCAATACTTGATGTTAGAACATCAACCTATTATTGCTCATACCTTAGATGTATTGTTGCAACATCCTAGGATCGCCCAAGTGATAGTGGCGCTGAACCCAGATGATACTTTTTTTGAATCCTTGCCTCAGGCGCATCACCCTAAATTAAAAGTGGTACAAGGGGGCAAGGAGCGAGCAGATTCGGTTCTGGCGGGCTTATCGCATGTCGGGCAACACAGCTGGGCGTTAGTGCATGATGCGGCGCGGCCTTGTTTACACCCAAGTGATATTGATAAGTTAATCAGCGCTGTCGAGCAGCAAGCAGATAGTGCGCCTCAAGGGGCTATTTTGGCCATGCCAGTGCGCGACACCATGAAACGTAGCAATAATGAAGGCAATATTGATACCACTATCTGCCGCAACAACTTGTGGCATGCGCTCACTCCGCAACTGTTTCCCGCCACCTCGCTTAAGGCCAACCTCAGTAACGCGTTAGCACAAGGGGTGAATATCACAGATGAGGCATCAGCGATGGAGTGGGCAGGTGCGGCGCCGCAATTGGTGGTTGGCCGCGCTGACAATATCAAGGTGACTCACCCTGATGATTTACGCTTAGCGGCACTGTTTCTCAACAGTCGTGATTCATTGACGGCTTTCAATCACAAACAATAAGCGTTAACAGCAGTAAGATGAGCTGTAACGCGGGGATGACAGATAAGTATGATGAATATTCGCATTGGTCATGGTTTCGATGTCCATAAATTTGGTGGTGAGCTGCCGTTGATTTTAGGGGGAGTGGAAGTTCCTTACGGTACGGGCCTAGTGGCGCATTCCGATGGGGATGTGGTGTTACATGCGATTAGCGATGCCATTTTGGGCGCGATGGCGTTAGGCGATATTGGTAAGCATTTTCCTGATACCGATGCCGAGTTCAAAGGTGCCGACAGTCGGGTATTACTGCGCCATTGTTACCAACTTGCCATCGATAAAGGCTATCGCCTCGGCAACCTCGATGTCACAGTGATCGCACAGGCCCCTAAGATGCTGCCTCATATTGAAGCGATCCGCGCCTGTTTAGCCGCCGATTTAGACAGTGATATCGACGCGATAAATGTGAAAGCCACTACCACAGAGAAGCTAGGGTTTACTGGTCGAAAAGAAGGTATCGCGGTGGAAGCCGTAGTGCTGATGACGAGCAATAGTTAACAAGAGAATTTTATGAGTTCATTGCATTATTTACATGGCCAACCGCTAGCGAGCGCCGATCTTCGCACCCACAATCGTGATTTTATTGTTGAGGAGATTTTACCCTTTCTGCCTACCGGAGAAGGCGAACATCACATGCTGCATGTGCGTAAAGAGGGGTTAAATACCGCCGATGTGGCCAAAATGTTATCTAGTTTTGCGAAGGTCCATCCGAAAGAAGTCACCTTCGCCGGACAAAAAGATAAACATGCGATCACCGAGCAATGGTTTGGGGTCCGTATTCCGGGTAAAGAAACGCCAAAGTGGGATGAACTCAATAGTGAGCAATTGACCATATTAAGTAGCAGTCGCCACAGTAAAAAGCTACGCACTGGTGCGCTGGTGGGGAATCGTTTCACCTTAACCTTACGTGCAGTATCAGATATTGCTGATGTCATTAAACGGATTGAATTAGTTAAGCAAACTGGCGTCCCTAACTATTTTGGCGAACAACGGTTTGGTCATGATGGTAAGAATCTCATTTTTGGCCGACAGATGTTGGCTGGCCGTAATGTGAAAGATCGAAACAAACGCAGCATGTATTTATCGGCTGTGCGCTCTAATCTCTATAACGAAGTGGTTTCTGCTCGTTTGGCAAAGTATGGTACCCAAGTGCTTGAGGGCGACTGTGTGATGTTGGCTGGCAGTAAAAGTTATTTTGTAGCCAACCCATGGGACGAGGCGTTGCTTGAACGTTTAGCCCAAAAAGACATTCAATTATCGGCACCATTATGGGGGCGTGGTCAACCGTTGTCACAAGCTGAAGCCTTAGCATTTGAAACCTCCATTTCAGAGCAGTTTGCTGAAGATTGTCATGGACTCGAACAAGCGGGACTCAATCAAGAGCGCCGCACCTTGCTGCTTGAGCCACAACATTTGAGTTATGAAACTGACGAAGATGTGCTAGTGATTAAGTTTATTTTGCCAGCAGGCTGCTTTGCCACATCACTGCTCAGGGAGTTGGTCGATTACCAAGACGTTAATGAGCGAGAGTTTAATGCCAGACGAGCTGCTCGTGCAGAAGGTGTAGCCCAAGATGATTAAGATATTGGTGAGTAATGATGATGGTGTTACCGCGCCAGGTATCGCCGCCTTATCTCAGGCGTTATCTGCACAATATGATGTGATGACTGTTGGGCCCGATCGTAATTGTTCCGGCGCGAGTAACTCCTTAACCTTGACTAATCCATTGCGAATTAATAAGTTAGATAATGGGTATATCTCAGTTAGCGGTACGCCCACCGATTGTGTGCATCTGGCGATTCGCGAGTTGTACGAACAAGAGCCTGATATTGTGGTCTCGGGGATCAACGCTGGTGCAAACATGGGCGATGACACCCTTTATTCTGGCACCGTTGCCGCTGCGATGGAAGGACGTTTTTTGGGATTACCAGCCATTGCCATCTCTTTGGTGGGGCGCGAGCTCAATCACTATGACACGGCTGCAGCGGTGGCGTGTAAAATCGTGGCTGGCTTGATTAAGGCGCCGATCGCCCAAGATCAAATTTTAAATGTGAATGTGCCTGACTTACCGCTTGAACACGTTAAGGGGATTAAAGTGACCCGCCTTGGTGCCAGACACAGAGCTGAGGGGATGGTGAGAACCTTAGATCCTGCAGGACGAGAGATATTTTGGCTGGGTCCCCCGGGGCAAGAGCAAGATGCCAGTGAAGGTACCGATTTTGATGCCGTCGCTAAAGGTTACGTATCTGTCACACCTTTGACAGTGGATCTGACCGCACATGAACAAATTCCAAAACTGAAACAATGGATTGAGCAACTATGAATGGTGTAGCCACCGCATCGGCATTGAATTTGGCAAGCGCTCTACGAGGTGCTGGGATCGGCAATCAAGCCGTATTGTCTGTCGTGGCAAAAACGCCCAGAGAGCTGTTTCTTGATGCAGCCTTGGGCCATAAAGCGTATGAAAATACAGCCTTGCCTATTGGGCAAGGTCAAACCATTTCGCAACCCTATATTGTTGCCAAGATGACCGAGCTGTTGCTTGAATCCAAGCCCAAAAAGGTGTTAGAAATCGGTACGGGCTCGGGTTATCAGGCGGCGATACTTGCTCAATTGGTAGATGAATTATGTACCGTAGAGCGGATAAAAAGTCTGCAAATTCAGGCGCGGCAACGCTTAAAACGCCTCGATTTACACAATGTGTCGTTTAAGTACGGTGATGGTTGGAAAGGTTGGGCTAATAAAGGTCCATTCGATGCCATCATGGTCACTGCGGCAGCGGCCAGTATCCCGCAAGACTTATTGGCTCAACTAGGTTCACAAGGCGTGTTGATTATTCCTGTAGGGCAAGAAACACAACAGCTGCTGCGTGTAACCCGTTATGGCGATGACTATCGGTCTGAAATGATCGAAATGGTCAAGTTTGTGCCGCTGGTTAATGGTGACCTGGCCTAATGATAGTACAGATATCATATGCTTAGCCTTAGGCATATCGTGTCTGGCACAGTCGGTTTCACCTGCATGTGTCGCGGCAGACTTTCTGTGAGCGCTGGGGTGATACGATACCTGTTATTGCTTATGTTATTGCTGCAGTTAACGGCTTGTAGCTTTCAAGCAGATAGACCTGCACCTGTTGTGACTGTTAATCCGCCTGTTAAAAAACAGTATCAAAAAGGTGGTCTGACCTCTGAGCGTTATCGAGTTAAAAAAGGCGATACCTTGTACTCAATCTCATGGGCCGCTAATAAAGATTTTGTCGATATCGCTAGGCGCAATGGGCTTAAAAAGCCATATACCATCTACCCTGGCCAGGTGTTAAATCTTAAGCTGACAAAACCTGTTACAACTAGAGTTAAAGCTCAAAATTGGAACACTAACACGCCTAAACCCGCAAAAAAACCAATTAAAGCTGTTACTAAACAGCCAGTTGCAACTTCTTCTGCGAACGGTGTCACGAAAGTCAGCGTCGCAAAAAAATCACTTGATCAGACCTCAAATTCTGCGTACCCTGTATCAACTAGTCAACAATCTGTTAACAATGTTATCCACAAGTCAAAGTCGACCTTGCCACAGAAAGTGCACCGTTGGCATTGGCCCGTAAAAGGAGCGTTGATTGGTAAATTCTCTGCCAAAGAGCAAGGAAATAAAGGAATTAAGATAGCCGGAACGCGTGGTGATCGCATTCAAGCTGCGGCAGATGGACGTGTCGTATATGCAGGAAATGCACTTCGAGGCTACGGTAATCTAGTGATTATTAAGCACAGTGATGATTATTTAAGTGCTTATGCTCATGCGGATAAAATCTTAGTTAAGGAAAAGCAATTCGTAACAGCAGGACAAACTGTTGCGAGTATGGGGAAAACGGGTACCAATCGGGTCATGTTACATTTTGAGATCCGCTACCATGGTAAATCAGTCGACCCACTTAAATATTTGCCTAAAACATAATTTTTTTAGGCGCCATTTTGGCAATTGGAGGATAAAAACGTGCAGTAAATTCAGTGAGTAAAATTTGGGAGAACTATTATGGGTCGTAAAAAAACTACCGCGATAGCGGAGACCTTAGTTGACTTGTCTAAGAACGAGTCTGATGTTTCACTGTTAAATAACAAAGAGAGCGTAAAAGAAGCCGAACTGGAACAGCAAGTACAAGATGATTTGCAAAAAAATTTAGATGCCACACAGCTGTATCTAAGTGAAATTGGATTTTCCCCCCTATTGAGTGCGGAGGAAGAGGTTTATTTTTCACGTAAGTCCCTTAAGGGCTGTGCTAAATCTCGTAACCGTATGATTGAGAGTAATCTTAGACTCGTCGTAAAAATTGCTCGTCGTTACAATAACCGCGGTTTAGCCTTACTCGATCTTATCGAAGAGGGTAATTTAGGCTTGATCCGTGCGGTAGAGAAATTTGACCCAGAACGTGGTTTTCGCTTCTCTACCTATGCTACTTGGTGGATAAGACAAACGATAGAACGTGCCATTATGAATCAAACTCGCACAATTCGTTTGCCCATACATGTGGTCAAAGAACTTAATGTTTATTTACGCACCGCCCGAGAGCTGGCGCACAAGTTGGATCATGAGCCGACCGCCGAAGAGATTGCAGAGAAGCTAGATCTTCCCAGTGGTGATGTGAGTCGTATGTTAAAGTTGAATGAGCGCATTACCTCGGTAGATACCCCGTTAGGCGGTGACAGCGATAAAGCGCTGCTCGATGTATTAGCCGATGATGACAGTGTTGGGCCTGACTATAAAGTACAAGATGAAGATATGTCTAAATCGGTCGTACGTTGGTTGGACGAGCTCAACAGTAAGCAACGTGAAGTATTAGCGCGTCGTTTTGGTTTATTAGGATATGAACCTTCAACCCTAGAAAATGTGGGCAAAGAGATAGGCTTGACTCGAGAGCGAGTTCGCCAGATCCAAGTGGAAGCATTGAAGCGACTCAAGGACTTACTTGGCGCACAAGGATTATCTGTTGAAGCTATTTTTCGTCCATAAGGTCGCAATATTATAGAGTATTGAGGATAACTGCAGAGCCTAGCATTTCAGTATTAACTTATAATTTACTTATAAGTGCGATGAAATGTAGAGAAACAGTTAAGCCTGATAGGCGTTATGATGGACATTGTGACATATAAAAAAGCGCACCAATAATGGTGCGCTTTTTTGCTTGTTCGTTAACGTAATTGCTTCAGTTGATATAGCAAATCCAGTGCTTGTTTAGGCGAGAGTTGATCGGGGTCGATACTGTCTAAGTGTGTAAGTGCTGCCGATTCTGCTGGCGCACTAAAGCTCATGACTTGTTGTGTATCACTTGGCAATCCGTTATCTCGATCGCGGCTCTCTAAGTGATGTAATTTGTGTTTAGCCGCTTGAACCACTTTACTCGGTACTCCCGCTAATGCCGCGACCTGTAGCCCATAACTCTTGCTCGCTGCCCCTTCCTGCACGGCATGCATAAAGGCAATGGTGTCACCATGCTCAATGGCATCGAGGTGGACATTCGCCACATTTTCCAGTAATTCTGGCAACTGAGTTAATTCAAAGTAATGGGTCGCAAATAGCGTCATCGCCTTGAGATTATTGGCCAGGTGTTCAGCGGCAGACCATGCCAAAGATAAACCATCATAAGTCGAGGTGCCGCGGCCTATTTCATCCATTAAGACTAAACTTTCTGGCGTTGCATTGTGCAAAATGTTGGCGGTTTCTGTCATCTCGACCATAAAGGTTGAGCGACCCGAAGCCAGGTCATCGGCGGCGCCAATGCGAGTAAAAATACGATCTACCGGCCCAATGGCTGCGCGCTGTGCTGGCACAAAGCTCCCGATATGAGCCATTAGGGTGATCAACGCGACTTGACGCATGTAGGTAGACTTACCGCCCATATTGGGGCCTGTTACGATTAACATGCGCCGCAGCGGGCTTAAGTTAACCGGATTGGCAATAAAGGGTGTTTGGCTAACCTGTTCGACAACCGGATGGCGTCCAGCGTCAATATCAATCCCGTTATGTGCGGTCAGTTCGGGGCGATGGTAATTGAGTAGATCGGCGCGCTCAGCAAAATTGTTGATCACATCTAACTCGGCAGCAGCCCTAGCAAACTGTTGTAGCTCATGCAGTTTAGGCATGAGTAAGTCGAACAACTCGTCCCAGAGTTGCTTTTCGAGCGCCAAGGCCTTGCCTTGGCTCGAGAGCACTTTTTCCTCATGTTCTTTGAGTTCGGCGATAATGTAGCGCTCGGTATTTTTTAATGTCTGGCGGCGTTGATAACTGAGTGGTACTAAGTCAGATTCTCTGCGGCTAATCTCAATGTAATAACCATGTACGCGGTTATAGCCTACCTTGAGGGTCGATGCCCCTGTTGCTTGCTTCTCTCTGGCTTCTAGATCCGCTAGATAATCGGTGGCACCTTGGCTAAGCGCACGCCACTCGTCGAGCTCTTGATGGTAGCCTGATTTTAATACACCACCGTCACGGATCAGCATGGGGGGATTATCGACAATAGCACGGCTCAGTAATGCGTGCTCTTCGGGAAATTCACCCAGCATTATCGCAAGCTTGCTCAGATGCTCACTGTGGCAATTAGCTAACAGTTGTTTGATTGCAGGCAACAAAGATAACGATTGACGTAAGCGCGCAAAGTCGCGAGGACGAGCACTGCGCAGGGCTAAACGGGCGGTGATACGCTCAACGTCTCCCAAAGCTTTTAATTGATCGTGTAAAGTTTCAACGTCGCCTGAGCTGAGTAGTTCTTCGACCGCATCATGGCGGGCTCGGATGGTGTAATGATTGCGTAGTGGTTCGTGGATCCAGCGCTGCAACATACGACTTCCCATAGGGGTTGCCGTATTGTCGAGGATGGCGGCTAAAGTGTTATCAAAACCACCTTGCAGGTTTTTAGTTAACTCGAGATTACGGCGTGTGGCCGCATCGAGAATAATACTGTCACACTGATTAAAACGAACAATCGAGTTGATATGGGGTAAGGCGGTGCGTTGAGTGTCTTTAACATACTGCATCAGACAACCCGCGGCTTGAAGCGAGAGCCTGACGTCACCTAACCCAAAGCCATAAAGATCTTTGGTGCCAAATTGTGCCAGCAATAATTGATAGCTAGTATCGTAGTCAAACTCCCATTCTGGGCGCCGACGTTTGCCATTAAAACTGGCAATAATGCCCATCTCACTAAAATCTTCACTGTGTAACAGTTCGGCAGGGTTAGTGCGCTGTAATTCAGCTTCTAACGCTTCTCTGCTGGGAAGTTCAGTGACAACAAAACGTCCAGAGGAGACATCTAGCGTGGCATAACCGAAGCCGACTTTGCCATGATATACCGCTGCTAATAAATTATCTTGCCGCTCTTGTAATAAGGCTTCATCGGTTAAGGTGCCTGGTGTGACGATACGTACCACTTTACGCTCAACAGGGCCTTTAGAGGTCGCTGGGTCGCCCACTTGTTCACAGATGGCCACCGACACACGTAATTGCACCAATTTTGCGAGGTAGCCTTCGACCGCATGATAAGGGATACCCGCCATAGGGATAGGGTCGCCGCCACTCTTGCCACGAGCGGTTAATGAGATCCCCAGCAGCTCAGAGGCTAACTTGGCATCATCATAGAACAACTCATAAAAGTCACCCATACGATAAAACAGTAACATATCTGGTGCTTCGGCTTTTAGCGTCAGATATTGACGCATCATTGGGGTGTGTTTCTCGAGGTTTTGAATATCAACTGCGTTCATGAAGTAACCAAGGTATCCTGCAAAAAAAGCTCAGCATAACAACCCTTGGGTTGCTAGCGTATTATTGGCGCCAATATTAGCAATAATTTCACTTTAACGGGCGTATTTATCCTGCCAAAATTGTATTATTTAAACTCAACTGAGCTCAACCTTAGGGTAAGTGGCTGTTTTAAATTTAGTAAAAAATAATCATCAACAGCACTTGATACTGTATGATTGTACAGTATACTAGTGAGCATATTGAGACACATAAAGCACAGCTCGTTGTAAGCGCTATGCTTTATCCTAACGGATTTACCACAGCGCTACGTCTGTGATAGAGAGGAAAGCACCATGAAGATAGATGCAAATAAAGAGAAAGCCCTTAACGCGGTTCTAGGTCAAATTGAAAAACAATTTGGTAAAGGATCCATCATGAAGTTAGGTGAAAACCGCTCTATGGATGTTGAGACTATCTCTACAGGCTCTCTATCATTAGATGTTGCACTCGGTGCAGGTGGTTTACCCCTCGGCCGTATCGTTGAAATTTATGGCCCTGAGTCATCAGGTAAAACCACATTGACCTTAGAAGTGATTGCGGCAGCGCAGCGTGATGGCAAAGTGTGTGCCTTTATCGATGCCGAGCACGCACTTGACCCGATTTATGCGCAAAAGCTAGGTGTTGATATTGATAACCTATTATGTTCACAACCTGATACGGGTGAGCAAGCGTTAGAGATTTGTGACGCCTTGACTCGCAGCGGCGCGGTTGATGTGATCATTGTCGACTCGGTGGCAGCGTTAACCCCTAAGGCTGAAATTGAAGGTGAAATCGGTGACTCACACATGGGCTTAGCGGCGCGTATGATGAGCCAAGCAATGCGTAAGCTTGCCGGTAACCTTAAGCAATCTAACACGCTACTTATCTTCATTAACCAAATCCGTATGAAAATTGGAGTGATGTTTGGTAACCCAGAAACCACAACAGGTGGTAACGCACTGAAGTTTTATGCCTCGGTTCGTCTTGATATTCGCCGTACTGGTGCGATTAAAGATCGTGATGAAGTTATTGGTAACGAAACTCGCGTTAAAGTGGTTAAAAACAAAATTGCTGCGCCGTTTAAGCAAGCTGAATTCCAAATCCTTTATGGCGAAGGCATCAACCGCACAGGTGAATTAGTAGACCTAGGTGTGGCGCATAAATTGATTGAGAAAGCCGGTGCTTGGTATAGCTACAAAGGTGACAAGATTGGTCAAGGCCGTGCAAACGCAGGCAAATACCTAACAGAAAACCCAGAAATTGCCAAAGAGATTGATACCGCACTGCGTGCCATGCTGCTTGGTGGCTCAAAAGTGGCTGCTGAGCCTGCCGTTAGTGATGAAAATATCGACTTAGAAACAGGTGAAGTGTTTTAAGTATTAACTTGTTATGACAGCTTCTGCTATGCATATCGCGGTTGGGCTTCTTGCTCGCCGCGACTATTCACGCCATCAAATCAAAACTAAACTGCTACAAAAAGGCTTTGAGTTAAGCGAAATTGAGCCTGTGCTCGATCGTTGCATCGACAATGGTTTTTTAGATGATGATCGCTTTGCCGCCTTGTTGCTGCGTTCTCATGTTAGCAAGGGCCATGGCCAAAATCGTATTCGTCAATCGATGGCGCAAAAAGGGCTATCGAAAGAGGTGATTAAAAGGGCACTAAACAATAGTGATTGTGATTGGTTTGAGCTAGCAAAATCAAAAGCCAATAAAAAGTTTGGTGAAACAGTAATATCTGATGCAAAAGATAGGGCCAGACGTTGCCGTTATTTATACGGGCAAGGATTTACGTCTGAGCAGGTTTTTTATGCTTTAGAATAAGGTCATTTATATTAGGGCCTGTTGATCTTTCAAGGTTGTTTTTGCAGCGAATTGCTGGGTATTTATACAAGGCAGAAGCTTTGTAGTGTAGTTATTCTACATAAAAAGCTGAGAACGCAGTAAAAATACCCAACAAACGCTGCCCGAAGGGTTCGGCTAAAAACGTTTTACTCTTTGTTAAGTGAATTTTGCTTAGATGACTAGGCTGCAATCCACTCGCCTCGATTAAAACGTTTTTGTCTAGAACGAAATTCAACCAACAAAGATCAACAGGCCCTAGTAAACCTGACTTATTTTCTGCCTGATATTGTTCAGGTATGGATCTGCTATCTCCCATTTTAAGCTTTGATTCCTCAACGATTAAACTTGCTTGAAAAGTGATCTTACCTTCTCACTCCCCTGTCCTTGTGAGAAAAAAGCTAAGTGTCATATCTCTTAAGTACCCTATTAACAGTGGCCGTATAGTTTTATTCTATATTGCGAGTATTAATTTATCGCTATTGATGTTTTTTCATCCCGAGCCATTGCATTAATATTCGGGCTATTTTTGAGCTAAAAGTAGTTCTACAGTTTTGTAAATGTATGATGGGTATAACATGTTATACCCATCAATATCTTGTATTAGTCCGTCTTTGAACCGCAATAAATAGGGTATTTATTGCGTTTAATTGGAGTTGTTAAGATTTAAATCCCGCTGCAGTCATCAATAATTTGAATCCCATAGATATCATGCCTAAGGCAAGCACACTTATTACCCAGATGCTCAGAAGCCATAGCCATTGTTGGAGTGTTCTATTGAGTTTCATTTTAACCTCCGTAATGATTAATTAGTGGTACGCTTCGCCTTCTTTTACTTTTCCGGCAAAGACGTAATAACTCCAAAATGTATAGGCAAGGATCACAGGAATAATGATCAGCGCACCATACAGCATGAAACTGAGGCTCTCTTTGGGGGCTGCAGCTTGCCATATTGAGATGTTCGGAGGAATGATGTTGGGCCATAGGCTGATCCCAAGACCGGCAAAGCCAAGAAAAACAATCATTAATGCCATTAAAAAAGGTGATGTTTCTTTTTGCTTTTTGACCGAATCAAATGTTTTCCAGCACAAAACAGCCGTTAGTAAGGGCACTGGAGCTAATAAGAACAGATTAGGTAGCGTAAACCAACGTTCGGCAATGGATACACTAGTAAGCGGTGTCCAAACGCTCACAACGAGTATTGCAATAATAAGTAAGCAAAGAATTTTAGGCACGAAAGTAAATATAGTCTGTTGCAGCTCGCCTTCGGTTTTTGTGAGCAACCAAGTGCTACCCAGTAATGCATATGCTGTCAACAGACCAAAGCCACAAAATAGTGGGAAGGGAGTGAGCCAGTCCAATTGCCCACCTGTAAATACACGGCCTTCTACAGTAAATCCCTGAACGACAGCCCCCACAACGACACCTTGACAATAGGTGGTAATAATTGAGCCTAGCATAAAGGCGCGATCCCAGAATTTAAGGTGACTAGGTAGTGCTTTAAATCGAAATTCAAAGGCAACGCCGCGAAAAATTAATGCGACTAGCATCAGTGTCAATGGAATGGTTAGTGCTTCAAGAATGATCGAGTAGGCGAGCGGAAAGGCGCCAAATAGCGCCGCGCCGCCCAGTACTATCCATGTTTCATTGCCATCCCAAACGGGGGCAACACTATTAACCATGACATCTTTTTGTGCATTACTTTTAACAAAAGGCATCACAATTCCTATGCCCAAATCAAAACCATCCATGAAGATGTACATCAAGGTAGCAAAGATGATGATACCAAACCAAACAATCGAAAGATCCAATTCCATAATGATTACCTCAAGTCATGCCGTAAATTTAAAGTCGACCAGAAATTGTTGAAATTTCATGGGAGTTAGTATCGTGCGCATCAGCTGGCAGAGGCCCCTGTTTCATTTGGCGCATCATGTAAAAGTAGCCAAAGCCAAAGACGAGGCTGTAAACAATGAAGAAACATAGAAGGCTAATACTCATTTGTAAGTCACTATGAGCCGATACCGCATCTTTGGTTTTCATCAGCCCGTATACAACCCAAGGCTGGCGACCGACTTCGGTGGTAAACCAACCTGCGAGTATGGCAATTAATCCGGATGGCCCCATGAAAAGAGAGAGCTTATGATACCAGCTGGTATCATAAAGGCGCTGTTTTTTACGCAGCCAAAGACTGTAGAAACCTTGTACAATCATGAGTATTCCCAGTGCGACCATGATTCTAAAAGACCAAAACACGACTAGTGAGTTAGGTCTCTCATCCTTTGGAAAGTCTTTTAGTGCTGGAATGGGGTCTACCAAACTGTGTTTGAGTATTAAGCTGCCAAGGACAGGGATGGCAATTGCGTAGTCAGTACGCTCTGTCTCCATATTCGGGAACCCAAACAGAATCAATGGACTTGGGCCACCGTCAGCGTTATCCCAGTGTCCTTCTATCGCTGCAATTTTTGCAGGTTGATGTTCGAGTGTATTGAGACCATGTATGTCTCCTATATAGGCTTGGATAGGTGCAATCAGAGCTAACATCCACATTGACATCGAAAACATTTTCTTAACAGGGCCAGTTTTGTTGCCCTTGAGCAGGTGCCAGGCGGCACAAGCACCGACAAATACTGCGGTACTGATAAACGCTGCGACGCCCATATGAAGTAATCTGTAAGGAAATGATGGGTTAAAGATGACTGCAAACCAGTCGGTGGGGACCACTTGTCCATTGATGATCTCGTAACCCGTTGGAGTTTGCATCCAACTGTTAGAGGCGAGGATCCAAAAAGTGGATAATATGGTTCCAAGTGCCACCATACAGGTGGCAAAAAAGTGTAGCTTATCGCCTACTCGCTGCCAGCCAAAGAGCATAACACCAAGAAAACCCGCTTCTAAGAAAAAAGCGGTTAACACTTCATAAGTGAGTAGCGGCCCGGTAATGCTACCGGCAAAATCAGAGAAGCCACTCCAATTGGTTCCAAATTGATAGGCCATGACTAAGCCTGAAACAACACCCATGCCAAAGTTAACCGCAAAAATTTTTGACCAGAAAAGGTAGAGAATTTTGTAGTCAGGGTTGCGTGTTTTGAGACTTAAACCCTCCAAAACCGCCAAGTAGCTCGCCAGCCCAATGGTTATGGCGGGAAAAATAATGTGGAAAGATACAGTAAATGCAAATTGTATCCGTGCTAATAAGAAAGCGTCGAACTCGAACATATGTGCGGGCCTTATTCATTTTTGAGGCTTGCCATATTAATTGACGGGTCAGGAGGTCAGTAGACACAGAAATCAAATCTAAATGTATAACAGATAGTTTGTTTAGGTGTTATAGTGCGATTGGTGTTAATCGTGATGGTGAATTCAAATTGGCAAAGTATGAAGATCTGGTTTATCAACTCAAACGACAGATAAACTCTGGCGTCTGGCGTGCGGGAGATAAATTACCGTCGCTGAGAAAGCAGTCTGAACATAGTGGTCTAAGTTTGATGACGGTGTTGCATGCTTATCAAGTGTTAGAGTCTCAAGGGTACGTGGTTTCTCAAGCGCGTTCAGGCTATAGAGTGACGCCTGAGTTAAAAGCAGCCGAATCTCATCAGCAAGTTGCAGTATCGTTAACTGAAAAAGTTGATATTAACGACTTTGTGTTTGAAGTACTGCAAGCTGGTCGTAATCCGCACATGGTTAATTTTGGTTTCGCGTATCCAGATCCGAGTTTGTATCCACGTCAACAAGTAAATCGTTCGCTAATGTCAGCCGCTCGAAATCTACCTATCTCTAGTACATTCGATAATTTACCGCCTGGTAATGAAGAGTTACGAACGATCCTTGCTAAACGCTATGCGACAAAAGGAATTAACATATCGCCTGAGGAGATTGTGATTACTGCCGGAGCACTCGAAGCATTAAACCTCAGCTTGCAAGTGTGCACTAAACCGGGTGATTGGGTGGTGGTTGAATCTCCCACGTTTTATGGTGCGCTGCAATCATTAGAACGATTGGGGTTAAAGGCATTGTCGGTAAGAACGGATACAATAACAGGAATAGATCTCGATGCTTTGGAAAAGGCATTTCAATCTCATAATGTAAAGGCATGTTGGTTGATGAGTAATCATCAGAATCCACTGGGTTTTACACTGACATTAGAGAAGAAGCAGGCGTTAAATGATCTGCTTAATCGTTATAACGTGGCCTTGATTGAAGATGATGTTTATGCAGAGCTGTATCAAGAAGGCGCCCCAGTTATGCCGGTAAAACAGTTTGATCACAGCGGAAACGTAATGCTTTGTTCCTCTTTTTCAAAATCTTTGGTATCGGGGTTCAGAATAGGTTGGGTAGCAGCTGGTAAGCGTGCGTTGCAGATGCAAAAGTTGCAATTAATGAGCACGCTCGCAACCAGTGCGCCAATTCAATTAGCGCTAACTGATTATTTAAGTAAGTGTAATTACGAAACCCATTTAAAGCAGCTCAGAAAAAAACTTCACGAACGCAAAAGAGAGATGGAGTGTTTACTGACTAAGTATTTACCTTCAGGAGTTAATATCACGAGTCAGCGGGGGGGGTATTTTATCTGGGTAGAACTTCCGCCTAGCATAGATGCCGTGGATGTGTTTCATGCTGCTATAAAACAAAATATCAGCATTGCGCCGGGAAAAATGTTTAGTGTGACCGAACACTACAATCATTGCATGAGATTGAACGCGTCCTTTGAACTGAATGACAAAACAGTGCAAGCAATAATGACATTAGGACAAATAATCAGTGAATGTATGCTGGCGAATGAATCAACAACTTTAAAATAACGCATTCAAGTTATAACCCGCAAGTGCTGACGCTCAATATCTGATATAGCTATAGGCGTCATTTCTGTATCTACTTTCGAATCCCTCTCACTTCTATAATGCCGTTCCTTTATCTGTGTCCAAGGTGTGTAAAGCCTCGGGGATATATTTTTACTACGTATTGGAAATACCAATGAGTAATTTAAAAACAGCCGCACAGCGTGCACTGCATTTGATGGACTTAACAACCTTAAGCGACAGTGATACCGAGGATAAAATTATTGAGTTGTGTAAATTGGCTAAAACCCTTGTCGGTAATACCGCTGGCATATGCATCTATCCGCGCTTCATTCCTATCGCCAAAAAGCAACTGAGATCACAAGATACGCCAAACATTCGTGTGGTCACTGTGACTAACTTTCCTCATGGAAATGATGATGTTGAAATAGCCGTTGCTGAAACAAAAGCTGCAGTTGCCTATGGCGCCGATGATGTCGATGTTGTGTTTCCATATCGCGCGTTAATATCGGGAGATGAGGATGTTTGTTTTGAGCTTATTGAGCAATGTAAAGCTGCTTGCGGTAGTGACATTTTCTTCAAGGTGATTATTGAGTCTGGTGAGCTAAAAACGCCTGCGCTAATTAAAAGAGCCTCAGAAATATCCATTAAAGCGGGGGCTGATATGATCAAAACATCTACGGGGAAAGTGTCCGTCAATGCGACGCCAGAAGCCGCTGAAATTATGTTATCAGTCATCAAACAGATGGGCGTTGAAGATAGCGTTGGATTTAAGGCCTCTGGCGGCGTTCAGACTGCAGAAGAAGCCAAACTATATTTAGATATGGCTGATAATATTATTGGAGAGGGGTGGAGCGAGAACTGTAAGCACTATCGTTTTGGTGCTTCTAGCTTGTTATCTAATCTACTTTATACCCTAGGTGAAACAAAAATAAACGTTGACGCTAAATATTAGATTGATCACTTATGAGCGTTCCGATTCGACAAGATGTTATCGGTAACTCTTCGCTGTGCTAGTAGCAAATCATCGCTATTGACCACAAGCACTTTGACTAAATACTACATAAATCGTGGTGGTTTTTTTGAATAATACCAAGGGCAGTTTTTTTATGGTTGCTTCGATGGCGGCGTTTTCTGTTGAAGATATGCTTATTAAAGCGGCGGCAGAGACGGCATCAATTGGCCAAATTTTAGCATTATTTGGTCTAGGTGGAATGCTTGTGTTTATATTTTTAACTTGGCGTAAGGGCGGGCAAGTTTTTCATCCTGCCATACTCTCTGCACCATTATTACTACGCGCCGTTTGTGAAGTTATTGGTCGATTCTGTTTCGCTTTAGCGATCACGTTAACACCGTTGTCGAGTGCATCGGCCATTCTGCAGGCCACACCATTGATAGCCATGGTTGGTGCCGCTTTATTATTCGGTGAAAATATTGGTGTTAAGAGGTGGCTGGCCGTGGTGGTCGGTTTTGCCGGCGTCTTGATGATTATTCGTCCTGGTTTCGCCGGCTTTGAGGTTAACTCGATATTTGCGGTTGTGGCTACCTTAGGCTTTGCTGGCCGTGATTTGGCGACACGCGCCGCGCCACCTGTGCTTTCTAACACTCAACTAGGGGTATATGGTTTTTTTGTGCTAATTCCAACAGGCTTGGTGATGATGGCGTATCAAGGTGAATCCGTTCAACTTAATTTGATGTTAGCCGCTCAGATCACAGGGGCAATCGTCTTTGGTGTGGTGGCCTATAATGCGTTAACTATCGCTATGCGTACTGGTGATGTGTCTGTGGTTTCTCCGTTTCGCTATTCGCGTTTATTATTTGCTTTAGTCCTTGGTATCTTGATATTTGGCGAGTCTCCAGATTTGGTCACTTTACTTGGGAGCTTACTTATTGTGGTAAGCGGTGGCTATACTCTTATTCAAACTCGTAGGAAAGTACCTGCAAATCTAAGCATCTAACATGCCATAGGCGTAGCTAGATTATGGCGCCTATTGTCTATCGATTTCAATGCCTACCCATGGGGGATTTAGCTTCCGTCAGATGAGAGAGTGATGGGCTTACTCAGCTGATTAGAGCCTCATTTACTTTTGGTGCTATTTTTCGGTTTCTTTTACAATCCTAGGTTAAACCTCTGGTTGTTCAACAATAGACTGCTTATAATGTCGGGCTAACTATGAGTGTCGGTGAAGTTTCAATTTTCACCGCGAATGTAACCTAATTCAGGATGATTTCATGTATCAAACCACTGCAGCGCTGAGAAGTGCTTTCTTGGAGTTCTTCCGCAGAAATAGTCACCAGGTAGTGGACAGCAGTTCACTGGTACCTGGCAATGATCCGACCTTGTTGTTCACCAACGCAGGTATGAACCAGTTTAAAGATGTCTTTCTTGGTGAAGACAAGCGCGATTACACCAGAGCGACAACCTCGCAACGCTGCGTACGCGCTGGTGGCAAGCACAATGATTTGGATAACGTAGGTTATACCGCGCGTCACCATACTTTCTTTGAAATGCTGGGTAACTTCAGCTTCGGCGATTACTTTAAGCAAGAAGCAATCACTTTCGCTTGGACCTTTCTCACTGAAGAGTTAAAGCTGCCCAAAGAGCGTCTATGCGTCACGATTTATGAAACCGATGATGAAGCCTTCGAGATCTGGAACAAAAAGATTGGTGTTGCGGCTGAAAACATTATTCGTATCGGTGATAACAAAGGCGCTGCTTACGCTTCAGATAACTTCTGGCAAATGGGCGATACCGGCCCTTGTGGCCCTTGTTCTGAAATTTTCTATGATCATGGCGAGCATATCTGGGGTGGCCGTCCTGGTACGCCAGAAGAAGACGGTGACCGCTTCATTGAAATTTGGAACATCGTATTTATGCAGTACAACCGTCAAGCTGACGGTACCATGGAACCACTGCCTAAGCCTTCGGTAGATACCGGTATGGGCATTGAGCGTATTGCCGCCATTATGCAAGGCGTACATTCCAACTATGAAATCGATATTTTTCAAACTCTGATTAAAAAGGCCGCTGAAATTCTGAATGTTAGCGACCTTAACAATAACTCGCTAAAGGTTATTGCCGATCATATTCGCTCTTGTGCTTTCCTGATTGCCGATGGTGTGATGCCATCGAACGAAGGTCGTGGTTATGTATTGCGCCGCATTATTCGCCGTGCCGTGCGCCACGGCAATAAGCTAGGTGCTACCGAATCATTTTTCTACAAGTTAGTTCCGGCACTGATTGATGTGATGGGCGATGCAGCGAAAGGCCTTAAAGAGACACAAGCCATTGTAGAAAAGTCGCTTCAAGCGGAAGAAGAGCAGTTTGCCCGTACCCTTGAGCGTGGTTTAGGCATTTTAGATAATGCGCTTAATGGGCTCGACGGCAAGGTACTTGACGGCGAAACGGCATTTAAACTCTATGATACTTATGGCTTCCCTGTCGATTTGACTGCCGATGTGTGCCGCGAACGTGATATTACCGTAGATGAGGCTGGTTTCGAGGCGGCGATGGCAGAGCAGCGTCGTCGCGCCCAAGCGGCAGGGCAGTTCGATGCCAATTACAATGAAGGGCTTAAAATTGATCAACATACCCACTTCTGTGGTTATAGCGAGCTTAATGGCGAAGCCAAAGTGGTTGCCCTGTATCGTGATGGTCAAGCTGTAACTGAACTGTCAGCAGGTGAGGATGCGGTGATTGTGCTGGAAAGTACTCCGTTTTATGGGGAGTCTGGCGGACAATGTGGTGACAAAGGCTTACTGAGTGGCGATGGCGCTGAGTTTAGTGTGAGCGACACGCAAAAGTATGGCCAAGCGGTTGGTCATGTCGGTAAACTGCGAGCTGGTACTATCCGTGTTGGCCAAGTGTTATTGGCAGAGGTCGATAAAAAATTAAGACATCGCACCGAGCTAAACCACTCTGTCACGCATCTGTTACATGCTGCGCTGCGCCAAGTACTAGGCAGTCATGTGAGCCAAAAGGGATCGCTGGTTGATCCTGAGCGCCTACGTTTTGATTTTTCTCATTTCGAAGCGGTAAAGCCGGCAGAATTGCAAGCGGTAGAAGACTTAGTGAATACCCAAATCCGTCGTAACCACGAGCTGAAAGCTGAGGTGATGGATATTGAGCAAGCTAAAGCACAAGGTGCGATGGCCTTGTTTGGTGAAAAATATGACTCACAGGTACGTGTTGTGACCATGGGCGATTTTTCTATCGAACTTTGTGGTGGTACCCACGTTGGCCGCACGGGCGATATTGGTCTGTTTAAGATCACCTCTGAAGCTGGTATCGCAGCAGGTATTCGCCGTATTGAAGCGGTAACGGGGGCGGCGGCAATGGCATATGTGCGTGAGCAACAGTCTCAGCTTGAGCTGGCTGCTAGCTTGCTTAAGAGCGACAGTGCTTCCGTGGTGGCCAAGCTTAAGGCGCAACTTGATAAAACCAAGCAGCTTGAAAAAGAGTTGTCACAACTTAAAGACAAGTTAGCGGCCGCAACCAGTGCCGATCTCGCTGGAGAAGCCATCGAGATCGGCGGCATCAAGGTGCTGGTTAAAAAGCTTGATGGTGTCGATGCGGGTGCGCTACGTGGTTTGCAAGATGAACTTAAGCAGAAGTTACAATCGGGCATCGTGGTGCTTGGTATTGCTGGTGACGAGAAAGTTAATCTGATCGTGGGTGTCACCAAAGACTTAACGGCAAAAGTGAAGGCTGGCGAACTGGTCGGTATGATCGCCTCTCAGGTTGGCGGTAAAGGCGGTGGTCGCCCTGATATGGCTCAAGCCGGTGGTAGTGAACCTGCTAAGCTCGACAGCGCCTTGGCGTCGGTATTGCCTTGGTTAACCGAACGTCTAAGCTAAACTCCAGTGGTGAACAACCCTCTTAAATTAAAAAGCGCTCATTGAGCGCTTTTTTTATCTCTTCGGCGCCAGCATGGAGGTGGCTTACCTCCAATGCGTGGCTAATGAGATAGTAATGAGGTGTGCTTAAGTTGGTTTTGTCATTGTTGATTATGTTTAGGGTTGAAAAATTGAACACTTGACCTGATATTAATGATTGTTGGACTCTGACAAGTGCTTGGGCAAGTGTTTGGCGTTGATGAGCATCGGCCAGCAATTGTAGGAGAAAAACGACAGAGGGCTGCCTATTGCACCATGGCAAGATAGCAAGGGTATTAGGCCGTGATGACGGGGTAAGTGGAAAGAGGGTTGCACTGCGAGTTGATCTTGTCTTTGAGCTTTTAGATATGCGGCGTTGTCTATGCCGATATTTTTCTACAAAACGGTAGTAAAAAAAGCAATCCTACGCTAGGGAAAGCATACAAATAACCTAGTCAGGAAAATTTAAATCAATAAAGGTGCAATTAGCAGGGGTTTTTTGACAGAACACTATTAATTTGTACTAAGCTGACCGTATAATAAAGGTTATAACGGATTAGTGCCGTATAAGCAGAATTAGAACCAAAGGAGCAAAAACATGCTGATATTGACTCGTCGTGTTGGTGAAACACTGATGATTGGTGATGAAGTTACTGTCACCGTTTTGGGCGTAAAGGGTAATCAAGTTCGTATCGGTGTTAATGCACCGAAAGAAGTATCTGTTCACCGTGAAGAGATCTATCAGCGTATTCAGTCTGAAAAATCAGGTAACTCTTCTGACGGCGGTAACTTTTAAGCAAAACGCTTAATAAAGTCGACAACGATAAGAGTCAGCATATTGCTGACTTTTTTGTTTTAAGCCGCTAGCTTTTTAAGCGTAATGGCGATATTGCGGACAGCTATTACCTATTAAGGCTATGAACTGCTTAAAAACAGTCCAAACAAATTTAGTTTCATAGAAATGGTTTGACTTATTTTCGGCAAACAGTAATATGTGCGCCAAGAAAACGGAGAGGTGGCCGAGTGGCCGAAGGCGCTCCCCTGCTAAGGGAGTATGGGCTTTAAATCCCATCGAGGGTTCGAATCCCTCCTTCTCCGCCATTTCTTAACTGTAAAAAAAACGATGCGCGTGTAGCTCAGCTGGATAGAGTACCTGGCTACGAACCAGGCGGTCGGAGGTTCGAATCCTCCCACGCGCACCATTACAGTAAAATAAGTTATAGAGATAAGATGCGCGTGTAGCTCAGCTGGATAGAGTACCTGGCTACGAACCAGGCGGTCGGAGGTTCGAATCCTCCCACGCGCACCATCTATAGTTTATTGGGATTATGTGTTATTTTTGCGCGTGTAGCTCAGCTGGATAGAGTACCTGGCTACGAACCAGGCGGTCGGAGGTTCGAATCCTCCCACGCGCACCATATTCAAATAAATTTGACGGTCAATTCCGTCTTTTTTATGTTTTACGTAAAGTTTTGCGCGTGTAGCTCAGCTGGATAGAGTACCTGGCTACGAACCAGGCGGTCGGAGGTTCGAATCCTCCCACGCGCACCATTTTATGCGGAGAGGTGGCCGAGTGGCCGAAGGCGCTCCCCTGCTAAGGGAGTATGGGCTTTAAATCCCATCGAGGGTTCGAATCCCTCCTTCTCCGCCATTATTAAAACCCGTACTTGTTACGGGTTTTTTTATGCCTGTTTTTCACCGTATACTTTACTTACCCAAGTTACTTACCTAAGTTATTTGGGTAAGTTATTTGCTCAAGTGATTTACCTAAGTTATTTGCTCAAGTGATTTACCTAAGTTATTTGCTCAAGTGATTTACCTAAGTTATTTGCTCAAGTGATTTACTTAAGTTATTTGCTCAAGTGACTTACCTAAGTTATTTACTCAGGTTGTCCTCAGGCTCGATAGTGCCGCCTCTATAGCATTACACTTCCTTACGCTGCATGAGGACTGCACAATCGTCACCACTCAATCGTTTTATCTCAGTGAGTCTGCATAGTCGGTTTAACTCGATAGCCGTATCGATAGCTTAGTCGTAGTGATAGTTAAACGGCGTTAGTTAATGCCATTTGCCGATGTTGCTTGTCACCTCGAACTGACGCTCTTTAACATGCCGTGCAGATATGAGCCTCTATGTCTTGCCACTATTGATTGAATAACTTTGCATAATCGGTTAATCGGCTTATGTTGATGATGTCTATTTTTATCTGAATGACACGACTTTTTTAATTGATTGCTATTTTAGTTCGCTTTTTTGTCATATCTTCATATTTATCGCCTTTTATTTATGGAATTATCGGCTTGAGTCAGATAGTTTTAATAATTTTGGTATGACCAATTTACATGTCGTTCGTATTTTTGTTATAGATTGGTTATGGTTCTTCTGTGTTTGAAACATTTTGATTGGCTGATGCTAAATAACCACCTCGCGCTTTGAGGTGATTTTTTTTGCTTAAAAATTGAATAAGTAGTAAGTCGCTAGTGTTTTTTCTGCATCCACAGAGATTTAAGGTTATTCGAAGAGGACAATATGAATTCTATTGCTCAACAAATGAATGATGCATTGATGATTATGGTGTTGGGAATGGGACTGGTGTTTGTGTTCCTGTCGATGCTTATTTTAGCGATAAGCCTAGTGGCATGGAAATTTGGACCAGAGCAATCAACTACTGCCAGTACTGATTGCGATATCCCAGAATCTTCGCAGGCTATCGAGCCTAAATTGGTTGCTGCAATCACCGCGGCGATTCATCAATATCGCGCCAACGCATAATAAATAGTAGGGAGTTTTTATGAGCAAGCCACTTGCATTAACCGATGTTGCCTTACGGGATGCACATCAATCTATCCTTGCCACTCGTCTTCGACTCGAAGATATGCTGCCTATTGCGCCACTGCTAGATAAAATTGGCTTTTGGTCGCTGGAATCTTGGGGCGGTGCCACATTTGATGCCTGTATTCGCTACTTAGGGGAAGATCCTTGGGAGCGCATTAGAGCATTAAAAAAAGCGATGCCAAATACGCCGCAGCAGATGTTACTGCGCGGACAAAACTTGTTGGGCTATCGGCATTATGCCGACGATCTGGTGCAGCGTTTTGTCGAACGTGCCCATGACAATGGTGTCGATGTGTTTCGGGTGTTTGATGCCATGAACGATGTGCGCAATCTTGAAACGGCAATTAAGTCTGTGGTCGAGGTGGGTGGTCATGCCCAAGGCACCATCTCTTACACCACAAGCCCTGTCCATACTTTGTCGACCTGGGTCGATATGGCTAAACGCCTTGAGGATATGGGGTGTCACTCGCTGTGCATTAAAGATATGGCGGGTCTGCTTAAACCATATGAGGCTTATGATCTCATCAGTCAGCTAAAAGCTCAAACCAACTTAATTGTGTCACTGCATTGTCACGCCACAACAGGTCTTAGTACTGCCACCTACCAAAAGGCGATTGAAGCAGGCATCGATGTGCTCGATACCGCTATCTCATCGATGAGCCAAACGTATGGTCACAGTGCGACAGAAACCTTGGTCGCTATGGTTGAGGGCACCGATAGGGCAACGGGATATGATATGGCGTTGCTCGAAGAGATTGCCGCCTATTTCCGCGAGGTAAGAAAAAAATACGCCGCATTTGAAGGTGAGCTCAAGGGGATTGACTCACGCATTCTACGTGCTCAGGTGCCAGGTGGTATGTTAACCAATATGGAAAACCAATTGCGCGAACAAGGCGCCGCCGACAAATTAGACTTAGTGCTCGAGGAGATCCCGAAAGTTCGCCAAGATCTCGGCTATTTGCCCTTGGTCACGCCCACATCACAAATTGTGGGTAGCCAAGCGGTGATCAATGTATTGACTGGGCAGCGCTATAAATCGTTGACCAAAGAAACCGAAGGGGTGCTTAAGGGCGAATACGGGGCAACTCCCGCGCCCGTTAACCAAGCGCTGCAACAACGTGTACTTGCTGGCGCAGAGGCCATCACATGTCGCCCAGCCGACTTACTGGCGCCAGAGCTAGATAAGCTGCGCAGCGAGTTATCGACTAAGGCTGAGGCCGAAGGGATGGCATTGGCAACAGAGCTAGATGATGACGTACTCACTTACGCCTTGTTCCCACAAATTGGCCTTAAGTTCCTTAATAATCGTAATAACCCTGACGCATTTGAGCCAACGCCTCAAGCGCCTAACGGGCAAGTGGCAAGTGAAGCGGCTATTACATCGCCAGAGGTGAGTGATAAGCGTGGAGCAGAGACCTATACGGTAAATGTTCAGGGTCAAAGTTTTGTAGTTGAAGTGGCCCCTGGTGGTGATATTAGCCAGATAGTGCCTAATGAGAATGTGGTGCCCTTTACGGCACCAACAATCAGCCCAAGCGTCGATGCCGATGCAGCGAAGGCTGCAATGAGTGCACCATTGTCGGGGAATATCTTTAAGGTGAATGTAGCCTTGGGGGATGCCGTCAAGGCGGGCGATGTGGTGATCATTCTCGAAGCCATGAAGATGGAGACTGAGATCCGCGCCGAATTCGACGGCGTGATCTGTCAGGTTTGGGTAAAAGAAGGTGACTCTGTTGCCGTTGGCAATCAATTGCTTGCCATAGCATAGGAGTTCACATGGAAGGATTTCTGGCTTTTTGGGCCGAATCAGGCATTGCCAACTTTAGTGCTGGGCAATTACTGATGATGGCCGTGGGTGGGCTATTGCTGTATTTGGCTATCGCTCGTAGGTTTGAGCCCTTGTTGTTGTTACCTATCGGTTTTGGCGCCGTGTTGGCTAATATTCCTAATGGTGGTTTTACCGACGAGGGGGGCTTACTTTATTTTGCCTACCATGTAGGTATTGAAACAGGGGTATTTCCCTTACTTATCTTTATGGGGGTAGGGGCGCTAACCGATTTTGGAGCCTTGATTGCTAATCCTAGGATGCTACTGCTTGGCGCCGCGGCGCAGTTTGGGATTTTTGCCACCTTAATTGGCGCCATTGGCCTTAATTTAGTGCCTGGTTTTGAATTTAGCATGCAAGATGCAGCGGCGATTGCCATTATTGGCGGAGCCGATGGCCCAACTGCAATCTTCTTAGCATCTAAGTTAGCGCCAGATCTGCTTGGGGCTATTGCGGTTGCGGCATACTCTTATATGGCGTTGGTGCCCATTATTCAGCCGCCGATCATGAAGTTACTCACAACCGAGTCTGAACGTCAAATCAAGATGGAGCAACTACGTGAGGTCAGCAAGAAAGAGAAGATCTTTTTTCCGCTGATGGTGCTGGGGTTAACTATCTTGTTTTTACCTGCGGCAACGCCACTTGTGGGCATGTTTTGCTTAGGTAACTTGATGCGCGAGTCTGGTGTGGTCGATAGGCTATCTAATACCGCTCAAAATGAACTTATCAATATTGTCACCATCTTTTTAGGGTTAGCCGTTGGCTCTAAGCTCTCTGCCGATAAATTTTTGCAGCTAGAAACCTTGGGCATATTGGTACTCGGCGCCGTCGCATTTGCCATCGGTACCGCGACAGGGGTATTGATGGCAAAGTTAATGAATAAATTATCCGGCGGGAAAATTAACCCTCTGATTGGCGCGGCTGGTGTCTCGGCGGTACCTATGGCAGCGCGAGTGGTCAATAAAGTGGGTCTTGAAGCGAACCAACAAAACTTCTTATTGATGCATGCGATGGGACCAAATGTGGCGGGAGTGCTTGGCTCGGCGGTCGCGGCTGGTGTGTTACTGGCCGTGCTTGGCTGATAGGGTAAGCGCAGGCAGTGATAAAGATAATGCGGCCTACTGAGTTCAGTAGGCCGTTTTTTTATATCTGCCAAATGATTGTTTTGTCATTGATATCGCCAATGTTAGTGATTGCTTAGTCAAGCTAATGCTTAATCAGTTGATGCAGATCAACAACTCTCTATCTGATCCGTAGTCTGATGATGGTGATGTGCGTCACAAGTATTGTGATTGTTTGAACTGAATGAGGATGACTATGATGGAATTACAAGCTAACGGCTATACGGATCTGTGTGTGAATGGCAAATGGTTTCACTATGATCACGGCGAGGGTTCAGTTTTCATGTTAAACGGTGGTAGCCCCTTAACGTTCGAGCTTGATTCGTTACCGACAACCGAAGCAGAACTTGAGGCTTACCTTAGCATTATCTCGGATCAATTTTGCTGATGTAGCAATGATACTAACAGGCTATCACAGCTAAACCACTTATTGCTTACCACAACATTTTTTGTATTTTTGCCCGCTGCCGCAGATGCAGGGATCGTTGCGCTGTGGTTTTTTCTCCACAGTGGCGGTTTTGGGTTTATTTAAAATCCCCATCAAGGCGCTAATATCTTCAGCGACTTCAGACTTGATGTCGATGTTGGCGACTAGTTGATGTTCATCGACTAATGCCTTCACTTCTGCATACCTAGCTTCACTATTGACGATAAGTGCTAGCGGAAACGCTTCACTGCCAGGTTTAGCGACTCGCTTAGTGTTATAACCATAACTTTCATGTTTTGGCTTAGGCGTTTTACGGCCTTTAAAGAAAAACTTATCAGACATAGCATTTCCAGAGTATTGCCTTCACGGCGTCAAAAGGGCCGCTATCTTACCAGAACTTGCGATGAGCACTAGCGCCTTAGGCAAATTAATATCTCAGATTCTGATCGGCGGTGAGCCAGAGTATAAAGCCCAAAGATAAGATCACCGTCATACTGATCGCGATGATATAGATAAAGCCTTTTTTGCCCTGTTTTAACGGCACGCCAGTTAAATGTAAAAACAGGGTCCAAAATAGGCATAACACAATAGGAAGTAAAAACAGACGAGCCATAAATATCCTAAAAGTAAGCGTAAATATTGCTCAAGTATAATACGCTTTGCGCGCTATCCACATCATTATGTGAATATTTTCCATTAGTGCATTCAAGAGACTCAGGTTTGATAAATATCAGTAGCGCGGCAAAATAGCCATTGTTAAGCGTTAACATAGCGAGGAGTAGAGGATGTGCTCATGTGTAATAATTACGCAGAATAAGCCTACGCCAACGGGCGCTCCCTTGATATATTCGTTTAAGTTAGCCTGTGAAAGAGTATTTACCTCATTAAGGCTAAAATCAGTTTAGGTATAGCTAATGCCAAGGCATAAAAAAAACCGCATCTGCGGTTTTTTATGGGGTAGCTTGAGGTTAACGGGCGATTGCCCTTAACTCGCCGTGCTAACAGTGGGCTCTTCGTTGCTATAAAACTGCGCTTCGTCGAGCTGACCTTCCGATTTACCCACCACGACAGCCGTCATCATGTCACCTGTGACATTGGTTGCGGTGCGGATCATATCGATAACGCGGTCAATGGCGGCAATAAAGGCGATACCTTCAAGTGGCAGCCCCACAACCCCAAGAGTGACCGACAGCATCACCATGGCGCTACCCGGTACGCCAGCGGTGCCAACAGAGGCAACAGTGGCCGTAACGGCAATCAACATGTAATCGGTCATATCCAGCGGAATACCGTAGATCTGCGCGATAAATATGGCAGCAATAGCAGGATAGATACCACCACAGCCATCCATATTCATGGTCGCGCCAAGCGGTAGCACAAAGGCGCCATATTTTTTTGATACGCCCATGGACTCTGTCGCGCGGGTACTGGCGGGTAATGTGCCAAAGCTTGATGCGGTAGTAAAGGCTACTAGTTGGGCAGGCATCGCTTTACGGAAAAATTGTATTGGGCTTAACTTAGCGGCAAATTTTATTAATCCGCCGTAAATAAATAGAATGTGAATGACGGCAGCAAGGTAGATAGCAGCAATAAACTTACCTAACGGCAGTAGCATTGATAGCCCATATTCGCCCACAACCCAAGCCATTAGGCCAAATACGCCAATAGGAGTCAGCTGCAGTACCATACGGGTGAGTTGAAACATTACCTCGGCGCCTGCTTCTATAGTGCGCTTTAATGGCTCTGCTTTTTCCCCAACCTTATTGATGGCGATACCAATAAGGGCTGCAAACACGATAATTTGAAGCACCTTACCTTCGGCAAGGGAAGCGAACGGATTGACGGGCACCATATCAAGCAGCACCTGAGCAAAACCAGGCACATTACGCTCACGCACCTCTGTTGTCGCCAGCTCGAGCGTGCCACCCATATCAATTAAACTGCCAATGGTTAAACCGATCAATGAGGCGATAGTGCCGGTAAACATAAACATCAATAGGGTTTTAAAGCTCAGACGTTTAAGGCTGACACCGCTCCCTAACGACGTGATACTGACCACAATGGCGCAGAACACCAGAGGCGCGACCAACATCTTAATGGCTGCAATGAACAGGTCACCTAAAGGCTTTAATTGTGTCGCTTGCTCACCTAATACTAAGCCAAAGGTGATCCCTAAAATAAAACCAGCCAGCACCTTTTGCCAAAAGGGGATCTGTTTAATCGTTTGCCACATGGGATAATTTCCAATTTAATGTTGTGTTGAGGATGGAACCGTTGAGTCGGGAAGAGCGCTTGTTTTGCGCAAGTCATCGAGGCTGCTCAACATATTATTTTATTAGGCGTCATTCTATAGCCCCTTGGGCTTGCTTACAAAATTGATTTTGTTATAACTTATTGTCATTAAAAAGAATGTTTTAATACTTTTAAGTTTTAACTTTGGCGTAACATGACCAGACACAGGATGTTGTACATAAAAAATTACTTTTTTTCATTAGGTAAGCCAATATGACCGAGTTATGGTTGATGTTTAGTGCGGCATTTATTGCTGCCACCTTGTTACCTGGCGGTTCGGAAGTTTTATTGGTGGCGTTAATCGATAACACGCCTGAGAAGTGGTTACCTTTGGTAATCGTGGCGACGTTAGGTAATGGATTAGGCTCCATTACCAGTTATTATTTGGGCACATTGGGGCGCTTTGCTACGACGCCCGAAGCGATGGCGCAAGGACGATACCGGCACAGTATTGGTTTACTGAAGCGTTATGGCTATTGGAGTCTATTACTGGCTTGGATGCCACTCATTGGCGATCTACTATGCCTATTGGCAGGCTGGTTGAAGCTGCCAGTAGTGAAGTCGAGTATCATGATTTTTATTGGAAAAGGGATACGTTATCTGCTGGTTGCAGCGTTAACGCTACATTGGTTGTAAGGCGCAGGCCTACGAGTTAACACAGGAGTAAAAAATTAATGAAGAAATGGATATTAGCTGCCGCGATTTCGGCAGCGTTGACCGCTTGCTCTGCGTCGAATGTATCGACCAGTTTGCCGCAAGGGGTTTCGTTAGTTGAAACGGTCACCACCACAGAGTCAGGTGTGGGTATTCCCTACAAAAAATATCAGCTGGCCAATGGCTTGACCGTCATATTACATCAAGATAAATCAGATCCTTTGGTGCATGTCGATGTGACGTATCACGTTGGCTCATCTCGCGAACTGCCTGGGCGCTCAGGTTTTGCTCACCTATTTGAACATATGATGTTTCAAGGCTCAGAGAACGTTGCCGACGAGCAACATTTTAAAGCGGTTACCGAAGCGGGTGGTACGTTAAATGGCACGACTAATACCGATCGTACTAACTATTTTGAGACAGTGCCTAGCAACCAATTAGAAAAAATGTTGTGGCTTGAGTCCGATCGCATGGGATACTTTTTGCCCGCCTTAACCGAAGAGAAATTTGAAGTACAACGCGAGACGGTCAAAAACGAGCGCGCCCAGCGTATCGATAACCAACCCTATGGACGTATGGGCGAGCGTTTTAACCAAGCGCTGTATCCTGCAGGGCACCCCTATTCATGGCCCGTTATCGGTTGGCCTGAAGATTTAAACCGCGCAGATGTGACCGATGTTAAACATTTCTTCCAGCGCTGGTACGGCCCCAATAATGCCACCTTGACCATAGGTGGTGATTTCGACGAAGCGCAAACATTGGCGTGGGTGAATAAATATTTTGGCGAGATCCCGCGTGGTCCAGAAGTGACCGCTGCACCTAAGCCGCTGGTGACACTAGATAAGACGCGTTATATCTCGATGGAAGATAGGGTGCACTTACCCCTATTAAGAATGGCGTTTCCTACGGTTTACGCCAGTCATCAAGACGAGGCAGCGCTCGATCTGCTGTCTAATATTATTGGTGGTGGCCCAACCTCGTTAGTCTATAAAAACCTCGTTAAAGACGGCTATGCGGTACAAGCTGGTGTCAGTCATCCTTGTCAGGAGCTGGCATGTCAGTTTTCTATTTACGCCTTAGCTAACCCTGCACGTGGTGGCGAACTGAGCGACATTGAAGCGCGGGTACTTGAGTCGATTGCCGAATTTGAGCAACGTGGCGTGACCGATGACGATCTACAAAAAGCCAAAGTGCAATTTGAAGCCAATACTATTTTTGGTTTACAGAGTGTTAAAGGCAAAGTGTCAACTCTGGCGTTAAATCAAACCTTTTTCGGCAATCCCGATATGATAGCGTACGATTTAACCCGCTACGCCAACGTCACTAAAGAGGATGTGATGCGGGTGTTTAACACCTACATTAAAAACAAGCCTATGGTAGTGATGAGTGTCGTGCCTGAAGGGCAAACCCAGCTAATTGCCCATGAAGATAACTATGTTGCGCCAGCGCCGCAGGTTGCAGAGCAGGCGGTAACCGGTCTTGAGATTGTTGAAGCCGTTGCGCCGTCGTTTGATCGCAGCATTATGCCAACACCTCAAGCTGCGCCGATGATCACCGTGCCAGTGCTATGGACCGACACACTCAGTAATGGCATTGACGTGATGGCCACCACCAGCACCGAAACCCCCACCATTGAGTTGATGATCTACTTAAATGGCGGACACCGTTTGGTGGATGTTAAGCAAGCCGGATTAGCCAACTTAACCGCATCAGTGCTTAATGAGTCGAGCCAATTACGTAGCACTGAAGAGCTGGCGCAGGCGTTAGAGATGCTAGGCAGTACGGTCAGCTTTGGGGCTAGCACCTATCAAAGCTACGTTAAGGTGTCGGCGCTGACGTCACATATTGACGAAACCTTGGCCATAGTACAAGAAAAGCTCTTTAAACCGGGTTTTAATAGTGCCGATTTCGAGCGTGTTAAGCAGCAACATTTGCAAAGTCTGCAACATATGCAGTCAGATCCTAACTATATCGCTAACAGTGGTTTTGATGCCTTGCTCTTTGGCGATAACACCCCTCTTGGGATCAGCAGCGAAGGCACCATTGCCAGTGTATCAGCGCTCACCCTTGATGATGTAAAAGGATTTTACCAGCAGCAGTACCGCGCCGGTAACGCGCAAATCGTGGCGGTGAGCAATTTAATGCAGCCACAACTGCTCAGCAAGTTACAAGGATTATCGAGCTGGCAAGGTGAGTCGAGTGCATTACCTGCCTTAGCGGCAATGCCGGCACTTGAGGCGGGGACTGTCTATATTGTCGACAAGCCGGGAGCGGCGCAGTCGGTGATTAAGATTGGGCAGCGAGCAATGCCGTTTGATGCCACAGGCGAGTATTTTAAATCTTACTTGATGAACTATCCCTTAGGCGGTGCCTTTAACAGTCGTATTAACCTTAACTTACGCGAAGATAAAGGCTACACCTATGGTGCGAGAAGTTACTTCTCTGGCGGCAGTGAGCAGGGGCTATTCCAAGCCACGGCCAGCGTTCGTAGCGATGTTACCGCTCAGGCTCTAGTTGAGTTTGCCAAGGAGATTAACCGCTATCAAGCCAGTGGCATGACAGATCAAGAGCTGGCCTTTATGCGTAACTCTGTCTCGCAAAGTCAAGCGCTCGATTATGAGACGCCTTACCAGAAAGCGGGCTTTATGCGCCGGATCCAGCGCTTTAACCTCGACCCTAATTTTACTCAGACTCAGGCTGATATTATTAGAAATATTCCTAAAGAGGAGCTAAATAACTTGGCGAGCGCTAAACTTCAGCTAGCTGAAATGATAGTATTGATTGTGGGTGATAAAGCCAATATTGAAGCCGACATTAAAGCCTTGGGTTATCCAGTGCGTGCTTTAGCATTGTAATTTGATATTTTTACCCCAATATTAACGATGCGGTGATGCTTGATTTAGCTCACCGCTTTATTTTTTTGACTTGCCACTAAGCTCGTTCGGGTACTGTTTTTTGGCGAGTGAAATTTATCACGCGTTTTGTAGGTCTAGCCTGCAAATGATCATGTTGAAGCAATAAGAGACACAGATATTGAACTCTTTCACTGAAGTTATTGGCCTGCTTAACGATGAGCAGGGACGAGATGCGCTAACAGGTATGGTACGTGGTATTGAGCGAGAAGCACTGCGCATTGAGCCTTCGGGAGATCTAGCAACGGACAAACATCCAGAGAGCTTAGGTGCCGCGCTAACTAACTCTCGTATCACCACAGATTACAGTGAGTCATTGTTAGAATTTATTACTCCAGTGCATCAAAATATCGACGACCTACTGACCGACTTAACGCAGACACATGCCTTTACTGTACGCAATATAGGCCAACAACAGTTGTGGCCCGTGAGTATGCCTTGTTATGTGGGTGATGTTGCCGATATTCCCATTGCCGATTATGGCAGTTCAAACGTGGGGCAACTCAAGCGTTTATATCGTAAAGGGTTAACCTATCGATATGGCGCTCTGATGCAAATTATTTCTGGGGTACACTTTAACTTTTCGGTGTCGCAAGCCTTGTGGGACCGTCTCTATGAGGCGTCAGATAAACAGCTTAGCCGCGATGAGTTTATTTCAGAGTCCTATTTTGGCCTGATCCGTAATTACCGCCGTCAAGTGTGGGTGTTGCCTTATCTGTTTGGTGCATCCCCGGCCTTATGTAGCTCTTTTATTAAAGATCAACCCACGGCTCATCCGTTTAAACAGTTGGGTAAAGGCACCTTGTATTTACCGTATGCGACATCACTGCGCATGAGCGATTTGGGCTATACCAATAAAGAACAAGAGCGGTTAAATATAAGCTATAACTCACTGGCTGAATATTTAACCGGTATTCAAGCAGCGATTAAGATGCCCTCGGCGAAATTTGAAGAAATAGGGGTTAAGGTTGATGGTGAATATCGCCAGCTTAATGCCAATGTGCTGCAAATTGAAAACGAGTTTTACTCACCCATACGGGCTAAACGAGTGACTCAAGAGGGTGAAAAACCGTCAGAAGCCTTAGCGCGCGCTGGCGTTGAGTATATCGAAGTCAGAGCTCTTGATGTTAATCCGTTCTCATCTGTGGGGATTGATGCACAGCAGATCCGTTTCTTAGATCTGTTCTTATTGCATTGTTTACTCAGCCCTTCGCCAAAATCGACGCCAGCAGAAGAGGCGGAGATCAGCCAAAATCTAAATGCAGTGATCCTTGAAGGGCGTAAACCAGGCTTAATGTTAAGCCGTCATGGCCAGCCGATTGCGATGCAAAGCTGGTTACACCAATTGTTTGATGAGTTAAGCAGTGTAGCCAAATTACTTGATGGGGGTGAGCAAGGCGATTATCACACCACATTAGCCCATTGGCTTGCGGCTGTTGATGATCCATCAAAAACCTTGTCTGGCCAAATTTTAACTGAGTTGTTATCGACGCAGCGAGATCACAGTTATTGGGTGAAAGATTTGGCGCAAACCTATTATCAAGAGTTGATGGACTACCCATTGGCTGCAGATGTTGAGCAAGCTTATCGACAAGCGGCGAGCGACTCGCTGCAGGCTCAAGCGCAATTAGAGGCGCAATCTACTGTGAGTTTCGATCAGTATGTAAGCGACTATTTTGCCGAGCCTAAGTTAGAGGCTGTCTGATGAGAAAAAGCGCACTATTATTTCCCCTAGTACTGCTATTATCTGCCTGTGCCTCTGGGCCAGATAATAGTGCGCAGTGTGGCACGGTTTCCGGTTACCTAGTGCCAGATAGAGAAGATGAGCTCTACCGGGTTGTGGTGACTCACCTTAATGGCCAGGCTGTTATTTCAAAACCCAATTATCAGCTAGCACCGGGCGTTAATGAGTTCACTGTGGCGGAGCTTATCGATTCGCCGCAGTTAAAAGTGAAGTTGGCTGCAAGAGGAACTAAGACATTGACCATAGATGTTAAACCGAATCGTCGTTATCATTTAGGGGCGCGTTTTAATCAAGATAAAGTCTATCGTGGCTTAGACAGCGACTATTGGCAGCCGATAGTATGGTCAGAAGATGCCCACCAATGTGCATTTTTACCCGCGGGTTAAGGTCGGCATATTCACTTGTTCTTATCCCAACTTCAGCTTATTTACATTGATTCAATTTAACAACAATGTGAAACTATAGCGCTGATTAAATGATAGTTTTGGTATTCCCCATGATGAAGTTTCTTGCCCCTTTGCTCAGCGGCCTGCTGGTGTTATTGCTTAGTGGATGCGTCACCTCTCCCCCAAGAGATCCCGAAAATTTGTGTGCGATTTATCAAGAGCATCGAGATTGGTATAAAGCGGCAGTTAACACCCGTGAAAAGTGGGGCGTACCCGTGCATGTACCATTGGCAATGATGTACCAAGAAAGTTCGTTTAAACACAATGCTGCGCCGCCAATGGAGTACTTTTTAGGCTTTATTCCTATCGGCCGAGCCAGTGATGCTTACGGCTACGCCCAGGCTAAAACCATGACTTGGGACGACTATGTCAGAGAAACAGGCAATAGTTGGTCTAGTCGTAGTGATTTTGATGATGCGATGGATTTTATGGGGTGGTTTATCTACAAAACCCATAAAATTAATGGCGTGTCTAAATGGGATGCGCGTAATCAATACCTCAATTACCATGAGGGGTGGGGCGGCTATAAGCGTAAAACCTATCGGCACAAAGCCTGGTTAGTCAAGGTGGCCGATAAGGTTGATGGCCGGGCTAAACGTTATGCAGCCCAATATCGTAGCTGCCAAGAAGATCTTGACTCCTCCTGGTTGTGGCGCCTGTTCTTTGGTTAGCCTAATAATATGAAATCAGCTATTAGCCTCGAGAATATCGGGGCTTTTTCTTATCTATCAAACCGCGAGTACAGTGGGATGTTTTAATATAGGAGCCACATATCATTGGTTTGCAATCAAAAGTCATGTTGAAAGTGGTGCAATTCATCCCTTTGTTAATCATGCATCGAGTTAAACAATATTTGGCTAATTTATCGTTATGCTGCCCCTGTTATCAGAGGGTAAAAATGACTATAATGCGCCCAAAATAATAGCTCTACCCTACAAAAAAGGATAAAACATGACTAAGCCATTTGTTGCCGTATTAATGGGGTCTGATTCAGATTTGCCCACCATGCAAGCCACCTTAGATGTCCTCAAGACTTTCGGTATTCGCTTTGAAGCTAAAGTAACCTCTGCGCATCGCACGCCAGCAGCGACTCACGCTTATGTGACCGACGCCGAAGCCCGTGGTTGTAAAGTCTTTATCTGTGCCGCCGGCCTTGCTGCCCATCTTGCCGGCGCTGTCGCTGGTATCACCACTCGCCCTGTGATTGGCGTCCCCGTCGACTGCGGCCCGCTTCAAGGCCATGACGCCCTATTATCAACCGTGATGATGCCTGGTGGCGTGCCTGTTGCAACTGTTGCGATTGGCAGCGCAGGCGCGAAAAACGCCGGTTATTTAGCGGCGCAAATGTTGGCCGTGGGTGATGACGAGTTAGCGCAGGCAGTAAAACAAGAACGTGCTAAGTCGGCAGAAGCTGTGCAAGCCAAAGATGCCAAGCTACAGGAAAAATTAGCGGCTCTATAATTACGTTTGTCGCTATCAAGGTGCCGTGTGCCTATTACCCTGATGGCAAATATGAGTGACTAACTTATCGATTAATGCCGCCAAGGTTAACCTTGGCGGTATTTTTTATACTGTTTATCCATTAGTTTTGTATGATTTATTGCAACACTTTTATGATTCGTTAACCCTTTTGGTGTCCAGCGACGTGAATATCAATAGGCGCTTGTATCTGAGTCTCTGAATCTAGACAAAAAGCTGCACGCAGTGCAGACTTTAAAACAATATTTAGCCAGATAAACGATTAGGGAGCAGATATTGGACAAGGTGTCTGAAGCTGTCATGGCCGCAGAAGTGGACCACAGGTTGATGCAAGAGTTTGCTAATGGGGATCCGCGTGCCTTTGAACTACTCTATCAAAAATATAAAGGCGGGTTATATCGGTATTTTATAAGGCAAATCGGTGACAAACAGCTGGCTGAAGATCTGTATCAAGAAACATGGGCACGGGTGATTAAAGCCGCTGCGGGTTATGAGCGCCGCGCCAAATTTACCACTTGGCTGTATCGTATTGCCCATAATTTGTTAATTGATCATGTGCGGGCGCTCAAACCTGTTGAGCTTTTTAGTGATGCGGCTATTGAGGAGGAAGCGATAAACGATGGGCAGCCTTGTATGCAGTACGCTCCCGAGCAACTGACAGCGCAGGGGCAAAAAGCCACTATCTTAAAAGAGTGTATTGCATTGCTGCCTCACGTTCAAAAAGAGGCGTTTTTGCTCAATATGGAGATGGGGTTCACCGCTGTGGTGATTGCCGAGGTCGCGGGCGCAGGACTAGAGGCGATAAAAAGTCGGCTGCGCTATGCGACTCAGTCGCTAAAACAGTGCGTCGAAGGTAAATGGCAGGAACAACACAATGACACAAAATAGCCAAGATGACAGCGTAGATAAGGCGTTGCAACTGCTGTACCGCTCACAGGCAACCGAGCAACCTAGCGAGGCGTTAGACAGCCACATTTTAGCCATGGCGCAAGCATCCAAAATTCATGCGCCTAAGCAGGTGAGTTTCTGGCGCCAATATCGCTGGCCGCTCTCCTCGGCGGCGTCTGTGCTTTTAGTCGTGAGTATATTGCTGCTTAACCCGAACAGCCAAGACCCCTTGTTGATGGAGCCATCGTTTATTGCGCCACAAGCGCTAGAGAGCCAAGCCGCGCGCGCGCCTCGGGTGATGAGCGCGCCAATGGCTGCCCCTGAAAATGGTGAGCCTGAAATTGTAGGATCTACAGCTGCTGATTCAAATGTTGGCGAGTCAACAGCGAGTGATGCTAGTGCCAACTTGGTAGAGGCCAGTAAAATGACTGCCACGAGTCAGGTTAGCACTGAGCCTGCTTCTACTGTGAATGACTCAAACGAAACTACCCAACGCCATAAAGCTCTGGTGAGCACTGAAGGTGCGCCGATATTGCAAGGCAAGAGTGTTAGTTCTTCCCCTACGATTCTCGATAGCAAGGCTGACGCTAGCAACGTAAAGGATAGCGAGCCTAGCGCCGTAGCAGCCAGTGCTGCGGAGACACGAGAGGCCCAACCGCCTGCCACATTAAAGGTGCAAGCCAAAGCCGTGATATCCGATAAACAAACGCTTAATCACTTACAACAGCTTGTGAGCACCGAGCAATGGTCTGAAGCGATGGTATTGTTGCAGCGCATTAACCAGCAACGCCCACAATTAGCCGATAAGACGCACCCGTTACATCAAAAGTGGCGCCACTTAAGCCAACAAATCGACGCTCATAGCCAACCTTAGGCTGAATGCTGGTGGGTTATCGACAGGCATAATGTCCACAGCCCGCAGGGGCTGTGGTTAACTTAATTGGACACATTTGCTAATAATTATTTGCTGATAAATTACTGCCTGGCTCGGTAAAGTTTGTTACCTTGTTACCCTAATAAAAACGAGATAAAACAAATAAATGAGCCGAATATGAAATTAAGTCATCTCTTTGCCTCTTGCGTGCTTGCATTAGGCACCTTACACACGACCCCGCTTATCGCTGCCTCCGATGCAGCCTCGAACTTGGTTAATCAGGGCTACTATCGCGCCCCAGCCTTAAAAGATAATACCTTGGTATTTACCGCCGAAGGCGATTTGTGGACTCAGCACTTAAACGATCCTCAAGCTCGCCGGCTTACCAGCTTGCCAGCAGAAGAACTGGGCGCCGCTATCTCTAAAGATGGCCAATGGGTTGCTTATGTTGCCAATTATGATGGCGCCAGTGAGGTGTACATTATTCCTATTCAGGGCGGTGTAGCCAAGCGGGTTAGTTTTGAGAATAGCCGAGTGCGAGTGCAGGGCTGGACCGCCGATGGCCAGGTGCTTTACGCCACCGACAATGCGTTTGGTCCGGCTAATTACTGGGTCCTTAAAAGTGTCGATCCTGTCAGCTTAACCACTAAAGATTTGCCGTTAGCCGATGCGATTGAAGGGGTTATCGATGATACTGGAGCTACGCTGTATTTCACCCGTTTTGGTCTGCAAACCACAGGCGATAATGCCAAGGTGTATCGTGGCGGCGCCAAAGGTGAGCTGTGGCGCTATACCTTAGGTAGCCAAGATGAAGCAGTAAAGCTAACAGGGACTCATAAAGGCTCGGTGCGTCAACCCATGTTGTGGCAAGATCGGCTGTATTTTGTTAGTGATGCCAGTGGTAACGATAATATCTGGTCGATGGCCCTAAACGGCGATGACGAACGTCAGCACACACAGTTTAGTGACTGGCAAGTGCGCGGTGCCCGTATGGATAATGGCCGTATTGTGTTCCAACAAGGGGCGGACATTCAATTGTATGATATTGCCACTAACCAGACGCAAACCCTCGATATACGGCTGACATCTGATTTTCCACAGCGACGTGAACATTGGGTTACGCAGCCGATGAAGTTTGCCACCGATACCCAGTTATCGCCTGCAGGCGACAAAGTGGTGGTCACTGCGCGAAGCCATGTGGCGATAGCGGGCACGGATGGTTCGCGCTTAGTCGAGTTGGCGTTACCGGGTGATCATCGCGTGCGACACGGGGTCATGAGCCCTGATGGCCGATGGGTGTACGGTATTAGCGATGCCTCTGGAGAGCAGGAGATTTGGCGCTTTGCTGCCGATGGCAGCCGACAAGCGAAGCAATTGACTACCAACGGCCATACTTTACGCATGGGGCTGCATTTATCACCCGATGGGCGCTATATCGCCCACGATGACTACGATGGCAATCTGTGGCTACTCGACATAGAAAAGGGCAGTAACAATAAGATCATCACTCAAGGCCAAGGATTGGGGCCATATCGTGATGTGGTATGGTCAAATGACAGTCGCTTTATGGCCATCACCAAAGATGAACAAGGTCAATTACGGCCGCAAATCGTGCTGTATTCATTAAAAAAAGAGAAAGCACAGGCTCTGACTAGCGATAAATATGAATCCTTCTCCCCCGCCTTTAGTGACGACGGTCAGTGGTTATACTTCATATCTAATCGTGCATTTAAAGCGACTCCTACCTCGCCGTGGGGCGACCGTAACATGGGCCCTATGTTCGATAATCGCAGCCAACTGTTTGCCGTGGCGCTAAGCGCTGATGCGCAGTTCCCCTTTAGTAAACCCACTGAGCTGACACCTCAGCCTGATGAAGAGCAAGACGATGACATAAAAACGCGTGTCGATTGGCAAGGATTGGCTCAACGTTTATGGCAAGTTCCGGTTGAATCTGGCAATTATAGTCAGCTGCAGGTGACCGATAAGGGGTTATATGTGCTGTCTCACTCGGTTACACCTGACTCGGCTCCTTCGCTAAAGTGGATTAAATTTGATCCTATTAAGCCTAAAGTTGAGACCTTTGGCGATGATGTCGCCAGCTATAGTTTATCAGCCGATGACAGTAAGCTGTTTATCCGTCGGCACAGTAACGCTGGGCAAGAGATGCTGATCCTCGATACCGCCGAGAAGCTGCCAACAGATATTAGCCGCGCTAAAGTACGTACCGATCAGTGGCAACTGGCGATTTCGCCGCCGCTAGAATGGCAGCAGATGTTTGAAGATGCGTGGCTCATGCACCGAGATTCCTTTTTTGACAAAAACATGCGCGGTCTCGATTGGCAAGCAACGAAAGTTAAATATCAACCATTGTTGGCAAGACTCACTGACCGCCATGAACTTAACGATCTCTTTAAGCAGATGATGGGCGAATTAGACTCGTTACATTCGCAAGTTTATGGTGGCGATCTCCCCGCTGACGCTAAGCAGCCCAAGGCGGCTAATTTGGGGGCACGTTTGGAGCAAACTAAGCATGGGGTTCGTATTAGCCATATTTATCAAAATGATGCCGAGTTACCTAGCCATGCTTCGCCTTTAGGCCGTATAGAGGTTGACGCCGCAGTTGGTGATATCATCAGCGCCATTAATGGTAAATCCGTTAACACGGTAGCCGATGTCGCCAAGGCTTTACGTAATCAGGTCAATAAGCAGGTTTTACTGACGTTAAAGCGTAATAAAAACAGCATTAAAACCGTGGTTGAGCCCATTGATAATCGGACCAATGCCAAATTACGCTATTTAGATTGGGTGAATCATAATAGCCAGAAGGTGAGTGATAACAGCCAAGGTGATATCGGCTACTTGCATCTCTACGCCATGGGCGCCGGTGATATCGCCAGTTTTGCACGTGAATTTTACGCCAACATCGACAAACAGGGATTAATTATCGATGTGCGTCGTAATCGTGGCGGTAACATCGACAGCTGGATCATCGAAAAACTGCTGCGCCGTGCTTGGATGTTCTGGCAGCCCACCCAAGGCACTCCCAATAGCAATATGCAACAAGCTTTCCGTGGCCACATTGTGGTATTGACTGATCAACTGACCTATTCAGATGGGGAGACCTTCTCTGCGGGAGTTAAGGCGTTAGGCATTGCACCATTGATTGGTAAACAAACCGCCGGCGCAGGTGTATGGTTGTCGGGTCGCAACGCGCTTACCGATAAAGGTATGGCGCGTGTTGCTGAGTATCCACAGTATGCCATGGATGGTCGCTGGATTGTGGAAGGCCGAGGTATTAGTCCAGATATTGAGGTCGATAATTTACCGCTCGCGACATTCAATGGCCATGATGCCCAGCTTGAAAAAGCCATTAGCTATTTAAAAGCGCAATTAGTGGAGCAAGTCGTTTCTCCTTTAAAAGCACAGCCAATGCCGACTAGTGGTTTTGCTGATGATGTGAGTTTGCTGCAATAGCTGAGCTCGCGTTAGCGCGTTGATAAATCAGATCAGCGTGATGATGTTTTAGGGGGGGATTCGCCAAGCTGTTCCCAGGTGGATAGCCCCCATTTTTATGGGCTGCATAAAGTTGCGATAGTGATAGCTTGATGCTGAAACTTTAGCCTAACAGGTTCAAAATTCAATGAAGGCAACTAGGTTTGGAGCCTGATGTGTATAACGTGAATATAGTTGAGCGCAAAGGGGCAGATTAATTTTTGTTTAGTTTTATCCGTTTATGAGTGATATAGCTGCTTTATTATCAATATCTAAGCAAACAGGCTTGCTTTTAAACGGTAACGGCGTTACATATGAAGCAGGGCAATGAATGGAGATCTACTGGTTGTTGACCCATGATTAATTGAGGTCAAATTGAAAAAAAACGCATCAGCGACTTGTTTTTCAGCTAGCTGCCCCAAGTTCATTATTGAAGTCATTTTTAAAAGGAAAACCTATGAAAATAAATCTTTCAGGTCACCACGTTGATATTACCGATTCGATCAAAGAACATGTGAATCAAAAGTTTTCCAAAATCGCGACACATTTTCCGACGTTAATTTCACTCGATGTCATTATTTCCAAAGAACATGGCGAGTATCAAGCCGAACTTAGAACAAATTATGAAGGTAGCCGAATCTCAGCTTCAGGTAGTGGTGAAGTGATGTATCCGGCTATAGCGACTGCGGCCAAGAAACTTGATGCAGCGCTCAAGCATAGAAAAGGGCAACTCAAGGCCGATCTGCATGAAAAGCCTGTCAGCACCACGCCAGAAATTGCCCATGAAATCATCCAAGAGATGAAACTGGTATAAGCTTTATTGATAACAAAAACCACCTTAATCGGTGGTTTTTTGTTGCTAGGCCACGCTAAATAATATTAGCTAGATTCATTAACCGATCAGCTTTCTCCATGCTAGAGAACAAAGCCAAACCACTATGTTTTCTGCACAACATCGATTCCCATCACGTCACAATTTAGCTATCACATCGTCAAAACGCTAAGATCGTGGTCTATGTTAGTGGTTCACGGCAAACTCTATTGCACCAGTTTGGTAATGGCTTAGGCACAGAGACTTATCAAATAAAATATTCTCAGGTTTGATGATATCGTTGAGCCAATATCTATCGCTGGGCACATTTATTTTAGCTTGAAATAGAGTCAAAAGCATATGTTGGAGAGACTGAATAAAATGGGTCAATTAGCTAATATAACGGGGGAGAAAACGTCTTTTTAAAGCCCTATAGCTAGAGAGTGGGTATATTAAGTTGTAGTGACCTGGTTCTAAGTGGCTAATAAGTAAGGATAAATGTGCTCAATGCTTGGGCTTGCACTGAGCACGAGAGTGTTATTTGGCTAACCACTCAATAATAGCTTGGTTAAATTTTTCAGGGGCTTCAGTCATGATCCAATGGCGCGTATCGAAGTCGATAACTTGGTTACCTTCTCTGGCAGCCATTTTTTTCGCCCAAGGTTCAGAATGGAACATGCCTGGCTTGTTTTTGCCGTATAAAAACAGCAGTGGGCATTTAATCTCTAAGGGTAAATGGCCTAAAGGTTTACCTGTTAAGGTGCGGCTCCACTTCCAGTAATAGGAGTAGGTCATCGAAGCGCTGATCAGTTGTTGATCGCCAGGAGCATGCAGCCATGTGGCCATTTTGCGCGTCATGGTATCACCCAAGCCACCACCGATTTTCCAAGCGGTCGCTAACCACATCTGGTAAGCAAACATAAAGGCTTTCACCTTAGTGCTTAATTGGTGCTCCGCAGAGCCAGCATCGCCAATGTCTACGCCAATGATCTTTTCTACTTTTTCTTGATGGCGCATATAAAACTGGTAACCAAAAAAGCATCCCCAATCATGGAGCATGAGCACCACTTTTTGATTGGGACTGACGGCTGTGATAACCGCATCAATAAGGTTAACAATCTGCTCTAACGTATATAAGGTGCGTGATTGGCTGTTTTCATAGCCAGGTAGACTGAATCTGACACAGCGATAGTTCGATTGCAGCACTTTTACTTGGGGATCCCAGAGCCTATAGGTGTCAGGCCAACCGTGAAGCATGACGATGGTCTGTTCGCCCTGGCCTTGGACATGCACTTGGGTTCCGTTTACATCAATTATTTCAACCATTGTGACTCCAGCTATATCGTGAAATGATTAGAGTATATGCTCTATTTTTTACAATAGGACTAATGAAATAGACTGTCTAGTAAATGTTAATGCGTGAGATCAAAGTTTTTGAGTTTTTGTTGTTCAATAGTAAGGTGCGTATTGGTAAGTAGTAGGTTACGCAGTGGTATAAGTTGCAACTAAAACGCTTGTTAAGGTCTACTTCATAACGTCTAAATTCGCGGTAAGCACCATAGTGGTGATAGGCGATATTGTCGGCCCTAAACTCTTTGCTGTAACCATTAAACAGCAAAAGATCCTAATGATCAGCATACCTATTGAACTAAACGTCGCACCCATGCGTATACTCAGCATGAATAACGTTAATCCTAAAAAATTACTGCATAGTAAATGGACCAAAGTGGTCCCCATTAACCGTGAAAAGCACTTTACCATTGTGGAAGTCGAGTTAGATGAACAGCGCAATATTACCCTGTGTATTATCGAGGCGGTGATAAGTCACAAGCAATACTCCATAAATTGGCGTGAATTAAAAGACAAAGCGGTGTGGCGACTCGGTTGGTGTTGACTAGGCGTGCCTGTTAACCGCTTTTTTCGATAAGAATAATCTCTATTTTGGCACAATAGTTGTGCGCAATTAGTTTGCGTGCATTTTATTTTGCTGTTATAAATAAGCTAATCAGTTGCGCACAACCTAGTTGTCGTAGATGTTGAAGCGGCAGTTATTTGGCCGTGAGCCAATGGGCTGTGCATTGATAATAATTTTATTCAAGGAGAACATGATGAAAACCTTATATCAAACCAGTGCCACAGCGAGTGCAGGACGCAATGGCCATGTCGCCACCGATGATGGAAATCTAGCTCTCATGCTTAGTTATCCAAAAGAGATGGGCGGCAGCGGCGAAGCCACAAATCCAGAGCAACTGTTTGCCGCAGGTTATAGTGCCTGTTTCTCAAATGCGATTTTACACGTTGCCCGCGAAGCTAAAATCGATTTAACTGCAGCGCCAGTGACGGCCAATGTTGGGATTGGTGCGCGTGTAGAAGGTGGATTTGCCTTAAGTGTAGCGTTGAGCGTGATGCTGGATTTACCACAAGCACAAGCGGTTAAATTAGTCGCCACGGCTCATCAAGTATGCCCATACTCGAATGCGGTACGTAACAATATCGACGTGAGTTTGCATGTTAATGGTCAGCAGTTGTAATAAGTTGGTTAACACTGATTAATGGAGAATCATGTTGAATAATATGGCCCCAATATTTGTCACCATCGGCAGGGTGTTACTGGCACTTTATTTCTTGTTACCTGGGATGATGAAATTCATCAGCTGGGATATGCATGTGGCGCTGATGCAAAAGCACAATATGGTGATGATACCTGTGTTATTAGCCGCTGCGGGTGTGTTCCAAATTACTGCGGCATTAGCGTTAATCTTAAATCGTTACACCGGATTGGCTTCACTGTTATTGGCTGGTTTGGTTATCGTGATTAACTTTAGTTTGCATGACTTTTGGAATTTCAACGGGGTAGAAGGCGCGCACGAGATGCAAAACTTCGTTAAAAACCTTGGGATCTTGGCAGGCTTGTTGGTGTTAGCGGGGACAAATCAAACTGCCGACTCACAAAGAGTAAACGCTTAAGCTTGCGAATATGGTGCGCGATAAAATTGTCAAAGCTTATCTGCCATTGCGTTTGAATTGACATGATGAAGCCTGAATAAGGTTAATTGTGTCAATTCTTTTTTATGTTACTTAGTTTGGCGATTTTTCTGGCCACTCTTGACTATGTCTATCCTGCTGTTGTTTTGCTGTACTTATCCGCTAAGTACGCTAGGGCGCACTCTGAGTTAGCGTTATGGGCAGCGACGACTACCGTATTGGTTGCAACATGTTGCCATTAGCTTAACCGTGTTGGTCGGTGGTTACTGGCTGGTGGATGCGGTAACACTGGGAGTGACTCGTTTGCCGCTTATCGCCATGCGCCATTTTGCAGTAGTATTAGCCGTTTTACCTTAATAAATTAGTGCCTTAGTTATTTAAGTCGCTTGTACTTAACGGCGAATGTACAGGCATCACTGGACAAGCCTGTGTTGGCTTGGCGCTGAGCACGTCAATGGCCACTGTCTTTTGGGTAACCCACTATGCTGTTTATTTGCATTAATGGGCTAGTATGGTTGTTTTTAGGGCTGCGTCTAAGTGGTATGCTAGCAGCGGTTCAAGCTGCCTGTTGCCATTAATGGTGGGGCTGTTAAACAAAAATGAACAGAGGAAGCGTTAGATGATTAATATCAGGTGCAAAAGGTTAGGGGGCTAGTTAAGTACTTAAGCTATCGCTGCGATCATAGACATTGTTTCTTGGTATTCGACCACACAATTACGACCCTGCAACTTAGCTTGATACATGGCGATATCAGCTCGTTTCATCATGGGGTCAAGGCTTAAGTCAGTGTCGATATTCGTTGTCACACCAAAGCTGGCGGTTATCACTAAATCACTATAATGTGGTTTAGTATTAATGGCTTCTATTGCCGCACGGCATTGCTCTGCCATATTTAATGCAACATCAGCATCTGCATCAGGAAGAAATAGCGCAAACTCTTCTCCGCCCATACGCACAAACAGATCGCGGCTCTTTAACAATGGACGGACAACTTGAGCCACATGCTTTAAGGCCCAGTCTCCGGTCCCATGACCAAGAGTGTCATTGATGGCTTTAAAATTATCGAGGTCAAACATCACCACGCTAAACTTTCCCTGACGGGCTATCACATCGATAAATAAGTTTTCCGCGAGATCTTGTCCGGTTCCTCGATTAAATATACCGGTTAGCTGGTCGAGTTCTGAGACACGTTTGTATTTTCGTTTTTGTAAAAACATGGTAGCGCCGAAAATAATAAAAAACACCGAACACCCTAATGCAACTAAGAGTGCCATACTTTCTTTATAGCGTTGTAGCTCCATCACTTTTTGCTGTGCTGTATACAAGGCTCTATCTTGATTTAGCATTTTGATTTCACGTGTTTTTTCTACATTATCAAATTTGGCTAATTGATAGGCGTAAGCCTTAGCTTTAGTTTCATTATGTAAATTTTCACTGATCTCTTGATAGCGATTCAAATAGTTATAGGCTGATTCAAATTGGCCTTGTTGTTGCGATAAGGCCGCCAGTACTTTGTAAGCATCTTTTTGGTATTGAAGGTTAATTCCATGGCTGGGTGCTGCGATAACAAGATCAGCATAATATTGAGCTTGCTGTGGCTTACCTAGGCGGTTATAAGCCATAGCCAATAGTGAATGTATATGGTTAATCTCAATCTGATATTGAAATGGTTCATAGGCCTGTAATGCTTTTTCTAAAAAAATGATGCTAGATTCTACGTTTCCTCGTTTGAGTTCGACATCGCCAATCCCTTTAAGTGACATAGCTTCAATCATCATAAAATTATTATCATGGCAGTAATTCATACTGTCATTAAATTGTTGATAGGCACTATTTAACTGATCTTTTTTCAGTTTGGCGACCGCAATATACAGTAGCCCATAACAATGATTTCTAGGATTTTGACGATTATTAAGGCGCAAGGCCTGATTAGCGTAGGTTTCTATTTCCTCCCAGGCCTCCATTTCAAGAAATAATGCCGCAAGCCGTATATAAGAGCTGGCTTTTAACTGCACATCATCTAAGGACTCTATGCGGCTTAAATTCCTCTCCATGACATCGAGAGCTTGTGAAAAAGCATTTAAGCCGATTAATGCTGTTGCTTTGTACAAATATATCGACGTCAGCGTGCTATTGGTGGGCGACAACACTTCGGCTTGATTTAAGATCTCCAGCGCACTGTTATAGTCAGACTGATAGATATGGTAGACGCTATTAAGTACCCAAAAACGGATCTTTTGTTGCTGTGAATAGTCGTCTAGTTGAGGTTTTAATTGTTGCTGTAGGGCTTCAAAATCGGCTGGTTTAGAAGCTACAGCCGCTTCGAGCGCATCCAATGATGCATCTATATTTTGCACCACGTCCGCAACCACGATCTTTGGTAAGATCGTGGTTAATAAGGCTAAGAAAATTAAGGTATAGCGTTTCAATTTAATTATTATCTTTAGGCGCATATACGACTTGGTAAATGACACTCTTTTTACTCGGCCCTACCAGCTGGTCGATGCGTGCTTTATCGCCAGACATAATGGCTTCAATTGCTTCGTCACTTAAACCATTCGCTTTCATCACTCCTTTAGGATCGCGCTTATATGCGTCTAATAATGCAGCATCTGAGCCTAATTGTTCAAAAAACTCATTTATTGTTGCCATCTTTTTTACTCTCCATTTTATGTTGAATTTAATATTTGTCGTTTGTTGCACTGGCAGTCGCATTATCCTAACTCGGCCGCTGTTATCCCTAATTTTGCCAGTACAGCATGGTTAATCGTTAACGCCTGCGATGGTGGCATCAATAACGTGGTAATTGGGGTTAACATGGCGTTGGGTAAATCTTTTAATAACAAAGTCTCTATCCGTGGTTCTTGTATCGGTAAATTAGGCGCTTCGTATAAGACCACTTCATGCTCAAGTGGGTACCACTGACTCAACTGCTCAACCAATACTTGTAGTCTATCGGCGTTGGTGTGAAATTGGGTCATGGTATGTTCACCAGCAATGCCAATTTGCCAAAGTAGCAAATAAGCCGTTGGATCGGGCGTATGGCAATAAAACATAAACTGACTTGCCTCGAAACTCTGATGGCCAGAGTTACCGGGATCAATCCCTAAATCGGCCCATAAACAGGCCTCTGCCGAAATTCCGGGTTCCATCTTAGCGCTAAACCCCAATTGTCGAACGTTGGCTATAGCCATGTGTGATACACAAGAAAACACACCAGGATGGCCATAAAGTGCACACACCACTTTTTTGTTGGCACGCACTTCATCAACAATAGCATCAACCATTTGCTGATAACTGTCGCGGCGGTTTTTTACTTCATCGCCCTGAGCGTAATAACATTGCAATGAACGCACATCATTATTAAGGGACTCAAGCCAAGATTGTGCAAAATGATCTGGCACCAAACAAAACACCACATCTGCCTGTTCAATATGACTTTGACTCATGACACTAATCTGTCCGGCTAGATTGAGCCCTGTGCCAACACACACTAAACTTCCCACATTTATATTAGACTTCATTACTCAATCAATCCCATTTTGACGTTAATCATTTACCTTCAGATTCAGTGACGATACCGAATATGGCTGTTTGTCATTGGCACAAGGCGTTACTAACGCTCACAAATTACCGGCTCAACATTTATGACTTAACTTACCACAATTATTAACATTGCAAATACTTGTTAATAACTCGGTTGAGTAAATGTGTAAGCATACAGCCCACTTTACCTAAATTAAGGGGATAGTCGTCATCAACAAGTGTGATGTTCCTCTATTCCAGTTATATTCATTTGTATCTGTTACCTGTAATAGATAGGCGATTAAGGTGTTAATCCTCTGGTTCGTTACACCCATGCTAAGTTTGAGGTAAAGTAATAACGTAATGGATCATTGCTCAAGGGGGGGCAATCCTCCCATTTTTAACCGCAGTTAAAAATGGGAGATTAGACAGCCATCAGTAGATTATTCAACTGAGACAAGAAACTTATTGGTTTAATCCCTGTCAGACTGAGCATTCGACTCAAGGGATATTTGATAGTCCATTTTAGCTCAACAGCTTGTTTTAACGGCATGCGTCTTATCTGATTAAATAACGATAGCGCTTGTCAGCATGGTCATAGCTTGGGTATTATGGCTAGCAGATTTTTAGGGAAGTAGCGCATTTCAATGACAATAAAAAAGCACAGCATTACTCTATTCGGCGTTGCCGCATTATCACTTTCACTCAGTGCATGCAGTGTTTTTGACTGGCTGATTTACAAACCTGATGTGCCTCAAGGCAACTATATGGAAACTCAGCAAGTTGAAAAACTCCGTATCGAGATGACCAAAGAACAAGTAGAGTATATTTTAGGACGTCCCGTATTGCGCGATAGTTTCGCAGACGATACTTGGTACTATGTTTACCATTATAAAAGTGGTCGTGACGCTAGCATCATACACAAAGAGTTAGTGCTGCACTTCGAGCAAGATAAACTGACCCAAGTGGTTGGCGACTATGAATTATCACCGGAGTTTGCTACGCCACTGGAGCAAAGCTCTTTACCTGAAATGAGATCTTTGGTTAGTGAGCAAGGTGACTTGGTGCCACTAAACCCGGAACAACGTCCAGATACTAAGCCATTGGTTGAAGAGAAAAAAACACAAGAGCTGAATAAACAGCAAGAATTTGAATGACACAGTTAAGCTCATTTAACTAAGCTTATTTAAAAAATGAGTGGCGTTTACTTCAATAAAAAGGTTCTTAACGCATAAGCCTAAGAACCTTTTTTATTGCAACCAATTTAACAAGCTTGGTTAGTTTACGCGGCCACCTGTAATTTTATTAGCGCGGCCTTCATCTTTGGCTTTCTCGGCACGCTTGCGGCGCACATCCTTAGGATCGGCGATCAGCGGGCGATAAATCTCTACTCGTTGCCCTGGCTGAAGTACCTCATCATGTTTAACCGCACGGCTAAAAATACCTAGCTTGACATTTTTAAGATCTATCTCAGGGAAAAAACGGCATATATCACTCTGTTTAACCGCTTCGATGCACGTAGTGCCTGGAGCCACCGTTACCGTAATACGCTTCTGTTGTGTCGGCAGCGCATAGATCACTTCAACTGCAAAACTCTCTTGTTCTATCATAGTGACTCAACTTCCTTCAGTAAACTAAGATTGATAAACGACTTTTGCTCGGCTAGTAAAAGCCGTGACCATAGATGACATTAACTCCTTAAACACCTTACCAAATGCCATATCTACCATGGGATTGGAAAACTCAAAATTGAGTTCAAAATCGACTTTACAGGCATCTTCAGTTAATGCCGTGAATACCCAACAGCCGTTTAAATGCTTAAATGGACCATTTTCTAGAGCCAGCTCAATACGTTCACCGGGGATAACCTGATTTCGAGTGGTAAAGGTCTTACTTATTCCTGCCTTGGAAACATCGACAGAGGCCACCATGGTCTGACCGTCAAATTCATGCACTGTGCCACCAACGCAGCCAGGTAGAAATTCTTTGTAAGACTCAACATCATTTACTAGCTCATACATCTGCATCGCACTAAAGCGCACTAATACACTGCGGGAAATCTTGGCCATATGTTCGCTTTACCTAACACCATCGGGCTGACAAATAAAAATCTGGCGCCAATTTTAACACGACCAGCCATAAGGATCACCTACACTGCACCGCGTAAAACTGGGTGAAAAACCATCAATACGTTCACTGAACCCAACAAAAAACAGAAATAATCTCTTCAGCCAATTCCAAATTAAATCGCCGCGCGTATAATAGCTGGCCTATGGCTAAGAAAAACGCAAAAAACTCAAAAAATCCATCAGCGACGATTGCACGCAATAAACGCGCAACTTTCGATTACAAATTTGAAGAAAAATTTGAAGCTGGTTTGTCCTTAATGGGTTGGGAAGTAAAGTCTATCCGAGTCGGAAAAGTAAACCTGTCCGAGAGCTATGTGTTCTTGCGTAATGGTGAAGCTTATCTTTTCGGTTGTACCATTTCCCCACTTAATACAGCATCAACTCATGTTGTATGCGACCCCATGCGCGACAGAAAGCTACTGCTCAATCGCAAAGAGTTGGACAAACTACAGGGATTAGTCGATCGTCAAGGCTACTCCATAGTGCCCATCTCTATGTATTGGCGCAAAGGTGCCTGGGTAAAAATTGAGATTGGTTTAGGTAAAGGTAAGAAAGAGCACGATAAGCGCGACGATACCAAAGAGCGCGAATGGAAGATTGAAAAATCTCGTACGATGAAAAAAGCTGTTCAACAGTAATCCAAGATAATCGACTGTTTAAATAGGTGAAAACGTACAGATAAACAACAATCGATTGTAGCTACTGGATTAATCCTTGGTAATAGAGGCATTCACGGTTACAATCATATTGTACTGGGGGCGATTCTGGATTCGACAAGATTCACGAAACCCTAGGAGCATGCCGAGGGGCGGTTGGCCTCGTAAAAAGCCGCACAGTTATAGTTGCAAACGACGATAACTACGCTCTAGCAGCTTAGGCTAGCTAGCCATCTTGCTCACGTTTCTCAAATGGGCAGAGTAATAAGATGGTCACCTTTACATTTGATAGCGAGGGAACCACGTTCAGGGGTGAACCGCGAAACAGTACTGAACTCGCCAATTGCAATCCTGTCTTTCGGAGTGTACTTGGTTAACCAAAAGAGAGACTAAGCATGTAGCGCCGAGGATGTAGGCTTTTTGGACGCGGGTTCGAGCCCCGCCGCCTCCACCAACAAAACCAAGGTTAGCAATAACCTTCAAAAGGCCGCTAAACCCCTACCAGACGGGTTTAGCGGCTTTTTTGTATTTGACGAATACAACCTAATTAAGTAAGTGCTCAACTTTGAGTTTGACTCCTATGTCCACAATTTGCCCACGCAACTAAGATTTTTGACCACAACTAGTCACTTGTCACTTGTCGCTTTATTGTTTCGCAAGTAAATCAGTTTAATTTCATTTCAGTTTTATTTTTGCGTAACTCACTGTTTTAAATCATTTCGATCGTTACCCATAATTGCAGCCCAACGCATGAAAACCTCACGTAAACGAGACAAAACCCAACAACTATGCGGCTTTGGTAATTCCGCATGCTCTCACAGCGCCTGTATGGAACTGTAAAACACTGAAAAAAACTTCTATCTTTTCAGATCTTTGATCTTATAAAAGCCCTAGGCGTGGCGCTGGCTGCGGCTATGAACTGCAATAATCTAAAACTGAAAAAAATTAAGGTATAAAGCGTTCAGGAGGGGGAGGAGAGTGCGGATTTCGTAGCGCAGGCTCAAGCCCCAGAACATTACAAATACAAGATTAACAATAACCTTCAAAGGCCGCTAAACAGTGAGCAGTCCAGCTTAGCGGCTTGTTATGCCAAGGCTCGGCACTTTAACAGTAAAGGCCAAATACTAGATTTGGCTACTGAACGGTATATAGCTTTTTCATGTGACTATGATCCTATCTACAAATCACCAGGGCTAATTTACTTGTCGAGTTTGGCAATTTTTTCAATGATTTTTACTAACTTTCTTTTTAAAAGCTAGGTTGTTAATGGTTATGGTTTACACCCACTTTAAATCTGCGGTTAATTTACCTCTATATTCACATCTTTGATGTTTGCTCTTTGATGTTTGCTCTTTGATGTTTGCTCTTTGCTGATGTTCTTTCTGCTTGTGAGGAACTCAGCTTAAAGTCAGAGTCTGCTTTATGTGTTTTTTCCTCATATCATAGGAGTTGTTTATATCTGGTTCATTTAACAATGGGCTACTCACTTAACTAAATATGTATCAAAGTCGATTTTTTATAAAAAAGTGCTGGTTAACCAATGTTTTTTGTGATGTTGATCGACAAACGTTGCGGTTATGTTGCGTAGCGCTGGTTGTGCGGTTATTGACCTTTACGTTAACGTAACTTTAAAACGATCGTTTGATTTTGGTGTGAGGATATTTTCTCTTATTAGTTTGATTTTAAACTCTTTTCGATGATTGCCTATAAGGTTAATCAAAACATACTTGACCCTTTGTAGCTTTTACTGAAGCTTGTTGTTGTGTATTTTTGTTGTTACTAGGTGTAATTAAATTACGTTGTAAGTTTCATTGGTAGCAGCTTGGTCAAATTGTCAGACAACTTAAGTTAGCGTTAAGTGATATTTGGTTGTTGTTAATTAAACTCTTTTATTATCAGTATTCTGGGTTGATTGTTGTGTTTGGTAATACCAATTTTATTGTGGTGTGAATTGCTCTTGTTGTTAATTTTATGTTTGAGTTGACTGTTGCAAATACAACCTTTTGTTAGTAGGTTTTATTCAAAAGGTACATGTATAGCCGCTTCACTCATGATCATCGCGACATTTAGTCGCTGCGGTTTAGGTTGGTGGGTTGTTAATTGTGTTACGTCGTACCTTAGAAACAAACTGCCGCGAATAACGAGTTTCAGCAGGCAGAATCAAATGAATTAGAGCTTACTAAATACATACATTAAGACGCGACGCTATGCTATGCACTCGGGAGATATCAGGATGACTGAACCAGTATTAAATAAAGAGCAGACGGACACATCCATTCGCATTACGGGTGAAAGTGTTGAAGGACAAGAAACGATACTTAATGAGGGGGCACTGAGTTTACTCGAAGTGTTATGTCGTGAGTTTGCCGATGAAGTGCCTAAGTTATTAGCTGCTCGCAAAGCTAAGCAAGCAGTGATTGATGGGGGCAGTTTACCTGACTTTTTGCCTGAAACTCGCGCTATCAGAGATGGCGACTGGCAAATCCGTGGTATTCCTGATGATTTAACCGACCGCCGGGTTGAGATCACTGGCCCAGTTGATCGTAAAATGATCATTAATGCCCTGAATGCTAACGTTAAAGTGTTTATGGCCGATTTTGAGGATTCACTGGCCCCCAGTTGGTCTAAGGTGATTGAAGGTCAAATTAATTTACGTGATGCGGTGCGCGGTGAGATTGAGTTTACCGCTCCGGAAACGGGTAAACATTACGCCTTAAAAGACGATCCTGCTGTATTGGTGTGCCGCGTACGTGGCCTTCACCTTATTGAAAAGCATGTCGAGTTTAACGGTAAGCCTATTCCTGGTTCGCTATTCGATTTTTGTCTCTATTTTTACCATAACTATCGTCAACTATTGGCAAAAGGCAGTGGACCTTATTTTTACATTCCTAAGCTGGAAAGCCATGTTGAAGCGCGCTGGTGGGCCAAGGTATTTGCCTTTGTTGAAGAACGTTTTTGTTTAACACCGGGCACCATCAAATGTACCTGTTTGATTGAAACTCTCCCTGCTGTGTTTGAAATGGAAGAGATCCTTTATGAACTGCGCTCAAACATCGTAGCGCTTAACTGTGGTCGTTGGGATTATATCTTTAGCTATATTAAAACCCTTAAAAACCATCCAGATCGTGTATTACCTGATAGACAAGCCGTCACCATGGATAAGCCATTTTTGAGTGCTTATTCTCGACTCTTGATTAAAACATGTCATAAGCGTGGTGCATTAGCCATGGGCGGAATGGCAGCATTTATTCCTGCTAAAGATCCAGCGCAAAATGAAGCGGTACTAGCCAAAGTTCGTGGCGATAAAGAGCTCGAAGCGCGCAACGGTCACGACGGTACTTGGGTGGCGCATCCTGGTCTTGCTGATACGGCTATGAGTATTTTTAACGAATATATTGGTGAAGATCATGTCAATCAATTGCATATCACTCGTGATGTCGATGCCCCGATTTTAGCCCGAGATCTGCTATTTCCCTGTGACGGTGAGCGAACCGAAGCCGGTATGCGCCTCAATATTCGCATTGCGCTGCAATATATCGAAGCTTGGATCAATGGTAATGGTTGTGTGCCTATTTACGGTTTGATGGAAGATGCTGCGACCGCTGAGATCTCTCGCACCTCTATTTGGCAGTGGATCCAACATAAGCAGAAATTGTCCAATGGCAAACTGGTGACTAAGGATTTATTTAAAGAGATGCTCGTTGAGGAGTTAGCCAACGTCAAACTTGAAGTCGGGCCTGATAGGTTTACCCGTGGTAGTTATACCCAAGCGGCGGTGCTGCTAGAGCAGATCACCACTTCTGATGAGCTGGTCGACTTCTTAACATTACCAGGTTATGAAATTTTAACGCAGGCTGATTAGTTTTATCGATTTAACCTATTAATTTAATTTGAATAAATGGGGTAAATGGGTTACCCCAACTCGCAATATTTAGCGCCTTTGGAATGAAGCAGTATTGATTGGCACTGAATCCTAACACACTTATGGAGATGATTATGACTAAGGCAACTACACAGATTTCACGTCAAGAGCAAATTGATGCGATAAAAAAGGACTGGGCTGAAAATCCTCGCTGGGCAGGCGTTCGTCGTCCTTACACAGCGGAAGAAGTAGTCGCCTTACGCGGATCAATTGTGCCAGAAAATACTCTTGCAACTCGCGGTGCTGCCAAGCTATGGGAGTTGGTTAATGGCGGCGCGAAAAAAGGCTATGTTAACTCGCTAGGTGCTTTAACGGGTGGTCAGGCAGTACAACAAGCTAAAGCCGGTATCGAAGCCATTTACCTTTCAGGTTGGCAGGTCGCGGCCGATGCCAACCTCGCGGGCACCATGTACCCAGATCAGTCACTATACCCAGCGAACTCAGTGCCAGCAGTCGTACAACGTATCAATAACTCGTTCCGTCGTGCTGACCAAATTCAGTGGAGCAACGAAGTTAATCCAGAAGATGAAGGTTACACTGATTACTTCCTACCGATCGTTGCCGATGCTGAAGCCGGCTTCGGTGGTGTTTTGAATGCTTACGAGCTAATGAAAAATATGATTGACGCAGGTGCGGCCGGTGTTCACTTTGAAGATCAGCTAGCGTCAGTGAAAAAATGTGGTCACATGGGTGGTAAAGTACTAGTACCAACTCAAGAAGCGGTACAGAAGCTGGTCTCTGCACGTCTTGCCGCCGATGTAAGTGGCGTTGAAACGCTGGTTATTGCACGTACCGATGCCAATGCTGCTGATCTACTGACCTCTGATTGCGACCCATATGATGCTGATTTTGTTACTGGTGAGCGTACATCTGAAGGTTTCTACCGCGTGAATGCAGGTATCGAGCAAGCGATTTCGCGTGGTCTGGCTTATGCACCTTATGCCGATCTTATCTGGTGTGAAACCGCTAAGCCCGATCTAGAAGAAGCACGCCGTTTTGCTGAAGCAATCCATGCGCAATACCCAGATCAGTTGCTTGCTTATAATTGCTCACCTTCATTTAACTGGAAGAAAAACTTGGATGACGCCACTATTGCACGCTTCCAGCAAGCGCTGTCTGATATGGGTTATAAGTACCAGTTTATCACTTTAGCCGGAATTCATAACATGTGGTACAACATGTTCGATCTTGCTTATGACTACGCTCGTGGCGAAGGCATGAAGCACTATGTTGAAAAAGTTCAAGAAGTGGAGTTTGCCGCGGCGAAGAAAGGTTATACCTTCGTGGCGCATCAGCAAGAAGTGGGTACTGGTTATTTCGATAAAGTGACTAATGTTATTCAAGGCGGTCAATCTTCAGTGACCGCACTGACAGGCTCTACCGAAGAAGAGCAGTTCTAAGGGTAACCCTTTCGACTTGCTGTAGTTTACAGCGGTTGTTCCTCGCACTGTGTCCTACGTGCAGTGCGAGGTTTTTATTTTCATCCAATTTGGATAGATAATTTAGCGTGTTTTGGCGGCCTACCTTGAGTCGCCTTTTTTATTGCCTCCCTTTCTTTTTAAAACCCTCTGACCGTATTTACTCATACTCGTTTGAAACAATAATCTGTCAGTATTGTATGCAGTTTTTTACATAGGAATCGACATTAATAGATGCCGTCACTCGCTGTCGGCTAAGTTGTGAAGCCTGTGGTTACTCATTCCCAATGTGCTAAGTAAAATGGTAAAACTGTGATGTAGTGCAAAAGTATAAAGTCATGTTTGCATGTATCTGTTATGTTAATCTTTTGTGTGTCTATACTTATGGCTACTTAGTGTGGGTTATGGCGCTGTGACCCTATTTCATTTCTCTTAGAGTCGAGTCACCATTGAAGGCTAATAATCCAGGTAAAGGCACCGATTATTGGGCCAAACGCATCAGTGAACAAGAGATGCCTGCGCTGTCATCTATGGTCAAATCGTTAGAGAAACTGGCCAAAGATGATACCTCCTCCTTGGCCATTTTAGGTCGTAGTGTGATGCATGATAATGCGCTAACCTCGCGCATATTACGGGTTGCGAATAGTGCGATATACAATAAGGGCATCTCCCATGTCACTACGATCAGCCGCGCAGCTGTGGTATTAGGTTTTGATACCATACGTAATATCTGTATCACCGCTAAACTCCTTAGTAGTCTATTAGATAACAAGGGCTTATCTGAGCCTGTATACCAACGTCTGCTGAGTTTAATGGCGCGCGCTTTTCAGGCGGCAATGTTGGCTAAAATGATGCTTATTGAGCACGATGAAGAGTTACAAGAAGAGGTGTTTGTTGCGGCATTACTTTATCATCTTGGCGAAAGTGCCTTTTGGAGTATGGGCGGAGAGATCACCGAGCGGCTCGACGCCGACTTAACTCTCGCCGAACCTGCATTGCAAAGCGGCCTAGTACGCGAGCATTTAGGCACCTCTTTTAACCAATTGTCGATAGGTATTGCAAGAAGTTGGGGCTTAGGTGATGTATTGGTAAAGTCGTTATCTCACCCCGATGACCGTATGCCGGAGATCAGGGCTGTTTTTTTAGCTAATAAGATCAGTGAGCAGATGCAAGCTAATCCTATCGACATTATCATGCTTAATAAGCGGATAAAGCAGGCGGCGGATATGTTAGCTATCGATATAGATGAATTTAAAAATCGTATGCTTAGCTGTAGTGACGCCACCCAAAAGTTAGCCGAAAGTTATGGCGATCACGTGTTAGTGGATTATTTACCTAGTACTAAGGAGTTGGCATTGCCGATGGATCAGGCTGCTGCAATGAACCCGTTACGTCAACCGAATGTCGCCGTACAAATGAATAAGCTTTGCCAATTAACCGACTGCGCCATGAGCCGAGCTAACTTTAATGAGGTCATTGGCATTACCTTGGAGGGGATGTTAATGGGTATAGGGCTCGATCGATGTAGTGTCATGTTGTTGTCGCCAAATCGCAAACGCTTGCAACCGCGCATTGTGTTGGGTGATAACGCCGAGTCGATGAAGCATGATTTGCTTATTGAGCTGCTGCCGCGTAAAAGTGTCTTTTCTGACTGTATAGATCGCAAATTGTCGCTGTTAATCGATAATCCTTACGCAGATAAATGGCGTTTGCATATTACGAGCGAACTCATTAAGCATACCTCGGCAACGGGGTTTATGTTGGCTCCAGTGATCATCGACAATAAAGTGATTGGTATTTTGTATGCGGATCGCCACAGTTCAGATAGGCCAATTATTCAAGATGACTTTGAGCGTTTTACCCACTTTGCGCAACTTACCAATCTGTGTTTGTCTATGACATTAGGTCATTAGATCCACTTTTAAAGTGAAATCCTATTAATGCCAGTTGACAGGATCGAGCTTAAAAAACTGACTCATCTGCTGATAGAGTGCTGGATGTTGTTGATAAAATGGCTCTGGCTGCTCAAAAAAAGTTTCAGTGACGACCGCAAAAAACTCCGCCGGGTTGGTCGCACCGTAATAGTTAAACAGTGAGGGGAGCCGATGTTCAGCTTGATATTGTAAGGTTGCATATTCCTTACGCATTATCTCAGACCACGTGGCGTAATCTCGGGGGGAGGCTAAAATAGGCGCGCCGTTGGAGTGACCATCCTCTTGGTCTAGCTGGTGGGCAAATTCATGGATAACCACATTATGGCCATTATTAGGCTGAGCGGCATCGTCTTTCGCGGTATCCCATGACAGAACCACCTTGCCAAATTCCCATGACTCTCCCGACAAGACGTTTTGTCCATTCCATACTACGCCGTCGGTATTACGCAGTGAGTTGTTGACGATAAAGAGGCTAGGGTAGACCAATATTTGTTTCAATTTGGGATAGTAGTCTGTATTCCTATTGAGCAAGAGCAGGCATGCTTGTGCTGCAATAGTGACCCTGATTTCATCATCAATCACGACACCTTGGCAGCCAATAAATTGTTTTTCGGCAATAAAAATTTTGATGTGTTGTTTAAGTTGTGACTGTAAGTTACTCGGTAAAGCGCGAAAATAGGGCATACGCCGTTTGATTATGGTGCGCCAATGGCGAGGAAAAGGTTGAGCCTTAATTTTGTGCCGTTTAAACCTGATATATGCTGGCTTGAGCAAAATATAGCTAATGGCTGCGCCGCTAAGCAAGACTATGAGAAAAATCGCCAGCATTTCAATCTCCTTTATTCGATATGATTGATATTTGGGCGCGCAATGGGTTTTCAAGGGCGAGGTGCGTTGTCTTTGGTGGTGTGCCATAAGTCACCTTGAGTACCCGAGTCCCGATAAATGCATTACAAGTGCTTGTTACTACAACCTTGTCGTTGGACTGTCATCCGCTAAATTGAAGGTCTTGTCTTGTTTGAATTGTGGTTTGGGAGCCTTGCCTAATTAGGGTAACGGTAGGTTTGCTTTCATGAGATGGTAATCAATACAGTAAAGTGGCTGAAACAAAAAAAAGCTGGCAGCGTGGATGAACTATTTGGGAAAGTTCACTGCCAGAAAAGGTTGGAAGAAATAGGGGGCTTACTGTCTTTGTAAAGTGTATTTTTTCGTATTCAAACGCGAGTTTTGAGTCTCTGTTACGTTATTTGATTGACGTTTAGAGTTAATCGACATGCATTGATTGCTCTGTTTGTCGACGTTCGGTGTCATTAAGTGAGTAATGATGTTCAATCAAACAGCGGATTAACTTTGATTTAGCCATATCACAGCCATCGGCTAATTCAGCCAGATGGGCGATAGCGGACTCGCTCAAGGTGAAGGTCGCTTTTCGGTAGGGCGCGACGTTTTTATTACGCTGCGCTACAGCCGCACTTGAGGGTAAGGTTAGTGGCTCGCGTACGCCATTAAAGCCGGTTTCAAGTGCAATGACTTGTGCCGCGGTGCGACTGTGCTCGGGGCGTCCGCTGGCATAATGGTCGGCATCATTAATGAAGTCATTAATCAATGCATCTAACGAAACCTGTTTAGCCTGTCGCTGACCATTGTTTTGTTCACACTGCGTAGCGTTTTTCTTGAGATCCGCCAGTCCCATAGTTACCTCTTAACTTATCCATCTGCTTTTTGGTGAGACGCTTGCGTATTTCCGTGGCACTGGCAGCTTGCAACATTTCACAGGCAATAGTGCGGATCTCGTCGGTGGCTTTGCTTTTTGGGTCGGTTTCCATAACGGATAAACCTGACTCTTCACTGTCATCATAAATATTACGACTGTAAGTGATCGCATCGAGTACATTAATATCGTAGGTCTTGCAGACTTCTTTGGCTTCGATAATGCGATTGGCCTGATTAGGCAGGCTAGGGCATTGAGTGATAACAAATGAAGCGCGCATGTTAGGGTTAATCATCATACACGTGGCGACGATATCGTCCATATGGCTTACGGTTTTGAGGTCGCGGCGTTTAGGTCTGAGCGGCATCAATACATGAGAGGCCACAGACATACTCGCTCGAAGGGCTAAGTTATCTTGTCCGCCACAATCAACAATCACGAAATCATAATGCTGTTCTAGGCTGAGCAAGTCGTTGCGAATTTTACCGTACAACTGCACGCAGTTAATACTGGCTAAATCGCGATTATTATTGCGCGCTTGGATCCAGTCTGATGTGGTGCGCTGGGGATCGCAGTCAACCATGATAACCGAGGCGCCACACTCTATCGTTAGAAATACAGCTACGTTTTGGGCTAAGCAACTCTTGCCGCTGCCGCCTTTTTCACCGCCAACTAAAATGATCATTTCGTTCCTCTCGACTGTGAATGATTGCCGATGTTATTGATTTTTAGCTCGTAAATCCCTGAGGGGGACGCTACTTAACGCCTTGCTGAATCGATCTTGTTTGTTAATTTAGGGGCTAATGTGTTATCCGTCAACAGTATGATTTTTGACACTTTTTTTGATAATGGCAGGCGCCATTATATTGACCTACATGGATGAGCGGCAAAAAGTTGGCGCTAATCGTCGCAGTGGTTTAATTTTTTATTATATGTTTTTTAACAATGAGTTATATGTTTTGCATGACGTTATGATACGGAAGATGACTCGGATGGATATGGCATAGGTAGATAAACAGGGTTGCTTATATGTTAATTTGTTTTGGTGTTTAGGTTTTACATTCAAATTTAATATATCTCTTATGGAGACAGCTGGGTGATTAGGGTGTGACTTAAGACTTAGGGAAGCATCCAAGGCTAGGCAGGGATGGTACTTTATGTTCCAATAGCCCTCCCAAATGGCTCCCAGATGAGGACACTCAATGGATGACAAGCTGCTGCTCGAAGCAATTAATCAAACCATGCCGTTTGGCAAATATGCCGGACGTAAGTTACTTCAGCTACCCGAACCTTATTTAGTTTGGTTCCATAGCAAAGGATTTCCTGAGGGCAAGCTAGGTCAACAGTTGGCCTTGATGTATGAGATCAAACTCAATGGATTAGAGGAAATGCTTGCGCCGCTATTAGTTCCCAAACAGTAACCTTAATATTTGGGAATGAGAGCTTGCTCTAAAACTTTAGTATTGCTAGGCAATTTCCCTGAATCGACTAAAGATTTATCACCTAAGGCATGCTTTAATGCAAAGGTGATCTTAAATTAGATAAGGAAATATGATGATAGCTAAATTAGTACGTTTGGTTGCAGTGGCTACTCTGGCTTTGGGTATTTCGAGCGCATGGGCGGCGGGTATTGTGCATGAAGGTAAAGTGCTCGACACCATGAATGCAGGTGGTTATACCTATGTACAGATTAAACAAGCGGATAAAACCTTTTGGGCTGCTGGCCCTCAGGTCGAATTAACCAAAGGTGATGTCGTTGTCGTGCAAGAGCAGATGTGGATGAATGATTTCACTAGCAAAACACTGAATCGCACTTTTGATGAATTATTATTTGTTGGCCGTATCGATAAAAAATAACCCGTCTGCTTACTATTCTTTTAATAGCACCGATATGCCATTATCGGTGCTATTTTTTTGTCTCGATTTAATGCAAACTAGCGTCACTTTAAGCCTACCTTAACTATCTATGTACAGTGTGATCCCTTATCAGGCTGGATATGCCTTGCAAGTCAGTCGACTTTACCACAGTGCAGTGCAACAGATTGCGGAGTGCCATTACAGCGCGGCGCAAAAACAGGCTTGGTCAGCGGCACCAAGATCGGCCTACCATTGGCATAAGCGACTGACGCGGACAGCAGCCTGGCTAATGGTTGATACTGAGCAGTATGTGGGTGAACATTGGCTATGTGTTGGGTTTATTAATGTTGAAACCCATTTTCATAGCCGTGGTTATATCGACAGCTTATATGTGTTGCCTGAATATCAAGGGAAGGGACTTGCAAAGACGCTGTATCAAACCGTTGAGCGATGGGCGTTGCAAACAGGTGTTAACCGTTTGAGTGTCGATGCCTCTAGGCTGTCGCACGCCCTATTTATCTCCCAAGGCTTTAACTTGCATCACAGGCGTTATCAAGAGAAGTGTGGCCAAGTATTCCAAGCCTTTTACTTGTCAAAAACGCTGTCATAATCTTTTGTTAAATTAAATACTAGGGCTAAGCTTAAGGCCAAAGATGGCTGGTGTATTCGACTTGCGGTGTTAATAATCCGTTTAACCCCTGCTGACGTTCCATAAAGCGAATGAATGCGTTAGGTAGGGTTAACTCCTCTAAAGGATGTTGCCACTGCGCTTCGAGCAGCGGATGGTAGCCCTCCTTGCCTGACGCCGTATAGTTTGATGAGACACCATAATAATAGCTATCGAGGCTCACTGGATACCATAACTTTTGCTCATGTTGGATCCTTAACACCTCTAGCGTGAGGATCCGTTCACCTATGGGGCGGCGACCATCATAGCAATAGCGCAAACCATAAGTGTACGGAAAACTACCGGCCCCAGTACCAGAAATACTGTTATTTGTTGCCGAGTTAATCGCCGATTCTATAGTCTGATATAAAAACTTTCCCTGAATTCGGTATTGCACTAATGGTAAGGCGAAGGGCAATAAGCGGCCTAATACATCGGCCATGGTCACCGGACCTTTATTTAACGACTGACGCACACCGCCGGCATTGTGTAGGGCAAAGTCGAGCTCAGTGTTTAACCGCTTGGTTTCATGATAAATGCTTTTACATACCCAAGGGGCGATCTCACTGCCGTGAGGAAGTGCCTTACTGGGCAAGCGGGTATGAACTAAGTTGCGAGGAATAAAACCCAGCACTTGATGTTCCAGCGCGGTGATCGCTGGGCGATATTGCTGCTGAATAACCCTATGTATTTCATCGTCTTGTTCATCCCATAATACATGGGGGTGGTCATCGAGTTGTTGCCACAGCTGCTGATAAACCTCGGGATTGATTTGCTCTTCTGATTCGATGATTAAGTGTTTATCGAGCATAAAATAGTTACTGCCATCAAGGGCGGTAACTTCACCCTGGGCATTAAATTCGATATTACACAGCCCTAATGTTTCGGCGTATTTACCAGCATGCAAAATAGGGGTGTTATTGATGCGCTCACCATAGGGGAGGGCCTTAATGCCTAGACTGGCAAAATCACCCTGCAGGGTATGGGAGTGGCCGCCCACGATAAGGCTGATGCCATCAACTGACGCTGCCAGTTGCTTGTCCATGTCCCAACCCAAATGGCTCAGCACAATTATGTGCTTTATCCCTTGGCGGTGTAATGCATTAACGGTATTTCGCGTGGTGTCGATGGCATTGGCAAATAGCGTGTCGTCATCGGGGCGCGCGATCAGCTTCATTTGATCTAGGGTTATTCCCATGATCGCCATTTGAGTATCGCCAAGCGGTTTAAGTAAAGTTTTGGCTATCTTCTCTTGGTAAGCATAGTCAAATAGGCGTGGATGATTTCTCAGTGGCGCCTCTTTATTAGCCTCTTCTTGGCTCAGATCCATGTTACCCGCTAATAGCGGGAAGTCGATAGCGTCGAGAAAGTCTTTTACTGGGCCGTTGCCCGCATCAACTTCATGATTGCCTAGCACCATAGCATCTGGGCTAAGCCGTCTTAATAGGTCGGCATTGGCCACACCTTTAAATTGATTAAAATAAAGAGTGCCCTGAAAGCTATCGCCGCCATGGAGAAATAAGAAGGATTGCCGCGAGGCTTTTGCCTGCTTACGCGCGTGTTCAACGTGATAGCCAATGCGCGCATAACCACCACTATGACTATACACTTCATACTGCTTTTGTTGCTCAGTAAGTAAAAATTGCACCCGAGAAGGGTCGAAATGTGAATGGGTGTCGTTAATGTGCGCAAGCTTAAGGGTATATCTTATTGTCATGTAGGCCTCTTGTTTCAAAGAAGGATTATAACGCACCAAACTAAAATGAAAAAGGGAAGCCGAAGCTTCCCTTTAAAATGCTATATTATCTGACGGAGCGTGTTGAGGCTGCGTTATGTCAGTTAGGCTTATTTAATGACAATATCTTGTTGTTTATCGTCGCCAATATGGTCGTTACTGGTATCGTCGTCGAAGGCGCCTTCATCAGAGATGCGGATACCTTTATGGGTCATTCGACGTTTCCATAACTTACGCGCCAGTTGCTGCATGTCGGTAACCGGATCATTGCTGTCAACGATTTCAAGTCCCAGTAGCGACTCAATAATGTCCTCTAAGGTCACCAAACCTTGGTTACTGCCGTATTCATCGACGACCATGGCAATTTTGGTGCTGCGTTTAATCATCAATTCAAATAACGGTAATATTTTTGCTGTTTCAGGGACGATTAGCAAGTTACGCTTCAGTGCCGAAATAGGGGCGTCGGGCGTATTACGCTCAGACAGCAATATCGCGTTACGGTTGATGTAACCTATGATGTTATCGCGATCATCCTCGAATATGGGGATGCGAGTAAACGGACTTTTTTGGTGTCTTTTCGCAAAGTCTTGTTGAGTCATATTGCCGTCCAAGCTGAACATCACCGTTCTGGGGGTCATGATCGCAGTAACTGGCATCTCTTTAACCGATAACATCTGGGTTAAAATTTTAGACTCTTGCTCGTCGAGCTCACCTGACTCATGCCCAATCTTGGCCATCGCACTCAACTCTTGGCGTATGTAGGCACCGTCATCACCCTTACCCATTAATTGGGTCACTTGCTGCGACATCCAGATTAAAGGTTTGGTAATACGTTCCATCCAGACTAAGGCCAGCGATACGCTAGGGGCTAGGCTGCGCCAATAGTTTGCGCCTAATGTTTTCGGAATAATTTCTGAAAAGAACAGAATTAAGAACGTCAGTACACCAGAAAATATACCTAACATTTCATCGCCAAAGACTTTTGCAGCTTGTGCGCCCGCCACCGCGGCACCGACAGTATGAGCTATGGTGTTGAGCGTTAGAATCGACACCAGAGGTGACTCAACATTAGCCTTTTGCTGACTTAAACGTTCAGCTGCTGCAGGATTAGTCTCTTTCAAATTAGCAATGTAGCTAGGTGTGACAGATAATAGTACTGCTTCAAATACGCTACAGAGAAACGAGACTCCAATAGCGACCAAGATAATCACAATAAGGGTTATCATAGTGGGGTTAAAATAACTCCGAGTAACAAGCCAATATTAGCTCAGCGGCAATAATATCATAGTCTATTTCGTTGCTGGCTAAAATTTGCAGGTGTCTGTATAATTCGCCGCCCTGTGGCAGGTATTTGGTGTTGAGGTTAGTCAAAATGAGTGAGAAAAAGATCAATTTATTGGATCTTGACCGTAAAGGGTTAAGAGCATTGTTTTCCGAGATGGGTGAAAAGCCGTTTCGTGCCGATCAATTGATGAAGTGGATTTATCATTTTGGCGTGAGTGACTTCGAAGAGATGACCAATATCAACAAGGTGCTGCGTGGCAAGCTTGCCGAGCGCTGTGAAATTGTTGCTCCTGAGATCTCTAACTACCAAAAATCTGCTGACGGCACCATCAAGTTTGCCATCAACGTAGGTAACGGCCAAGAAGTGGAAACGGTTTATATTCCTGAAGAAGACCGTGCCACCTTGTGTGTATCGTCGCAAGTGGGTTGTGCGCTAGAGTGCACCTTCTGTTCAACGGCGCAGCAAGGGTTTAACCGTAACTTGACGGTGTCAGAGATTGTCGGCCAAATCTGGCGTGTGTGTCATTTTTTAGGTTTTCAAAAAGAGACGGGTGATCGTCCGATTTCAAACGTGGTGATGATGGGAATGGGTGAGCCGCTGCTCAACCTGAAAAACGTCATGCCTGCTATCGATATCATGCTTGATGATTTTGGTTTTAGTTTATCTAAGCGCCGGGTCACGGTATCTACCTCTGGTGTAGTGCCCGCATTAGATATACTTGGCGATAATTTAGATGTGGCGCTGGCGGTCAGTATTCATGCCCCTAACGATGAACTGCGTGATGTGCTCGTTCCCGTTAATAAAAAGTATCCTTTGGAAGACTTCTTAGCGGCTATTCGTCGTTACTTAGCCAAGTCAAATGCCAACCGTGGCCGAGTGACGGTTGAGTATGTGATGCTTGATCACATTAATGACAGCACAGAGCAAGCCCATGAATTGGCCGAATTGATGAAAGACACCCCGTGTAAAATCAATTTGATCCCTTTTAATCCGTATCCAGGTTCGCCTTATGGTCGCTCGTCAAATTCACGTATCGACAGATTCTCTAAGGTGTTGATGGAATATGGCTTGACTGTTATTGTGCGTAAGACTCGCGGCGATGATATTGACGCGGCTTGTGGGCAGTTAGCCGGTGATATTCGAGACAGAACTAAACGTTTAGCGAAAAAACGCATGCAAGATAGTCAGATTTCAGTCACAATAAACTAACTTATTGTATCTGCTAATAGTATAGGCTTGCGAATCATGCTCAAAAAGCCAAAAATGGTGTTGTTGATTAGCCTGACATCCTTAATGATGTCAGGTTGTGTGACCGAACGAACCTATAGCGGCACCGATGTGCCGGTTACTGAGCGCGCCTTTGATAATGTCTCAGCTGCGCGTCAGCGAGTTCAACTGGGGTTGACCTATCTACAAAAGGGCAACAGCGAGCAAGCCAAGTATAACCTTGATAAAGCATTAGAATTCGCTCCTAATCTCGAAGATGTCCACGTGGCGCTCGCCTACTATTATCAGGCTGTTGGTGAAATTGAACTGACCGAAAAAGCCTATCGTCAAGCGATTAATGCTAGCGATGCTACGGGAGACTCGATGAATAACTTCGGCGTCTTCTTATGTCAGCAGAAAAAGTATGACCAAGCTGAACAAATGTTCCTTAAAGCGGTCAAAATGCCCAAATATACCCGTTCTGCAGCCAGCTATGAAAACTTAGGGATCTGCAGTCGTGAGTCGGGTGATTTAAAAAAAGCACAACGTTACTTTGGCATGGCGCTTAATTACGATCCTCGCCGTGCAACTTCATTATTAGAACTGAGTGAAATAGATTTTGAGCTCGGTCACTATCAAGCGGCCAAAGATGGATTAGCTCGTTATCATAGAGTTGTACCTGAGTCCGCTCAAAGTCTAGCGTTGGGAATTAAAATAGAGCAAGGCCTCAATAATACGGAAGCGATGAAGAAATTTGGTATTTTATTACTGGCTAAATTTCCTAGCTCCGATGAGGCTAAGCAGTATCGAGAAAGTATGTACTAATGACAGATGATAAAATCGATATGCTCAATAGCGATGATAATAACACTCATCCGGCCCCAAAACTTGGCGAGCTGCTCAAGCTAGCGCGAGAAAAGCAGGGGTTAAGTGTGGCCCAAATGGCAGATTTACTGCATTTACGCCCCTCCATTGTTATCGATATTGAAGCTGACAATTTTGATAATATCGCTTCGGTAACCTACGCCAAAGGTTATATTAAAAACTATGCCCGTATCGTTGGTTTAAACAAGCAGGAGCTTGACGAGGCGTTGGCGCATCATTTTCCGGTGATCAATGCACCAACTATGCAGAGTTTTTCACGAAAAACTACCCGTCAAGCCAGAGATGGCCGCCTGATGATGGTCACCTACTTTATTATTTTCGTCTTATTGGCTTTACTCGTGCTTTGGTGGGTACAAAAGTCAGATATGGCAGCGGTTGATCTGTCACAGTTAACTGCAGAGGAGGTCGCTGATATATCCCTTGAAGCATCGGCCAACCCGACGGGTACGCTGTTTGATGCTGATCAGCAATTGATTAAAGCTGATGAAATAGCAGAAGATGTGGTTACCCCTGAAGAACTCAATGCTCCAAGTTCCAGTGTTGCTCAATCTATGGTATCTGGGGCTAATGATTCTGGAACTGCAGTAACAGAGACAGAAGGAATGACTGAACGTGCTAGCGAGACCACTATCGCCCCCCCCGCTGCAATTATCCAAACTCCAGTAAGCAGCTCAAACAGCCAAGGCGCTTCAACTGCGTCGGCTGTGGCGATGAACTTAAGTGATGATTGCTGGATTAAGGTTACCGATGCGCAAGGCAAAACCTTAGTTAACGGTTTAAAGAAAGCTGGGAGTCAGTTGAATGTCTTTGGGCAGGAGCCGTTTAAGGTTATATTAGGTGCGCCGCAATCGCTGACCTTGAGTATCAATGGCAAAAACATCGATTTGGCCAAGTTCCCTAAGGGTCGAGTGGCGAGATTGACATTAACTAGCTCAGCCAATCTTTGACGTAGAAGAGTAAATTAAGATGTACAACGAGTCTCCAATCATTAGACGCCCATCGACACGTATTTATGTGGGTGATGTTCCTATCGGTGATGGCGCACCTATTGCTGTGCAATCGATGACCAATACTCGCACTACCGATGTTGACGCTACCGTGGCTCAAATTCGAGCCTTAGAAAAAGTCGGCGCCGATCTGGTGCGTGTTTCTGTGCCCACCATGGATGCCGCCGAAGCCTTCAAGTTGATTAAACAGCAGACCAATATTCCGCTTATTGCCGACATTCATTTTGATTATCGTATTGCCCTTAAAGTGGCTGAATACGGCGTTGACTGCCTGCGTATCAACCCTGGCAATATAGGTAATGAAGAGCGTATTCGCAGTGTGGTTGAATGTGCTAGAGACAAAAATATTCCTATTCGTATCGGTGTTAATGGCGGTTCATTAGAGAAAGATCTAATGGACAAATACAAAGAGCCCACACCCGAGGCGCTGCTTGAGTCAGCCATGCGGCATGTGGATATTCTCGATCGCCTCAACTTCGATCAGTTTAAAGTCAGTGTTAAGGCGTCCGATGTGTTTTTAGCCGTCGAGTCTTACCGTTTACTGGCTAAACAGATTAAACAACCACTGCACCTTGGCATCACCGAAGCAGGTGGCGCCCGCGCCGGCTCGGTAAAGTCTGCCGTTGGTTTAGGCATGTTACTGGCAGAAGGCATAGGCGATACCCTGCGTATTTCACTAGCCGCCGATCCAGTTGAAGAGATTAAAGTTGGCTTTGATATTTTAAAGTCACTGCGCATTCGCTCTCGTGGGATTAACTTTATCGCTTGTCCATCGTGTTCTCGCCAAGAGTTCGATGTGATTGCTACCGTTAACGCTCTCGAGCAACGCCTCGAAGATGTGGTTACCCCTATGGATGTGTCAATTATTGGATGCGTGGTCAATGGACCCGGTGAGGCGCTAGTCTCAGATATCGGTCTGACCGGTGGCCATCGTAAGAGTGGCTATTATACCGATGGTGTTCGTCAAAAAGAGCGTTTCGATAATGAACATATTGTCGATCAGCTCGAGGCGAAAATACGCGCTAAAGTGGCGGCAGTTAATGCCCGCATCCCGGCGAGCGATATCAGTAAGTAACCCCATTTTTTGGTGTCACAGTCGCGGTAATGTCCGCCACTGTGGCATAGCTCACTGGCGCTAGTCGCCAGTTTTGCGTTTATGCATGATGCGCCTATAATGCGAGGCGCTTTTTTATTTTTACAGCTAATTTCGGACGAGTTGAACAGTGGCCAAACAGATCCAAGCGATACGCGGAATGAACGACATTCTGCCAACCCAAAGCCCTTTATGGCAAAAACTAGAAGCAGTGTTACGCGATACCGTTGCTGCCTATGGATATAGCGAAATTCGAACGCCAATTGTTGAAAGTACCGATCTTTTTAAGCGCTCTATCGGCGAAGTAACTGATATTGTTGAAAAAGAGATGTATACCTTTGCCGACCGCAATGGTGATTACTTAACGTTGCGCCCAGAAGGCACTGCGTCAACAGTGCGTGCGGGTAACGAGCATGGTTTGCTGTATAACCAAGAGCAACGTTTATGGTACATGGGGCCCATGTTTCGTCATGAACGTCCACAAAAAGGACGTTATCGCCAATTCAACCAGTTTGGTGTCGAAGTCTACGGCATAGGTTCTGCCGATGTGGACGCCGAAGTGTTAATGATGTCGGCGCGTCTGTGGCAAAAACTGGGCATTAGCCAGCATGTAAAGCTTGAGCTTAACACCCTTGGCGATCCGGCTGAACGTGCGGTATATCGCGATGCACTTATTGCCTTTCTTGAGCAGTACAAAGAGCAACTGGACGAAGATAGCCAGCGCCGCATGTACACCAATCCACTACGGGTACTGGACACTAAAAACCCAGAGGTACAAGCCTTACTGGTTAATGCGCCAGAATTGATGGATTATCTAGGTGAAGAGACCAAAGCGCATTTTTCACATTTATGTGAACTACTTGACGCTGTTGGTATCCAATACACGATTAACCCTCGCTTAGTCCGTGGTTTAGATTATTATAATCGCACGGTATTTGAGTGGGTTACAGACAGTCTCGGCGCCCAAGGTACCGTACTTGCTGGTGGTCGTTATGATGGCCTTGTTGGCCAGTTAGGTGGCAAAGACACGCCTGCTGTCGGGTTTGCAATGGGGCTTGAGCGCATCGTATTGATGCTAGAAACCCTTGAGTTAACTGACGATGTACGTGGTCCAGTGGATGTGTATGTCACGGCGATGGGGGATAATTGCCGCGTTGAAGCCATTAAGATTGCGCAACAACTACGCGATATCCCGGGGCTTAAAGTGATGAGCCATTGTGGTGGCGGTAACTTTAAAAAACAGATGAAGCGCGCCGATAAAAGCGGAGCGACAGTGGCTATCTTGATTGGCGAGAATGAACTGGCGAATGAACAAGTGGCCGTCAAATATCTGCGTGAAGATAAAGAACAACAATTAGTTGCACGTGATGCGTTAGCAACTTACATTGCAGAACTCATTTAAGGGGAAGTTGAACGTGGAAATTTATAGCACAGAAGAACAACAAGTCGATGCTATCAAACAGTTTTGGAAAGATTACGGTAACTCTATCGTTATCGGTGCTGTTGTCGGTCTCGGTGGCCTCTATGGTTGGAACTACTATTCAGATTATCAAGTGGCACAGTCGCAAGCCGCCTCTGAAGTGTTTCAAACCGTCAGCGCCTCGGTTACCTCAGACACCAGCATGTTAGCCGCCGCAGAAAGTTTTGCTAAAGAGCATGCAGGACAAACAGGCTACCAAGCCTTGCTAGAACTTATTGTCGCTAAGGCGGCAGTTGAAGCCGGCGATTTAGATAAAGCCGAGCAGTCGCTAAAACAAGTCGTTGCGACTCAAGCTGACGAAGGCTTAGTGACGGTTGCGACTCTGCGTCTTGCCCGTGTGCAGGCCGAACAAGGTCAATTTGCCACGGCTATCGCGACACTAGAGCAAGTGTCAGCGCCCGCGTTCGCGGTACAACGCGACGAGCTAAAAGGTGACTTTTTAGTGCGTCAGGGTGAAGCCGATAAGGCAAAGAGTGCCTACCAGTCTGCCATAGATAATGGCGGCACGACCACTAGCCCAGCGCTTCAGATGAAGCTTGATAACCTGAACAAGGCATAAGGATGCTGCCCATGAAGTCTTGGTGCAAAACGTTACTCGCTTGCGGTCTGAGCATTAGCATGCTGACCGCTTGCTCTTCAAATGATGTCGAAGAGGAACCCGTTAGTCCACTGCCAGAGATCGAGGCTAGCGTATTCCCAGAAGTAAGCTGGAGTACCAATATCGGTAGTGGCGTGGGCGATTACTATTCTGATCTGCGTCCAGCGGTTCGTTACGGTAAGTTGTATGCGGTTGATCGTTATGGGCAAATTTCAGCCTTTGATGAAGCCACTGGTGAAACAGTATGGAGCGTCGATATCAGCGCCTCATTTCGAGATCGCCCATTAGCGAAAAATGATGGTGCCCGTTTAGCGGCTGGCGTTACTGCAGCCAGAAACAAAGTTTTTGTTGGCGGTGAAAGCGGTTTCTTTGCTGCCCTTGACGCCGAAACTGGTGAGATTGTTTGGGATGTGGTTGCAGGTGGTGAGTTATTATCAGCCCCCACCGTTGGTGAAGATGTGGTGGTGGTTAACACCAGTTCAGGCACCCTCGAGGCATATAATGTCGATGACGGTGAACTGCTGTGGGTGTACAAAAGCAAACTGCCCACATTAACCCTGCGCGGCACTGGCTCGGCCATCTATGAGGCCGGTGGTTTCTTTGTGGGAACCGCCGATGGTAAGATTGCCGTTGTCATTAAAAACAATGGTCAAGCTGCATGGGAGCAAGCCATTTATACCCCAAAAGGGGGCAATGAATTTACCCGTATGGCAGACGTTGACATGAAACCACTGATCAGTGGTGAAAACCTGTATGCCGTCAGTTTTAACGGTAATTTAGTCTCGATGGAGCTACGCAGTGGTCGTATCGTATGGAGTCGTAAATACTCCAGCTTTAATGAGCTGGACACCGCAGGGTTAAATCTTTATTTGGTCGATGATCATAGCCGTATTTATGCGGTCGATAAACGCAATGGGTTAGAAAACTGGAGCAACAGTGAGCTGACCAATCGTGATTTGACTTCGCCAGCGGTATACCAAGATTATATCGTCGTGGGTGATTATGAAGGTTACTTACACTTTATCGATCGTACCAGTGGTAAAATAGTCGGTCGTGTTGAAGTGGATAGTTCAGGTTTGTTTAGCCAGCCGCTAGTAATAGATGATAAAATCTATCTACAGACGCGTAATGGCAAGGTTGCTAGAATAACGCTTCCATAAGGCGAGCTTTACAGTTTATGAAGCCCCTGGACGTTAGTTCTGGGGGCTTTTTATTTTAGATGTTTAAAAATGTGTAGATTAGAGGCAAGAAAATGATTCCAGTTGTGGCCCTTGTTGGCCGACCAAACGTAGGTAAGTCGACTCTGTTCAATCGTCTTACGCGCACCAGAGATGCCTTGGTAGCTGACTACCCTGGACTGACTCGGGATCGTAAGTACGGCCGTGCTCATTTGTCAGGTTACGAGTTTATCGTGGTCGACACTGGTGGTATCGACGGCACCGAAGAGGGTATTGAAACCCGCATGGCTGAGCAGTCATTAGCGGCGATTGAAGAAGCCGATGTGGTCCTGTTTCTAACCGATGCACGCGCCGGTTTAACCGCTGCTGATCAGGTGATTGCAGAGCATTTACGTCGCCGCCAAAAAACCACTTTTGTGGTGGCCAATAAAGTCGATGGTATCGATGCAGACTCAGCCTGTGCTGAGTTTTGGGCGCTTGGCTTAGGCGAAGTGTACCAAATGGCTGCCTCACAGGGACGCGGTGTCACCAACATGATTGAGTACGCACTCGCTCCCTATGCAGAAGCGATGGGGCTAACCCGCGACACGGATGAAGAAGCGCCTGAAGATGAGCGTGAATACACCGAAGAAGAAGCGGAGGCCGAGCAAAAACGCCTGCAGGATTTACCCATTAAGCTAGCGATTATCGGTAAACCTAACGTCGGTAAGTCAACGCTAACCAACCGTATTTTGGGTGAAGAGCGCGTTGTGGTTTATGATGAGCCAGGCACCACGCGTGACAGTATCTATATTCCGTTAGAGCGCGACGGTCAAGAATATGTGATCATCGACACCGCAGGTGTGCGTCGTCGCAGTAAGGTGCATGAAACCGTCGAAAAGTTCTCAGTTATTAAAACCTTGAAAGCGGTTGAAGATGCCAACGTGGTATTACTGATTGTGGACGCCCGCGAAGGTATTGCCGAGCAAGACTTAGGGCTATTGGGTTTTGCGTTAAACGCAGGCCGAGCGCTGGTTATCGCGGTAAACAAGTGGGATGGTATCGACCAAGAAGTAAAAGATAGGGTTAAAAGCGAACTTGACCGTCGCCTTGGCTTTATCGATTTTGCTCGTATTCACTTTATCTCGGCGCTGCATGGCACAGGTGTTGGTCATCTATTTGAATCGGTACAAGAAGCTTATGAGAGTGCAACGCGCCGCGTCAGTACCTCAATGTTGACTCGTATCATGCAGATGGCGCAAGACGATCACCAGCCACCACTGGTTAACGGTCGTCGCGTTAAGCTTAAATATGCGCATGCTGGTGGTTACAACCCACCTATTGTGGTTATTCACGGTAACCAGGTGAAGAAGTTACCTGACTCATACAAACGCTTTATGATGAACTACTTCCGTCGTTCGCTTAAAGTGATGGGCACGCCAATTCAGGTGCGCTTCCAAGAGGGCGGTAACCCGTTTGAAGGTATGAACAGTAAGAAACTCACTGTTAGCCAAGAGCGTCGCCGTAAGCGTATGATGACGCATATTAAAGACAGTAAGAAGTAGTCTCATCACTTAGATTAACTTCACTTAAGGCCAGCGATTATCGCTGGCCTTTTTGTCGGTTGTTTTAACGTTAACCCTCATTAAAAGCAATGATTTGTAGCCCTCAAGCTGCTCGGATACTCTGTTAGTTTTTAGTCATAAGGTTTGCTAAAACCGCCAGAGTCGATTGCAGATATTGATCATAAACGCATGGGTGAGTCGTCATCAATTGTGCTGTTTGATGTGAGGTAGCAATTAACGATATAAAGTGAACGATACGAATTCTGCTTGGTTGTTTGCCGTATCTAATAGAATGGTGAAAGGCTGTGTTTGGCTACATTGAAAAGGTATAACAAATATTGATAGGCTAGGTGCAGCTTGGTTCTGCAAATGGTTCACGTAAGATATTCAGTGTCAGGTCTTGTATTTCCCTGTGCCAAAATACAAGACCCAGCACCATCAATTTGCCTCACTATGGGATGTGCTTCTTAAGAAAATAGCCCTGACGACAAATAGCGATCGCCTCTATCACAAACAATGGCAACGACAACTGCACCTGGATTATTTTTCGCAATCTCAATAGCGGCAAAAACAGCCCCTCCTGAGCTCACCCCTGCACTAATCCCTTCTTTTTGAGCCAATGCACGGGCGGTATTTTCTGCCGATTTTTGGTCAATATCCATGACTTCATCAATAGTTGAATCATCATAAATACCCGGCAAGTATTCTTTAGGCCAGCGGCGAATGCCCGGAATGGCGCTACCTTCTGATGGTTGTAGCCCAACAATACAAATGTCTGGGTTTTGAGTTTTAAGATAACGAGATACACCAACTATGGTCCCCGTTGTTCCCATGCTTGATACAAAATGGGTGATCTTGCCTAGACTTTGTTGCCAGATTTCAGGGCCGGTAGAGTGAAAATGTGCATCAGGATTATCTGAGTTATTAAATTGGTCCAGTACAATGCCTTTACCCTCGCGTTGCATTTGCAATGCTAAGTCTCGCGCACCTTCCATTCCTTGCTCTTTAGTGACGAGAATGAGCTCTGCGCCGTAGGCTTGCATTGAATCTTTACGTTCTTGGGTGGCGTTATCCGGCATGATCAAAATCATCTTATAGCCTTTGATCGCTGCCGCCATTGCCAATGCGATCCCCGTGTTGCCACTGGTGGCTTCAATAAGCGTATCACTTGGTTTAATCGTGCCTCTAATTTCAGCCTGAATAATCATATTAAGTGCAGGGCGATCTTTAACTGAACCAGCAGGGTTATTGCCCTCAAGCTTAACCAGTACTGTACTTTGGCTACCAGCAGTAAGCCGTTGCAGTCTGACTAAAGGCGTTTGGCCTACATAAGATTCAATAGTTGGAAATTCAGACACTTGTAACCCTCTGCACTGGTATATATTCAGTCATTATTATGTGTTTCGCAGCGACAGTAACACAAGGTTAATTCACAATAAGTATATAATGTATTGTTTGTTTTTATTCCAAACTGTTCTAGTTGTATCGTTTGATATAATCAAATGATACACATACTCTTGTGACAAAGCATGTCATCTAGGCAAGTGAATTAGGAGTATGAATATAATGAAACGATTGAAGTCAGCGTTTGCAGCCTTGTTAATTGCAGGTTCATTTAATGCATCAGCAGCTACAGAGCAAACTATTCTGAACTCTTCTTACGATATTGCTCGTGAACTGTTCGCAACCTATAACCCGATTTTTGCGAAGCATTGGCAAGAAAAGACAGGTAATAAAATTGAGATTAAACAATCTCACGGTGGCTCTTCTGCTCAAGCTCGTTCAATTCTACAAGGGTTGTCTGCAGACGTAGTCACGTTTAATCAAATTACCGACGTACAGGTATTGCACGATAAAGGCAAACTGATCCCAGCCGACTGGCAAAGCAAATTACCCAATGCGAGCTCGCCTTATTACTCAACCACTGCATTTTTGGTTCGTAAAGGTAACCCTAACAATATTCAGGACTGGGGGGATTTAGCGCGTGAAGGCGTGGCTTCAGTATTCCCTAACCCGAAAACATCAGGTAATGCTCGCTACACATATTTAGCGGCCCTCGGTTACGCACAGAAAACGTTCGGTAAGGATAATGAAGCCAAACAAGATGAGTTCCTAAAGCAGATGCTGGCTAATGTAGCCGTGTTTGATACCGGCGGCCGTGGTGCGACGACGTCATTTGTTGAACGTAAGATTGGTGATGTTTTAATCACGTTTGAGTCTGAAGTGAACAATATTCGTAAACAGTATGGCGAAGATAACTACGAAGTGGTTGTGCCGAAAACGTCTATTCTAGCTGAGTTTCCTGTCGCTGTTGTTGAGCGTAACGCAAAACGCAACGGTACGACAGAAGTGGCAACAGAGTACCTTTCTTACCTATACAGCGCCGAAGCTCAACGTATGTTGGCAGGCTTTAATTACCGCATCCATGATGAGAAAGTAAAAGCTGAGTTTGCAGATCGCTTCCCGCAAGTAGAGCTACTCACCGTTGAAGACATTGTTGGCGGCTGGGATAACGCGATGAAAACGCAATTTGCCAATGGCGCTAAGCTAGACCAATTGCAACGTCGTTAATCTGCTTTGTCTAAGATGTTGTTACTCCTTCGCTTTTATTTGGGGGTGACAACCCACTTTTGATTAGTTATTTGAGGGTTTATGAGCGGATCTCACGCAGTTTCTCGCCCAAAACATCAACGTGTACTTCCAGGTTTTGCCATCAGTTTGGGGGGTTCTCTGTTGTTCATCAGCTTGATCCTCCTACTGCCGGCAACGGGGCTTGTGATGCAAACCAAGGGAATGTCACTTAGCGAGTATTGGTACGTCATTTCTGACCCTCGCCTTGTCGCAAGTTATAAAGTCACCGTTGGCTCGGCATTTGCGGCCTCTTTGTTTAATGGTGTTTTCGGATTATTACTTGCTTGGATTTTGGTTCGGTACCAATTTCCCGGTAAGCGGATTTTAGACGCCTTGGTGGATTTGCCATTTGCGCTCCCCACTGCGGTTGCGGGTATTACGCTAGCAACGCTTTATTCGAGCACTGGTTGGCTTGGAAACCTATTAGAAAGTATCGGTATTAAAGTGGCTTACACGCCATTAGGCATTATCGTTGCCATGGCATTTACTAGCATTCCCTTCGTGGTTCGCACCGTTCAACCTGTATTAGAAGAAATCTCTCAAGAGGAAGAGGAAGCTGGGATGACGTTAGGCGCATCTGACTGGGCGGTATTCTGGCGAGTCATTATGCCTTCATTACGTCCGGCGTTATTGGTTGGAGTTGCCCTGTCATTTACCCGGAGCTTAGGCGAATTTGGCGCGGTTATTTTTATTGCCGGGAACATGCCTTATGTGAGTGAAATAACCTCATTAATGATATTTGTTCGCTTGCAGGAGTTTGATTTCCCAGCGGCAAGCGCAATTGCTTCTGTGGTTCTTTTAACCTCACTGTCTTTGCTTCTGATCATTAACTTATGGCAAGGCGCTTATTTACGCCGAATTCACGGTAAGTAAGGGGATATGATGTCGACACCGTCACGGGTTGGTGAGCAGCCGTTAGTCAAATGGAGCTTAATTTCAATAGCATTGTTTTTTGTCACGATTCTTTTGATTATTCCGCTATTAAGTATTTTTCAACAAGCTTTTGCGAGTGGGCTCGCCACTTATTTTGACAACTTGAGCGAACCCGATACCCTGCATGCGATCGGGCTCACTCTTATCGTGGCATTGCTGACAGTACCGGTTAATCTAGTTTTCGGGGTAATGCTTGCGTGGGCTGTGACTCGGTTTGAGTTTATTGGCCGTAAATTTTTGATCACGTTAATTGATATCCCCTTTGCTGTATCACCTGTTGTTGCTGGCCTTTTGTATCTGCTGTTGTATGGAAGCAATGGCTGGATAGGGGAGTGGTTATATGAACATGATCTACAAGTCATGTTTGCTTGGCCTGGTATCGTGTTAGTGACGGTATTTGTGACCTGTCCGTTTGTGGCGAGAGAACTTATTCCACTCATGCAGCAGCAAGGTCGCTCTGATGAAGAAGCCGCCGTTATTCTTGGCGCTTCATGGTGGCAACTGTTTCGCCGCGTAACCCTGCCAAATATCAAATGGGCTTTGATTTACGGCGTCATTTTAACTAATGCTCGAGCTGTGGGTGAATTTGGCGCCGTTGCCGTAGTGTCTGGAAATATCCGAGGTGAAACCAATACCTTACCCTTACATGTTCAGTTGTTGTATGAGGATTATCAATCTGAAGCAGCCTTTGCTAGCGCATCATTATTGGCGTTTATCGCCTTATTAACCCTGATTTTGAAAGCCTTTGTTGAATGGCGACAAGAACGAAATCATATCAATGAACAAGATCAACAAGGTGAATTATGAGTATCCGTTTAGATAATATTTCCAAGCAATTTGGTAAATTTGAAGCGCTTTCACCGCTCTCTTTAGATATCAACAATGGTGAAATGATAGGTCTTCTAGGCCCTTCAGGCTCAGGTAAAACCACGCTATTACGTATTATCGCTGGATTAGAGAATGCCAATACGGGGACCATTCACTTCGGTGATCATGACGTGACTAATGTTCATGTGCGCGAACGTCGTGTGGGATTTGTATTTCAAAACTATGCATTATTCCGTCATATGACGGTGGCAGATAATGTCGCGTTTGGTTTGCAAGTGATGGAGCGTGCATTGCGTCCCAGCCCCGCTGAAATGAGTAAACGTGTTAAACAATTATTAGAGATCGTACAACTTGGTCATCTTGCGGCACGTTATCCAGAGCAGCTTTCAGGTGGTCAAAAGCAACGTATCGCGTTAGCTCGTGCTTTGGCAACTAAACCAGAAGTATTATTGCTCGATGAGCCATTTGGCGCATTGGATGCTAAAGTGCGTAAAGATTTGCGCCGTTGGCTGCGTAATCTACATGATGAATTAGGCTTTACCAGCGTATTTGTGACTCACGATCAGGATGAAGCATTAGAGCTTTCTGATCGCGTGGTTGTAATGAGTAACGGAAAAATAGAGCAGGTGGATTCTCCTGTAGAGCTTTATGCCCACCCTAATAGCCGCTTTGTGTTTGATTTTTTTGGTAACGTTAATCAATTTAAGGCTAATTGGAATAATAAACACTGGCAAAATGGCAACGCCTTTATTCTGCCTCCGGTGGCTGAAACGACTCAAAAAAATGGTTATCTCTATGTGCGTAGCCATGAATTGAGTTTATCGAAAAAAGCCAATAGCCAAGCCTCGCTGCCTTGTAAGGTGGTGGCGATTAATCCTGTGGGCGCTGAAGTTCGGGTGGAGTTATCACCTATTGGCTGGGATACAACCGAATTATGGGAAGCGAAATTGACTCATCAAGTTTTAAATGAGCAATCATTTAGCCGTGGCGATGAGGTTTATGCAACGCCCCAAGTTGGGTATTTTTTTGCCGATGGTGTGAGGGGAGAGCCTATTATTTTACGCTGGCCATTTCTTGCTCCAGGCCACTTGATGTTCGATATTTAGGTTTTACTATCGATAAGAAAAACCCCTTATTTTATAAAAGCATATAGCGTATCCGTCCCGCGGGGAGTGAATTAAGCCCGCATTAAAATGGTAGCGATTACTTAGGTACGTTGCCATTTTTTAAGTGAAATTTGCCTCACTCCTCGTTATGACAGGAATTTTTCATAATAAATTCGGTATCACTTGGCAAGTTAACAATGGAGTTAATGTCTCGTACAGTATGCAGATACCGTTATAATGTAATTTGATGCATGTTAAGCGGCTTTGCGTGAAAGCGATAATGCATCCCTAGATGCTACCGACCTGACAGGCTGGTAAGTGCAAATCTTCACTTACCTTTTTAGTCTTTCTCTATGGGCAATGGGGTGTTTTCTCGATTTCATCGATGTAGTTCATCACGCTCAGGCCTTCTTAGGTGACACCTTGTTGCAAGGCTTAGTGTTTTTCTTGTCTCTTTTAAAACAGACTTGTGCCAACTTCAAGTGACTTTGCCGCATCAGCAATGCTATAACCTTGCTCTGGTACCATCAAGACGGCTTCACCTGTAAATGTCTGAAATAACTCTTATGTGTTATTTCAGACTCATATCGACCCATCAAAATACCTGTAAGACATACCGCAAGCCATTGCACAGGTTAAAGGTGAACGTGAAGGTCAGTGATATCGTCAACTACACCACAGTCGAGTGTACTTCACCATCAATAAGCTTAGTGGTTAGCCTATCGCCAGCATTCACATCGGCCACCTTGTGCACCACGCCTCCTTTTGCATCAAGGGTAATACTGTAGCCGCGGCTTAACGTGGCCAGTGGGCTGACGGTCTCAAGCTGATGGGCGGCATAGGCGAGGGCTTTATTGGCATCACTAAGCTGAGTGCGCAGTGCTTTATTGAGCTTTTGATTGAGATAATTCAAGCGGCTCTGCTCTAGTTGTAAGCGGTTGTGGGGCGACTGCTGAGCCAAACGGTGGGCCAACCCTTGGCTGTGCATTGTGAAGCTTGTGAGCCTAGCATTGATGGCAGACTCGAGCCTTAGCTGCATCTCATCGAAACGTTGTTCATACTGCTGCAAGCGCCGCTTAGGATCTTGGCGATGTAACTTGTGTTCTAACTGGTTAAAGCGTTGCTGCTGGGTTAAGCGGTAATGTTGCCAGCCTTGGCGCAGACGATTCATGGCGACGTTGAGTTTGTCGCTTTTACTTATGGCATCATTTGACAGTAACTCTGCGGCCGCAGAGGGGGTCGGTGCTCGTAGGTCGGCAACAAAGTCGCTAATGGTGGTGTCCACCTCATGACCCACGGCGGAGACGATGGGCAGGGCACTATTGTAGATGGTATGAGCTAAGGCTTCGCTGTTAAAACACCAGAGATCTTCTAATGAGCCACCGCCGCGAGTCAGCAGTAGGACATCAACTTCATTATGATCGTTGGCCTGCATAATGGCATGGCACAGTGACTTATCGGCGTGTTCACCTTGTACGGCACTGGGATAGATGATCACCTCAATGGACGGATCGCGGCGCTTTAACACATGCAGCACATCCCTTATGGCGGCGCCTGTCGGTGAGGTGATAACCCCAATGCGCTGAATGTAGCTGGGGAGGGGGCGCTTGGTGTCCAGGGCAAATAGTCCTTCGCCAGCCAGTTTCATTTTTAATGCTTCATACTGCTGGGCTAATAAGCCATCGCCGGCAGGAAGCATAGAGTCAATAATAAGTTGGTAGTCGCCTCTAGGCTCGTAAACGCTAATGGCGCCTTTGACCAGCACTTGTTGGCCATTGGCTGGGCGAAAGGTGACGCTGCGGTTTTTACCCTTGAACATCGCCGAGCGGATCTGCGCCTGATTGTCTTTTAAGGTTAAATACCAATGGCCTGAGCTGGGGGCTGAAAAGTTAGATATTTCGGCTTCGAGCCATATCTTGCCTAGTTCACCTTCGAGGAGTTGCCGCACTTCACCGTTGAGGCGTGAAACTGTGTAAACATTATTTTTCGGCATTTTCATGGGCATTTTCATTCTAAAGCGACTTTTTTGCTATTTTCCATTTACCAAGGTCAATATGCAAGGTATAATCTCGCCGCAATATTTTACCTCTTATTTAACCCACGTGGGGAGATGTTGCCATGCTACGATTGAAAAAAGAAGCGCTAACCTTTGATGATGTTCTACTGGTGCCAGCGCACTCTACTGTACTCCCTAATACAGCTATTCTAAAAACTCGCTTAACTCAAAAAATTGAACTTAATGTGCCGATAGTCTCTGCAGCCATGGATACCGTGACTGAAGCGCGTCTTGCGATTGCGATGGCACAGGAAGGTGGTTTGGGCTTTATTCATAAAAATATGAGTATCGAACAGCAAGCCGAGCAAGTTCGTCAAGTTAAGATTTATGAGGCCGGTATTGTTCAGCAACCTGTGACGGTTACGCCAACAACGACACTTGAGCAGCTTAAAGTGTTAACCGAAAAGAATGGCTTTGCGGGTTACCCTGTGGTGAATGATGCGCACGAGTTAGTGGGTATTATCACCGGCCGTGACGTTCGTTTTATCACAGACTGGAGCCGCACCGTTGATAAGGTGATGACTCCTAAAGAACGCTTAGTGACAGTTCCTGAAGGCACTAAGCTCGATGAAGTGCAAAAACTGATGCATGCTCACCGTGTTGAGAAAGTGTTAGTGGTCGACAGTGAATTTAGACTGAAAGGCCTGATCACGGTTAAAGACTTCCAAAAAGCCGAGCGTAAACCCAATGCCTGTAAGGATGAGTTTGGTCGTTTACGTGTGGGCGCAGCGGTAGGTGCAGGCCCTGGTAATGAAGAGCGTGTCGATGCGCTGGTTAAAGCCGGTATCGATGTACTCTTGATTGACTCGTCTCATGGTCATTCAGAAGGGGTTTTACAACGTATTCGTGATACCCGAGCCAAATACCCAGAGCTGCAGATTGTTGGTGGCAATGTGGCGACAGCCGAAGGTGCATTGGCCTTGGTTGATGCTGGTGTTAACGCCGTTAAAGTCGGTATTGGTCCAGGCTCTATCTGCACCACACGTATCGTCACTGGCGTGGGTGTGCCGCAAATTACCGCCGTATCTGATGCTGCCGCTGCCGTTAAGCATTTAGATATTCCTGTGATCGCCGATGGTGGTATTCGTTTCTCTGGCGACTTAGCCAAAGCCTTAGCCGCTGGCGCATCATGCATCATGGCCGGCTCTATGTTTGCCGGTACCGAAGAAGCGCCGGGTGAAACCGAACTTTATAATGGCCGTGCGTACAAGTCATATCGTGGAATGGGCTCTCTTGGCGCCATGACACAAGGTTCATCAGACCGTTATTTCCAAAGCGACAACGCCGCTGATAAGCTGGTACCCGAGGGAATTGAAGGTCGCGTACCTTACAAAGGTAAGCTGAAAGAGATCATCCATCAACACATGGGTGGCTTGCGTTCATGCATGGGCCTCACCGGTTGTCCAACCATTAAAGAGCTCAGCGAAAAAGCCGAATTTGTTAAAGTGACTTCAGCAGGTATGGGCGAGTCCCATGTGCACGATGTGACCATCAGCAAAGAAGCGCCTAACTACCGTAGTGGTTCATAAAAAATGCATTCAGGCAGGGCATCAATATGCTCTGCCGGTGGTTCATTTGATCTGCCGAGATGTTTTTCGGCCAAGCGATAAATTTAAAAGATATAAGGTAAACCATGAGCAATATTCATGATCATAAGATCCTCATTTTAGATTTTGGATCTCAGTACACTCAATTGATTGCCCGCCGTATTCGTGAGATCGGTGTTTATTGTGAACTTTGGGCTTGGGATGTGTCTGAGGCACAAATCAAAGAGTTTGCCCCTAACGGTATTATCCTGGCGGGTGGCCCAGAAAGTGTCACCGAAGCTAACTCACCACGAGCGCCTGAATATGTGTTTAATGCTGGCGTGCCGGTATTAGGCATTTGCTATGGTATGCAAACCATGTCTGAGCAGCTGGGTGGTAAAGTGATTAAAGGCATAGGCGAAGGTGAATTTGGTTATGCCCAAATCGAGGTACAAAACCCATCTAACCTCTTTAAGAGCATCGAAGATGCGGTGAGCGATACTGGTAAGGCTCTGCTGGATGTTTGGATGAGTCATGGTGACAAAGTATCTGAAATCCCAGAGGGTTTTGTCACAGTCGCTAAAACCGATACCTGTCCATTTGCTGCCATGGCGAATGAGGACAAGCAATTTTATGGAGTGCAGTTCCACCCTGAAGTGACGCACACTCGCCAAGGTAAGCGCATGCTAGAGCATTTCGCACTGGAGATTTGTCAGTGTGAAGCCAACTGGAAACCGTCATCAATTATTGAAGACGCGGTTGAGCGCTTAAAGCAGCAGATTGGCGACGATGAAGTGATCTTAGGTCTCTCTGGTGGTGTTGACTCGTCTGTTGTGGCGATGTTGCTGCACCGCGCAATTGGCAAAAAGTTGACCTGTGTATTTGTGGATAACGGCCTGTTGCGTTTGAACGAAGCTGAACAGGTACTCGAGATGTTTGGCGACCACTTCGGGCTCAATATCGTGCATGTCGATGCTGAAAACCGCTTCCTTGACGCCCTTGCCAGCGAAGCTGAGCCAGAAGCTAAGCGTAAAATTATCGGTAAAGTGTTTGTCGATATTTTCGATGAAGAGTCGAAAAAATGCTCTAACGCTAAGTGGTTAGCACAAGGCACCATCTATCCTGATGTGATTGAATCAGCCGGTAGTGCAACCGGTAAGGCACATGTGATTAAGTCGCACCATAACGTTGGCGGTTTGCCTGATGATATGGAGCTAGGCTTAGTTGAACCGCTACGTGAGCTGTTTAAAGATGAAGTACGTAAGATTGGTCTCGAATTAGGCCTACCTTACAACATGTTGTATCGTCATCCGTTCCCAGGCCCAGGTCTTGGTGTACGTGTACTGGGCGAAGTGAAAAAAGAGTACTGTGACCTGTTGCGCCGCGCCGATGCGATTTTCATCGAAGAGTTGCATAAAGCCGACCTATACAACAAAGTCAGCCAAGCCTTTACCGTATTCTTACCGGTACGTTCTGTGGGCGTTATGGGTGATGGCCGTAAATATGATTGGGTGGTATCGCTACGTGCGGTTGAGACTATCGACTTTATGACAGCACATTGGGCGCACCTACCTTATGATTTCTTAGGTCGCGTATCAAACCGCATTATCAACGAAATCGACGGTATTTCTCGTGTGGTTTATGATATTTCTGGTAAGCCACCTGCGACGATTGAGTGGGAATAATCTCCTAGCACTCAACTAAACAGAGGGGCATAGCAATATGCCCCTTTTTTTATGGGCGCCGTGTGGTCAATCTGTATCGGCGTGGTTAGCGGTCGCCGATGCTCACCTCGTTGATTATCTAGCGTATCGATTAGGAATTTATGTCAATGTGATGGCGATTAACGTGAGTTAATTGGCTTGCAGATAATAAGCTGCAACCATCATGTGTCACTTTGGGATAAACTATTGGCATTGGGCTGTGTTTGGGGAGAACGTCACTTGTCTCAGATAGTGAAAAACGAGCAACAAGAGCAAGATATTCAGTTTATGCGCCATGCGCTGGCGTTAGCCGCAAAGGCCGAAGCGGCGGGGGAGGTGCCAGTGGGGGCGCTGTTGGTGAAAGAGGGCAAGATCCTTGCAGAAGGGTTTAATCTTAATATCGGTCAGCATGATGCCAGCGCCCATGCAGAAATGCTGTGCATTCGCGCTGCGGGTCAGGTGATTGAAAATTACCGTTTGCTCGATACTACTTTGTATGTGACGTTAGAGCCTTGTGCCATGTGCGCCGCGGCGATGGTGCATGCCAGGGTGTCGCGTGTGGTATTTGGCGCGGCCGATCCTAAAACTGGGGCAGCGGGTAGCGTGTTGGATTTACTGCGTTTTAGTGCGTTTAATCATCAGTTGGAGGTCACCTCTGGGGTGTTAGCCGATGAATGCGCGACCCAGTTGAGTGCTTTTTTTCGTCGTCGCAGACAAGAGAAGAAGGCGATAAAGCAGGCTGTAAAACAACAAGGGCTTACTGAGTAAGCCCTTGTTGGTGTTAATCGATACAGGTTTCGCTGTTTTGTCTGATAAAAGTAAAAAACTTCTTTTGACGATTGAGCGTTTTTTGATGTTTAACTTTTATCTGTGTTCGACGTCGAGACGTTAAGTTATTTAGAGATTTTCTTTTCACCGTTAAGCTCCTTTTGATGCTGAACGCAGCCTTTGCTGCCGATGATGACACGCTTTTATGACAGCATTATGACCCTTACTTATTGCGCTGGAGCGGCACCTAAGCTTTGGGGGGGCTCGGGCTCTGTTTCGACCTCGGTCTTGTCGGCTGTCTGCTGAAGATTATCCTCAAAGCTATCTTGGAGTTGCTGGTTCTGATTGTCTATCCACACCAACGTATCATAGTAACGACGGATATTATCAACATAATGGACAGCCTCGCTACCACGAGCATAACCATAGCGTGTCTGCTTATAATATTTGCGTTTTTGCAACAAGGGAAGCACTTGTTTCACATCGCGCCAAGCACTGGGATTGAGCCCCATTGACTCGGCTAATTTACGTGCATCCTCCACATGCCCATAGCCAATATTATAAGAGGCAAGGGCAAACCACATACGTTGATTTTCCGGTATAGACTCGGGGAGTCGCTCCAGAATATCGTTAAGGTATTTAGCGCCGCCTTTAATACTTTGCTCTGGGTCTAAGCGATTGCTGATCCCAACCTGTTTAGCCGTCGGCAGGGTAAGCATCATTAACCCGCGCACGCCTGTAGGAGAGCGAGCATTGGGATTCCAGTGCGACTCTTGGTAAGCCGTTGCTGCCAGTTTACGCCAATCGATATTGCCTGCGTATTGTTGAAATTGTTTCTGGTACTTAGGCAATTTTGTGTCGATGGCGCGTAAAAAAGCGCGGGTATCGACATAATCGAATCGTTTAACGTGCGCAAAATACTTTTCATTTAAATGATCTAGGGTGCCAAGGCGTTGTTGTTCATGCCAAAAGCTCAACAGCTGGCTCATTAGCCGATCACTATTATTGGGCGGCAGCAGCCAGACGACGGCTTGCTCCTCCAGCAGCACAGGGCCAGCCCTGAGTTCTGGCATATAGCGACGATTGATCTCGAACGTTGTCGAGTCGGCAATCGTGTAGCGAATTTCATCGCGAGCTATCATAGCCAACAGCTCTTCGCTGTCCTTATCGTTATGTTGATTCCAGATCAACTCGGGGTAGAGTTTTTGTAAGTTGGCTAAGGTTTCAATAAACGATGAATCGGCAATCACATTGATATTGTCATCAAGCTGACTGATATCCGCTGGGTACCTTTCCCCTTGTTTAAACACCAAAACTTGATTGACATAATACAGCGGCGGTCCGATCCTAAAGCGCTCGCGGCGCTGCTGAGTATCGCTCAAACCGGCCGCAATGAGATCCACCTCTCCTTGTTGCAATGCATCATAGAGTTCGGCAATGGTTGCGTAAGGTCGCATATTAAGGGTTAAGCCTAAGTGCTCGGCAAAGCGCTCAGCCATCTCGTAATCAAAGCCTGCGGTGCCTTGGCCCGTGGTCACATAGACCTGCGCGCCATAAAGGGTGCCAACATTGAGTTGGGTTTTTACTTCCACTGGCGTAGTCACTTTTGTTGCGTCCACAGCGCTTGGCTGACAGGCAGTCAGTAATAGCAAGCAGCAAAGAATCAACAAAAGATGTCGCATTAATGTCCCCCGTAAATCATGTTGTTTGTCATAGGATTATCCCTAGAGCCTGTTTATTGGTTGAGATGGTATGTCGTCAATCTCAATGGGTCGAGTGCTAGGTCAAATCTTGTGAAGCGCTGTGATGTCAGTGTGATAGTGCCAATGAATAAACCCACTGCGCGTCACTGAGCAATAAGCCTATTGAGAAGCGCCCTCAATTGCCCTTGTTACTGCGTAATGACTGGTATAACAGCATTGCAATACGCGGTAATCATATGTTTGAAAGCGAACAGGGTGCTAATTATATCATAAGGATATAAAACTCAATAACAGCCAAGTTTTTACTGGTATATGGCTGATTAATTGGGTGATTCCAGTTCACTCTCCAATGGTGGTGCATTATTTTACTGCCGGCATATTGCCCTATTCCCCCCCCCTAAGTATGGTGATATTTTCTATTTTCAAGTCAGTTTTTTTATCACGTAATGCAGTTTTCGCATTACAGGGCTAATAAACTTAATGAAACAGGCTTTTGACGCTATAAGCCTGATGATTTGTGCACCGTATTTCCCTATAATAGCGCCAGATCTGACCCTGCAATTATAATTAATAAGGTGAAAAGACGTGATGGAGATCATCCGCGGAGCCCCTGCATTATCAGCGTTTAGAGTGCAAAAATTAATGGAAGCTTGTGATAATGCAGCTTTGCCCATTAACAATATCTACGCCGAGTTTGTACATTTAGCCGATTTAACCGCTACGCTAGATGCTAGCGAAACCCAACAGCTAGCCAAGTTACTGACCTATGGACCCGCTATCGAAGCACACGCTCCACAAGGTACCCTCTACTTTGTTACTCCCCGTCCAGGCACCATCTCTCCATGGTCATCAAAAGCCACAGACATCGCACACAATTGTGGTTTACACAAAGTTAAACGTTTAGAGCGTGGTATAGCCTATTACGTCCAAGGCGATAACCTTAACGATGAGCAGCAAAAGCAGTTAAACCAACTATTACATGACCGCATGGTCGAAGTGATGCTCACTGATTTTGAGCAAGCAGCTAGCTTGTTTGCCCGCACCGCGCCTGCCAAAGTCACCAGTGTGAATATTCTCGGTGAGGGAAAACGCGCGCTCGAGCAAGCCAATATCGAGCTAGGGCTCGCGCTAGCGGCCGATGAGATAGATTACTTAGTCGACAACTTTGTCCGTCTTAATCGTAATCCAAATGACGTTGAGCTGATGATGTTTGCACAAGCGAACTCTGAGCACTGCCGACATAAAATCTTTAATGCCGATTGGACTATCGACGGCGAAGTTCAGCCTAAATCGCTGTTCAAAATGATTAAAAACACCTTCGAAAAGACGCCTGAACATGTGTTGTCCGCCTATAAAGATAACGCCGCCGTGATGGAAGGTTCGGTGGCTGGGCGTTTCTTCCCTGAGCAAAATGGGGTGTATGCCTACCATACAGAACCTATGCATGTGTTGATGAAGGTGGAAACCCACAATCACCCCACGGCGATTAGTCCATACCCAGGTGCGGCAACTGGCTCGGGCGGTGAAATTCGTGACGAAGGTGCCACTGGCCGCGGCTCTAAGCCTAAAGCGGGCTTAACCGGTTTTAGTGTTTCTAACCTTAAGATCCCAGGTTTCGTGCAACCTTGGGAAGGTGATTATGGTAAGCCAGATCGCATCGTCACCGCGCTCGATATCATGACCGAAGGCCCATTAGGTGGCGCGGCCTTCAATAACGAATTCGGTCGCCCGGCATTAGTGGGTTACTTCCGCACCTATGAACAGCAAGTCTCTAGCCATAATGGTGTTGAGGTGCGTGGTTACCATAAGCCCATTATGCTGGCGGGTGGTTTGGGTAATATCCGCGAAGAACATGTACAAAAAGGTGAAATAACCGTTGGCGCCAAGCTGATTGTGTTAGGTGGCCCAGCGATGAATATCGGTTTGGGCGGCGGCGCGGCATCATCTATGGCCTCGGGTCAGTCTAGCGAAGACTTAGACTTTGCTTCTGTGCAGCGTGAAAACCCAGAGATGGAGCGTCGTTGCCAAGAGGTGATCGATCGCTGCTGGCAGATGGGTGATGACAATCCGATTCAGTTTATTCACGATGTCGGCGCTGGTGGTTTATCTAACGCTTTCCCTGAGCTAGTTAACGATGGTGAGCGCGGCGGTAAATTTGAACTGCGTAATGTGCCATCTGATGAACCCGGCATGAGCCCATTAGAGATCTGGTGCAACGAGTCGCAAGAGCGTTATGTGATGTCAGTTGCGCCCGAAAATCTAGCGGTATTTACCGCGATTTGTGAGCGTGAACGCGCGCCATTTGCCGTGGTCGGTGAGGCGACACAGGAGCGGCATTTATCGCTGTCTGACAGCCACTTTGACAATATGCCTATCGACTTACCTTTAGATGTATTGCTAGGTAAAGCGCCTAAAATGAGCCGTGATGTGGTATCACAAAAAGCGCAGTCTCCAGCGTTAGATCAGGGCGCTATCGATTTGAAAGAGGCGGTGCAACGTGTACTACGTTTACCCACTGTGGCGGAAAAAACCTTCCTTATTACCATAGGCGACCGCACTGTTACTGGTTTAGTGAATCGCGATCAGATGGTGGGGCCTTGGCAGGTACCCGTGGCTGATTGTGCGGTGACAGCGTCGAGTTTCGACACTTACGCCGGTGAAGCCATGTCGATTGGTGAGCGCACGCCGCTGGCCTTATTAGACTTTGGCGCTTCGGCTCGCATGGCTGTGGCCGAGTCTATTATGAACATTGCCGGTACCGATATTGGCTCGTTCAAGCGCATTAAACTGTCGGCTAACTGGATGTCGGCTGCCGGTCATCCTGGTGAGGATGCAGGCCTTTACGAAGCGGTTAAGGCCGTGGGTGAGCAGCTGTGTCCTGAGCTTGATTTAACCATTCCGGTCGGCAAAGACTCTATGTCGATGAAGACCGCTTGGCAAGATGATGGCGTCGATAAAGCGGTAACCTCGCCGATGTCACTGGTGATCACCGCCTTTGGTGTCGTACAAGATATTCGTAACACGGTAACGCCTGAACTGCGCAGCGATAAAGGTGAGACCGAGTTACTGCTGGTGGATTTGAGTGCCGGAAATCAGCGTCTGGGTGGATCTTGCTTAGCGCAAGTCTATAGCCAGCTTGGTGATGTGGCGCCGGATCTCAATGATGCTGCGCTGCTGCGTGGTTTCTTCGAAGTGACCCAAAAACTGGTTGCAGAAAAAGCGATTATTGCCTATCACGACCGCAGTGATGGTGGGTTATTGACGACCTTAGTCGAGATGGCGTTTGCGGGTAATACTGGACTTGAGGTTAATCTTGAGGCCTTGAGCGGAACTCACGTTGAGCGCTTGTTTAACGAAGAGCTGGGCGCCGTTATTCAAGTGAGTGCATCTGATGCCAGTGCCATTAAGGCGCAGTATCAGGCTGCTGGCGTGGCGTGTGTCAGCGTCGCTAAACCTGTGGCTGGTGATGATATTGTTATTTGTGACGGCGCGAGTGAAGTATTACGTGAGTCGCGCACCGAGCTGAGAACTATCTGGGCTGAAACCACCTATCGCATGCAAGCTTTGCGTGACAACCCTGAATGCGCCCTAGAAGAGTTCGAGCTTAAGCAAGTGGCCGATGCTCCGGGTTTGACCGTGGATCTGACCTTTAATCCAAGCGAAGATATCGCAGCACCTTATATTCTTAAAGGCGCTGCGCCTAAGATGGCGATCTTGCGTGAGCAGGGCGTTAACTCACACCTAGAGATGGCGGCCGCGTTTGATAGAGCCGGTTTCGAAAGCCGTGACGTGCATATGTCGGATATCTTGTCAGGTCGAATTGGCCTTGAAGAGTTCCAAGGCCTAGCGGCTTGTGGTGGCTTCTCATACGGTGACGTATTGGGCGCAGGTGAAGGTTGGGCTAAATCGATTCTGTTTAATGCCCGCGCGCGTGAGCAGTTTAGCCGTTTCTTTGAGCGTCAAGATAGCTTTGCACTTGGCGTCTGTAACGGTTGTCAGATGTTATCTAACTTAAAAGATATTATCCCGGGCACTGAGCACTGGCCGCACTTTGTGCGTAACCGTTCTGAGCGTTTTGAAGCTCGCTTTAGTTTGGTTGAAGTGCAGCAGAGCCCGTCGTTGTTCTTTGAGGGGATGCAAGGATCGCGTATGCCGATTGCCGTATCCCATGGAGAAGGTCGCGCCGAGTTTGCTTCGCCTGCTGCCCTAGCTGCAGCGGAAGCTTCTGGTACCATCGCCCTACGTTTTGTTGACGGCCATGGGCAGATTGCCACTCAGTATCCAGAAAACCCCAATGGGTCTCCTAACGCCTTAACAGGGATCTGTAGCACTGATGGCCGCGTAACTATCATGATGCCACACCCTGAGCGAGTGTTTAGAACCGTGGCAAATTCATGGCATCCTGATGAATGGGGTGAAGATAGCCCTTGGATGAGAATGTTTAGAAATGCCAGAGCTAAATTAGGTTAACATGAACTGTTAGTGCTTGTTTAGTGACAAAAAAGGCCTCGAAATTTCGAGGCCTTTTTTTATTTATCATTCGCTGCAAACATAAATGACAATTAATACATAGAGTTATAGGTTAGCAGTTATATCATCTTGTGCTAAACAGCGATAAAAGCTTATCTATCCGCTATTTTTATCTTTATATACTTAAACTTAGGGTTATGCGGTATTTTTTAAACCGCGGCGATTAACTTTCAGTAGGTATATCAGTAAGTGCTAAACTGTAATGTGATTATGGCAAATTAGGCTCTAGATATGAAAGCGCCACCACCCCGTTACCGAGATGATGGCGGTTCTGCGCTAACAAAACTCTAACTAAAACTCTTGCTAAACAGCGTATTAACGAGCATTAGCTTTATATAACTCAACAAAAATACGCTTATAGCTGTTTACTAAACGGTCAAATAAGCTTTTCATTTTGATATCTCTACATAGTGGTTGATGGTGTGAGTGGAGCTGGGCTTTACCGGGCGGCTTCACCGGAGTGCCCTAATCGGCTCATCTACAAGACAGTATATTAACGATAGCCTTCATTAAGGACAAACGATTAAAATTGATATTAATCATTAATAAATCTAATTAATAAAAATGTGACTGACTACTTATTAAACTGTGTGTCTACCTCAAGCTTCTGTTTTAATGTAGATTTATTTATTTCAGCTCGATGTTTTTGGTTAGCGAGATTAATGCTTTAAATGTTAAGTGTTGTTAAATGGTTGTTTTGTGCGTTATGGGCAGGTTGGCTGCTAAAACAATGACTTTTTACTGTGAAGGGTGGCCGCCTAGCATGTTTTTTATATTTTGGCAATGGCGTTGGAGGGTGAAGTGTGTCGTCCGCCGCAAAACCCAGTATTGCTGGCGTGATTGATTGATTTGAATCAATTCATAATGGTATAAAATACCTACGGTATACTTGCGATGCCCTGTTGTAAGTTTCTGAAAAAATTAAATTTAATTGTTTCGCTGTTAATTTTAGGGAGTCGCAGCTCACAAAATTTACCGTATTGTGGGGCACGTCTCAGTTTAATGCTGAAAACGTCTTTTGAGACACTGTTTCATTCAATTTGATTGAAAAGTAAAAATTTGGCGGTTTGGTATATGGCGACATATACAAATCACTTTGAACAATAAAGTTCCTAAAAAAGGCATTTTACGGTGGATGGGGATCTCATCGTAATAATGTTCGCACCACCTAAGGAGTCACCGATGATTGTTGAAGAGGTTGTTGAGCTCTCGCGCTTGCAGTTTGCGCTGACAGCTATGTATCACTTCCTGTTTGTTCCTTTGACCTTGGGGTTAGCGTTCTTGCTAGCCATTATGGAATCACTTTATGTGATGACCAATAAGCAGATCTATAAAGATATGACCAAGTTCTGGGGTAAGCTGTTTGGTATTAACTTTGCCCTCGGTGTTGCCACCGGGTTGGCAATGGAGTTCCAATTCGGAACTAACTGGTCGTATTACTCGCACTATGTGGGTGATATTTTTGGCGCACCGCTGGCGATTGAAGGTTTGATGGCGTTCTTCCTCGAATCAACACTGGTCGGTATGTTCTTCTTTGGTTGGGATCGTTTTAGTAAGCGTCAACACTTAGCTGTTACTTGGTTAGTGGCGCTGGGCTCAAACATGTCAGCCTTGTGGATTCTAGTGGCTAACGGTTGGATGCAAAACCCAGTCGGTAGTGTATTTAACTATGAAACCATGCGCATGGAGATGACGAGCTTTGCCGAGGTGGTGTTTAACCCTGTAGCACAGGTGAAGTTTGTTCATACTGTGGCGTCAGGTTATGTGGCGGGTGCGATGTTTGTGTTGTCGATCAGTGCTTACTACATCTTGAAAAAGCGAGATCTGCCTTTTGCACGTCGTTCATTCGCGATTGCAGCGAGTTTCGGTATGGCCTCTATTTTGTCGGTTATCGTATTAGGCGACGAATCGGGCTATAAAGTCGGCGAAGTTCAACGCGTTAAATTAGCTGCGATTGAAGCCGAATGGCACACTGAGCCAGCTCCTGCTGCATTTACTGCTGTAGGTTTCCCAAATCAAGAAACCATGCAGACCGATTATGCGATTAAAATTCCTTATGCGATGGGGATTATTGCAACGCGCTCTCTCGATGAAGAGGTGACTGGTATTCGTGACTTGATTGCCGAACACGAAGTGCGTATTCGTAACGGTATGAAAGCCTATACCATGCTAATGGAGTTACGTGCGGGTAACGAAACCCCTGAGCTGCGAGCCGCTTTTGAAGAGGCTAAAGTAGACTTAGGCTATGGCTTACTGCTTAAGCGTTACACTGACAATGTGGTTGATGCTACCGAAGAGCAAATTCAAGCTGCAGCGAAAGATTCTATCCCATCGGTCGCGCCGATGTTTTGGAGCTTCCGCGTAATGGTTGGTCTTGGTGTGATCATGCTATTTGTGTTTGCTGCCGCCTTCTGGCAAAGCACGCGCCACCAAATCGAAGAGAAGCCATGGGTGCTTAAAGCTGCGCTATACAGCTTACCGCTACCTTGGATCGCGATTGAGTGTGGTTGGTTTGTCGCCGAGTACGGTCGTCAGCCTTGGACCATTTCAGAGGTCTTGCCTACCTTCATGTCGGCATCGAGCCTAAATGTCAGCGATCTGTGGTTCAGTATCATTTCAATTACCTTGTTCTATTCAGTGTTGTTAGTTATCGAGCTGTTCTTAATGATTAAGTTTGCTCGTAAAGGCCCTAGCAGCCTGAAAACAGGTCGTTATCACTTTGAACAACTAGATGCTTAAGCCGGAGATCTGATTATGTTTGATTATGAGATATTAAGATTTATCTGGTGGGCACTGATTGGTGTGCTATTCATCGGATTTGCCGTCACCGATGGTTTCGATATGGGGGTAGGGGCATTACTGCCTATTATAGGCAAAGATGATACCGAGCGCCGTATCATGATTAACTCGATTGCCCCCCATTGGGATGGTAACCAAGTATGGTTAATCACCGGAGCAGGTGCGCTATTTGCCGCTTGGCCTATGGTGTACGCGGTATCCTTCTCGGGCTTTTATGTGGCGATGATGTTGGTGCTGTTTGCCCTGTTTATGCGTCCGGTGGGTTTCGATTATCGTTCGAAAATTGAAGATCCAAGATGGCGTAAGAGCTGGGACTGGGCATTGTTTGCTGGTGGCTTTGTCCCGCCGCTGATCATTGGTGTGGCATTTGGTAACTTGTTACAAGGTGTCCCCTTTAACTTTGATGAGTTCCTACGTGCAACTTATCATGGTGGCTTATTTGGTCTGCTTAACCCATTTGGCTTGTTAGCGGGTCTGGTGAGTGTAGCAATGTTCATGATGCAAGGTGCCGCTTGGTTGCAGATGAAGACTGAAGGTGAGCTGCGAGTTCGCGCTGCGAAAGCCACTCAAGTGTTTGCACTGTTATTGGCCGTTCTGTTTACTCTTGCTGGTGTCTGGTTAGCCAATGGGATTGACGGCTATGTGATCACCTCTGCACTCGATACCCATGGTGTGTCAAACCCAACCTTGAAAACGGTTGCTGTTGAGGCCGGAGCCTGGTTAGCGAACTATGATAAGTACCCTGTGACTATGTTGTTCCCAATCTTGGGGATAGCAATGCCATTACTGGCCTTGTTAGCAAGTCGTTTTAACCGCTCAGGTTTTGCGTTCTTGTTCAGCTCTGTTGCCGTTGCTATGGTTATTTTGACCTGTGGCGCTGCTATGTTCCCATTTGTTATGCCATCATCACTTGAGCCCAATGTGAGCTTAACTATGTGGGATGCGACTGCAAGTCATTTTGCATTAAGCGTGATGACATGGGCCGCCGCTATCTTTGTGCCGATAGTACTGAGTTACACTATTTGGACTTACTGGAAGATGTTTGGCCGCTTAAGTCGTAGCTACATCGAAGATAACAAGACGTCACTTTACTAAGGAGCCGACACTATGTGGTACTTTGCTTGGATTTTAGGCATTTTGCTGGCGTGTTCTTTCGGTATTATCAACGCCTTGTGGTTAGAAAATACTGAAAACATGGACAGAGACGCAGATAAACAAGATTAATCTCGTCGCTAAGATAAGCGTCGCTGCCTAAATATGGCTGGTCGCGTTATCTCTAAACCCCGTACTTTACTTTGGTAGATACGGGGTTTTTTATTGGGTGATAGATCGCTAAGTGCTGGTCATGCGACTCATTAACCTCATCAACTTAGTTTCGGTGACTTAGTTTCGGTGACTTAGTTTTGGTGAGTTAGTTCATTAAGGCGTAAGCGACTGGGTTACTCTGCTACCTAAACTTTCAATAGCTCAAGTTATTGAGTTTATATTGTATTTATCCATTTGCTCTCACTGTCATGTTATTGATAGATAGCCATTATCGTGATGTTAAGGCCAGTTCTAATGGCCTGTGGCATGAGCTTCCTGTGTTGGTCTTGCACACGTTAATTGAGCGAAGAGGTACCGTAGTTTTGCTAGCATATACACAGGACGAGAGGGCGTTGGCTGTGTCTATCGCAGTGGGCGGCGCTTGGCTGATGGGGCTATTGGGTGTCGAAGTCGCTTGCCAATGCTACAGAACACTTAGATATAGGGCTTAGCTAGATCTATGGCTTAGCTAGTGTTCTAAGACCGATAGCTTAGGTGGGGATCTAAAATGGATGGCTTAGATAATGGCTCTTAGATAATGCTTTGATATAGAACACTTAGATGGGGCAATGAGGTTGGGCTAGTCGATATCAGAGTCACCAGGCCATTGATTATGTCGATGGCCTGGTGGTTTTTCGGAGGTTATTTAAAGATGCTGATCTTCTGTTTTATCTCATGGGCGAGAGTCGATAAACCTTCTGCGGCATCAAGGGTTTCATTGGCGCGCAGTTCACCCTCGCGAGCCAGTTCAGTGATTTGATGCAAGTTACGGGTTATCTCATCGGCCACCGCGCTTTGTTGCTCTGTTGCACTGGCAATGCTGCTTGAGGTGATGGCTAGCTCACCGATACTGGTGGTGATTTGATTAAGCTGCGATGCAACTTCTTGGCCCTGATTGGCGGACTCTGTGCCCAGTTGTTGGCTTTGCCCCATTTGCTGGGCGGTAACCTTGACCTGTGATTGTAGTTGAGTAATGGTCTGGCTAATTTCAGAAATTGAAGACTGAGTGCGCTGGGCTAAGGTGCGAACTTCATCGGCGACCACGGCAAACCCGCGTCCTTGTTCTCCCGCGCGGGCGGCTTCAATGGCGGCATTGAGTGCCAACAGGTTGGTCTGTTCAGCGATGCTGTTGATCACTTCGGTCACTTTACTAATCGCTTCACTTTCTTTACTGACGTTTTCGACACTGATGTGACTCGTATTGAGTTGCTCGCTTAAGGTGTTTAATCCTTGCACGACCATACCTAGCTGTTGATGGCCATCACGCGATGCACTGTCAACTTGCTGACTGCGATTCGCTCCTTCACCAGCATGGCTGGCCACATCACGGATAGAGGTCGACATCTCTTCAATAGCGGTGGCAATTTGATCGGTTTGTGCCATCAATGCTTGCGATTCTTCACCGTTGAGTCGAGCAGTTTCTTGGGCGGTTTCAGCTTGAGTTTCTAAGGTATTAACCGAGGTTTGTAGTGCATCAATTAGGCTTCTGAGGCTAGTCGCCATTTGGTGCGCGCTGATGGTAATTTTATCTACCTCGTTATCACTGTCGCTTGATACCGTGGCAAATTGCTGTGACAAGTCGCCTTCACCCAGTTGGGTGAGTTGGTGTTGCAGCACGCCTAATGGCTTAAGGGTTTTAAACAACACTAAAGAGAGGAGCAGGGTAATAAACAGAATACCGAACAATGCTACTGCCGCATTGATAGCCAATAAAGTTAGGCTTTCTTCATTGAGCTCGCGCATTTTGGTTTGCCCCAGTAGGGTCCATTGCCAGCCTGGAATATTGAGTGAATAAGCATACATGGCTTCATTTTGGCTATTGAGATACTCATGCTCACTTTTATCTTGCTTGGCTTGCTCAAGACTTATGCCGTCTAACATGCTGTCAGTGAGCGGTGTGTCCGCCTTTTGATTTGGCTGTGAGATAATCATGTTATCGCTATTTCGCAGTAGGGTGAAATAGCCCGACTCTTCTAGCTTGAGTTTATTCATCGACTGGCGCAGTACTGACAGGGAGTCGGTGATATCGAAGCCGATATAAAGGATACCTATGATATCGCCAGCGGGTCCGGTTATTGGCCGATAAACTGTCATGTAATCCTTACCAAACAGCTTGGCGTAACCTTCATACTCTTCGCCTTTGATGATCGCGGCGTATCCAGGGTGCGTCGTGCCCAGATAAGTGCCTAAAGCGCGTTGACCATCGGCTTTTTTCAATGAGGTTGAAATACGGATAAAATCGTCCCCGTCACGCACAAATATAGTGGCATTGCCGCCCGTGAGTTTCGAGTAACGATCCACCTTACTCCTTGAGGCATTAATTTGTTCGCGTTCATGCGCTAATGCCGGCGTAGAAGTACCCAGTACCTTGACGGTTTTATCGGGTTTATAAAATTGCCCCGGATACATGGTACGCAAGATATCGGCGTTGCGACGAGCTAGTGATAATAAGCTGCTATATTGCAGCTCGATAAGGTCGGCGGTGCTGTTCATTTGCGCCTTCATGGCGCTAATGCCTTTTTGTTCAAGCACGTTACTGGCTGTGATATAGGAAACACTGCTAATAATACTAAATACTATGATAGTGAGTATAAAGGCGAGCACGCCTATCTGCTTCGCGACTGGCCAATGTTTGTAATTCATCCGTCTATCCATGCCTGTTTATAATTGTGTGATAATTATATATAAATTAATCTGCTAAAGCTTGATGTAGGTCTACTTCAACTTAATAATTATAAATTAGATGGTTACAGAGTAGCGCATATCTGCTGGCATACTTTACGATGTGTTTTTGACCTGCACCAAGGGATTAGCCTTGGTGCAGGAGCCTTGTGTAAGGTGTGGTGATTTAAACCACTCACTTATGTGTCTAACTTATACAACGAACTTAAGTGGTTATCGTAAACGCTGGCGCTGGATGTTAAATTACTGCGTTGCCCCTTGTGTTACTGTGGCGGTTTATCATAAGCAACTGATACATGGTCGGTACCCACACTAACGATAATAGGGTCGTTAATAAGGTGCCACCGGCAATAGCAATCGCAAACGGGGGCCAAAAGCCGCCGCCCGCAATAATTAAGGGAATAAAGCCGCCTATGGTAGTAATAGTGGTTGAACCGATATGGCGGCCACAGGTACTGACCACCTTGATGATATCGCCGATGCTTTCATGGCGCTTATTGGGCATATCTTCTAGCTCAGCCAAAATCACAATGGCCGCATTAATGGCCAGTCCCATGAGGCCTAAGAGGCCGATTATCACGGTAAAGCCAAACGGATAACCCAATAGATAGACCGCCAGTAATCCCAGCCCAGCAGACTGGGCCGCGCTAAATAAGATGATGGCGGTAAGCCTAAATGAATTAAATGACAGAACCACGGTGGCCAGCAATAGGGTGATCACCAAGAGGATACTCGACAACAGATTACCTACCGCTTCATTACGTTTGGCGCTTTCGCCGCCAACCTCAATCCGATAGCCTGCCGGCAATGGCAGCTGCGCAATGCGCTCCAGTGCTTGATTAAGCACAGTTTGCGGTAATATGCCGCTGACTATATAGGCTTCGATACTGTTGACGCGCTGACCGTCACGTCGGGTAATCGCGCCTAGACTGACATCGACACGACTGGTCGACAGCGCCGAGAGGGCGATGCTGTTACCACTGTGAGACAGTAAGGTGATTTCGGCTAACTTGTTTGGCTGCTCTCGTGTGGTTTGCTGGCTGCGCACTCTTATGGGCAGAGATTCGGTTTGTTCTAGTATGCTGCCGCCCACGATCCCCGAGGTGGCCATTTCAATTTGCTGGGCGATGTCGGTAAGCGTCAACCCACTCATCATGCTGGCATCTTCATCGACTTGAAACCACACCTTAGGCGCGCCTGCACTGAGCGTGGCGCGTGTGTGGATCACATGCTCTGTGGTGATAAGCACCTTGCGCACCGCGTCACCCATTTCACGTAAGGTATCAAGGTTTGGACCGAAAATTCTTAGCTCAACGGGCGCGTTAAAGGGCGGACCTTGCTCCAGCTTCCTAACGATCACCTGCGCCTGTGGAAAGGCATTATCCAGCTGCTGCTGAAACGCAGGGATCAAGCGATTGGCCGTCGCGAAATCGGCCACTTTAACCATAGCCTGGGCATAGTTACTGGCCCCTTGTTGACGTTGCAGCAAGTTATAGTAGAAGGAGGGCGCGTTGGTGCCAATCATCCAGTCGAGACGCAGGATCTCACCGCCTGCCCGTAGGGTTGTATCAATCTGTTTCACCACTGAGTGGGTGTGCTCAATACTCGATTGTGGTGGCAGGTAAACCTCGATTTGAAACATATCGCGATCCGAGGGAGGAAAAAACTGCTCGGTCATCTGCCCGGCCGCCATGAAACCTGAGACGGGTAAAATGCCGATGATGATCGCCGCCCATAATGGTCGTTGCAATGCATGTTGCAAAGTGAAAGTGAATGCGCGGCTAAGGGCGGGAAAATCAATGCCCTTTTGATACCACTTGTTGGCGCTGGCTGTGGAGCCAAAACGACCCGCTAATCCGGCAATCAAGGTGTGGGATATTAAATAGGAACCCAGCAGGGCAAACATCACAGAAATGGCAATACCGCCGACAAACTCACCCGCCGCGCCAGGCATTAACACAATCGGTGCGAAGGCCAGCATAGTGGTGATGGTGGAGCCAGCCAGTGGCAACCATAAGTGTTTTAAGGTATCGCCCACGGCGGTGAGCCTGTTAAGACCTTGCTGGCGACGCTGCGCGATAGCATCGACAATCACAATGGCGTTATCCACCATGATCCCCAGCGCCACGACTAATCCAGTGACGGACATTTGGTGAATAGGTAAGCCAACGTATTTCATGCAGGCGAGGGTAAACAGGGCGGTGAGCGGTAAAGACAAGGAGACGATCACCGCATTACGAAGCCCCAAGGTCAGCATCAACACCACTAAGATGATGATAAAACCTAATAGCAAGCTGCCGATTAAGTCACTGAGCCGCTCTATGGTGTAGCCCTCTTGATCGAACAGCCATTGAATTTCAACGTTAGCCGATAACTCAGTCTGCATCTGCTCAACCACAAGGTGTACTTGTTGTAACCACAGATCGACTCGGGTGGTATTAAGCATGCGAGCTGCCACCATGACCCCTTGTTGCTGCTCTATTAAGGCGATGCTGCTTTGGGGCGTTTTGGCTTGGCGGCTGATGTGAGCAACTTCGGCTAAGCGAATAATTTGGCCGTTAGCATCCACTTTTAACGGCACCTGTTTTATCCGCGTGACCGAGTCGAGTTCGCCGGATACTTCGACTAGGGCGCGAAAACTGGCGTTATTAATTTCGCCAGCAGACACTTTGGCGTCGGCGTTCGTTAAAATCTGGGCGATAGCTGCTGGGCTCAGCCCAAGTTGATTTACCTTATGGCCATCGAGTTGCACCAAAATTTCTTCGCTAGGTGCGCCGTAAAGCTTGACGAAGTCTGTGCCACTTATTAAGCGTAATTTATTCTGTAACTCTTTGGCATACCTATGGATAATGTCGAGTCTAGGGGCGGTATCGCCTTGCCATACTAGGCCTAAAATGGCGGTGTTGGCGTAGCCTAATTGATCATCAAAGCGCGGGTTTTGCGCACTGGTGGGCAGCTGACTATTGGCATCGCTGAGGAGATCGCGCGCGCGCGACCACACGGGTTCGGTATCGATGACATTGTCTTTGAGTTCTAGTTGGATAACCGAGATCCCGGGCCGCGAAGTCGATTGAATTAATTTAAGTTCTTCCAAGCGACGTAGCTGATTTTCAAGCACTTCGGTCACCAAGGCTTCGACGCGCTCTGCCGACGCACCAGGGTATGGCGTGACGATAGAGGCGAAGCGGTTAGTGATGTTGGGATCTTCCATGCGTGGCAGGCTGTTAATGGCACCGAACCCGGCTACTATCAATAGCGCGATCACCAAACTGGCTAGGCGACCATTTTCGACTATAGCTTTGATCATCGTCTACCTCGGTGCCGGGACGGAGTGAAGAGTGACGATTTCATCGACGACGCGTTTATGCAACCCAGTGGTGACATAGCGTTCACCATGCTTAAGCGCGCCGGTGACAAAGGCATGTTCGCCGCGAGTGTAGAGAATATCGACGTCTCGGCGTTCGATACGGTAGCGCTCTTGGGCCTCCGGTATTAACACATAGAGGTTCCACAGGCCACGCAGGCCGTCGGTCAGTGAGGTCAGCGGTATCCAAAATCCCGGCTGTTGGATCGTTTTTTCATAGTACAGATATGCCAGCTCACCATTTAATGCCGGTGCGTCACTGGGCAAGGTAAAGCGCACTGCGACGGTGCGAGTCACAGGGTTGACCTCGGCGCTGATCCCTGCAATTTGGGCGGTGTAACGCTGTTGATTTACCGATAAAGGTAGTGACTGGCCTGCTTGTAGTGTTTGGGCAATATTGACCGGAACACCAATAATGGCTTGTGGGTTACCTTGTTCTACAAGGGTAAATAGCGGAGAACCTAGGGCGACTACTTCACCTAAGTTGTTATTTCGAATTGCAATGATGCCATCAAATGGTGCCACAAGTGTGGATTTGCTGATGCGCAGTTTATTGGCTTCAATGGCTGCGATTAGCCGTTGCCTGCCCGCCTGTAAGCTATTGAGTTGCCCTTTGAGTTCATCAAGTTGTTGCTCTGAAGCGAAGCCTTGCTGTTTAAGGAGCAAACTGCGCTCTAGGGTATTTTTAGCCAATTGTAGATCGGCACTGTTTTGTGCCAAATTGGCTTCAAATTCACGCTTTTCAGCCTCTAATAATGCAGTATCAAGACGGGCTAATACTTGCCCAGCAGCCACATTATCACCACTATCGACCGTCAGTTGTTTAATTTTTCCGGCGAGCTCAAAGCCGATACCTGTGGTGTTACCTGCACGAACGGTGCCTGTAAATTGTTGCTCAAACTGATAGCTTGGTGCTAACTCTAATAGAGCGGTTGCCACTTTAGGGGCTGCTTGCACGATAGTCGGCACTTCACTGGGTTGCTGGCACGCACTACTAGTGACGGCTAACACTAAAATGAGCAGTACGGTCGTTGACGTTGTGGCGCTAAATCGTTGCATTATGAGTGGGCTCTCTCTTTGGTTAATGTTAGGTAGCGATTACGTTAAGGAAATGCTAGTCTAATTTGTGTAAACTAGACTGTCTAGTCTAGTTTGTGGTGAGTTAAAAAATAGTTAAGTATTCAATTGATTAATCTGTTCAATATTCTCTGGAGAATTAATGGCGCATTCATCGGTCAGTCGTAGCGAACAAAAACGTGAACAAATATTGGCAGCGGCTATTGAGCTGTTCTGTGGGCAAGGGTTTCCCCATACCAGTATGGATGAGGTAGCTAAGAAAGCCGGGGTCTCTAAGCAAACGGTTTACGCTCATTTTGGTAGTAAAGATGAGCTCTTTGTGGCGGCGATAGAGTCTAAGTGTGTGGTACACCAAGTCACCGAATCACTCTTCTCTTCACCCGAAAAGCCAGAGCAGGCATTGCTGCAATTTGGCTATTACTTCAGTGATATGGTGCTGTCCGCCGAGGCCATTGATGTGTTTAAGGCTTGTGTGGCACAAGCCGACACCCATCCAGACATTTCAGCCTTGTATTTTAGTGCCGGCCCTGAGCACCTTATTGTCTTGTTAGAGAGCTATTTTATTGAAGTACAACGAGTTGGCCATTATCAGTTTGGTGATGCTCGTGATGCGGCAGTGCGTTTATGCCTTATGTTATTTGGTGAGATGCGCCTAAAGTTAGAGTTAGGATTGGCGGTAGAGGATATCGTGCCCCATCGCCCGCAGTATATTAAAGAGACGATAGAGATGTTTTTGCGAGCCTACCGTCGTGAAATTTGAGCGTAGATAAAGCATAAACAGCAAGATCACGGCGAAATAGCTCACGTTTATTAAGCTATAATCTGGGCGCGGATGATCGGTTTACTGCGCAGATGCGTAATGCTAACGCTTTACCTGTATACAGCGTCTCATTACAACACAGAGTCTATTAAACAGAATGGATGGCCTTGGGCGGTGAGTAATCTCAGTTGACCTGTATCTGCTGCAGGTCAACGTTAGTCTTAATCGTTTGGTGTGATGGTAAGCAATAGTGCGCTCAATATCAGCAACAACTGTTGTTAAGGGATCAACTTATTGCTGCAGTGAGCTTTATCCTGTTTGGTCACGCTCATCCATATATTGGTATATTGCTGCGATGGAGTTTGCATGATTTTTTATAACAACAGCCGTTTTTCTCGTCTATCGATCTCCTTACTATTTGGGGCGGTTGCCACCCTAGGGGCTAGTGCGCCTGCTGTGGCCAAACCATACTCGCCGCTTACGTTAAGCGTGTCTCGTATTGCGACCTTTGATGCTGAGGTGAATAACACCGGCTATGAGGTACAGCGAGATACCTGGTTGTTTGGTGTTAAGAGCGATATACCACTTAACCAGCAGTGGTCTATCAGTTTAAATGCCAACTATGACAAGTTAGATTTTGACTGGTCTGGCAGAGGAGCGGGATTAATGGCGGGCCAGCTGTCCCCTTGGTCATCAGTTGACCGTTACAGTGCCGGTGTGGGGCTGAGTTATCGACCTAACCAGCGCTGGATGTTCCTGTTTGCGCCTAAGATCCAATACGCTTACACAGAGGATGCCTCGCGATCAAATGCACAAAGCTATGGTGTGGTCGCCTCAGGTATGTACCGATTCAATAATGGCAATATGTTGGGGCTTGGTGTCGCTTATTTAAACGATATTTCAGAGGTTAGAACCGTGCCTTATTTGGCGGTTAACTGGCAAATTAGTGACAGACTCAAGTTGGGCAATCCATTTTCGGCTGGTTTTAGTGGTCCAGCAGGTTTGGAGCTGAGTTATAAGCTGTCTGATGATATCGATGCGGGAGTTGGTGCATCGAAGCGTACTCAACGATTTTTAGTTAAAGATGATAATGTGGCCGTCGAAATCGACGAGTGGGCGAGCTTTGTGCGTGCTGGCTGGGTGGTGAATGAGTCATTATCGCTCAATGGTTATATAGGTTATTACTTTAATGGTGAAATGGAGCTGAGTGACCCCAATCATACCGATACCCTAGATAATCAACTCGCTATGGCATTTGCAGCGCAATATAAGTTCTAATATAAGCGCTTGTATAAGTTTCAATATGCGCTGTTCATATACGCAAGTTTGCGTTCAATATCTGAGTGAAGTTTTAATGCGGGTTAGGCCGGGTCATTAAGGGCCCCAAAGAGAGACGGTTAAATGAATGAGCCCAGCCAAGAGTGCTGGGCTCATTGTTTATTAGGCTGTGTGATGTGTTGCATAAGAGTTCGTGATTCACATCAATAAGTAATGTTAATAAGCACCAACAACTCGCATCAACAACTAAGAGCAATAATTCGCTCTATTCCAAAATAGCGCCAGATGGTGATGAGCGTTTATGTTAGCTCCGTTCCAATTGGTGGTACCTTATTGTCCCAGCATTGCCGCCTTTAGACTGCTTTGTGCTGGTGAGTCCCCAAGCCAAATATTAAGTAAGGCTTGTCTAAAATCTTCACCTTGAATATTTGCCTGTAATTGGTTGTTTTTATAGGCACTGACGCCAACGCCCTGAGTGGTCTCAAAGGTAAACTGATCGCCATCCACAATAGGCTCATTAAATAAGGCCATAAAGGTGTCGATGTGTTGCTTAATTGGAGCAACATGGCCTTGGGTGGCATCGTCAAACCCGGTGATAATGGCATCGCTCATTTTGTCTGAGGTGATCATCCCTGAGGTAATATTAAGCCGTATCACAGCCTTGGGGGCGTTGATAATGGCCTCAACGTCACTGCTTGGCTGCTGAAGGTAAAGACTGCCTACATACAAGTCCATAAAGAATTTACTGCGCACGCCAGCGCCATTGAGTTGCAAGGTGTTGTCAGCTAATTGAATCGTTTCTGCCACTTCGACATCGGCGATCGTTTTGGCATTTGCCAGACTGGTCATCAGTAAAGGCAGCAATAGGGTTAAGGTGGTAATGGGTTTCATCGTCGGTCTCATTTTTAGTTATTGGTTTGAGTCATGGGTGCCGTGGTGGCGATGATGGGGCGAGGTTAACCTCGCTGACCCACTTGGTATTGGCCACTTTGATGAAATATCGCCGCTTGTTTTTTCTTTGGGGAGATCAGTAGTGGGCCGTCATCAAAAAACAGGAAACACTTCCAGTTGCGTACAAAAACATCCCATCGAGTTTCAATAATTTGATATTTTTCATAGCAAAAGTAGATTGGGGTGTCATTTTCCCAGTCAAAATGATGATGTAATATTTCGGGCAGTTCGGCCGCTTCGCTGTCCCATGCGCTTTGCCAATGGTCGGTTTCAAGCCAAGCATCGGCTTTGGCTGCCCAGTCGCCCTTGGTAAATTGCTCGGCGCGGCTGCTCTTGTTACTTATCCATTTATTCCACACCTCCATTGATGATTTTTGATCAAGGGGCTTAATCAATGCCTTGTCATCATCAGTGACAGGAAGATCTTTGTGATTGAAGATCCATTTACGTTGGTATTGTTCGAGTGGAATATAAGTATGTGCCACAGAGCCTCGCTATCGAAATTGGGTGAGATATGCAAAGGCGTATTATACGGTTTGAATGCGAGCAAGGGAAAGGGCGCCAGCGGATAAATCTTTGCGATGACGCCCTAGGGCCTGTTGATCTTTGCTGGTCATTTCTACTGCGTTCTCAGCTTTTTATGTGGAATCACTACACCACAAAGCTTCTGCCTTGTATAAAATACCCAACAATTCGCTGCCAAAACAACCTTGAAAGATCAACAGGCCCTATCGCTTAGTCGCCGAGCTGCTGGATATAGCTTATTGCGGCTTGGTTATCTTCATCTAGGCTTAAAACGTTTTCAAAGCAGGCGCGTGCGCCATCGATTTGACCGACATTGGCGAGAAAAATCCCCAGTTTTAACATTACCGGAATATCTTGCGGATATTTATCCAGATAATCCAGGTAAGTGGCTAACGCGTCTTGGGCATTGTCGTTTAAGTACAAAGCGTGAGCGTATTGCGGCAGATATTCGTCGCTATAGGTAATAATTTGGGCATATTGCGCCAACGCCAGCGGCAGGCGGTTAAGCTTTAAAGCCAGTAGGATTATCTGCTTTAACTCTGCTTCTTGTCGCTGTTCGATGGGGGTTGCCTGCACGGCATCGAGCGCCAGCTCTAGCTGGTTTTCGAGCCGATATTGATAACTTTTGGCTAAGTTATGCAGACGGGTAATATCAAGATCACTGTCGATATAAGGGGCGGTGTACTGCACCATTTTTGTGATGCCCAGCAGGTGTTTGTAATGCAGCAGAGCATGCAGTTTTTTAAAGGCATTGTTGAGTTGTGGTACAGCAGGCTCATCGCTGGGATCGATGAACGCCTTGACCATAAATTGGTCATGGTATTGCTGTCGGGTTTTTGCCAGTTCGCTTTGCTGAGCAGTTGTTAATTGTGCGTATTGCTGCGGATGTTGCTGTTGCCAAATAAGGGCGCGTCCCCACTGTGCATCGATATCCCAACGCTCACATAAGGCGTGAATATCCACTTCATCTTGATGCTCTGCAAGGCGTGAACTTACCCGCGCGATAGCCTCATCAACTAATCGACTTAATGCGCTCGTGATGTCGCTAAAAGCTTGATAGTAAAGACGGGTATTGTCAGTCACATCTTGCTGTGACCAGTCATCGACTTTTTTGGTGGATAAAAAGTGGCTAAATTCATAATAACCATAAAATTTAACCAGCTTTGCTAGGCCAGAGTAGTTAGCGTTGATGCTGCTTTCGATGTTGTCGAGCTTGCTAGCTAATGCGCCTATACGCTCAGGATACTGATGCGCCGCTTCTATTTGGTCGACCAATTGCAGTGCGTCTTGATTGTAGTCATTTAACTGCGCCAGTTGTTCGCTAGTGGCTTTTAAGGCGTCGAGCGTGCTGCCAAGTAACTGACATTTCTTGTCGATACTCAAGAGATGCTGGGCTGGGGCCAGCAGCGCGCGTTGCTTGGCGCTGATCTCTGCTAAGGTGATGTCATGGGCATTGACCTGTTCAACCCCGTTAACCTTGGCGGCATCAGGTGACAGATTGATATAGCGCGCCCCAGGGTACGCCTCGATTGCTGCTGCCAGTGATTGTATGGCATACATGAGCTGTATCGGAGTTTCCGCCATTTCACCACAATTGGTCTCAACCCACTCGTACATAATCCCCATGTCGGGTCCAAGGCTTGCGCCATAGGTACCAGCGGTGTGGGTGATACCCGATTGCGAATGGCAAAAATCGACGCCGCACAACAAAATTTGGCTAAAACCCATCTCCCGTGCAATTTCGATAGCGCTATTGGTGACGGTGGGACCGACGGACTCGATATTGTTGTTATCGTGGTCGCTGTTCCAAGGTAAACGAGAGCCGGTATAGAGCGCAGCGCCGCGCCATTGGCCGATAATTTGCGGGGTCACATGGTAGGAGTAGACGAGTAACGTATCGTGCTCCAGTGACATCAACTCTTTATTGACATCAAAACTTATCGATTGGGGGTCGACCGAGACAATGATGTCAGGTTTTATCTCTAACTTAATTAGTTTTCCGACAATACGTGAGGCGGCAATGATCACCAGTCGGTCGGCGTTGGCTTTTATCCAGTCAATATTGTTATCAAGCGAGGGCCCACCGCCTAATACGATGCAGGTTTTATCATTAAATTGGCCACGCAGTACTGAGGCGGGTTGCAGGTTTTCGGCTACATTGGTTAGCTGAGTCTTGATAAACAGCTTTTGATTAAAGGCTGTGCCTAGGCTAAAGGATTCATGTTCAACCTTTTTTTCGACTTCAGCATTGAGCTCACTGTAGGGCTCTAAATAATTACCATCGACGGCAATTGAGCGATGAATGGCGTACTTACCTTTGACTAAAAACACATTATTGCGGATATCGGCAATGGTCTCGTTAAGCTCATCAAATGAGATCACGCTTATCTCATTGGCAAGGTGCTCTGGAATGTCGATAGACAACATGGAGAGCACTTCTGGCAGCTCAACAAAAATAAACTTAGCCCCATCGGCAAGCGGACGCTCCATGACATAATTGGCCAAGAGTCCAGAATCAAGGCCGATGATGATATGTAAGGTATCGGGTTTAGATAAGGCCTGTTTGAAGCGCTCGTTATACAATGAAGTGGAGTCAATTTTTTCAAATGTATTGCGATTGATGCTGGGCAGGTAATATTCGCCAAAGCGGCTGACAGCAAAGCTTCTGGAGATTTCTGGCGGATTATCTAACATGATGTCCTCATTCGTCGGTTCAAATTGTGCTTGACCAGTGATGAGCATAGCCTACCTGCTAATGCTACGGATTCAAATGGGTTTCCTATCTTTACTGGCGAAATTTGCTGGCGAATTCGCTGTTAATCGCTACTAGCGACTTACGGTTGGCATGCTTACTTTGCCATGGTTGGTTATCTGCCTTGCTTCATGGTTGACTCCAATATCGGGGAGGAGACTGTTAATCCTATCAACTGGCTTGTGAGCTGCTATCAAGTGCTATTTGCTGTCTTTAATGCGTCAAAGTGAGATGTTTGTCACAAAAGTGGTGAGGTATAGGCCAGAGCATTGCATGTATGACGGCTTATTGTCGCTTGTATTCACCTTGCTTGGTGCCGCGGTATTTTACTCATAGGGTAAAAAGTGATTAGCTGGCTGCAGGTGAGTCGATAAATCGTACAATATGAGTAATGTGCTGCACTACAAGGGCAAATATAGTTAGACAATTAAGATTAAGTTACTAAAATTAAATGCGTTTATAAGTTTACTTTTTGTCTGGCTTTATCTATGAGTCTGCCTGCTGTCTGGTTATCGCGATGGGCGGCATGTGTTATGCGGCAGCTTATATTTTTAGTGTGAACTCCATTATATTTGGGTATCAGATTTCGCTACATTCATTTTAATTTTAGTCGTGCTGTTTAAAGCAGCTATTTGGAGACTATATGTTTAACAATAAATCCATCCTCATAACTGGCGGCACGGGCTCATTCGGTCAAAAATACACCAAGACAATTTTAGCGCGTTATAAACCTAAGCGGTTGATTATCCTCTCTCGTGACGAGTTAAAACAGTATGAGATGCAGCAGGTCTATAACGATCCTTGCATGCGCTATTTTCTTGGTGATGTGCGCGATGGCGATCGTCTTATGCAAGCGTTTAATGACGTCGACTTTGTTATTCATGCCGCGGCAATTAAGCAGGTTCCTGCAGCCGAATATAATCCGATGGAATGCATCAAGACCAATATTTACGGCGCAGAAAACGTGATTAAGGCGGCTATCGCGAATAAAGTTAAGCGCGTGATAGCCTTATCTACCGATAAAGCGGCTAACCCCATTAACCTTTATGGCGCCACTAAATTGGCGTCGGATAAACTGTTTGTTGCAGCGAATAACATTGTCGGTGCAGGGGAAACTCGATTCTCTGCTGTGCGTTATGGCAATGTGGTGGGCTCGCGTGGCTCAGTTGTGCCTTTCTTCCAACAGTTAATTAATAATGGCGCGACCTCGCTGCCTATTACTCACCCCGACATGACCCGCTTTTGGATAACCTTGCAAGATGGCGTCGATTTTGTGCTTAAGAACTTTGCTCGCATGCAAGGGGGAGAGATTTTTGTCCCTAAAATTCCCTCGGTGAGAATTACCGATTTGGCCGAAGCCTATGGGCCAGGGCTAGAGCATGAGATTGTGGGGATTCGCCCTGGTGAGAAGATGCACGAAATCATGTGCCCAGCCGACGATTCACACCACACCATCGAATTTGACGATCATTTTGTGATAACACCGAGCATCTCCTTCTTTGGTCGTGAGCATGATTACACTGCCAATAACTTGGGCGAGAAAGGGTATGCGGTACAGCAGGGGTACGAATATCACTCTGGCAATAATCCGCACTTCTTGTCGGCAGATGAGATTAAACATTTTGATAAGGAAGCGTCTGCCTCATGATCCCTTATGGTAAACAACACATTAACCAAGATGATATCGATGCTGTTGTTGAGGTATTAAGGTCAGATTACCTTACTCAAGGGCCTAAAGTGCCCGCTTTTGAACACGCTATTTGCGACTACACAGGGGCGCAATACGCGGTGGCCGTTAACAGTGCCACCTCGGCATTACATGTCGCGTGTTTAGCGCTGGGAGTCGCAGCAGGCGATTATGTCTGGACATCGCCAATTACCTTTGTCGCTTCGGCTAATTGCGCCCTTTATTGTGGTGCCAAGGTCGATTTTGTCGATGTAGATGCTACTACTGGTAATATGTGTCCTGAGGCGCTTCAGGCTAAGCTTGAAGTGGCTAAAGCTCAAGGATGTTTACCTAAAGTGGTGATCCCTGTGCATTTGTGCGGGCATAGCTGTGATATGGCTGCGATTGCGGCACTGGCCAGTGAATACGGTTTTTACGTGATTGAAGATGCTTCTCACGGTATTGGCGGTAGTCATCAGGGCAATAAGCTCGGCAGTTGTTGTTATAGCGATATTAGCGTATTTAGTTTTCATCCGGTGAAGATCATCACCAGTGCCGAAGGTGGCGTGGCAACCACCAACAATGCCGATTTAGCGGCTAAAATGGGGCTGTATCGTAGTCATGGCATTACCAGAGATCCCCACAAAATGCAGCGCCCAGATGAAGGCGATTGGTATTACGAGCAACACGCGTTAGGGTTTAACTACCGCATGACCGAGATGCAGGCCGCATTAGGTTTGAGTCAGATGGCACGTTTAAATGAGTTTGTTGCTGCACGTAATCAGTTGGCGACCCAGTACCATCAGGCTTTTGTTGATCTAAATCTGCAATGGGTGACTCCGCTTGAAAACAGTCACAGTGCCTATCATCTGATGGTCGCGTTGCTGCCGGAAACCTTAGATAGAAAAGCGATATTTAATGCCATGAGAGATGCAGGCATTTGTGTCCACGTTCATTATTTTCCTGTGCATCTGCAGCCTTACTATCAAGATCTTGGCTTTGCCGAGCATGATTTCCCTCATGCTGAGTATTTTTATCGGCATTGTTTATCCTTGCCTTTATTTCCTGCGCTTACCGTTGATGAGCAGCATAAGGTGATTGCGACATTGCGAGATCTGCTGTGATCTCGCTTGGCCAAATTCAGCCTCGTCTAACGTGATAGTGTCGATGGCGTAACTGCCTCGCACACTATAGATAACCATTTTAGATGGTTAATGTATTCCCTATGCCATTTGATTGGTGTTTAGGTATGAAGTTTGCAGAGATTTGCAAAAGTGTGTAGTTGTCTTTGATGTGCCAAAAGAATGGCTGTTGCTAAGGCGAGCCAATCACAGCGTGTATTAACAAGGTTATGTTATGAGTACCACAACTTACCAATTGGTCAAAAATCCCTTAGGCATGTTTTCTGTTGCGCCAATGCCAAGTAAAGCGACGCTAGATCAGTTTTATAAAGAGAAATATTACCAAGCAGAAATGAGCAGCTATCAGAGTGAATATAGCCTAGATGAGTTAACTTACTTTTTATCTGAGGTGGAATCCTCTATCGCGATTTGTCAATCACTGTCGCCTTTACCCGAGCAACCGCGTTTGTTGGATGTGGGGTGTGGTGAAGGCTTTTTTGCGGCGCAGTGTCACAAGCAAGGCTGGCATGTGCATTTATGTGATTATTCTCAATACGGCTTACAGCACCATAATCCGCAGCTGATGGCGTTTTTTGAGCAAGGTGATGTGCTACAAACCTTAGAAGGCTTGATTGCGCAGCAGCGTAAATTTGAGTTAATTAATCTTAAAAATGTACTCGAACACGTTATCGATCCTCAAGCCCTAATGACAGCACTAACTCAGCTGTTAGCTGTTAATGGTGCTATACGTATCGAAGTGCCTAACGATTACTCGGCGTTTCAATCGTTGCTGCAACAACATAACAAAACCGACAATACCTGGTTTTGCCCTCCAGAACACTTACACTATTTCAATAAGGACAGCCTAAAGGCTTTCGTGGCCAATTGTGGTTTACGCTTAGCGTTTATGACGGGCGATTTTCCGATTGAGATGTATCTGGCAAATGATTTTTCCAATTATGCGCAAGACAGAAGCCGAGGTAAGCAGGCACATTTGAGCCGAGTCATGATCAACAATTATGTTTTCACCCAGGGGGTCGATAAACATGTTGAGTATCTGCGCTGTATGGCCGAAGTTGGTTTGTCGCGTAACTTAACCGTTTATGTCACTCAATAACCATGCGAGGTCAGCTAGCGTTGTCATCAGCGCGGCTACAGTATATGGCGTTAATGATCACAATAAATTTAAGGTATAACAATGGCGAAAGAAATTAAGGTAGCGGGGCACTCACGTAACGCTGAGGTGCAGATGCGTGAGCAGTTTTTTGAAGACTTTAAACAGTGTCCAATTCCCTCGTCTGAGATGTTAAGCAACTTGGGACTTTTCCTTAATCGACAAACCTTATCGCGCATTCTATTTATGCATGAGATGTATCAAAAAATCATCGATGTGCATGGTGTTGTGATGGAGTTTGGTGTTCGCTGGGGGCAGAATCTCGCGTTATTTGAATCCTTTAGAGGTATGTACGAACCCTATAACTACACGCGTAAAATTGTCGGATTCGATACCTTTAGTGGTTTCCCCTCTGTCGATGCTAAAGATGGCGATCATAGCGTGATTGACGTTGGTGCCTACTCGGTAACACAAGGGTATAAAGATTATCTTGAAGGGATCTTAGATTACCATGAGTCAGAAAGCCCAATATCACACATTAAAAAATATCAATTAGTCGAAGGGGATGCGTCGCAGACGATTGAGCAATATCTGGCAGATAATCCAGAGACCATCATCGCTTTTGCTTACTTTGATTTTGATATCTATGAGCCGACCAAAAATTGCTTAGAGGCCATTAAAGGCCATTTGACCAAGGGCAGCATTATTGGCTTTGATGAGTTAAATTGTGCCACTTTCCCCGGTGAAACCATTGCCTTTAAAGAAGTGTTTTCGTTGTCGAAATACAAAATTACGCGCTCGCCACAAAACCCATATATGTCATACATAGTGTTTGAATAACCGGAGGCAGACAGTGAAAGTGGCCATCATTCCTGCCAGAGGCGGCAGTAAGCGAATTCCGGGGAAGAATATTAAAGACTTCTTCGGCAAACCGGTTATTGCCTACTCTATCGAGGCGGCAATGGCATCAGGGTGCTTCGATAAGATCATAGTGTCTACCGACGATGAGCAAATTGCCAGCGTCGCTAAAGCCTATGGCGCCGAGGTACCTTTTATGCGCCCAAGCGACATAGCCGATGATTTTGCCACCACAGGGCAAGTGATAAAGCATGCCGTGCAGTGGTGCCAGCATCAAGGTGTTGAGCTGGATTTAGTCTGCTGTATTTATGCTTGTTCGCCGTTTATTGCGCCAACAAAAATACGCGAGGCTATGGCGCTGCTGCAGGCGAATCCCGATGCTTACTTCTGTTTTCCTGTGTGTGAATTTGCCTTTCCTATACAAAGGGCCATTGGCATTGATAATGATGGCCGCGCGACCATGTTTCAGCCTGAGTGCTTTCCAATGCGCTCGCAAGATTTACCCGCGGCCTACCATGATGTAGGGCAGTTTTATTGGGGCAGGCCGATAGGTTATTTAACTGAAACGCCGATGTTTTCCTCCTACGCTATTCCCATGCCGATTTCGAGGCGAGATGTGGTGGATATCGATACCGAAGATGATTGGCGTTACGCGGTGCAGCTGTTTCAGCTTAAAGCCCTTGCTGCATCGGAGTCGGTGTAATATGGGGCTCAATGTGGCGCTGCGCGTTGACGCGTCATTAACCATGGGCACTGGCCATGTATATCGCAGCCTGACCTTAGCAAGTCAGTTGCGTCAACATGGTCATCAGGTGGTGTTTATCTGTCGGCAACTGCCCGGTAACTTGATTGACTTAATTACAGCCCATGACTTTCGGGTATTGCCCCTAAGTCAAGGTGCGATGACGACCACCACAGCAAATGATCACTGCCAGCATGGCGACTGGTTAGGGGTCGATTACCAACAAGAGATAGCGCAAGCGGCTCAAGTTGTTGACCATTACCTTGGCGAAATTGGTTGTACTCAGTTAGATTGGCTAATCATAGACCACTATGGGATCGACCATCACTGGCATACAGCAATGCGCAGTCGTTGCCAGCAAGTGTTGCAAATCGATGATTTAGCCGACAGAGATTTCGACTGCGATATTTTACTGGATCAAAACTTCTATTTGAATATGGACTCGCGCTATGACGCCCGCTGTGCGGCCGCGACAACCAAACTTATCGGGCCCCGATTTGCCCTGCTCAACGAGATGTTTGGGCAACTGCAAAGTCAGCTTGCGCCTTATCCACAGCGCCTTACTCAAGGGCAAGTGCTGTTTTTTTTCGGCGGCATAGATAAAGATAATGAAACCTTAAAGGCGCTCAAAGGCGTTGCCCCCTTGCTGCGCCAATATCAATTAACGGGGCAGGTTATCTTAGGCAAACATAATCCGCACCAGGCCGATGTTACCGCCTTTTGTCGTGACTTTGGCCAGTTGTCGTTAGCGGTTCAAGTTGATGATATGGCGCGGCGAATGGCACACGCTTTTCTCTATATTGGCGCCGTTGGGGCCACCGTGTGGGAACGCTGTAGCCTTGCTTTACCCGCGATCACCTCAACCGTGGCGTTAAATCAGCAGGCATTAGCTGAGAGCCTGAGTCAAATCGATGCACATCTTTGTTTAGGGCCGCAGCAGCAGACTCGCCCGGCGGATTATGCACGCGCGTTTATCACCCTAATGAACTCACCAGAGCGATTACAAGCGCAATCGGCAACGGTAGCCCTGATGGTCGATGCACTTGGATGCTCACGGGTTGTAGACGTGATGGAGAGTATGAATGACCACTAATCCACATGTGTTAGTCACCAGTGTCGCGGCCAAAGTGCAGCTAATTGAAAGTTTAACGCAGGCGTGCCGAGATTATGGCGTGCGCCTGTTCGCGACAGATATTAGCCCCAATAGCCCAGCATTGTATTTTGCCGATGATTATCAATTACTGCCCAAAATAAGCGACGATAATTATTTAGACGCCTTGTTTCAGTTTTGCCGCGACCAGCAAATAGGCCACATTATTCCTACGCGGGATCAAGATTTATTATTTTTTGCTGAGCACAGTAACCAATTGGCGCAGCAGGGCATTGGCTTGTTAATGAGTGACAGTGATACGATAAGAACCTGCAGCAATAAACATCAGTTTCACGCCGCGTGTGTCGCTAAGGGGTTACCCATATTGCCCCAGCTAGCGCCCGATGAGTTGCATTATCCTTGCGTCGCTAAGCAAGCCTATAGCAGTGCGGGGACTGGGGTGCATCTGTTGTCTGATCAGGCGGCTCTCTCGCAATTGTTAGCCGAGTACCCAGCAGAGGCTTTTCTGTTCGAGCCTTACGTGCCGTATGATGAGTACAGCATCGATGCCTTTTATGCCAATAATGGCATCTGTATACAGGCGGTGGCAAGGCAGAGACTGATTGTCGTTGGTGGTGAGTCTAAGGTGTCTCGGGTGGTCGATAACCCTGAGCTAGTCGCTTTGGCGCATCGCTTAAGCTCTGCTTTTGACTTTAGTGGCCACGTGACCATTCAAGCCTTTTATGTGGATGGACGCAGTTACTTGATAGAAGTGAATCCACGCTTTGGCGGCGCATCTAATTTGAGCATTGTTGCTGGGCTAGATTCTCCCCGAAAGCTTATCGCCAGTGTCTGTGGTGATGACGCGACAGTTGAACGGGTCAATCCAATTCAGTATGGCTTAAAAATGCTGAGATATTCTAAGGACCTGATGATCCAAGATGATGTTGAATAATAAGTTATTATTTATTTTTGATCTCGACGACACCTTAGTGCTCGAGCGAGATTATGTCCTTAGCGGTTTTAGCGCCGTGGCGTCATACATAGGTGCGCAGTGTCGATTGCCGAGCGAGGAGATTAAACAGTTTTTACACTCGACCTTTTTAACCCAAGGTCGTGAGCAGATTTTTGACAAGCTGCTACACGGTTATCCTGCTATCGCGCAGCAACTGACGATAGCGGCATTGGTCGATATTTATCGCCAGCATCAACCGGAGCTTAAGTTTGTCGACGGTGCAGAAGCAGTGTTGACGCGCTTACGGGCTGACGGTAAAAAAATTGCCATCGTCACCGATGGGCTTGCCAGTATGCAAAAGCAAAAAACGGCAGCGCTGGGATTAGCGGCCTATGCCGATCTCATCGTTTACTGCTGGGAAATTGGCGCACCTAAACCTAGCCCAGAAGGATTTAAGCAAGCGATTAAGCACTTGAAGGTCGATATCGAGGATACTGTGATTATTGGTGATAATCCCAGCCATGATATTCAGCCAGGTGTGTTATTAGGAGTCGATACCGTTAGGGTGTTGCAAGGGCGATTTAGTCGGTTAGACGATTTGAGTGGCTATAGCGCAGGTTGTCGTGGGACTTCGTTAAAAACGATTTTTGAGGAACATTATGAGTATTAATATTGCGGGCAAAAAGATTGGTCTAGATCAGCCAACGTTTATCATTGCTGAGCTGTCGGCCAATCATAACCAACAGCTAGATGTTGCCTTAGCCACGGTTAAAGCGGCTAAAGAAGCCGGAGCCGATGCCATTAAATTGCAAACCTATACCGCCGACACCTTAACGCTTGACTGCGATAGTGACCACTTTAAGGTGAACCATGGGACTCTGTGGGACGGTGAAACCTTATATTCCCTGTACCAAAAAGCCTTTACCCCGTGGGAGTGGCACCAAGAGATAATGGATTATGCCAAGCAGTTAGGCTTGATCTGTTTCTCTTCGCCGTTTGACCCAACCGCGGTTGATTTTTTAGCCGATTTAGATGTGCCAGCATACAAGATAGCATCGGCAGAAATCACCGATATTCCTCTGATTGATTATGTGGCTCGTCAACACAAGCCAATCATTATCTCTACGGGTATCGCACGCCTTGCTGATATTGAGCTCGCCGTAGAAACCTGTCGTAAGGCCGGTAACAATGAGATCATCATCTTAAAATGTACCTCGGCTTATCCCACGCCATTAGATGAAGTGGATCTTAATACCATTCCAAATATTCGCAGCACGTTTGGTTGTGAAGTTGGCCTGTCTGATCATACGCTGGGCACCACAGTGGTGGCCGCTGCGGTTGCTCTGGGCGCACGCGTAGTGGAGAAACATTTTATTTTAGATAAGACGTTAGGCGGCCCAGATGCCGACTTCTCTCTCGATCCGCAAGAATTTACCACCCTAGTCACAACCATTAGGGATACCGAAAAAGCCCTCGGAACGGTTAATTATGCATTATCGCCTAAGCTCACCAAATTAAGACAGTTTTCGCGCTCACTGTTTATTACTCAAGATGTAGCCGATGGCAGTGTGATCTCGCTGGATAATGTCCGCTCGGTCAGACCGGGGTTTGGCTTACACCCCAAGTATCTTGAACAACTATTAGGTAAAAAGTTTCGTGGTTCACACGCTAAAGGCACGCCGCTGTCGTGGGAGCATATTGCAGACGCGGAGTAATCGCTTACTCAAGTGACTCAATGCAAACCGATTAAACGCCAATAATACTATTGAGTAATATGGCTTTTAAAACTTGTTACGCCCCCTCAATTTGAGGGGCTTAACAAGTTTTAAAAAGCCGTTTAAGCTTGTTACACCTGATTCATCACCATCATGTGTTACTGCGCGGCTTGCAGCAGTAAGGGCAAGTCATATTCGAGACTGTCAGCCAAAGCAAGCCAGTCGTGACGCTCCTGCGCCGCCAGCATCTCACGAAATAACTCAACCACAGTTACGGCATTTTGTAACTCAGGCAAGATGGGTTTAAGCAGGTCGATGCACTGAGCAAAGTCATGTGAGCCATCGGCTTCATGGCCTAAGCGAAACTTATGCGCAGCCGAAGTCAGCATTTGGATAAGGGTGTCAGTTGCAGTACTTTTCATCACTTACACTCCTGATATTGGGCGCCATCAATGGCGGCACCATCTAAACTCGCATTATAAAAAGTCACCTCAGGTTTAGTGAGAATATAATGTTCAAGGGCAAGCAAATAGCCGCGGAAATTCAGGTCGGTTGCCACTTTTTCGCCATGTCCGTTCATCACCCAATGTTGCTTGGCATTGGCGATAGAAGGGCCTAATTTACCGTCTTGCCAAAAGGCGTGGGTCTTATTATGCGGATAACTAAAATCACAACCAAATAAGGTTATCGATGGGCTGTTTAAATGTACGGCTAAATCGATGGCCGGATGGATGACGCTACCATTGGCAAATAGGCGCAGTTTAGGGCATTGCTGGTGGAACTCATCATAGATTTTACTGTGCGAGTAGGCGGCAAAACGTTGTCCAGGCCACCATTGCAACACTGCTTGCTGTGACTTGGGGAAGTAGACCAGTTTGACGCTATCAGGCACGTTATCGGGTAAAAAGTCACGCGAGACATTTTGATCTATGCTCACGACTATATCGGGAACAATCTGTTCCTTGAGTAAGGCTTTTAATGCAGTGTCGACGCTAATCATCAATGGCCGAGTCGGCTCTGGTAATGCTCGCTGCGCCCTAAGGTAAGCATAATGCTGCTCAAGCGTGGGGCCAGTGGCGATGACTAAGGTCTGATTAGGTTGATATTGTAAGCTTAAAGTGGCGGCATCGGCATCTTGTTGCATGGTCGCAAGATTATCCCGCATGCGCTGCTGAAGCTCAACGTCATCATTGCCATGGCTTCTGTTGGCAAAATCAAGGTTATTGTTAAATACCAATAAGTCACGCAATCTGGCATTGTCATCGCTGCTCAATAAGAGTTCGGGCGTGACGGTAATGTAGTGGGGCGGCAGTCGGTGTTGTTGAAGCTGGTGCACCAGCGTTAGGCGTGGATCGCTCAACCATTCGCGCTGATCGGTATAAGTCAGTAATAGGGCAAACAGGCTGACATTGAGCAGGCCAATACGAATGCTTTTTATATGGGGGTGCTGCACTAGGACGGCGGGGACATCTCCCATACCGACACCATAAACCGTGAGGTCACGGCAGTTTGCTGGCAGTTGTTTAATCAACAGCTTCGCTTCGGCGATACGGTTATGCCGACTGCTCAATTGAATACCATTGACACTGATGGTTTGTTCATTGCCATTAACGAGACAAGCATCGAAGTGTTCAATGTTTGCCGCATGTAAGGCTGAAGCGAGCAGAGGCCAACGCTTATTAATGATCTCGAGGTTAGCAGTAAACAGCTCAGTCATTGACGCTATCCTTTATAGGGTTGAGGTAAATAGGAATAATGGAGATAAGTTGATGTTTATTGCGCAGCGTTCACGACAAAGCTGACTTCGGCTACCAGCATTATTTATCATGCGACTATTATGCTACTTTCACGCCGTAATACGCAGTGACTTTCATGGGGCTAAAGTACCTTAAAAAAGCCTCAAAATCCATGATAAAGCGGATAGCAAGCCAGTCAAAAATCACATTTAGCGCGCTTGGCACCCTAACCACAAGTGTGAGGATTTAAACTTAGACACTGGGCTTAAAAATGATCATGGCCGCAAGAATTGGTATGGCACTAATTAAATAAGATTATATCGATTAAATCGAAGGCTAAGCCGTGAGTGTTAACCTATTCACCTAGCTACGCAGGGGCACTAAACCATTGTTAACCTAGAGGGATGTAGGATGTATTAGGATGTTGGCGGTTAGTGATGGTTATTTTATCTATGCATAAGATAACCATTTTAGTGGCTATCTTATGGTCTCCCCACAGGGACTCGAACCCCGATCGATCGCTTAGGAGGCGACTGCTCTATCCTGTTGAGCTATAGGGAGACGCTGTTGATTATACTGTTTTTCATCTCGATGAAAAGGCTTTAGATTTAGTTGCTTAATTAGTGGCCGCTTGTCCACTACATTTTAATCGCAATGTCATTTACTTGTATATTTAGCGTCCCATTTTGTGGCTCGAGCAAGGCTGTGGCACTTTGCTGCGTGACTTGATCTATGGTGACCGTTGCGCGAGTTTCCCCGGCAATTGGGCGCATGTTGTCGAGCCTATCGGGTAAGTTTTGTTGCAATACAATTTGAAAACGGTCGCCCACTTTTATACCGTTATTACGCCCCAGATTGATGATCACCCGTCTGTCTTGTTTAGACACAATTTGTCCCAGTAGTGGCCTGCAGTTAAGCACTTTATCGATATCGGCACTGGCTTGTGCTAATACGGCATCAATATGTTGACCATAGCTGGAATGCCAAAAGCGGGCACTATTTGCCGGCACTGTGGCTTGTCGCTCAAATTCCCATGGGGCTGATGAATGATATAGCTCGCTCCAAACTTGCTCACCACTGATGCCATGATACAGCGATAGCTTTAGATGAAATTGTCGTTGTGGATAGTTATTCCAAAGGCCTAGTAATCCGCCTTCAACGGGATCGGTGGAGATATCGACGATCGCTGGCAGTAGGATATATTGACTGTCGGTGATGTCGCTTAGCCAACTGGGTAAACGGTAGCCTCGAACATCCACTAAGGACTGCTCAACATCTAGGCGTTCGTTGGCGTGAACATTGGCAAGGCTGGCATTGCTGCGCTGCTGAATGATATTTCCTAAGCGTTCTGATAATGCCTGTTCAAAGTGGCCGATATTGCCGTATCTGAGCTGCGCACGATCGGCAATCGATGCCTGCGGCACTAAAATAGCGGCTTTTAATGGTTCCGCTTGGCACTGTTGCTCTGCGCCATCGATAACATCGGCTCTTAATGTCACTGTGATTTGTTGGTTTTCGATGCGCTCACTGAGTAGTTCGACTCGCGCAATGTTGGCTTGGTTCGACATAGAAAACTGGCTTTGTACCAGTTGGCCGTTTTGCGTCTGTTGCATGCTGGTAAATTGGCCACCCGATTGCAAGGTGATAACACTTAAGGCTTGTTGTATGGCTTCTTCGCGCGCCTGATTGACATTGTTGTTGAGCACGTTGGCCTCGCCATGTGCTTCAATCCACTGTGCTGACACATTAAGGTGGGTTAAACCTAGCAATAGCAAGGATATGGTTAGCCGATTCATGTAAAAGTCTCTTTCAATAATAACAATGCGAAGCGTTACAACCTGCGCTACTAACTGCCAAAATGATGACAGTATTTGCGGTCGTTGGGCGATATTAGCCAGATGGCATCATAGTAAGCAATATACATGCCCGTATGTACTTTGTGGCACGATTGCTTGCTTAATGGGGTTAAAGGTTGGCGTGTTGAGGCCGATACAGGGACGTGGGTAAGCCATAGTGGCTATTGGCTCATAATTTGCATTTAAATTTATGTCAGTCGAACGCGCCGCGAATTTGTCGTGTGACATAGCGATAGTCAAAGTTATCGTCTGCGTCAGTATCGACCGGGTTGTGATGTTAATGCATCAGCGCCGTCAACGGTTAAATAGTTAGCAGTTAACTTAAATGGGCGGCGACCAAGCCTTGCGTTCATATTGAAACGGCATTTTATATTGGCATTTTTTCCGGCTAAGCCTTGCTTAGCGTTATACAGGACAGAGCGATGCGAACAGCGATACTTTTGTCATCTTTATTGCTATTTGGGGGATGTGCGAGCAATGAGCCCGCTGCGCCGTCATTGGCAAGCGGCAATACTTTGCCTGCTCAATCGGCAGTGCTACACCTGAGCCAACAATTGGCTAATGAATTGGTTAGGCAAAATGATCAACTCACACCTAAGCATCCGTTATTGGTGACAACGCCAGTGTTGTTAGACAGTTTAAATGGCACTAATCCTTTGGGGTTACAATTACAGCAAGGTTTAATTGCTGCTATGCATGATCATCAATTTAATTTGGTCGATCTCAATGTGGCACAGAGTGTACGAGTGACCGACAGTGGTGATTTTATATTGAGTCGTGATTGGCGTAAGCTGGGTGACGATTTGCCCGTTGAGCATGTTTTGGTGTCGACCATGAATCTGTCGCTTGATGAGCTTGTGGTCAATAGCCGCATTGTGAATGTAACCAATAATCGTGTGGTATCAGTTGCGTCGGCGAGTGTCACCTTGGCTGAATTGCCTGGTTATCTTAGGGCGTCTGAGCGGGTGGAGTCTAAGCAAGGCTTGTTGATCCGTCACAGCACGCAGGGGCAGGGTAACATGCAAATGGTAGGAGAGATGCAATGAGAGTCTGGTTAATGGCATTACTGCTAACACTAAGCGGCTGCGCTTCTCAAGATAGATATATTCAGTGGGAAACAGAAGCGCCTGAGCAGTTTCCTAAGTTAACCGCTATCGGCTATGCCCCCTTAGCGACACAACCGGCCAAAGAGCAATCGCAGCGCGTGTTAATGGCGATGCAAGCATCCAAAATCGCAGCTTATCGCGAGTTGGCTGAGCAGGTGTACGGCCAGCAGTTGTCGGCCTCGAGCCAAGTTAGGGATTGGATGTTGTCTGATGATAATATTCAAGCGTCGGTGACCGGGGTCATTCGTGGTGCCAGAGTGGTTAAGAGTTACCCTGTGGGTGAACACTATGTGACTGAGCTGGAACTTGATTTTTCTCAAGTGTGGGCTTTGTACCAACAGCAACATCGTCCGCAAAAAGTGAAGCAAGTGACTTATTTTTAAATAGAGCTTCCTCTGCAACAGGACTCCATTATTAAAGCCTCTATTTCAGAGGCTTTTTTTGTGTCTGTTGTCAGCGGTTCCTGCATAGGAAACGCATGAAACTGGTGAGATAGGCGCTGATATAACTCAGCATTATAGAGTGCTGTCGTTAATCAAATAGAGCGCTATAGTGCATCAAAAGAGCCAAGCAACAGATAGGATGAGGTAGTGCTATGGACACAGTCGTCAGAGATATTAAGAATTGGGTAGAACGCTATAGACACTCATTGTCGAACCTGATGCCACAATGAGTGTCTGCTGTAATATTAGCGTAACAAGAATCCGTCTACGCTTTAAGGTTATTGCCTAAGGTCGAAATTGTTGAGGTTTTACCTTTACCATCGTAGGTAAGGCTGGATGCGTTTCGACTGGCTTGCAAGGCTTGAGAAAAGCGATTGATACTGGCCATGCTGTGTTCGATTAATGTCGCATTTTGCGCGTTAAGCGTCTTACATTGGGCTAACACTTGTTTGGTAATTTCGACTAATTTTTGTAGCTTAGCATCGCTACTGAGTTTTCCGCTGTCAGGGTGCTCTGATAATCGTACATCGACTGCTTTGATCTCATCTAACAACTTAGCTTTATCTGTCGCTAGGTTTAGCAACTCATCGGCACTTTGTGCGATAAGCGCCACTTTCTCCGCTTCGATAAGGCGTTTTAAGTCGTTTAATAACGTATGTTGATTAGCGATGATGTCGATTATTGAGTTCATAACAGCTTAATTAAGATCCTTTAGTTCATTTTCAAACTGCGCAATATTACTGGCCAGTTTGTCGGCATCAATTTTGTAGCGACCTTCAGCAATGGCCGCTTTGATCTGTTCGACTTTTTTAGTGTCGATTTCAGGTAAGCTGTTCAATTTGGCTTGGGCACTTTGCAGTTGCTGCGCCTGAGGCGTTATCGATACCGAGTCACTTTTTACGGTTTTAGCCATAGTGGTTTCGGGCGATACGGCCTGGTTTTTTGCCGATGACTTATCGGTTGTCGGCGTGGCGACTCGATTGTTAGTGCTTGTATTTATATGCTTTATATCTATAGCCATAATAGGTTCCAACGTTACTTAGTGAGATCAACATAACTGTATATCGGCGTTCACTGTTAAAGCTTTAGGAGAATTTGCTGGTGATCAATAAAAAATGCCCATCGAGTGGGTCATGTGGTACTACATCCTAACCTCAACCGCGCCGACCCCGATAACGTTTGCATCTACCATTTTCTGTGAGTTACTGTTTCTAACCTGAATTCTATCGCCTAAGTTACCATCACGTAAGGCCTCACCGATAGTTTTTATCTCAAAATTGGCCGTGCGGGCAAAAATAGACACCATGTCGCCTTTGCATACAAAGCAAAGGTTACTGCTAAACAGGGTTTGATTGGCGGCAATTCTACGTTTTACTCGGGTACCTGTGACCTGTGCGGGATCATCAAATTGTTGGCCACGTAAATTACTCTGCTCGACATAGGCGAGCGTCACCTGCTCCGCGTCAATTAGCTCGCCTGGCCCCAAGGTTTGTGTGGCCACAACCACAGGGTAAAGAATGTCGACTCTTACCGATATGTAAATTTGCCAAGGGTATTGTAGCTCTGGGGTTTCGCAACTGACTTTAACTGTGTTATTACGGCCTATTGCGCGATCGCTGGCGACCTCAACGCTTAGCGCTGAACTGCAAGCAGGTGGGCTGACTCTGGTGTCTAAGCTTTGCGGCGTAATATTGACCCTTGCATCACTTGGGGCTTCAATTTTATTTTCAATTGCCGCTATAGCTAATCGTGATATCGTCGATAAAGAGGGTACACTTGGCTCATCTGCACCGAAACTTGGGCAAGAGAAGAGTAAAGCGATGAAAAAGTACACAGTATTTACTTTCATAATGATTAGACTAGCTTGAACGGCCAGATTGCACCTATACTTCGTTGTGGCCCGTACCTTTAGACATTTTTTTCATAGAAATTAGTGTCATAAATTTGACGAGTTTGGGCCTGGTTATCATTCAAATTTATTAAAGCAATTAGCATGCCTATACTTATAGTAACTATGGGTGGGGAAGCTTTCACAAGGCAAAGGCATTATGTCGAGTATTCTTGATTCAGTAAATAAACGCACTCAACTCGTGGGGCAAAACCGCTTAGAGCTTCTCCTGTTCAAATTAAACGGTCGGCAACGATTTGGTATTAACGTGTTTAAAGTTAAAGAGGTGCTACAGTGCCCTCCATTAACCGCGTTACCAAAGCTAAATCCAGTGGTTAGAGGTGTCGCTCATATTCGTGGCAAGACGATCTCTGTGATTGATTTAAGCGCAGCGACGGGTGGTCGCCCGATTGAAAACACCGACGAGTGTTTTATTATCATTTCTGAATATAATCGCAGCGTACAGGGGTTCTTAGTTAAATCTGTTGAGCGCATCATCAATATGAACTGGGAAGCCATCATGCCACCACCGCAAGGTGCGGGGCGGTATTCTTACTTAACTGCCGTCACCGAGATTGAAGGTGAGCTGGTTGAGATCCTTGATGTGGAGAAAATCCTCGATGAGATCTCACCCGTTAAGACGCAGATAAGCCAAGAAATGGATGATAAGTTAACCATAGATAGAGACCGCCACTATCATATTATGGTGATTGATGATTCAACGGTTGCACGAAAGCAAATAATTAGGGCGCTTGAGTCATTAAACCTGCAAATCGATACCGCTAAAGATGGCCGTGATGCTCTCAACCAATTAGAGGCGATGGCGGAAAATATGGATAATGTGGCTCATGAGCTCCCATTAATTATTTCTGATATTGAGATGCCAGAGATGGATGGCTACACCTTAACTGCAGAGATTAGGGATAACCCTAAGCTTAAAGATATTAAGGTGGTGCTTCATACTTCACTCAGTGGTGTATTCAATCAGGCCATGGTCGAAAAAGTGGGCGCCAATGATTTTATCGCTAAGTTTAATCCAGATGAACTGGCGGCCGCGGTGAATAAGCACCTTAGTTTGTAAATTGAGCGTCGTCATACAAGCTCCTAACTTTGAGTAGTTTATGCTTGTCTCAGTAGGTTCGCTAATGTATAACGCTTGGCTGTTTAATACTTGCTATAGTAGTGTATGTTGTAGCCTGTTTTATTTTTTGAGATTGGGATATCTAGGTGCCGAATAAATCACTTGCAGAAGCTGAGTACAACCAATTTAGATTATTTCTGGAACAACACAGCGGGATCGTGCTGGGTGAAAATAAGCAGTATTTAGTTCGTAGTCGCTTGGCACCATTAATGGGGAAATATAACCTTCCGTCATTATCAGAGGTGGTCAAACATTCGATGAAGCCGACGGAGCGGCAGTTAAGGGCTGAGGTTATCGATGCGATGACCACTAATGAAACCTTATGGTTTAGGGATCGTTATCCGTTCGAGTTGCTCGCAAATAACTTGTTGCCTGAGTACACTCGTTTGGGGCGTCCACTTAAAATATGGTCGGCGGCGTGCTCATCAGGGCAAGAGCCTTATTCGTTAGCTATGACGATTTTAGAATATCAACAGCGTAAACCAGGGGCATTACCGGGTGGCGCATCGATATTGGCCACCGATTTATCACCATCTATGTTAGACAGGTGTAAAGCGGCGCAATATGATAACTTGGCGCTGGCAAGGGGCTTATCTGATGAGCGTAAGCGGCAGTTTTTTGCTCCGACCATACCAGGCTCTATGGTTGTCAAAGACAATGTAAAGCGTTTAGTTAATTTCAGAGCCCATAATTTGCTTGAAAGTTATACCTTACTGGGTAAGTTTGACATTATATTTTGTCGCAATGTACTCATCTACTTTGCGCCTGAGGCAAAGGCCAAAATATTGCGGCAATTTGCTGCCGCTTTGAACCCCAAAGGGATCTTATTTCTTGGCGCTTCGGAGTCGATTGCCGGATTAACTGAAGAGTTTGAGATGGTGCGCTGTAATCCTGGCATCTATTATCAAAAACGTGGTTAGTCTTTACCGCCTGATTTAACTAAAATGCCAGCAATAAGCTGGCATTTTTTATCTTTATGTTTTTTTATTAACCACTTCCTTCTCTTTCTCTCTTGTTTGGCATAACAATTGCTTTGTTGTTGGTATCTGTATGAGGAGGCAATTTTATGGCGATTAGTTTTGATAAAGCATTAGGTGTGCATCAATTCACCTTGGGTGTGCGTTCAACGCGTGCGCAGGTTATCTCATCTAATATTGCCAATGCCGATACTCCTCATTATAAAGCCAAAGATCTCGATTTCGATAAGGCATTGCAAGCCGCTCGCAGTCGGCAAGGGGGGTTAGCCATGAGTCGCAGTGATGAGCGTCATTTCGATTTAGCGGCCTTAAGCCAACAACATGTAAGTTATCGCGTGCCCAATCAGCCCGATACTGGTGATGGCAATACTGTCGATATTCAGCAAGAGCAGTCTGAGTTTATGCAAAATGCCTTAGAGTATCAGATGTCGTTAGGGTTTCTTGACAGTAAGTTTGCTGGATTGAAAAAAGCACTTAAAGGAAATTAATGATGAGCTTATTTAATATCTTTGATGTTTCTGGATCAGGTATGTCGGCGCAATCGATCCGCCTCAATACCACGGCAAGTAACATTGCCAATGCCGACTCGGTTTCCAGTAGCATCGACCAGACTTACCGTGCTCGTCATCCTGTATTTGAAGCGGAAATGGCCAAAGCCAGTCATCAACAGCAAACCTCACAGTCGGTTAAAGTGGCGGGCATTGTCGAAAGTGATAAGCCGCTGCAGAAAGAATACTCTCCTGATCACCCGTTGGCAGATGCCGATGGTTTTATTTACAAACCCAATGTGAATGTGATGGAGGAGATGGCTAACATGATCTCTGCATCGCGCTCTTACCAAATGAACGTACAAGTTGCTGAAGCGGCCAAGTCTATGCTGCAACAGACTTTACGAATCGGCAAATCTTAGGAGGTAATTAGTGAGCCTCATTAACCCGTTAAGCAGCCAGTCACCCCTTAGCAGCGATAAGCAAAGTGGGCAGATCACGCCGCAATCAAACAGCAGATCGAGTGCCGTCACCGAATCTACGGGAAATCCGTTTCTAGACAGTATTCGTTTGCCTGAGGAATCCACGATTCCTGAGGCAAATAACCAAGAGCTGACTCAAGATGATTTTTTCTCTTTATTGAGCCAACAATTGTCGATGCAAGATCCATTTAAGCCTGTAGATAATGACCAGATGATTGCGCAGATGGCTTCATTTTCGACCGTCGATGGGATCGGTAAACTCAATGAGGAGATTGTCAACCTCAACGCTGTGATGACTTCGAGTCAGGCACTCCAAGCCTCGGGCTTGGTTGGGCAGAAAGTACTGATTCCGTCAGATACTGGCCATATTTCTGCTGAAGATCCGCACCTAAAAGGGATCGTCAGTACGCCAGAGGCTATCGATGACATTACCGTGCGCATAGAAGATGAAAAAGGTCAGTTGATCAAAACCTTTACCGTCGATGGCAGCGCAGGCGGCAATATTGATGTTAGCTGGGATGGCCTTGATAAAGATGGCGAGCCGGTGGCCAGTGGTAATTACTCGATAAAGGCGTCTGGCAGAGTGGATGGTAAAAGTGAAGACCTTGCGGTATCGACTTACGCACATGTGACCAGCGTGTCACTGGGTACGGCAAGCACAGGCGCAATTTTAAACCTTAGGGGCATAGGGGGTATCAAGATTGGTGATGTACTCGCCGTCTCTGAAACCTAGATAAAGCTTACGTTAGGGCATAACGTCCACGACAACAAACAGAAATTTTAATGAGGTGATTTATGTCATTTAACATTGCATTGAGTGGTATCTCCGCGGCCCAAAAAGATCTTAATACCACGGCGAACAATATTGCCAACGTCAATACGGTTGGTTTTAAAGAGTCTCGCGCTGAGTTTGCCGACGTGTACGCCAACTCCATTTTTACTAACAGCAAAACGGCAGTGGGTGGTGGTGTGAACACATCACAAGTGGCGCAGCAGTTCCATCAGGGGAGCATGCAAATTACCAGTAACGCCCTTGATATGGCGATTAATGGCGGTGGTTTTTTTGTGACCTCATCAGAAGTGGGCTCACAAGATATGTCTTATACTCGCGCTGGTGCGTTTAAAGTGGATGAAAATAACTACCTAGTTAACTCATCGGGTAACTTCTTGCAGACATTTCCAGTCGATAAAGGCGGTAACTCAACATCGGTGAGTTTAACCACCACCAAGCCAGTGAAAATTCCCGATACGGCAGGTCAGCCACAGAAAACTAATGATGTGGGTATTCAGATGAACCTTAATGCCGCTGAAGAGACGCTCGATCCTGCTAATTTTGACCCGACTAAGCCTGAGACATTTAATCGATCGACATCGGTAACCATATATGACTCATTAGGTGAGCCACAAATTTTGACGACTTACTTTGTCCGCCCACCCGAAGCGGCGCACAATGGTGAGAGTAATTGGGTGGCGTTTTATGCCGTCGATGGTAAACAGGTCGATATTGCTGGCCCTGTAGCGACTTATGGGCGTGATACTACAGGTGATGGTACTGCCGATGCTACGGGTAACGCAGAAAATGCCAGCGGTTGGAAAGGTTCGGTATTGTCCTTTAATGACACAGGTACTTATACCGGCAGCGATCCTGCAGTGATACAGACCGAAGAACTCGGTGTTGGCGGGGCTAATGTATTAGGCCCTGGTACTGACGGCACGCAAACCTTGACAGTCAACTTTAATAATCCAACGCAATATTCATCGGCTTTTGAGGTGACAGAGCTGAGCCAAGATGGCACCACAGTTGGCCGTTTAACCAATGTTGAAGTGGGTGCCGATGGGCTGATCAATGCCAGTTACAGTAACGGCTCTACGGTTGCGTTAGCCCGCGTGGCATTGGCACGTTTTTCAAATGAGCAAGGCTTAACTCAGGTGGGTAATACGTCGTGGAAAGCCAGTTTAGATTCTGGTCCAGCGTTAGCTGGTGAGGCCAATAGTGGTACGTTTGGTGGTATTCGCTCGTCAGCACTGGAACAATCCAACGTTGATTTGACCACTGAATTGGTTGATTTAATCTCTGCACAACGTAACTTCCAGGCTAACTCTCGTACCTTAGAGATTAATAATACGTTGCAACAAACGGTACTTCAGATCCGTTAATCATTGACTCGGGTTAAGTGTGTTGCCGCCACGGCAACGCACTGCCGCTTTTAGCTGAAGTTCTCCTCTTCCCACATTATTTACCTTCGCATCCCATTGATCTTCCACTCCCATTGATACTATCCGTTGGCACGATGATTGCTTGATACTGTAATACGACAGTTTTAGTTGAAACATTGACGGAGCAGCAAGTGGATAAATTACTTTATGTCGCCATGAGTGGCGCCAAGCAGAATATGCATTCGCTGGCGGTACGTGCGAACAACCTTGCTAATGCTAATACCGATGGTTTTAAGTCAGACTTAGAGCAAGCTCGATCCATGCAGGCCTTTGGTGAGGGCTTGCCGACACGGGTGTTTTCGATGACAGAAAGCCCATCGGCTAACTTTGCCAGCGGACCGTTAAAAACCACTGGCCGTGATCTGGATGTTGCCGTAAAAGGCGATGGTTGGATTGCCGTACAGGGGGCTGACGGTGGCGAAGCCTATACTCGCTCTGGCAGTTTAAGCATAGATAACACTGGGTTGCTGCGAAACGACCGTGGTAATCCCATTATGGGGGATGCCGGCCCTATCGTATTGCCGCTGCCTATCGAAAAAGTCGAAATCGCCCAAGATGGCATTATTTCGGTGCGCCCTTTAGGGGCGACAGCGGAAGTGATTGAAGAGGTTGGGCGGATCAAGCTCGTTAACCCAGGTAACCAAAATTTAATGCGTGGAGAAGATGGCTTGTTCCGTCAAATCTCTGGCGAAATCGCACCTGCCAATGCGCAGGTGTTTGTAGAGAGTGGCGCCGTTGAGGGCAGTAATGTGAATGCTGTCGATGAAATGGTGTCGTTAATCGATTTGCAGCGTCAGTTTGAGATGCAGGTCAAGATGATGAAAACGGCCGAAGAGATGGATCAAGCCTCTTCGACATTAATGCGCATTAGTTAGGAGATAGATTATGCATCCCGCGTTATGGATCAGTAAAACAGGCTTAGATGCTCAACAAACCGATATTTCGGTTATCTCTAACAACGTGGCTAATGCGAGCACCATTGGCTACAAGAAAAGCCGCGCCGTATTTGAAGACTTGCTTTATCAAACAGTTAACCAAGCTGGTGGCATCAGTGCCTCTAACACCAAATTGCCCAATGGCCTGAATATCGGTGCGGGTACCAAAGTGGTGGCGACGCAAAAGATGTTCACCCAAGGCAACATGCTAACCACGGATAACTCACTCGATTTAATGATTGAAGGCCCCGGCTTTTTTGAAGTGCAGATGCCAGATGGCACCGCGGCCTATACGCGTAATGGCCAGTTCACCCTAGATGATACTGGTCAAATCGTTACCCCAGGCTCAGGTTATGTGTTGCAGCCGGCGATCACCATTCCAGATGACGCCACCAGTATCACAGTGTCGGCAGAAGGGGAGGTCTCGGTAAAAACCCCGGGTGCGGCCGAAAACCAAGTGGTGGGCCAGTTAGCCATGTCCGATTTTATTAATCCAAGTGGGTTAGATCCTATGGGGCAAAACCTCTACACCGAAACTGGCGCGAGCGGTGCACCGATTCAAGGAACGGCCTCTTTAGATGGCATGGGCGCGATTCGTCAAGGTGCATTGGAAACCTCTAACGTCAATGTTACCGAAGAGCTGGTTAACTTAATTGAGAGTCAGCGAATTTATGAGATGAACTCCAAAGTGATCTCAGCCGTCGATCAGATGTTGTCTTACGTTAACCAGAATTTGTAGAGGCTTAATATGACTAAGTATCTCATATTGGTGGCTGCCATCGCCTTAGCGGGGTGTAGCTCAACTAGCAATAATAAGCCGATTGCTGACGACCCCTATTATGCGCCTGTTTACCCAGAAGCCCCACCAACCAAGGTGGCAGCAACAGGGTCTATGTATCAAGACAGTCAGGCATCGGGATTGTATTCCGATATCAAAGCATTAAAAGTGGGCGACATCATCACGGTGATTTTGCAAGAGTCGACCCAAGCGTCCAAGAGCGCTAATAATGAGATTAAAAAAGGCTCAGATCTTAGTCTCGACCCCATTTATGCGGGTGGTGGTAATGTCACCATCAAGGGCGTACCTATCGATTTACGCTATAAAGACAGCTTTAACACTAAGCGAGAGTCAGACGCCGATCAGAGCAACAGCCTGTCAGGCAGTATCTCGGCCAATGTGATGCAGGTGCTCAATAATGGCAACTTGGTGATCCGCGGTGAGAAATGGATCACCATTAATAACGGCGATGAATTTGTGCGAGTGACCGGCATTGTACGTTCGCAAGATATTCGTCCCGACAACACGATTGACTCGCAGCGCGTTGCTAATGCGCGTATTCAATACAGTGGGACAGGCACCTTTGCCGATGCACAAAAAGTGGGTTGGTTAGGGAAGTTTTTCATGAGTGATTGGTGGCCTTTTTAGGAAGTAATATCATGAAAGTTAGAATTATTTTACTTTGTGCTCTGACCCTGTTTTCTTCAATAAGCTTTGCCCAGCGCATAAAAGACATTGCCAATGTGCAAGGGGTGAGAGATAACCAACTCATTGGTTATGGTCTCGTGGTCGGTTTGCCCGGTACCGGTGAAAAGACCCGTTATACCGAGCAGACATTTAAAACCATGCTGAAAAATTTCGGCATTAATCTACCGGATAACTTTAGACCCAAGATTAAAAACGTCGCGGTGGTTGCCGTGCACGCTAATATGCCGCCCTTTATTAAGCCGGGGCAAACCTTAGATGTTACGGTATCGAGCTTAGGTGAAGCTAAAAGCCTACGCGGCGGCACCCTAATACAAACCTTTCTAAAAGGAGTCGATGGTAATGTTTACGCCATCGCTCAGGGCAGCATGGTCGTCAGTGGCTTTAGTGCCGAAGGACTCGATGGCTCAAAAGTGATCCAAAATACCCCAACCGTTGGGCGTATTCCCAATGGCGCGATTGTTGAACGCACGGTGGCGACCCCATTTTCAACAGGCGATCATCTGACCTTTAACTTACGCCGTGCCGATTTCTCAACGGCTAAGCGTTTAGCCGATGCCATCAATGGCTTACTTGGTCCAGGCATGGCCCGAGCGCTTGATGCCGCTTCGGTACAAGTGAGTGCACCGCGTGATGTGTCACAAAGGGTGTCATTTTTAGCCACGCTGGAAAATATCAACGTTGAGCCCGCATCTGAGTCGGCCAAGGTTATCGTTAATTCTCGCACCGGCACCATAGTTGTAGGAGCAGACGTGCGTTTGTTGCCTGCCGCAGTCACCCACGGTGGTTTGACGGTCACTATTGCTGAGGCGACCCAAGTGTCACAGCCCAACCCCTTAGCGGGTGGCGAAACTGTCGTCACCAGTAACAGCACTATCGATGTGTCTGAAGAAGATAACCGTATGTTTTTGTTTAACCCAGGTACCACCCTCGACGAACTCGTTAGGGCGGTTAACTTGGTTGGCGCGGCGCCATCGGATGTACTGGCAATTCTCGAAGCGTTAAAAGTGGCAGGCGCTTTGCATGGAGAGCTTATCATCATCTAATTTTTGTCGGGTTGACTATGGAAAAGCTGTCACATTCATCGCACTTTATGGACATCGGGGGGCTAGACTCCCTGCGTGCCAAAGCACAAAAAGATGATAAGTCAGCTCTGAAGGAAGTGGCGCAGCAGTTTGAGGGGATCTTCGTGCAAATGCTGATGCAGAGCATGCGCGACGCCAATGCAGTGTTTGAATCCGACAGCCCGATGAACAGCCAATACACTAAGTTTTACGAGCAGATGCACGATCAGCAGATGTCGGTTAACCTCTCCGACAAAGGCATGTTAGGCCTAGCCGACTTGATGGTGCAGCAGCTCGATCCTACGGCCAGTGCTTATACCCCAGCGTCAGTATTACGTGGCGGCATGCAGCAGCCTATTTCATCTAGCGTCAATATGACGGCACAGCATGTAAGCCAATCTAAGGTTTCAGCGACTCAAACTCCCTCTTTACCCGAGGCACTCGACGAGGTTGTCAGCGGCAAAGTGTTGCCATCGGCGGCGCCCATAAATGGCTTCAGTAGCCGTGATGAGTTTGTTAGTACGCTATATCCCCATGCTAAAGCGGCAGCACAATCCCTTGGCACCACGCCAGAGGTACTCATTGCCCAGTCGGCACTCGAGACTGGTTGGGGACAAAAAATGGTGCGCACCGCACAGGGTGAGCCCAGTCATAACCTATTTAATATTAAGGCCGACAAGCGCTGGCAAGGCGATAAAGCAGGCGTGAGTACCTTGGAGTTTGAACAAGGTGTTGCGGTTAAACAACGGGCCGATTTTCGCGTATATGACGGCATAAAGCAGAGTTTCGATGATTTTGTGTCATTTATATCTGAAGGGCCACGTTATCAAGCGGCCATGGATAAGGCGGCCGATCCTGCTGCGTTTGTACAAGCCCTGCAAGATGCCGGTTATGCAACCGATCCACATTACGCTGACAAAGTGATCAAGGTGATGCAATCGGTAACCAAAGGGCTGGGTTCAGCCATATCGGGAGTAACACCATGAGTCAAATTACCATTGCCCGCGCAGTAGGAGGGATTCTTTAATGTCATTGGACTTACTTAACATTGCTCGTACGGGCGTGCTGGCATCGCAGTCACAGTTGGCGATAACCAGTAATAACATCGCTAATGCCAACACTCAAGGCTACCACCGTCAAGTGGCTGAGCAGTCGAGCCTCGACTCGCAGCGTTTAGGCAATAACGTTTTTGGTGCGGGTACCTATGTGAGCGACGTTAAGCGTATTTATAACGATTACGCCGCGCGCGAACTGCGTATTGGGCAAACGGCGGTGAGTCAGGCGCAGACCACGCATGTCAAAATGGGTGAGCTCGACCAACTGTTTTCGCAGATCGGCAAATCGGTGCCGCAAGGCCTAAATGACCTGTTTGCTGGGCTAAACAGCTTGAGCGATCTTCCCGATGATTTAGGCATTCGAGGTGGTGTGCTGGGGAATGCCGAGCAACTGGCTAATGCATTAAATCAGATGAACTCTCACCTTAATGGTCAAATGCAGCAGACTAACGATCAAATCGTGGCGGTCACCGACAGGATTAATGCCATCGGCAAGGAACTTGGACATATCAACGAGGAGTTGATGAAGTCTCAAGGCGCCGACATGCAGCTGCTTGATCATCAAGATGCCTTAATCCAAGAGCTGAGCGAATATGCCACAGTCAATGTGATCCCACTGGAATCAGGCGCTAAAAGCATCATGCTTGGCGGCGCCGCCATGTTGGTGTCTGGTGAGGTGACGATGCAAGTGGGCTCGACAATGGGCGACCCATTTGGCGGTGAACTGCGGATCACTGCATCGACTGGCGACCAAAGTCTGGTGCTCGATCCCACTAAAATGGGGGGGAGTTTAGGCGCCTTATTTCAATTTAGGGATGACACCTTGATCCCTGCACAAATGGAGATGGGCCAGCTGGCCGTAGGTATCGCCGATAGCTTTAATCAAGCTCAGAGCCAAGGTTTTGATTTAAATGGCAATGTAGGCGGAAACCTCTTTTTAGATATCAACGATCCTAAGATGTCGATGGGCCGCGTAGGCGCCTATGGCAATAATACCGGAGATGCCACCCTCAAGGTCAATATCGATGATGTTGGGGCGCTTTCTGGTGGTAACTATCAGTTAAGTTTTACCGCGCCTGCAACCTATGAGCTTAAAGATAACGACAGTGGCGTCGTCACACCACTGGTGCTTAACGGTAACGAGCTCACTGGTGGCGACGGCTTTAGTATTCAAATAGCCGCAGGCACCATGGCATCGGGCGATCAGTTTGAGATCAGGCCCACAGCGGGCGCCGCAGCGGGGATTGATGTGGTGATGGGCGACCCTAAAGGCATTGCCGCTGCGGGTCCGAGTATCAATGCCGATGCGGCCAATACGGGTAGCACGAGCCTCACATTAAACAGTATGGATCCTAGCCAAGCCAATTTCCCTGGTGTTGGCGGTGAAATCACCTTTGAAATAGACACCATCACCAATAGCTATCAAGCCTTTGATGCAACAGGTGCCGTTTTAGGTGCGGGGACATTTACGCCACCTAATATTGACGCCTTTGGGATGAATTTCGATGTGCAAAACAGTACCGCCGAGGCCGGTCAGCGTTTTACCTTTGATCTCAATTTTGCCGAAGGTAATAACAATAATGCCCTTGAGATGGCCAAGTTAAACGAAGCCAAATTGATGCAGGGCGGAAGCGCCACCTTAAGTGATGTGTATGAGTCGACTAAATTAGCCGTGGGTGGCAAAGCTAAATCGGCTGAGGTGGCATTAGGTTCCGCCGAGGCGATTTACGCACAGGCTTATAGCCGGGTGCAAAGCGAGTCTGGTGTAAACCTCGATGAAGAGGCCGCCAATCTAATGCGTTTTCAACAGTCTTATCAAGCATCCGCTCGGATCATGACCACAGCTGCTGAAATTTTTGACACTTTATTTAGTTCGGTGAGATAGGAGTAAAGCTGATGCGCATTTCAACGGCACAGATGTTTAACCAAAGTATTACCAGTGTGTTAGACAGGCAATCATCGACCAGTAAAATCTTAGAGCAACTATCAAGTGGTAAGCGAGTCAATACCGCAGGTGACGATCCGGTTGCCGCTATTGGCATCGATAACCTTAACCAAAAAAATGCCTTAGTCGATCAGTTTATGAAAAATATCGACTATGCCAATAACCGTTTGTCATTGACCGAAAGTAAGCTTGGCAGCGCCGAGACATTGACGGGATCGGTTCGAGAACAAGTGTTGCGTGCAGCAAATGGCGGTTTAGAAGATTCCGAGCGGCAAATGATTGCCGTTGAACTGCGCACAACCTTAGAAGAGTTGGTGGCGATTGCCAATACCCAAGATGAATCGGGCAATTATCTATTTGGTGGCTTCGAAACGGGTAAGCAACCGTTCAGTTTCGATGCCGCAGGCAATGTGGTTTACAACGGCGATAGCGGCGTACGTGATGCGGTGGTCGCATCGGGCGTCACCTTAGGTACTAATATTCCGGGCGATCAGGCATTTATGAATGCGCCATCAGGATTAGGCGATTTCAGTGTCAATTATTTGGCAAGCCAAGTCGGTGATTTTAATGTTAACAGCGCCAGTATTACCGACCCTGCAGCTTATGTTGAAGACAGTTACACCTTCACCATGGTGGGCGGCGATCTCGAGGTGAGAGACTCAAGCGCTGCGTTGGTGACTACGGTATCGCCTTTTGACCCGTCCACCCCTGTAAGTGTTAATGGTATTGAGGTTTCTCTCTCTGACATGCCTGAAAATGGCGACAGTTTTACCATAAATCCCCAAAGTGAAGTCAGTATTTTCGACACCATTAATCAAGCTATTTCCTTGATAGAAGATCCGAATAAAATAAATACGCCCCAAGGAAGATCAGAGTTGGCACAGGTATTGAATGATGTCGATAGTGGTGTAAATCAAATCAGTATTGCTCGAGGTCAATCGGGCACTCATTTGAAAAGTCTAGAGAGTCACAGTTCGGCCCATGTTGAAGAGAAGTTAGTCAACAGTTCGGCGTTATCGATGCTCGAAGATTTAGATTATGCCTCTGCTATTACAGAGCTCGAAAGACAGCAATTAGCGTTAAATGCGGTGTCGAGTGTGTTTAGCAAAGTCGGGTCGACGACACTATTTGACTATATCTAACGAGGCTCATCTCGGTAGATGTTAACTCAGGATTTTTTAGCCAAGCTCAGCGTCTTGGCAGTGCAACCAAGAAGAGGAAAACACAATGGCTATTACAGTAAATACTAACGTTACATCAATGAAGGCGCAGAAAAACCTCAACACCTCATCTCAAGGGTTGGCAACGTCAATGGAGCGTTTGTCTAGTGGTTTGCGGATCAACAGCGCTAAAGATGATGCGGCAGGTCTAGCCATCTCGAACCGATTGAATTCGCAGGTACGTGGTTTAGAGGTGGGTATGCGTAACGCCAATGATGCCATCTCTATCGCACAGATTGCCGAAGGCGCGATGCAAGAGCAAACTAACATGTTGCAGCGGATGCGTGATTTGACTGTCCAGTCTGAAAACGGTGCCAACAGTACCGACGATTTGCTTGCACTAAAAGCAGAGATGGATCAGCTAGCCGATGAAATTAATGAAATTGGTAATAATACCGCCTTTGGTAACACTAAACTGTTAAGCGGTGGTTTTGCTGCGGGCAAAACCTTCCAGGTGGGTCACCAAGATGGCGAAGACATTACCATTTCAGTGGGTAAAACCGATAAGGTCAGTCTATCAGTAGGTGCTTTGGCTAATGCTTCAGCAGGTGATCGTAAGTCGGCATTAGACAAGATTGATGCAGCCATTAATACTATCGATACCCAGCGCGCTAAATTGGGTGCGGTGCAAAACCGTTTAGCACATAACATCAGTAACAGTGCCAATACTCAAGCGAATGTTGCCGATGCTAAGAGTCGTATTGTGGATGTGGATTTCGCCAAAGAGACCGCCACTATGACCAAGAATCAGGTACTACAGCAAACCGGTTCTGCCATGTTAGCTCAGGCGAATCAGTTGCCTCAGGTTGCCTTATCATTATTAGGCTAATGGCTATCAATAAGATAAATTTAGGTTAAATGGAGTCGCAAGTGTCGGCTCCATTTAACCTATTTATTCGTGTAACAATGATATTTTTAAATACTAAATTCAATGCATTAATTGAATTTAGTATTTTTTTTAAAAAAAAGCTAAAGATTAAAATCCTCGTGCCGTTACATTTACTGTAACCAATTAGCTCCGCCTGGCTCAAATCAGACAGGCAAGTGATTAAGTCAGGCACAGTAGAGGAAACGATAATGGCTATTACAGTAAATACAAACGTTACATCGATGAAAGCTCAAAAGAACTTGAATCAGTCTAGTGGTAACCTAGCGACCTCTATGGAGCGTCTATCAAGTGGTTTGCGTATTAACAGTGCAAAAGATGATGCTGCCGGTCTGGCCATCTCTAACCGTCTAGATTCTCAGGTTCGTGGTCTTGAAGTGGGTATGCGTAACGCTAACGATGCGATCTCTATTGCACAGATTGCTGAAGGCGCGATGCAAGAACAGACTAACATGTTACAACGTATGCGTGACTTGACAGTACAAGCAGAAAACGGTGCCAACAGTACTGATGATCTAACTGCACTGCAGGCTGAAATGGATGCCTTGGCCACCGAGATTGATGAAATTGGTAGCAATACCGCTTTTGGTAACACAAAATTATTAGCCGGTGGCTTTTCTAACGGTAAATCGTTCCAAGTGGGTCACCAAGATGGTGAAGATATCACTCTTTCTGTGGCAACAACAAACAAGACGACCCTATCTCTTGCTGCATTAGCTAATGCTTCAGCTGGTGATAGAGCGAGTGCGCTGAAGAAAATTGACTCTGCGATTCAAACTATCGACAGTCAACGCGCCGACTTAGGTGCGGTGCAAAACCGTCTCTCTTACAACATCAGTAACAGCGCTAACACGCAGGCCAACGTTTCAGATGCTAAGAGTCGTATTGTGGATGTGGATTTCGCCAAAGAAACCTCCGCAATGACTAAAAACCAGGTACTACAGCAAACGGGTTCAGCCATGTTAGCGCAAGCTAACCAGTTGCCACAGGTTGCGCTATCGTTACTATAACGAGCCTAGGTTAAGCATTGATACGATAAGGGAGGTTCGGCAACGAGCCTCCCTTTCGTGGTTTTAAGCAACAAGGTGAAATAGAGGGTTATCGTTATGGATATTAATATGGTTAACTCAGCTACTCTTGCTCCGACTAAAGTGGATGTAGATCATGCGGCGACCAAACCTAGTCAGCAGGATGTTGAATTAGATACTCGCTCTGCCATTAATGCGGTAGAAGCAGCAGAAGAGATACCTGCAGCACAAGCTGAACCAGAGCATCTGCAAGGCGTTGTCGATGAGCTGTCTGACATGATGTCGCTGATGCGAAAAGGGTTGGCATTTAAAATAGATGAAGACTCTGGCACGAATATTGTAAGCGTTATGGATATAGATTCTGGTGATATCATTCGTCAAATTCCTAATGAAGAAGCCCTAGAATTGGCGCAAAAATTGTCGGAAGTGACAGGTTTACTAATGAAAACTGAAGTCTAAGGCTTTAGAACATCATAATTAAGTTGAGGTATTTATGGCATTAACAGCAACGGGAATTGGCTCAGGACTCGATATCAACACGATTGTCGGCGTACTCGTTGATGCCGAAAAAGTGCCTAAAGAAGCGATCTTTAATAAGAAAGAAGATGCGCTTGAAGCGCAGGTTTCTGCCATTGGTACGTTAAAGAGTGCTTTGTCTAAGTTTCAAGATGCCTTAGAAAAACTTAAAGATGGTAATAGTGTAAACCAGCGCAAAGTCAGTACCGGTGAGAGCAATTATTTTACGGCTAGCGCCGATAAAAATGCCCAGTCGGGTAGTTATAATATAGTGGTTGAGCAACTTGCCCAGCGTCATAAGGTGGCTGGTGGCTATACCGCCGACCCTAAAGCGGCTGTGGGCGAAGGTAGTTTAGATTTTACGGTAAATGGTAACTCCTTTAGCGTTGATGTCGCGGCGGGTGATTCGCTCGATGCGATAGCCGCCAGTATTAACAATGCCGACGATAACGTCGGTGTCACAGCGACCATAGTCACCACAGATGGTGGCAGTCGCTTAGTGATAAGCTCTGACACCGAAGGTTCTGACAGTAATGTCACCGTTGCGGCGAACGATACTAGCGGGACTGGGCTTAATGATATGTTTGGCACAGGTAATTTGACCGAAGTACAAGCGGCCAAAGAAGCGATTGTGTATATCGATGGGCAAAAGTTACAGTCGCAAACCAATGAAATTAGCAATGCGATTTCTGGGGTGACCTTAAATTTAACCGATGCCGACCTGAATAAGACCTCAGTACTCAAAATTGAGCTTGATGAAGAGGCCGTTAAAGAGAATGTGCAGGGCTTCGTCGATGCCTATAACGGTTTGATTGGCACGATAGAAAAGCTATCCTCCTATGACGCGAAAGAGAAGAAAGCCGCGGCCATGCAAGGGGATTCAATGATCCGTTCTATCGAGTCGCAGATGCGCAATATGATCTCGACCCGGGTCGATACTGGCGGTGGCGGCAGTATCGCGCTTTACGATATCGGAATTGAAGCCGATCGTTATGGTAAGTTATCTGTTAATAGCACCAAGTTAGATAAAGTCATTAATGAAGATATGGGCAGTATCGAGAACCTGTTTGCCACCAAAGACACAGGTCTAGCAACACGCTTAGATACCTTAGTTGAAGGTTATGTTAAAACCAGTGGGCTGCTTAACACACGCAATAATACCTTAACAGAAGATCAGCAACGTTTAGAAGATCAGCGCGAAGCTTTCAACATGAAGATGGAGCAGCTACAGGCGCGATTATTTAAACAGTTCAATGCCATGGATTTAGTGGTGGGTAATTTAACTTCCCAAGGTAATGGCGTGATTAGCGCATTAAATTCTCTGCCAGGTGTGGTCAAGGCATCTGGTTAATTGTAAGGTTATCTAGATTTGCAATCACTGAATACACTAAATACTCAGTTGGCTGCTGTATTGAGTCAATTAGAGGCGATTACAGCCGAAGATGAAAAAGCTGATGAGTTGGTATCAAATTTGCTAGATTTGGTTTATCAGCGTCAACTTTTACTCAATGAGTTGCTTGAGTCTCCTAAAGAGGAAGATAGACAAGTACTGCAGACGCAATTAACGCTCACGAATCAGTTTACTGCTCGTGCGGTACCATTGTTAAAACATCGACAAGAGCTGCTGCATTTAGGGCAAAAGAGCCAGAAGCAGCTTAATGTGTATAAGTCTATAGGTTCAGAGTAGGTAGGTATTTATGAGAACGTCACTGAAATCATATCGTAAGGTATCAGTAGAGAGCGAAATTTCGGTCGCTTCTCCCCATCGTATAATTCAATTGATGTTTGAGGGGGCGCTGCAACGTTTAGCGCAAAGCCGTTATGCGATTGAAAATAATGATATTGCCAACAAAGGGATCTTTATTGGCAAAGCCATTGGTATTATTACTGGCCTAAACAATAGTTTGAATATGGAAGCTGGCGGTGATATCGCCAATAATCTTAGCGAACTCTATGATTTTATGCTGCGTAAAATATCGGAAGCTAATATCAATAATGATGTGCAGGCCATTGATGATGTTAGTGAGATACTCAGAACCATTAAAGAGGGTTGGGATGCTATTCCGCAAAAAGACCATCATATAGTGTCACACAGTGATGTGTAATTGCGTGCTTCGTAAAGCCTTGTGCGCCATAATTCTGTCAAGTGTCAAACCTTTGACGTCTTGTGCTTGAATCGTAGATAAATTGTTCTAGAATCAGATGAGTTTGTCATAAAGTGAATCTGATACTTGCTAATACGTTGCTGATAATACACTATTCCTTAATGGTAATTAGTTTATTTAAAATCAGTAGTAACTGCATTATCTCGTTTTCTAAGCTATTAACACTAATAATTAATGCGAACAACACTGAGCGCTTCTACGGCCTTCTTAAATGATGCAAACAGATCAACGAATTCTACTTGTCGGTAATGAGTCAGAGCGAACTAATCGCTTATCTTGTGTTTTTGAGTTTCTTGGTGAACAAGTTGAACAGCTTGGCGTTGATGAACTTGAAGTTCGAGTTTCCAATACCCGGTTTCGGGCATTGGTGCTAGCTCAAGAAGCACAATCAAAAGAGCTGTTAAAGACGATTGCCGCCGCGGTTCCTTGGCAGCCGATATTGGTATTAGGCCAAACCGACCCCCTTAGCACATCTAATATTCTTGGATGTATCGAAGAACCCCTTAACTACCCGCAGCTCACTGAGTTGTTACATTTTTGCCAAGTTTTTGTTCAGGCTAAACGGCCTGAAGTACCAACCAGTGGCAATCAAACCAAGTTATTTCGTAGCTTAGTTGGGCGAAGTGAAGGTATTGCTCAAGTTCGTCATCTGATAAATCAAGTGGCGGGTTCTGATGCCACGGTACTCGTACTGGGGCAATCCGGTACAGGTAAAGAGGTGGTAGCGCGAAATATTCATTATATTTCAGAGCGACGTGATGGCCCCTTTATTCCTGTTAACTGTGGTGCGATTCCTGCTGAATTGTTAGAAAGTGAACTCTTTGGCCATGAAAAAGGCTCTTTTACCGGTGCGATTAGTGCCCGTAAGGGACGATTTGAATTAGCCGAAGGCGGTACACTGTTTCTCGATGAAATTGGTGATATGCCGCTGCAGATGCAGGTAAAACTGCTGCGTGTATTGCAAGAGAAAGTCTTTGAACGCGTCGGTGGCAGTAAGGCGCTTAAGACCGATGTTCGAGTGATTGCCGCTACCCATCGCGAGCTTGAAACCATGATTGCCAATGGCGAATTCAGAGAGGATCTCTTCTATCGGTTAAATGTTTTTCCGGTCGAGATGCCCGCCCTGTGCGAGCGTAAAGACGATATTCCCCTATTGCTACAAGAATTAGTCAGTCGAGTCTATAACGAGGGGCGTGGTAAGGTACGTTTTACCCAGCGCGCCATAGAATCGCTTAAAGAGCACGGTTGGTCTGGTAATGTGAGGGAACTGTCTAACCTAGTCGAGCGTTTAACCATTCTGTATCCTGGTGGCCTTGTCGATGTGAACGATTTACCACTGAAGTACCGTCATATCGATGTACCTGAGTATCAAGTCGACGTCAGCGAAGAGGAGTTAGAGCGTGACGCCTTAGCGTCAATCTTTAGCGATGAAGTGGAGGTGGATATGCCTGAGAGCCGCTTCCCCAGTGAATTACCGCCTGAAGGAGTCAATCTTAAAGACCTCTTGGCTGAACTTGAAATTGATATGATCCGCCAAGCATTAGAACAGCAAGATAATGTGGTCGCCAGAGCCGCAGAAATGCTGGGTATTCGCCGCACAACCTTAGTTGAAAAAATGCGTAAATATGGCATGAGCAAAGACTAAACGTAATCAAGTTTATTATGTAGAAAGGGCGCTTAAGATAGCGCCCTTTCTGTTTTTTATCTATTTTACTGTTTATTATAGTTTTTTATTGGCACAAAACCTGCAGAGACTCCGTTAGCAGCAATTTATTGACGGAGTGACTATGTCCGCTACGCCCAAATTACACTTTACTGAGTTTGACTCTGTGCCACCTATGATGGCCAACAGCGTCGCTAACGATGCGATGTCTAGCACCATGGAACATATTCTCCAAGCGATGCCATCGGGTGTAGTGATCATTAATGGCGACGGTATTGTGACCGAGGCTAATCCGGTTGCGGTGCAGTTACTTGGTCAGCCACTGGCGGGCATGCGCTGGTTGCAGATCATTAACCGTGCCTTTTCGCCGCAGCATGATGATGGTCATGAAGTCTCTCTGAAAAATGGTCGCCGAGTTAAGCTGGCGATAACGCCTTTAACGCCGGAGCCTGGACAGTTGATTGTACTGACCGATCTGACCGAAACCCGCTTGCTGCAAAAGAATTTATCCCACCTGCAGCGTTTATCTGCCTTAGGTAAAATGGTGGCAAGCTTAGCGCATCAAGTGAGAACGCCTTTATCGGCCGCTTTGCTGTATGCCTCTAATCTTGGCAGTCCTAAATTAACCACAGATTCACGCCAGCGTTTTCAATCAAAGCTTATCGACCGGCTCAATGAATTATCGCAGCAGGTCGATGATATGTTGCTCATGGCTAAAGGGCGTCAACAAGAGTTAACCGATGCAACGAGTATGGCCGAAGTGGTCGATATTGTGCTGGCCAATTGTGAGCCGATCGCGGCGCGTAAAGAGTGTCGCTTGCACCTTGATATGGCCTCAACACAGACCTTTATGGCCAATCGCGCTGCATTGAGTTCTGCCATTAATAATTTAGTGATTAACAGCATTGAGGCCGGAGCCACACATGTTTGGATTAAGGCGCAAGATAATGCGCAGCAGATCCTGTTTGAAGTGGTTGATAACGGTAAAGGGATGGATAAATCCATGCAGCAACAGGTATTAGAACCGTTTTTTACCACCAAGTCGCAAGGCACTGGCTTAGGTCTGGCCGTGGTGCAAACCGTGGTAGCAAACCATCATGGCCAACTGCAGCTCAATTGTATACGCGGCCAAGGGTGCCGCGCCTCATTCGCTTTACCCGCTATGGTCGAACAGGACGTGGAGGTGACCCATGGCTGAAGCTCATATCTTATTAGTTGAAGACGATATTTCACTGCGTGAAGCCTTGGTTGATACCTTACTGCTAGCCCAGTATGCATGTATTGATGTTGGCTCTGCCGAAGAGGCGATCGTGGCGTTAAAGGAACATCAGTTTGACATGGTGATCAGTGACGTGCAGATGGACGGCATCGGCGGCTTAGGCTTACTCAATTATTTACAGCAGCATTACAGTCAGTTGCCTCTTTTATTAATGACCGCTTTTGCCACTATAGATAATGCGGTGAGTGCCATTAAATTGGGGGCGGTTGATTATTTAGCTAAGCCCTTCGCGCCAGAGGTGTTATTAAACCAGGTGTCGCGCTATTTAAAACCTAAATTAATCGAAAATCAGCCGATTGTGGCCGATGACAAAAGCCTAGCTTTACTGGCCTTGGCGCAAAAGGTGGCTCATTCAGATGCTTCGGTAATGATCCTGGGACCAAGTGGTTCGGGCAAAGAGGTATTAGCCCGCTATATTCATCAGCATAGTACCCGCACCGAAGGCCCTTTTGTGGCCATTAACTGTGCGGCGATCCCTGAAAATATGCTTGAGGCGACCCTGTTTGGTTATGAAAAGGGGGCATTTACTGGCGCTTATCAGGCCTGTCCGGGTAAATTTGAACAGGCGCAGGGTGGCACCTTGTTGCTTGATGAGATCTCTGAAATGGACTTAGGCTTACAGGCCAAGCTATTACGGGTATTGCAAGAGCGCGAGGTCGAGCGTTTAGGTGGTCGTAAAACCATTAAGCTAGATGTGCGGGTTTTGGCGACCTCCAACCGTGATTTAAAAGCTTTTGCTGCCAGAGGCGAGTTTCGTGAAGATCTCTATTATCGGATTAACGTGTTTCCACTGACGTGGCCTGCATTGTATCAACGCCCCGCGGATATTTTGCCGCTGGCAAAACACTTAGTGCAGCGTCATGCTAAGTCGAGCGGATTAGCGTACGTGCCACAATTAGATGAGTCGGCATCACGGCGTTTATTGACCCATCGCTGGCCGGGTAACGTACGCGAGCTGGATAACGTGATACAGCGAGCCCTGATCTTACTGTCGGGCGATACCATCACGGGAGGCGATATTATTATCGACAATCAAGATATTGGTATCGACAGTGCCCCGCAGTTTGGCGAGTCAAAAAGCGCCGAGTTAGATGGCCTCGGCGATGAGCTCAAAGCGCAAGAGCACGTGATCATCCTCGAGACACTGTCCCAGTGTAACGGCAGTCGTAAGTTAGTGGCCGAAAAGCTGGGGATCAGTGCCCGTACACTGCGCTATAAGATGGCTAAGATGCGCGATTTAGGCATTCAACTGCCAGCGTAATTCCCCCCCTTACCTTAAAGTAGAAAGCACAACATAGGTTATGTCCGATAAGCGCAGCAGAAGTTATCTTCTTATGCTGCGTTTTTATTTGTGCTATTTAACGCCCGCGGTTCGCAGCTTATTTGCGTGGTCAACTCTGGACCTAAGCTTGACTTAATTGTCACCTCTAGGTGGTTATTTAAGCGATTCGCTGGCTTAAAGTGCTATCGGTTGACCATTTTGGCAATAATATTGCATTAGCCTTGCTAACAGAAATTTTTCGTCAATAATACGACGACTAAGAGGTTAGTATGCAGATTGGTGCCAATTCATTATTGCAGGAGATGCAATCGCTTAGCGGTGAAATTAAGCCTAGCGGGATCACTCCTAACATAACTCAGCAAGTCGCTAACACCAGTGGCAGTGACTTTGGTCAACTCCTCTCACAAGCGGTCGGCACAGTGAACTCGTTACAGGGTCACTCATCGTCGATGCAAACACGTCTCGATATGGGCGATACCCGGGTGACTTTATCTGATACGGTTATCGCGCGCGAAAAAGCCAGCGTCGCATTTGAAGCCACAGTGCAGGTGCGTAACAAACTTGTCGAAGCGTACAAAGAGATCATGAGCATGCCAGTATAATGGACAGCTTTTCTGATCAGGCATTTCTTAAATAAAACACACAGCAGGTATCTATAGTGAGCACAGATATGGTAGTGGGAACAAACTCTACTGCAGACGACATGTTAGCCGGTGGGGTCCAAGAAGAGCACAAACCCAGTGGTGGTGGTGCTTTTGGCGGCGTCGACATGCTACGTCAAGTGACCATGATCTTAGCGCTGGCGATCTGTTTAGCCTTGGCTGTGTTTGTCATGTTGTGGGCGCAAGAGCCTGAATATCGCCCGTTGGGCAAAATGAGCACTGAGGAGATGGTACAAGTCCTCGATGTGCTAGATAAAAATAAAGTTGACTACCAAATTGATGTCGATGTATTAAAAGTGCCAGAGGATCAATACCAAGAAGTTAAAATGATGCTCAGTCGCGAAGGTATTGACAACTCGGCGACAAAAAATGACTACCTGTCTCAGGACAGTGGCTTCGGCGTCAGTCAACGCATGGAACAAGCGCGCTTAAAACATAGCCAAGAGCAAAACCTCGCCCGTACTATCGAAGAGCTTAAGAGTGTCAGCCGCGCTAAAGTGATTTTGGCCATCCCCAAAGAAAATGTTTTTGCTCGAAATCGTTCAACCCCAACCGCAACCGTGGTCATCAGTACTCGCCGAGGCGGATTAGGCCAAGAGGAGATCGACTCGATTGTCGATATCGTCGCCTCTGCGGTACACGGCCTTGAGCCCACACGCGTCACGGTTACAGACTCTAATGGTCGTTTACTCAATTCGGGCAGTCAAGACGCAGTATCGGCGCGAGCTAGGCGAGAGCAAGAGCTAGTGCAGCAAAAAGAGTCAGAATATCGTAATAAGATTGAGTCGATATTGATGCCTATTCTCGGCCCAGAAAACTTTACCGCTCAGGTCGATGTGAATATGGACTTTACTGCCGTTGAGCAGACCGCGAAACGCTTTAATCCTGACTTGCCTGCCATGCGCAGTGAAATGACTGTTGAAAATCAATCGGTGGGATCGACTACGGGCGGCATTCCTGGCGCCCTGACGAACCAACCGCCAATGGAGTCGAACATTCCTGAAAATGCGCTGGATAACCAACAAGAGCGTACTGTTCCTGGCTCGAGTCACAAAGAAGCCACCCGCAACTATGAACTCGACACCACCATTAGTCATACCCGTCAGCAAATTGGCGTGGTTAGGCGCGTCAGTGTATCGGTCGCCATTGACTTTAAAACCGGTCCTGCTGGCGCCGATGGGCAAGTGCAACGTGTGGCGCGCACAGAGCAGGAGTTGGCCAATATTCGTCGGCTACTTGAAGGTGCCGTGGGCTTTAATACTCAGCGTGGTGACATGATTGAACTGGTTACGGTTCCCTTTATGGATCAGTTGATTGAAGATGCACCTGCGCTGGAAATGTGGGAGCAACCTTGGTTTTGGCGCGCGGTTAAGCTAGTAATGGGTGGACTTATCATTCTGGCCTTGATCCTCTTTGTCGTGCGGCCTATGTTAAAACGGCTTATCTACCCCGATGCCGATAAGATGCCAGACGATCCAATGCTAGGGGGAGAGCTTGCAGAAATTGAAGATCAGTATGCCGCCGACACCTTGGGCATGTTAAATCGCCCTGATGCCGAATACAGTTATGCTGATGATGGTTCAATTTTGATACCAGATCTGCATAAAGATGATGATATGATCAAGGCCATCCGCGCCCTAGTGGCCAACGAACCGGAACTGTCCACCCAAGTAGTCAAAGGTTGGTTACAAGAAAATGAGTAATGATAAAGATATTGCAATCAAAGGTAATGCCGCCGAGTTCAATGTTGATGATCTGAGCGGCATTGAGAAAACAGCGATTTTATTACTCAGTTTGAGTGAAGCTGATGCAGCCTCCATTTTAAAACACTTAGAGCCTAAGCAAGTGCAAAAAGTCGGCATGTCGATGGCTGCCATGAAAGACTTTGGCCAAAGTAAAGTGATTGGGGTACACAAACTGTTTTTAGAAGAGGTGCAGAAATACTCTTCTATTGGCTTTAATAGTGAGGAGTTTGTGCGCAAAGCCTTGACGGCAGCCTTAGGTGAAGACAAAGCCGGCAACCTGATTGAACAGATCATCATGGGCGGCGGAGCGCGCGGACTTGAGTCATTAAAATGGATGGACGCCAGACAGGTTGCCACCATTATTCAAAATGAACACCCGCAAATCCAAACCATTGTCTTATCATATCTTGAGCCGGATCAAGCGGCGGAAATTTTTGCTCAAGCACCAGAAAATACTCGTTTAGATTTGATGATGCGTATTGCTAACCTAGAAGAAGTGCAACCCGCAGCGCTGCAAGAACTTAATGACATCATGGAGAAACAGTTTGCTGGCCAGGGCGGCGCGCAAGCTGCCAAGATGGGCGGGCTCAAAGCCGCAGCCAGCATCATGAACTACCTCGATACCGGAGTTGAAAGTCAGTTGATGGAAACCCTGCGTGAATCCGATGAAGAGTTAGCCCAGCAGATCCAAGACTTGATGTTTGTGTTTGAAAACCTCTCCGATGTTGATGATATTGGTATTCAAACCTTACTGCGTGAAGTGCAGCAAGATGTGTTGATGAAAGCCCTTAAAGGCGCTGATGATCAACTTAAAGAGAAAATATTACGTAATATGTCCAAACGTGCCGCTGAAATTCTTAACGATGATTTGGAAGCCATGGGGCCTATTCGCATCAGTGAAGTGGAGATGGCGCAAAAAGAAATTTTGTCTATTGCCCGTCGTTTAAGTGATGCTGGCGAGATCATTCTCGGCGGTGGCGGTGGCGATGAGTTCCTATAATGAGTAACGCCGACGATCGTTCAACACCTAAAGATAAGGCTGACTTTAGTCACTGGCAGTTGCCCGATGTGACTGTGGTCGACAAGACGCCCAAGGAGAATCTCTTTGGTCGCACAACTCAGGTTAAAGAGGCGGTAGAAGTCGAACAGCAGGTGTTGCCGCCGACGCTTGCCGAAATCGAAACTATTCGCGCCGAAGCCGAAACCGAAGGGTTTGAACAAGGCCAGCAACAAGGCTATCAAGAGGGCTTAGAAAAAGGCCGCCTCAGCGGGTTAGAGCAAGGTCATCAAGAAGGCTTCAGCCAAGGCGAAGAGCAAGGTTACCAGCATGGCTTGACTCAGGCGCAGCAACAAGTTCAGCAATTTGAAGCCTTAATGCAGCAATTAGTGGCACCTTTATCGCTACTCGATACCGAAATTGAGCAATCTCTGGTAAATCTCAGCATGACCTTAGCCAAGGCGGTAATAGGCCATGAGTTGCAGGTGAACCCTGAACATGTCTTGGCCGCCCTTCGCCAAGGTATTGACGCCCTTCCGCTAAAAGAGCAAGGCGTCAATGTGCGTTTGCACCCTGAAGACGTCACCTTGGTTGAGCAGTTATATGGCAGTGTCCAACTGCAAAAAAATCGCTGGGAGATAGAGTCCGATCCGTCACTGCGCCGCGGCGAGTGCATCATCAGTAATGATAGAAGCCGTGTCGACATGGGGCTTGAAAGCCGCATTAAGGCGGTATTTGAAAACTTAGTCCACAGCGAAAGTCACTTAGAGCAACAGAAGCTGCAACAGCAGCAGGTGTTGGCTAAGCAGGCGGGTGAGGCGGTGAGTCAGGTATCAGCACCCGAAGGACAATCCTCCTCAGAGGCGGATGCCGCGACGCCCCATGATGATACGCGTGATAGCCAAGGCCAAGCAGATGCAGACACGACAACACCAACTGCTGAATAAATTTAAACAGCATAATCATAACGTCAATCCGTTTATGCCTGATGCCAGTGGTCAACTGGTTAGGGTGGTGGGCTTGACGCTGGAAGCCACCGGTTGCCGTGCATCGGTAGGCAGTTTGTGCAGTATTGCGACCATGGCCGGTGACCTTATTGCCGAGGTGGTCGGTTTTGACGATAAACTACTGTATTTAATGCCTGTTGAAGAGCTCAGAGGCGTGATGCCCGGCGCTAAAGTTACGCCATTGGGTGCGCAGGCTGGGCTCAATGTGGGCCTGTCCTTACTGGGACGAGTGCTCGATGGTAACGGTGCGCCACTCGATGGCTTAGGCCATCTGCATACCGACCAAAAAGCCCCGCGTCATGCCGCGCCCATTAATCCATTGGCACGACGGGCGATCACCGAGCCGCTCGATGTTGGCGTCCGCGCCATCAATGCGATGCTGACCGTCGGTAAGGGACAACGTATGGGGCTGTTTGCCGGCTCTGGCGTCGGTAAAAGTGTGCTGTTGGGTATGATGACCCGTGGGACTACCGCCGATATCATTGTCGTGGGCTTAGTTGGCGAACGTGGCCGTGAGGTGAAAGAGTTTATCGAAGAGATCTTAGGTGAAGAGGGGCGAGCCCGCTCTGTGGTGGTGGCCGCCCCTGCCGATACCTCACCGTTAATGCGGCTGCGCGCCTGTGAAACATCGACCCGTATCGCCGAGTATTTTCGCGATTTGGGCTATAACGTCTTACTGTTAATGGACAGTCTGACTCGTTATGCGCAGGCGCAACGTGAAATTGCACTGGCCGTCGGTGAGCCACCAGCCACCAAGGGCTATCCGCCCTCGGTGTTTGCCAAGTTACCTAAGTTAGTGGAACGGGCCGGTAATGGTGGTGTTGGACAAGGTTCGATCACCGCGTTTTATACTGTGCTCACCGAAGGTGATGATTTACAAGATCCTATAGCCGATTCGGCGCGAGCGATCCTCGACGGTCATATTGTGCTATCACGTGCCTTGGCCGATTCGGGCCATTACCCTGCTATCGATGTCGAGGCATCCATTAGCCGTGTGGCGCCTATGGTGATCAGTGAAGCCCACTTAGAAGCCACTCGCCGAGTTAAACAGATGTACTCCTTATATCAACAAAACCGTGACTTGATCTCGATTGGTGCTTATACCCAGGGCAGCGATCCGCGTATCGATAACGCCATTCGCCTGCAACCGGCAATGAACGCTTTTTTACGTCAAACGATGAAAGAGTCGCTCAGCTTTGACAGTTGCGCCTTGATGTTAGGCCAACTGAGTGCCCAATGTCAGGGGTAGCGATTATCCCTGTATGCGATAGATGCCCTCGTTTGATGATATAGAGGATGTGATGGCAAAACATGATCCACTCGATACCGTGCTTAAATTGGCGCTCGACGCCGAAGAGCAAGCGTCACTGCAGCTACGCTCTGCGCAGATGGTGCTGCAAAAATGCCAGCAGCAACTAAGCGCATTACAACAGTACCGTCTCGATTACATGAAACAGATGGAGCAGCAACAGGGACAGGTAATAAGTGCAAGTAATTATCATCAGTTTCATCAGTTTATCCGTCAAATTGATGAGGCGATCACTAAACAACATTTTGCCGTCAATGAGTCAGATAAACAGCGTCAAATTGGCCAGCAAGCGTGGCAAGTTAAACAGCAAAAGCGTAAAGCGGTGGAGCTGCTACTTGAGCGCAAGGCGCATAAGCGGCAACTTGCCGAATTAAAGCAAGAACAAAAGATGATTGATGAGTTTGCCTCTCAGCAATTTTTTAGAAAACCTCAACGTTAAGTGCCTCAGTCGCCGCAATATTGCTCTTCATTAAAAATAATCATCAGACAAGGCAATAACTTAACAGTTGGCGCTTTATTTGCATTGTTTATCAAAATACTAATTTCTTATCGGCAGTACGACCGAATAATTGACACTAAAAGCGTGACATAAGCGCCGCGTGTTACGCGTAACAGTGTTGGAGGATTTATGCCACAAATGAATAGCGTGCTGTTATCTAAAGCGGATACCGCAGGCGATAAATTAGGTTTGCAACCCAACAAATCTAGTGCTAACGACTCGAAAAATAACGACTTTTCGACGGCGTTAGCGCAAGCGTCAGCCGATAATGACCCAAGTCATAAAACCCAAGGCCCTTCTGAAGCCGATAAGATAGCGCATGACACTCAACAGGTCGTGGCAGCGGATGAGCAACAAGACGAGGATAATGACGTCGCCAATGTGTTGGCGCAAATTAACTGGGCGACACAGTTAGCGGAAAACCAGGAACTTGCCGACGGCGGCGTGCCATTGCCACCCGATGCAGAATTAGGCTCAGAGCTGAAGCTGTCAAGTGAGACGAGTACCGACGAGCTGTTAGCTAGCCTAACTCAATCCCAACTAGAGGTGCTTGAGAGTCAAACTGGCCTGAGTCAGGCACAGCTAGCGCAATTGCCGCCGCAAATGATGGCGGGGCTAATGGAGGGAGCGCAGCAGGGTAACAGTACTGCTTTTAATGCCTTAGTCGAGCAGGCCAACACGTTTTTAGCCGCGCAGGGGGCGGTTAACCATGGTCTCGGTGCTAACAGTTTTGGGGCTAACAGTCTTGGGGCTAAGATGGGCGGCGACGATGCTAAATCGAGTTTGGGTGGAGCTCAATCTGGCGTTTCCCCAGAGCTTAAACCTGACGCCGCCGGGCAAATAACCGCCAAAGTGCAAGCTCAAGCGGATGCTAATGCAAGTGCTGGCAATGAGCTTAAAAATGCTAAGTTAATGGTCACTATGGCCGCAGAGGGTGATATCGCCGACAATGGCGTTAACGAGTTAAAGCCCACATCATCGACCATGACATCGACTCCTTTTGCGCGAGCCGAGGCGCCAGCCCAGTATCAAGTCTCCATTCGACCGCAAGGTGAGCCTGCCCAGCAGATGCAGGAGATGATTCAAAAGTTTTCCCCCGTCATGCGTCAACAATTGATCGCTATGGTCAGCCAAGGGGTGCAACACGCAGAGATCCGGCTCGACCCGCCAGAGCTTGGGCAGATGATGGTGCGTATTCAAGTACAGGGCGATCAGACCCAAGTGCAGTTTCAGGTGATGCAACATCAGACCAAAGATCTGGTCGAACAGGCGATCCCACGCTTACGTGAGATGCTGGCCGAACAAGGAATGCAGTTGACAGACAGTAATGTGTCGCAAGGCGGTGGTGGCCGAGAGCAAGGTGAAGCCGATGGCTCTGGTCATCAAAATGGCACCTCAGCATCGGATGTGGATGAAATATCAACAGATGAAAGCTTATTGGCCGCGAATAATGCAACAAGTTACCGCTCAGGTATAGATTATTATGCATAAGCAGGTAACCTATAGGGTTATTGATTCCTCCACCTAGTGTAGGCGCTTAAAAAGTGGCGTGTTATAGGAAATAAACATGGCAGAAGAAGAATCGTTACAACTGGAACAGAATGCGCCGCTCAAAAGCAAAAAGAAGCTGATTATTTTTGCCTCTGTAGGACTTGTCGTTCTCCTTAGTGTAGTCATCGCGTTATGGTTGTTATTGGGGACGAGTGACTCATCCGATAATGAACCGATTGATGATACCTCTGTAGAGCAAGTCGCTCCCGCTAATAGTGGTGAAGCGTTTTATGTCGGCATGCCTCGGCCGTTTCTGTTCAACCTGCCAGGGCAAAACCGTGCACGTATAGTCGAGATAAAAGTGCAGTTAATGGTGCGAGGCGCTGACGATGATGTGTTACTGAAGAAACACATTCCATTAATCGAAGATGCGCTTTTAACGACTTTTAGTAGTGCCAATGTGCAAAAGTTAAGTTCGTTAGCGGGTAAAGATGAGCTACGACAACTGGCACTGCTGAATGTGCAAAACACATTGCAGCCTGTGACCGGGCGTAAAGTGGTCGAACGGGTACTCTTTACTGGATTTGTAATGCAGTGATGCTAGCGGCAATCTTGATTAACCAGGTAGGGCAATATTGTGAGTGATCTATTAAGCCAAGACGAAATCGATGCGTTATTACACGGTGTCGATGACGTTGATGAAGATGAGGCAAGTGATAACGAGCTAGATGCGCGATCCTATGACTTTTCTTCTCAAGATCGTATTGTCCGTGGCCGGATGCCGACCCTTGAGATCGTTAACGAACGTTTTGCGCGCCATTTACGCATCAGCATGTTTAATATGATGCGCCGTGCGGCAGAAGTGTCGATTAATGGCGTGCAGATGCTCAAGTTTGGTGAATATGTGCATACCTTATTTGTGCCCACTAGCCTTAATATGGTGCGCTTTAGCCCACTAAAAGGTACCGCCTTGATCACCATGGAAGCCCGGCTGGTGTTTATTTTGGTGGATAACTTCTTTGGTGGTGATGGCCGTTTTCATGCCAAGATTGAGGGGCGAGAATTTACCCCCACCGAACGGCGTATCGTACAACTGCTGCTTAAAATTATCTTCGAAGATTATAAAGAAGCTTGGGCACCTGTCATGGATGTCGAGTTTGATTATCTTGACTCTGAAGTGAACCCTGCGATGGCCAACATTGTTAGCCCTACCGAAGTGGTGGTGGTGAGTTCGTTTCATATCGAAGTCGACGGAGGGGGGGGCGATTTTCATATTACCATGCCTTACTCGATGATAGAGCCGATTCGCGAGTTGCTTGATGCGGGTGTACAAAGTGATACCCAAGACACAGACATGCGCTGGTCGCAAGCCTTAAAAGATGAAATCATGGACGTCAAAGTGGGCATCGATGCCACTATTGTCGAAAAAGAGATGTCCTTGAAGAGTGTACTGAGCTTAAAGGCGGGCGATATTATTCCTATTGAAATGCCTGAGCACATAGTCATGCGGGTTGAAGACTTGCCCACTTATCGTTGTAAACTTGGGCGTTCAAGAGAAAATTTAGCCTTACATATTCGGGAAAAAATCCCACGGCCTGAAACGGCGAAAAGCGAATTACAGCTAGTGACCAAAAAGGGTAAGGCACGAGAGATTGGCAATATCTAGTTAATCCGAGTTTAGGTTAGTTAACCATTATTTGAGTTTTAAAGGTAAAAAGTGATGAGCACAGAAGATACAGGTGATGATTGGGCTGCAGCAATGGCTGAGCAGGCGATTGAAGAGGTTCAAGCCGTTGAATTAGACGAATTAGCCGACAGTTCTAAACCGCTAACCGAAGAGGAAGCGGCCAAACTCGATACCATTATGGATATTCCTGTGACCATCTCGATGGAAGTGGGGCGCAGTTTTATTAATATCCGTAACTTGCTGCAGTTGAACCAAGGCTCGGTGGTTGAGTTAGACCGTGTCGCTGGTGAACCCTTAGATGTTATGGTCAACGGCACCTTAGTTGCCCACGGCGAAGTGGTTGTGGTCAATGATAAATTTGGTATTCGATTGACCGACGTCATTAGCCAAACCGAACGCATTAAAAAGCTTAAGTGAGGCAAGGTTAATGGGAATGTCATTATCGATGCCAATGATGGCAAGTGCAATAACCAGCACCGCAACACAGGCTACAGCAGAGCGAGAACCGGCATTAAATACCATGGCGAATATGCTTGGTGGGCTTATTCTCGTTATCGTGCTGATCTTTTTATTGGCTTATGTGGTGAAGCGCCTCAAGTTAGTGCCTACCAGCCATGGAGTGCTTAAGACGGTGGCAGTTACCCCATTAGGCCAAAAGGAGAAAATGGTTTTAGTGGAGGTTGAAGGGCAGCAATATCTGTTGGGCGTGACCAGTCATCAGGTGACCCTTATCGATAAACTTGAGACGCCTGTGACAGTATCACAAGACTCTTTTGCCAGCCGATTACGTCAAGCTAAATCATCACAATTATGAAACGGATTATCCTCCTCGTTAGCTTAATTAGCGCCTTATTACTGCCTCAGTTAGCGTGGGCGCAAGAGGGTATTTTACCCGCGGTAACGGTCACGACAGGGGCCGACGGCGCCACGCAATATTCTGTAACTATGCAGATATTGTTGTTAATGACCGCACTGAGCTTTTTACCCGCGATGGTGATAATGCTGACCTCTTTTACGCGCATTATTGTGGTGTTATCGATACTACGCCAAGCGATTGGTCTGCAGCAAACCCCGTCAAATCAGGTACTGATTGGCATGAGTCTGTTTATGACTTTCTTCATTATGGCACCGGTATTTGACAAGATTTACGCTAATGCCGTACAGCCTTACATGGATGAAACCCTCACCATAGAGCAGGCGTTTGAGACGGGTAAAGCGCCACTGAAAGCCTTTATGCTGTCACAAACTCGCCTGACTGATCTGCAAACCTTTGTCGAGATCTCGGGTTACCAAAACATTGACACCCCAGAAGATGCGCCCATGAGCGTGTTGATCCCCGCATTTATTACCAGTGAGTTAAAAACCGCTTTTCAGATTGGTTTTATGTTATTTGTGCCATTCTTGGTTCTCGACTTAGTGGTCGCCAGTATCTTAATGGCCATGGGGATGATGATGTTGTCGCCGATGATTGTATCGCTGCCTTTTAAAATCATGTTGTTTGTGTTGGTTGATGGTTGGAGTCTAGTGATGGGCACCTTAGCCAATAGTTTTGGGATTTAGGAGCACCTATGTCACCCGAAGCCCTGATTGATATCTTTCGTGAAGCCTTGGCCGTCATCGTTACCATAGTGTCGATGATCATTGTGCCAGGTTTAGTGGTCGGGTTAGTGGTGGCGGTATTCCAAGCGGCGACATCGATAAATGAGCAGACATTAAGTTTTCTGCCTAGGCTGCTTACGACCTTGTTAGCGCTAATGTTTCTAGGACATCTGTTAGTGCAAACCATGATGGAGTTCTTTTTTGAAATGGTCGACATGATCCCCATGGTCGTTGGCTAACATGACCGTTTATTCTGCCATATTTAACCCTGATCAGTTGAGTATGGTTAGGTTACGCCCGGTAGTTGGTTAAGCGGTGAGGCGAATATGGAAATATTAATGTCCACCATTATGGAAACCATTTCCGCTTACATGTGGCCGCTTTACCGGGTGTCCAGTATGTTGATGGTGATGGCTGTTTTTGGCGCTAACACCACCTCAGTGCGGATCCGTCTGTTGTTGTCTGTGGCAATAACCTTTGCCATTGCCCCAGTGTTACCCGTTAATACCGATGTGGAACTGTTTTCATTAGCGGCTGTATTTGTCACCGCGCAGCAGATAGTGATCGGTGTGGCGATGGGATTTGTTACCTTGTTAATCATGCAAACGTTTGTGTTAACAGGTCAAATTATCGGTATGCAAACCAGCCTAGGTTTCGCTTCAATGGTGGATCCCAGTTCCGGCCAGCAGACACCAGTGGTGGGTAACTTTTTTCTATTGCTAACCACTATGATTTTTCTTGCTATCGACGGCCATCTCGTGATGATCCGTATGCTGGTCGCTAGCTTCGACACCATCCCCGTATCTAATCAAGGTATTTCTATCGCCAGTTATCGTCAACTGGCTGAGTGGGGCAGTTATATGTTTGGCGCCGCGCTGACCATGTCTATTTCGGCGATTGTGGCGTTGCTATTGATTAACTTAGCGTTTGGGGTCATGACCCGTGCCTCACCGCAACTCAATATTTTTGCAATTGGCTTTCCAGTTACCATGGTCGGTGGTCTGGTGATTTTATGGCTTACTTTAACGCCCATTATGGCGCATTTCGATGAAGTCTGGCGCTCGGCGCAGTTATTGTTGTGTGATGTGGTGCAGTTACAGTGTCGTGCTGATGGGAGTTTCTAATGGCAGAAAATGATTCTAGCCAAGAAAAAACCGAAGAAGCCACCTCCAGAAAGCGCCAACAGGCGCGTGATAAAGGCCAGGTTGCCCGCTCGAAAGAGCTAGGTACTTCTGCGGTGCTCATGTCGGCGGCATTTGGGTTTGTCATAGTGGGCCCTGACTTAGGCGTGGCGCTTATCAATGTAATGAAAAAGCTGTTCACGATGGAGCGCGCGGCGATTTTCGATACCAATAGCATGTACAACGTGTGGGAGCTGGTGCTGCGTGAGTTGGCCATGCCAATGGCGATTTTTATCGTGTTTTTGGCTGTGGTAGCCTTTTTGGGCAACATCGTTATCGGTGGGATCACCTTTTCAGTGAAAGCCTTTATGCCTAAAGCGAGCAAAATGAACCCAGTTAGCGGCTTTAAACGTATGTTTGGTGTGCAAGCGTTAGTGGAATTAACCAAGGGAATTGCAAAGTTTTCTGTGGTCGCTATGATGGCGTACTTTTTACTGTATTACTATTTCGTCGATATCTTAACCCTGTCACAAGGGCACCTACCGGGTAATGTTTATAATGCGTTAGATCTGCTGATATGGATGTTTATTATTTTATGTTCATCGACAGTGATCATTGTCGCTATCGACGTGCCGTTTCAAATTTGGAACCACAGCAAACAGCTGCGCATGACTAAGCAAGAGATCAAAGACGAATATAAAGATACTGAAGGGCAACCCGAAGTTAAGGGGCGGGTGCGGCAGATGCAGCGTGAGATGGCGCAGCGTCGCATGATGACCGAAGTCCCTAATGCCGACGTGATAGTGGTCAATCCTGATCACTATGCGGTGGCGATTAAATATGATGTCACTAAGGCCGCTGTGCCCTATGTGCTGGCTAAAGGGGTCGATGAGGTTGCCTTTAAGATACGTGAAATTGCCAGAGAGCACGAGGTGGCTATCGTATCTGCGCCACCGCTGGCAAGGGCGATTTATCATACGACTAAGATAGAGCAAGAGATCCCTGAAGGGCTCTTCACCGCAGTTGCTCAGGTATTGGCCTATGTCTTTCAGTTGAAGCAATATCAACAAAAAGGCGGTAAGCGACCCACACCCGTGCCGTTAAATCAGCCTATTCCCGATGAGCTGAAATATTAGCGTGGTGTTTGCTGTAGCTAGGTGACTGCAAGTAGGTTGGCGCGCTTTTTGCTGTTAACCGTTCAGATGTCAAAGTTCAGGCGCTAAAATTGATGGATTTGAAAGCAACATTAGGTCAACTAAAACAGGTTAAACCGGCAAACTTTAAGGGCATAGGCACGCCTGTACTCGTGCTCGCCGCCTTGGCGATGATCATCTTGCCGATGCCGGCATTCTTACTCGATATCCTATTTTCGTTCAATATTGCCTTGGCCTTGGTGGTGCTCTTAGTGGCTATCTATTCTGATCGCCCGCTCGACTTTGCAGCCTTTCCAACGGTATTGCTGGTTGCTACTTTGCTGCGACTGGCGCTAAACGTGGCCTCGACCCGTATCGTATTGCTCGAAGGCCATAATGGTGGCGATGCCGCCGGTAAAGTAATTGAAGCGTTCGGATCTGTGGTGATTGGCGGCAATTATGCTGTTGGTCTGGTTGTATTTCTTATCTTGATCATTATCAACTTCGCCGTGGTCACCAAAGGTGCTGGGCGTATTTCTGAAGTGAGCGCCCGTTTTACCCTCGATGCGATGCCAGGTAAACAGATGGCTATCGATGCCGATTTAAACGCAGGGGTGTTAAACCAAGATCAGGCGCGCTTGCGCCGCGCCGAAGTCACTAAAGAAGCCGACTTTTATGGTGCAATGGATGGTGCGTCAAAATTTGTAAAAGGTGATGCAATTGCGGGCATCATGATTTTAGTGATCAACATTCTTGGCGGCTTTGTCATTGGTATGGTGCAGCACGGGCTAGATTTCTCCTCAGCTGTAGAAATTTATACCTTGCTGACAATTGGTGATGGTTTAGTGGCGCAGATCCCAGGCCTGTTGTTGTCGATTGCCGCCGCGTTAATGGTGACGCGTCAAAATGAGTCGGGTGACATGGGTCAAATGGTGATGGGGCAGATGTTTGACAGCCCTAAATCCTTAGGTATTGCCGCCGCGGTATTGTTAATTATGGGGATAGTGCCCGGCATGCCGCATTTTGCTTTTCTCAGCTTTGGTTTACTGACTGCTGGTGGTGCCTATTATATTCACCGTAAAAAAGATCTCGACCGTCAAAGAGCGTTAGAGCTAGCGAAAACCTCCCCGAGTCCTGCTGGCGATGCTAAGCCTAAAGAGTTGAGTTGGGATGATGTGCAACATGTTGATACCATAGGGTTAGAGGTTGGCTATCGTCTAATCCCCTTGGTCGATAAGGGCCAAGGTGGGGAATTACTCAATCGTATCAAAGGGGTGCGTAAGAAGCTGTCACAGGAATTAGGCTTCTTGGTGCCGGCGGTGCATATCCGTGACAATTTAGATTTATCGCCCAACACCTATCGCATCTCCTTGATGGGCGTGGCGTCGGGTGAGGCTGAAATTCGCCATGACTGTGAACTTGCGATTAACCCAGGCCAAGTGTATGGCAAGCTCGATGGGGTTGAAACCACGGATCCCGCCTTTGGGCTTGAGGCCGTTTGGATAGCCCCCGAGCTGAGAGAGCACGCACAAACCTTAGGTTATACCGTGGTTGACGCGGCAACAGTGGTTGCTACGCACCTTAGCCAATTGCTCACCAATAACGCTTCTAAGTTGTTAGGTTATGAAGAGGTACAGCAGTTAATGGATATGCTGGCTAAGCATTCACCTAAGTTAGTTAATGGTTTTATTCCCGATGTCATGCCGCTGGGCACTGTGGTAAAAGTGATGCAAAACTTGCTTAACGAGGGCGTGTCTATTCGAGATTTGAAAACCATAGTACAAACCCTGTTAGAATATGGGCCCAAGAGTAATGACACTGAAGTGTTGACCGCTGCGGTGCGTATCGCCTTGAAGCGCATGATCATTCAAGAGATCAGCGGCCCAGAGTCTGAAATTCCTGTCATTACTTTGGCGCCAGAGTTGGAACAGATGTTGCATCAGTCAATGCAAGCAACAGGAGGCGATGGGCCGAATATCGAACCTAGCCTAGCTGAGCGGATGCAGAAATCGCTTATCGATGCATCGCAACGTCAAGAGATGGTGGGAGAACCCGCTATTTTATTGACCTCAGGAATGTTACGTTCGACGCTGTCTAGATTCGTTAAACATACGATTCCAAATTTACGGGTGATCTCCTATCAAGAAGTGCCCGATGAAAAACAAATACGCATCGTATCAGCGGTCGGCCAGTAGAGGGTATTTAGGTGAAAATTAAACGTTTTTTAGCAAAAGATATGCGCTCAGCTTTGGCCCAAGTGAAAGAGACCTTAGGTTCTGATGCGGTGATCATGTCTAATAAAAAAGTCACCGGTGGGATAGAGATTGTCGCCGCTGTCGATTATGACGAGCCCAAGAAGACCCCAAGTTCAGCCTCGATGAATCTGGCGCCGTCGAGCTTACTGGATCTTGCCGATGAAAAAGTCTCTATTAGCCGACAACCCATTAAGACCGAGTCAAAAAAACAACCTGCGCCCGCCGCCGATTCATTGCAAGCCCTGCTTGAGCGTCAACAAAGTCGTGTCAATCAACAGATTGGTTGCACCAATGAAGAGTTAGAGATGCCCGAATGGGCTAAAGGGTTACAAGCGCCTAACAACGACCCTAAGCCGGCACGCGCAGAAGCGAGTCAACATCACTTTGGTCAAAAGCGAGATAAACCGGCACCTGCAAGTGCAGAGCTTGACTCAATGCGAGAAGAGTTAGCATCACTGCGTAACCTATTGACCCATCAAGTGACTTCGCTACTAAGCGAGCAAAAGAGTCGCCAGGATCCTGTTGGTGCCATGCTTGAAAGCCGCCTCTTAGCGGCGGAGTTTTCGGCCGAAGTGGCAGCCAAATTGTCAGGGCTGAGTGAACATTATCCGCCAGCTGAATTAGTTAAAACCTTGCCGAGAAGTTTAGCCAACATGCTCGACAATCAAGGTGATGATATTGTGCGCCAAGGTGGCGTGGTCGCTTTTGTGGGGCCAACGGGTGTTGGAAAAACCACCAGTGTTGCCAAAATAGCCGCTCGATTTGCTGCACACCATGGTTCAGATCAAGTTGCATTGATAACAACTGATCATTATCGCATTGGAGCCTTTGAGCAGCTGGCAACCTATGGCAAAATAATGGGGTGTCCAGTAAAGCAGGCTCATGATCTCAATGAGTTGGAACAAATTTTATATCAGCTGCGCAATCGCAAGCTAGTATTGATAGATACAGCTGGCATGGGGCAGCGTGATATACGCTTATTCCAGCAACTTGACAATTTAACGGCAAATACCAGATTACCTATACGCAGTTATCTGGTACTGTCGTCAACGAGTCAAAGAAGAGTACTAGAAGATGCGGTGAAGCAGTTCGCTAGAATCCCATTATCGGGTGTAGTATTAACCAAATTGGACGAGTCGGTCGCCTTAGCACCAGCCTTGAGCGTATTGATCCAAAGTGGTTTACCATTAAGTTATGTCACTGATGGCCAACGAGTTCCAGAAGATATGCAGGTTGCAGATACACTCGCGTTAGCACATAAGGCGCTTTCAGTATTAGATAAGAAAGAGCAACCTGTACAACAAACTGAAAGGTCACATCAACAGGCCTATGCATTTGAGTAAAACAATGAGTCGGGATCAAGCAAGCGGTTTACGAATGATGAATCAACCAAATAACGAAAAAGTAAAAGTAATTGCAGTGAGCGGGGGTAAAGGGGGCGTGGGTAAAACCAGTGTCTCTATCAATACCGCGGTTTCGCTCGCTGAAAAGGGCAAACGTGTCTTAGTGCTCGATGCCGACTTGGGCCTAGCGAATGTCGATGTGATGTTAGGCCTAAGGGCTGAACGTAATTTATCCCATGTGCTGTCAGGCGATGCCGATCTTGATGATGTGATCGTTAGAGGTCCTAAGGGCATAGGCATTATTCCCGCCACGTCGGGCTCACAGTCGATGGTTGAGCTCTCTGCAGCCCAGCATGCTGGACTCATCCGCGCCTTTAGTGAAATGCGGACTCAATTTGATATTTTAATTGTCGATACCGCCGCCGGTATTTCTGACATGGTGCTGAGCTTTTCACGGGCATCGCAAGATGTACTCATAGTGGTATGTGATGAGCCAACATCGATTACTGATGCTTATGCTTTAATTAAGATTCTAAGCCGCGAGCACGGTGTGTTCCGCTTTAAAATTGTCGCCAATATGGCCAGAAGCCTGCGTGAAGGGATGGAGCTGTTCGCTAAATTAAGCAAAGTCACCGATCGCTTTCTTGATGTTGCTCTTGAGCTTGTTGCCACGATTCCATTCGATGAGAATCTACGAAAATCAGTACGTAAACAAAAGCTTATCGTTGAGGCTTTTCCCAAATCACCTGCATCAATTGCTTATCATGGGCTCGCGAATAAAATCATCAGTTGGCCTATCCCACAACAACCGGGTGGTCACTTAGAGTTTTTTGTTGAACGCTTAATACAACGTAACGATCAGCAAGAGGAACGCACTAGTGAGTAAAGCAGCCGCGTATACCTGTTTAGATAATAAAGCGTCTATCGTTGAACAGTATGCGCCGCTAGTAAAAAGGATTGCCCACCATTTATTAGCCCGTTTGCCAGCATCTGTTCAATTGGATGATCTATTACAAGCAGGTATGATGGGTCTGCTTGAAGCATCGTCAAATTTCGATGGCAGCAAAGGCGCCAAATTTGAAACCTTTGCGGGAATTCGAATTAGGGGCTCGATGCTCGATGAAATAAGGCGTGGCGATTGGGTACCGCGTTCGGTACATCGCAATCAACGCCGTGTTGCACAAGTGATTGACGAGCTCGAACAAGAACTTGGCCGTGACGCTAAAGATAATGAAATTGCTGACCGATTAGACATGACATTAGATGAATATCATCACATTCTTAACGATGTGTCTGTCGGAAAAGTAATTGGTATTGAAGATCTGGGCGTTTCGGTCGATATAGTAAGGCAGGAAGACGATCACCAAGACGATGCGTTCCATGCATTAGCCGAAACTCAGTTTCATGAAGCCTTGGTTGACGCGATTAAATTATTACCAGAAAGAGATGGTTTAGTTTTGTCATTATATTATGACGAAGCATTAAATTTAAAAGAGATTGGTGCCGTGCTGGACGTTAGCGAGTCGAGAGTGAGCCAGATATTAAGTCAGGCCATGTTGAGATTAAAAGCTAAGTTAACGCATTGGACCCAAATATAACGATTACATGAGCAACATAAAAATAGCTCCGTGGAGGAAACCTTGGACAAGAATATGAAGATTCTCGTCGTTGACGACTTTTCAACAATGAGGCGTATCATCAAGAACTTGTTAAGAGACTTGGGTTTTAACAACACTCAGGAAGCAGATGACGGTTCAACGGCATTGCCTATGCTACAGAAAGGCGATTTTGATTTTGTCGTAACCGACTGGAACATGCCTGGTATGCAAGGGATTGACCTACTAAAGGCCATTCGCGCAGATGACAATCTTAAGCACCTACCGGTGTTAATGGTGACAGCGGAAGCAAAAAGGGAACAGATCATTACAGCGGCGCAAGCTGGTGTAAACGGTTATGTTGTTAAGCCTTTTACCGCAGCAACATTAAAAGAGAAGTTAGACAAAATTTTTGAACGTCTCAGTTAATTAAGGTTGAGCTATGCAGGCAGATACTTTAGGACTGATCACGTTAGCACAAGCAAAACAACTTGTTGAATTGCTTGAGGCTAATGAGCAGGATAAAGCTGACGATATCGTAAAGGACATTGCCAGTCCGATTCAAAAAGAGTTATTTGATGAAGTCGGCAGATTAACACGTCAACTTCACAGTGCCATTGTCGATTTTCAGGTCGATGATCGCTTGATTGAACTGACTAACAGTGAAATCCCTGATGCTAAAGAGCGCTTAAGTTATGTCATCGAGATGACAGAGCAAGCGGCCAATAAAACCATGGATGCGGTTGAAGAGTCATTACCCCTCGCCGATGCACTAACCACCAATATTAAAGCGGTTAAACCAACGTGGGATCGCTTAATGAAGCGAGACATCCAGCTGCATGAGTTTAAAGCCTTATGTCACGATGTGCAGCAGTTTATCGACCGCAGTGAGTCTGATTCAACTCGTTTGAAAGAGCTGTTGAACAATATTTTGTTAGCTCAAGATTTCCAAGATCTTACCGGGCAGATGATCCGCCGAGTGATTGAGTTAGTGCGTGAAGTCGAAAATAATTTGGTGTCCATGTTGACCATGTTTGGTGAACAACCAGCCTCGAGTCAGACGTTTAAATCAACCAAGAGTGTCGAAGCCGAAGGTCCTATTATGAACGCAGAATTGCGTGATGATGTGGTAACTGGGCAAGATGAAGTGGATGACTTACTGTCGAGTCTAGGTTTCTAAGTAGGAGTCATATTAATGTCGTTTGATGTTGATGAAGAGATACTGCAGGACTTTTTGATAGAGGCGGGAGAAATACTCGAACTGTTATCTGAACAGCTGGTCATGTTGGAAAATAATCCAGATGATACCGAACTGCTCAATGCCATTTTTCGTGGATTTCATACCGTCAAAGGCGGAGCGGGCTTTTTAAGTCTCACTCCCATGGTCGATGTCTGCCATGAAGCAGAAAACACCTTTGATTTGTTGCGTACAGGCAAACGAAGCGTCTCTGCTGAGCTTATGGATATTATTCTACAGGCGGTCGATGCAATTAACTCGATGTTTGCCGAGACGAAAGCTGGACAATCTCAAAGTCCCGCCGATGACACTCTATTGGCTAACCTGAAGCTGTTAAGTTCTGGCGGTATGCTGGCGTCCGAAGTGGCATTGTCTGCCGATACGCCAGTGGCAACGATTGTCGATGAGCAACCCGATAACCAAAGCAACGAAGGTGCTACGCTGTTTGAGCCGCTTGATTCGAGCGAGCAAGCAACAACGGATATGGGGGAAAGCAAGGATGGCGATGGCAGTATCGATGAAATCAACGAATCTGAATTCGAAGCCTTACTTGATGCACTTCATGGTTCTGGCAAAGGGCCATCTGCGACAGAATCTGCTTCTGACGACATAAGTAGTGCTAGTGACGATATCACCGATGATGAGTTTGAATCGCTGCTCGACGAATTACACGGCGCGGGTAGCTTCAAGCCTCCAGTGGCGCCAATTGCTAATGAGCCTGAACCGCCTGCTTCAGCAGTCGATGCCGACGAAATTAGTGACGATGAATTTGAAAAGTTACTCGACGAATTACATGGCTCTGGTGGAGGTCCGGGTGTCTCCTCGGTAGCAACTCCTGCAGCCAAAGCGGCTGAACCGTCCAAATCCGCAGCGCCGGCTCCGAGTTCTGCTAAAACCGTGGTCAAAGAAAAAGCTCCATTAGCCAAAGCACCTGCAGCGAATACGCCACAAGCAGAAACCACAGTGCGGGTAGATACCGCCAGACTCGATGAGATCATGAACATGGTCGGTGAGTTAGTGTTGGTGCGAAATCGTTTACTTAGCCTTGGTATTTCTCGTGATGACGAAGACATGTCAAAAGCTTTAGCTAACTTAGATTTGGTGACTGCCGATCTGCAAGGCGCGGTCATGAAAACCCGTATGCAGCCGATCAAAAAAGTATTTGGTCGTTTTCCGCGCGTGGTTCGAGATTTATCCAGAACGCTTAACAAAGAGATCGATCTTCGCATGATAGGTGAAGACACAGATCTGGATAAAAACTTAGTTGAGGCACTGGCAGACCCATTAGTCCACTTGGTGCGTAACTCTGTTGACCACGGCATTGAGATGCCCGATGAACGTGAAGCCAATGGTAAAACGCGTACCGGCACCATTACCTTGTCAGCCAGTCAAGAGGGGGATCATATCCTGCTCAAGATTGAGGATGATGGCGCAGGGATGGATCCCGATAAGCTCAAGCAAATCGCTATCAGTCGTGGCGTGCTCGATGAAGATGCCGCAGCCCGCATGACAGATTCAGAAGCATATAATCTGATTTTTGCACCTGGTTTTTCAACTAAGGTTGAGATCTCTGATATTTCAGGGCGTGGTGTAGGGATGGACGTTGTTAAGACACGTATCACCCAACTTAACGGTACTGTGCATATTAATTCCTTTAAAGGTAAGGGCACTTGTTTAGAGATTAAAGTTCCTCTTACCTTAGCGATTATGCCGACGCTGATGGTTGAAGTTGCTCAACAAGTGTTTGCCTTACCGTTATCGAGCGTCAATGAAATTTTCCATCTTGATTTAACCAAAACCAATGTGGTTGATGGACAGTTGACTGTGATCGTCCGTGAAAAGGCGGTGCCATTATTCTATCTAGAAAATTGGCTTAACAGGAAAATGAGCGGTTTTAAACATGGCGATAAGAAGCATGGTCATGTGGTAATTGTCCAGTTGGGTACGATACAGATAGGTTTTGTGGTTGACTCCTTGATCGGTCAAGAAGAAGTGGTGATTAAACCTCTAGGGACCTTGCTTCATGGGACGCCAGGAATGGCGGGTGCGACGATCACCTCTGATGGTGGTATTGCACTGATTTTAGACGTCCCAGGATTATTAAAGCATTACGCTAAAAATAAGCAGTAACCTTGGTAATACAGTCTGATTGTAACTAAGCGTGGCACCGTAATGGGGTCGCGCTTTATTACTAACAGACACATGCTGTCGATAGGAAATTGAATGGCCATTAAAGTATTAGTTGTCGATGATTCGAGCTTTTTTCGTCGAAGAGTCAGTGAGATCGTAAGCAAAGATCCTGATTTAGAAGTCATAGGTACCGCCGTTAATGGCGCTGAAGCGGTTAAGCTGGCCGAACAGCTCAAGCCTCAAGTGATCACCATGGATATCGAGATGCCAGTGATGGACGGTATTACGGCCGTGCGTCAGATCATGGCGAAGTGTCCGACACCTATCTTGATGTTTTCCTCTTTGACTCACGATGGTGCTCAAGCGACGTTAGATGCGTTAGAAGCTGGCGCGCTCGACTTTCTTCCAAAACGTTTTGAAGATATCGCCACTAATAAAGATGACGCCATTCTATTGTTACAGCAGCGAATAAAAGCCTTGGGTCGACGTCGAATTTATCGACCCATTGCGCCACGCCCTGCGCCAGTGAGCCCTTCGACTAGACCGAATATGACTGGTGCCGCGGCGGGTCGAGAAGTGGTACAACCGGTAAGACCTTCACTACGTAGCCAAACACCGCATCGCGCTAGTGGTAAAAAATACAAGATATTGCTTATTGGTACATCAACGGGTGGCCCGGTGGCTTTGCAGCGCATTTTAACTAAATTACCCGCGAGTTATCCGCATCCGATTTTACTGATACAGCACATGCCAGCGGCATTTACTCCTGCCTTTGCTGCTCGCTTAAATGGCCTCTGCGCCATTAATGTTAAAGAGGCTGAAAATGGTGATCAGCTACGGGCTGGTTGTGCTTATTTAGCTCCAGGCGGGATGCAAATGATGCTTGAGCGCAGTGGCGCTTATGGGCGTATTAAAATTATCGCTGGTAGTGCCGATATGAATTACAAACCTTGTGTCGATATTACGTTTGCTTCGGCATCAAAGTTAGTGGGTGGCGATGCGCTTGCCGTTATTCTCACTGGTATGGGCGCCGATGGACGCGAGGGGGCAAGAATGCTGAAAAATATGGGGGCGACTATTTGGGCACAAGATGAAGCCAGCTGTGTCGTCTACGGTATGCCGCAAGCGGTAACCGCTGCGGGTATATCGAGTAAGTCCTTAGCCCTTGATGATATGGCAGAAGCTATTTTGACCGAGAGCGCGCGTGGCTAAGCAACAGCCCAGTACCACACTCTTGTTGTGGTTATTTTTATTGACCATGAGCACTGTGGTTACAGGGGCGCTGTATTTCGATATGCGCCACAAGAATAGTTTATTAGAAGCTCAAATTACAGAGCTTGAAAATAGCCAAGTGCTGCTCATGGTGCCCGAGGAGCAGGCGCAACCTCTAGCCGATTGGATGGCTGCGAACCCTAAGGTGACGCAGTCGATTATCGATCAAGCTAAGCCAGGCTCGCAAGTGCGGGTGGAAATGGGCGGGGCTGCGCCGCCGTCCCACTTAGATAATAATGTTAAGGCATTGACTATGCCGCAACCTAATACGACAGCAGTGCATGGGTCTGAAAATAGCGACGTCGTTATCAAAACTCAAGCCGATGAGCTGCCAGAAAGTAAAGATGGTGTTAAGGTTATCACCTTGCCCCATGGTGGCATTAGAGTGACTACGCGTGATGATAATTAAGTCAGTAAACTAGCCAACGCTGGACGATATGACGATATAAAGGGGTTTTTGTTGAAGATCTGGACCATAGCAAACCAAAAGGGTGGTGTCGGTAAAACGACAACGGTAGTAAGCCTTGCCGGTGCGTTAGCAAAGCGTGAGCAGCGTGTGCTGATGGTCGATACCGATCCTCATGCATCACTGGGCTACTATCTGGGTATTGACTCTGAGGCGGTGTCTGCGTCTTTATATGATCTGTTTTTAAATCATAAAGCCCTGACTAAAGCGCAGGTATCTAGCCATATAGTATCCACTAAAGTCGAGGGGATAAGCTTACTGCCAGCAACCATGGCACTGGCCACATTAGATCGCTCCTTAGGTCATCAAGAAGGTATGGGGCTTATCTTAAAAAAATTGTTAGCTTTAGTGGCCGAGGATTACGATACGGTATTAATCGATTGCCCACCGGTTCTCGGGGTATTGATGGTCAATGCATTGGCTGCAAGTGAGCATATATTGGTGCCAGTACAAACTGAGTTTTTAGCGATAAAAGGCCTCGATAGAATGGTGAAAACCATGATTTTAATGGGGCGTTCGAAACAGATAACATATAGCTACACTGTTATTCCGACTATGTATGACCGACGTACTAAAGCGTCCTCATCGGCACTACAACAGCTAGAAACCGATTACGGTGCTGCGTTGTGGCCAGATGTCATTCCCATAGATACCAAGTTCAGAGACGCGAGCTTAGCTCATCTTCCAGCATCGCACTATGCGGCTCACTCTCGTGGAGTAAAAGCCTATGATCGCTTGCTAGATTATTTGTCCAGTAAGGAGTTTGCCCATGTCAAACTCAACTGATGATGCGGTATTAGACTATTTTGCATTATTATTAGCGGACGATGTGAGTGATAGCTGCGAAGTCAGCAATAAGCCGACGGTAACCAATCAACCCGATAAGCTAACAAGCTTTGAGGAGCTATCTACTTCTTCGCCGCAGGTGAAACCGGCCTTAACGCAGCCGAAAACGACAGCAAGGGTTTCGTTTGCCAGTCACAAAGCGAATAAAAAATCGTTAGCTCAACTGCTAGCCCCAGTTGCTGGAGCTCATGGGAGCGATATCGAGACTCAACTTGTGACCGCACAGGCCGAGCCTAAGGTGCAGTTAAGTACCCAACCTAAGATAAAGCTTGCCGAAGCTGTCGCGGCCATAGCAACTAAAAAACCATCGGTGGTTGCGCCACAAATCAAAGAAAAGCTAGAAATTTCCACTAGTATTAAGTTGGACAGCCAACAAGATAAAGATATTCAGCAAGTTGTTGTGCCACCAACCCAAACCGGCGCAACGCCACCTGGGATAACGGAGTCGTTAATTGACACCTTAGATGAACAATTTCAGGTGTTATTTTTTAAAGTGGCTGGTTTGACCCTTGCCGTTCCATTAGTGAGTTTAGGTGGCATAGTCAAAATTGAGCGGGTTAACCATATAATGGGGAGGCCTAATTGGTATTATGGTGTCCAAGCGCACCGGGACTCGCAGCTCAACGTGGTCGATACCTGTGCTTGGGTGATGCCCGAAAAATACGATGACAAGCTAGCACAATCGGTTAATTACCAATATATTGTGTTGCTAGAGAACAGTAATTGGGGATTGGCGTGCGAATCGCTGGTCAACTCGGTTAAAATTTTAAAATCGGAAGTTAACTGGCGCACCAAAGCGGGTAAACGCCCATGGTTAGCTGGCGTAGTGAAAGAGCAGATGTGCGGCATATTACATGTGCAAGCATTGATTGAATTATTGAATTTAGGATTAAGTAGTCAGGACTCTATTGACTGAGGTTTATATGGCAGATGTAAGAAACGTCGCGGCAGTGGCTGCAAGTAAAGATGATGAAGTGTTGCAGTGGGTTACTTTCCGTTTAGACAATGAAACCTACGGCATTAATGTAATGCAGGTTCAAGAAGTGCTGCGCTATACCGAAATTGCTCCGGTACCAGGTGCACCGCATTACGTATTGGGTATCATTAACTTACGCGGTAATGTGGTTACTGTTATCGATACTCGTTCACGCTTTGGCTTGGCTTCATCTGATGTAGATGACTCTACCCGTATCGTGATCATCGAAGCTGAAAAGCAAGTGATTGGTATTTTGGTCGATAGCGTTGCTGAAGTGGTCTACCTTCGAGCTTCTGATATCGACAACGCGCCGAATGTGGGCACTGAAGAAAGCGCTAAGTTTATTCAAGGCGTCAGTAATCGAGATAATGAACTGCTGATTTTGGTTGATTTAGATAAGCTATTATCCGATGAAGAGTGGATGGAACTCACTCAATTATAATAGATTTATCTATTCAGAGTATTACTCTGTTAGTGTAAAAGCCATCGCGAATACCGATGGCTTTTTAGTATAATGACAACACTCATAGCATGATTGTGGTTTTACGATCCTTGCGTATCAGTTATATCAATAAATGGAGTGGAACCAGATATGATAGCCGATGAAATCTTAATCGCGGCATTGCTCTATGTCGTTGCTTGTTTAGGGTTAGTGTTATATCAGCAAAAACAAACGGCTAAATTACGCTCCAAAGTAGAAGCGCTGACGTTATTAGTCAAGGAAAGTGATCGCCAGCGCGAAGCGGTTAAACGTGAATTGCAAGAGTTACGTAGCGGCACCATAGGTGTTGGCCGCCGGATGTTAGAATTGGAAAAACGACTCGCAAAGCAAGACGCTAGAATTGATGAAACCAGCCAACAAGATCCTCAAGCGCGGCTCTATTCCCGAGCGATGAAAATGGTATCGTTGGGCGCTGGCGTTGAAGAGCTGGTGGCAGAATGTGAATTACCTAAAGCTGAAGCGGAATTGCTGCTTAGGTTACATGGTAAAGGCTAGTTCAACATGTGCTGGTACTTTAGGTGCCAGCCAAATGAGGAGGGAGAGTCATCATCTAGGCTGCGCTGTGTTGTCGAGCTAAGATTTCAAATGTAATACTTTTCGCGCAAGGTTAAAGCGAGCCATGGTCAGGGCAAGGATAGGATCACTTAGTTTAAACAAAAAAGTCGCACCACGTATCAATGCCAGCAATGAGCGCAATCGCTGTATAAGTGCATTGAAAGCCTTTACCAAAAAGCAGGGCTTCTTGTTTTTTACCGTATTACAGCTTCTTGAAAGAGAATGCGCCGTTATCATTGTTTACCTTACCATATCGCCAAAAACTCAAGTCATTGATAGGTATCACATACCTCAAATCGCCAATAACTCAAATTGCAACTGTGGTAAAAAAGCATCAAGGTTTAACCGATCTTAAGCTTCTTGGACGATTTTATGGTGCATGTTATCCCAGCGCTCGGGAAATTTACCGTCTAACATATAGGCAAAAGCGATTAACTCGGCAATAAGCAGGTAAAGCTCCTTTGGAATTTCTTCACCAATCTCAAGCTTTTGTAAAAAATTACTCAGGTCGGGGTTTTGATGAATATAAATGCCAGACTCTTTCGCTAAGGCGATGATCTCTGCCGCCACTAAATCACTGCCTTTGGCGGTGATTTTCGGACTAGATATACCATCATAGCTTAATGCAACCGCTTGGGTTGATGCCGGTGTATTGTTATCTTTGGTCGACATAATGAGCTTTACCTATGCTTTAATTTTGACTAAGTAGTGTTCACCAGGTAACAGGCTGGCAGGCACCTGGCTTTGCTGGGTGACAATGTTAACGCTTTGCATACCGATACTGGACAACTTTTGCTGAAGTGATTCAAGGCGGAGATTAATCGTTGTGAGCAGTGGCTTGCTATCTGCGGTAAAACTCAGGCTAAGTTGCTGTTGTTTGATATCAGCATTGATCAGTAGGCTGCCACTGGATAAGTTAAACTTAAGCTGTAAACGCCATTTATCATGTTTATCTGAATCTTGTGGGGTTTGTTCAAAGTGGCCTTCTAGTTCCTCTTGCTTGTTGTCTAAGGTGTAAGGTAAGGCAAAATACCAGTTAATGTCTTGGTTGTTATCACTGCTGGCTTGCTGGTACAAGGAGAGCCCTGATAACAGCTTACCCATTGATTCTCCAGTTCCGGCTTTATCTAACAATCTAAGTAATGTTGAGCTAACGCCAATTTGTCGCTGTAATTGTTGGAGGTACTTATTGGCGTCGACCTGAGTATTTTGCTGCAGATTACGACCTAACAATAACTGAAAGAGCACCGCAATAGTGCCACTATGGCTGCTATTACCTAAAGTATGATTGGAGATTGGTGGGGTTATCCCAGCTAATGTATCAATGAGTTCTCGTTGCACAAGGCTTGGTACGGCGAGATCGGCTAATGGACGTGGAAAGGCAAGCGCTAATTGTTGCTTAACTAAGCTTAGAAGGGATTGCTCAGTCGCTATTTTTACTGTGTCAGTATTGCGGGTGGCTTCGCTTCCTGCCATTTGCTGCATGGCTTGGGTCAATCCTCGATGTAAGGGGGGCGATGCTGCTTTTCCTAAGGTGTTGACTGTTTGACGGTTGGTGTCATTCACTGGTAATGCGAGTGATTTTGGTTTTAGCATCAATTGGCTAATGCCGTTTAGCATTGGTGATACTCGATTGGCATCGGTGAGTGAGGTGCTAATGCTTGCTGCCATTTGAAACAGGTTTGTCTTGCTAAGTGCATCACTTGGTGCCGTGATGGGGCCTAAAAGCTGACCCATACCTGCTGGACGCTGGGCCGTTAAGTGTCCCTCTGCCAATCTGTCTGGCACTTTTAGCCCAGATAATGCGGTGTGTAAGCTGGCAATTTGTGATTGAGGCACAGCAAGTGCTGCAAGTTGCTGACTCAGCTGACTGTAAGTGCTCGTCAGTGAGGGAAGGGTGAGCAGTTGTTGGTTGGTTACGTCTTGTTTTGGTGCTTGATTTAACACTACAGGGAGCAAGGTAACGGCTATTTGATCAAGTTTGGTTGTTAAACTTAATTGTAATTGTCCGTTTTCCATTATGATAGCTGCGCTATAGGTGCCTGAGGGTAAGTTGCTATTGCCAGAGGTAAAGGCGAGAGCACCTGCCAAGCTAACCATACCCGCTACCACTTTCGCCTCACCAAGGGGGTAGCCTTGTACTCTTGTTGCTAGCTGAGTTAGCTGTGCAAGATTGACTCGATTTCCCTTAATGTAAGCCTGCAAAGGGGCGGGAATTGGTTCGTTATAGGTATTGCCCAGTAATTGTAATGTCGCGCTTAAATTGGCTGATGCCGCCGTGGAGGGCACAACCCGAGTGACCACAACTTGTTGCGTATCAATCCTGCTCAGTGCTTGGCGATCAACACGGCGAGAATAATCGATGCGATAATCATGTTTATTAAGCTTTATTGAATCGCCTTCGGCGGTACGTTTGATCTCAACCGGAATGAGTACCTCTGCTTTATTGCCACTGGGCGTGCCGGGTTTTTGTGTCCCTGCGCCCGTGGTTACAGGCGTTGTAATGCTATTTTGACTCAAGTGGCTGCCCCAAATGATGAAGTGTTTAAAGACATTTTACAAATTTCAATTTGACCTAGTCATTTTGCTGAGTATCCTTAGCGGTCTGAAAGGAAAAGCAAACTGTGTAGTCTAGTATTACCTATATCGTCATAAGTACAGATGACTTTAGCTATAGGCAATACTGTATAGGAATCCGAGTTATATGAAGTATAAATGGAGTGCGTTGAGCCTGCTATTGCTTGGGGCGCCATTGGCAGCCCAAACGCCACAAGAAGATGAAGCTAGTGCTAAGGAAAGCGCCACAGAAGTGTCTATTATTTATAATGATGACAGAGATCCTTTCGAGAGCTTTAACCGTGCTATGTGGGATTTTAACTATCTATACTTAGACAGATATTTATACCGTCCTGTCGCCCACGGCTATAATGATTACTTGCCACGCCCGGTAAAAACTGGGGTTAATAACTTCGTACAGAATTTTGAAGAGCCAAGTTCCTTGGTCAACAATGCCTTACAAGGTAAGTGGGGCTGGGCAGCGAATGCTGGTGGTCGCTTTACCATTAATACGACATTGGGCTTGCTCGGGATAGTTGATGTGGCCGATATGATGGGACTACCACGTAAGCAAGATGAGTTTAGTGAGGTACTAGGCTATTACGGCGTGCCAAACGGTCCCTATTTTATGGCGCCTTTCTTAGGGCCTTATGTGACGCGTGAATTAGCCTCTGATTGGGTTGATGGGCTCTATTTCCCATTATCAGAACTCACTATGTGGCAGTCACTGGCTAAATGGGGCTTAAAAAACTTGCATCGACGTGCTTCTGCAATCGATCAAGAGCGCTTAGTGGATAACGCATTAGACCCGTATGCTTTTGTTAAAGAAGCTTATTTTCAACATTTAGACTATAAAGTCTATGACGGAGATGTACCTGTCTCGACCGATGATGATGAGCTGCTCGATGAATATATGAAAGAGTTAGATTAGCGGATCACTCGCCCCTTGATTAACCAATCATGCTTAAGGGGTGAGTTTTATTGCTTATTATCACGTACAAAGATGTACTAGGTTAGTTAGCTTTGTCGCTGTGCAAAGCATGAGGAAGCTCAATGGCGTTAGAAGATCTAGTGATATTGTTGGTTGAAGATGATCCGGTTTTTCGCAGTGTGGTCGCCGCTTTTCTCTCGAGCCGAGGAGCCACGGTTGTCGAGGCCGATGATGGTCGTCAGGGATTAGCGCGTTTTAGCCAGACTGATTTTGATATCGTATTAGCGGATTTAAGTATGCCGATCCTAGGCGGTTTAGACATGCTAAAGCAGATGGTTAAGCGTAAGCCTGATACCTTATCAATCGTTATTTCGGGCAATCAGGTGATGGCCGATGTTGTCGAAGCGCTGCGGATCGGCGCTAGCGATTATCTTGTGAAGCCTGTCAACGATCTTTTTTTGATTGAAAATGCCATTCACCAATGTATCGACGGCCCGCGTCAACAAGATGTGAAGCTTGATGATCTAGAAGAACTGTCCTATCAAGAATTACAAGAGCACCTAAATTTACTTGAGCAAAACGCTGAAGCAGCCAAAAGTGTGCAGCAACAACTCTTTCCCCCATCAGCAATTGATTATCCCAAAGCTACCATCGACTATAGTTTATTCAAGAATGACGACGTTAGTGCTTACTTTATCGATAGTGCAAATGTTGGTGAGCAGTATCAAATTATGTATATGGCTCATTTTCATCCGCAGGATAATCGTTCAGCGTTTGCCAGTGTACTACTTAAAAGTTTTGTGAACCAAAAATTAAAACTCTTTCGTAACGGTAATAGCCACACGGTTATCGAGCCGTTTAGTATGCTCAGCTATCTCAACGACAGGCTCAGTAAGTCTGGCTTGAATATTTATGTTGACCTTATTTATGTGGTGGTGGAGTTAACCCATTATCGCGCTTCAATAGCTCAAGCTGGTAAAGGGCTGAGATGTTATATCCGTAATGATGAGGGGTTATTACCACTAGCTATGCCTGATGCCTTGCAGTTGGGTATTTTTGATTGGGGTCAGCCTAGTATCCAGTTTAGAGACTTATTACCAGCAGAACGTTTGTGTATTGTCTCAAGTGGTAGTGAACATAAAGCCATGCTTTTGGCCAATCATTTTGTTGGCTTAACCTATGAAACCACAATTGCGCCAGGTGGTTATGTACAGATGAGTTGTTAACTGGCTTAATTTAAGCCTACACATCCGCTGACATCAAATCTAAGACATAAAAAAACGCCTTACTAAGTCTAGTAAGGCGTTTTAGTTATATCGTTATCTTTTATCTTTTAACTGTTATCGCTTCATGTTCAGCCGTCACTGCAATCTCAGCTTCTAAAGCTTCTTCTTCAGTCTTAGGGCTATCTTCAGCGCCGTGCATCCAGTCGACAAGTTTGTCCGCCATAAAGTAAAGGATAACCGCTGAAATCGCTGCTGTAATGGCAATACCCGCAAAGATAGACATAGCGTTAGCCAGTTGATCTTCTGCCGAGCCACCAGGACCAATTAAGGAGCCGACAAGACCACCAATTTTATTTGCAGCTGCAATAAACAGGAACCATGCACCCATCATGAGTGATGCAATACGCAGCGGTGCCAGTTTGGTCACCATAGATAAACCAATAGGTGATAAGCACAGCTCACCCATAGTATGGAAGAAGTATGCACCGACTAACCACCACATGCTTGATTTAGCGCTCGCATCGCCACCCATCTCGAGTACGGCACCAATCATAAATAGGAAACCGATGGCCAATAAGGTTAAACCAAGGGCAAACTTCACCGGTGAATTGGGTTCTTTTTTACCTAAATGAATCCAAATAGAAGCCACTACAGGAGCAAAGACCACAATAAATATAGCGTTAAGTGATTGGAACCAGGTAGTAGGCACTTCAAATGAGCCAATCATACGGTTGGTAAAATCATTAGTGAACAAGTTCATCAGGCCACCAGCCTGCTCGAAACCTGCCCAGAAAATGATGGTAAATAGGCCCATAACCATGATCACTTTAATTCGATCGCGTTCGACTTTGGTTAAGGGCTCTTTACGGATCTCACCTCTAGCTTCTGCATTTTGTTTTTCTAATTTAGCTGCGGGAACAGTACCAATGTCGCCTAATAATTTTTGTGCGAACAGAAACTGAATAATGAGCGATATCACCATACCGACACCGGCGCAGAAGAAGCCAGCTTGCCAGTTATTAACAAACACTTCTTGTCCATCGATCACTTGAGTGTAACCAAAAGTCGTGTAAGCCCAGGCAACGATAAATCCTGAAAGTGCAGCGCCTAAGTTGATACCCATATAGAAGATAGTAAATGCGCCGTCACGACGATGATCACCTTCTTCGTATAAATCACCAACCATAGTTGAAATGTTGGGTTTAAACAGACCATTACCAAAAATTAGCGTACCAAGACCGATATAAAATACCGTTGTTTCTAAACCTGGCATCCAGCTATGAGGTGCGGCCAGAACAAACTGGCCAATGGCCATCAGTGCGCCACCAATATAGATAGCTTTACGTTGACCTAAAATATTATCGGCTAACCAACCACCGAGCAGTGGCGTTAAATAGACTAAACCTGTAAAGGTACCATATAAGGAGAGCGCATCGGCTTGAGTCCAGCCCAATCCATGTCCACCTTGTGATTGAACTGCATCGACTAGATATAGCACCAAAATCGCACGCATTGCGTAATAACTAAACCGTTCCCATAACTCTGTTGTAAATAACAGAAACAGCCCTTTAGGATGCCCGAGCATCGTACCTTGAGGTTTTGCTGCGCTCATGTAAGTTTTCCCACCTTCGCTTGTGATTGCCTACATAACAGTATCTATGTAGAAAAATTTGTTGTTAATATTATCAATGCCTTAACAACTGACGTTTACTTGAGATGATCTGATTTTAAGTTAAAGAAATCATTCAAGTTTTTAGTTGTCTATCTGTTGCAGACTTTTGTTATTTATTAATATCTAAACGTGTTAAATTGTTTTAAACCCACCTTGTATACACTTTTAAGCCCCTAAAAGTCAATTTAACATATAAGTGAAAAGCGTTAAATAATAAGATGGTGAGGTGTAAAAATGTTTTTAATATCATTGATTTAGGCTTGCATTCTCTATTTCTAATTGCATTTAAAAAAGTGTGGGCAGATGTTAATGTCTAAACAACGTCGTATGTAATTTAAATGAACTGATGCATCACTGTTTCAAATAGAGAATGCATGTGATGACCTTCGTTCTTGCTGCCATTCTTTCAATCGGCCGACCATTAAACGCTTTCACCGCTGCGTTTCTCAGATGACCATTTGTCACATATCTGGTTTATTGAGGTGCAAGCGGCTGTAGCCATTTTTTAGTGATGACTTTGTCGCTGCTCTCGGTGTATGTAATAGGTACTTTTAACAGACATCTTGTTTCGATTTGGTCAACAAGTTTCCAGAGACATCGCATTCGATTAATTTTTATGGGATGCATAGATGTTGTGCTGTACTGAGTTGATGAAAGGCGTATAATCGTGCGAAATTTTTAAGAAGTAATTTGTTGCTTCATTTTTTAGCAAAATTTAGTAAAAAATCGCTAGTACCATTTGGCGATTTCAAGGAAGAGCTTCGAGGTAGACTTATAACTTTATAATCTACTGGTATTTTAGCCTTAGTCCAACCGGATGGTTGTATGAGTCAGATTATTGGAGATTCGGGTGTTACACAAAGTAAAAAAAATAATCATAGCAGGCATAGGGATTATATGTTTATTCAGTGGTGCGGTCCAAGCCATTACTCCATCTCCTCAGATGATAGAGCAATTTAAAACTTTATCTAAAGCTGAACAGGAAAGACTTGCCAAGCAGTATGGGCTCGATCCTGCTGTATTAAACGGTGAAATAACTGATGCAAAAAAGGATCTAATTAATCAGCCTGTAGTAATACCTAGAGCCGATGAAGATGAAGATAAAAAGCTCAAAGAACTCAAAGAACAACAGATTATTATCAAAGAAGTCAATGCATTCTTAAAAGAGCAAAAAGATAAGGACTCTAAAGAGTTAAAGCCTTATGGTTATCATTTGTTCGAGGGTGAGCCGGTAAGCTTTGCCCCTGTATCAGATATACCGATACCGAGTGAGTACTTAGTCGGTCCTGGTGATACGATAAAAGTGCAGCTTTATGGTAAAGAGAATAAAGAGTATGACCTAATTATTGGCCGCGATGGCAATATTCAATTCCCTGAACTGGGTCCTATCTCTGTATTAGGCTTAAAGTTTGAAGACATGCGTCAAGCCGTCTCTGCGCGTATTAAGCAGCAGATGATAGGTGTCGAATCTAATATCACTATGGGTGAGCTGCGCTCAATTCGTATTTTTATAGCCGGTGATGCCTATAAACCTGGTTCATATACTGTCTCCAGCCTTTCTACAATAACTCAGGCATTGTTTGTGGCTGGTGGTATTGCTGAAATTGGGTCGTTAAGAAATATACAGCTAAGACGTAAAGGTGAGCTTATAGGCACATTAGACCTTTACGATCTACTGATGCGTGGTGACGCATCGAATGATATGCGCTTGCATTCCGGTGACGTGGTGTTCATTCCTTCTGTTGGTGGCCTAGTCTCTGTCGATGGTGAAGTTAGACGTCCGGCAATTTATGAGCTTAAAGGTAATGAGTCCATGGAAGAGGTTATCTCCATGGCTGGCGGCCTTAAAGGTGACGCTTATCCTAGAAGCAGCAGTATTGAGAGATACAATGAACAAGGTTTAAAATCGATAAAGAATGTAGATTTGACAACAGATAAAGGCCGAGCAGAGAAAGCTAAAGCCGGTGACATCATTAAAGTGAAGACTGCAACAAGTCAATTTGAAGATGCGGTCACTGTTATCGGTGCCGTCGTTCGTCCTGGCAAGTATCAATGGTATCAAGGACAAAAAATTAGCGATCTACTTCCCTCTGTCTGGGGGGATTTCCTGCCTTCAGCCGATCTAGATTATGCCATCATTATTCGTGAAATAAACAAACATGGCGATATCGAGGTACACCAGTTTGCACCCTCTCGAGCGATTATCAATAAATCAGAAAATCAAGATTTAGAATTAAGTCCTCGAGACATAGTGATGGTGTTTAACTTTAGTGATGATTCACAAAATCGCTTTGAGCTTAATAAGCTTGTTAGAGATAGGGTTGAGGAAGTCGTACAACTTGTTGGTGATAGTTCTTTGTCAAAAGATCTTTTTAAAGCAGGTTTCTCTCAGTTAGAAAATCAAAAGTTAACTAACCGCAGCCAACTAGGTGGAGTGGTTGTCGCTAAAGAGCAGGTAGAGGATGACGAAGCGTTAGCGATTAAAGGTGAAGTCAACAGGATGATGGCAAACTTGTTTGAAGATCCTGAACTTATTAAGCTCAGTGGCTTGATGAACCGAAGTGAGCTTCTTTATCCGATCATTATGAAGCTGAATCATCAGAATCGTTTTGGCGAAGATGTGCCGGTAGTTGCAGTCAAAGGACAGGTTTATCACGAGGGAATTTATCCGCTTGCTGTCAATGCTCGAGTCTCTGAGATAGTTAAAGCCGCTGGTGGGTTGAAAGAGGGGGCATACACAGCAAGAGCAGAATTGACTCGCACCATTACTCTCGCCGACGGTTCGAGTATTATCCATAAAAATATAGAACTTCTTTCGGCACTTAATGGTGAAGATAGCTCAAATCTTCTGTTGAAAGGCAGAGATATTCTCACCGTTATGACCACGCCAGAATGGCAAGAGAATAAATCCGTAGAAATTCGTGGCGAGGTTAAGTTCCCTGGAGTTTATAACATTAGGCGCGGTGAAACCCTTAAAGAAGTGATAGAAAGGGCTGGTGGCTTTACTAGTTTTGCTTATCTTCCTTCGGCGGTGTTTGTACGAGAATCGATCCGCCAGCAAGAGCAGCTGGAAATTAAAAAGTTGGCCGACCAGCTGCGCCGAGATTTAGCCACCCGTGGTGTATCTAAAGGTGGGGATGTAGTCAATTACGCAGATGCTCAGATGATGCTAGCTGATCTTGAAAATATAGAAGCGGTAGGTCGTCTTGTTGTTGATCTGTCCGCCATCTCAATTGGAATTGAGCAGGCAGACCTTCAGTTAGAAGATTCTGATGTGCTTTATGTCCCATCAACCAAACAAACGATTGCTGTGATGGGCGAAGTACAGCATGCAGCGACTCATAGATATAAAGAAGGGTTAACAATTGATCAGTACTTAAATATGTCTGGGGGTGTCAGAGAACGCGCCGATGATGGAAGAACCTATGTAGTAAAAGCAAATGGTTCCGTTATGCTGCCTAGTCGTTCAATTTGGTTTAGCAGTGAAGATAAGCTACAGCCAGGAGATACTATTATTGTGCCATTGGACACCGAATATAAAGATAACTTATCGCTTTGGTCACAGGTTACTAGTATCGTTTATAACACAGCTGTCGCATTTGCCGCTATTGCTAATCTGTAAGTAGAAGATGGAAATCTTAATGTAAGCATTAACTCAGTGCAAAAGCGTTATAGAAACGCTTTTGCATATACTTTATGTAAAAGAAGCGATGCTAATTGTCGCCAATGTATAGTGTTCCATTTGTGTAAGTAAATAAGGAAAGCGTTCATGGATTATTTGATCCCCCTGAGTTGCTCTTTTTTTGTATCATTCTTAGTCATACGATGGATTATTCCCGTGGCTGAGAAAGTAGGTTTAGTTGATATCCCTACAGGGCGAAAACAGCATAACGGTAGGGTGCCATTGATTGGCGGATTTGCAATATATCTTAGTGTTATGACAACTAGCTTAATTTTTATCCCTGATAATCAGTCGCTTAATATCTATCTCGTCTCAGCTTCATTAATCCTGTTTATCGGTATATTAGACGATAAATACGATATACCTGTACGATATCGTTTGGTTGCTCAGGTGATAGTCGCGTCAATGATGATCTTTGGTGCCGGGTTGTATTTGAAAGATCTCGGAGATTTGTTAGGCTTTGGTCTCATTTCGCTTGGCTTTGTTGGCGCATTTATCACTGTTATTGCTGTGATCGGAGCAATTAATGCCTTCAATATGGTTGACGGTATAGATGGTTTAGCCGGAATGCTTAGCCTAATAACGTTTGCTGGCTTAGCCTTTTTGTTGAGTCGAGTTGGGAGTGATTGGTATCTTTTGCCTCTGTTGTTTATTGCAGCTTTGGTTGCGTATTTAATGTTTAACTTAGGCTGGCCTAATAAGATACTTAGAAAAGTATTTATGGGTGATGCTGGAAGTATGTTAATTGGTCTGACAGTGGTCTGGCTTCTTGTCATTGGAGTTGATCGTGATGTCAATGCATTCAGACCTGTCACAGCGCTCTATCTTATCGCTATACCTTTGATGGATATGGCTGCGATAATGTTAAGAAGAATCAATAAAGGCGACTCCCCCTTTAAGCCTGATCGTGATCATTTACATCATATATTTATGAGAGCTGGATTTAGTCCGTTACAGTCGTTAGCTATCATTAGTGCTTGTGCAAGTTTATTTGCTTTTATAGGCGTTTTATCTGAACTCTATCAGGTACCTGAAGCCATTATGTTTATCGGCTTTCTTGTTATATTTGCACTTTATAGTTATGCGATTCAGCATGCTTGGCAAATTATTTCAACCTTTAGAAATTTAATGCGTAGAACGTAGTTCGATATTTTGTTAAGGTTTTTATCGTTAATATTGAATAGGTTATACTTACTACGGTTTTCGCTATGCAATGAAACTAGCTGTAACAGGGCTTACTAAAACTCGTTATTTATATGGGATCCTCTGTTGATGATGCAATATGGAAATATGATGATATTTAGTGTATTAAATTTCATTATATTTTTCATTTAGAGCTTATTTATACAAGGAAATTAAGAATTTTTTGAGCTTTTATCGCTCACGTATTCATAGAACATAATTATGCAAAAGCAAGAAATAGAGATTGATATAAAAGACTTACTCACATCTTTGTGGCGTCAGAAATTTTTAATCATAATTATCACTACAATATTCGCAGTAGCCTCAGTGCTGTTTGCTCTTTCTTTGCCCAACCTATACAAAGCGGAGGTTCTATTGGCTCCAGCTCTTGAAGACTCGCAGATGTCTGGTGCACTTAATCAGCTGGGCGGGATAGCTGCTATGGCAGGGATAAATGTGGGTAAGCAGGGAGCTTCAAGAGTGGATTTGGCACTAGAGACGCTGAAATCGCGCAAATTTACACAACACTTTATCGACAAACGAAACATACTTATCCCGTTAATGGCTATGGAGCGCTGGGATGCACTTAGTGGAGAAGTCGTCATTAAGTCTGATCTATATGATGAAAGCTCCCATAAGTGGATTCGTCCTGTTGCTGAAGGCAAGTCAGTGATCCCTACTGCATGGGAGGCTTATAAAGAATTTGAGCTGATAGTTGATTATGAACGGTTGAAAATGGGCGGCTTCATCAAATTATCGGTAGAGTCACAATCACCGTATTTAGCACAACAATGGGCTGATTGGTTGGTGGATGACTTGAATCAATGGATAAAGAAGGGGGATATAAAGGAGTTTACCGCAAATATTGCCTATATTAATGAAAAAATAAACTCCACGCAAGTTGCTGAAATGCAAAAGGTTTTTTATCAGCTGGTAGAGGAGCAAACTAAAAAGCTGATGCTTGCAGAGGTTCAAGAGGAGTATGTGTTCAAGGTAATCGATCCTGCGGTTGTTCCCGAAGAGAAAGACTCTCCTCGCAGAGCTATTATATGTATTTTGGGGACGTTTATCGGGGGATTCTTAGCACTTTTGATTGCTTTGATTCGTCATATTCTGGCGAGAAAGTAACTACAGATGTTTTGGAAAATGACCCAATATAGATTGTTGTCTATATTTATGTTCTTATTTCTTATAGTGGGGCCACTATCCACAACCCAATGGAATAAAGTTGTTATTGTTTCTATTTTTTTATTAGCTTCAATGGTAATTTTTCTTAGTAGCTTACTGTCAAAGAAAAATAGATTTTGGTCTCTAGCTCTCTATTCTAGCCTGTGTTATGTCGCAGCCTTTGTCATTGCCCTTTTTGCTATATTGCTCACGAGGGAGCATCTAACGGGGGAATATATTGACTCTGTCATAATTGGACGATTATTTACCTTTATTACGGTTTTGATGATGGTCTACTTGGTAAATATATGGCTCGCCTCTAGTGATGCAAAACAATTAGAAAAAGCCTTACGAGTTGCTTTCTTTATTTTGTTAGTTTTCGTTCTTCTTGGTATTTTGCAATTTATTGGTAATTTAGTTGGCGTTCCATTTTTTATCGAAACACGTGATTGGATGCATGGCGTTCCAAGTGCGATTCGCTCTGTAGTGCCTAAACGATTAACCTCAATCGCTGAAGAACCTAACTTTCTATCGCCGCTATTAATAGAGTATTTAATTATTACTGGTTTAGTTATAGGCGGGAGAAATATTAAGTATACTCTTTATGCGTTAGGTCTGTTTGTCGTGCTTTTTTCATTTTCTGGTGGCGTGTATATCAATTTGCTATTGCTCATCTTTGTATATGGGATCTTATCTCTTTTCCGTAGCTTAATGAAAGGTGTGTTAAAGGGGCATGATTTTGTTTTTATCTTTGGCATGTTTCTTTGTTTTGTTTTCATCATTTTTGTTGGCGATGTACTTTTAGAGTTTCTTTATTACAAAGTACAAGGTGAGGCCGCTGGTCAATCTTCTCGTGGTCAATTTTTGGTGTCACTGATTCAACTAATAGCTAACAGTGGTTTTAGCCAGCTGATCTTCGGTCATGGTATGGGGACCATGGGGGTACTTACCGAATTTGGGCTTCCTAAAGAAGATTTCATATTTAGCATTAGTAATAATTTTTATCTCGATATGTTGTGGGAGGGGGGCTTTGTAGGATTAAGCTTTATCATAATATTTTTCGCTCTATTGCTTTATCATGGGCTTAAGGGGTATATGAATGATAGATATGTTGAGGCAGGGTTACTTCTTACAATACATATGGTTATCACTTCATTGTATCGCTCAGAATATTTAAGTACTCATTTTATTTGGGTGTTGAGTTTGATTCTGGTGTGCTATCGACTCGGGCATATTAAGGTTAAGAAAAGTTAATTAATTTTTAGATAACCTGTTTACGAGATCTATTTAGAATTTGAGTTATTAAGATATGAAAGATAATGATAGAAAGGTATCTGTATATATACCAACACATAACAGAAGCTGTCTTCTTTTTAGGGCTGTATATTCAGTTTTGAATCAAGATTATAAAAATATCGAAGTGGTTATCTCTGATGACGGTTCAAGCGACGATACTCCTGATATCTGTAACGCTCTTATGCTACGCGATGACAGAGTCAGGTATATTCGAACAGAGACTGCCCGAGGCGCTAATCATGCGAGAAACCTAGCAATACAGAATTGTACAGGTCACTTTGTAACGGGATTAGATGATGACGACTTTTTTTTGCCGACAAGGATTTCCACATTTATCAATAACTATAATGGCCAATATTCATTCTATTATTCTCAAAGAAAAGTAGTTTCTAAGATTCATGCTAGAGATAGTGAAAATCAAAAAGGTCGGCTCGATCTCGACCGTCTATTACATAAGAATTATGTTGGTAATCAGGTTTTTGTAGAGCGAAGTCGAATTGTTGAAGCTGGTTTATTTGATGAAGATTTACTCGCTTGGCAGGATTATGATTGCTGGATTAGAATAATGCAAAAGTTTGGCGATGCATATGGGCTTGATTCGGTTGACTATATAATGGATATAAGCCATGAAAGTGAGAGAATAAGCACTTCAAAAAAGGCCCAAATGGGTATCGAGCAGTTTATGTTTAAGTACAGGGATATTCTAAGTAAAAAACACCTAAAAACAATAGAAAGTGAATTGCTTATTATCTCTGGTAACAAGATTAAGGTTTTTGATCTATTCAGACTATTTAACACTCATAATATTAAAAGAATGCTTGTAAAGTTGGTACGTCAATGAGCGACTCTCCTTTAGTGTCTATCATTATGCCTGTTTATAATGGCGGGAAATTTTTAACTTCCGCTATAGACAGCATTTTGACCCAGTCCTATCCAAATCTTGAGTTAGTGATAATTGATGATGGCTCTCAAGATAGTAGTGGAAACGTTATCAAAGCTTTTCAACAAGCCGATGATAGAGTCAAGTTTATTAGTCGCGAAAATAGGGGGCTTGTCTATACCCTTAATCAGCTTATACAAATGGCTAAAGGTAAGTTCATTGCTCGTATGGATGCCGATGATATTGCTCATCCGAACAGAATCGAGAAACAGGTTCAGCATCTGCTAAATGATAAGTCGGTCGCTCTGGTGGGAACTGGATACTACTATATTGATGAGAATGATAACAAGATAGGTAGCCGAAAAATTATTTGTGATGACGGGTTGTTGAAGGCATCTTTACTCTTTGGTTCTCCTTTTGCTCATCCTACGGTAATGTTTAATGTGGATGTTTGTGGGCACATATTAAATTACGATGCTGAATACAAACACGCAGAGGACTATGAACTCTGGCTTAGAATTAGTTGGCGAGAGCAGCTAAAGGTTGTCAATTTAGCTGATAAGTTACTGATGTATAGGGTACACTCTTCGAGTGTGTCGAGTGTGTATGGCGATGAGCAGTTAAACGCAGCTTATAGGGCCTTACGTCAATTTCCTATAATAAAGCACTATGAATTATCTGGTGGGGACATTAAACACTTGTTTAATAGTCAAAGTGGTAATTTATTTATTGAGTATTTAAGGTTGGTTAGAGCAAACGCTATGCATAAAACCTTGAATGCCAAAAGCTTAGGTATTCGCATTCTAATCGCGTTTATCACGCGAACTAGACTAAGTGTCTCCAAACGATTGAGAAAGTCATAATTAAATGCTCGAGATTAAACTGAGGTATCCCCATTTTGAAGGCAAACATGCATAAGTTATCTATTCTGATATCTACTTATAAAGAGCGAATATCTGCTGTAAAAGATGTTGTAAAACACAAGCATCCTAGTTTGTCGTATATTGTTGTGCATCAAGTAGAAACAGAATTGTTTCAAGATGAAGTTCAGCAACTCTGCCATGACAGGCCTGATATACATTATATTGCGCTTGAAGGGAGTGGAGTTGCGAAGAGTCGCAATGTGGCTATTGCTAATGCCGTTGGCGACTACATTTTGTTTATGGATGATGATGTCACCTTGAAACCTAATATTTATCAGCTTGTTATTAATGCCTTTGAAACGCAGGAAAAAGCAGATCTCATAACCTTTCAAATTGCCGATACGGATACCGGAGCCTTACTCAAAGACTATCCGAAGGACATTATTGTTCATAATAGAAAAACTATTTTGAAGACAGGGACTATTGAAATGGCCTGTAAGCTTGAATCGCTGCGAAATAGTCGAGTCTGTTTTCCTGAGTATCTTGGGGCTGGAACAAGCCTTCCTGCTTGTGAGGAACCGGTTTTTTTATCGAGATTAATCGATAAGAAGTTGCGTTTGGAGTCTTGTCCTCAAGTGATTGGTTATCATCCGAAACTATCTTCTGGAAAAGTGTTTAATACAGAAGAAGCACTGCTTTGCCGAGGAGTTGCGTTCCGACAGATTTTCGGCGTGTTTTTGGGGATACCAGCAATCTGTTATTTTTATTTAAAAAATAGAAGTAAGTTTCAGCTTGAGGGGAAATCCTCATTAAGTTCCTTATTTAGGGGGTATTTTATGCCCGTTTCGAAGTGATGACGGGGTCGTTAATGAAAAATAAATTAGTGTCTGTTATTACTCCATCATTTAATTGCGCAGAAAGTATTGGTGCGACGATAAAGTCGGTTCAAGAACAGGATTATCAGCATTGGGAAATGCTCATCGTCGATGATTGTTCAACTGATAATACAAGAGCTGTTGTACAAGCTTATGCTGATAAAGACCATAGAATAAAACTCATTACTCGTAAATGGAATGCTGGGCCAGCTGTAAGCCGTAATAGGGGAATTAGTCATGCGAATGGTCGTTATATTGCTTTTCTTGATGCTGATGACATGTGGTATCCCCAAAAACTAAGCAAACAATTGACATTTATGGATAAACATAAGGTTGCGTTGTCTTATACTGCGTATCGCAGAGTTGATGAATCTGGTCGTGAGTTAGGTTTTATTATCCCCCCTGAAAAATTAACTTACGAAGAGTTGTTAAAGTGTTGTCGCATTGGTTGTCTTACAGCACTTTATGATACGAAACGCTTAAATGGTAAAGTGTATATGCCAAATATAGCAAAGAGACAAGATTTTGCGCTCTGGCTTAAAATTATGCGGCAGATTGGTGAAGCTTATGGATTAACAGAGGTACTAGCCGACTATACAGTGGCCACTAATAGCGTATCTTCTAACAAAATAACTGCTGCTAAGTATCAGTGGAGAGTATACCGCGAAGTAGAAAAGTTACCATTCCTATCTTCGCTTCGATATTTCTGCTTTTATGCGCTAAAGGGGATTTTAAATCGAATATAATGCCGGCTATTTAGTTGTTTATAGACATTGCTTTTGGAAAGGATGAGATAAAAAATACGATGAAGAAGGAAAATATACAGTCGTTACAAGTGTTAAGAGGCTTGGCTGCACTAGCGGTTGTAATCCATCATTCAATAAGGGCTGTAACAATCAATAATGGGGATATGGTGTTTTCATCGCCCTGGTTTATTGATAATCATACTGTTATGGATATTGGTGCTGCTGGTGTCGATATTTTCTTTGTTCTTAGTGGCTTTTTGATGTTCTATATCTCTGATAAGTACTCTAAAGAGTCATTTTCATTAACGAATTTTTTAGCACAAAGATTTATCAGAGTTTGGCCGTTATATGCCGTGGTAACGACGGTTATATGTTTAGTTTTACTTAGAAAACTGTTTTTTTTCGATCAGTTTTCGTTTGATCTGCAGCTTTACAGGCTTGCGAGTTTTTTCTTCATTCCATCGTTTAATGAGTCTGGCCATTTACAACCTATATTAGGGGTTGGCTGGACATTGAATTATGAAATATTGTTCTATGTTGTGTTTGCCATATCATTAAAAGTAAGCACAAAGAATCCACTTCCTTGGGTAGGTGGGTCATTATTAATTTTATTTTTTATTGGTTATTTTTCGTCCAAAGAAACAGTTGTGCATGCTTTTTTATCAAATACAATAATATTTGAGTTTATATTCGGTGCGTTAATTGGACTTATGTTCAAGAAACGATACTTACCAATGAACACTAATGCGACTGCAATCATCTCTGGAGTACTGATTATTATCTTAGCATCCATGTTCAATGTTGATGATGACTTTCGGTTCGCAACCACAGGAGTCGGAGCGGCATTAATTTTTTGTGGGATGTTAACACTGAACCAAGATTTTAAGTTTCCTAAATTATTTATTACATTAGGCGATGCTTCCTATTCTATATATCTTGTACATATGCTATTTATTTATCAATTATGTTTTAGGGTTTTATATAAAGTACCAGAAACATTATTGGCTAATATAAATGCTGAAATGATAGCATTATTTATGACCATAGGTTCAGTATTAGTTGGAATTTTATTCTATTATTTGGTAGAAAAGCCTATGCTTAATTGGTTCAAAAAGTATTATTCAAGAAGTAAGCCTGCTATTAGCTAGAAGGCTTACTTGTGGATTATGATGAAGTTGTTAGACTTATTGCAAACATAGAGGTCAATACAGTTACAACTATTGATACAAGTAATGGTGTTGTCACTGTTTTTATGAAAGTGCGTTGAGTCTCAAGTTTGAGTGCGTAACTAAAGTAAAAACTTGATAAAAGAGTGAGCATAACTTGAATCGTAGACAGGGTTATAGCAACAGTTAATACACTACCACTAATCGCTGCGAGGCTAATGGCAAATGTCATAATGATACTGGCGATGATATTCCACCCGAACTCGATATCACTCCGTCCTCTTGCTTGAGCCAATGCTGCAAATACACCACCTAAGGGCCTAATCATCCCAAACAGCCCAAGTATGGCGAGCAATGGAGCACTTTCTAAGTAGCGAACACCGTACAAGAGAAAAATAATAGGGTAGGCAAGTAGACTAATAAAAGCATAAATCAGGCAATTGCACCAGCTCAATACTTGTATAGTCTTTATATGCAACTCGCTTGTTTTGACATTGTTTTTTTGATTTATTGCAAATCGTGGTAATAATAGCCTAGAAATTAATGGGCTGATGAAGCGTATCGGCTTCATTATAAGTTCTTTAGCTATAGAGTAAAAACCTAATACCTCCATCCCAAGCAACTTTCCTAAAATAATTTGATCAGCTTGTGTTCTTAGTTGATTAATGACTTGAGAGCCTACTTGGTAGATTCCAAACTTACATGCGGGGACGACAATAGTCCATGCTGGCTTATAAGAAAATTTGAACTCATTAGATTTGAATATAGAAAAAAGAATAAGTTTTATTATGGCGTTAATGATAGCGCCATATATGACGGCAATAATGTTTATTTCGTATAAAAATAGGTAAGTAATAACAAATAAAAAACTCAAGCTACGGGCTACGATCTCAATCTTTGCCAGTTTTTCTTGTTCAAAGTTTCGGATTAAGCTTGCTTGAAATAATGAACATATGCCAATTAAAGCAAAATTTACAGAAGCAGTAGACAGAAGAATAGTAAGTTTAGGTTGTAAATAAAATTGACTGATAAAGGGAGCGATAAAGAGTGTGATGACTGCTAATGATATACCAATACATAAACTAACAAATAGTAGCGCAGAGTTTTCGCTAGATGTTGTATTTTGTCTATGTATAAGATAATTACTGAGCCCCATATCTTGAAATACCAGTACAAGAGCAATGGCAATATTGGCTATTGCAAGCAGTCCGATCTCATCTACTGTAACTAATCTAGCCAGAATGACCATTTGAGCCATTTGTACGACAGCTGTCACGACACTGGAGATTAGGGTCCAACTAGCCTGTTTTTTGAGTTGACTCACTTTGTATTATTCCTGAGCAAGTCGGCAAGTTGATCATAAATATGCTTCTGGTTGTACATATCTAAAATTGTTTGTAACGCGGTAGCCTTGATCTGTTCAAGGTTGTGTTTTCCATTAACTATTTCAGTTAATATCGTCGCCAATGCTTTAGGATCTCGTTCGGGTACTAAATAGCCACTGTGATTATTTTCGATCAATTCTGGAATGCCACTATGTAATGTGGATAAACAGATGACGCCTTTGGCCATAGCTTCCATCAACGCAACTGGAATACCTTCCATATCCCCGGATGCTGCAGTAACGCTTGGTAGGATAAATACATCTGTATTTTCTAAATGCTGGTTAATTGCGTTTGGATCTTGATAGCCCAGTAGTGTCACTGAACTTATTAGTCCCAGCTCACCAATTAGTTGCTGATGATCGTCGAATAAAGGACCTGTACCAATAATATTATATTGGAAATCAATGTTGGCAGCCTGTAAAAGCTTCATCGCTTGTATCGCATACTCTAATCCTTTTTTCTCTGAGTGGCGTGCAACAGTGAGTAATTGTAAAGGTGAGTGGAGTTTAACTTTGGGGTTGAAAGTAAAACAATCTGCATCGATCCCCATACGGTTGACAATAATCTTTTCTGCGGGACAGCCAAATTCTAATAGTTTTTGTCGCCATAACTCACTGATAGGAAGTGCAATAATGTCTTTTTTAAATAGACGTTGATACGCTGGTAAATATTTCTTTAGTACTGTTTTTTGGCTAATGTCATACCCATGAAAAACAGGATAGAGTTTGCCGGATAAGCAGCCAAGCTCAATTAAGTCGTCGGCGATAATGGCACTAGGGCCAAAGTGAGCAATAATGGCATCGGCTTCAAAGTGGCTTCTTTTTTTGATGAGATTGGCATAGTTAACAAAACAAAAGTCTTTATCTTTTAACTTTTTTATCATTATTTTTCTGAAATTTGAATTTGTCAGAGAAAATAAAATGTTTTTAAGTTGTCCATAACGCTTGCTAATACTGCCGTTAGACACATCTGTAAGGCAAGTGGTTCGAGATATTAGATCGTGGCGTTTAATGATTTCGATATCTTTGGCTTCACCCTGTTTCAGGGTAATGATCTTAATATCTATACCGCGTTCGATTAGTCCATTGATTTGGTTAATGATGAATGTTTCTGAGTAGCATGGAAACTCACTTAGGAAATAGATGACTTTCATAATATTTCCTTTAAGGCTCTTTCTACAAATGCAATCGTTTTCTGTCTCTCTAGAGATACTCTCAGTGACGTGAGCTCCCTTAAGCTATCGAGATCTTTTAACTGTTCAGATAATTGAATTTCAAAGTCACCATTCATAAAAGAAGTTAACGGGATTGCAAACTTATCGAGACCAAGTCCTTCCATGATACCCTTAGATTTATGTTCATAGTTTAATGCGAATGCCGGAGTCCCAAAATTCATCGAGATAATTGCGCTGTGCAAACGAGTTCCAATGGTTAGTACACACTGAGATAGTAAGCTACCAAGCTGGACATCATTATATTCGTCCATAGCAACGTAGAAATGCGCTTTTGTATCGTGATCGCATAGTGACTGAATCCTTAATGCCACCATTCTATCGTCTTTTGGATAGCCATCAATGCCGGTACAGGTAGAGATAGCCAGCACGGCATAACCTTGTGCAATGAGTTGCTGACAGATAGTTGCCATTTTGCGCTCGTAAGCCGATTGTTCTATTCCAAGGGTACGATCAAAGGGAGCAAGTTCTCTTACTGTGATAGCAACAATTTTCCGTTTTGTTTGGAATGGTAAGGGCGTCACATCAACATTTTGATCGACTAGCCAAGCAGTGTCTGAACCCATATCTACCGCAGGAAGATCGTTTTCAAATAACTGGTTAATTAATTCTAGGCTTACCGACTCTCTTAAGCCCAAAAAAGGCGTTCTCGAAAATACACTCTTAGATACATGTGCAAAATGCCCATCACCGAAGGGCCCAACGCTGTGGCCGATGAATATTAGCGGCTTTTCAGCAACTAAAGTGCAAAGCGCATTATCAAATTGGGATACGCCATAGGCGTCAACATAAAAGGATCCACCAACCTGAATGACAGCATCATATTGCGACAGATCTTGAATATATTGCTTATATGCTTCAGGTAATGGAAGCAAACTCGCTAGTTTTTTATGTTGTAATTTAAGTAGTAATATTTTCGATATAAATTTGCTCGCGAGACGTTTGATTATTTTACTTTTCAAAGTCTTTGCTGTTTTTGTACGATACTTAGCCAAAGGATCGGCAATGACTGGCTGCGTTAATAAGTAAGCTGAGCTTTCAGGGAAGCGACTGTTAATGACCAATTCGATGTTCGGTGCAGCTCTCGATATACAACTGATCAATCCTCTGAGAATTGCTGAATCGCCTCGGTTTCCACAAGTATGATTCCCAGCAATTAATACCCGTTTATTGTTCATGTTCTCAGTCTCACTGCGTTGCCCTACCGATAAAAGGGAGGCATTTTACGACGATGCTAGCGTAGGCTCAAGTAATACAATTGATAGTTTGATTCGTTTGTCGCTGTCAAAGGAAAATAGATTAAGAAGTGAGTGCTTTTGCTTGGAGCTATCAGACAAGGATTTTGTGGCAAGGGGTTTCACTAAGGGATCGCGTATTACGCATTTGACTAAGTCAGTCGAATAACCAGCCAATTATTACCGATAAAAACTGAAGATTTAATAAAGTGAATCCGAGCGAGTGCGGTTATTTTGACCACTTTTAGTGCTCGCATGACTCAATCATATTCATTCCATCAAAGGCCTAGTGGTAACTTGATTTTAGTGAAAGCTTTCCGTCATAATAGGCGCCGATATCACCATCATCAAAGCCAATTGTTTAATCATAAATAGCCTTTCTTTTCCTGATGCATTTCATTCCTTATAGGCTTGATACTGTATAGGTTTATATAGGGTAATAGCGTTGGTTTTGTAGGCTTTTATGATTCGCTAGAGAATCATGTTTTTACGGTTGTTTTTAACATCGATAATAATTATCAGGTAATCAAGAATTATGAGAAGTAAAAGGTTTTTAAATCAGGGCTTTACGTTAATTGAACTACTCATTGTTATGGTCATCCTTGGCCTTCTGGCATCTCTTGTTGCGCCACAGATGTTTTCTAAAGTGGAGTCTTCGCGTCGAGGCACGGCATCAGCACAAATGCAAATGCTAGCGACGTCTCTTGATGCTTATCGATTGGATGTCGGTAAATATCCCGATAATCTAACTGAATTGAGACAGAGCACTAACAAAAAATGGGATGGCCCCTATTTGCCCAGAGACGTTCCTTTCGACCCGTGGGGTAATCCTTATGTTTACCGTTTCCCTGGCAATAATGGTCCATTTGATATGGTTAGTCTAGGTGCCGATGGTCGTGAAGGTGGAGAAGGCGAGAATGCCGATATCGAGTATAAGTAAAGCCAAGGATCAAGAGGTATCAACGTCTCAGGTTAGTTTAGATGAAGGTAGTGGTATTGTTCGTTTTTTAAAAGAGAAAGAGATAGTTTCTCACGAGCAACTCCAAAGAGCACTAGATTATCAACAAGAGTTAGGTGGTCGAATAGAGAAGATTCTGATTAACTTAGGCGTTATACAAAAAGATGAATTGACCTCTTTGTATGCCGACTACTTATCACTTCCTTTATTCACTTCCGACATAGAACTATCCCTGTCTCCCGAATTTATATTGTCACTCGATGTCAGTAAAGGGATTGAGGAAGGAATATTACCTTTCGCTCAAGGAGACCGTGACGGCTTGCTCTCCGTGGCCGTTTTAGATCCTCTCAATATTCAAATTTATGAATTATGGATCGATTCTGAATTTGATTTAGATGTCCATCTTGCAACGCAATCGCAGTTTGATGAACTGCGCATTAAGTTGTTGGCGGAGCGTAGCTCGGAACAAAAATTAACAAGTGTAAAAGGCGGTAATGAATTAGAGCGTCTACGTGAGCTCGCGTTTGGTGCGCCAACGGTTAATCTTGTAAATAGTTTAATCGTAAAAGGGATTAAACTTCGCGCCTCAGATATGCACATCGAACCCTTTAAAGGTCAATATCGGGTGAGATATCGAGTCGATGGGATCCTGCACTTGAGTGAGAATGTACCAATTGCTCTGCAGTTAGGTGTCATATCTCGTATAAAAATATTATCAGGTATGGATATCGCTGAAAGGCGGAAGCCACAAGATGGCAAGATTGAAACCAGTGTTGCAGGAAAAGAGCTAGATATCCGCGTATCTTCGCTGCCTTTAGGCGAAGGCGAAAGTATGGTTATGCGTTTTCTACTGAAGGAATCTGTCAACTTCGGCTTAAATACCATAGGTTATGAGCCTGATTTAATTTCTCGAATTGAAAAGGACTTAGCAAGGACTACTGGTGTTATCTTGATGACAGGGCCAACAGGCTCGGGTAAAACAACCAGTTTGTATTCTTTTTTAGCAAAGTTAAATCAACCTGCGGTAAAGATTATTACACTTGAAGATCCTATCGAATATCAGCTTGACGGTATTAACCAAGTGCAAGTTAACACTGAAATTGGATATGATTTCGCGAAAGGCCTGCGCAGTATAGTTCGTCAGGATCCAGATATCATAATGATAGGCGAAATTCGCGATCATGAAACAGCAAGGATTGCGATGCAATCATCGTTAACCGGGCATTTAGTTTTCAGTACCGTACATACCAATGATGCGCCGACCACTTTCACTCGATTACTCGATCTAGGTGTCGAAGAGTTTCTACTTAATGCGTCGGTGATATCCATTATGGCGCAGCGTCTAGTTAGGACCTTGTGTCCAAATTGCAAGGCTCTAGATCCAAATATTCAGCACCTACTTGAGCTACCCGAGGTGAAGCATATTGCTAAGCAATATGGAGTCTCTCATCCGCATATTTACATTCAAAAAGGCTGCGAGAGTTGTGGTGGTAGTGGTTTTAAGGGCCGAATGGCAATTCTTGAATACTTACCGAACAATATAGAAGTTCAATCCATGGCTAAAGACCACACTTTTATAGAAAAAATTCGTGAGTTTAGAATAGAAAATAATCTAAGAACGTTAAAAGAAGATGGACTGCTTAAGGTCCTAAATGGTGTGACTACCTATGAGGAAGTTATGCGGGTGGCAGGCTAATGCAAACGTGGGAATTTGAAGCGTTAGATAAATCAGGCGCAAAAGTCAGAGGGCGAATTCGGGCTGAATCCGAATTCGCTGCGTTAGTCATAGTAAAAGAAAAATCATTACATCCACTATCGGTTCGAGAGAAAAGGGTCGAAAGTGGTTTATTTAATAGAATAAGTAACAGCGAATTAGAACAGTTGGTTATGGAGTTATCCTTGCTGTTGCGCAATGGTGTTCAGCTTGATAGGGCATTCGAGATGATGTCCGATTCCAATGCAAATAGTACCGCTGCCGCTATGTTGGCAGAGATAACAGAATCGGTAAGGGGAGGGCATTCGCTCCATATTGCTTTCGCTAAGTATCCTCGTTATTTCAACAATCTATTTTGTCAGATGGTTCGTATTGGTGAAGAATCGGGCAAACTTGCTATTACGTTAGAACGGCTAGGAAAAAACTTAAAATTCCAAAATGAGTTACAAGGCAAAGTTAATCAAGCCATGATCTATCCTGGCTTTATTTTTATGGTTTGTATGGTTGCACTCTTTGCTATTTTTAACTTTATCGTCCCTAGTATGGAGGGACTGTTTCACAATATGAAGCATGTGCCAAGTTATACTCAGTTTCTTATCGATACGAGTGCATGGATGCGTAGAAATCAATTTTTCTTAGGCATTTTCTTGGCGCTAATGAGTGTATTTGTACTGCTTTCATATCGTAAACCTTGGTTTAAAGATAGTGCGTTAGCAGTGATGCGTAAGCTTCCACTGTTGCGCACCGGGCTGCTATTTAGTGAGCGAATTCGCTATATCTCCGCAATGTATCTAATGCTGCAAAGTGGGTTGCCGCTAGCGCAAGCTCTGGCTTTTTCTGTACCTGTTGTGACCGATGTTAAGTTACAAAAGCAGCTGAGTAGGGTTAAAGATCAAGTATCACAGGGCTGGATGTTGTCAGATGCGTTAGCATCAACTGATATTTTAGAACCTGTGATGTTGTCATTGATCAGAGTGGGTGAGGAAAGTGGTAATTTAGAAGGTGTATTTGGTGAGATAACTGAACGCTCTCGATGGCGTTTTGAGCAATGGGCTATCAAGTTAACCAGTATGCTAGAACCTATTTTAATTATTGTAATGGGCGGCATGGTAGGCTCAGTCGTGGTTACCATGTTACTCAGTATTGTGTCTACATCCGATGTACCACTTTAACTGTAAGAATGGCTTCACGCTCATTGAGCTGCTTGTGGTTATGTTGTTGTTGTCATTGAGCATGAGCATTATTTTGCCATTAACAGTCGATAATGTAGAAAAGTCACGAATATCGGGCGAAATCCAACTTGTTGATTTATTTATTCAAGAAGTGAGGCGTGATAGCTTTTTTTTACAGCAACCTATACAAGTAAAATTTATTGGCAAACAAATAACCGCGCTTAGTAAAGATTATGACAAAACGCTAAAGACAGAACGTATAGCGTTTGATAATGTTCGTGTTCAATTTGAACCTACTGGCAAAAGCCCAATAGAAAAAGTGGCTGCGGCTGTAGACTCCAGACGATGGGAATTAAGTTTTGAAGAGACAGAAACAGTCTGGAATGACCCTGATTGAGGTGTTAATCGCTTCGATTATTTTGTTTATGGCGTTGGGTCTCGTTGGTGTTGTATATCAACAAAACTTTGATACACAAAGGCGTACGCAACAATACCTCAAAGAAGCTCGAGTGATGCAATCATTGATGGCGGCTATCCGGTTTGCCTTGCAGCAAGGGGAGAGCGAAGGGAAATTGAATATGGTTGGAATGCCATATAGTTGGAAAGCAAAGTTAATTGAAGCGAAACCAGAGATCAATTCCGTTAGTCCAGAAACAGGATTACCAGAGAGTGGTAGCGGTAAGCTACATCTTTTTAGTATCGAAGTGACCAATGAAAACACTCAACATGATTTTGAATTTAAGCAGGCTGTATGGTTAAGCAACAGGGTATGACACTTCTCGAAATGTTGATTGCGATGTTGATCATGTCATCTGTGATGATGTTATCGAGTAGCGCTTATTCTTATTACATTGCGGGGTTCCAAAATAAGCAGAAGCAAGTTGAAAAGTCACTCGATCTATTATTTAAAGAATCTCGTTGGCAGGAGCAACTAACGTCTGCTTTTTACTACTTATATAAATCACCTAATGGACGATTTGTCCCTTTTTTTAGCGGCAGTCATAGCGATATTTTTTGGGTAAGTCGGACCGGTCTAAGTCAACCAGACCAAGTAGCACAGTCATGGCTTGGGATATTGGATGGTCAATTCACCTATTGTGAACAATCATTATCAGTTGATCTGGTTCAACGTGGTGTATTTGATGCCGAAGCACTTTGTGAAAACTTCAAGTTGCCGCTTTATCCCGCAGAGGCAATCAAAATAACCTATTTCGGTTATAAATCGCGAATGGATAAATATAACGCTACGTCGGAGTTTTTACCTTTGGCATCGCGTCCCCAACCCAGTTGGTCTGAGACGTATAAGGGAAATGAGATGACGCTTTTACCCGATTGGGTGAAAATCCAAGTTTTCGAAGATCGTAATGCTAAAGAAAATCTAGAATATTGGAGCAATATCCTTGATAACGACCCTAATAAGTTAAGGTACTTTACGGGGGCGCTTGATGCTTAAACAGCGTGGTATGGCATTGTTGTTAGTGCTAATGATAACCACGATCATATCAGTCGTTATTACGGTACAACAATATACTATTCGTTCAACACTGAATTTGGCACAGCAAGCCAAAGATTTTGTCGCAGCGAGAGCGATAATTGAGTCCACCAAGGAAGAGTTAATATTTCAGCTTTCTACGAGTCTATTATGGCTTTACGGGCCATCACCTGAGCTAAGCATAAAATCTGGCTTCCCTGAAATGACGAACTTTTATGGGAAATCGTTTGAATATAACGATGTCACAGTTACACTGACCGACCTTTCTGGTCTAACTGCGGTTTTGCCATTTAATGAAGCGGCTTGGAGGGGATTGTTAGCTTACGGTGGCGCGACAAATATTGATAATATTATTGCAGCGTTAAAAGATTGGTATGATGAGGATGATTTTTTACATCTCAACGGTGCTGAAAAGAGGGATTATAAGCAGCCTGGATTACCGCGCAACGACCTCCCTCAGACTATTGCCGAATTAGCATTGGTTAAGGGGATGACGCCTAGCGTATGGGGAAAAATCTCGCCGTATCTTGCGTATATCTCAGGTGACCAACTCAATGCTGATTTTGTTCCAGAAGAAACTCTTGAGGTTATGATGGGAGAATATCGCGCAGGTCTAGCAAGAGACGCTCGTAAAAACTGGCAAGATGTGAACAAGGCGATAGATCGCCAGAGTGGAGAACAGAGCACCTTTTATCCATCAAACAGACTTAAGGTCGAAATGACCTCTCGAGTGAATAATGCCGCATATCATATTTCGTTTGTGCTGATCAGAGTTAATGGAACAGAACGAATAACACAAATAGCAGAGAGAAAAATTGAGTATTCTAAGGTTGTATCAAATTGAATTGGTTTAGTTTTGCGTTCGGAAACATGAGGTGGCTGGCATCTTCCGATACCAATAAAACAAAAAATGGTCTATGCCAAACTGTCGTGCTTAATCGAGGAAGTTATCAAGAAGAGCTTCGCAATTATAAGTGCGGATTTATTGATTTAATTAAATTGATTCGCAATGAATCCAAGTTATTAGCCGGCAATAATCATAAAGTATTATGGTTTATTCGTTCCGCTAGTATACAAGATTACACCGTATGTTTTGCTGTGATAAAGGCTGATGTCTATAAAAGCTTACCCGATGGTCTGAGCTTACTATTACCCGAAACATGGCTCATGTACGCTAAGTTAATTCCTGATCAGTTGTATCAGATTGATGGAAACAAACCCTATTGGGCTTTTTTACACAAGCATGGCGATCTTCATATTACCTCTATCGCAGGTTTAATGGTTGATCCACGTAATTTTTTAGATGCCTTAGGTGTGACCACCCAACAAGAAGTCATTGTGCTTGACCGTGAACAGCTATTGATATCTGAAGAGGTGACGGTCAAACCTCAAATGTTACTAGGCTTGTTTCATTATCGATCGAATAGTCGTTTACCTTCTCTTAATTGGAAAAAATTATCACTCCTTAGCGTTGCTGCGGTGGCTTGTTATATCGCGCTTATTTCTTCTTGGGCATCGTGGCGCGAGTACCAGTTGGAACAAGATGTCTCTGTGTTAAGGAGTGAGGCCAATGCGGTTTTTCAGCGACAAGCAGAGTTAGAGACGCAGCTAGAACTTGTAGAGTCATATAAGAACTTTCTCGATAAATATCCATCACAAACCGAGATCATACATACCTTAGTTAAGGATCTTGGTGACATCGCTACGTTGGAAAATATCCAACTCCGTGGTGCCTTGGTTCAACTAACAGGACAAACCGAGTCAGCGACAGAGGTCTTAGCCCAATTCAGTGCTTCGCCTCACTGGACAGAAGTGCGGTTCGATAGGCAGGTTCAACGTAGAAAAGATATTGATTATTTTACTATTAGTATGGTTTTTCGTCCTGAAAGTATTAAAGAGGAGGTATCGCAATGACAACTTCTCGTAACAAATACAGTTTGTTAATCATATTGCTGCTAGTGATTGCTAAATTTGTATTCGTACCCTGGGTACAATGGATAAATGAAAAAACCGATAATATAGCGCGACTATCGGCTAACGTTGAGCGTTTCTCTCAGACAAAAAATCGCAGCAAACAGCTCGAAGTGTTAGTCGATAACATTGAGAAAAGTTACCAAGTGCTAGACAGTAATTGGATAACAGCTAAAGACTCTATGGCATCGGTTGAAATTTTACGCACATTACAGTCGCAAGCTAAAGCGCTGGGGGTAGAACTTAAAAATACCAACGTAAAGCCAAGAACCGATTCAACAATACCTGGTTATCCAGTTAGCTTATATATGTCAGGAACACCAGAAGTGTTGATGAGTTATTTAGAAGCGATCGAATCGGGTACTCCTATGGTTAGAATTGTGCAAACAATCGTTCGCAAACAGAATATGAAGTCTAAGGTGCTTACTGCAAATGTTGAGTTGGTTGTTATCGCGAGCGTAGCGCAACCTGATGTTGGAGGTAACGAATGAAATCCATGATGCCCCACTTAGGCACTTTCAGGCGCGGTGATTTATTCGTGTTATCGCTTATATTGATTAGCCTTTTTTTACACGGACTTTCGTTAGTCATTGGCTCATATCCCGATAAAAAGCAGCGTAACGCACGTGAAATAACACAGGTTCCGATTATCGAGCTGATCGAGCACAAAAGCAGTCTCGAGCATAAACGAGCCTTTAGCAGTTCATTTGCCATAACGCCTACGTTGAGCAGTGAAGCGGGCGAAGATGAAGAAGATAAAGTTGAGAGTTTACCGGATCACGCGCCTAAGTTAATTGCAGTCTACAGGGTTGCCAATACCCTCAAGGCAAAAGTGATGAGCGTTAAAGACGGGCAGACCGAGTTTCATAACCTCAATATTGGTGATGAACTATTTGGCTTTAAGTTAGCACAACTTACATTGCGTACAGCGTCGTTTAACGGACCGGATGAAGCGACGCTTGAATTAAACATGTTTATCGATAATGACGCATCTAAGTAATTGGCGTTTGGGAAAAGAATCAATGAAAACAGTACACATTATAACAAAAAGTCTATTTGCATTCGGTGTGATGAGCTTCTTATCGTCATGCGCGTCTGTGGATAATATGGCAGATCCTTTTGCGAACAATGAGCCGTTTGTGGTGGATGGCTCATTTTTACATTCAAAGGATGCCAACTTGAATAAGAAAAGGGAGAGGGAAGAGTATAAAAAACCTGAGTTGGCCTTTTCTGAGCAAGTTATTAACTCCATGGATGAGTTGAAAACGGGCTCACCACTATTGACGCAAACGCCGGTATTTTCCTCTAGCGAACCTCTAAAGGTCGCACTTAACGAGATGGAGATCCCTCAACTTGTACATTATGTCTTTGGTGAGGTGTTATCCATCAGCTATGTCATGTCATCCGATGTTGAGCGTATGCGTGATAAAACAGCGTTAAATTTGCAAAAAGAAGTCACTCCCGATGAGCTTTACGAAATCACACGTAAGATATTGGCTCAACATAAAATTGAGGTGTACTCAAAAGACAATATTGTCTATTTAGATAAAAGCAGATCAAGCGTTGCAAACCGCTCTGTTGGTATCGGTGGAGAAGCTGCAGATTTACCGCCCACCGGTGATGAAATCGTCCAGTTGGTTCCTTATACCTATAACTCATCAAGAGCGGTGATCAGTATTTTACAAAAGCTGAGCAATGCTAAAGCGTACCCTGACACGGCTAACCGATTGTTAGTCGTCGAAGGCAGTCGCGCAGATGTTGAACGCGCGCTACAGGTAATCGCTATGCTCGATGTGCCCCATGCGCGAGGGCGTGATATACGGTTATTAAGTTTGGTGTATTTAACCCCGGATGAATTAATGGAACAGCTATCCGAGCTGATGCAAGCCGAAGGGCTGGTTATTGGCGAAGATATCGCCATGGTGCCACTTAATCGACTCAATGCTGTGGTGGTCTATTCCGGTTCGTCCGTACTGGGCAAGCGTGTTTCTATGTGGGCGCAAAAGATTGACGTAGCAACAGGCGGCGAGTCTGAGCGCTTTTATGTCTATCGCCCTCAATTTGCCAAAGCGGTCGACTTAATTAAGAGCATTGATATCTTATTCCCCCGTACTCCAGCGCCCACAGCGTCCGGTCGAAGGGCGGATGATAAAGTGGGTCCAGATGCCGTTGCCCCGGCCAATATGGAGGGCAGCATTAAAGTGACCGCCGATGAATCACAAAATGCGATTGTGATCCATGCTACGCCAAATAAATACCATGAAATCATGAACCTGCTGGAGCAGCTCGATAGACTGCCAGGGCAAATCGCCCTGCAAGTCATCATTGCCGAAGTGAGCCTAGGTAATGATGTTAATCGCGGCATCGATTGGTTTTATAATGAAAAAGGCATTAAAGGCGGAGACATGGCCACAGTCGATCTCAATGCTTCTGCTAGTAGCCTAGTCATGAATGCCGTCAGAGGTGACTGGAAGGTTGCGTTAAACTTACTGGCAAGTAAGACAGATTTTAAAGTGCTCTCTCGTCCCTATCTGGTCGTGAGAGATGGTGAAAGTGCCAGCATTAATTCTGGGGACCAAATTCCCGTACAAACAGAAAGCTCCAGTACCGATGATAATCCAAACGCGATTCGAACTGCAATTCAATACCGCTCTACGGGGGTGAATGTATCGGTCACTCCAACGATAAATGCTGACGGACTAGTCAGTTTAGAGTTATCGACAGAGACCTCAAACGTGCCAGATTCCTCGAAAGACTCACTAACACCGCCGATCACCAGCCGCAGTATCACCACCAGTGTGTTTGCGGCCGATGGTCAGACGATTATCTTAGGTGGTTTGATTTTAGACAGCACAACTGTGACCGACAACAAAGTACCGGTACTGGGGGATATTCCGTGGCTTGGTGGTTTATTTCAGAAGAAGAACAACGCTAAGAGCCGTACCGAGTTGATGATCCTTATTACCCCACGGATTATCAGAGATACTGTCGATTTAGATGATTTTGGAAGTAAATTGTCTGAGTTATACAGCTTTCCTGTCACCATTAACTAATCTTTAAGTCAAATACAGTGTTACCGCTAAAGCCCTATTCTTAAAATAGGGCTTTTTTGTTGCAAATTTAATCTGGTTTGGCCTGTTTCTAATGGGGAGAGATCTCCTGTTATAGGGGGATTTGTGGTCGATTTGATATCGCGGAATTCAATTATTGACTTGGCTGTTATGAGTACTGAGAACAAGCATACATAATGTGATGTTAGTGCTTTTAAATTTACACGAACGAGTGATATTATTGCTGGCAATAGGATGCAGATTAGTATTTTTATTAATCGCTTATCTGTAGAAAATAACGAGACGTTGGAAAAATAAACAACTAGGTCTCATTTAGTTATAATCCTGTTGACTATGTTTAAACAATCTGACTATCATGTCCGCCGTAAAGTATCTAACGGTGACACTTTTTGCGGCAAGTGAACGCATGCAAGCACCGGCCGCTGTACATGTGTTGCAGTCGTATTTTACATTTTAAGAGGAAGCAACTGATTGCCAATTGAATGGCATTAGTTATCCTCTGGGACACGTGGACCAAATGAACGGATTTTAAAAAATTTACCGTTCATTAAAATTTTTTTACGGAGAAAATGAATGAAAAACTTAAAGAAAGCGCTAGTAGCTACTGCTGTTCTAGCAGGTCTTGCTAGTAATGCATACGCTGGTACCGAAGCGTGTTTCGAAGTGTACAAAGTACCAACGACTACTGGTGTTCTAGCTCACGACGACATCTATGCTAATGCGTCTTGTGTGGCTGATGCCGATCGTACTGGTGCAGCTGTTGATCAGTTAGAACAAACTGTTGAAGGTAAAATTGCATACGAGTTGACTAAGTCACTTGAAGTGCCATTCACTGCAATTGATACGACTAACGATCTACACATCGTTTATGTACCTACTACCGATATCCCACCAGGGACATTGATTGAGATGGAACTGTCAGGCGCTGAGTTTTTTGGCAACGCTAACCAAATCCACCTGATCAAAACTGATGACAATGTTGCTTTCGCTGCTGTTGGTTCTTCAGACGGTACCGTTGATGGCACTAACAAAGTTAAGTTCATCACTAAAGCCGGTATCACCATCGGTGCGGGTACTCGTCTAGCGCTTTCTCAAACTGCGACTGTAGCAGCTGCTGCTGATATCGCGCCAGTTGAAGTGAAAATCACTAACGACGGTTGTACCGATCCTACCTCTACTAAGCAAGTTAGCATCGCAGCTACTACGGCTAAAACTGACGGTGGCACAGGTTACGATATCCAAGGTGCAATTTCAAAAGCGCAACTTGTATTAGATATCTCTCCACAGTTCGTGACTTTCTTCGACCATGCAACTTCAGAAGCTGAAGTTAATGCTGAAAGCGCTGACAGCGCTGGCGCGGCAATCGTTGCTCGTACTGAGTTTGTATACGATGCTGCTAATGCTGATAAGCAACTGATTGCTAAGAAGTCTGAAGTTGTTTACAAAGGTCAATTCTATGACCGCGGTGCAACACTAGATAAAGCCATTACCCTAAGTGCTGATGACGAACTAGAAACTAAGTTTGTTGCAAGTGCTGACCCACGTGAAAACGTTAAAATGGCACTTTGGAACGCTCGTCTAGCTGCTACTGGTGTACTAGATACTCAAGAAGAAGTTGAAACTGGTACTGAGTACGGTGTATTTGGCGCAACACTAGCTGCTGCTGATATGTACCAGACTGAAGCTCTTGACGTGTTTACTCCAGAAGCGACTGGCGGTGACGCTGAACCTAACCCATACACTGGTACTATGGATGCAACTAAAGCATACCTAGATGGTGCTGCTTACAACGCGCTATACTATGTTGTGACTAACACTTCACCAGCTGACATCATGAACTTCAACTACAAAGTCACTACTGACTACACGTTGAACTTTGATGACAGCACTTACCTTGATCACTGTGAAACTGCTAAAAACACTCACGACATCGGTGTAAATGGTGCAGTACTTAAAGTTCCTTATGCAACTAATGCACAAGGTAACTTCGTACGTGTAACTAACGAACATACTGATGAAGCTGAAGTCACTGTAGATATCTTCGGTGAGTCAACTGACGGTAACCTAGCAAACCGCGAAGCAATCGCTGTTAGCTTAGGTAAAGTACCTGCTAAATCTTCAGTAGTTTACTTTGTACCAGATCTAGTGGCTAAAGCTGAAGCTGACCAAGGTTATGTTGGTCAAGACGGTGGTTATGCTGCTGGTGCTTTAGGTACTAACGCTGGTTCTAACGCTGTTCGTCACACTTTGACTTTCACTGTTACAGCGCCTCGTGAAACTGTTCACGGTGTATCTGTTCAACGTGTTGCTAGTGGCGACCGTGTAATGCCTGTTCTTGATTTGAACACTTGGCAACAGTAATTTATAACTTAAGGGTTCTCCCTTTGTTATAAATCGCTAATAAAAAACCTCCGCTTTAGCGGAGGTTTTTGTTTTTATAAGGAAAAATTATGTTAAAAATCAAAAGCGTTAAAAAGCTTGCTATCGCTACTATGGTGTTCTCAACTTTGGCAGGTTGCCACTCTTTTGATAGCTCAGTTGAAACAAGACTTGCTAAGTTGGAAGCACAGCAGCAACAAGACCAAGTGTTACTGCATGAAGTGACTCGCCGTATTGGTTTAGGGGAGTTGGTTAGACCAACATCGTTGAGCTTCGAGAACGCAGCGATAGAGGGTAAACTTGATGCACCGGTTGTACTCATGGAGTTTACCGATCTACATTGCCCTTATTGTAAAGAGTTTAACGATACAATTTGGCCAGAGATAGAAGAACAATATGTAGCAACGGGTAAGATGGTACTTGTCGCTCATGATTTCCCCTTGGTTTCATTACATCCAAGAGCAGGCTTTGCTGCATTAGCACTACGTTGTGCCTCAGAGCAAGCCGATTATTCAAAAGTTAAACAGAGCTTATTTGAGATGAAAGCGGCGCAAGAGGAGCAATTTGCCCAGCTTGAGCAAGATTATAACTTAGATAGTGAAAAGTTTAGAAGCTGCATGAAAGATCCTGCTATGCAGACGAAAGTGAATTCATCAGTGAAAGTAGGTCGTGATATGGGGATTAAGTCTACCCCAACTTTCCTATTAGGGCGTAATGAAAATGGTAAGCTAGTTGATTTTGAAGTGATCACTGGTGCCAAAGACAGTGCCTTCTTTATTGAAAAAATCGAGGCTATTCTAGCCAAATAGTGGCAGATACTCATCAAAGCAGGGCCTAGGCCCTGCTTTTTTTATCGAACAATAATTCCTTTACTATTGGTCAACAACCAGCTGTTTTGCTTCAAGCTTGGCAAAATGTTGAAAGCTTGGGGGCGCGGTATCCATCACATCGCTACAAAGAGATATTCGATATTGCAGATAAAGTTTATACTAGAGGTCTGTTCGCAAGTGATATCTAGCTGACGATGTTAGCTAAGCTTTACTATTAATTAATCAGAAAGTCTAACAAATTTGGGCTTTCGATCTTAAGGGTTAAGATGAAAGTTGTTATTCCTGTTGCAGGCCTTGGGACTCGTATGCTCCCCGCAACGAAAGCCATTCCTAAAGAGATGTTACCACTAGTCGATAAGCCGCTTATTCAATATATCGTTAATGAGTGCGTTGCGGCTGGCGTTAAAGAAATTGTATTGGTTACTCATGCAAGTAAGAATGCTATCGAAAACCATTTTGATACTTCTTATGAACTTGAATCTACATTAGAGAAGCGCGTCAAGCGTCAATTACTCGATGAAGTACAATCTATCTGTCCTAAAGATGTGACCATTATGCATGTGCGTCAAGGTGAAGCAAAAGGCCTTGGCCATGCGGTATTGTGTGCTAAACCTTGTATAGGTAACAATCCGTTTGCCGTGGTATTGCCTGATGTGATTTTGGATGAGTATAGCGCTGATCAAAAAAACGAAAATTTGGCGGCGATGATAGCGCGTTATAAAACAACCTTGGCTAGTCAAATTATGGTGGCACCAATACCTGAAAGTGAAGTTAATAAGTATGGTATAGCTGATTGTAATGGCGTCGAAATAGCTCCTGGTGATGCCGCTAAGATTAAGGCTATGGTAGAAAAGCCCGAAATGGATCAGGCGCCATCCAACCTCGCTGTGGTCGGCCGTTACGTGTTGTCAGAAAAAATCTGGGAATTACTTGCTAAAACGCCAGCGGGTGCGGGCGATGAGATCCAATTAACTGATGCGATCGACATGCTGATTGAATCAGATACCGTTGAAGCGTTCAACATGACTGGAAAATCACATGACTGTGGAGATAAACTTGGTTATATGGCCGCGTTTGTTGAGTATGGTCTTCGCAATGAAGAGTTAGGTGATGATTTTGCGGCGTTGGTTAAACAACTATTAAATTAGCAAGGTTGCTAAACATCCTGAAGTGCTCACTTTAATTTGTTAACGTGAGCACTTTTCGTTATGTGATAGGTAAAGTCTTTTGGGATAAGGTGGCAAGTGTGAAAGGTATCGTATTAGCTGGAGGAACCGGAACTCGATTATTTCCAATCACAAAAGGAATATCTAAACAATTGTTACCTGTCTATGACAAACCGATGATCTATTACCCTATCTCAGTGCTTATGTTGGCGGGGATTCGTGATATTTTGGTTATTACTACGCCTGAAGAACAGCATTTATTCCAACGTTTGTTAGGTGATGGTAGTGAGTTTGGCATCAGTCTATCTTACGAAGTACAGCCTAGACCTGAGGGAATAGCTCAAGCTTTCATTATTGCTCAAGACTTTATTGACGATGATGCTGTTTGCTTAGTGCTTGGTGACAATGTCTTTTATGGGCAAGGATTTAGCGAGACATTAAAACGTACTGTATCAACTTTGGAAAGTAATAATAGGGTGGGGGCAACCATTTTTGCCTATCAAGTGGATCACGTCGAACGTTTTGGTGTGGTTGAGTTTGATTCCGTATTAAATGTGCTTTCAATTGAAGAAAAACCCACAATACCGAAATCCAACTGGGCAATAACCGGGCTTTATTTTTATGATAACAGGGTGGTCGATTTTGCTAAAAGTTTGCTGCCATCAAAGCGTGGTGAATTAGAAATCACTCAAATTAATCAGGCTTATCTTGAGGACGGCCAATTGCGAGTCGAGTTGCTTGGGCGTGGTTTTGCATGGCTTGATACAGGTACGTTTGATAGCTTGCAACAGGCATCGTCATATGTGCAAACCATAGAAGCTGTGCAAGGTCTGAAAGTGGCTTGCTTAGAAGAGATTGCTTGGCGTAATGGTTGGCTAACCGATGCAGATATTAAGCGTATTGCCACACCTATGATTAACAATCGCTATGGTCAGTATCTCTTAGGGTTGGTAGCGGAAAAACGATTGTTCAATAAGTGAAATATGATAATTAGAAGCTTTGTTATCGTATTAAGTGACCACTTTTAATTATTTAAAAATCAAGGCTTTTACTTATCAGCCCTAATCTTTGCCCCTGATAACTGCCATTGAGTATATTTTGGTACCATTGCTCATTGGCCAAATACCATTGAACCGTTTTTCTGATCCCTGATTCAAATGTTTCTTGGGGTTGCCAATCCAGTTCACTGGCAATTTTGCTGGCGTCTATGGCATATTTCAAATCATGACCGGGTCTATCTTTTACATACGTGATCAAACTAGCAAAAGCGCTATTATCTTTTTTGCAGACTTTCTCAGGTTTGTTAGTGATCAACTCATCTAAGACTGTACAGATAGCGGTAACCACCTCAAGATTCGTTTTTTGATTAAAGCCACCAATATTATAGGTCTCACCCGTTTTCCCTTCAGAGACCACTTTATACAGAGCTCGTACATGATCTTCAACATACAGCCAATCTCTTATCTGCTGGCCATCCCCATATATTGGAAGAGGATTGCCTGCTAACGCATTGATAATAACCAGTGGGATTAACTTTTCAGGGAAGTGGTATGGCCCGTAGTTGTTTGAACAGTTAGTGATGATGACTGGAAGTCCATAGGTTCTTTGCCATGCACGAACTAAGTGGTCTGAACTCGCTTTCGACGCTGAGTAGGGAGAACTAGGGTCATAGGCTGTTTTTTCGGTGAACATGTCACCTGAGTTTCCTAGATCACCATATACTTCATCGGTAGATATATGATGAAAACGGAAAGCCAGTTTGAGATCTTCATTTAAGTGTTGCCAATATTCGCGGGCAACTTCTAATAAGTTGTATGTGCCGACGATGTTAGTTTGAATAAACGCAGCAGGCCCATCTATCGAACGATCAACATGTGATTCGGCCGCTAGGTGCATGATGAAGTCAGGTTTATGCTGTTTAAAAGCCTGTTTCATCGCTTGATTGTCGCAGATGTCGGCGTGAATAAAAGTATAATTCGGGTGGTTGGCAATACTATCGAGTGAACTTAGGTTACCGGCATACGTGAGTTTATCTATATTGATAACTTTGGAGTCTGTATTTGAAATTAGGTAGCGGATCAATGCACTGCCGATAAAACCTGCCCCACCTGTGACTATGATAGTTTTCATCTTTTAAACCCGTTGTTTCTTTGAAAGTGCTACTGGCACCGCATATTATAACGTCTAAGGTATTCTAGGTTCAGTGCCGTTGCTTAATTTACCAAAAAATCATGCCATTTTTGGCTAAAGCGGTTTCAATATCGTTTTCAAGTAGGGTATTGGGGTTTTGTAATGAGGTGCTTAGCAAACTTTTAACGTTCTCAAAGGCACTTGTCGATGTTTTTAATGATAATTTTTTCTCTGTAACGTTTTACTCTTTGTTAAGTGAATTTTGCTTAGATGACTAGACTGCAATCCACTCGCCTCGATTAACACGTTTTTGTCTCGAACAACATTCAACCAGCAAAGATCAACAGGCCCTAATAGTTGACGGGATAGTGGATGCTTTTTCTCATAAAAGAGGCCGTTATATTTTAAGTCTTTAGCGGGTAAAAGGGGGGGAGAAACCAGTTAATTTCTCAACATCAAAGTGCCTATGCAACGACTGTTTTGTGCAACATAGCCGAGACTTTTTGCTTTTGAGATGGTAACGTACGCGCATATTTTTTGGGAAGGTTTTAAAATGAAAATTGCTATTGCTGGCACAGGTTATGTTGGCTTGTCTAACGCCGTACTATTAGCGCAACATAATGAGGTTGTTGCTGTTGATATTATTGAAGAAAAGATCGCGCTAATCAATGATAAGAAATCGCCAATCGCTGACAGTGAGATTGAGTATTATTTGGCGACTAAATCATTAAATCTGACCGCGACGAGTGACAAGCAATTCGCTTATACAAATGCTTCTTATGTTATTGTAGCAACACCAACAGATTATGATCCTGAAACAAACTACTTTAATACTAGCTCAGTCGAATCTGTGATTAAAGATGTATTAACAATAAATTCAAATGCTATTATCATTATCAAGTCGACTGTTCCTGTCGGTTACACCGAGAGTGCTCGAGTTAAGTTTTCCTGCGACAATATTATTTTTTCTCCTGAGTTTTTACGTGAAGGTAAAGCCTTGTACGATAACCTCCATCCTTCTAGAGTGATCGTAGGTGAACGTTCACCCCGTGCGGAAGTGTTTGCATCTTTACTAACTCAAGCAGCTGTTAAACATGATATTCCGGTTCTATTAACAGATTCCACTGAAGCTGAAGCTGTTAAGCTATTTTCAAATACCTATTTAGCTATGCGTGTCGCTTACTTCAATGAACTGGATACCTATGCAGAGAGTCATGGGTTAAATGCAAGACAAATTATAGAAGGTGTAGGTTTAGATCCAAGAATTGGAAACCATTACAATAATCCTTCATTTGGTTATGGTGGGTATTGCTTACCTAAAGATACTAAACAGTTACGAGCAAACTATGCTGATGTGCCTAATTGCCTTATCGGTGCAATTGTGGATGCTAACACTACCCGTAAAGATTTTATCGCTGACGCAATCATAAAGCGCAACCCTACCACAGTGGGGATTTATCGCTTAATCATGAAGAGTGGTTCCGATAACTTTAGAGCCTCTTCAATTCAAGGTATTATGAAGCGTATTAAAGCTAAAGGCATCGAGGTCGTGGTATATGAACCCGTGCTTGAAAATACTGAGTTCTTTAATTCAAAAGTAATAAAGAATGTCAATGAGTTTAAGAAAATTGCAGATGTTATCGTGTCAAACCGTATGGTTGATGAACTAAATGATGTTGCCGATAAAGTATATACTCGCGATTTATTTGGTTCAGATTGATTATATTAAGCTTTATACGTTGAAAGAAAAACAGTAATTAAATTTAAATTGCATTGGCCTGGCTAAATCTCCCTATGATGAAAGAAAGCTATCGTTTCTTCTTATTGGGGAGTTGTTAGTATGAGTTTTTAGTATTATGCCGTTTGCCATTATCAAGCGTTTTTTGAGTTATTGTCCAAGTTGTGTTTTTATTCCGGCATGCCAGCATTTTTTTTCATGCAATAAAAAAAGCGATACAATATACCCATCACACCCTTACGTTTGAAATGGTTATGAACAAAGGGTGGGGCGTTAAGAGTCGTCTTTTATGTAACGTATTGAGAGTGTTTAAGCACTTAAAGTGGCGTGTTTAGAAGAGATCGCTTGGCGTAATGGCTGGCTGACGAGAGAGCAGGTGTTAAACATTGCTAAGCCTATGATGAAAAACGAATATGGCCAGTATCTTACTCGGCTCGTTACAGAGAAAAACAGGTAGTTTCATAGATGAAAATACTGGTTACTGGCTGTAATGGCCAAGTCGGTCGCAGTCTAACAAGGTTGCTTGCTCAACGTGACGCTATGGTGGTGATTGCCGCCGACAGAGATACCTTAGATATTACCGATAACAGCGCGGTAGCGGCGTTTATATTGGCTAATGCCCCCGATATTATTATTAATGCCGCGGCTTACACTGCGGTCGATAAAGCCGAAGATGAGGTTGAGTTAGCGTTTGCCATCAATAGTGATGGCCCTAAGTTTATAGCGTTAGCGGCGCAACAGATAGGCGCAACCTTATTACATATTTCCACCGATTATGTGTTTGCTGGCGATAAACAGGGGCTTTATCAAGAAAGTGACAGCCCAGCCCCACAGAGTGTGTATGGCGAGAGTAAGCTTGCCGGTGAGCGTGCCGTCATGCAGTTGTGTGATAAACATATCATTATGAGAACCGCTTGGGTGTTTAGTGAGCATGGTAATAACTTTGTCAAAACCATGCTTCGCCTAGCCGACATGCGCGACAGTTTGAGCATAGTGGGGGATCAGTTTGGCGGCCCAACGTATGCCGGCGATATCGCCAGTGCGCTGCTCACCATCGCCGATGCGATTGCTACGCAAGAGCCGATTGAATATGGGGTTTATCACTATTCAGGTTTACCGCATGTGAGTTGGTATGAGTTTGCTGACGCTATTTTTGATATTGCGGTCAATGAGTCACTTATCTCTAACAAGCCCAAGTTGACTCCGATCCCCACTCAAGAGTACCCCACACCAGCCAAGCGCCCAGTTAATTCAATGTTAGATACGGCTAAAATTACTCAGCACTTCGGTATCGAGGCGAGCGACTGGAAACAGGTGCTTAACACCAATATACACGCATATAAAGGTTGATAGTTACGTTATGAAGGTTATTGATACAGCGATCCCAGATGTGAAAATTATCGAGCCTACGGTATTTGGTGATGAACGTGGTTTCTTTATGGAAAGCTGGCACCAACAGAAATTTGAACTGTTAGTCACAGGTAAACCAACTTCTTTTGTGCAAGATAACCATTCGAAGTCCAAAAAAGGAATTTTGCGTGGTCTGCATTACCAAACTGAAAATACTCAAGGAAAGTTAGTACGTGTCATATCGGGTGAGGTGTTCGATGTCGCGGTTGATATTCGTAAAGGCTCACCAACGTTTGGCCAATGGGTAGGGGAATATCTATCGGCTGACAATAAACGGCAACACTGGGTACCTGAAGGGTTCGCCCACGGTTTTTATGTCATCAGTGACGAGGCGGAGTTTGTCTATAAATGCACTAACTTTTATCATCCTGAGAGTGAAATTTCGATCGCTTGGAATGATGCAGACATTGGCATAACCTGGCCTATGAATGCAGAAGTCCCCACTCTCTCGAGTAAAGATTCTACGGCAATGAGCCTACAAGCATATATAAAGGCGCATTGTTAGTGCTGATTACTTTTGGGTGCCATCGATAAATTGATCACTGATAAGCGTGTTATCGATGCCTTAATGCTGCAGTCTTTGCCGATCCTAAATTAAGGCACAAGATGTGTATTCCCCCCTGAGCTTGATGGTTAACCCTTGCGGTATGCTTGTAATTTGATTAGTGAGTGTTCGATGATTTTAATTACCTTATGGAAATAACCGTATCTGGATATTTCACCGCTCATATTGTTGTTCAATATGAGCGCGCCAGTGGGATAGCGCTTGTTGCAGTAAAAGTAAAACGCCGCCAAAACCCATGGGGTGAGGCGGCGTAGCTAGGATTACTTATTAGACGTGAGTTTCTTAGCGCTCCATATTCATCGATTTTAGCAGCACAGGACTGTTGTAATCTGCAACTTTTGATTTGGCATTATTCCAAAAATGTCGGCGAGTCAAAAAATAGCCAAATAAAAGCGATAGCAATAAAATTTCAACCAGATTATAGCGAATAAATAGCAAGGCAGACGTTAGGAGTCGACCAAGTTCTTCGAGATACTTAATTTGGTCCGCTGTCTCTCCAAATGCACCATTTAGCAAGGCTATCGCAAATTGTATCGCAATATACAGTGCCGCTGCGACGACTAAACCAATAGGCTTTAAGTACCACTTTTTAGGTTTGCTGACACCAAGCACTAATAGATAAAGGCCAGCAAAGAGCGCACCGCCAGTTAACGCATCGATAAGCTGTGGTGGGTGTTGAAATGCGTTTAAGGTGTTGTAATAGAGGCTCAGAGCGACATGGGGGAAAAGTAGTGTGACCCCTAATGCCAAGGTTAAGGTTTTTCCCTTGCCGATGTTTTTCCAATAGTAACGCTTTATCAATTGATAACTAAGATAAAATAATCCTAATACCATGACATAGTTGGCCAAGGGATGTATGCCAAACAAGGCAAAGTCTGCTGTGAGTACGGCTAAAACCCATTGAGGGTATTCCATGATCCCCATTCTCATTTGTGTCTCATGGGCAAACTGTGGAAACAGCAATGCGATGATGATGCCCAAGGTAAGGAACCAGTAGCCATATTTAACGAAACGACCCAGCATGTTAGGGATGATCCCCTTAACACTTTGCTTTTTAAGCTGCTCTATTAGACTGTTATAATTAGCGAGCACGGCATCTTTGATGTCTGTCGATACCCAGTTTTCCTTTAACAGGGCTATATCACTCTTGGTCGCATCCGCTTCTAAAATGTTTTTAATGGCGGGTGTCGCGAGTGCATCTGCATCATGACTTTTATTGCCTGCGCCGAGTCTTTGGCCTACTTGCCATACGGCAGGATCGTAGATGCCGCCTGCGTCATGGGTCAGGTTTTGTTTACCTGCGAAGCACATTTTGGTGTTTACTTTATCTATGCTGGCGGTAAATTGCAGTGTCGGTAAGGTGGCTGTGAATGCGTAAACAAAGGTGCAACCATCAAGATCGCCTTCTACATCGACCTCTGTAATATCGGTAAGTCCATGAACAAGGTTGAGCCCTGTACGTTTGATAAAATCGCCAGTCCACTCATGGTAGTCGCTGCTGGTATATTTCCATTTTGAACTACGTTTAGCTTCACCATCTATGGTGTAGCTGTAATAGAGGTAACCCCCGCCATTACATGTTTTACAGGTGATATCACCAGTACCATTACAGCTTGAACAAGTACTGTTACCGCTACCATAGCATGAGGAGCAAGACTCAGTGGTGTACACGGTTCGGTCGTTATAACTGTCATACTTACTCACACTCTTGCGACCGCTACCATTACAGGAATAACAGTTCGATTTTCCACTGCCATAGCAGCTACGGCAAGTTGTACAGCCGGTGCCACTACAACGACTGCACATATCTTGACCGACATAAGTATTAGGTGCTGAGTTTAAGCGGGTATTTTTGATTAGAAAGTTTTGTGATATATCAGGCCCCAAAATATTAATAAAGCGCTCATTGAACAGTGGGTCTCTGCCACTGACATATTCTTTTGCTGCTTTATTGGCCTCATAACTCGCATCCGAAGAGGTGCCACAGTTAACGCCCGCGGGGCGACGACTGCCATGGTCATGGGCGTTAACGCCAATTTCAATTCTCCAGCCAAATGTAACATGCAGTTGCGCTTGTTTGGCTTGTTCATCCGACAAGATCACCGGCACATCCACTCCGGTGAGTTTCTCGCCGTTATTGCTAATAAAATCTTGAAACTGTTGTAACTGACTCATGTGATTGCCTCTATTGATCACAGGTTAAAGTTTGATGGTAAATTGGGTTTGGTCTGTTTTTAAATACACCCATTGCCGTACTTCTTGATGGCCTGGTGCACTGACTTTGATGTCGTACCCGCCTGGCGTTAAAAGCATGCCGGCTTTATATGCTGGCTTAATGTTCATCACAGAAATCTTAGCGTTAGCGACATTGGTATTTATCGTCAGAGGCAGCTTTAAACCTAGCTTGTCTGAGTGGGCATTCGCCGCGACTTGAGTTATTTCGTGTTCAGGTAACACGGCCAAATCAAACTTATTAAGGGGATCGCTGACAGCATAAAAGCCTTTGGTGATCCCCAAATTTTTATCGATAGCGGAGCCGATAGGTTGTACCAATGGTTGGGTTACTAATAACCATTTAAGTGCGAATGAGACACTAGCTGAATCATGCTTCTCCATCTGGTCGAAGAAGTAGTTCATGGCCGAGTCATCCATGGTGTACTCGTTATCCCCTATTGACATAGGCACAATGAATATCGATGCCAATAACATCATGGTGATTGCCGGTTTTATGTAGGGCTTATTTTTCTTCTCGGCGGATGTAGCCCGTTTGGCTTGCACCAGTTCCATTAATTTCATTGGCAGTTTGAGTACGGTTAATAACACTAACGCTAAGCTTATCGACATCGAAATAGGAGGGATGATGGTGGCTCGCAGTGCAGACTTACCTGTGGATTCAAAGGCTCCGCTGTCAGCAAACTCTGCTTTTTGTGCCTCTAAAACATTGAGGTACTCGGTGGTTTTACGTTGAATGTTGGGGTCAATTATGTGTTGTTTAAATTGACGATTATTCCAATCTGCTAGGGTCGGCTGCACATAGAGATCGCCCATACGTTTAGCAATACGCAGCTGGATATCACTGTGGCGTTGGAACTGAGTCCAGCTCAGGTTAGGGGCCATATCTATGTGCTTAGCGCGCATCTTGTTACGCCACTGGCTATCGGCCTGCTGGCGAACCTTTCTCGCTACGGCATTATCGAACGTGCGGCGGTCGGTGAGCGACCAGGAGGTTGGTAGAGTTAACCCCTTTTGCTGTAGCTTGTTATTGACCTTAACGCTTGTTAATTCATGTATTCTGAAGGTGTGTAGCGAGTCGATCCCTAACGGATAGCCTCCTGACTCTTTAATAAAGTCAGGCTCCATTTTTATCATTAACACTCGTTTATAGTGATTTACATCATTGGTGTACACCATGCGGTGATCTTTAAAGCCAGCGTCGCCACCTGTTACTGCATCAGCCGCCTGCAAGGCGGTATATAACCCAAAGGTCATCACTCCGGCAATGAGAGAGTTGCCTATGTTTTCTGCCGTAGAGACCTCTTCTCGAACGAGCCAGTCATTAGGAGGGATATAGGGGATACTGTATTTTTTTATCTCGCGGTCATAGCCATCTTGTAGGCGCTCGAAACAGCGGTCACGGCTGCGGCCCTTGTCCCTATCGGCACATTTTTTACGGCGCTCAAAATAGTCATAGATCTTAGGAGCGATCTGCTGGGCACGCGAATCCACCCGCGCTTCATAGGCGGTGACCCCTTGTTGGTATTTCTCCCAACCTTGCTTAATTTGATTTTGGACATCTAACCAATACTCATCTGCACGTTCAGGTGAACTTGCAATTGTTTGATTATATTTGGCAGACCCTTGGGCATACGCCTGATACTTGTCTCTTAATGTTTGGCGAAACTGGTCATAATTTTGGTAATGGCTATCGAAGTTTGACATCGCTTTATCACGGACAAACTTCTCCATAATCATGCGTTTCTTTTGTGATAGCTCACTGATTAGCTTGTCGTCCGCATAGACTAACCCACCAAATACGGACAAAAAGGCTTTTTCTGTACCACTGTGGGCTTTATCGGGATCGTATTGAATACCTTCAAATTGGATCGACTTTTCGATTAAGGCACTGCGCAATACTTGAGAGAGATACGCCTGTTGACGCTCTTCCGGTGTCGAGGCATCGATAATAAAATGATCCACCAACCACTTTTGTCCAAAGAATACGCTCGGCCAGACGATTAAAGCGATTACAGTAAAATACCCGAGTGCACGGCCAACCTTGGCGACTTTTTTGCCCCTTAAAAGCAGATCGGCAAGCAGTAAGGTGACGCCGATACCACTAATGGTTCGACCAAACAGTTCGACTGCCCTTAGCTCTTCATCACTCGAATTATGTCCGCCAGCGATATCGGTCAGGGCGGCGTTAAATACCGCTTCAGGAAAGAGATAGAGTACCGAGCAGATGAACATAAGCAGCATCCACCAAAATGGTTGGCCTGTGCTGGCTATCTGCTGCTCAATTTTTTGCTGTTTTTGTTGTTTAACCGCTTTTGATTCTAGTTTTTTTTGCACCTTTTTTAGCTGTTCTTCTGCCGCCGCCATCTTGCTCTGTGTGGGGGCCGTGTTAAGTAGCTCTGTGGCAAATGGGCTGTGTTTTTTATCGGTCATTGTGACTACTTGGTAGAGTTAATATTATGGTTTTACTGACGCTTGTTTCCAGCGGTTCATCGACAATGGTAGGAAACGCATGGGGATTGCTTAATGGGGCAGTATGCTTAGTCGATGCCTGAGTCGTTTTCGCTGGTGTTTGGTTGTTAGCAATCGCTTTCAGTCCGTCGTTTAATGAGATGTAGTAACCCTCTTGCTGATATCCTAGCATTTCGTTGAAGCGATCGAAGTCAGCATCCATAGGCAGTGAGGCGATGTATTGCCCCGTCAGGCTGACCGGTTGGTAACGTTTGCTAGGTTGCGCCCCTTTAAATAATTTTTGGCAAATTTGATAGGGCGTGCTGTCGACAATGATCCCGTCGGGCAGTTTTGTGCGGGATAAGCTTTTAAGCTTTGATTGATGATAGTCAGTGCCATTAATTGAGTAAGTGTACACTTTCATACCGTAGCGCTTAGCGCTGGTTACTACACTGGGGTTTTGCATATAACTGCGAATATCAAGATGCAAACCGGAATTGGGCCCGATGCGCTTAATGATGCTGTTAAGGCCTGAAGAGGAGGCGTAATTCTGATAGCGTGAACGGTACCGTTTAGTCCCATATTTACCGGCTAGCTCTAGGTGGTTTTGCTTATCTTGATAGAAAGCATCGTTTTGTGTCGCTTTGCGCAGATCACTACGCAGTTTTTCTACGCTACTAGGATGGGCACCTTGCACAAAACCGAGGTAAACGGTGGGATTTATCCCTCTTAATTTTTCTAAAACGTCGAGATCTGCAGCCGAATAGTAATATCCACCAAGGCCAATGGTGAGGCGTAACATATGATCTAACTCGGCGAGATCGTGTCCATTCGCAGCGGATTTAATTTCAACATTGAGTTGCTGCTTAGTGCTGCGACGATAAATGGCAAAGGCATTAAATGCTTCGTAAGCGGTGATCGGACGGACATCTAACAGTGTATTCGACTTTTTATCGCGCAACTTAAGATTGGCATATTGCTGTCGACTCATTTGTTTAAGTTTATGGCGCTCGCCAGTGTAATACACCGTTGCTCGGCCAGTTTGGCTGTCGTGATGATTAACCCAGGTGCCATCCTTTAGCTGCATGACGTCGATTTCAACACTATCATAGTTATCCTTCAGGGCTTCGATGATTGCGCTGGCGCTACTTTCTGGTAAACGAAAGTCACCTCGATGAGCCGAAATATCTAATGGACATTGGGCTGTAGACACCATCTTGATATTGCCATTATCGGCAAGGTACAAATTGCGATCGCTCAGCGCCAACTGAATATCGACCATATCGAGTCCATCGACTTTTACGTCGCTGGGCAGGTGGCCCAATGAATATGGGATAATTTTAGCGGGGGGAGGAAGCTCATTTTGAGTGGATGCACAGCCCGACAGTGCAAGCAGTGCCATAAACAACGCCGCGCAACCACGACGAGATTTCCATAGGTAATTTACCATAGTGATAAAATTAAACGTTATTAATAATTAAAGTCTTATAGTTAATAATAATAAATTAAAACAGACTCTATTCATAGTTTAGGGATTGAGTTTGTTGAAAATATTTCATTATAACCAATACGTTACGTGGTCACCTATTAATCAATTAAATCGGTTTAATAAAACACTTTGAGCAATTTCAGCGTTCCCCTCTTCAGATTAATTCCTTTACTGCAGAGGATAGGTTTAAACAGGTTACAGTGAGTGCATATGCATATTATCTATTTACGTGTCTGAAAGGATCGTTAGCTAACAAACACCAACAGGCAGTCGATTGTCTATTACCGTCTTCCATGAGTGCTGTATTCATTATCTGAATTCAAGTTTTGCTTTTACAAAAACCATGGAGAAAGGCGGGTTAAAATAGTAGACTTGAAGGCAATTTTTCGACTCAGGAAATGAGGCTTATCATGAAATTTCTCGTTGATGTTCATGCGCATACCATCGCCTCCACTCACGCCTATAGCACAATACACGATTACCTTAGCGTGGCGAAAGAAAAGGGCATTAAGCTGTTTGCCATTACCGACCATGGCCCAGATATGGCCGATGCGCCGCACTTTTGGCACTTTGTGAATATGCGCGTGTTACCTAGGATGGTTGATGGTATTGGTGTGCTGCGCGGTATCGAAGCCAATATCAAAAACGAACAGGGTGAAATTGACTTTTTTGGTGAATATTTACAAGAGCTGGATATCGTACTGGCAGGTTTCCATGAGCCCGTTTTCCCACCTTCGACTAAAGAGGCCCACACCCGGGCACTGCTCAACACCATTGAAAGTGGTCATGTCGACATTATTAGCCATCCTGGTAATCCGGCTTATCCCATTGACATTAAGCGTGTCGCTGAGGCCGCTGCGGCCCATAACGTGGCGCTGGAGATCAATAACTCCTCTTTTTTGACATCCAGAAAAGGCAGTGTAAATAACTGCACTGAGATTGCCAGAGCGGTAAAAGCGGCTGGAGGACTCCTAGTGATGGGCTCTGACTCCCATGTTGCTTTTAGCTTAGGGGGCTTTGATAAGGCGATAGACATTATTGAGGCGGTGGCATTTCCAATGGAGCGCTTACTCAATCGTAGCCCCGAAGCGTTATTGTGTTTTCTTTCTGCAAGAGGGCATAAGTCGCTCGATGAATACGCTGTGTTAATCGAATGATATCTCTATCTCGCGTCTTAACTCCTTGTTAAGTCGCGACCTCGTTTGCTTCCCTTAAAATGGTGCAGGCTTGGGGACTCAAACGCTATGAGGGCTAGCGGGTGGCGATGATGCTTTTATCGCTGCTTGTCGCGAGTTTGTGAGCGCTAACATCAACAGAAATAGGCTGAATTTTAGCATATGCTATGGCAGTGTGCTTCATGTCAGCTGATGATGTTACCCATTAAGAATGGCCCTCTCGCTTCTATTTAATGTTGATGACAATCTCTTCGTTAAACCTAACCCCTTATTGCGAGCTAGAGGGCTAAGTGTCTGGGTCTGTGCAGCAACTTAAGGAATACTTTTACATCTGTCGATACGGTGGTATATCACGCACTTCTCTGGCCCTTTCTGCTGTTGTTTACATTCCTCTCTTTCACTTTTAGCACTTCTTATTTCTTTTTGGTATAGATAAATTAATATTTATAACTTCTAAAACATATTGGTGCTGTTATCATCTTCTCAATGCCATCATCTGGTTAGCCTATCGGTGTTTTTTGCTTGTGCATAAACGAGCCTGTGGATAGGTGATAACACTAATTAGCCAATTGATATTATTAATATTATACGGAAGCCGATATGTCTACAGCGCAAACTCATTTGAAACAACTCGAAGCAGAATCGATTCAGATCATGCGTGAAGTGGCCGCAGAATTTGATAACCCAGTGATGTTATATTCTGTTGGTAAAGACTCTTCAGTATTACTGCATTTGGCCCGTAAAGCCTTCTATCCCGGTAAGATCCCGTTTCCTTTAATGCACATCGATACTCACTGGAAGTTTAAAGAGATGATTGCATTTCGTGATCTGATGGCGAAAAAGTATGGTTTCGACTTGATAGTGCATAAAAATCCGCGCGGATTAGCCATGAATATCTCTCCCTTTACCCACGGCAGTGCCAAACATACCGACATCATGAAAACCGAAGGATTAAAGCAGGCACTTGATATGCATGGCTTTGATGCGGCCTTTGGCGGTGCTCGTCGTGATGAAGAGAAATCACGTGCTAAAGAGCGAGTCTACTCGTTTCGTGACAGTAAGCATCGCTGGGATCCTAAGAATCAACGCCCCGAATTATGGAATATCTACAATGGCAAAGTCGATAAAGGCGAGAGTATTCGTGTGTTCCCCTTATCCAATTGGACTGAGTTAGATATCTGGCAATACATTTACCTTGAAGGCATTGATATTCCATCTCTTTATTTAGCCGAGCCTCGCCCTGTGGTGAAGCGTGATGGCACGCTGATCATGGTTGATGATGAACGTATGGCACTCGATCTCGGTGAAATAGTGGAGCACAAAATGGTGCGCTTTAGAACGTTAGGCTGTTACCCGCTCACCGGCGCTGTGGAGTCGAATGCGACCACCTTGCCTGAAATCATTCAAGAGATGTTGCTGTGCACCACCTCGGAACGCCAAGGGCGAGTGATCGACAACGACTCTGCCGGCTCGATGGAAAAGAAAAAGATGGAAGGCTACTTTTAGGCTGCCGCTCCACAACCGTAAAAATGCCTTAAGTGTGCCGTTCACCTACAGAATATGAGAAAGACCATGACAACAGAACAGACGTTATTGCAAACCGATATTGAATCCTATCTTAAGCTGCATGAAAACAAAGATATGTTGCGTATCTTGACCTGTGGCAGTGTGGATGACGGTAAGTCGACCCTCATCGGTCGCCTGTTGTTCGATAGTAAGATGATTTTTGAAGATCAGATGGCGGCCATTGAAAAAGACTCTAAGCGTTTTAATACCACAGACGATGCGTTTGATCTGGCGTTGCTGGTCGATGGTTTGCAATCTGAGCGTGAGCAGGGGATCACCATTGACGTGGCCTATCGCTATTTTGCCACCGAGCAGCGTAAGTTCATCATTGCTGACACCCCAGGCCATGAGCAATATACCCGCAATATGGCGACCGGGGCCTCGACTTCGGACTTAGCCATTATTCTTATCGATGCTCGCCACGGCGTGCAGGTGCAGACGCGGCGCCACAGTTATATTTGCTCGCAGCTTGGCATTAAACACGTGATCATTGCTATCAATAAGATGGACGCCGTGGGGTACGACCAAAGTGTGTATCAAGGCATTAAAAAAGCTTACCGTGAATTTACCCAAGACTTGGCGTTTACGGATGTGCGTTTTGTGCCGATCTCGGCATTAAAAGGCGATAACGTGGTCAATGAAAGCAGCCATATGTCTTGGTACCCAGGCTCTACCTTGCTCAAACTGCTCAATACTGTGTCGGTTGAGCAGGATAAGAGCGACTCATTTCGTTTCCAAGTGCAGTATGTCAATCGGCCTAATCTGGACTTTAGGGGATTTTGCGGCACCTTGGCGTCGGGCGACATTCGCGTGGGTGACACCATTGCCGCCTTGCCCTCTGGCAAAGAAAGTTGCATCAAATCGATTGTGACTTTTGACGGAGCGCTAGACAAAGCCGTGGCGGGTCAAGCGGTAACCTTAACCCTAACCGATGAAATTGATATTAGTCGTGGCGATATGTTGGTGCGTCCACATGACAAACCCAGCTCAAGCGCACATTTTGAAGCCGATGTGGTGTGGATGACCGAAGAGCCGCTGTGTGTGGATCGTGAATATGCTATTAAGCTCGGCAGTAAGTCGGTATACGGCTTTGCCGATGCGATTAATTATAAGGTCGATATTAATAATTTGACTCAACATCCGGCGCAGCAGTTAGCACTTAATGAGATGGGTAATTGCCATTTTTCACTGACAGAGCCGGTGCAGTTTGATGCCTATAACGATAACCGTGATACCGGGGCGTTTATCATTATCGACCGATTAACCAATGTGACGGTCGGTGCCGGAATGATCCGCAAGGCGATTGATGCCGCTAAGGGCAACAAGCGTGCGATCTCCGAGTTTGAACTTGAGATGAATGCCTTAGTGCGTAAACACTTTCCGCATTGGGGGGTTAAAGATATATCCAAGGCTTAAGACGCGTTGTCAACATCGGCCAGTGCAGGTATTTGGCATGACTTTACGCGTGCTGCTGTGAGTCATAAAAGATAAGCGCTAAATTAACAGTAGAAGGCTAGGTTATGGGTTGTTAACACCTAGAACTTAAAAAATAATACTTTGTCTTATAAAGGAAAGTCGATGTCACCCTATAAAACCCTACAGAGTGAAGATAAATCCACCGATGTGGTATGGCATCAGGCTAGCGTGTCGCATCAAGATCGCGTGGCGGCCAAGGGGCATCAGGCCGCGGTATTATGGTTTACAGGCCTCAGTGGCTCAGGTAAATCAACGCTGGCCAATGCGGTCGATAAGATGCTGCATGAGCGAGGCGCCAGTACCTATGTGCTTGACGGTGATAATGTTCGCCACGGTCTCAATGGTGATTTAGGCTTTGCTGATAGCGACAGAGTTGAAAATATCCGTCGCATTGGTGAAGTCGCTAAGCTGTTTGTCGATGCGGGCTTAGTCGTGTCGACGGCATTTATCTCGCCCTTTCGTGCTGACAGAGCCATGGTGCGCGGTTTACTTAACGACAAGCAATTTATTGAGGTGTTTGTTGATACTCCGCTTGAGGTCTGTGAGCGGCGCGATCCCAAAGGGCTATACAAGCTGGCACGCGCCGGCGAGATTAAACACTTTACCGGTATTGACTCGGCTTATGAGGCGCCCAGTTCACCTCATCTTCGTCTCGATACCGCGCTCCACAATGTGCAGCAATGTGCTCAGCAAGTGATTGATTACTTAATCGCACAACAGATCATCAGTGCAGGTTAGACACGGCAAATTGTATGGCACACTCATCTTTTTCGTGCCACAACAGAGGTAGAGCAGCTTGACGACACCCTTTAATCCCACTTGGTTACCCCAGATTGTCGCCATTGCCGAGCAGGCTGGCGAGGCGATTATGGCGATTTACGCGCAAGAGACGTTTGCCGTCGCGGCAAAATCAGATGACAGCCCAGTGACGGCGGCCGATATGGCGAGCCACCATGTGATTGTCGATGCGCTTGCTAAATTAACTCCCAATATTCCTGTGATGTCGGAAGAGGCTGCCGATATCCCATGGGCCACGCGTCGCCAATGGTCGCAATACTGGTTGATTGACCCGCTCGATGGCACTAAAGAGTTTATTAAGCGAAATGGTGAATTTACCGTCAACATCGCCTTTATCGACCATCATCAAGCCGTGGCGGGAGTGGTCTATGCCCCGGCATTAGCAAAGTGCTATTACGGCGCCAAAGGCCTTGGCGCTTGGTTGTCTCAGGGCGGCGAGCTGGTTGATTTAGCATCGCAGGTACCACCTGTGCCCAAGGTGCCTCGGGTGGTGGGAAGCCGCTCGCATGTGAGCCCCGGGCTGGCGGATTATCTCGCCTCGCTTGGGCCACATACCTTGTTAAGTATCGGTAGTTCATTGAAATTTTGCATGTTAGCCGAGGGCGCAGCAGAGATCTATCCCCGTTTAGGGTTAACCAGCGAGTGGGACACCGCAGCGGCTCAGGCGGTGCTTGAAAGCGCGGGCGGCGCGGTGATCAATCATGCTACGGGTTTGCCCTTGGCTTATAACCAAAAAGAGACAATATTAAATCCCTATTTTATTGCCACTGCTAAACATTGGCAGATAAACTGATCCATCAAGTTATCCAGTGGAGTGTAAACATGTTGCGGATCGGGGTTGATTTAGGCGGCACTAAAATTGAGCTGGTGGCCTTAAATGAGCAGGGCATGGAGCAATTTCGAAAGCGAGTGGCTACGCCTGCTAACTATGTCGCTACCCTCAATACCATTGTGTCGTTAGTCAATGAGGCAGAGGCGCAACTGGGGCAAACGGCCACGGTTGGGGTCGGGATCCCTGGGGTTATTTCTCCTTTTTCAGGCTTAGTTAAAAATGCCAATTCGACTTGGATCAACGGCCAGCCGTTAGACCTTGACCTAAGTGAGCGCTTAGGGCGTGAGGTGCGGGTGGCTAATGATGCCAACTGCTTTGCCATTTCAGAGGCAATCGATGGTGCGGCCGCGGGGAAGGTGATGGTCTTTGGGGTGATTATTGGCACCGGGTGTGGTGCTGGTATTGCCATCAATGGCAAGATCCATGGCGGCGGTAATGGCATCGGCGGCGAGTGGGGTCATAATCCTTTGCCTTGGATGACGGCAGATGAATTTAATTCCACCGCGTGTTTTTGCGGAAACAAAGATTGTATCGAAACCTTTATATCAGGCACTGGTTTTGTGCGTGACTATAACCATAGCCTAGCTCCTCATCAGCAAGGTAGCGTGTCTAGCGCTGTTGAGGTGATGGCGTTAGTCAGCCAAGGTGATGCGCAGGCCCAGGCCTGTTTTGAGCGCTATATCGACAGGCTTGCCCGCAGTTTGGCCCATGTGATCAATATTCTTGATCCAGATATCATAGTGTTAGGCGGAGGCATGTCCAATGTCAGTGCCATCTATCCTCGGCTGCCGGACTTATTACCTCGCTATGTATTAGGCGGCGAATGCCGCACGACAGTGGTGCAAAATTTATATGGTTGTTCATCAGGTGTGCGCGGCGCCGCTTGGCTTTGGTGATAAGTGAGTGTCAATAAACCACGCTAGCGTTTGGTATTGCACATCGCTTCGGTTAAACTTGCGCGACGCTAATATTGAGAGGCAAGGATAGCCATGTTCTGGATAAAAAAAATCATCTCGCAGCTGCTGATGCCAGTGCCGTTAACCCTCATCCTGTTGCTTATTGCGATTATGATATTAAGGCGGCGTAAACTGGTTAAGTCCTTAATGGTAAGTGCGTGCTTACTGCTGTTATTTTGCAGCAGTCAGTGGGGCAGCTATTGGATGGCTTCATCGCTTGAGTCGCAATATGCGGTGAATAATCAAGCCATGGGGGCAGGCTGCGTGGTGATGGTGCTTGGCAGTGCCCATGATTCAACCATTAATGCCAGCGCGACTCAACAGTTGTCTGCCACCGCCTTGGCCCGTTTAACCGAAGGGGTGCGTCAATTAACATTAGGCCCCAATTGTCAGTTGGTCGTAAGCGGTTGGAGGGGAGGCGATGAGGTAGCGCAAGCCCAAGTAATGGCGCAGGCGGCGATTGAACTTGGGGTTGATGCTGCACGTATTATTCGTTTGCCGCTGGCTAAAGACACGCTCGAAGAGGCGCGGCATCTTCAGTGGGAGATTGGCAATGTGCCATTTCGCTTGGTGACCTCCGCGACCCATTTACCGCGGGCGATGCAGATTTTTACCCAAGCGGGGACTCAGCCACAGCCGGCACCCGCAAATTTTATTGCTCGTCGAGGTTATGTCTGGCAGTTTGATGCCAAAAATCTGCTGATTTCTCAGCGGGCTATTCATGAATATCTGGGGTTGTTGTGGCTTAAGATTAAATTTGCTGTTGCAGATGACATTTAGGTTATTGAGCTTTGCAGGGGCTTGGCAATTGTTTACTGGCAGTAATATGGGCAGCCATAACAGTGGCTGTGATAAATCGTTTTAATTTTCAGTTTGTTGCCTCGATGGCACACTGAATGGTAGTGAGAGCAATAGGTGCAAGAATCAATCGTTATTCGTGCGGTATCGAAACGCAATGGCTGGAGTTTTACTTTGATAGGCACTATCGCGTTAGTGGGCGCCATAGTGATGTTTATTGTATCGAGTTCGTTAATGGGGCTGGGGCTCGCCTGTTTTGTGTTTGGCGCCATTTTTACTGTGCTTGGGATGGCGAAATTACTGCAGCCAGAGGTGAGTGTCGAACTGCGCCCACAAGGTTTGGTCTATCATCACCATCGTGGCAGCATCTATTTGGAGTGGGACAATATTCAGCGTTTAGATATGCCACGAAACGTTCAAGGCTTTGGTAATCAAGAGTTGCCCTATATTGGGGTTAAATTAAAACGCTTATCGCCACTTATCGATGATATTCCGATACGTTTAGCAACGGGATTACTAACAGAGCAGCGGCCATTATTAATGTCATCGTTGACCTTAGATGGCGAGCTGGCCGATTTAGAACGTTATCTTAATTCTGAGTTTTCGCCGTTAACCCTAGAGGGTAAAGCCTATAAAGGCGTGCAGGCGATGTTTTCACGTCGATGTGAGCAGCTCAATAGCCAGTTTGGCTATCATGTTTATATTCCTGTGGATTGTTTAGACAGAGAACCGCGCGATTTTTTAGTTTTAATAAGGGATTATAAACAACGCATGCTGGTTACGCAGCCATAGCTTAAGTGTTAGCCCCGATGGTATCATCGAGCGTCAAGGCTCGGCGCCGTAAAGCACATTTGGCGCCTTGATGATAACGTTTAAAGCCGTTAGTTAACCAGCTCTGGCTCGCCATGATGACTGTTGTGCTCGACAGGTGCTTGGGGTTGCATCTGCTCATTGGATAGTAAGGCTATCTCTTCTCTAACCCGGACACCGATGAACTGGCCGCCGGAAAAAATCTCCATCGAGTTACACGCTATCTCGCCTTCCACAGTCCCCGTACTGGTGATGTTAAGCTTTTCGCACTTAAGTTTACCCTTAAACAGGCCGGAGACCTTTAACTCCTTGCACTGTAGCTCGCCATTAATATAACCGTCGGCTTCGATCGTAATTTTATCCTGTGCGCTGACTTTGCCGTGCAGTTCTCCACCGATCAGAGCTTCACCTGTAAAGTGGCTTTCACCGCAAACTTTGGTGCCTTGTGCAATAAAAGTCAGGCCAGTGTTACTGTTTTTTCGTTTAAACATAATGGTCACTATTGTTACGATTCTGGCTTGATAGTACCCGTAAAACCCCACGAGTAAAACCACTAATATTTGGCGCAGAGTGTCAGTTTTTTGGCAAGCTAGCGGGGCTCTTTAGAGGTGATGGATATCGACTGGCTAGGGCAGGGCGAGACACATGCACCGCAGCCTGTGCAGCTATCAAGCATGATGGCAGGTTGCGGAGCGCAGCCAATGGCTGGGGTAAAGGTAATTGCGCGTGCATCACAGGCATCTTTGCAGGCTTGGCACCAGATGCCACTGAGTGCCAGGCAGCTGTTATCTATTACGGCGCGCAGTTGCCAAGGCTCTTGCTGGGGGTCGTTAAAGAGAGGCTCTTTGCAGGCACTCACGCATTTGGTGCAAAAGGTGCACTCAGCCTGACTAAAATTCACTTCAGGAAAGCCGCCGTCACCGCGAAATATAATCGCCGTTTCGCACGCCTCAATACACAGATTGCAGCGCGTACAGATATCGGTAAATTCAATATCGGTGCGGCTCCATGGCGGGCGTATTGCCTGTTGAGCACGGCGGTTAAACAGCCTGCGTCGGCTTTGATCCATGGTGTTATTCATGCTGTTAGGCTCCTATACCTGAGATTGTTGAGCACTTAGGCGCTCAACAATCTGAGCTGGCTTTAATGATAGCCCGGCTAGTCATGGTAACCATTAGGGTTGTTTGATTGCCAGTGCCAGCTGCTGTTGGCCATATCTTCGATGCTATGCATCGCTTGCCAGTTGAGTGCGGTTTGCGCCTTGATGGGATCGGCGTAACAGGCGGCAATGTCGCCGGGTCGACGCGGCGATATTTGATATGGGATACTGTGGCCGCAGGCTTTTTCAAAGGCCTTAACCATGTCCAATACGCTATAACCTTGGCCTGTGCCTAAGTTATAGGTGACTAAGCCGCAGCCGCTATTGAGTTTCTCTAGCGCTTTCAAATGGCCTAGAGCTAAGTCGACGACATGAATATAGTCACGCACACCGGTGCCATCATGGGTGTCATAATCATCGCCAAATACACTCAAAAATGCCCGCTTACCCACGGCAACCTGAGCGATAAAGGGCATTAAATTATTGGGGATATCGTTAGGGTCTTCCCCTATTAGTCCGCTAGCGTGGGCGCCAACCGGATTGAAGTAACGCAAGCGTGCAATATTCCAGCTAGGATCAGAGTGATACAGATCGCTTAAGATATGTTCAACCATCAGTTTAGATTGACCATAAGGGTTGGTTGCACCTGTCGGAAAGTCTTCGGTGATCGGCAGTGAAGCGGGGTCGCCATAAACGGTTGCCGATGAGCTAAAGACTAATTTTTTAACATTAAAATCGGCCATCACTTCACACAACACTAAGGTGCCGGTGACATTGTTTTCATAGTAACGCAGTGGTTGCGCGACCGATTCTCCGACCGCTTTTAGCCCTGCAAAATGGATTACTGCAGTAATTTGGTGATCGGTAAAGACTTTGTGTAAAAAGGCTTTGTTGAGCACATCGCCTTGATAAAAGGTGATCTGCTTTTGGGTAATACGCTCGACGCGTGCTAAGGCCTCGACGCTCGCGTTAGATAAATTATCGATAACGACAACATCTTGATTATCATTGAGTAATTCAACTAGCGTATGGCTGCCAATATAGCCTGCGCCGCCCGTTACTAAAATGGTCATTGATCATTGTCCTGTGGTAATGCGGCAACCAGTGTCTTGAGGTATTGAGTAAACTCTGGGCCTATTTCTCGGTGGCGCAGCGCATGTTCGACACACGCTTGCATATAGCCCTGTTTGTTGCCGCAATCGTGGCTTTTACCTTTCATGTAATAGGCATTAACGGTTTGTTTTTCCATCAGCATCGCTATGGCATCAGTGAGTTGGATCTCATCGCCAGCGCCAGCAGGTGTTTTCGACAGTAATGGCCAGATCTCGCGTGGCAGAATATAGCGGCCGACCACGGCTAGGTTTGACGGCGCCTCTGTCACATCGGGTTTCTCAACCAAGGCGTTGATGGGTTCAGATTGGCCTGGGGTTAAGGCGTGGCCATTGACATCGGCGATACCGTATTGGTCGACGCAGTGGGCCGGTACGCCCTCGACCATGATTTGTCCGGTTTCGGTGTCGTCAAACAAGTTAACCATGTCAGCGAGGTTATCACGGCGTACATCGCAGCTAAATTCATCGATGATCACATCGGGCAGCAGCACGGCAAAAGGCTCATCTCCTACCACTTTTTGTGCGCAGAGAATCGCGTGCCCCAGCCCCTTTGCTTGAGACTGACGCACACTGATCACAGTTACCCCCGCAGGGCAAATAGCCTGCACTTCAGCTAATAATTGTCTCTTTACCCGGCGTTCAAGCTGGGCTTCTAGCTCAAAGCTGGAGTCAAAGTGGTTCTCAATCGAGTTTTTACTGGCATGGGTGACCAGCACAATTTCATTAATGCCGGCGGCAATCGCTTCGTTAACGACATACTGTATCAACGGCCTGTCGACCACTGGCAACATCTCTTTGGGGATAGCTTTGGTGGCTGGAAGCATGCGGGTACCAAGACCTGCCACGGGGATCACTGCCTTACGGACTTTGTGCTGTTTCATCCTATTCCTAGATGTGGGGCGAGATTGGCCTTATTCTAATAAAAAACCTTCGAAAAGCCATTTTAAACTGCAGTAAAAAGGCAATTATTGCCATTTTATGACGCTAATGCGCCGATTTCGTTACATCTCTTAGCTTATTGAAAATCTGTGGTTTTAATGTACAGACTCGCCGTGTTGTAAATTTTAGGTTACAAAAGTGGCTCGGGTATTGGGGAATTTTAAAGTGTGATCCAGTTAACAAATCATCGGTTTTCGTCAACTATGGAGGCAAGCGCAGTTAAGGGTTGTATTTATCATGAGCAAAGCGACAGCATATCAAGCCAAGTATCCCGACCGTCACGGTCATATCGATTATACCTCTTGCGAGCATGAAACATGGCAAGCCTTGTATCAACGTCAGCAAGACAATGTGCCGCGATATGCGTGCGATGCCTATTTAAATGGACTCAATGAACTGGCTTTACCCAGTGAGCGAATTCCGCAATTGAGTGAAATAGATACTGTCTTGAGTCGCACGACAGGCTGGAAAACCGCGGCGGTGCCTGCATTAATCTCTTTCGAGCGGTTTTTTCAGTTGCTGGCTAATCAAGCGTTTCCTGTGGCGACCTTTATTCGCTCTAAAGAGGAGTTTGATTACCTGCAAGAACCCGATATCTTTCATGAGATTTTTGGCCACTGCCCACTATTAACCAACCCCTCGTTTGCTCGTTTCTCTCATCAATACGGCAAGTTAGGCTTGGCTGCCTCGAAAGAGGAGCGGGTCTTTCTGGCACGTTTATATTGGTTTACGGTGGAGTTTGGCTTAATTAGGCAAGCGGATCACCAGCTTAAAATTTATGGTGGCGGGATTTTAAGTTCGCCAGGGGAAACCTTGTACGCCATGAGCGAAAAGCCGTTGGTAAAGCCTTTCGATCTCATTGATATATTGAGAACACCGTACCGTATCGATATTATGCAGCCGATATATTACACCATTGAATCAATAGACTATCTCGATGAAATTGTGAAGATGGATGTGATGTCGGCGGTCAATCAGGCGCGCCAACTCGGTTTACATGCGCCGTTATTTGAGCCCAAAGCTAACGTCAGCTAGGCTGTGGATTAACCCTACTATCAAGATTTAAGGATGATATATGTCTGAATTAGCACAAATGAAGTGTGAAGCCTGTCAGGCCGATGCCCCTAAGGTGAGCGAGGCCGAGCTGAGAGAGTTACTCAAGATGATCCCTGATTGGAGCGTGCAGGTGCGTGACGGTATTATGCAGTTGGAGCGTGTGTATAAGTTTAAAAACTTTAAGTTGGCACTGGCCTTTACCAATAGGGTGGGCGAGCTTGCCGAATCTGAGTTTCATCACCCGGGGATCTTAACCGAGTGGGGCAAGGTAACTGTAACCTGGTGGTCACATTCCATTAAGGGGTTGCATCGTAACGATTTCATTATGGCTGCCAAGACAGACCAGTTGCTGGATTAAGTTAAAAATTATTGGGAATCAGCGTTATAAGTTTTTTATAGCGCTGTTTTATTTGATGAGTTCATTTTCCGCTGTAAACAAGTCTTGCCACTTATCGCAGAACATTCTAACGTATAGGCGTTTTATCGGCACCGGTATCGCCGCCCTTATTTTACCAGGGTGATGTGGGGCGGTTGCAAAGGATATTCCCAATAATGCAGTAATAAGAACAACAAAGGGACGATAATAGTATGCGCTTAGCGGTAAGTTGTATTGACCGTGTGGGTCTAGCAAAAGATATTTTGGTGGTGTTAGAGGGTTATGGGATTAACCTGTTTGCCATTGACGCCAGCAATCAAGGGTTTCTCTATCTCCAATTTGCTGAGGTGAAGTTTGATGTGCTCAGCGAATTACTGCCGTTAATCCGCAAGGTTGAAGGGGTCAGCGATGTGCGAACTGTCTCCTTTATGCCGTCAGAACAAGAACATTACGCGCTTAAAACTCTGCTTAAAACCCTGCCCGATTCGGTGTTCTCTCTCGATGTAAAAGGGCGCATCCGTATCGTTAATGAGTCGGCATTAATGACCCTGAACATGGGCGAGCATGAGGTCGTCGACGAGTCTCTTAACCATTGGGTACAAGGGTTTAATTTTTCCCGTTGGCTTAGCGAGCCACAGGTGCTTGCGCAGGCGACGCGGGTCAACATAGGTCAAAGTGAATACTTGGCCGAGATGCTGCCGATTTATCTGCCCGATGAGCAGGATAAAAGCATTCTTGCAGGCGCCGTGGTATCACTCAAGTCTCCGGCCCGTTTAGGTAAGCAATTTAATGCGCTGCAAAACCAGACCGCGGGCTTTGAAAACGTGCTGGCGGTCAGCGATAAAATGAAAGAGGTGTTGGTACAAGCCAGAAGGATGGCGCAGCTGGATGCTCCTTTGTTGATCACTGGTGAAACCGGCACGGGGAAAGAGTTAATGGCGCGCGCCTGTCACGATGCCAGTATGCGCCGCGAACATCCTTTTATTGCCATTAACTGTGCGGCTATGCCTGACAGTGCCGCCGAAGAGGAGCTGTTTGGTTATGTCAGTGGCGGCGAAGTGGTCAAGCGCGGCTTTTTTGAAGAAGCCAAGGGCGGCACGGTTTTTTTAGATGAAGTGGCCGAAATGTCTAAGGCGGCGCAGGTGAAGTTGCTGCGCCTACTGCAAGATGGCACTTTCAGACGCGTGGGCGGTGATGTAGAGGTACGCTCCGATGTGCGTATTATCTGCTCGACCCAGAAAAACCTTGCCGAACTGTGTCAGAGCGGTGAATTTCGCGAAGATCTCTATTATCGAATTCATGTGCTGAGTTTTCATCTGCCGAACCTGCGCGATCGTAAGGTGGATGTGATCCCGCTCACCGAGATGTTTTTAGAGCATTATAGTCAGCAGTTATCTATTCCCATTCGCCGCATCTCGGCGCCGTGTCGTGAGCACCTGCTCAGTTATGCGTGGCCGGGCAATGTGCGTCAACTAAAGAATGCGATTTTCCGCGCAGTGTCTATGTGGGACGGATCGGCCGAGTTAACGGTAGAGCAGCTTAAATTGCCCTCTTATGCGGAAGGTTTTGGCTATTTTGATCATGAGTTTGAAGGCAGCTTAGATGATGCCATGAAACAGTTTGAGGCTAATATCTTGAGGCGCCTTTATCCGGCTTACCCCAGTACGCGCCAATTGGCTAAAAAGCTGGGTATGTCCCATACCGCTATCGCCAATAAACTACGCGAATATAAGATCAGTAAACCCAAAGGCAGTTAAGACGGGAGTCTGTCATGCAAGTGTGACTGTCGCTGGAAGCATAACCTGACATAGGCAGCTTCCAGCTTTCAATCACTTAGCTATAATATATAACCATAACCTGACATAAAATATAACCATAAGCTGACATATCGAGATGAGCTCTAATGCTCTGTAATTATGACTTGTACTTTTATTACGACATAATCGCTTGGTTATCACACACAATTTTAGGGGGCTAGTTTGTTACTGTCGGATAGGCGGCACTTGTTACCAAGTACCGCCCTCCTAAGAACTGTACATGCAACTTTCACTGCATACGGCTCAAGCCTCCACTAAGGCGTATTTTGTTACCCAGCACCCTATATATTGCAGCTAAGACCGGTTCGAACCAAGAATTTCTACCTTCCTTTGCCCGTTTTCGTTTACCTAAGTAATCTTCATATTCCCCACCATCGTATTTCTATGCTCACGCTTGTTATAAACTCTATCTTCAAGCAGAATAGTTTTTAGCTTCGACCAAATCTCATCAGTGAGCATTAATCGGGGCATGGTAATCTCGTTAAGTTTGTTTTTGGCGAAGTAAATTATACGAGATTACCTTCTTCGGACAAAATTCGAACAAAGATCAACAGCCCCTAGTAAACAAGCCTAAAGATTAAAGTTGACTAGGCGACGTAAACTACAGAACTCAAGAACAACCACTACCAGCAGAGTTAAATATATATAATAACCTTCCACTTTGATAGAAATACCAAGTACAGGTTTCAATACTCCCGCCAGCCGGAGTGGTACTTCCGTTAAACTGGACTTCAATACCCCCAGCATTTCTAAACTGGCCAGTGCCATTCAACTCTTCTAACCTATCAAGGACACAAGGATTCGTAATTGTTAAAGGCCCATGTTTACCTCGTAAATGAGATAGTTTTACTCCAGCTACTCTCGACTCATCACTTAGAGAGAATTTCAAAATAGGTACGTTATTATGATCCCTGGCTAAATTTTCAATATTAAAAAGTAAATAATCTTTTATTGAACTCAATTCTTCGCTATTAGCAAAAGGCCAGGTAATAATAGGTTTCTTAGTTGTATCACTCCAAGCAACATTATAATTAATACGATTAATTGTTATCCCTGCTCCCGTATTTGAAATTGAACTTGACTCCAATTTATCCATTACACCGTAACCTGGTGAGGTTTCCATACCAAACATAATGCTCAAAGTCATTAAATCTTCTAAGTTAGACATCTCATTAGGGTTTACCAAAGTGCTCAATGCCGTGTCTGTTGGGCATGTAGTCGTACCTGAACGAGAAGCAATATAACTCGTATTTGATTTTGAGATATAGGCATTACTAGTTGCAATCTGAATTCCATTTTCATAAGTAGCTAAATACTCTGCAACCATTGAGTAGCCAGAAATATCTTGATTTGATAATGTTCTATCCCAAGCCATAACTGGATAACGAGGAGCTTGATTGCTATGGCCAACGCGATAAGAATAAATATTCTTTGTTTCTGGATTAACTAAAATAATATTCCTAGCTACTGAACCACAAATTGCGTCATCAGGTGTTGGTGGCGAGAAGGGGTCGCTTGAGTTACATTGTAATTTTGGCGCATATTTTAATTTAGCGATAGATTTCGCATTTTCGGGTGAGGTACATTCTTTACAGAAAAAAGCTTCTTCAGCGTAAGTTGATAAAGGTATGGATATTACAATTAGTAATAAAAATGTCTTAAACATTATAATCGTTCCTTGATTATTTTAGTTTATCAAATAAAAGTATAGTGCATTTAGCGTACAATCACTTTAAAACTTGTCAAACTATGCTTTAAAGTTATCTTAACCTATTGATAAAAATAGAGTGTTTTTTTGCAAAAAAATTACAAAAACTATTTTTATGTCAATCTATGCTTTAAATTTGTCAAACTATGGTTATGTTATGTCAATGTATGCTTTCAGCGACAGTGACACCGATTGTAACGCTGGGTTTACAACAACCAATCAGGGCTGTTTTAGTGTGATTTAGCTCACGCTATTTCTATCTGAGTGGGCTTAGGGTATTTGTATGCCCATACCGAATAATTAAGTACGCCAGAAAACGATGCGCGGCCAGTGCGGTGCCATCGCCAATAAGAATATTGAGGAGTAGCTATGAAGTTAGCGAGTTACAACAATGGCCGCCGTGACGGCCAGTTAATGCTGGTGAGTAAGGATTTAACCAAAACCGTTGCCGTGCCAGCCATCGCACATACCCTGCAGCAACTGCTTGATGCTTGGGACTTACTGCAGCCTCAGTTGCAAGAACTATATGAAGCGCTCAACAGTGGCATGCTTGATAATGCTATCGATTTTGATGAAGCCAAATGTCTGTCGCCCCTGCCTCGCGCCTATCAATGGGCCGATGCCAGTGCCTATGTTAACCATGTGGAATTAGTGCGCAAAGCCCGCGGCGCCGAGATGCCAGAAAGCTTTTGGACCGATCCCTTAGTGTATCAAGGTGGCTCAGACAGCTTTATAGCACCTAAGGCCGATATTGAGCTTGCAAGCGAAGAGTGGGGTATCGATTTTGAATCGGAAGTGGCGATTATTACCGACGATGTGCCTATGGGAGTCGATGTCAATGCTGCCGCAAAGCACATCAAGCTGATTATGTTGGTGAACGATGTCTCACTGCGTAATTTAATTCCGGCTGAATTGGCTAAAGGCTTTGGCTTTTTTCAATCGAAACCCTCAAGCAGTTTCTCACCTGTGGCGGTTACCCCTGATGAGCTTGGCGATAAGTGGCAAGATTCCAAGGTACATTTGCCCTTAATCACCCATCTCAATAACCAACTCTTTGGCCGCCCTAATTGTGGTGTGGATATGACGTTCAATTTTAGTCAGTTGATTGCTCATTTTACCAAGACACGTCCCTTAGGGGCTGGGGCGATCATTGGCTCTGGTACTATCTCTAATTATGATCGCAGCGCCGGCTCGAGCTGCCTAGCAGAAACCCGTATGTTAGAAACCATTGCCGATGGTAAGCCATCGACCGAGTTTATGCATTTTGGCGACAGAGTGCGTATTGAAATGCTCGATGAGCATGAGCAATCGATATTTGGTGCTATCGATCAGCAGGTAGTCAAATACCAAGGGTAAATTGATTTGACGTGTAATACGGGGCGACAGCAATGCGCCCCGTTGTTATCGTCAGGGTTTATCGGCTTAGGGAGTGGAGCATGAAATTATTAGGTTATTGGCGCTCGAGCGCCGCTTATCGCGTGCGTATTGCACTGAATATAAAAGGTGTCGATGTTGAGCATCAATCGATACATTTAGTTAAAGCGGGCGGTGAGCAACATCAAGCCGATTACGCCGCATTGAATCCTCAGGAGTTAGTGCCAACCTTAATTGAGGGCGATGATGAGCTGGCGTTATCACAATCGCTGGCAATAATTGAATACCTCGATGAGGTTTATCCTGAGCCACCCCTCTTACCCCATGATGTGAAAGATAAGGCCATAGTGCGCGCCATGGCACTGGCTATCGCCTGTGAAATCCACCCGCTTAATAATCTTAGAGTGTTGCAATATTTAAGTGGCCCAGCGGGACTTGATGAAGCGGCCAAATCGGCCTGGTATCACCATTGGATCCATAGCGGTTTTAGCGCGCTTGAAACCCAATTGGCAACTTATGCTGGGCGTTACTGTTTTGGCGATACTGTTACCTTGGCGGATCTGTGTTTAATCCCTCAGGTATATAACGCCAAGCGCTTTAACGTTGCATTGAGTGCTTATCCGCATATTGAGCGCATTTATGACAATTGCCTGCAACTTGATGCGTTTATTCAGGCCTCTCCAGAGCAGCAAGCCGATGCATCGTAAGCTTCAAGGCTATTTTTGGCTTAGGAGGAAGGCATCGGGACTCGCAAAATCGCTCAGTTAACGATTAGACATCAGAAAATCGACAAAGGCACGGTCAGCAAGGCCGACGGGGCGCTCTTTGTTCCAAGCAATATGTAAATCTAAGTAGACCGCCGGTGAAAAGGGCCGCGCCAAAATATTATCCCGCGGTTCTATCACCATCTCTAGCACACTCGTGATGGCATAGCCTTGTGCCACCACCTGTTTAATCAAGTTGATCAAGTTGGTTTCAAAGGCAATGTTGGCCTCTAATCCTAGCTCTGTGGCTTGAGACAGCATCCACTCTCGATGAAAGTAACCGGGTTTGAACATCACCAATTCATGTTGAAAAAACTGCGTAAGATTGATGCTGTTTTGTTCTGCCAGTGGGTGATCTTCACCTAAGGCGACCACCATTTGTTCTCTCAGCAGTAGGTGACTGTCGAAGTTGGCCTGCAGATCTTGGCCTGTGATGATGGCAATATCGACCTCTTCATTTTGCAGCATGCGCAAACTGTCGCGGGTACCGCCCTCAAATAATGACAGTTTCAAATCGGGGTAACGATGGCGAAAGGCCATTAAGCGCGAGGGTAAATAGTAAGAGCCCAGCATGCCGGGCACCGCAATGCGCACTTCTCCCTTAGTCAGGTTCGCCATCGATTTGATGTGTGCCTCAGCCTGTTTAAGTTGTTTGATGATCAGGCAAGCGTGCTGATGCAGGGCGTTACCCTCGGCGGTGAGGGTCAAACGACTGCCATCTTGGCCACGATAATGTTTATTACGATTAATTAAGGTGACACCTAAATCGGTTTCCAATCGTTTAATGCTTTGACTCAGTGCCGGCTGGGCAATATTGAGTTGTTTTGCCGCTAAGGTAAAACTGCCTCTGGTGGCTAAGGCATCGAAATGTTTAAGCTGTTTGATATCCACATCATCGCTCGCTTGAGTTGGTTAGCTACTATTGTTGTTATCGCTAGGGTCGTTATAGCTTGGCTCATTATTAAAGGTCACTTGGATCTTGGTCAGTAGAACTAGAATCTTTGAATACCAAAGCACTTTTGAATCTAAGTGTGAATCTAAGCACTCTTGGAATTAAACCGCCTGAGCTCAGACTTGTCCATAATAAAATAATATGAACGCAATCAAAATAATCTATTTTTGTTATGTTAGGGCTAATGCTAGCCTGTGTCTATCGAGACAATAGAGAAGCGCGTCATCCATGAGTCAACAACAACTGCAAACCCGGTTAATATGGGGGCTGTCCTTAGCCTCTGTGGTTGTGTATATCAATTTATATTTGGTGCAAGGCATGCTGCCACTCATTGCCAGCAGTTTTCAGGTATTACCCGCGCACGCCACATTACTGCTGTCGGTGACCAGCTTCTCGTTAGCCTTTTCATTGCTGTTTTATGCCACCTTGTCGGACAAAATTGGTCGCAGAAAGCCACTGTTGTGGAGTTTAGGGCTGCTAGTACTTGCCGATGTCATGTTGCTATTCGTGACAGAGTTTAGTGATTTGATTGCACTGCGCTTGATCCAAGGGGCGCTATTGGCGGCGGTGCCCGCCATTTCGATGGCCTATTTCAAAGACATGCTCGATAAGTCGGTTTTACTGAAAGCGGGAGCGGTTTACATTGCGGCCAACAGTTTGGGCGGTATTGCTGGGCGATTACTCGGCGGTGTCATGACCCAATACCTTAATTGGCAGCAGTCGATGTTATTACTGATAAGCATTACCGCCCTTGGCACCTTAGTCGTGATAGGGCTATTGCCTAATCGCGATAAAATTCGCGCCGAGCGTGGTGAGATTAAATTACGTTTTCAGCGCAGCGACGCCCAAGGATTTTGGCTACACCTTAGCGATAGCACCATGATTAAATTGTATCTACTGGGTGCCATGGCCTTTATGGTGATGGTCAATCAATTTAGTTATATTCAGCTGCACCTGATGCAAGCCCCCTTCAATTGGGGGCGTTTTGAGGTGACCTTGATTTTCCTCTGCTATTTGAGTGGCACTTATGCCTCGTTTCGCTCCGCTAAGTGGGTGAATAAATTAGGCCGCCAACCCTTATTTGTGTTGTCGACATTAATGATGTGTCTGGGAAGCATGGTGACCTTAGTCGATAGTAGTGAGGCGATTGTGGTTGGCTTTATCTTATCCAGTTTTGGTTTTTTCACTTTTCATAGTGTCTGTAATGCCTGGGTGGCCCAGCGCGCGCAGCAGCATAGAGCAAAAGCCACAGCCTTGTATCTGTGCAGTTACTATCTTGGTGCGGCGATAGGTGGCCCTTATCTATTACCTTTTTGGCAGCATTGGGGCTGGAATGGTGTAGTGGGCGGCAGTTTAGTGGTGCTATCGCTGGTGGCCGTGTTGGTATTGTATTTGGCACGCGCCCAGCGGCGCGCCCCCGCATCTTTGATTGATGTGGCAGGCTAGGGGAAATACCTCGGCGGTTTATCTACAGTGACTGCCAATGCCTTATTGAATAAAGGTTTTACGATTGAGACCAAATTTTTGCATCTTGTCATATAGGGTTTTGCGCGGTAATTCGAGCTGCTGCATGGTCAGTTTGATACTGCCTTTATTGACATTGAGCGCCTCCTCAATCAGCAGACGCTCAAAAAATTCTACCCGTTGCTGCAATGACATATTGGCATTGAGTTGATGGCTTGGGGTCATCGATGTGGCAAAGGCCGCTTCGCCGCCAAGCAGGACATAGCGTTCGGCAAGGTTTCTTAACTCCCTGACATTACCCGGCCAATCATGAGAGATCAGCTGAGCGGTATTTTCTGTCGATAGTGGAATAAGCGCTTTGTGGTAACGCGCCGATGCGACACGAGCAAAGTGTAAAAATAACAGCGGAATATCTTCCCGGCGTTCACGCAGCGCAGGGATAGGTATGGTGACAAGGTTGAGGCGATACAAGAGGTCTTGGCGAAACTCGCCAGTATCGCACAGGGATTTAAGGTCCACCTTAGTCGCGGCAATGATGCGAATATCTAAGGTAATACTCTTGTTTGACCCCAGTCGTTCTACTTTTCTATCTTCAAGCACGCGCAGTAGTTTTACTTGTAAGGCCAGTGGAGTGCTCTCTATCTCATCGAGAAACAGGGTGCCACCGTTAGCGTATTCGAACTTACCTATGCGGGTTTTGTCGGCGCCGGTAAAGGCACCGGCCTCTGCGCCAAATAGTTCACTTTCGATAATGGTTTCAGGGATCGCGCCGCAATTGATGGCGACAAAATTGGCGGCGCTGCGGACACTATGATCGTGTAAGTAGCGCGCCACTAGCTCCTTGCCTGTGCCCGTCTCCCCCTCAATTAAGATGTCGGCGGGCATGTCGAGCACTTGCTCGATAATATGGCGCATCTGTTTTATGCCTGGGCTGTGACCCAGTATACGTGGCCCTGGTGTACTGTGTGATTCGAGCTCTTTTTTAAGGCTGCGATTTTCCAGTGTTAGGCTGCGTTTTTCAAGGGCGCGTTTAGCAATGTCGAGCATATGTTCGTTATTAAACGGCTTTTCAATAAAGTCGTATGCCCCCTGTTTTAGCGCCTGCACCGCCATGGCGATATCACCGTGCCCCGTGAGTAAGATAATAGGTATGTCCTTATCTTGGCTTAAGAGGTTCGCCATCAGTGTTAGGCCGTCGATATGTGGCATGTTTACGTCGGAGATCACCACCCCAGGCCAGTTTGGAGGCAAGGCATTCATTAGCTGTTGTGGTTCGGCAAGGGCGAGGGCTCGATAAGATTCCAGCTCAAATAACTGGACCAATGCGCAGCCGATCAGGGGTTCATCATCGACAATAATAATGTCGTACTGTGTCAGTTCATCGGTTAGCATCATGGCGTTCCTAGTGTATATGTGGCCAAGGTAATGTTAAAAATGGCGCCGCCTTCGATGCGGTTAGCCACGTTTATTTGCCCTTGCATGGTTTCGATGATCCGCCGTGAAATAGACAAACCAAGTCCGAGCCCATGGCGAGAATTAGTGTAATAGGGGTCGAAGATTTTTTTCATTTGGCTCTCTTCAATCCCAGAACCACTATCTTCGATGCTAATGTTGACTCTATCCGTCACCATTACGCCGATAATCAACTGTTTAGGTGAACTGTGTTGCATGGCTTTAATCGCATTGCTCATTAAATTCACCAGTACCTGCTGTAGCCGGATAGGATCGCACCAAATATGGGTCTGGTTATCGGCGACATTAAGTTGCAGCTCAACCCCCTGTTTATCGACTTCTGGCTGAATAATGGTTAAGGCATCGTTGATGCACTGGGCTACGTTGGTGGCTTTCTCATTGCCAGCACTTTTTCGGGTGAAGCTTTTAAATTGCGACACGATAGCGGCCAGCCTATCGGTTAACTCTATGATAGTGATGATATTACGCCCCACATCTTCCCACTTTGCTCTGGCAAGTAAGGTTTGGGTATTCTGGGCGTAGCTGCGGATAGCGGCCAAGGGCTGATTGATCTCATGATTGATACTCGCCGATAAACTGCCTATCACGGTGAGCTTAGCGGCTTGGATTAACTCATCTTGAGTCTCTTTGAGTTGTCTATGGCTGCTCTCTAAAGCCTGAGTACGCTCTTGTACTCTTTGCTCTAACTGTTCGTGTGCGTGACGCATTCGTTGGCTGTTTTTACGTCGCTCAACGGCGTACAGCAAGGCTAGGGCAATAAGCAGGTATAAGGCGCCATAAAGCAGTAATAAAGGGGGCATAGCCTGATAGGTTGGTGCCATTGGGGCTAGGATATGCAATTTCCAACCAGCCTCTGCCATTACTGTTTTGTTGTCCATGTAGTCAATGGTGTTGTTATTGCTGTGGTTAATACGGTAGATAGGGTAACGCTCATCCGCTGAATCTGTGTATGGCGGCTCAATGGCTAACTCGTGGATGGTTCTATCGGCATAGCGGCGTGATTGCTTAATCTGCCGTTGCCGCTCGGGCGTTACCGGATTGAAAGCGGCGAGGCGCCATTGTGGCACGCTTGAGATAAAGATGATGTCATCGGGATCGCTAATGGCAAATTCATAATTGCTGGCTCTGGCCATACCGGTACCGTGCTGCTCTATCTCGGTAACATCGACCTTTACCACTATCACACCAAGAATTTCTGGTTGCACTTGCTCTGTTGACTGACGTTGTCCGCTAGCGTAGATGGGGTAAGAGAAGTAATAGCCGCGTTTATTGGAGCTGGTGCCCACGGCAAAATAACGCCCTAGTTGGCCCTTTATCGCCTGTTGGAAATAGGGGCGAAAGGCAAAGTTCTGTCCGATAAACGAGTAACTTTGTTGCCAATTACTGGCGGCAATGGCATCACCATTGGCATTAACCAGATAGATATCGAGCGCTTCGGTGATGCTCTGGATCTCTTGTAAATACTGATTTAACGCGGTGAGAGTTGCTGTGTCATCTTGTTGTTGCAGTGCATTGACTAATAATGGATTTTTAGAGAGTACGTGAGGAATGCTTTGATAGCGAGATAGGGCACCCGCTAGAAAACTGACCAACTCTTTCATTTGAGCGCCAGATTGACGTTGAGTTTGTTGGTAGCCGTGATCTAGATGAGACCAATAGGCGATATTCAACACCAGTACTAGGCCTAATGCGATAATCAAAGTGACGCTGAGGTATTTTTTTGTTTTTATTTTCATTGACATAAAATGCATGTCCGCATCAGCAATAGTGAGTCTGGCAAGGGAAATTACCTTTGCCAGACTCACTCAATTGTTAAGTAAAATCAAGTTATTTAATAACCATTTAACTTATCGATATATTCAGGCAGGAATAACGAGATCTGTGGAACGTAAGTGATCAGCGCTAAGAAAAACAGCAGTAACACCAACCAAGGCAAACAGGATTGAATCACCCATCCCATGCTGCGCCCAGTGATCCCTGCGGTCACAAACAAGTTGAGCCCCACCGGCGGGGTGAGCATACCAATCTCCATATTGACCACCATAATGATGCCTAAATGGATAGGGTCAATGCCCAACTGCGTTGCGATTGGGAATAAAATCGGCGCCATGATGAGCAAAATTGCCGAGGGCTCCATAAAGTTACCGGCGGCCAGTAGCAACAAGTTGACTATGATGAGGAAACCCCATACGGGAAGCCCCATGCCAACTATGGTTTCGGCAATCAGGTGCGGGATGCGCTCCGTGGTGAGCACGTGGGCAAATAACATCGCGTTAGCGATGATAAACAACAGCATAATACTGACTTTAGCGCCATCTCTGACCACGTTGCGGATCTCTTTGTCCACCGGGGTTTTAAGCACGGCAAGCAAGATAAAGCCGATATTACGTGCACAGGCCTTTATAAGGGACTCGCCGCGGTCACGCCAGCTGACATTTTTCAGTGGCCCGATATCGCGATAGCCAAATACAGCAATAAAATAGGCGTAAACACAGGCCACCGCCGCGGCTTCAGTCGGGCTGGCTACCCCACCATAGATAGAACCTAAAACAATAAAAATCAGCGCTAGGCCGCCCATGGCTTTGGCACTGGAAAGCGCTAACACCTTAATTCCCGGAAAGGGACGTGAAGGCAGCTTTTTGATACGCGCGACCACATAAATCGCCAGCATTAATAAAAGCCCCATCATCAAGCCCGGTATCAAGCCCGCCATAAACATTCTGGCCGCCGACACTTCGGTGGCGGCGGCGTAAACTAGCATGACGATAGAAGGAGGGATCAAGATGCCTAATGTCCCGGAGGTGGTAATAACGCCGGCGGCAAATTTTTCAGGATAACCCGCGCGCACCATGCCCACGATGACGATAGAGCCAATGGCGGCCACTGTAGCAGGCGATGAGCCAGAGACAGCCGCAAAGAGCATGCAGGCCATGACAGAGGCCATGGCTAATCCGCCACGAATATGCCCGACGCTGTCCATGGCAAAGTCGATGATCCGCCGTGCCACACCACCGGTGGATAAAAAGGCTGAGGAAAGAATAAAAAAGGGGATTGCCAGCAGGGTATAGTGCTCAGAGGTCGACTCATACAGTTTTAGGGCGATAGAGGCCAGTGAGTCATCAGAAAACAATAAGATGGTGAGCATGCTGGAAAAACCTAACGCAATAGCGATAGGCATACCGATGAGCATACACAGAAATAGGCTAATAAATAGAATGGCAATGGTCATTATTTATCTCCCTTAGTGCCAACATCAGGCTTATCATTATTATTTTCAGCAAGATGCATGCTTTCCTTGGCTTCATCAGCAAACCTAAAACCGTCGGTTTTATTTTGTAAAATGGCGATAGCTAATTCGATAAAGCGCCATGTGAGTAATGAAAAACCAATTAATAAGATACTTTGTGACATCCACAGCGGCATCGCGGGCTCTTCAACATCGATGCGTAAATATTCCCAAGCATTATCAGGGTCAAGCTGGTTGACTAAAAAGTGCGGCAAGTCGATATCTTCCATCGGGACGCCCACTTGGTACATTTTTACAAGGTAATCCCAGCTACCTTGTAAAAACATGGCGCAGTAAACTAAGCAGACAATGACGGCAATAATGGCGGTGACTTTACGGCCTTTTTTGGGCAGTTTTTTGACAAAAGCATCGACGCCGATGTGAGCGCCGACTTTCACGCCATATGACATACCAAATAGCACAAACCAGCCACACAGGGTGAGTGTTAGCTCCTGAATCCACAGAAAACCTGTGTTAAAGAAAAAGCGCGCAATCACTTCGGCGAACACCAGCACTGTCATGGCGGTGATTAATGCATTGAGCATACCTTCTTCAAAATATGAAAATAAACGAGATATCATCTCTGTTGCTCCTTAAATAGGAAAGAGGCCGTAAGCCGTTAGCTAGGCCTCAATACTTTCCTATTAATGTTAGCTAATCGTTATCGTTATTATTTGTTTGAAGCAACAGCGGCTTCGATAAGATCTTTACCAATTTTATTTTCAAACTGTGCCCAAACGGGTTTCATCGCGCTGACCCATGCGGCACGTTGCTCTGGGGTTAAATAGGTGATTTCTGAGCGCTTTGAGTCGATAATGGCTTGTTTATCTTTATCGACTTTAGCAGCAGCAATTTCGTTACCATAGGCAACGGCTTCATCTAAGGCGGCTTTGATCACTTTACGCTTATCTCCTGGAAGTGATTTCCAGAAGGTATCTGAAGTCACGACCATATAATCTAAAACGCCATGATTACTCTCGGTGATATGGCTTTGTACCTCGAAAAATTTCTTTGAGTAAATATTCGACCAAGTATTCTCTTGGCCATCGATAGCACGTGTTTGCAGTAGCGTGAATACTTCAGAGAAGGGTTTTTTCACCGGTATCGCATTTACAGCTTGAAATTGGGCGGCTAAAACGTCAGATGCCATAATACGAAACTTTTTGCCACTAGCATCTTCGGGCAAGATCAGTGGGCTACTGGCGGAAAACTGTTTCATGCCATTGTGAAGGTAACCAAGCCCGACAAGGCCTTTGCGCTTCATCGAGTTTAATAATTTTTGTCCAGATTCACTTTGCTGAAAACGGTTAACCGCATCCATATCTTGAAACAGGAAGGGTAAATCAAAAATTTGCAGCTTCTTGGTGTAACGTTCAAATTTCGATAGTGACGGTGCGACAAATTGCACATCATTAAGCAGTAATGCTGACAATTCGTTATTGTCACCAAACAGCTGTGAATTTGGAAATACGTTAACCTGATACTCGCCAGGGAGTCGCTCTTCAACTAAGGCTTTAAACTTAAGGGCCATTTGGCCTTTCGGCGTGTTCTCGGCAACCACGTGAGAGAATTTAATCTCTACTGGGGTAGCAGATACCGACAGACTGGCGCTTAATAGGGTCACTACAGAGGTCAATTTAAGCAGTTGCTTAAGTGAGTGTCGGGTGAAAAAGGTGTTAGATATACTCATGCTATTTTCCCTTATGTTATTAATCCTTTTGGCTTTATAGGCCATAGAGGTTGAGTTTACTGACGAACTTAATAAGGAAGTATAGGCAAGGAGTAGGCCACAAATGTTATTTATTGGTAAATACAAAGATCTCAACAGGTTGCATTTTGGCGTGAAGTTAAGTGCCATTGAGAATGGGGCGGATCTCGCCGGTTAAATTTGTTTGAATGGGTGGAAAATGACCCATTTATCAACTGACATATGGATAGCACACTTGCAATGTAAACTCGGTCGGTTTTCGTATTCATGAATTGATTGGCTCAGCGCTGAAGCATGACATGCTAGCAACTTGAGATGAGAAAGTGATCATGTAAGACAACCCCTTAAGCAAATGCATAGAGATGTTAGCAAGGCCGTGACCTTATTTGGGGATTAAGCTTACTTAGAGGCGAATCATAGGGGATACTATAGCGGGAAATAACTGCAGTATTCGTCATAGGATCAAATACCTGCTTATTCTTGATGATTAGCATGTACAACTAGAAGTTGTCACTTGAAGTCCATTTTCTCATTAATACATAGAAAATAGGATACTGATTCAGCTTGGTGGTTTCTGTGACGGAGTAAAGCAATACTATGCCAAGAAGGGCAAGCGTATTATTTTATCGGCTCAATTCGTTTCATGATTGCATCACTAGGTAATAATTCTAAATGGCCGTGAGCATCAAAATACCAGCCTGTAATAAAGCCTTTTTGCCGCATAGCGACCAAATTTTGCATCACCTCTCTGGCTTCGACCATGGCTTGTTGTTCATCACACTCATGGGTGAGCTTTAAATAGGCTGCAATACTTGCCAGTGAGGCTGATTGTGTGACTTCTGCCATATGAACCACCGATACTCAACAGGTTTTATCTCAATATTATTGAAGAATAGTCCAGGTGAGTGGTTTAGCAATGGTCAATTTTGGCCAAAACTTATGGCTAATATGCTGATTAATTCTAAATAGGGGGATTGTAATACATAAGAGGAAATATGGTGGTCGATACTGGGCTCGAACCAGTGACCCCCTCCTTGTAAGGGAGGTGCTCTCCCAGCTGAGCTAATCGACCTGGGATCTCATAATGTTTTAATTCTNTATGAAAAGAATGGTGGTCGATACTGGGCTCGAACCAGTGACCCCCTCCTTGTAAGGGAGGTGCTCTCCCAGCTGAGCTAATCGACCTGGGATCTCATAATGTTTTAATTCTTTATGAAAAGAATGGTGGTCGATACTGGGCTCGAACCAGTGACCCCCTCCTTGTAAGGGAGGTGCTCTCCCAGCTGAGCTAATCGACCTCGCTGTGTGGGGCCGTATTATAGGGGGCGTTGATCGAGTGTCAACGCTTTTTTCGATAAAAGCGTTAGTCCGGTTCAAATTTGTGCGGACTGCGTTAATGTTAAACAGATGGAGGGCTTACATTAGCCTGAAACGATTATATATTGTCTGTTGTGGTTTAGGAAAACGCATTGAATCGGTGGGGCAATGGACACGCTACAGATAAAGCCACAGGCTTATAGAGGCTGACTTAATCTTGTGCTATTGAATGTTCTACATTAGGGGCATTGTTTGGCTGTTCTTGCTTAGTCAGGATAAATGGTGCGGTGTTAATTTTTCGTCAGGCGAGTTTAGCGCGTTTTTCCTGTTAGGATCAGCGGGCCATTGCTATGATACTGCTACATCCTGCGTTGCTATTGAAGTGCATTTATCGCCGGCATCCAAATACACTAAGCACCATGCGCTATATAAATGCGTAATACAGCGACCTTAAGCGAATGGATCTAATGATTTGTATCACTCATGCGTTAAGGCTCGTAAGTGTCGATACACTAAGTTGATACATTAGGGCCTGTTGATCTTTGCTAGTTGAATTTTGTTCTAGACAAAAACGTTTTACTCGAGGCGAGTGGATTGCAGCCTAGTCATCTAAGCAAAATTCACTTAACAAAGAGTAAAACGTTTTTAGCCGAACCCTTCGGGCAGCGTTTGTTGGGTATTTTTACTGCGTTCTCAGCTTTTTATGTAGAATAACTACACTACAAAGCTTCTGCCTTGTATAAATACCCAGCAATTCGCTGTAAAAACAACCTTGAAAGATCAACAGGCCCTAGGCTGTGGACTGTTTATCTTACTTGTTGGAGGTCAATTGATCACAGATGACGCGGTCACGGCCATCGGTTTTTGCTTGATAGAGATTAATATCGGCTTGCTTAAACCAATAATCTATATCGCTATGGTAGTGGTTATCACTGTATACGGCACCAATGCTAATGGTCAGATGAATATTGACGTTCTGGCCGATCGGGATGGGGGTGTCAGAGACGCTTTGTCTAAATTTATCGAGGTGAGGCTTTACTTCTATGGGGTTGCATAGGGGTAATATAATCAGAAACTCCTCCCCACCATAGCGCGAAATAACATCAGAATCTCGTTTAAAAAACAGCCTCATCATGTCTGCAATAAAAATTAGCGCGTTATCTCCAGCCTGATGCCCATGGGTATCATTAATACTTTTGAAATGATCTATGTCAAGGATGCAAAATGCCATGGCTGCGCAGCTGCGTTGACACATATCGTTTAGCCGAGGGAAGTGTGTTTCTGTGTAACGGCGATTGTAGAGCTGGGTTAATTCATCTTTTTCGGCGAGTAAACGTAGTTTAGTATTAGCAGCTTGTAGCTCTATGGTCCTATGAGCGACTTTTTCTTCGAGTTCGAGTTGGTAGCTAATCAATTCTTGTTTACTCTTTAAAATACTCCTTGATAAGGTAAAGATCTCTTGTGGTGTTGAGTCATTGAAGATGGTGTCATCTTGCTCTAGTTGATGCCAGTTATGGAATTTTTTGGCGATAGCTTCAAGTGGCTTCGTCAGGCGTAAACTGACCACTTTGATCAACGCAAAAGTGACCAAAAATGACAACAATAAGATACTAAAAGTGGTGAAATATTGTCTCTCGACCTGCGTTACTAATGGATAAAATGGTGTCAGCACATAGAGTGTCCATCCATTTTTTATGATGTGCTTTGCATAGGCAAATTCGGGGCTTTTATGCTTGAGCTGTTTAATATTGAGCATGGCCAGGCTGGTTTTATAATTAAATCCACTACTGGAAAAAACAAATTCGCTTAAGGGTGACTTATTGAGTGCAGGCGATGCATAGATCACAAGGTTATTTTCATCGACAAGCACAATATCATGTTGAGTCTTATCTGGAATACGTTGATAAATTTGCGAAAATTCGGCTAGATTCAATGAGCCTTCTATTATACCTATTGGAGCAATTGGGCTTTGGGGAAGATAAAGTGCTGCGCTGATCGCGACGATGGGATCGTTGCCAAATCCACGGCCTAAAAAGACGGGTGAAATATAGGTAATCTGATTAAAAAATGCTTGTTGGAAATAGTGGCGATCTATGATGCTAAAAGCGGGGGTATCTTGTGACTGCTGCATGTTGGTAACCGGGCTCGATAGGGTAACAATCCCTTGTTCGTTAGCGATTAACATAGAGATAAAATCAGGGTAGTTTTTATGTAGCTTTGACAGCAGGGATTGCCATTGTTCTGAGTCATATGCAGAGAAGCTCAGCCAACGCGCGGCGGTATCGATAGCACTAATATGGTTATCGAGATAAGTTTCGGTCGCTTTGCCTAAATGCAGCGCGGTATCTTCGAGATGGCGTTTCACATCCAGTTGCTGATGGTTAATCGAGAGATTACTAAAGATCAATGCCGAAACAAGTAAGACGAGTGTGAGTAATTGGGTAAAGGTATAAGAGAGTTGGTGATTAAAACTTTTTCTATGTTGGTTTTTAAGTTTGGCCGCAATATGCAACCGTTGCGGTAGCATGGTGATAATTATCGCGCCTAATGAAGTATAGAGTATGCCATTGATCCCTTGTTTTAGTGTGGTAAAAAACATATAGCTATCAGGCATCTCTAGCACAAAGCGCACTAAAATATAAAATAATGGCATGCCGACTATGACCCAATAGCCAATATCGGCATACAGAGAATAATACTCTTTGCGACGCGCATAACCCAACCACAGGGCTTCGAGTGGAAATAAGATGAAAGGATGCCAGCTATCCCAGACGATATATAAACCACTGGCGCACATTAAGGCGGTGAGTAAGGCATACCAGGGGCCTAAGAAGACGGCGACAATGACAAAAAATAGATTGCCGATAATCAGCTGCTGATTTCCAAATAAGGGTATCGGCATCAAATTGAGCAATAGGCCCATGAAACCTAAAACGAATGCGAATGTCAGGTGGCGCTTATTTATCAATTGCATAAATCCCTATGTGAAATTGATCCTAGAGTCGCTGTAATAATATTGTTTCTCGTGAGCCAGTGTAAGTGATTAATGCGATAAATGACTAACTAAATATATAAATTAGTTAGTCATTTATCAACACAATCGCAATGCTCTATAAGGGGGGCGCAGCGAGGCGTGATGGCCTTACCCTTGCGCGAAAAATGGCATAAAAAAAGCCAGCGATTAAGCTGGCTTCTTAGAATTTGGTCGGTATGAGAGGATTCGAACCTCCGACCCCTGACACCCCATGACAGTGCGCTACCGGGCTGCGCTACATACCGATTTTATCTAAAACAGTAAAACTTTGGGGTCTGTTTAAGACAGGCAGAACTTTATCAAGCCGATTTAGGTTCTGCAAGCATTAAGCGTACTAATAATGGTTAATCGCTTAGTTTATAGGCGCTAACCGCTTGGATACCTTAATGGTGATAGAATCTTCGCCCCTCGCGCATCACCTCTATCAGTTCTGGAGCACTGATTTTTTTACGTAACTGTTGACTGTAGTCTTTGTTATAGATGCGATATTTACCATGACGATCGATAACAGTGATCTCATCTTCTTGGTAGATACCGAATACTTGATCATCACCTACGTAAGTCCAGCTTGCTGAACTTGGCTGTAGCAGGCTTTCACCTGAACTATAGTCAGAGGCCTTATTGTTACAATTTAGCATCTGTGTCATTAATGTGGGCACAATACCATTATGGCTGGTGGGGTAATCGACAGTTTTCGCGTACTGATTTCCAGACCAGTTGATGATGAGCGGCACTTTGACATTTGCTGGTGACAGATTTGAGCGCGGTTCATCGTTATTGCTGGTAAAAACTTTGCCACTCACCCCAGTGATGATGACTAAGGTGTCGTCGGGTGTTTCACTTAACAGCTTGGCCAGTTGTTTATCAATAAAGTTTAATGATTGACGATATTGATTAAACAGCACTTTTTGCGCTGGTTTCAATTCATGTTGAGGTTTGACGGTTTCAATGCCCAGAAATCCGATAGGCGTGTCATAGCTGTCTGGACTTTGTAAATTGATTAATGCAAACCAAGCGGCATTCTGCTGCAGTTGCCATTGTGTAAAGGTTTCAATAGCCTTTATATCTGCAGCCGCGATACCGCTGTCGGTGTCTTGGAGATGGCTCTCAAAATCCTGATACATGGCTAATGGCTGGGATAATGCCATTTGCGGTGCAAAATGGGCTAAAGCATAACCTTGCTGTTTGAGTTGCTGAGTCAATACCGGCGACCGATAATTTAAGTCATTGGCGTTAATGTAACTGCCTTGCAAACTATACAGTAGTGAAAACATACCACTATGATGTACATTTCCGCCACTTAAATGTTGGCTAAAATAATGATTTTGCTGGGCGTATTGATGCAAAAAGGGCATGGTGTTTTGGTCGAGTAAATCAGCTCTAAAGCCGTCAATGGCGATAACCAACATATTGGGGTGATGGCTTGTCTGGCATTGTAGTGGCGCGATAGGGTAATTAAGCGACGGTTGAATCTGATGTTCCGCTGCGTTTATCCTGCTTTTTTCGATGCCATGACTCTCCATAAATGAGCGCGCGGTTGCCGGGTAGGATAATGGGTAGGCATCGTCAAGTCGGGTGATCTCTTGGATATCCGCGGCATCAGCCCAAATATGGATTAAGTGACTGCTGACAAAACAACAGCCAATAAATATGACCACCTTATAACCATAATTGGATTTACGAATACTTTCTATCCGTTTCCATAAGTAATTGGCGGCGGTCAGTTCGAGGATGATCAGTCCCAGAGGAGTGACGATATAAGAGGTGCCTTGTAGTAATGCATTCAGATCCGCCCAGGCGATATCAAATACAAAGGGGCTGAGATGTAAGCCATAATCATCATAGATAATGGTGTCATAGAGTAAAATACACAGGCTAATGGTTGCGGCTACGGCGGCTAAGCCTCTGAGTATTTTGGAATAGGGCAATATCAGAGTAATAGGAAATAGCACCACCAAGTAAACGATGAATGCTAAAAAGCTAAAGTGGCCTAACGTGCTGATAATTAAATAGCCCCAGCCTATCCAAGAGTCTGGTGCGCCGATGGTTTCGATATAGCGGACACCAATAATCATAGCTAGGAAGCCATTAAAAAAGGCAAACCAATGCCCCCAGCTCACTAAGCGTGACACGCGGTCACGGCTCATCTCTTTCTTTCGCTCGATCATAGGGATCCGCTATCAATTGACATACAAGTTTATCTTAATTATCTATTGCTCGACTTACTAGTTTTTTACAAATAAAAACAAGGTTATTACTCGTAAACTAGTCAAGCTAAACCTTAGCCTTTAACCGATTGGGTCAAGGCGTTAGCAAATTGCTGTGCAACTTGATCGCGCGCCTCTTTGGGCACCTTGCGCATCAGCAGATCGGTGACACAGTTACCCAATACCATCAAACTCAGGTCGGTTGGGGCTTGGTGTTTGTCGAGTACCGCTAACATTTCTGCAAGAATAGACTCAACTTGTGCGTTCGAATATTTAGATTGGATAGCCATAATTAAAAAATTGTTCACTTTAATTTGAAATAGCAGCATATAATAACGGATTTCTACCATTATCACTATCGAGGCTTATGAGTATTAACGTCGAACAAGCAATTATTCACGCTATTTCCCAAGATGGCGAAGGCCAACTGAGCTGCAGATTGCGTCCCCAACCGCTTTTGAACAGCCAAGCCGTAGAAACTATGCTCGAAGAGCTGCATCAAACTTATACCACTAAGGCGGGTAAAGGCTTTGGTCACTTTGGTACTCATGGTGAAGACGGAGAGGCCAACCCTAAGTTTAAAGAAGCGTTAACAGCATATCGTAATGGCGATTTGGGCTTTGTTGAGTTTTCGAGTTTGGCGGGTAAGTTACTGCAAGAAGAGCTGGCAAAATATGACTTCAGTCAAGGCGGTTTCTTGCTATTGTCTTGCTATACCCATATGACTAGTGACTACCTTTATGTGTCATTGCTTAATGCCAAGTCATCAATGACTGTGCTCGACGATATGGAACTGTCGCAAAATACCCATCTGGATTTAAATAATGTACAGCTGGCTGCCCGTATCGATTTAACCGAATGGCAAGCCGATCCCGACTCGGTTAAATATATCTCCTTTATTCGTGGTCGTGCGGGCCGCAAAGTTGCCGATTTTTTCCTCGACTTTATGGGCTGTGTCGAAGGGGTCAATACCAAGGTACAAAATAAGCAACTGATGAATGCCGTTGAAGATTTTGTTGCCAGCAGCGAACTGACTAAAGATGAGCGCCAGCAGTGTCGTGAAAAGGTGTTTGATTACTGCAGTGAACGTTGTGATACCGGCGCCGATATTCAATTAAAAGACTTGGCCGATGAATTAGCCGATTCGGGCATGGACTCGTTTTACGATTTTGCCCAAGGTGGCGATTACGAGCTTGAAGATGAGTTTCCTGGCGATAAGCCGACACTGCGTCAACTGAAAAAGTTTTCAGGCACTGGTGGTGGCGTAACCTTAAGTTTTGATGGGCAGCATTTAGGCGAGCGAGTGATTTACGATCCTATCTCCGACTCGATTCTAATAAAAGGCGTGCCAGCTAACCTTAAAGATCAATTAGATCGACGCCTAAAAGGCGGACAATAGTTTTTTTGAGTTAGTCTAAAAGCTTAAACTCACGAAATAGCTCGCAAAAGCGCCCTAAATATGGGCGCTTTTTTGTAATTACGGATAGTGGATTGGCGCGTTTTTATTGCGCAACCCATGCACCATGACTTGCTAAAATGTCACCGATAAGGTGAAATCATGACTTATGACTATATCCGTTGGCAGTTCGCCGGTGGGATGAATGCAGGCAGACTGTTTTTCTGCTAGGAGATTAAATGCAACTTTTTGTTAGAGATTTAACTGTTATCGACTTTTCTTACCTGTGCCCAATTCGTGGCATGGTAGGCGAAAGCTGGATCGTCGACGTATTGCTTGATGGTGGTTTAGATGAGCAAAACATGGTGCTGGACTTTGCCAAGGTGAAGCGCACTATCAAAAACACCATTGATGATGTTGCGGATCATCGCTTATTGATCCCCACCGCCTGTTCAGAGGTGCGTTGGCAGCAACAAGGCAACCGTGTATGGATGGATTTTGATAGTTTGCAAGGCGACATTCATCTTGCTTGCCCCGCACAAGCCTTTGCGCTTATTCCCACCGAAATTATTGACTTTGATAGCGTTAACACTTTCTTGCAAAAGGCTCTTGCCGAGGTGCTACCGGATAATGTCAACGGTATCGCATTAACGCTGCGCAATGAAATGCACGATACGCCGTTTTACCATTACTCCCATGGATTAAAGAAGCACGATGGTAACTGTCAACGCATCGCTCACGGCCATCGCAGCCCCATTAATGTGTTTGAAAATGGCGTTGCTGCACCGCAATGGGACGAATACTGGAGTCGCCGCTGGAAAGATATCTATTTAGGTTCGGCCGATGATATGGTCGAGGTTGATGAGCTTGAACTATCACCTCAAACAGTGGTTAACGATGAGACCCATTATGGTTTTCATTACGTGGCCCCACAGGGGGATTTTCAGTTGGCTATGCCTAAAAAACGTTGTGAAATTATCCCCCATGACACAACCGTAGAGCTGCTAGCCGAGTTTATCGCCAATACTATGGTTGCCGAAGCACCCGATAGTGAATTTAAAGTGATCGCCTATGAAGGGGTGGGTAAAGGGGCGATTTCGGTTAAAGGTAGCGCGGCGTAATCGCGGCCTTGTTCATGGTCATCGTTGTTGTTTAAGGAGGTATATTTGAACTATTTGGCTGTATTGCTCGGCGCCATATCGCTAGGTTTTAGTGGTTTGGCAATGGCGCAAGTCACCCTCAATGGCACGTTAGAGCAAGGGGCGTTAATCCGTGCTCAAACCACGCCAGGTACCTTAGTGTATCTTAACGGCAGCGAAATTAAGGTGACTCCTAATGGGGGCTTTGTCTTTGGTTTTGAACGAGATGCTGCGCTTTCGCAAGAGTTAACCTTAGTTTATCCCGATGGATTGACGCAAATAAAGCCGCTGACCATTCGTAAGAAACAGTACCATATCGATAGCCTGACTGGCATAGCGAAAAAAATCATGAAGCCTGATCCTAAAGCGCAAGCCAGAGCAGCTCAGGATAGCAAGCAGGTGAAGGCGGCCAGAAGTCAATTCTCAACTCAAGAGGCTTTCGCTCAAGATTTTATTTGGCCTTTAACGGGTAGAATATCGGGAGTATATGGCAGTCAACGCGTCTATAACGGTAAGCCTGGTAATCCCCATTTTGGTGTCGATGTGGCAGCGAAAACGGGGACCGTAGTAGTGGCCCCTGCCGATGGGGTGATCACTCTTGCGGTGCCAGATATGTTTTATTCTGGCGGCACCGTTATTTTAGATCATGGCTATGGCGTCAGTTCAAGCTTTCTTCATCTTAGTCAGTTGTATGTAAAGCCTGGTGAGACAATTAAACAGGGGCAAGCCATCGCAGAGGTGGGGGCTACGGGCAGAGTGACCGGCCCACACCTAGATTGGCGCATTAACTGGTTCCAGATGCGGCTCGATCCGGTGACGGTTGTGCCGTCAATGGCCAGTGTATTAGCCACGGCCAATGGTTCATCCAAATGATAAAAAGCGACCCTAGGTCGCTTTTTATCATTATGCCTTTTATCCGCCCTCTATTGATACTGCATTTCACTTACTTATGTAGCCATTATCTTAATAGGCAGGTTTTATGGCAAAGTCTGGGCGTGCGGCCTTATCGACTGAGTGATGATAAGCGTTAGTGATAAGCTATGTCACTGGGTGATCCCATCGTTTTTCCTATACGTATCACGGGTATTGCTCCACAAAGAGACATACAGTGATCGACACTCATTTAAGCGGTAGCTTAATCACCAAGCTACCCACATGCCCAAAGCAGATGGCGGTATTTCCTCTACCGCTATTTATATTACCTAATGGCATTCAGCGGCTGCGGATTTTTGAGCCACGCTACCTCTCTATGATAGCTGAGGCTGGTGAGCGTGGTGGATTTGTGATTGCACGCTATGATAACGAACTAGCATTTAATGTGCCTAACTGGGGAACACGGGTAGAGGTGATAGACTTTCATGCGGGTAAGGATGGCATATTAGTGGTCGATGTGAAGGCTATACACTTAGTGAGCTTAGATAACATGGTTTATAGAAACGATAACTTATTGTTGGCCGATACTTGTTATAAGTCGCACTGGGATAGATTAAGCAGTGATAGCTCATCTATGGCGCTTGGGCGTTTACTTGAGCAGCTATTTGAAGACAATGATGCTTTAGCGCAATTGTATGGAACAACCCATTTTGATCGCCTAGACTGGGTCTGTGCTCGCTTTTTAGAGATATTACCTTTATCTTTGAATGAAAAGGAGAAATTTATTCATCCATCGAGTTTTGAGCAATTGACTGTGTTTCTCCACAGCGTGATTTTTGGCAACGAAAATATTAATTGATCCATTTAGTTTTAGCTCACGTAATGCACTTTAATACTTCTGCAATGGTTGGTTAAGATGCAACAAACAGTGAGCAAAGGCTACCCAAAGAGGGAGAGCAACATTATCGCCAATAATATCGAGACTCAGGTTCCGCCGGAGCTGTCTCATTGGCTTGACTCGGTTGCTATGCAGCGTGATAAACAGGCATTTACTGCACTGTTTCAATTTTTTGCGCCTAAAATAAGACGTTTTGGCATTAAACAATTGGGTAGTGAGGCACAAGCCAATGAGCTGGTGCAAGAGACCATGACCAATGTTTGGCGTAAGGCCCATTTGTATAATGTCGACAAGGGCGCTGCAACCACTTGGGTGTACACTGTGATGCGCAATGCATCATTTGACATGTTAAGGCGTATTAAAGCCAAAAATGAACAAAACCTTGGCGATGATATTTGGCCCATCGATATGGCTCAAGATGAAGCACAAAGTGAAGAGTCTAACTTTGGCGACCACTTAATGGAAAAGCAGATGTTGAACTATGTCAACACTCTGCCCCCAGCGCAGCAAGCAGTGGTGAAAGGCGTTTATTATCAAGAGTTGTCTCAGGAGCAACTAGCGCAGCAGTTGGGTGTGCCAATCGGCACCGTTAAGTCGAGGTTAAGGTTAGCGCTAGCCAAGCTCAAGCAGCAAATGGGAGAACAGTACAATGATTAAACATCATCCAACATCAAATGTGTTGAGCGGTTTTGTTGCTGGTGATTTACCTGCTTCTGTCGCTATCATTGTTGCCAGCCATGTCGAGCTTTGCCGTGAATGTGCTAACCATGTTCAGCAGCTCACCGAACAAGCCGCCATGCAAGCTTTTGATATGACCGCTGACGATGATTGGCTCAATCATCAAGTCCAGCTTGGTGACACATCGCCACAACACATTAATGACATAGATCATGATGGCATAGAGAGTAACGACATGGAGCTGGCTTGTGACAGCCGTGCAATGATTGATGCCATTACTGCATCGCCTGCACAGGTAAAATCTGCCGTGGCGCAAACTGTAACTGAAATCGAAGTGGCGGGTCAGCGTATTTCACTGCCGCGGGCGATGAAATCAATCGGTCTGCGTGAATGGCAAGGACTGGGGAAATTGTCACGTGCACGATTGGCCCTCGATGACGATGAACTCAGAGCCAGTTTATTGCACATAGATAAAGGCGGCAGTGTGCCGTGTCATACTCATAAAGGGTTTGAAATCACTTTACTATTACAGGGCAGTTTCGATGATGAAATGGGGCATTACACCGCAGGGGATTTTATTTGGCTTGACGGTGACCATACCCATCAACCGATAACACAAGAAGGCTGCGTCTGTTTAACGGTATCGAGCGATGCAATTCACTTTACCCAAGGCATGAGCCAGTTGCTTAATCCTATAGGACGATTCATCTACTAAAGTGAGTAGAGTGAGGATGAGATAATGGACAAAAAACTTAAAATTGGTATTAGTGCTTGTGTGATGGGTGAGCCTGTCCGCTATGATAGAGGCCATAAGAAATCAAATTTCTGTGTAGATCAACTCAGTGATTTTGCTGATTTTAAGCCTGTTTGCCCTGAAATGGCGATTGGTCTACCTGTGCCAAGACCAACCATTAGGCAAATTATGCGTGATAATATCATCACGGTTTCGCGTCCCGATGGCAGCGGGGATGTGACTGACAAGCTCACCGAGTTTGGTCAAAAGGCGGCGCAGCATTATGGCGATCTCGCTGGGTTTGTGTTCTGCGCTAAAAGCCCCAGTTGTGGCATGGAGCGGGTGAAGGTGTACCATCATCACGGTAAAGGCTCTGAATCAACGGGCGTAGGTGTATTTGCTCAGCAAGTCATGGAGCTCAATCCGTTATTACCCTGTGAGGAAAACGGTCGTCTTAACGATCCTGTCATTCGTGAAAACTTCATCACCCGCATATTTACTTATCAAAAGTGGCTCGATCTTAAGGCCAGTGGCATAACCAAACATAAGTTGATTACTTTCCATAGTGTGCACAAATACTTAGTGATGAGTCATCACGTGGAGAGCTATCGCGAACTGGGCCGTTTGTTGGGCCGTGCCGATATTGAACTGGACGAACTCGCCAATCGCTATATCGCTGGTTTAATGGAAGCGTTAAAAAACAAAGCTTCTCGCCGAAGCCACACCAATACCTTGCAACATTTACAGGGCTATTTTAAACGTGATTTAGATGAGGCTAAGCGCAAAGAACTCACCGATGAGATCGCCGCTTATCATCAAGGATTGCAGCCTTTATTGGTGCCTCTGACGTTAATTAAACACTACTTGATTGAGTACCCAAATGCGTACCTGCAAGAGCAAGTGTATTTAAATCCCCATCCTAAAGAGTTACGTTTGAGGTACGGATATTGAGCAGTATCTTATGGATCCGTCGTGATTTAAGAATCCATGACAACCCGGCCTTGAGTGAAGCCATTGCTCAAGGCGTAAACATTGCTGTATTTATCTCGACGCCAAAGCAGTGGCAACAGCATGATTTAGCCCCGATTAAGGCCGACTTTATGCGGCGACATTTAGACAGATTAGCTCTGCAGCTCGATGCTTTTGGCATCGAGTTTATCCATTTGTCGGCCACAGATTTTGCTCACCAACAACAAGTGTTGCTGCAATTCTGTCAGGCTAAGGGCTGTGATACTGTGCTGGCCAATACTGAGCCTGAAGACGATGAGGTGGTTCGCGACCGTCATATAGCCCAGTCTGGTTTACACCTTAAGCTATGGCAATGCGATACCATTTTACCCCCTGGCAGTGTGCTCAATAAACAGGGCGACATGTTTAAGGTGTTTACGCCGTTTAAAAATGCGTGGTTAAAAAGAGTGCAGCAGGTGGGAATTGAATGTGTACCATCGCCTGCCGCCTCAACAGTATTACCAAACGATGCCTCTATCGCACCAGTGACGTTTGATTATCCGCAGCTCGACTCTAGTGCTTGGCCGTGCAGCGATACCGTGATGGCCGAGGTACTACCGCGATTTTGGCAATATAAGCTATTAAATTACGCCGCAACTCGCGATTTCCCCAGTATTAAAGGTACATCAGGAATATCCCCCTATTTGGCTATAGGCGCCATCAGTCCGCGTTGGCTGGCGCTGCAGTTAATTCAGGCTCAACCTGAGGTGATTTACGATCAACAACATGGCGCTTTCACTTGGTTGAATGAGCTTATCTGGCGTGATTTTTATCGCCACCTGCTATTCCATTTCCCCAATTTAGTCAAAGGGGATAACTTTCAAACTAAATATCAGCTAGCACAGTGGCCGGGCAGTGATGAGGCGTTTAATGCTTGGGCGCAAGGGCGAACCGGTTATCCTATTGTCGATGCGGCGATGAGGCAGTTGCTTCACACTGGCTGGATGCATAACCGTCTACGTATGGTAGTCGCCAGCTTTTTAACCAAGCATCTACTAGTCGACTGGCACAAAGGTGAGCGTTTCTTTATGCAGCACCTTATCGATGGTGATTTCAGCGCCAATAATGGCGGTTGGCAATGGGCGGCAAGCACAGGCTGTGATGCTCAACCCTATTTTCGTATTTTTAATCCTATCACTCAGAGTCAAAAATTTGATCCCCAAGGAGAGTTCATTCGTAAGTATTTGCCAGAACTTAAAAATGTGCCCGATAAATATATTCATTTTCCCCATGAATATATCGAGAAAAATGGCGTGGTTAGCGACTATTGGCAACCGATTGTTGAGCATAAACAAGCACGCTTAAGGGCCTTGGCATTCTACAAATCTTATTAGGACTTATGGATGATGGCGCAATCTATATGGTTACAGAACTTTATAGCGGTATACACTGAACTTTCGACCGATAATTTAGTATCGCTGGAAAAAATCTATCATCCTGATATTGAATTTATCGACCCAATGCATCAAGTGTTCGGCCTGCCGGCTCTGCTTCGCTATTTTACAGGCTTATACCAGCAATTGCTCAGTTGTGACTTTGTGATTGAGCATGTGCTGGAAGGGGAGCGTGAGGCAGCAATTTATTGGACCATGACCTTCCGCCATAAACAGCTGCGTGGCGCTAGTCCTATATCGGTTCAAGGCCATTCTCACCTCAAAGCGCAAGATAATAAGGTGATTTATCATCGCGACTACTTAGATGTGGGGGAGATGTTATATGAACACATACCACTCATTGGCCGTATCATTTGCGCCATCAAACAGCGCGCGGCTAAATAATGCCGATGCCAACGAAGCAGGAGGGGAAGATGCGTATTATGATAACAGGAGCCACCTCTGGTATAGGTCGGGCCTTAGCCGAATCTTATGCTAAGGCCGGTCATCACATTTTAGCTTGCGGTCGCAGTCAGCAAAAACTGGACGATTTGGTCAAGCAATATCCCAACATCACTCCATTGTGTTTCGATTTAACTCAGTATCAGCAATATCCAGTGATTGATAAGGTCGATTGGCCGTTAGATCTGTTGATTTTTAATGCGGGAGATTGCGAATACATTGACGATGCTTTGCACTTTGATGCCAAACGGTTTGAGCGAGTTATTAATATCAATTTAATTTCAGTTGCTTACGGCTTACAGTCTTGGCTTCATTTGGTCAGACCCGGTGGCAGGCTGGTGATGGTTAGTTCTAGCGCTGAGATGTTAGCCTTACCCCGAGCCGAAGCTTATGGCACATCAAAAGCGGCGTTAACCTATCTGGCTAAGGTGTTATCGATAGATTTGGCTCAACATGAGATTGAGGTTAGCTGTGTTCACCCAGGTTTTGTCGATACGCCATTAACTGAGCGCAACACCTTTGCCATGCCTATGTTGATGAGTAGTGAACAAGCCGCAGACAAGATCATTGCAGGGGTGGCTAAAGGTAAGCGAGATATTCGTTTTCCCGGTGTGTTTATATTTTTAATGCGATGCTTACAGTTACTGCCATTTTCCATTTGGCGCCGTTTAGCGAGAAGGATAAATAGATAATGAAAAGGATTGCCGTGATTGGCTCTGGTATTTCAGGGCTAACCTGTGCCTATTTGCTCGATAAGCAGTACGACGTGACTGTGTTTGAGAAAAACGATTATGTCGGTGGTCACACCGCTACAGTCGATATTACCCACCAAGATAAGCAGTATGCTATCGATACCGGTTTTATCGTATTTAACGACAGAACTTATCCCCATTTTAATCGTTTACTCGAGATGTTAGGTATTGCTGGTCAACCTACCGAAATGAGTTTTAGCGTACATAATCGTCAAACTGGGTTTGAATATAACGGTCATGGGCTCAATTCACTATTTGCTCAGCGCAGAAATATCTTGCGGCCTCAATTTTGGCGCCTCATCAGCCAAATTTTGAAATTCAATAAATTGTGTAAGCAAGCCTATAGCGAGCAAGCGATTGCCCCTAACGCCACCTTAGGTGAGTTTTTACAACAACATGGTTTTTCTGACTTTTTTAGCCAACATTATATTTTACCCATGGGCGCCGCTATTTGGTCGACCAGTTTGGCCGAGATGAAGCAATTTGAACTGAAGTTTTTTATCCAGTTTTTTTATAATCATGGCCTACTTAACATCTCTGACAGGCCTCAATGGTCAGTGGTACCCGGTGGCTCGCGGGTCTATGTCGAGGCGATCTTGGCAAAACTGTCTAAACCGGTATTGACCGAGTCCCATATCGAGTCAATTCGCAGAACATCTGATGGCGTCGTGATTAAGCTGATCAATAATGATGCCTTAGTATTTGATGAGGTGATCTTTGCCTGTCACTCCGATCAGGCATTAGCCCTGCTAGGCGATGCTAGCGATGAAGAAAAGTCGGTATTAGGCGCCATTCCTTATAGCCGAAACGAAGTGGTGTTACATACCGACATTGCATTGCTGCCCAAAAGGCCACTGGCTTGGGCCAGCTGGAATTACATGCTCGATGACAATCTTAATCGACCCTCTTGCGTCACCTATAATATGAATATCTTGCAGGGCATTGATAGTGATAGCACATTTTGTGTCACCCTCAATCAGAGCGACGAGATTGACCCGGGCAAAGTATTGCGTCGGTTTGTTTATCATCACCCCGTGCTTAATGACGCCAGCGTCAGAGCCCAACAACGGCGCTCACAGATCTGTGGCCAACGTGGCACCCATTTTGTTGGCGCTTATTGGTATAACGGCTTCCATGAAGATGGCGTGCGCAGCGCGCTGGATGTGACCAAACGTTTTGGCCTGACCTTATGAGCCAAGATGCCAACATAGAATACAGTGGTATTTACAAAGGAGAGGTGCGCCATCGCCGCTTTGGCGATATCACTCATGCCTTTAACTACAAGATGTACATGATGGGGCTCGATTTAGACGAACTGCCACAATTGTTGCAACGCAGCAGTTTATTTGGTCTGCGTTGGTTTAATCCTATTCGCTTTTTAGAAAAAGATTATCTCAAAAATGAACCTGGCAGCCTTAAGCAGCGTATTGGTGACAAAGTCAGAGCGTTAGGTGGTGATTGGACTGATGATTGGCGGGTACTGATGTTGGCACAATGTCGCTGCATGGGGATCTATTTTAGTCCGATAAATTGCTACTTTTGCTATGACCAGGCGGGTGAGTGTCGTTATATGCTAGCGGAAGTGAGCAACACGCCATGGCAACAGCGACACTATTATTTGCTGGCGCTGGGGCAAGAGTTGAAAGTGAAAAAAGCCTTTCATGTGTCGCCTTTTATGCCGATGGATATGACCTATCACTGGCGCATTACTCCGCCAGCACACAAGGCGCTAGTGCATATTGAGAATCACCAACATAGCAAAGTTTTCGATGCGACTTTGGCTTTAACCAAACACCCAGTGACCCAGGGTGAGCTGATTAAAACTTTGATTGCAGCGCCTTCGATGACTCTCAAAATGGTGCTAGGCATCTATTGGCAAGCACTGAAATTATTTATCAAACGGGTGCCCTTTATTGCTCACCCGGGATCAGATGAAAAAACATAAATGCGACAGTAATGTCCGCGCAGCGAGGTTGAAATGGAACAGCTTGTAAAACAAAATCAAACGCTTAACCCTCGTAATGCCTTAGTGAATACTGGGGCTAACCAAAAATATAGAGCGTTGATTGTCAAGCTTTTAGCACAGCTGCAAGATGCCAGCATCGAGCTTATCGAAGGCGACAAGCATCAAATACTGGGTGATAGAGCGGCTCAATTGAGTGCGCAAATTGTGGTGCATGACAGCAGTTTCTATAAAGATGTTATCCAAGGCGGCAGCATAGGTGCAGCAGAGGCCTATTTAGATGCCAAATGGACCAGCCCAGATTTAACCCACCTCATTCAAGTTATGGCGAGAAACCAAGCTAAGCTCGATGCTATCGAAAGCAAGATGGCTTGGGTCACTAAAGTCAAAAACCTCTTTTTACGCCGCAAAAACCTCAATACCAAGCAGGGCTCTAAGCGTAACATTTTGGCCCATTATGATATTGGTAACGACCTGTATGAGCGCTTTTTAGACTCGAGTATGCTCTATTCGTGTGCGGTATACAGCAGTGAAGCGACCAGCTTAAGTGCCGCTCAGCTCAATAAAATGCACACCATCTGCCAAGGGCTTGAATTACGCCCAACGGATCATGTTGTTGAAATCGGTACTGGTTGGGGTGGGCTTGCCATCTATATGGCGCAGCATTACGGTTGCAAGGTAACCACTACTACGATTTCTGATGCTCAATATGCCTTTGCCAAGCAGCGTATCGAGCAAGCGGGCTTAAGCGAGCAGGTAACCTTACTTAAGCAAGATTACCGCTTACTCGATGGGCAATATGACAAGCTAGTCTCCATTGAAATGATTGAGGCCGTGGGCCACGAGTACCTAGGCACTTTCTTTGAAACCTGCTCAGGGTTACTCAAGGCCGATGGAAAAATGCTGATCCAAGCCATTACCATTGCCGATAGCCGTTATGATAAATACCGTAAAGGAGTTGATTTTATTCAAAAATATATCTTCCCTGGCGGCTGTTTACCTTCGGTAGCCGTGATGACATCGCATATGGCGTCGCGCACCGACTTGGTGGTGAGTGAGATAAATGATATCGGCTTACATTACGCCAGAACCCTCAATGATTGGCGCCAAGCTTTCGAGCAGCGTTGGGATGAGTTAGTTAAACTTGGCTACAGCGATGAATTTAAACGTTTGTGGTTATTCTACTTTTGTTATTGCGAAGGTGCCTTCAAAGAGCGGGTGATCAGTACGCATCATCTGCTTGCCAGAAAACCCCGTTATGTGGGACAAGCCGATGAAGCGATTTTGGATTATTAACTTACTGTTATTTCAGCTATGTTGGTTTAGCGCCGCCTTGCTTGGCGACAATGCAGCGCTGGCTATGACTTTGCTTATCGCACTGCATTTTTTACTGTCGCCCACTCGCAAAGCCGATGCTAAGTTACTCTTGTTGATGCCAATTGGTATCGCGGTGGATAAGCTACAGCTTGAGATCGGTGGTTTTAGCACCGTCGATGTGGGCTTTCCCCTCTGGCTCGCTTTACTCTGGTGCATCTTTATCATCAGTTTTAATCACAGTTTACATTGGTTAACTCGGCAGAAGAGTTGGGTTGTTGTCTTGTTTGGCGCCATTGGTGGTGCCAGCAGTTACTGGGCTGGCATTCAGTTTGGTGTATTGCAGGCCCGTTGGAATGAACTCATGCTGGTGGGTTCACTCATGCTGGTGTGGTCGCTATTAATGCCGCTACTGATCACTGGCTATCGCTTGTTACAGCCGCGAACGCTTGCCAATACAATGAGGTGACTTATGTTTAAGTGGTTAGCCGTGATGCTACTCAGTAGCAGTGTTTATGCCTCTCCCATTGGTCAACTTGAAAAGATTGGCGCAGGAGAGATGAGCTATCTTTTTTGGACCTTATATCGCGCCGAACTGTTTGCCAGTGAGCGGCCATTATCTGTCAATGCAGGTAACAAACAGGTTAAAGCGCTGCGCATCGAGTACTACAAAACCATAGATAAACAGGCGTTAGTCGAGGCCACCGCAGAGCAGTGGCAACACCTAGGCTATAGCCCAGCCGATATTGCCCAATGGGTCGTGCCACTGCAGCGCATTTGGCCCAATGTGACTCCCGGAGATAGGTTAACCCTGTTGGTTAATCAAAGTGGTATGAGCCAGTTTTATCTGGCAGATCAATTGATTGGGCAAATAGATGATCCTCGTTTTGGAGAGGCTTTTTTAGCGATATGGTTGTCTGAAAATACGTCTGAGCCCAAGCTTAGGCAACAACTTCTGGGGTTAAGCCAATGAAATATTTGATGTCACTGTTACTGTTGTTACTGGTTACGGCCTGTGGTTCAGCCAGCTTAGAGGAGCATAGAGGCACTCAACCTGAATTAAAATTAGAACATTTTTTCGATGGCAAGTTAAAAGCTTATGGCATTGTGTTAGATCGTTCGGGTAATTTATTACGTCGCTTTGAGGTCGATTTAGTCGCTAATTGGCAAGGCGATAATGGCGAAATCAAAGAGTGGTTTGAGTTTGACGATGGTGAGAAGTCCACTCGAATTTGGCAGCTAAAGAGAGTGGCTGATAATCAATATGAAGGTCAAGCCGGTGATGTGATGGGTATTGCCAAGGGCAGGACCCAAGGCTCGGCGTTATTTTGGCAGTATGATTTAGATATCGTGGTCGATGGCGAGACTTACCAAGTGACTTTGGATGATTGGATGTTTCTGCTCGATGAGCGCCGCCTATTTAACAAGACAGACATGAGCAAGTTTGGTTTTAAAGTGGGTGAAGTGATTCTTTATATTGAAAAAATCTAGTCAATGATAGCGAGATGCGCATCGGCGATAACACGTTAGCCGATGCGTTTGATAGCAGTTAATGTCGCCTATTCAGTATTCCCCAGCATTTCTCATGAGCTCACACGCCCTTTGTCTTATTTAGTTCATTGTAATTTTGCTTGGCGTTATCTTAGTTTACGCGATCGTATGCTCAATGCGTCGTTTACTGTGTGTTTTTGTCGTGGACAGTTGCTACACCGCGTAGCACTGTAATCGCCCATTCATCACTACAGCCTGCGATGTTTTAGCCAAGGGGTGATTGCAGCCTAGTTTGGCCATCATATCGGCTTATTTGGCCTCAGATGCGATGATGGTTTTAATACCATGGGCATGCACCTTGATACACAGGTTCGCGCGCTTAAAGGCGATGGTCGGATTGGCTAAGCGTTCATGCTCTCCTTGGGGGGAGCTGCATTTTACCTTAATATCTGTTTTTCCTGCTAATACAGGTGCCAGTGTGGGTAGGGCATTGAGCAGTTGCTGGCTGAGTTGCTCAATATTTTGTGCTTCGCCTGGCAATACCACCTCGATATGCTCCCACCCTTCATTGGGATAGTGCTTATCACTGGGATAGGGGAGCTCTACACAGTCGATAAGCATATGAGCCAGTTGCAGTGGCCTATTAAGCGCGATGATCAATATCGGCCGGCCATTAATCATGTTGTTAGAGATAATACGGCCTCGATGGCCAAAATAGTCTTTAAGCAGGTCGGCGCCAGCCTCAGAGTTAACGCGCACGGCGACATGATCGCAAGCAAGCCCTAGGGTATCGAGTTGTAATTCTTGTAAAAACTGCTGAATGTCATGGCTAAATTGTGGCCAGCTGTGTTCAAGCTCATGTAGGGTAATATTGGGCTGTGTCATTGGGTTTGGCTCTGTTAGTGGCATAAAAGATAATGGCAAGTAAAGGACTGGGAGATTGAGTTCCCTATACTAGTGACCAATGGCATTAACACCATAGTGCTAGTGTGATGACGGGAGTTATGGCCAGATCTCTATGGGAGTTCCTGTTTCTATCGCCTGCCATAATTCATCGATTTCATGGTTTTTCAAGGCGATACAACCATCGGTCCAGTTGAGTCGCTGGGCTTCATCTGGGGTTAATGACGAATTGGGGTTCTGGCCGTGGATCATGATTTGTCCACCTGGATCGATCCCCAAGGCGGCTGCACGTAATCTATCTTCTTCATTGGGGTATGAGATATGTATCGCCCGATAATAGGCGCTGTCGGCTTTTTTGTAGTCGAGTATATAACGTCCCTCGGGGGTACGCTGATCGCCTTCTTGCAGCTTATGTCCTGTGGGTCGATCGCCCATGGCAATGGTATAGCGGCGTAGCACTTTGCCATCGCGCATCAAGTGCATGCTCGCTTGAGATTTATTCACAATGACTAAATCTACTTTACCAATAAGGCCAGTATTGTGGTTAGCACCATGGCCAAAGGTGGCCGGTTGCTGGCTCGACGCCGCCCAAGTTGAGCTAGTATTAAGCAGTAAGGCGCACAGTAAGAGTTGTTTAAAAAGTGTCTGCATCGTCATTGATTAATAAATAAAACCGCCGTTTGGGTGTTCATCATACCTTATTTTAGATTAAGCTGGATCGGTTTGTTAAACCCATTATTATGCATATTTTCTCCGCTGCTGATACCAATAAAAGGATGTTAATTTCTGATGGACGTCACCCCAGAGTTGTCTCGCCGCGAAAAATTACGCGATATCATTTTTGGTACAGATACTAAGGCTGGTCGCTATTTCGATTTGGGCTTAATCGTCTGTATCGTGTTGAGTGTGGCGTTGGTTTTTCTTGATACTATCGAAAGTGTTAATAGCCGGTATGGCACATGGATCCGGATTGCCGAGTGGGGTTTTACTGGCATTTTCACCCTCGAGTATCTATTGCGCTTATATTGCTCGGCTAAACCTTGGCAATATGCTCGCAGTTTTTACGGGGTTGTTGACCTGTTATCCATATTACCCAGTTACTTGGCGCTGTTTTTCCCTGGCGCTAACTTTACCTTAGTGATCCGAGTGCTGCGCTTGTTCCGTATCTTCCGGGTGCTTAAGCTACTGCGCTATTTAAGCGAGGGGAACGTGTTACTGCGGGCGATGATGCAATCGAGCCGTAAAGTGTTTCTGTTTTTCTTCTCGGTCAGTCTGATTGTGATGGTGTTGAGTGCAGTCATGTATGTGGTTGAAGGGCCTGAAAATGGTTTCTCCTCAATGCCTCAATCCATCTATTGGACCATAGTGACCATTACGACGGTGGGCTATGGTGATATCACCCCGCAAACGCCGCTTGGTCAAGGTATTGCCGCTTTGACTATGTTGATAGGCTATTCCATTATTGCGATTCCAACGGGGATCTTAACCTCTGAGATCTCTCAAGAGGTGGTGCGTAGAAAAGATCTGCGCCGCTGTAGTAACTGTTTAAAGTCCGGGCATGAGTTAAACGCCCTTTATTGTGATAAGTGTGGCAGTGAGCTTGAGACCGATCTTTAATCGGCAATATTGTCTATTTTGCCCTCTATAAAGGATACACATGACTAACGCAAAGTTTGTCGAAGGCCCGATAATGCGCCATATCTTGGTGATGAGTTCTACCGCTGCTATCGGGATCTCGGCGTTATTTGTGGTCGACCTTATCGACATCTTTTTTCTCAGCTTATTGGGGGAGCAAGAGCTGGCTGCCGCTGTCGGGTATGCCGGTACCATCTCATTTTTTACCACCTCTATCGGTATCGGGCTATCCATCGCATTAGGGGCGTTAGTGTCAAGAGCCATAGGGGCCAAACAGTTTGCTCAAGCTAAGCGATTGCTACTTAACAGCGCGGTGGTGACACTGCTTGTGGCCATAGTGGTGGCCATGGTGGTGACCTATTTTATTCCCGAGCTTATTGCCTTAGTGGGTGCCAGTGGTCGCACCGCGCAGTTAGCTGCCGATTACCTGTATATCTTGGTGCCTTCGATGCCACTAATTTGCTTAGCGATGGCGCTTGGCGCAGCACTGCGCGCCGTGGGGGATGCTAAGTTATCCATGATGTCGACACTGGCTGGTGGCGGCGTGAATCTGATTTTTGACCCTATCTTTATCTTCTTATTTGCCATGGGGATAGAGGGAGCTGCATTGGCGTCGGTACTCGCGCGGGTGGCTGTACTCATCATTGCCGCACGCGGCGTTATGGTTAAGCACCAGTTGGTTGGCAAATTTGATTTAACCGCGTTTAAACAAGATCTTCGCCCGATTTTTGCTATTGCAGGACCGGCAATGATGACCAATATTGCTACCCCAATTGGCAATGCGGTCGTCACCCGGGCGATTGCCGATTTTGGTGACAGTTATGTCGCCGCTTGGGCGGTATTGGGCCGGCTTACGCCCGTGGCCTTTGGGATGATATTTGCATTGTCCGGCGCGGTAGGTCCTATTGTGGGGCAAAATTTTGGCGCGAGAGAGTTCGATAGGGTGAAAGAGATCTTAACCAAGGCGCTGTTGTTTTGCAGCGTTTATGTGATCTCCATATCGCTATTATTGTTTGGGCTTAAAGAGCAGATCATTGTAATGTTTGCCATGCAGGGTGATAGCGCCGAATTGATCCGCTTTTTCTGCAGTTATATCGCGGTGTTCTTCGTGTTTTCTGGGGCGCTGTTTGTCGCTAATGCGTCATTTAATAATTTAGGTAAAGCCAAATACTCCACTTTGTTTAATGTGGGTAAAGCCACGCTGGGGACTGTACCGTTTGTTTATTATGGCGCGCAGTGGGGCGGGGTTGAAGGGGTGTTAATCGGTCAAGTGTTGGGCACTATAGTTTTTGGTGTCCTTGGCGTATGGACGGCATATCGACTCGTTGACAAGGTGCAACAGCAGCAAAGCCGCCTGGCGGATATTGAGGTGAGTGACCATGCAACGCCTCTCGATGATGAACTGAGTCCATCGAGCCCGAATCCATTATCATCATCTTGTGCTCAAATGGCACAGTTGAGTGAAGAGCAAGATTGTGAAGCCAGCAATCGGGTTTCTGAGTTCATCACTGGTGAACCTAGAGTCAGAGACTAGTTAAAAAGCAAATTGGGGATAAGCTTAAGGCGCCTGAGTCTGAGGTGGTAAAAGACCGACGCCTAGTGTGGAACGATTAAGCCTGGTTTTCACTTTCTGTGCTGGTTGGCTCTGTAGTTTGGTCACTGGCCTGCTCGCCGTCGCTCGCTTCTGTTCCATTTTTGGCAGCATTGGCTTTGGCAGCTAATTCAGCTTGTTCACGGGCGAGCTCTTTGGCGCGATCGCCTTTAGAGATATACTTCTTGATCGTAGGAGCCGTATGCTTGTTGAGACGCGCTTTAGCACGTTTTGCCGTCTTTTTGATTATCTTCTGTTTTCTGTTCATTGGCTCCACCTTAATTAACTCAAAATAGGGCTTAGCTTCGAGATAGCGTAAACCGGGGGCGGATTTTAACTCAATCTCAAGCAGGCGGCTATAGGCAAACATTCTAATCGAGACAATTTATGACAATTATTCCTGCTGGTGAGATCACCTTTTTTGAGCGCTTTGAGGCCGATATTCTCTCTGGGGCGAAAAACATCACCTTAAGAGATGAATCGGAGTCCCATTTCCAGGTGGGCCAAGTGCTGCATGTTGCGACCTATGAAGATAACCGTTGGTTTTGCGACATCAAGGTCAATCGTGTGGCAACGGTCGCCTTTGATGCGCTAAACCTTGAGCATGCATCGCAAGAGAATATGACTCTCGATGAGCTAAAACAGGTGATAAGAGCAATATATGGCAACATTAAACAATTGTATTTAATTGAATTTGAAGTGATTAAACGCTAGGTGGCCTCTTTCATTTCTCTCATCTTTGAGGGGAAATAATAACGTGCGTGCGATGAGCTAACTCAGACCCTCTGTTGTATTTCCCCTGTGTTTCATGATTTTATGTGCAGTGATTGATTGCGGGCGTATAGGTTTTCTAAGGCATTGAGTGTTAGCTCATCGGCAAGGGTTACATTGTGCGGTTATGACGCTGATTACGTGAATTTTTCATCCAGCCCATGGTTGAGGGGGATGTTAGCACGAGCTTAAGTGAACCAATATGTTCGTTTTTAGAGGCAAGTTTGATGACCTATCACACTTAACCCATGATTAATTTTGTATAGTGCCCAGTGCGCTTAAACGCTGCAATTTGTCTGTATCTGCCTGCCATTACCTTCGACTATCATGTGAGTTACCACGAAGCCTTGGCGTGATCAGTGGCAGAACATTCAGCCATATCAAACACATTAAAGCAGTTCCTACTGACTTAATGGGCTTGGTATAACACCCTATAGTAATAGTATCGATTTACCTAATAAGTAGGACAGTGATCCCCATGACAACTAAAATTATATTAGACACAGATCCCGGTATTGATGATGTAATGGCGATTCTGTTTGCCCAAGCGCATTCTGACATCGAACTCAAAGCCATTACTACGGTTTATGGTAATGTCACTATCGAAAATGCAACTCATAACGCTTTATATCTTAAGCAAAAGTATAAACTTCAAGCCGATATTGTCACCGGTGCCAGCAAGCCGATTGTGCGTCCTCCAGTAGGGCCAACTGTGGTTGTTCATGGTGAAGGGGGCTTTGGGGATGTTAAAGTTCCTGCCGAGGTAGAGGGGCAAGCGGATCCTCGCCCCGCCTATCAATACATTATCGATGCAGTCAAAGCCGAGCCTGGTGAAATTACCCTAGTGGCTATTGGTCCGTTAACGAACCTCGCGTTAGCGCTTCAAGCCGATCCAACGATTGTTGATTTAGTTAAAGAAGTGGTTGTTATGGGCGGCGCATTTGGTGAAAATGATCACCGCGGTAATGTAACGCCATTTGCCGAAGCCAATATACATGACGATCCTCATGCGGCCGATATGGTATTTACCGCTTCATGGCCTGTGGTGGTGATCGGTCTAGATGTGACAGAGCAAAGCTTTTTCACCCGCGATTATCTTGATCAACTGCGCGATGATGCGGGCGAAGTCGGTCAGTTTATTTGGGACGTTAGCCGTTACTACTTAAAATTTTACAGCGAAAAAGTGGGTCTCGAAGCTTGCCATGTACATGATCCTTCGGCGATTGCTTATGTCATCAATCCGGAGTTGTTTACCTTAAGAGAAGGCCCGATTCGGGTGGTTACCGATGGCGTTGCCGAAGGCATGACCATTCAGAAGTTCGATGGTCGCACTTATCTACACGATGATTGGATGGAGCATGCGCCGCAAAAGGTGGGGGTTGCGGTTAATGATAGTGAGCTATTGGCCTTATATCGCAGCAGTATTGTTGAGTACGCTGCCAGCTTAAAATAAGTTTTTAGGGTGCTTATCGGTTCATCATAACGGTCAGTAACGGTCTTTAACGGAGGCTGTAATAACAAAAAAGCGCAGTCATGACTGCGCTTTTTTATGACTTTTGCAATTGAAATCAATGGCTCACTGAGTACCATGCTGAGTCATTTTAGACTGAACAAGGCGCGCAGAGCTAATGGGATATTAAGCGTTAAGCCTTGCCGCGACCAAAGAGGCGTCAGGCATGTTTGCCGCGCCAAGACGCTCAACCGCTAACGAGGCATAGGCGTTGGCATATTTAGCCGCCTCATGCAGCGTACTGCCCTTGGCAAGCTCGGCCACCAATGCGCCATTAAAGGCATCGCCGGCACCAGTGGTGTCGACCACGGCGCTTTTTAACACATCAACTTGGGTAAATTGGCCATTTTCATAGAGTAATACCCCATCGGCGCCACGCGTTATCACCACAGAGCTAACCCCTAAAGCATGTATCGCGATTGCAGCTTGCTTAGCACTTTCTAAGTCGGTGACTTCAATGCCAGTCATGAGAGAGGCTTCAGTTTCATTTGGGGTTATCATATCCACCAAAGGCAGTAACTCAGGGGTTCTGTCATGGTATGGTGCGGGGTTGAGGATCACTTTTGCGCCGCTCTCCTTGGCGATACTCATTGCTAACTTGATAGCATCAAAATTGGTTTCAAGTTGGGTAAGAAACAGCTCTGCATTGATAATATGATGCTTGGCCGCGTGCACTTCATCGGCGGTGAGGGTCATATTCGCGCCTTCATTCACCGCAATCATATTTTCGCCGGCTTGCTCGCTGACATAAATGAGCGCGGTTCCTGTAGGGCTGGTGGATGACTCGACAATAATGGTGTTGGCTATGCCAGTACTGCTTAGGTGTTGGCGGGCAAATTGACTAAATTGGTCGGTACCAATTTTGGTCATAAAGGTGATGTTAGCGCCATTTTTCGCGGCAGCATAAGCTTGGTTGGCCCCTTTGCCACCGGCACCAATACTGCTACTGCTTGAATGCAGCGTTTCACCTGGTTGAGGGAAGCGCTCTAGGTTCGCAACGATATCGACATTGAATGAGCCAAGTACAAATACATTATGTTTCATTTTTCTTAATCTACCTTGGGTTGAATCGAGTCCTAAGGTGTCGCTCAGCAAGTTGTGTTCTATCAATTGTGCCAGCATGGCATCCAAACTGTACTTTTTGATATCCACCCCTTCAGACTGACAGACGCCGCCATGAATTCGTTTTACTAGGCCGTCTTGTTCCAGTTGGGCGAGATCACAGCGAACCGTCTTGGCTGTTACCGTGAGTAATCTGGAGAGTTGTTGGTTAGACAGCTGTTTATGCATGCTAAGTAGCTTGAGAATAACAGCTAGCCTTTCATTTCGACTTAGTTTGTTCATGGTAGAATATAGTTGTTCTGCGGCAGATAAATTGTGATAGAGGTGAGAGCTTAACACGTAAAACGAACGATTTGGTTCGTTTGGGGCGTTGAGCGTTTATTTTAACAGTTGGCTTGAGTGAGAATCATCCGTGACGGGCTGCGGGGAAGCCTGAAATGGGCAAGGGGGGATAGATGAATCTGGGCATGGTTATTGAATGAATTTGTCGATATCTTCTGTGCTGGCGCCTTCATTACACTCACCACGGATCTCTCCTCGCCCCATTTCGATGATACGGCTCAATTCGATAAAGCCATCACGGCAATATCCTGTCATGGTAATGGTTTTTTCAAGCCCTAATTCAATTTGCTGTGTCCAGTTAGACAGGTCGGGTACGGCGTTATTGCTTCTGCCTTGTTGGCGTTCTATTTGTCTTATCCGCTGCGGATGTGGTTGGGCTAAGGTTGGTAATGTGGCGTATTTTATTTTATAAGTGAATAGCTTAATGCCATCACCTTTAATTTGGGTTTGGAACTTGTCTTCCACTTTGATATCGAAATCATCGACACTACGCTGACTGGCGGTGCATGCGCACAGCATTGATAACCCGATGAGAATGACGGCATTTTTTATTTGCATGATTTTATTGTCTTTATATGCATTTATTTAAATGTGGCTCGAGGATAACCTAAATTGGGTCATTTCGCATCTATCGCCTGTTATCACTGTTGACACCTTAGTATCTCTTGGTCGCGTCACCTGCGGAGGATAAATTTATTGGCCTATTGAGCTGGTGGGATGTAGATAGCGTAGCAGGGTGATGTAAGCAGCGTTACAAGTGACCTTAAAAGCTGATGTGAAAAAATGATGCGCGTTAGTCAGGGGGGATAAACGCGCGGGAAAAGTATTACGCGAAGCGTTGGTTAAGGTAGTTAATGATGTCTGAAGATTCATACATCCAGTGTACTTGACCATTTTCTTCTATGCGTAAACAGGGCACCATGGCTTTACCGCCTTGTTCTAGCAGTGTTTGTTGGTGTTCGGCTTGTTTAGCATCGACGGTCGCGATATTCAGGCCCTGACGACGAATAGCACGGCGCACTTTGACACAAAATGGACAGGCTGGATATTGATATAGCTGTATGTTGCGAGTCTGCTCATCGATTTTTGTTTGTTCTGCTATGGGGCGTTGGCGCTTCTTGGGAGCAAAAATGAAATTAAAAAACAGAATAATACGACCTAAAACCCAACGAACGATAAACATTGACAGCATCCTCATGTAATTTGATGGGCGCGATTTTAACCTAAGTGTGACCGGGATCAAAGTGATGATTGAGCTGGCTGTATTATCGGGGCCTTGAAATAACGCTTGTTTGGGTTTGCGGCACTTGTTGATGTGTTAATCGTTAAAGCATGCCGATAATGGCGGAGCAAAGGCCAACAGGGCTTGATCTTAAAAGCCTAACCCCCATGTTATTTCCATGGGGCGGAGGAGTAAAGGCCACTTGTTACTCAATGGCTTATGGCGTGGCTTATGGTAAGATACGCGCGTTTTTAGACATCAAAGCAGGTTGTCGACAAGTTGCTGTTAACCTTGGTCGTTGGAGAGAAGATACGTTGAACAAGAGCTTTATTACAAATTTACTCGCTGGCGCAGTGATGGCAACAGGCTACTTATTGGCTTCCCCTGTGATGCTCAATGTCGGATTATTTGCCCTGTCGGGCGCCTTAACCAACTGGCTTGCTATCCATATGCTGTTTGAAAAGGTGCCCGGTTTATATGGCAGTGGGGTGATACCTGCTCGGTTTGAAGAGTTTAAAGCGGGCATTGCCCATTTGATGATGGAGCAGTTTTTTACCGACGAGAATATCGATAAATTCTTGTCTCAGCAGGGCGATGGTGCGTCGCACATTAACTTAACCCCTATCATTGAACGCGTGGACATGACCCCCGCATTTGACGCGCTAGTGACCACGGTTGAACAATCATCTTTGGGCGGCATGCTCGCCATGTTTGGTGGCACTGATGCCATTGAACCATTAAAGGCGCCTTTTATTGAGAAGATGAAAAACTCACTGATAGAGATAACTCAAAGTGATGATTTTTATGCGCTATTAAAGCAAGAGATTGAGCAGCCTGATGTATTGGCCGAATTGAAAGCTAAAATCACCGCGATAGTACACCAGCGTCTTGAAGAGTTAACCCCACAACTGGTGAAACAAATTGTTCAAGAGATGATAAAAAAACACTTAGGGTGGCTTGTCGTGTGGGGTGGGGTGTTTGGTGGTTTAATTGGTTTAGTCGCCGCCTTGATTGCCTAAGTAAACGCTTGGATGTCGATAAAAAAAGAGAGCTTAGGCTCTCTTTTTTGTTTAGTCATTAACGTGTTATCTGTGTTAATGTTTTATCTACTGCTATCGACAATATGAGGCGATTATGGACGCTCCCTTAAGCATTAATTATTTAGAAATTCCGGTGTTAGCCATGGCACCCACTAAAACGTTTTTTAGTGACGTGTTCGGTTGGCAATTTGTCGATTATGGTGACAGTTATAGCTGTTTCATTAATGCAGGCATAAACGGCGGCTTTTACTTAAGCGAACAGCACTTTGACTTAAGCCAAGGTGCGCCCTTGATCGTGATCTATTCGGCGCAACTGACCCACACATTGGCCGAGGTGGAGCGGGCGGGAGGCGTGATCTCCAAGGCGATATTTTCCTTTCCCGGCGGCCGTCGTTTTCACTTTAAGGACCCCAACGGTAACGAATTTGCGGTTTGGTCACAATAATATGCCACATTGTATCATTGAGTATTCGGCGCCACTGGCGCAGCAGTTCGATATCAACGCCTTAGTCCAAGCCGTGCATCAAGGGGCGATTAATTCAGCCTTATTTGAGTCATCGGCCATTAAGTCGCGTAGTTACGCCAGTGAGCATTCACAAATCGGCATGTTAGCCGATGGCAGTTTTATCCATCTCACTTTTCGTATCATGCCCGGACGCACTGATGCGCAAAAGCAGCATTTAACCCAGAGTGTCTATCAAGCCATGGCAAGCTTAACCGCTTCGGTCAACAGTATTACCATGGAAGTACATGACTTGGTGCCTGAGCACTATTTTAAGCGCAGCATGCCTTGCGAATGAGATTAGGATTATCGATATAAAAAAGAGACCTTAAGGTCTCTTTTTTAGTTTGCGATGTGATACTTATCGCTTAAGCATACGCGCTTTCATGTACCGACTGTACTGCACGGCCAGAAGGGTCGATGATGCCTTGTAAGCTCTCATCCCAAGCCAGCGCTTCAGGCGTCGAGCAGGCCACCGACTTGCCGCCAGGCACAGTTTCTGCTGCTGAAGGCAGTGGGAAGTGTTCTTCGAAGAAACAACGATAGAAGTAAGCTTCCTTCGTTTCGGGCGTGTTGTATGGGAATCTAAATTTGGCGTTAGCCAGTTGTAGATCGTCAACCTGCTGCGCCGCATGATCTTTAAGACCATCGATCCAAGAGTAACCTACACCATCACTGAACTGCTCTTTTTGACGCCATGCCACTTCTTTGGGCAGTTTGTGCTCAAATGCCTGGCGTAAAATATGTTTCTCGATGCGGCCATCTTTTGACATTTTAGCTTCAGGGTTGATGCGCATGGCGGTATCGATAAACTCTTTATCAAGAAACGGCACGCGAGCCTCGAGCCCCCAGGCCGCCATGGCCTTGTTGGCGCGTAGGCAGTCAAATAGGTGTAGCTTGTCCAATTTACGCACTAACTCTTCATGGAAGGCTTGGGCATTAGGCGCTTTATGGAAGTAAAGATAACCGCCAAATAGCTCATCGGCGCCTTCACCTGACAATACCATTTTTATTCCCATAGCTTTGATTTTACGAGCCATTAAGTACATTGGCGTGGCTGCGCGAATGGTGGTGACATCATAGGTTTCAAGGTGGTAGATCACATCTTTAATCGCATCTAATCCATCTTGGAAGGTAAAGGTGATCTCATGATGTATGGTGCCAATGGCATCGGCCACTTTTTTAGCCGCCAGCAGATCCGGCGCGCCTTCGAGCCCAACAGCAAATGAATGTAACTGTGGCCACCATGCATCGCTAGCACCATCATCTTCGATGCGGCGTTTAGCAAAGGTTTGGGTGATAGCTGAGATGATTGATGAATCTAATCCACCCGATAGCAATACGCCATAGGGCACATCAGACATCAGCTGACGCTTCACAGCAGCTTCGAGGGCATCGCGTAGCTCATCGACGCTGGCGTCGTTGTGCTCTACTGCGCTAAAAGATTGCCAATCACGCTGATAGTACTGCTCGTAACCTGCTGGGGTCAGTAAGTGGCCCGGCTTAAATTCTTCCACGGTTTTACACACAGGCATTAGTGCTTTCATTTCAGATGCGATATAGAAGTTACCTTCTGCGTCGCGGCCAGTGTATAGCGGAATGATCCCCATATGGTCGCGACCAATTAAATAGGTATCTTGGGTTTTGTCGTACAGCACGAAAGCAAAAATACCGTTTAATTTATCTAAAAATGCGCTGCCATATTCTTGGTATAGCGCCAAAATCACTTCGCAATCTGAGTTGGTTTGATAACTGTACTTATCGCCTAATTCAGCTTTGAGTTCTTTGTGGTTATAGATCTCACCGTTGACAGCAAGAATAAGCGTTTCATCGTCAGATAACAGTGGCTGTGCGCCATGTTCGATATCGACAATGGCTAAACGTTCATGGGCTAAAATGGCCTTATCACTGCTGTAGATCCCTGACCAATCAGGACCACGATGGCGCAGTAGTTTGGACATCTCTAGTGCCACTTGACGTAGTGGAGTCGCATCGGACTGAATATCTAAAATGGCGAATATTGAACACATAACAAAAACTCCCAAAAACTCACTTAACCTCAATTGCCAACCACTTTGACAGCATTTTATCTATTTGCCAAACCTATTTTTTAATAAAACGTCGGTTTTATAGGTTTTTTAGTGACTATTTGCATGGTTATTTGGGGTGTAAAATGATGATTGTTTATTTTAATGGCGATTTTTGTGGTTAATCACTATTTGGGTCGGGTTTTTGATGCCGAGATTTTGACAATCTTAAATTGACTCGCAGTTTATGATGTTATGGCCAATGTTGGTGGGTAAATGAGCTATTTGTATGGTGTGATGATTATCTATACAGCAAAGGCTTCAATGAGAAGCCTTTGACAATCTAGTGAGTTGAAACATGTCAGTAAGCGTGAGTGAGTCTGTGGCCTAGGCCACTAGCATTACTGCATGCCTTGGGCTGTTACATTTTCTGGCCTTTGCGGCGTGTTGGCTGCCTGGGTCTTGGCTGGGCGTAAATGGTGAAACTCAGTGCCTGGGTAGTAACCGGGCCTGTCGTCACTATTAGCAAGCGTTTGTGCTGCCTGATAGTAGACGCCTAAATCTTGCAGCGCGCCAGAAAGATCCCAATCGGCACGGTATTCATCGCACACATTGTGATAACAGCCTTTCATCTTTTCTTTCATTGATGCACGGTAGGCTTTAGACACTTCATCGGCAGGTTCATTACCTCCACCGGCAAAGACGGCTGGTACACCATATTGGGCGAAGCTGAAGTGATCAGAGCGGAAAAAGCCACCAGCTTCAGGACGGGACTCGCTAACTGCGATACGTTGCTGAGTACTAGCTGCGGTTGCAAGATAGCTTTCCAGTTCTGATTTACCTTTACCTACTATGGTGTAATCACTGGTGCGGCCATAAATGTTGGTGCTATCTAAGTTAAATACCGCCACAGTGTTTGTTAAAGGGTAGAGTGGATTAGCAGCATAATAACGAGAACCAAGCAGACCTTGCTCTTCACCTGTGGTGGCGACAAAGGTTAACGAACGCTGCAAGGGGTTGCCCTCACTCGCTTGTTTGGCAAATTGGCGGGCAATTTCCAATATGCCAGCAATGCCTGAAGCGTTATCTAAGGCGCCATTGTATATTTGGTCACCCCCTTTACTGGCATCGACGCCGATATGATCCCAGTGGGCAGTGAAGAGGATCTGCTCAGCCTTAGCTTGGCTGCCCGGAAGCGTGGCGACCACGTTATAGCTGTTAGTGTATGTGGCTTGATTGGCAAAGGCGATATCGGCAGTTTTGTCCAGTGCCACATTGATGGGGCCGCTTGCGGCGCGGTCAGTTAATGTGGCTAGCGATAACCCCGCGGCGTCAAACAGTGCCTTGGCGTTAGTTTGGGTTATCCAGCCCTCAACTTGTACGCGCTGTGCTTGAGTGGCGCTGTCTAATACTAAATCTTGTTGAGCGCCGGTCCAGCTATTTTCTACCACAGACCAAGGGTAAGCCGCAGGCTGGGTATCGTGCACTATAATGGCGCCCAGTGCACCTTGGCGGCTAGCCTCTTCAAATTTATAGGTCCAGCGACCATAGTAGGTCATGGCTTTGCCAGTAAATTTCCCCGAATCGGGTAGGGCAAAACCAGGATCGTTGACTAAGATCAGCGCGATTTTTCCGCGCATATCAACTCCTTGATAATCGTTCCATTGATATTCTGGCGCGTTGATACCATAGCCGACAAAAACCAGCGGGGCGTCCTTGATATTCACTTGTTGGTTATCGTGGCGACTGCTAAGCACTATGTCTTGACGATAATGCATTGTGATACCTGCAAGGCTAACTTGTTGCTGTTCGCTGGCGGTATAGCTCACCATAGGTACAGATTGCAGATAACTGCCATCGTTCGCCCCAATGAGTCCAGCCGAGGCAAAGGCGGTACTGAGATAGTCTAACGTGAGTTGCTCACCACGCGTGGTTGGCGCTCGACCTTCAAAGGCGTCTGATGACAGGGTTTGGATATCTTGACGAAATCGCGTTTCGTTAAACTCTGGCGTGTTTAACGCAGTGTGTATCTCTGTCGGGTTTTGGCTACAGGCGCTGAGTATTATCAGCGCGCATGCGGGCAGGAGTAATCGCATCTCATATCCTATTTTTATTGTTATTTATGACGGTAGTTTGAGCTTTATTGAGCGCGATCATTATGGTTCTAAGTGGTGTGAGTTGACATGAATAATGTCAGTGGCGCTCAATATTACTGCTGGGACATGATGGGGAAGATGGCACACTTTAGCAAGTGAGCCATCTGATTAAAATGTTACGCTTTATGACTATGGGTTGATTGATTAGATAACGTCGATGTCACCGGCGCAGTCAAAAATATGGTTAGGTCTAAAGGGCTCTTTTTCGATATCTTTGAGCTGACTGACACCGCTGGTCACTAAGATGGTTTCGAGACCTGCTTGGAACCCAGCTAAGATATCGGTACGCATGTTATCCCCAATGATAACCGTGTTTTCAGAATGGCCATTGATGTGGTTGAGTGCACTGCGGATGATCCACGAACTGGGCTTACCGACGCAAAAAGGTTTACGGCCGCTGATGCGTTCAATCGGCGCACATAAGGCGCCGCAGGCCGGGCTATAGGCTGGGCCGTGAGTGTCTGGATTTGTGGCAATAAAACGGGCTCCACCAGCCACAAACTGTGCGGCTTTATGGATCATGTCCCAGTTGTATGAACGAGTTTCACCCACAATCACAAAGTCAGGATTAATGTCGGTAATGGTAAAGCCGGCTTTGTATAACTCGTGAGTCAAGGCACCTTCACCAATGACATAGGCTTTATCACCCGATTGATGCTTAAGAAAGTCAGCAGTGGCCATGGCCGAAGTGTAAAAACAGGCTTCTGGAACATTGATGCCAGCAGCGCCGAGGCGGTTTTGCAGATCTTTACCGGTTTGTACGGGATAGTTGGTGAGGATGACTAACGGATTGCCCTGTTCTAGGATCCGCTCTATAAAGATATCACTTCCCGGGATAAGCTTGTTGTTATGGAGTAATACACCATCGATATCGCAAATTACATTTTTCATCTTTGCTTCCATGTGGCTAGCAGAAATTAACTCCTCTCCATCTAAAACCAATTAAGCAGTAAAAACAATACTCACAGGCCAATTCTTTAAAATGCCTAGGGCCTGTTGATCTTTGCTGGTTGAATGTTGCTCGAGACAAAAACGTGTTAATCGAGGCGAGTGGATTGCAGCCTAGTCATCTAAGCAAAATTCACTTAACAAAGAGTAAAACGTTTTTAGCCGACCCCTTCGGGCAGTGTTTGTTGGGTATTTTTACTGCGTTCTCAGCTTGTTATGTAGAATCACTACACCACAAAGCTTCTGCCTTGTATAAATACCCAGCAACTCGCTGTAAAAACAACCTTGAAAGATCAACAGGCCCTAGCAAAGAAGCCCCCGCTTTTACTGTGCCAGTAATAAAAAAGAGACCCTAAGGTCTCTATTTTATTACTGGCGTTATCTATGGCCCGTTAATCGGCGGCATAGCCCATAACATCGAGCGGTTTACTGTCGAGATAAGCAGCGCCATCTTTCATGATTAGGCGGTTTTGACTAAACCATTTAACCACGAGTGGATAGATAGCATGCTCTTGCTCATGAACGCGCTCGGCAAGGGTTGTGGCATCATCTTCTGGGTAAATCGGCACTTTGGCTTGCAAAATAACCGGTCCCGCATCGAGTTCAGGTGTGACAAAATGCACGCTGGCACCGTGCTGACTGTCACCGGCGTCGATTGCCCGCTGGTGGGTGTGTAGCCCGGTGTATTTGGGGAGTAAAGAGGGATGAATATTGATCATTCGCCCCTCAAATTGCTGCACAAATTCATCGGTTAATATCCGCATAAAGCCTGCCAGTACGATAAGATCGGGTTGATACTTATCGATAGCTTGCTTCAGGCGAATATCATAATCGCTGCGGGTTTCACCTTGGTGCGCTATCACACAACTGGTATCTATCTCACTGTGATGGGCACGTACAAGGCCATAAGCATCGGGTTTATTACTGATAACACCAACGACTTCGGCATTTACATTGTCATCACAGCCATCGATAACGGCTTGTAAATTACTGCCATTACCTGAGATTAAAACTAATACGCGACAGCACTGGGGCATTAGATGATCTCCACTTGCTCTTCGTCGCCATTGCGGCTAGCAATGTCACCGATTAGCCAAGCGTTTTCACCTTCAGCTTTTAGCAAACGTAAAGCACTGTCTACTTGATCTTGTGGCAAGGCGATAATCATGCCCACGCCACAGTTAAAGGTACGGTACATCTCAAATTCGGCGATGTTACCATTGACCATTAACCAGTTAAATACGGTTGGCCACTGCCAAGAATCACCTTTAACCACAGCTTTGGCGGTATCAGGCAGTACGCGTGGGATATTTTCCCAGAATCCGCCGCCAGTAATGTGTGCCATGGCGTGGATATCATTTTGCTCAAGCAGCTTAAGCAGCGGCTTAACGTAAATTTTGGTCGGCTCGAGTAGGTGATCGATAAGCGGCTTGCCATCAAGGTCTTGCTGCGGATCGGCTTGGCTTACTTCAAGCACCTTACGAATAAGCGAGTAACCATTTGAGTGCGGGCCGCTCGAACCTAAAGCGATAAGTGCATCACCGGCGACCACTTTAGCGCCGTCTAGCACATCTTCTTTTTCAACTACGCCAACACAGAAACCGGCCAGATCGTAATCTTCGCCTTCATACATGCCAGGCATTTCAGCGGTTTCACCACCGATCAATGCACAACCTGATTGGGCACAACCTTCGGCAATACCATTGACGACAGAGGTTGCCGTTGCAACATCCAGTTTGCCAGTGGCGTAGTAATCGAGGAAGAACAGTGGCTCTGCGCCGGCAACGATTAAATCGTTCACGCACATGGCCACTAAATCAACACCGACACTGTCGTGTTTTTTGTAATCGATGGCCAGTCTAAGCTTGGTACCTACACCATCGGTGCCAGAAACAAGAACTGGATGTTTGTACTTAGTTGGTAGCTCGCAAAGGGCACCAAAGCCACCGAGGTTGCCCATAACTTCTGGGCGGTGGGTACGTTTTACAGCAGATTTGATATTGTCTACCAGGGCGTTGCCTGCGTCGATATCAACACCTGCGTCTTTATAGCTTAGTTGGGTAGGAGTGCTCACGGAGGATCCTCTCGGGTACATCGTTATTGGATTTTTATGCGCCGCATTCTATCAGTTTGTGGAGGCGCTCGAAAGTGATGATTTTGAATATTGAAACGGACTTAGCTCACGATTTACCGTGTTTATAAAACTTTATGTTTTCCAATTTGGACAAATCTACTAAAATCGGTGCAATTTGCTCAAAAAACACAAATATGCATCAGGAGAAAACGATGAAAGTAGTCGAAGTTAAACACCCTTTGGTCCGTCATAAAATTGGATTAATGCGTGAAGGGGATATTAGTACTAAGCGTTTTCGCGAGTTAGCAGCAGAAGTAGGAAGCTTATTAACCTATGAAGCGACCGCAGACTTTGAAACTGAGAAAGTGACCATTGACGGTTGGAATGGTCCAGTTGAAATCGATCAAATTAAAGGTAAAAAAGTCACTGTGGTGCCTATTTTACGTGCGGGTTTAGGCATGATGGATGGTGTACTTGAGCACGTACCGAGTGCGCGTATTTCGGTAGTTGGTCTTTACCGCGACGAAGAAACCTTGCAGCCAGTGACTTACTTTGAAAAGTTAGCCAGCAACATGCATGAGCGTATCGCGCTTGTGGTCGACCCTATGTTGGCAACGGGCGGGTCAATGATCGCCACTATCGACTTATTAAAAGCCCGTGGTTGCACCTCAATTAAAGCCTTGGTGTTGGTCGCTGCGCCAGAAGGTGTTGCTGCACTAGAGAAAGCCCATCCTGATATCGAGCTATTTACTGCATCTATCGATGATTGCCTCAACGAGCAAGGTTATATCTTGCCAGGTCTGGGTGATGCTGGTGATAAAATTTTCGGCACTAAATAACATGCGGACGGTGTAAACCGTGTGGCGATAAAAAATCCGATGCCATTGGTGATCGGATTTTTTTTATTTTATTGTGTGCTATCGAGTCTGCTATTGAGCCGTAATGATTGCACGATTAGGCTTTATCTCTTCTGTCGCCAATCACCTTAGCCGGATTACCTGCCACAATCGCATAATCAGGCACATCTTTAGTGACGATACAGCCCATGCCGACCACGGCGCAGTTGCCAATCGTGACACCATCGACGATGCCGGCCTGAGCTCCTATCCATACATCTTTGCCGATAACGATGCCCTTTGAGTGGGCATTTTGCTGGTAGATGGGCATGGTGGGCGACATGCCATGATTAAAGGCGTAAATGGTGACGTTATTGGCGATGCGGGTTTGGTCGCCAATAATAATTTTGCCACGTCCACCATCGAGCGAGCAGCCGTGATTGATCGCCACCTCGCGACCTAAAATGATCGGCCCATGTAAAAAACAATCGGCGGCTATCATGCATTGGTCGCCAATAATAATATCGCGCCCGGGCTCAGCAAACAGCTGCGCCTGTGGCGCAATAAAGCAGTGTTTACCTATGCTAACGGTTTCAACCGCCATCAGGTGCTGTTGAATGGCTGCTTGCCAGGGTTGAGCCCAGCTTAAATGTTTCGGCTTAAGTGAAAAATAGAGCCAAGGCATGTAAGCGAGACGCTGTTTGTGCTGGGCTTGATAATCGATAATGTCAGTCATGGTCAGTCATCTAAACAGGTTTTTGCACATTGGAAGGGCGGATCGCCTCCACGTGAATAGAACCATCTATCACTCGCCAGAGAATATCTAAATCATAGAGCGCCACCTGATATTGCTTGGGATCGGCCTTGGCTCTTTTATAAGCTGGACGTGGATCTTGGGCTAGGACTCCCTCAATTATGGCTTGCAGGTTAGGGTACTGGCTTTGCTGGTACTGGCTCAGTTGCTGCTGCACGGTATCGGTAAAATGCACCTTGGCTAAGATAGGTGCGTCATGGGCGATACCGCCTTGGGCGTCATCAATCGCATCTGAAAAAGGGATGTAAGGTTTAATGTCTATGATGGGCGTTCCATCGAGCAGATCCATTGCTGAGATCTCAAGCATCACTTTGCCTTTTTGTTGGTGGATCCCATGCAGTTTCACTACCGATTGCCCGATGCCATTAGGGCGAAACGTGGATCGAGTGGCAAACACCCCTAGCTTTTCATTGCCGCCTAACCTTGGCGGTCTAACCGTGGTTTTCCAGCCTTGAGCTAAGTTTTCATGAAAGCTAAATAACAGCCAAATATGCGAGTATTGCTCTAATCCACGCACGGTATCGATATGATTAAATGGAGGCTGTAGTTCGACAAACCCCCTAGCGGCACTGACCAGCCCTGGTTGTCTTGGAATGCCGAATTTTTGTTTATAAGGGGTGTGGCAAATGGCCACCGCCTGAATTTTGCTGCTAAAAGTCATTCAACTCGCTCGGTTAACCGCAAGATAATATGAAGCTTGGCTTCATCGGTAAAGGGCAGGGAACTAAAGCCTGATTGATAAGGCTTTAGTTTACCTTGACTCCTGCCAAGGTTTTATTTGTCTGTGTTGGTTTGAATCAGAATGGCTTGGCCTACGCACAAGGTTTGAGTTACGCAGGTTTTGCTGGGCTGGTCAAACATCACACATCGTTTAATGAGCAGACCATTGGCGCCTTTATCGGCGGCGGCGTAGCGTGCTGCTGTGCGTGCTGCTCCCATGGAGGCAGGCGCATCATTTGGGCGCTCTTGGCAAGATTCGCCCTCGACCATACCTTTGAGTTCATAAGGCACTGTTGGCTCAGTACCCTCTGGATAGAGGGTGACCTCTCCCACTTTAAAATAGTCGTTAATGGCTTGGCCATCTAAATTGCTATTAAAAGTGTATTCACTGGCGCAACCAGCAAGGAGTAAAGCAAATAGGGCAAGGGTGATTTTTTTCATGCTAATGGCCTGTGTATGTTGTGGCAGTCAAATGTCAGTTCATCATTCACATTGTACTGTTTAAGGTAGAAATACTACCGTTTTAGTTAAGCTTGATAAAGTTGTTGTTGGTGATTGTTCTCATCTATCTTAATCATAAGCGGAAAAATGGCTTTGAACGAGATCGATAAGACACCTTAAAAATAACCAGCTTGATTATCGCCTGCGTGAAATTATTGAGCTTCTGACGGTGAACGGGATAAGCCATGAGCGGGGCGAATAAACCATATTTGCGTATGTGAGTGTAAAATTGGCCTTGTAAGCGTCGTCTATATTGTCGCGGCCCCATTATTTTCCTCGTGTTAATAATAGCCTTAAGTTAACGATTGGCCATGATGTTATATCGATTATGATTCAGTAATAACAGGCGTAAAGTGGGGTTGTAGCGGCATGAAAGCGTGTAGGTAAATTATCGCTTCAAATTTTAATGTGTAAACACCATAGTGACATTAAGCGCGGCTCATCTGAAAAGCTATGTCCATCCATTGACCATTAACACAGCCCCTAATTCAACGCCAAAGTGAAAGACTTTAAATAAATATAGATATTGGCGTTATGGGGCGAACAAAACATTGCCGATCACTGTCCTATATGCCATGTCTATGTGCCGTTTCATCGGGATAAATTCATCGATGATTCATTTATGGATCGATTCACTACTCGAGGTGATATTATTAAACCCCTGCACTTATTAAGTGTATTAATGCATTTGTCTTGTGAATCTCTTTATTTTTATCTGTGGTCAGTCACATTTGTAGGCGCTGAACTGTCAGCATTGCCATCATCTATAGATAGAGGAGGGCAATGCTAGCGATAACAAGCCGATTATTGGACATTCGAGTGTGATGAACCGACTGGCAGTTTTAACATGGTTGATAACTCGCTTTTTTCTGTGTTGATTCACTTCATTGCTTCAATCAATATCAACACCTTTTATATTGACTTTATATGCGTTTCATTAGTTATGTTTCACCATTTGACATAAAGTTATGATGACTGTTTTCGTTTGTCTCTAATACTGCGGTAAGCGCTAAAGTCGTCTTGTTAGGGTCGTTATCATGCTGGTAATTTTGCAGTCCTGAGTGTCCTAATAATTAGTCACTATCGCTATTCCCCTTGAGCATTTACTATAGTCGCAACGATAATTTAAGGTATATATATCAACAGTATAACCGTCTGTTGATGTCTAGTGTAATGTGTTATTGCTAGATTCCACAGCCACGTGTGAGCAGGGCTTCTTAGGTGTCATATTTTTACTTGGTATTGATTTAAAAGTAAAAGGACTTAGATTTAGAAAGCAATCACCCTTTCGACACGAACCCATTTTAAATTAGCTAGAGAAGTTGAGTCCATGTATGCAGCGATTAAATGGTGTGGGTATAAGGTTTTTGCTAAAAGTTATTATTGGAGATATCTGAAGGAGGGATAAAAAGAATATTAGCAACGCTTAATTTGCTTAGTATACTGTTTCTTATAAAAAACAAGCCAACGCATAAACGTTGGCTTGCTGCTATTAAATCACTGCTGATGATCTCAGCAATGTTCGTTTGTGCGACTAGATAAGAAACTCTTCTAGGCTACGGCCTTTTTCTAATTCATTTTTAAATACGGTTGGCGTTCGACCTTGACCTGTCCAAGTGATGGTTTCACCATCGACTTCGATTTTATATTTAGGTGGACGAGGTGCGCGTTTTTTCGGTGCACTTTTAGCAGCTACAGCGCCTAAATCATCAACTGATAAACCAACGGCTTCCATTTGAAGACGGATCTCTTCAATTTTAGCATTGCGTTCAGCGATAGCTGCGCTTTCTTCTTCAGCCTGCTTCTCTTTATCGGTAATAATCTTTTCTAGTTTGCTGGCAACATCTTTTAAGTCTTCTACTGATAACTCTTTTACCGCAGCTTTAAAACGACGGCCATGCGTCAATATATCTAGAAATTCGCTCATATTATGGTGTCCCACTTAAATATAATTGTGAATAGGATTTCAGTGATAATAATAGAAACTAATACCGTCTTAATCAAACGAATTAAATAATTATTTTGCTATATATAGTCATTTTATTAATGCAGAGTCTAATTTCATTAAAATTGATGGGGAAAAGTGAACGTAGTCCCTTTTATATTGACGTTTTGTGTCATTTTTCGTTTGTAGATTTCTCGTTGCGTTCTTGTTGACGTTAACGTCAACAGCACGTAAAGTGGCTTAAGTTTGTGATAGTTTTGCTATGCACTTTTTTATTCAACATAAAAAGATAGTAAGAAGGAAGCCTTATGAAAGTATTGGTGCCAGTTAAACGCGTCGTCGATGCCAATGTGAAGGTCAGGGTGAATGCTGACAATAGCAACGTCGATACCGCAAATCTTAAAATGGCGATTAACCCATTTTGTGAAATTGCCGTAGAAGAAGCGGTTCGGTTAAAAGAAGCGGGTATTGTCACTGAAATCGTCGTGGCAACTATAGGCCCTAAGGCTGCCCAAGAGCAACTGCGAACCGCCATGGCATTGGGTGCCGATCGTGGTATTCATGTCGAAACTGACGAAGCACTTGCGCCGCTTTCCATTGCCAAGCTGCTTAATGCGATTCAGGCCCAAGAGCAAGCGCAGCTTATTTTACTGGGCAAGCAATCTATTGACGGCGATAACAATCAGACCGGCCAGATGTTGGCAGCATTAGCTGGCATGCCGCAAGCGACTTTTGCTTCAGAGGTGAAGGTCGAGGGTGACACTGTGGTGGTGACTCGCGAAATCGACGGCGGACTACAAACGTTGAAGATGCCACTGCCAGCTATTATTACGACAGATCTACGTTTGAACGAGCCTCGTTACGCCAAATTACCCAATATTATGAAAGCAAAACGCAAACCACTGGAGACCATCACTGTCGACAGTCTTGGCGTTGAGCTAAAGCAGCATCAGAACGTGTTAAAAGTCACTCCACCTGCAGAGCGTAAGGCGGGCGTGATGGTGGCTTCTGTTGAGGAGCTGGTTGAAAAGCTAAAAAATGAAGCGAAGGTGATCTAATGGCGATTCTAGTAATAGCAGAACATGATAACACGAGTCTAAAACTAGACACGGCCAAAGTGGTAGCGTGTGCACACCAAATTGGTAGCGATGTGGATCTATTAGTCGCCGGTGAAAACTGTGCCACTGTGGCCCAGGCGGCTAAGCAATTGAGCGGTGTGCGCAATGTGTTAGTGGCTGACAATGGCGCTTATGCCCATGGCATCGCCGAAAACTTAGGGGCGTTAGTGGTCTCTATCGCCAACGATTATCAACATATTTTGGCTTCGGCCTCGAGCCTAGGTAAAGATGTGCTTCCTCGCGTGGCTGCCTTGCTTGATGTGGCACAACTGTCTGAAGTGGTTGAAGTGGTCAGTGAAGATACCTTTGTGCGCCCAATTTATGCTGGTAGCGCGATGGCAACCGTGCAGAGTTTAGATGCCATCAAGGTGATGACGGTACGCGTGAGTGCATTTGACGCCGTAAGCAATGATGGCGTAGCAGCCGAGCAAACTCTTGGTGGTGTTTTTACCAGTAATGTTGAATTTGTTTCACAAACATTGACTGAATCAGAGCGCCCAGATTTAGGCGCTGCATCGGTTGTGGTGTCGGGCGGCCGTGCAATGGGCAGTGCTGAGAATTTTGCGATATTAGAGCAGCTTGCTGATAAATTGGGTGGCGCTTTAGGGGCATCTCGTGCGGCGGTGGATGCGGGTTATGTGCCTAACGATCTGCAAGTGGGACAAACGGGTAAGATTGTTGCGCCAGATCTGTACATTGCCGTTGGGATCTCGGGTGCGATTCAACACTTGGCTGGGATGAAGGATTCTAAGGTGATTGTGGCTATCAACAAGGATCCAGAAGCGCCTATTTTCCAAGTGGCCGATTATGGTTTAGAAGCCGATCTGTTTGATGCAGTACCTAAGTTAGTGGCACTTCTTTAATTAATTGTAAGTACTTAGTGAACGTCTTGGTGTTCATTTAAAACTTAGTGTGATATAGATCACGTTGGGCGGCTTTAAGGTAGCATCCTTAAAGCCGCTTGTGTTTTTATGTGCGTCACGCCTGCCGATAGTGAAATTGGTAGGCGTCCTGAGACGTAGAGGTGCATTAAATATTAGTAGTATTCGTTAGGGTGATGCCGTATAGCGAATAGGAAAGGATTTGATGCCGAAGTGGTTGAGTTCATCAAAGCTCACTGCTGGGGCTGTCATCGAATAGAGGCAGCACTGCCATAGTGCTTTTTATCCGGAATGATAAAAAGAAGGTATACCGACAACTGGTATCACTATGGAGCGCTACTGATAGGACAGGTGTAATATCTTTTGCTATATCCCACCAGTTCAGTTGCCCTCCATTCGTATTTTAACGAAGACAATATAAAACAATGACAACTTTGAGTTACGCCGATTCGGCGCTTTCCTTGCTGCCCCCTGTGGTGGCTATTTTGCTGGCGATTTTTACTCGTCGAGTATTACTTTCGCTTGGGGTGGGCATTCTGCTTGGTGCGGTTTTTATTACCGATTACTCAGTAGTAGACTCAGGACACTACCTTACTAAGCAGGTGACAGGGTTATTTTGGGACGATGGCGCCCTAAATAGCTGGAATGTCTATCTTCTTGGCTTCCTTATCTTGCTAGGGATGATCACTGCGTTGATCACTGTCAGCGGCGCTGCTAAGGCATTTGCCGATTGGGCTCGTCAGCATATTCGTAATAAACGAGATGCTAAGTTGCTGACCATGTTTTTAGGTTGCGTGGTTTTTATTGACGATTATTTCAATAGTTTAGTTGTCGGCAGTGTGGCAAGGCCGTTAACGGATCGCTATTACATTTCGCGCAGTAAACTGGCCTATCTGCTGGATTCGACCGCAGCCCCAATCTGCGTTATCTCACCAGTATCGAGTTGGGGGGCGTATATTATTGCGCTGATTGGCGGTATTTTAACGGCACATGGTTTTGCCGATACGGGGCATCTAAGCGTGTTTATTCAGATGATCCCGATGAACTTCTACGCCATCTTTGCGCTGTTACTCCTATTATGTGTCGCTTTTATGGGGCTCGATGTTGGCCCCATGCGCCAGCATGAGCTTAACGCCCAAAAGGGCCATCTGTATGATGAATCTAAAGGGCTACCACCAGGGGCCAATAGCGATCTGCCTGAAGCCGATTCGGGGAAAATTTCAGGATTATTTTTACCCATTACCGTACTGGTTGCCGCCACTATCTATTTTATGATCAGCAGCGGTGCCGATGCGTTAGCTGCCGAAAATCTGCCATTTACCTTAATTGGCGCCTTTGAAAAGACCGATGTGGCTTCATCACTGTTTTTTGGGGCGATCATTGGCTTGGTGGCCACATTACTGTTAGTGCTCAGTCAAGGCTTAGATAAATCATTAATCCTTAAGGGGATGATTGCGGGCGCACGCTCTATGTTACCTGCTATCTATATCTTACTGTTTGCCTGGACGATTGCCGGTGTGATTGGTCAGATGGAAACGGGTAAATATATGGCCAGCCTAGCTACGGGTAATATCCCCTTTGCATTACTGCCTGCGGTATTATTTATTTTGGCCGGATTGACCGCGTTTTCAACGGGCACCAGCTGGGGCACGTTCGGCATCATGTTGCCGATTGCCGCCGATATGGCCATGGGCACCCACACCAATATGATGCTACCTATGCTGGCAGCTGTATTAGCGGGCGCGGTATTTGGCGATCACTGCTCACCGATCTCCGATACCACCATTTTGTCGTCAACAGGCGCCAATTGTCATCACATCGACCATGTATTAACTCAGTTACCTTACGCGCTTATTGTCGCCGGGATAAGCTTAGGTGGCTATGTGGTGCTAGGCTTTACCGAATCGCTGGCTGCAGGCTTAGGTGCCAGCAGTGTGCTGTTTGTGATAAGTGTGGTTGTACTTCGCTATCAAGCCGCAAAGCCGACGATATAATCATGTTCCGCTAGGGCGAAACCAGTGATAAAAAATGCCGCTAATCATAGCGGCATTTTTATGGGCGTTGCATGAGTCACTGTAGTGTAAACCGCAAGGCTCAGTGTATTTACGCAGTAACCTTACGCGCTTATTGTCGCCGGGATATGCTTAGGTGGCTATGTGGTGCTAGGCTTTACCGAATCACTGGCTGCAGGCTTAGGTGCCAGCAGTGTGCTGTTTGTGGTAATTGTGCTGTTTGTGATAAGTGTGCTTCGCTATCAGGCCGCAAAGCCGACGATATCATCATGATCCGCTAAGGCTAAATCAATGATAAAAAAATGCCGCTAATCATAGCGGCATTTTTAATGGGCTTAGCGTGAATAGCTTTAGTTTAAACCACGACGCTTAAGTAACGCTTCTGTGGTCGGTGCTTGTCCACGGAAGGCTTTGTAGGCTTCCATTGGTGGCACACTGTTACCCACTTCACGAATGGTCTTACGGTACTTCATGCCAATGTCGCGGTTTAATCCACCTTGGGTTTGCACGTAGGCGAACGCATCGGCCGCTAAGATCTCACTCCACATATAGGCGTAGTAACTGGCCGAGTATCCACCGGGGAAGGCATGAGCAAAATAGGTCGACTTATAGCGTGGTGGTACGGCAGCGATATTGATGCCATGTTTTTCCAGCGCGTTAGCTTCGAAATTCGCTACATCTTGTAATGGTGCGTCAGCAGGTAGTGAGTGCCATTCTAAATCTACTAATGCGGCGGCCATATACTCTAGGGTATCGAAGCCTTGATTGAAGCTGCGCGATTTAAGTAATTTTTGCAGCAATTCATCAGGGATCACCTCACCAGTCTCATAGTGCTTAGCATAGTTAGCTAACACCTTAGGGTGGGCTGCCCAGTCTTCTTCGAAAGTCGATGGGAACTCGACAAAATCACGAGAGACCGCAGTGCCCGATAGGCTAGGGTAAGTGACTTTAGAGAACATACCGTGAGTGCCATGACCCAATTCGTGGAACATAGTGGTCACTTCATCGTAGCTAACGAAGGTGGGCTCTCCCTCTGGCGCCTTCTTGATGTTCATCACGTTAACCACCACAGGCTTATTGTTAAGCAGTTTTGATTGCGCTACAAATGAGCTCATCCATGCACCGCCACGCTTGCCTTCACGGGCAAAGTAATCGCCGTAGAAAATCGCCATCGAAGTCCCGTCAGTATCAAACATCTCATAGGCTTTCACATCTTCATGGTACACAGGAAGATCGGGACGGGGCTTAAAGGTCACGCCGTAAAGCGATTCCAGTGTGAAAAATACGCCGTCAGTTAATACTCGATTGAACTCGAAATAAGGCTTGATGGAACTTTCATCAAGATTAAACTTCTCTTGACGTACCTTTTCGGCATAAAACGCCCAGTCCCATGGCGCTAGGGTAAAATCGCCACCGGTTTTATTGATCATCGCCTGAATATCGTCGGCTTCTTTTTGAGTATTAGCGACAACGGCTGGCACCATAGAGCCAAACATCTTGTAAACCGCTTCGGGATTTTTAGCCATCTGCGGTGCTAGGCGATAGTCAGCCCAGCTCTTGTAGCCCAGTAGTGCGGCGCGCTCGGCGCGAAGTTGTGCAAGACGAGCAACCAATGAAGCCGTTTCGTTTTCACCCTGCATACCTCGGGTCGATGAGGCTTGCCATACACGCTGGCGTAACTCACGGTTTTCAAGCTTAGCTAATACAGGTTGGCGCGTAGTATTGGTGATGCTAAGCAGGTATTTGCCTTCATGGCCTTGAGCCGCTGCATCGGCTTTGGCGGCGCGAATTTCACTGTCAGACAAGCCCGCTAATTGATCGACATCATCAACAACCACCGCAATCTCTTTGGTCAGGCGCATTAGGCGCTGGCTAAATTCATTGGTCAGTGTCGATTGTTCTTCATTAAGCACGCGAATTTGTGCTTTTTGCTCATCGGTTAATTTGGCGCCAGCCATGACAAAGCGTTGGTGATAAACCTCGATGAGGCGTACTTCCTCGTTGGTCAAACCTAAGGTGCTGCGCTGTTGATAGAGGCTGTCGATGCGAGCGAATAATGGTGCGTTAAGGTGAATATTGTCTGAATGAGCGGCCATTTTGGGCGCCATTTCACCTTGGATTTTACGCATTGTTGGGTTGCTATCTGTGCCCGCCAAGTTATAAAACACCTTTGAAGCACGGTTTAGCAGTTCGCCGCTGGTTTCTAGTGCGACTATGGTGTTTTCAAATGTTGGTGCTTCGCTGTTATTGGCAATCGCGAGTACTTGTTGATAATGCTCTTTAATGCCTTGTTCTAGCGCAGGTTTAAAATGCTCATCCTTAATGATGTTAAAATCAGGCGCTTGATATTGAAGCGCACTGGGTTGCATTAACGGATTTTGAGTTTGAACCGCTGCGGCAGAAGGCGCTTGAGTTTCATGGATTGAGCAGCCTGTAAGGGCAATCGTGGCCGCGATAGACGCAGCAAGTAATGTTTGGCGCATGTGTATAAGAACCTTCAATTGTTGTCTTGTTATTATTTACTCGCGTTTAAAGTAGCAAGTTTGAATTAAAATTGTCTTAAGCAACTTTGAGTTTGCTCAGATATTTTACTCAAATTTAATAGTTAACAATACCATTAATCTGCTTTGTTAGGGAAGTGTCAGCAATGTTTTGTGGTTCACAACTAGGGTAATTGAACCAGTTTATAGCTGCGAAATAGGACTAATTAGTGTTAAAATGTGCCCTCAAAATAATCATAGGAATAACTCAGTTGGCGCAGCTCTATTTTTACTATTCTGCGATGAATGCAGGTAAATCGACCTCTTTACTTCAGTCATCTTATAATTATCGCGAGCGCGGTATGCACACTTTAGTGATGACAGCGTCAATTGACGATCGTTATGGCATAGGTAAGGTGGCGTCACGTATCGGTATTGAGACTGACGCGCAAGTGTTCAGTGCTAGCGATAATTTATCCGCGATGATCCAGCGTGCTCATCAACAACAACATTTACACTGTATCTTAATCGATGAATCACAATTTCTCAGTAAAGAACAGGTAAAACAATTAACTTATGTAGTTGATATTTTAGATATTCCAGTATTGTGCTACGGGCTTAAAACCGATTTCCAGGGTGAGCTTTTTAGTGGTAGTCAGTACCTGCTTGCTTGGGCCGATAAGCTGGTCGAGCTAAAAACTATTTGTCATTGCGGTCGAAAAGCCAACATGGTCGTGAGACTCGACGGTGAAGGCAAGCCCATGAAAGAGGGTGAGCAAGTGGCGATTGGTGGTAATGAAAGTTACGAGTCTGTTTGTCGTAAACATTTTCGTGAGTTTTTGTGGGATTAAATTAACTAGGGGTGAAATAGCGGCTGATTGTCTTTTAGTGATATACCTCTCCTCCACCTTGTTACACCATAATTACGATTACTCATTAGGCTGCGTGAATATGCGGCCTTTTATCTGTGATTGTCAGTTAGGAAATGAATAACTGTGGGGTGTTAAATAATAGCCACAGTTTATCGATTGAATTTAGTTTCTATATTTCGCATTTTTTCTGATGCTTATTATTACCTCGATGATCCAATTTTTGTAACATCTGTGATCTAGCTTTGATAATTGTATATCTATAGGTAATACCCAGTATTATGATTGTATTTCAGAGATGAGATCTCGCTCTTAAAAACATCAGCTGTAACATTATCGATACATAAAAGTTGTGCTAGATCAAAAGTATCTTTTGGTCTTAGCCTCAGAATTTAGCGATTCCAACGATCAATGACTAAATTTGATAGCTAATGCGTAATAACCAACCAGTGACCGATAAAGAGGTACTGCTTAGCGACGAAGATATATTGTTGTCTACGACAGACCTAAGCGGGAATATTTTACATGCTAATAACGACTTTTGCCGAATTTGTGGTTTCGAAGAAACGGAGTTATTGCAGCAACCGCACAATATTGTGCGCCACCCCGATATGCCCAAGCAAGCTTACGGCATGTTATGGAAATCACTCAAAGCGCGTCGCGCTTGGATGGGAATCGTTAAAAACCGTTGTAACGATGGCGGGTTTTACTGGGTTAATGCTTATGTGGCACCAGTTATAGAGAATGGTCAGGTTAAAGAGTATCAATCGGTTCGCCGCCGCGCAGACAAAGCGCAGATTGAGCGAGCAAAAGCGATTTATCAGAGTTTGAATAAGGATGAATCGCGCCATGAGCTCGACAGCGCAACGTTTAGTTTTACCACTAAAATCAAGTTGTTTGCAGTGGTACTGATGCTGCTGAGTTTAGCCTGTAGCATCTATTCGCCCTGGTTAGCATTGGTGATGATGTTGCCTCTGTGGTTTGGGCTGCAGCGGATCATGCGGCCACTGAGTGAGCTTAATGAACGCGCTCTGTCGATATGTGATGATGGGGCGGCAAGGTATATTTTTACTGGGCGTAACGATGAGATAGGCAATATCTTATTTGCCATGGACTCCCTGACCGCCGAGGTGGCCGGTGCAGTGGGGCGAATGGCAGATACATCATCGGCCATTGCACAAGACAGCTCAGAGTTACTGGACTCCATCACTGCTGCAGCGCAAAGGGCTGACAGCCAGAGTCAACAAACGGCGCAAGCCGCTGCGGCCGTCGAGGAGATGACAGCAAGTTTTAATGAGTTAGGTGAACAAATTAAACAGGTGGCCGTTGATGTTGAAGGTAGCCAAGCCACTGTGGCACAGGGCTATGCGCAGTTAGATGCGGTGATCAGTGCAATCAATGGGCTCAATCAAGAGGTCGGCAATTTTGCTGGCGTGGTACAAGAGATTGAACACGACAGCGTGGCAATCAATGAAGTTCTTGATGTGATCAGTAATATCGCGGAGCAAACCAACTTACTTGCGCTGAATGCGGCTATCGAAGCAGCGAGGGCGGGTGAGTCGGGTAGAGGCTTTGCGGTAGTGGCCGATGAGGTGCGAAAACTCTCGTCGAGAACCAGCGACTCTACCAGTCAAATAGATGAAATTGTTAATAAATTTCAACAAAGTGCCGCCAATGCAGCACGTACATTAGTCGCAGGACAAACCCAAGCGACTCGCGCCGTTGAATTGGTGAAGCAGGCGGAAACGGTATTTGCTGGATTAGTCTCAACCATGCAGCGCATCAATGGTATGACAGATCATAGTGCCAATGCGATGAAGGAGCAGGGAATTGCGGCCACAGAGATAAGTGACTCGTTACAAACCATCAGTGAGTTGGCCTGTGAAGGGTATGAACAATCCCAAGCCGATCGCAAACTGGGGCAAAGTACTTCGCACAAAGCGTTAGAATCGCGGCAGCTCGCCAGACAGTTTTGGACTCAAGCAATACAACGCGCTAATCGCTAAGTCGTTTTAACAAAAACCACCCTAGAATCGGTATCCTTGGGTGGTTTTTGCGGTTTATCCCGCGCTCAAGCGATGAGCCAACGCTCGGGTTATCTCCCATTTAGCATGAGATACTCTCACCATGTGGTAGTGCTAACAATCGACGTGAGCTTAAAATACCATTTCAGGTACATGCTCAGGCACGATAAGTTTCCCTGCCGTTTTTTCAATGATCTCCTCGACACTCACACCGGGTGCGCGCTCAAGCAGATGGAACGCCCCATCTTTAATTTCGACAAAAGCCAAGTCGGTTAATACCCGCTTGATACAGCCATAACCGGTGAGCGGTAGCTCGCATTTGGGCAGCAACTTTGAGTTACCGTATTTGTCGGCGTGCATCATGGTGACGATAATATTGTCGGCGCCAGCCACTAAATCCATGGCGCCGCCCATGCCTTTGACCAATTTCCCCGGGATCATCCAAGAAGCAATTGAGCCATTCACATCGACTTCAAACGCACCAAGCACGGTTAAATCTACGTGGCCGCCGCGGATCATCGCAAAGCTCTCGGCCGACGAGAAAAAAGATGCGCCGGGGACTGCCGTTACCGTTTGTTTACCCGCATTGATCAGATCGGCATCTATGGTCTCTTCCGTTGGAAACTCGCCCATGCCAAGCAGCCCATTTTCCGATTGCAGCATCACTTCAATGCCCTCGGGGATATAGTTAGCGACTAAGGTGGGAATACCAATGCCTAAATTGACATAAAAGCCATCTTGCAGCTCTTGGGAAACACGTTGTGCTAATTGTTCTCTTGATAACGCCATGGTGTTTCCTCCTATTTAGTGGCTGCTTTAACGGTACGTTGCTCGATACGCTTCTCGAACGTGCCTTGAATGAGGCGATCGACATAGATACCTGGAGTATGGATATGATCAGGGTCGAGCTCCCCAGGCTCAACGATATGCTCGGCTTCCACCACGGTGATTTTGCCAGCGGTGGCCATCATAGGGTTGAAATTGGCGGCGGTTTTACGGAATACCAAGTTACCCATAGTATCGGCTTTCCACGCGCGGACTAAGGCAAAGTCGGCTTTTAGCGCTGGCTCTAGTACGTAGTGACGGCCATCGATTTCGCGCGTCTCTTTACCTTCAGCGACGGGGGTGCCATAGCCTGTGGCGGTAAAGAAGGCGGGAATACCAGCGCCGCCCGCGCGGATTTTTTCCGCTAACGTGCCTTGTGGTGTCAAAATCACATTGAGTTCGCCTGAGAGCATCTGCTGCTCAAAGGTGGCGTTTTCACCCACATATGAGGCGATCATGGTGCTGATCTGACGGCTCTTTAACAGCAGCCCTAAGCCAAAATCATCGACGCCAGCGTTGTTGGAAATCGCTGTGAGTCCGCGAGTGCCCATTTTTACCATTTGGGCAATAAGCCCTTCAGGAATGCCGCACAGGCCAAAACCACCCACCATAATGGTCATATTGTCTTCAAGGCCATCTAATGCTGCTTCGTAGCTGTTAACCAGCTTATTGAGTCCTGCCATTATTATTATCTCCTGTGAGAGGCGCTAGGCTCAGCGCCCAGCATCTATTTATTCTAGTCGCGCCTAAGGGTTATTCGGTCAGCGCAAGGGCCACTTTAGAGCCATTTTTTCGGCCCAGAGCTTGGCTAATTGTGTTGCCCGCCTCAATTAAACGCGGTAAATCAACGCCGGTTTCTATGCCTAAACCGTGTATCATGTAGACCAGATCTTCTGTTGCCAAATTACCCGATGCACCTTTGGCATAAGGGCAACCACCCAGACCTGCGACCGAGCTGTCGATGACCCTCACGCCTGTTTCTAAACAGGCGAGAATATTAGCCAGCGCTTGACCATAGGTATCATGAAAATGCAGCGCAAGTTTGCCTACAGGGACTTTCTCGGCAACCGCTTCAACCATTTTACGGGCGTTAATGGGCGTGCCAACACCGATAGTGTCGCCGAGTGAAACTTCATAGCAGCCCATCTTGTAAAGAAGTTCTGCCACTCTCGCGACTTCACTTACGGCAATATCACCTTCATAGGGACAGCCTAAAACACAAGAGACATAGCCCCGTACGGCGATGTTTTTGGCTTTAGCCGCCTCTATCACAGGGATAAAGCGCTCTATCGATTCCTCAATTGAACAGTTGATATTACGCTGGCTGAAGCTCTGTGAAGCGGCACCAAAGATGGCCACTTCGTCTGCACCAGCGTCAAGCGCAAGTTCCAGCCCTTTTAAATTGGGCGTCAGCGCGCTGTAGACTACGCCACTGCGTTTATTGAGCTGCTTAAAAATATCCGCCGAATCGGCCATCTGTGGCACCCATTTGGGTGACACAAAGCTGCCAGCCTCGATGCGCTTTAGGCCAGCCATGGCTAACTGGTCGATAAGGATAAGCTTGTCAGCCGTAGTGACTGCTCGCTCGTTTTGCAAGCCATCGCGAGCACCAACCTCAAAAAGGCTTACCTTGCTTGGGTATCTGCCAAGGCTAGTGGACATGATTAAGCCTCCTCACTAGCGCTGACATCGGCAAGTACTGCGCCATCACTGACCAGCTCGCCAGGCTCAAAGAAAAAGGCAGCAACGGTGCCATTAAAGGGAGCTTCTATGGTGTATTCCATCTTCATCGCTTCCATCACCATTAAGCCTTGACCTTGTTCAACCTTATCGCCGACTGCAACAAGATGGGTCACGATAGTGCCATTCATAGGCGCTTTTAGTTTATCTTCGCTGCTGCCTTGCTCTTCAAAAATTTCAGTCTGAATCGCACGGTAATGATAGCTGCCAGAGGGTAAAAATAGCGTAAAGTCATCACCTTCACGGCTCACGGGGATCTTGCTCTTATGGCCGTTAATCTCCGCATGCAGCAGATCTTGTTTTAGCTCACCGCTGAGGGTCAGTGTTTGATCGTTAAAGTTGAGATAATAACTATCACCTACTTGACTGAGGGTTAAGTGCTGTATTTGATGTTGGTCATCCAGCAAGGTGAGCTGGTGAACGCCGCTGCGGTTAAGCCTAAAGCCACTCACTTGGCCCCAAGGCGAGTAGGGATCATTGCTATTGGTAGCGGTGAGTTTTGCCTGCTCTTTTTGCGCGCAAAGGTGGTATAGCGCGGCAAAGGCGAGGGCACTATTTTGCTCTTTGCTATTGTCAGTATCTAAATTCGTACCAATTAAGGTGTCGCCGTAACGCTCAATAAAGTCGGTGCTAAAGTTGGCATCGCTAAAGGCGTGATGCTCAGCGATATTGGCTAAGAACTCGATGTTATGTTTCAGGCCACTGATTTGATATGACTCGAGGGCATGCACTAAACGTTGCAGTGCCCGTGGGCGTGACTCGTCCCAAACAATCAATTTGGCAATCATGGGGTCGTAAAAGTTACTGATCACATCGTTTTCGCGAATGCCTGAGTCGATACGCACATAGCGGTTTTGCTCGGGCTCACGCAGGAAGTTCAGTTTACCACTGGCGGGTAAAAACGCATTTTGCGGATCTTCGGCGTAAATTCGCACTTCAAATGAATGTCCATGAATGCGCACTTCATCTTGGCTCAGTGGTAATTCGCTGCCACTGGCAACCATCAGCTGCCACTTTACTAGGTCTTGGCCGGTGACCATCTCGGTGACAGGATGCTCAACCTGTAGACGCGTATTCATCTCCATAAAGTAGAAGCTGCTCGCCTCATCGGTCGCGTGGGTATCGAGCAGAAACTCGACGGTACCGGCGCCGACATAATCAATCGCTTTTGCGGCAGCAACGGCTGCTTCACCCATGGCGCGGCGAAGGCTGTCGGTTAGACCGGGTGCTGGGGCTTCCTCAACCACCTTTTGGTGACGACGTTGAATAGAGCAGTCACGGTCGGAGAGATAGATACAGTTGCCTTGGGTGTCGGCAAACACTTGCACTTCGACATGGCGCGGCTGTCTTAGGTAACGTTCAATCAATAATTTATCGTTACCAAAAGACGATGCCGCTTCTCGGCGCGCCGAGTTAATCGCTTCCAGTGCTTCTTTTTCAGACTCAACAATACGCATTCCTTTACCGCCACCGCCATAGGCCGCTTTGATAAGTTGCGGAAAGCCTATCTCTTTCGAGGCTTGAAGTAAGCTTGCATCGCTTTGATCGTCACCATGGTAACCCGGCACTAATGGCACATTGGCTTTTTCCATGATGATCTTAGCCGCACTTTTGCTGCCCATGGCATCGATGGCGTCGGCGCCTGGGCCAACGAAGGCGATGCCTGCTTGTTCACACTGGCGTGCAAAGTTGGCATTTTCAGATAGAAAGCCATAACCCGGATGAACGGCCTGAGCGCCGCTGCGCTTAGCGATATCGAGGATCAGATCGCCTTTTAGGTATGACTCACTAGGTGCGCTACCACCTAAGTAGAAAGACTCATCGGCCATCGCCACATGACGCGCATCTTTATCGGCATCGGAATAGAGGGCGACAGTTTTTACCCCCATGGCATTGGCGGTCTTGATAATGCGACAAGCAATTTCGCCGCGGTTGGCAATCAGTAGTTTAGTAAACATGTTAGCGAACTCCCGGGCTTGGCTTGGCAATAGGGTCATTATTTATTGTGGTGTTCATATCGCTTTCCAATCTGGGCTACGTTTATCGAAAAAGGCATTTAGCCCCTCTTGACCTTCATCAGATACACGAATACGGGCGATGCGCTCACTGGTGTAGCTCAATGTATCGTCATCGATAACGCCATCTTCTAAGCGTGACAACAAGGTTTTTACCCATGCCATACCTTGTGGGCTATTGCTTAACAGGGCGGCGATAATGGGTGCTGCTGCAGCGTCGAGATCATCAGCTATCTCATGGATAACATTGAGCTTTAACGCTGTTTCTGCATTAAAACGCTCGGCGGTGAGCATGTAGCGGCGTGAGGCGCGTTGCCCCATGGCGCGTACCACGTAAGGGCTGATCACTGCGGGAATTAATCCAAGCTTGACTTCGCTTAGGCAAAAGCTGGCGCGCTCGTTGGCGATCGCGATATCGCTTGCGCAGATAAGGCCTAGTGCGCCACCAAAGGCAGCTCCTTGTACCAGCGCAATAGTCGGTTTAGGGAACTTATCCAATGTATGCATCAAGGTGGCGAGCTCATTGGCATCGGCCAAGTTTTGCTCAAAATCCATCATGGCTTGTTTGCGCATCCAGTTAAGATCGGCGCCAGCGCTAAAGTTTTTGCCATTGGCCTTGAGCACTAAGACTTGGCAATCGTCATTGCTAGCAAAACTATCCAGTGCTGCGATCATCTCGCTAATCATCACCTCATCGAAGGCGTTATGTTTGTCGGCGCGATTAAGCACCATCTCACCGACACCACTGTTTAAGGCGCAGCTGAGATATTGAAAATCGGTGTCTAACTTATTGTTTAAATGAGTGTCTAGTGTTGTCTTGTCGGTCATGTTTGCATCCTCTGCCTACGTTGAGAAATCGAAGTTAATGGCCGCTTACATGCGGAACACACCAAACTTGGTTTCTTGTACTGGGGCATTTAGGGCGGCAGACAAGGCTAAGCCGACAACATCGCGTGTTTGCGCAGGATCGATAATGCCATCATCCCAAAGGCGAGCACTGGCATGATAAGGGTGACCCTCTTTGTCATATTGCTCGACGATTGGCGCGCGAAATGCCGCTTCATCCTCACTTGACCACTCAAGGCCTTTACGAGCGAGTCCATCACGACGAACGGTGGCCAATACGCCGGCCGCTTGTTCGCCGCCCATCACAGAGATGCGCGCATTTGGCCACATCCACATCATGGTCGGCTCGAAGGCTCGGCCACACATGCCGTAGTTACCCGCGCCGTAGCTACCGCCAATAATCACGGTAAATTTAGGCACATTGGCACAAGATACCGCGGTCACCATCTTGGCGCCGTGTTTGGCGATGCCTTCATGCTCGTACTTTTTACCCACCATAAAGCCGGTGATATTTTGCAAGAACAGCAGCGGTATTTTGCGCTGGCAACAGAGCTCAATAAAATGAGCGCCTTTTTGCGCCGACTCGGAAAACAAGATGCCGTTGTTAGCCACAATACCCACGGGGTAGCCATGAATGCGGGCAAAGCCGCACACCAGCGTCGCGCCATAATTGGCTTTGAATTCATCGAAATCAGAGTCGTCGACGATACGGGCAATCACCTCTTTGACATCGAAGGGCTTCTTAAGATCGGTACCGACAATGCCGTAAAGTTCATTAATATCAAACTTGGGTGGTTTGGCAGGGCTTAACAAGCTTTTAATCTGTTTATTGTGATTGAGACGTGTCACGGCTTTACGGGCAAGCTCGAGGGCGTGCTCATCGTTTTGCGCCAAATGATCGGCAACGCCAGAAATTTTGGTGTGCACTTCGGCGCCGCCAAGCTCTTCGGCCGAGACCTCCTCACCCGTTGCCGCCTTAACTAATGGCGGGCCAGCCAAGAAGATGGTGCCTTGCTCTTTAACGATAATGGACTCATCGGCCATGGCTGGCACGTAAGCGCCACCTGCGGTGCACAAGCCCATGACCACCGCAATTTGAGGAATGCCTAATGCTGACATCTGGGCTTGGTTATAGAAGATACGCCCAAAATGATCGCGATCGGGGAATACTTCATCTTGACGTGGCAGGTTGGCGCCGCCCGAATCGACTAAGTAGATACAGGGCAGGTGGCAACGCTTAGCAATATCTTGCGCGCGCAGATGCTTTTTGACGGTCAGCGGATAGTAGGTGCCGCCTTTAACCGTGGCATCGTTGGCGATCACCATACATTCGACGCCGCTGACTCTGCCAATGCCGGCGATGATGCCTGCTGCGGGCACCACATCGTCATACACCTCATAGGCGGCAAATTGGGATATCTCTAAAAACGGCGAGCCAGAGTCGAGTAGTTTCTCGACGCGTTGGCGAGGCGATAACTTGCCACGAGCAAGATGACGTTCCATAGCGACAGTGCCGCCACCTTGTTCAATTTCGGCGAGTTTGAGTTTGAGATCGGCGACGACACTCGCCATCTGTTGCTGTTTGGTTTTGAACTCATCGCTGCGGGGATTGATTCGACTACTCAGTTGCGTCACGTCAATGTTCCTTTTGTAAACTGTGATGGTGTCTGATGAGGCGTTGGCCCTCATCAAAGGCCGAGAAGTGGCTCGGCCATCGATAAGCGATTGACTATTTAGATTCGTTAAACAGTTCTCGGCCAATCAGCATGCGGCGAATTTCCGAGGTGCCCGCGCCAATCTCATATAGCTTGGCATCACGCAGTAAGCGACCTGTGGCATATTCGTTGACGTAACCGTTGCCGCCGAGTAGTTGAATGGCATCGAGCGCCATTTTGGTGGCGAGCTCAGCAGAGTAGAGGATCGCGCCTGCGGCATCTTTGCGGGTGGTTTCACCACGGTCGCAAGATTTAGCAACGTTATAGATATAAGATTTTGCCGCGTTCATGCCCGTATACATGTCGGCTAATTTGCCCTGAACCAACTGGAACTGACCGATAGATTGACCAAACTGCTCACGCTCGTGGATGTAGGGCACCACAATATCCATACAGGCCGTCATGATCCCTAGTGGGCCGCCAGACAGGACAACGCGTTCGTAATCTAGGCCGCTCATCAGCACTTTTACGCCGTTGTTGAGGCCGCCTAAGATGTTCTCTTCTGGGACTTCACAATCTTCAAATACCAATTCACAGGTGTTTGAGCCGCGCATACCCAGTTTGTCGAGCTTCTGTGCCTGGCTAAAGCCTTTGGAACCGCGCTCGACGATAAATGCGGTGATCCCGTGGGGGCCTTTATCTAGGTCTGTTTTAGCGTAAATCACGTAAGTGTGGGCGTCGGGTCCATTAGTGATCCACATCTTGTTGCCATTGAGGATATAACGGTCACCCTCTTTGCGTGCATGCAGTTTCATTGACACCACATCGGAGCCCGCATTGGGCTCACTCATGGCTAAGGCGCCAATATGCTCGCCGCTCACCAGTTTAGGCAGGTATTTAGCCTTTTGCTCGGCGTTACCGTTGCGATTAATTTGGTTAACGCACAAGTTAGAATGCGCGCCGTAGCTCAGGCCAATAGACGCCGATGCACGCGAAATTTCTTCCATCGCTACCACATGAGCAAGGTAGCCCATGTTGGCGCCACCGTACTCTTCAGGCACAGTGACGCCTAACAACCCCATGTCACCGAGTACGGGCCAGAGCTCATTAGGGAAGGCATTTTCCGCATCGACCTTAGCGGCGATAGGGGCGATTTCATTGGCGGCGAAACTGTGTACTGCATCACGCAGCATATCGACATCTTCACCGAGACCAAAATTGAGAGAGGAGTAGAGTTGAGTCATTGTTATATCCTACAGGTCTGATTTTTATAATTATTTTAGTATTAAAAATTAATGGTTTGAGTTAATTATCTATGGTTTAGCTGTCCGAGGTTATTGTTGCTGCTCTAGTGCTGCGCGGCATTGCTGCTCGGCAGAATTGAGCTCCATCAATACCACCTTGATGTCGTCCATCTGCTGCTGCAGTGCTGACTTTTTCTCTTCGACGAGATCGAGCATGGTGTGTAGCTGGGTGCTGCTATTTTTGTCGGCGTCATAAAGCTCGAATAAACGGCGGGTTTCGGCTAGAGAAAAGCCGAGGCGCTTACCGCGTAAAATCAGTTTTAGACGCACTCTATCTTTGAGGCCATAGATACGGGTTTGCCCACGGCGCTTAGGCTTTAGCAACCCTTGATCTTCATAAAAGCGGATACTACGGGTGGTAATATCGAACTCTTTTGACAGCTCGCTAATGGAATAAGTCGTCTGACTGGTGTGTTTGTCGCTCATCAAAAAATACCATAACAATTAACATTTGTTAGAACGATATATGAAGTTTACGTAAAGGTAAAGATTTTAGGCGGCAAATTGTCGCCATCACTTATGCACATAATAAAAAAGTCTTTATTAACAACGTCTTAGTGTGTTAGCTTGGTGGCCATTATGCAAAGGTCTAATGGGCAAAGGTGCGCCGTGTCTCATAATGCTATTAACTGGTCCTCGTGGTATCACGGGGCAAAACAGAGTGAGCGGCAACCGATATCGGTGATAGCCCATGTCATCGGGGAGAGGCAAATGAAGGCGTTACATAACCAATTACACCAACAATCTATAGAGCAGCCAGACGTATTTTGGGCGGATGCCGCTGCCGCACTTGACTGGGATAAACCCTTCGACAAGGTGCTCGATGATAGACAAGCACCAATGTATCGCTGGTTTAGCGGTGGTGAGATCAATACCTGTTACAACGCCGTCGATCGCCATGTGGAAGCGGGACGTGGCGAGCAAGTGGCGATTCAATATGTCAGTCCGATAACCGATACCGCATATGGGATTACTTACGCTGAACTGCAAGCTCAGGTGAGCCGTCTGGCGGGGTACATGGCAAGCCAAGGGGTGAGTAAAGGCGATAGAGTGATCATCTATATGCCGATGATCCCCGAAACGGCTTATGCCATGTTGGCTTGTGCGCGATTAGGCGCCATTCACTCGGTGGTATTTGGTGGTTTTGCGGCCAATGAGCTGGCGACGCGTATTAATGATGCTAAGCCGAAGATGATCCTATCGGCATCTTGTGGTATCGAACCTTCGGGCGTGGTGGCATATAAACCCTTACTCGATGATGCCCTAGGCCAAGCGACTCATCACGTGGAGCAATGCCTTATCCTCAATCGGCATCAGTTACATGCGGATCTAGTTGACGGCCGTGATGTGGATTGGCAAGCCGCTATGGTCGATGCGCCTTATGTCGGTTGTCAGCCAGTGGCAGCGACCGATCCCTTATATGTGCTTTATACCTCTGGTACCACAGGTCAACCCAAAGGAGTGGTGCGTGATAATGGTGGTCATGCCGTGGCACTCGCTTGGTCGATGAAAAATATCTACGACATTAATGGCGGTGATGTGTTTTGGGCCGCATCGGATGTGGGCTGGGTGGTAGGGCACTCCTTCATCGTTTATGGTCCGTTGCTGGTGGGGGCGACAACGCTACTATTTGAAGGTAAGCCTGTGGGGACGCCCGATCCCGGTATTTTCTGGCGTACTATTGCTCAATATCAGGTGAAGAGTTTCTTTACTGCGCCGACCGCTATTCGAGCCATTAAGCGCGATGATCCTGATGGCGACTTCATAAAAGATGTTGATTTAAGTTGTTTACAAACCGTGTTTTTAGCGGGTGAGCGCTGCGACCCCGACACTTTACATTGGGCAGAGCAGAAGCTAAACAAACCTATTATCGATCATTGGTGGCAAACTGAAACGGGTTGGCCAGTAGCCGCCAACATGATGGGCACAGCGCCAGTGCCGGTTAAGGCGGGCTCCCCTGCATTAGCGGTGCCAGGATATGATGTGCAAGTGGTTGATGAGATGGGCGAGTGCGTTGCGGCTAATCAAACGGGCAATGTGGTGATAAAGCTGCCACTGCCCCCCGGCACCTTGGCGACACTATGGCAAAATGAGGCGCGATATAAAGAAAGTTACTTGTCTATGTACCCAGGTTTCTATCTCACTGGTGATGCGGGCTACATGGATGAAGAGGGATACTTGTATATTATGAGTCGTATCGACGACATCATTAATGTTGCCGGCCACCGTTTATCGACCGGGCGTTTTGAGGAGGTGCTCTGTCAACATGAAGCCGTGGCAGAAGCGGCGGTGATAGGTGTTGATGATAAGCTCAAAGGGCAGGTGCCGCTGGGGTTGGTGGTGCTTAAAAAAGGCTGCACCTTAAGTGATGAGCGGCTGCATAAAGAACTGACAGCCCTTGTGCGCGAGCAGATTGGCCCTGTGGCCGCGTTTAGGTTAGTCAGTGCCGTGCCTAAATTACCTAAGACACGCTCGGGGAAAATTTTACGCGGTACTATGCGTAAAATTGCCGATAATCAGACCTTTAATATGCCAGCGACCATTGAAGATCCTTATACATTAGAGCTAGTGCGTAATGTATTAACCCGCATGGGCTATGCCGATGCCCATGTGTAAGGCGGGTGATTAATCTTGTATGAAAAGGGCCTTTTGGCCCTTTTCATGTTAAGTCATACTGCTATTATTTCAGCATTACTCATTACTCATTACTAAGCTGCTCACGACTTATATGTCATCTCAAACGCAATGCCTTAGGTGTAGGCGATGTGAGTTTGCCTACATTACAGTGAGTGACAAAAGCCAAGTGTGATGAAAATCGTTAGGGCTTACACCTAATTGAAGCTGCCGCTGCCCTTTATCTCGGCATACCACTCTCAATTACTGCTCACAATAGAGCCACAGTGACAGTGATTAATCACTTGGGCTAGTTACCGCTGCCACCACAGCATGTTATCGCAGTAGCCAATCACTGTACTTTATTCAGCCTGTCTTCGCCGTGAAAAAGAACACTCGCTCGGGGGGCAACTGTCAGTGCATTGCCGCTAATAAAGTCTTGTTAACGGCTAAATTAACTTCGTCATTTGACCTTTTTTTTACTTTCGTAAGCATAACATGCTGATTATTGTCTCTCAGTATGGAAGCCAGCTATGGCCTTATTGACTAAACCTCTGCTTGCGAGTGTTAACAAGTTCTCAAATGCGAACGAAAAACCGGGTGCAGTAGACAGCCCTAATGGCGGAGCTATTGCGCTGACGCCTGCGCGGCTTATCTTATTAGTGTCGTGTTATTTTTTTTGGGTGCTCAATGTGGCCTTGTTGGTCAAGCTCTTTGGCATACTAGAAGGGTTGAGTGACGTTAACCTAGGGTTTGTGTTAAGCATTCCGCTGTTTTTTATTGCTGCCTTTAATGGGATTTTTAGCCTGTTGACTGTGTTTCGGTGTGAAAAATGGTTGTTGGTCCCTCTGATCATCATCTCGTCGCTACTGAGTTATGCCATGTATAACTACGGCACCATTGTCGATCGCGACATGCTGGTCAATGTGATGCAAACTCACTCAGGTGAAGCTAAATCTTATTTCACGCTCAGCGCGTTATTATGGTTTGTGTTTACCGGGTTGTTACCTGCGGTGCTAATTGTGAAATTGCCGATTCGGCGCAGCACCATTTGGCGTGAGTTGGCGATGAAGTTGGTCTCTATTGCGATCTCTTTGTTGGTGATTTTGGCGATTGCAGCTCTTTACTATAAAGACTATGCCTCTGTGGGCCGCAATAACCATTACCTTAATAAGATGATCATTCCCACTCATTTTAGCCATAGCCTTTATGGTTATCTTAAATCAACCTATTTTACCCTTCCTAAGCCGTATCAAATGCTAGGTGAAGACGCCACATTAACCGCTAAGTCTTCGTCGAGTCGTAAACAGGTCATGGTGTTGATGGTCGGTGAGACGGCGCGTGCGGCTAATTTTCAACATGGTGGTTATGAGCGTGACACCAATGCATTTACTAAGCCCTTAGGTATCACCTATTTTCAGGATGTCTCTTCCTGTGGTACGGCGACGGCCATTTCGGTGCCTTGTATGTTCTCGCGGCAATCTCGGCAGGAATTTTCAGGTAGCGACGCCGACAACCAAGATAACTTAATGGATATCATCCACAGGGCGGGGATCAATACTGTGTGGTTGGAAAATGACGGCGGCTGTAAAGGGGTTTGCGCTCGTATTCAGACGGTAGAGTTTAAACCTGATGCAAATAATCCCGTGTGTGATGGCGACTATTGTCAGGATCAGGTGTTATTAGAAGGGTTGCAGGAGCAGCTCAACAAGCTCGATGCCCAGCAGAGCGTGATAGTGCTGCATATGGTGGGCAGCCATGGTCCCACTTACTACAAACGTTATCCTCAAGCATTTGCGCATTTTCAACCCGATTGTCAGCGCAGTGACATTCAAAACTGCGACGCACGGCAATTAAATAATACCTATGACAATACCTTGTATTATTCTGATTACATTATTGCTCAGGTAATTGAGCAATTACGTCAACATGAAGATTTGGATACTGGCTTACTGTATGTGTCTGATCATGGTGAGTCGCTCGGGGAGTCGGGCATGTACTTGCATGGCATGCCCTATGCGCTGGCGACCACAGAACAAACCCATGTCCCTATGTTGACCTGGTTTTCAGACACCTTTACCGCCGATAAACAGCTAGATGAAAACTGTTTAACTAGGCTGGCTCAGCAAGAGGGATATTCTCATGACAATCTGTTTGACTCCATGTTGGGTTTACTGGATGTATCGACCCAGGTTTATCGACCCCAGCTGGATATTTTTAATGTTTGTCGTCAGGATAAAGCCTTATCGTCAATCTCGTTAGCGGCAAAGTAGATGGTGGCTTGGGTGCCGCTGTGTTGTGGAGATGATAAGATGAGTCGCCAGCCTTGATGTTCACAAATCCGCTCTATTATTGCCAACCCAAAGCCATAGCCTGCGGGGTTGGCCACATTAACACCGCGTTCTCGCGCCTTGATTTGTAGCTCGTCGCTCATACCGCTGCCAGTATCAGATACACGCAGGTAATGTGCTGTGATGGTGACAGTAATGCCGCCGCTAGCTGTGTGTTGTATGGCATTACGCAATAGGTTATTTAACACGGCAACCATCATGTTTGCGGGTTGAGGCGGGGTTTGTTCGACCACCTCTAAAGTTAACTGCAAGCCTTGGTTATCGGCCAATGGCTGCCAATGAGCTAATTGGGCGGCTGCTAGTTCGGCTAATGGGCTGAGCTCGTTATTACCCGACAGTGAATCTGGCGTACGCGATAACTGTAAAAAGAGCTCAGTCTGCTGTTGCATTTGCCCAAGCGCCCCGTCTACACGTTGTAATTGGCGGGCTATGGCGGGGGGGACTTCACTTTCACCCAGCATATCTAGTGCGCCTCGGATCACCATCATAGGCGTGCGTAATTCATGGCTGGCGTTGGCGGCAAATTGCTGCTCTCGCAGTAAGAGCTCGTTCACTTGCAATACATAATGATCGAAACTGCGTGCCAGTTGGCCGGTTTCATCATTGGGGTAATGTCGTTCGAGTCGATTGTCCGTTTGTTGCGGCAGACTGGCCACTTCACTTGCCAGTTGCGATATTGGCTGCAAGATCTGTCGGCTTAAATGTCGAGATAAACCAAAGCCGAGCATCCATATCAGTAAGCGCCTAAGCTGACTCCAATAAACACCAGCAGCTCATAACGTTCAAATTCACTTTGATCTTGTACTAACACGTGTTTCCAGCCTGACTCATTGTGTACGAATAAGTTATAGGCCTTATTGGGGAGCAGTATTTCATGTGCGCCTTGGGGATAATCACGAAAGGCTTCGGGTAATAGGCTTTGATCGTTTTTGGGGAGTTTGTAGTAAACCGTATCGGTCATAGGTAACACCAGTGGCTCCGTAATGCCCTGATGATGACTAATGAGATCGGTGAGGTCGCTCTGTAAATGGTTATAAAATAGTGTGTCTTCAAACCAGGATACCAGCAATAGCATACCGGCTGCTGCTAACGTACTCATCGAGACTATTACCAAATTAAGTGCCAGTTGCAACCGAGATTTAATGGTTAGCCGCATCGGTATGCTCCTTGGCGGCTAAGCAATAACCTTGACCATGTACGGTATGCAGTAATGGGTAAGCAAAAGATTTATCAATTTGATTACGCAGTAAATAAATATGCGATTTTAGGGTATCTGAGTCAGGTGGGTCATCGGCCCATAGCTGATCAGTTAAGGTATCGCGACTGACGACATGTGGCGAGTGACGCATTAATATTTCTAGTAGTTTTAAGCATTTAGGGTTTAGCTTGAAGATGTGACCATTTCGACTCGCCTGAAGCCGGTCGAGATCCAGTGTCAATTCGTCGACTTGAAGCTGACGCACCTGTTGTTTTTGGCTGCGTTTTAGCACTGCCTGAATACGCGACCATAATTCGGGTAAGGCAAAGGGTTTAACCAAATAATCATCGGCTCCGGCATCAAAACCGTGCAGTTTGTCGTCGAGTGTGTCACGGGCGGTGAGCATCACTATGGGTAACATGTTTTGTTCTGCGCGTAATTGCTGACATAAGGTTAAGCCATCTAGCCCTGGCAAGGATAAATCCAGTACCAGTAGATCGTATTCTTGCTCTCTTATCTGATTAAGCGCGGCGGTGCCATTATAAAATGCATCAACCACACAGTGTTTCAGTGTCAAGTAATCCACTATATTGACTAAAATATCGGGATTGTCTTCTACTACAAGTATCCGCATATCTACTTCTCAGTGAGTGGCAGAGCGAGCCGTGACAGTGTTAGGGATATCGGGTTTGGATAACGTCGCCGCTTATAGTGCAATGCCCATTGTTGACTGGCAACCGTAAAATGGTAACGATGAGGTGATTGCAGCCTAAGTGGTAATGAGTCTATAAAGTTACTCCATTATGTCAACTGCTTGGTAGAAATGAGAGCAAGTGATTTTGTGCTTAATACTGTGGCGTGGTTCCTGCGCGTTGGTACAATGAGATAAGGGCGGTGGGAGAGAGTGTTATCTGTATGCATAAATTGATATCTTTATCTGCGTATGTCAAAAAGCGCAACGGGTTACCACTTGGCGCGTCAGGTTCGATGCGCAATATGTTGCAACGTTCATTAGGGGCTGGTGGCTTTCATCTCTTTTGGCATTATTGGAATCCGATATGGGGTTATTACTTATCCCTACACGTGATGAAGCCCTTAAGCCAAGTTTTTCCTAAAGGGTTGGCTACGGTTGTGACATTTAGCGTCAGTGGTGGACTGCACGATATAGCCGTTATGTTGGTCACGTGGCAGTTGATTTTCTTTTTTACCCCATGGTTTACATTGATGGGGATTATGGTGATAGTGTCTAAGCGGTTTAAATTGTCATTCGCTAGTTACCACTGGGTGGTTAGGGCTTGTTTTAACATGGTATTTGTTGGCGGCAGTCTACTGCTTGTCCGTTGGGGTCAACACATTGCGTTGAGTTAACTGTCTTTACACGCGAGTCAGTTCTTATGTGTTGTTGCCAATTATCGAATGGTTAAAAATAAAGGATACAGACTCATGATGGTCAATAAAGTCATTGGTATAGCGCTTATTCTTGTTGGCGTCGCGTTGGCAGTGTGGGGTTATAACATTTATGATTCGGCAAGCTCGCAGATCAGCCGAGCGTTCAGCGGCGATACCCCACTAGAAGCGTGGGCCGGTATGGTGGGCGGCGGGTTATGCGTCTTTATCGGATTATTAAAGGTAAAATAAATCTTGACAGCTGGTAGGTTAACGCCTGTTTAAGGCCCTGTTTTTTTTAGGCTTTGTTGTCTGATAACCAAAACTCAAAAAAGCCGACTCTTAACGAGTCGGCTGTTTAGTTTACGACTTTTTATTAAGGCGTTTAAGCGAGTTTAACCACCATCTTACCGCGGTTTTTACCTTCAAACAGACCGATAAATGCCGCAGGGGCTTGCTCGATACCTTCATAGATAGTTTGCTCGGCTTTCACTTGGCCATTAGCCAACCACTGGCTCATCTGTTGGGTAAACTCTGGATAATGTTCCCAGTGATCCATTACAATAAAACCTTGAATTTTTAGTTTTTTTACAATGATATTACTAATGTTACTTGGGCCAGGCGACGGCGTAGTATCATTGTAATCGGCGATCATGCCACACACGGCGATACGGCCAAACTCGTTCATATTATCCAGTGCGGCGACTAAGTGATCACCACCGACATTTTCAAAATACACATCGATACCTTGGGGCGCTGCCGTGCGCAGTGCGGCGCTTAAGTCTGTGGTGGTTTTATAATTGATCACCTGCTCCACGCCCATGGCTTTGAGGCTCGCTGCTTTTTCGTCAGAGCCGACCGAGGCGATCACTTTGGCTCCCATTAACAACCCCAGTTGACAAGCCACACTACCCACAGCGCCAGAAGCGGCCGATACAAATAGGGTTTCACCTGCTTTGAGCTCGGCGATACGGTTTAAACCTGTCCATGCCGTCATGCCTGGCATGCCTAACACGCCAAGAAAGTGAGACTCACACAAAGGGGTTGTAGGTAAAATAGTGTGGTCGCTACCGTCGGTCACATAATGTGTGCGCCAACCATTCATGCTGCTTACTTTGCTGCCAACGGGGAAGTCGGCGTGCTTGGATGCTATTACTTCGCCGATGGCACCACCCTCAAGCACTTCGCCTAAGGCGAATGGTGCGATATAACTTTCTCTGTCAATCATGCGGCCACGCATGTATGGGTCAACTGACATCCATAGGTTTTTGACTAAAAACTGACCTTGCTGTAACTCAGGTAGAGTGACTTGAGTTAAGGCGAAGTTGTCTGCCGTTGGCATCCCTTCTGGGCGAGATTGGAGTAAAATATGTTGTGCTTGCATGAAAAAACCTCATTTTGCTTTGTGCGCTAACTAATTGTGGTAAACTCTACTCTCAAAGTCTGAATAATGCAAATACTTTGCGCGCAAACTAAATGCCGGCGGCTGACGGTAAATCAACGTAACGTCAGCTCTTTTGAGGTATCAAGCTATCGGGTTTTGACATTTTCTTTTTAAATCAAATTGTTGTATTTTTATTTTTACACATTATTTTATGATTACTTTCTACCGTGAACAACGAATCTAAGGGCAGCAACATAGTGACGAGCACATCAGATAACCTATCCTCTAACGCCGCTGAAAACACTGGGATGGCAACGACCTCAACAGTGAAACCTGCATTGTCAGATAATGTCTGTTTTGCCCTCTATACTGCCGCTAACGCCCTAGTGCGTGCCTACCGCCCACTGTTAGAACAGTGTGATTTAACTTATCCTCAATACCTAGTAATGCAGGCATTGTGGTTACACGATGGCGCCAGTTTGACGGATCTTTCTCAATCGACACGCCTCGATTTAGGCACCTTGACCCCCATAGTTAAGCGTCTGGAAGGTAAGGGATTGGTGGCGCGAACGATTGACAGTCGTGACGAACGTAAAAAAGTGATTAATGTGACATTAGCGGGCGCGGCGTTAAAACAAGATGCCTTGACGTTAACCCAGCAATTATTAGATAAGGTGAGCATTTCAGGTGCCAAGCTCGATGAAATGCGCGATCTGTGCCTCACATTGACCGCGGAGCTTAATCAGTAAATGACACTAAAATTTGCGGTTTATTGAAATACACTGTTTTACTCAGTGACCAGTGATATTGGATATTACCTAGTCATTTAGTTAGCCATTTTTGTATAATTGTTATCAACTTGCTGCTTGTTTAAAAATGATTAATCGGCTTGTTAGTGTTTATCTCTTTTGGCCAGAGATGTGATTGAAATTCCGTAAACACAATCATCTACAGGCATCATTCATAGCTGGGGACACATGTAATGCAAAATCATTCAAAACTACTCGATATTGGCGTGATAGGCCTAGGTGTGATGGGAAAAAACCTCGCACTTAATATTGCCGACAACCACTATCGTGTGGCTGCGTTCGATCTAGATAATGACAAAGTTAATGGCTTACTGGCACAAGAACAACAAGAGCGCTTAGCCGGCCAGCCTCAGCGTATTAAAGGCTGTAATAATCTTTCTGAAATGTTATCCAATCTCACTAAACCCCGTATTGTGGTGTTATCGGTACCTGCCGGGGAGCCTGTCGATGGCGTCTGCGGTGCCCTGATTGATGCGGGCATTGAAGCCGATGATATTGTCATTGATACAGGTAACAGCCTATGGACCGATACCGTCGCCCGTGAAGCCCATTATGCGAGTCAATTTATCTTTTTTAGCTGCGCTGTGTCGGGTGGTGAAATGGGCGCACGTTTTGGTCCATCACTTATGCCTAGTGGTGATATCAATGCCTGGGAGCATATTAAACCCATTTGGCAAGCGATAGCCGCTAAAGTGGATGCGACAACCGGCTTACCGATAGAGCGACAAGAGCCAGGTAACCCGGTGACAGAGGGCGAGCCCTGTACCACCTATATCGGCCCTGCTGGCGCAGGGCATTATGTCAAAATGGTACATAACGGTATCGAATATGCCGATATGCAGCTGATCTGTGAAGCTTATCAGTTGCTGTCAGATACCTGTGGCATGAGTGCCATAGAAGTGAGTGCGGTCTTTTCGCGTTGGAACCAAGGCAGCCTCAATAGTTATTTAATGGAGATAAGTGCCGAGGTGCTGGCTCAAGTCGATCCTTTAACAGACAAGCCTTTAGTGGAGATGATCCTCGATAAAGCGGGACAAAAGGGCACTGGCTTGTGGACCGCGGTAAGCAGTTTACAGATAGGTACTCCGGCGCCAACTATTGCTGAGGCCGTTTATGCCCGCGCAATGAGCACTCAAAAAACACAGCGTCAACAATTAAGCCAGTGTCTAGCGGGGCCAAGCAAGGCGGCGCTTACCGGCAGTGAGCGGACGACGTTTATCGAACAGTTAGAAAACGCCTTATATTGCGCCAAGATTGCTTGCTATGCCCAAGGGTTTCAGCTGATGGCGATGATGGCTACCGAGAGAGGTTGGCAATTGGACTTTGCCGAAATTGCTAAGATATGGCGCGCTGGCTGTATTATTCGTGCCAAGTTTTTACAGTCGATCACTGAGGCTTATCAAGCCGCGCAAACACAAGGGATGGAACTGAGCAACTTGTTGATGGCTGAGAGCTTTAGTACAGCATTGTCAACCAAGCAGCTCGATTGGCGCAGCGCAGTGGCCCAAGCCGTATTAAGCGGGGTGCCTGTACCTTGTATCGGCTCGGCATTGGCATATTATGACAGTTATCGCTGCGACACCTTGCCTGCTAACCTATTACAAGGTCAACGTGACTTCTTCGGTGCCCATAGTTTTGAGCGAGTTGATACTCCAGCAGGGGAAAAATATCACCTCAATTGGAGCCACAAGCCACGTACGTTAGTGAAGTTATAGCCAATAGTTATGACATCTAACCGTTGAGATATGGATAAGCAAAAGGCCACGGGTTCCCCTGTGGCCTTTGCCGTTGTGATAGCGCTGATACGATTATCTATCCGCCGCAAGTGCCGCTGGCGTAACAGCTGGGTTTACGTGGGCAGGTTGAGCCCCGCGAGCAGATCAATCTGGCTTCGTTGTCTATGCCGCGCTCAATCCAATTGATATTGAGTATTCTCGCCACGCGTTTAATATCTGTTTTAATGCTGGTGGGCAGGTGAGCTGAGCCGCCGTTATCAACACAGACCTGTTTCAGCTCATGGGCGATAGCTTGTGCATCGCCGCCCTGAGCTTCGATGGCGGGGTTGAGGTCAATACCGGCGCATAGCACATGGGGTGTGCCAGCCAGATCGTTCACCCTAATGGATTCACAGCAGTAAATTTTTGGCTCTTGAGCCACATCTAAAATCGAGATCTGTGCCGAAGACCCCGTCGAAGTGGCATTGATCATTCTAAATACCGCCCAGTGCTGGCAGGGATCTTCAACTTGGCGCATATTGCCCCAAGGCAGCGGAATGCCATTGCCTCGATAGACGGCTTTGAGTTTTCCTGGTGAGTAGGCATCAAAATAGTGCCAATGGCTATAAGGTGACACGGCCGTCATGCGGCGCATCGCCACCGAAGCCGACACTCCAACACGTTTAGCCACATCAATTTCATAACCGTGTCTGTCGAGCAGTTGCCTAAAAGGTACTTTGGGGCAAAGCAGGGCGCCAGCAAAAAAACTTGACTCAAAATCACGCCAAGCATGCAAAATATCTTGCGCATCGACGGTGGAAGATTGCGGCGCGCTAAAGCTGTCTTCACTTAGGCTAGTGCCGTGGCTTCGACCCGCGACCATAATGCTTTTTAAGCCATCTTTGTTGTGTAAAACACAATGGCCTATGTGGACGGCTAAATCGTATTTGAGTCGATTAGTGTGATTGTTGAGTAATTTGTTGAGGCACAGCTTATTGGGCATTTCAAAATAAGAGGTGATGATGTGCTGATCGCTAGCGCCCGCTTCAAGGCGGATTTGTTTAGGCGCGCGGGTAAACCATTTTACTGTTAATCCCAACTTGGCGACAATTTCCAGCAGATCATCTAGGCTGAGCGGCATGCGTTTTAAGCCCACTTCTTCAGCGGCGCGTTCAAGATCGGGAAAATGATTTTGGTGATGTTCCTGATGAGCGCGAATTAACAAGTGGGCAAATTGGCGGCCGCTGATGCCGGTTTGTGACAACATCTCAGGGATGGCGATTTGTAAAATTTCATTGGAAAACAAAAAGCTTGGCTCTAACGCCATGCCACTTATGCCGCCGCGAGAACCTTTTACTGGGGTGATGGCTTGTTGCTCGGGCGCATCGTCAAGAAACCAGTCGACCTCTTTTTGAAACACCGCCGCTATCACAGCTAACATGCCGGCGCTAGGCACACGTTTGCCTCGTTCTATCATCGACAGATAGGAGACCGAGGGTGCCGAATCGGCATCCACACGGATACAGCGGGCGGACAAATCTTCCATGGTAAGGTTGTTACGTTTTCTGAGGTTCCGGATTTTGGTCCCTAAAAAATGTGACTTTCTCATTAAGCTTGTGTTGTTTTTCATTTTGTAAAATTCACATTGTGAAATTTCTATTGTGAAATTGTAAAGAAAAAAAGACTAGACTACAAATCAAGCAATCGAGAAAAGTGTAATTGCAGTGTATTTCGGCAAAGTCGATACCCATTAGTCAGTCAGCTTTGAGATGCCCCAAACGTGATAAACGTGCCAAATTATAGACGAGGATGAAGCTATGAATATTCACACACAGCAATCTAATCTTATCGACCACAGTATTTACAACTTCATCAAGCAGGTAATGCCTATGACACATGCAAACGCAAACACCGCCTTAGAGCAACACAGCGACTGTGAAGCGACAGCCTATGCCAAGCAAGTGCTGGATCAACACTTTCCGTTGAGTAATGGGTCGCATCAGGATGTATGCAGTTATGTGATTTATTATAAGCAGTTATTGGCATTCTTTGCCGACGGTAGCCAAAGTGGGTTGGCAGAACCTAGACAGTTTGTCGCGTTAACAGGGCATAAATGTGAGCCGACGTCATTAGTACTGAAAAACAATGGCTTTCACGTTGAAGTGTCGATCAATCGTCGTGGTGAGTATGGCTGTAATGACTTAGCAGGGATTGACGATGTGCAAGTTGAAGCGACATTAATGACCATAGTTAACAGTCAACAGGCGCCATCACAGCGCAGTTGGACGAGTCTAGTTAGCGGACAGGCGGGAAGTTGCAATAAGCAATTCACTTCAAAAGATGGTACCGAATACGAGGTGTAAAGAGTGATAAGTTTCGGGTTATCGCTAAATTTATCTCCCCAATAATATTATTAAGGCCAGTGACCCACTGGCCTTAATAATGTGTTATGACTTGTTTACTTTAGCGTAGCGGTGTCATATCAGCTTTGGTTGGCTCATACCCAGTTAAACGCTAAGCCTAGACTAAATAATGCGCTAAAAATAATCGTTAATTTGGCCGTTTTGCCCAATAAGGGGTTTAAGGCTTCCCCAGATGTTTGGCTAAATTCACTGTTGAGTTTACGCGCCAAAATCAGCGATAAGCCGCCCAATAGTACTGGTAAACCCGGTAATAAACCCAGAAAAAAACCACCGATAATCAGTGCAAAAGGCAGATAAACCAATGCCTGGTAGAGCACCCGCGCTTGACCTTCACCAATTTTGACCGCTAAGGTCAATTTACCTGCTTTAGCATCGGTTGGAATATCTCGGGTGTTATTCACTAACATGATGGCCGCATTAAATAGGCCTATAGCGCTGCCAAGCAACCAGGCTGCGGTGTTGGTCGTGCCAGCCTGTAGATAGAAGCTACCCACGACAGCCACTAACCCAAAAAAGATAAACGCCGCCACTTCACCCAATGCATGCGACGCCAATGGATAGGGGCCACCGCTATAACCAAGGGCTCCTAAAATTGACAAGAGCGCTAATAGTGCGATGGGCAAGCCGCCATGATAAATGAGTATTGAGCCAACTACTAACGCTAGAGCCAGACAGACTAGCATGGCATTGCGCACTTTTTCGGGCGCCAGCAAGCCGCTCTGTGTTACCCGTACAGGGCCTAAGCGTTCATGGGTGTCGATACCGCTTTTAAAGTCAAAGTAGTCGTTTGCTAAGTTAACTGCCACTTGCAGTAAAACCCCACATAGCATGGAGATAGCGGCGATAAACCAGCTGAATTGTGCTAGGTTGATCGCTAAAATGTTGCCTACTAATAAGGGGCCAATAGCTGCAGGAAGTGTGCGTGGGCGTGTCGCCAGGATCCAAGGATTCATTATCGTGTTAGTACTTATTTAGCCGAATAGGGGTGGGAGCGATACTCGCTCGAGACTGTCGATGAGTAGCATAGCAAAAAACAGTGACGCCTTGCAGTGCTTGCATTAGCGTTATGTGAACTGCTTCGTTCTATTTTTATCAAAAACACCCATTATCATTTTGTTTGTTGGGCAAGCAATCTTGTTGTTATCAATTTGTAAAATTAAATCGTCAAAGTTTGAACGAGCGCACAATGCTTTGCCGATCCTGACTCATATTTGTCGGTGACCTCAAAGAATATCACCATCATATATGCTGTCATAGGACTCTAGTGTAAGGTCAGTTAATGGCCAAATTAACTATTATCTAATTAATTAATATAAGATTATTTAGTTGCAATAGTTTGATGTAGGGAAGCATCAACAAGGCAATGACATAAGGAAAATGGCTGATGCGTTTTGATGAACAGGTGGCAGTTATCACTGGAGCCGGAGCGGGCTTAGGGCGAGCTTATGCCATCGCCCTTGCTGAGCGAGGCGCGCATGTCGCGCTCATTGATGCAGGTATTGCCGATCCTAACGCTGTGTTAACTCAAGACTCTGGCCTAATCAAAACAGCGCAAACCTTAACTGAGCTCGGCGCGCAGACCTTGAGCTTTAAGTTAGATGTGCGTGATAGTGTGGGTTTAAATGATGCGGTTAAGACAATTCTTGCTCGCTGGGGCCATATTGATATTGTGATTAATAATGCCAGTATTCATCGTCCCTGTGCGTTTGAGGATCTTTCTTATGCCCAGTGGCAGCAACAACTCGATATCGATGTCAATGGCAGTTTTATGCTAACCAAGTTGGTGTGGCCTGAAATGAAACGCCAAGGTTATGGGCGTATACTCATGAGCTGTGGTGCCAGTGCTTTATATGGCGATCGACATGAAAGCTGTTTTTCCACCAGTAAGATGGCATTAATTGGCTTAGTTAATAGCCTGGCCATTGAAGGTATGGATAGCAATATCTGTGTTAATTCGATTACTCCCCACGCGTTGACCCAAATGACTGAACATCATTTGTCACCATTAGTTAAGCCACTATTTTCGACCTCATCGGTGAATGCAGTCATGTTATTTTTAACGTCGACTTTAGCGCCCACCGGACAGCATTTATTGGTCGCTGCAGGTAGTGTGAGTCACGGCAAGTTTACCGAATCTCAACACATGCGCATTACCGATGCTGAGTGCAATCCAAATGTTATACATGCCCATTGGCATGAGCTTAAACAAGCACGTCCTTACCAAGTTCATCCCAGTGGCGAAGCTCAGGTCACTGCATGGGCTAAAAGAAGTGCAGGTGAACATCATATTGTGATTGAGTAATTGCCCGCGTAATTAAAAGCCTTCCGCTCCTGCTAGCCCCTAGTCATATGAACGTCTTCTAAGGTAAGCTTGTCGTCTAATTTAAGTAGATATTGTCGGTAAGGTGTAATGAGTCAAGTATTAGATGATCTGTTATCGCTGTTGTCGCTTGAGCAGATAGAGGTTGGCCTTTATCGAGGCCAGAGCCAAGATTTAGGCTTCGGTCACGTATTTGGTGGGCAAGTGATGGGCCAAGCCTTAAGCGCGGCGGCGCAAACCGTTGACCCTTTAAGGCAAGTTCATTCATTTCACTCCTATTTCTTACGCGCCGGCGATGAAAAACTGCCAATAGTGTACGATGTCGAAGTGGTTCGTGACGGTGGCAGCTTTAGTGCGCGAAAAGTGAAAGCTATTCAAAAAGGGCGGCCGATTTTTTACATGACCTGTTCGTTTCAAGCGCATGAGCAAGGTTTTGAACACCAAAGCCAGATGCCAGATGTGCCCGGACCTGAAGGATTAATGAACCAACAAGAACTGGCGATGACACTGCGCGATAAAGTGCCAGCCCATGTGCTTGAAAAGTTTATGGCTGACTCCCCGCTAGAGATGCGTTTAGTGAACCCCAGCAGCCCGGTAGCGCCAGCGGCATCAGATCCTAAGCGGTATGTATGGATCCGCGCCAACGGTAGTGTGCCCAATGATCTGTCGGTGCATGAATATCTGCTGGCCTATGCGTCGGATTTTAATTTTTTAGTGACCGCAGCCCAGCCCCATGGAGTGTCATTTTTAACTCCGGGCATGCGTATGGCCACGATAGATCATGCCATGTGGTTTCACCGTCCTTTAGATCTAAGTCAGTGGTTGCTTTACAGCATAGATAGTCCAAATGCGTCGGGCGGTCGAGGGTTTGTCAGAGGGGAGTTTTACAGTGAAGATGGCACCTTAGTGGCATCTGCCACACAAGAAGGTTTAATTCGTTTAACGCAGTGATGAGTTTGGTGAGGTTAAACCGTGGCGAACAACCTAAGTGCGGCTTGGGGCTTAAGGTATTTTTTATGATGAGTTAATGGGATGCACATAATGAAAGTTAAAGTAAAAGGGTTTATTACGCTGTTTTGTTTATTGTTGCTTAGCGCTTGCGTCACCGTTGAGCCCGAGCCGCCAGTGATCGTTAATGGAGCGGCAGGCTATTTAGAGCGCATAGCCTTACCTCAAGGCAGTGCTATTACCATTGCTGTTATCGATCTTGATACACCTGGAGTTATTGTGGCTCAGAAATCGTTTAATATTGCTAAGGTGCCTGTACCATTTAAATTCACCTTTGCCGCAGAGACTATCGACAGCAGCATTAATTATGGGGTGGTTGCGATGATCCGCTATAACGGTATGGTTATTTTTCAAACGTACGATAAATTCCCTGTTATCAATAATGATAAATACACCACTGAGGTGATTATGAAGCCAGTGCCAGCTCGTTAAACCTGCAGTTGTTTTGTCTGAAATAAGGAGCTACGGCTCCTTTTTTTATACCTAAAGTTTGCGCTCAATAAATTAGACTGGCCGAGTGCCCAATCTTTAACAAATCACTTAGCTGTTCCTCTGAGCATTTGGGGTAATTTGATATGTGTTTTTTTACTATCGGATACGACCCAATTGGCAACACGAAATGTTAACGCTAAGTTGCTTTCATCCTGTTGGGTTAAGCCCATTTTTTATTTCATTTTGAGGTGAGGCATATTCTGTCGTTTGATCTAGGTCACTCTTTTTAAAGGGGTATTTTCAATGTTTGTTCCGTGGGTGTGACCAGTGTCACTAATATGCGTTCGTGATTGTAGTGGGTTTTGTTTTATTGATATGGATCAATATGCAGCAAGGTTGCAGCTGGCAGGATGGCGGCAAATGTAAGCAAATTGCTAATAACAATCTCAATACACAATTGTATTAATGGAGTAGTATGATGAAAAAATCTCTTGTTTCAGGTCTTGTCGCTGCCACCCTACTCGCTGGCGGATTTAGCGCTGCGGTTTCTGCTCACCAAGCTGGTGATATTATTGTGCGTGCAGGTGCCGTTGTGGTCGCACCAAATGAATCTAGCCAAGATGTCGCAGGTTTTGGTGAATTTAAAGTCGATAATGATACTCAGTTGGGGCTTAACTTTGGGTATATGCTGACCGATAATATTGGGGTTGAGTTGTTAGCGGCAACACCTTTTAGTCACGACATTTCATTAGACGGCGTTGGTAAGATTGCCGAAACTAAGCACCTTCCGCCAACCTTAGTCGCACAGTACTATTTTGGTTCGGCTCAATCTAAACTTCGTCCATATATTGGTGCCGGTGTTAATTTTACCAATTTCTTCGACAATGACTTTACCAATGATCTGAACGGCGCGTTGTCTGATCTCAGTCTAAGTAATTCATGGGGCTTAGCGGCTCAGGTTGGTCTTGATTATCAAGTGAATAAGAACTGGCTGGTGAACGCCTCTGTTTGGTATGCACAAATCAGCACTGATGTTAAATTCAATCTTGGTGATACACCTGTGATGATTGAAACCGATATCGATCCATGGGTTTATATGGTTAGTGTGGGTTACACTTTCTAAGCGCCATTAATATTGGTGTATCTTAGTTAGCGAAAAGGCAGCCAAGTGGCTGCCTTTTTCGTATCTTAAGTCGCTAAGTTATGCCATCAAGGTCACAACACCATAGCGGCAATCCAACCGAAGATCAGCAACGGAATATTATAGTGGATGAAGGTTGGGATCACGCTGTCGCGAATATGGTCGTGTTGACCGTCTGCATTAAGACCCGCAGTGGGGCCTAGGGTTGAGTCTGAGGCTGGTGAACCCGCATCGCCCAATGCTGCCGCTGTGCCGACTAGTGCAATCGTTGCGGCAACAGAAAAGCCAAAACTCATGGCCAGAGGCACGTAAATCGTGGCGATAATGGGGATGGTTGAAAATGATGAGCCGATGCCCATAGTGATCAATAAGCCAACCACTAACATCAAGAACGCCGCTAACGCCTTATTATCGCCAATCAAGTAAGAGAGTGATTCTACTAAGGTACTGACATCACCAGTCTCTTTGACCACTGCAGCGAACCCAGCAGCCGATATCATGATAAAGCCTATATTAGCCATCATGCGCACGCCTTGATTAAAGATATCTTGGTCGGCAACATGCTTAAGCGCCCCTGAAAAACTGAAGATGATAAAGCCAATCAGAGCGCCAAAAATCATTGAGCCAGTATAGAGTTGCACCAATAGTGTGGCCAATATGGCGCTAAGGGCAATTAGAATATTGCGGCGATTAATGCTGGCTTCGGGTTCGTTAACTAACGCTGTTGCTTGTTGATATTCACGAGGCTTACGGTAGCTAATGAATGTGGCGACTAATAGGCCGACAATCATCCCAAGCGCGGGTATCAACATAGCCGTTGGGATCTGTTCGCGCACGGCATCAAGATTATTGCTATTAAGGTTAGAGAGCAAAATATCGTTGAGGAAGATGCCGCCAAAGCCAATGGGTAAGATCATGTAAGTGGTGACCAAACCAAAGGTGAGTACACACGCCACTAAACGGCGATCTAGACGTAATTTAGACATGACGTGTAGTAATGGCGGGATCAATATGGGAATAAAGGCGATATGGATAGGCAAAATATTTTGCGAAGAAACGGCCATTGCCAGTAGGGCAAGCAACAGTAACCAACGCACGCGATCGATGTTACGACTATTTTGCTCTTTACCCAGCTGGGCTATCACTTTTGTTGAAATTAACGTCGTTAGACCCGAGTGAGAAAGGGCAACGGCAAATGCGCCTAATAAGGCATAGCTGAGAGCGATTTGAGCACCACCACCGAGTCCGGTATTAAATGCATCGACCGTATGCTGTAAATCCATGCCACCCACTAAGCCTGCTACGAGCGCACTGATGGTGAGCGCGATAACGACGTGAACTCTTGCCAGGCTGAGCCCCAGCATCAAGCAAACTGCAATAACAACTGCATTCATAAATTTTTCTGGCTTATTGTGGTTTGAGAGGGGGCTATTTTCGACCGCAAGCGTGCTATTTGTCCAGCCGATCGGCATTTTATCTGTAAAAAAAGCACAGATGTAACGTAACTGTATCTAGCTTTACTGCATAAGTGTGAACCCTTGGTGGACACTGGTGTTGGGCTCGAACAGTTATTGGGCAACTAAAATCAAATTGTTCAAAAAAAGTGACAATGATCCCAAATAGCTTGTGTCCCGCTGTCGACTGCCTATAATGCTTTTTAGTTCATAGTTATAAAGCTTTTTTCAATCCATAGATGGAGATATAAAATGAGTGTATTAGTAGGCCGTCCGGCTCCTGATTTTACTGCTGCAGCGGTTCTTGGTAATGGCGAAATCGTAGATAGCTTTAACCTAAGCGAAGCGATCAAAGGTAAGACAGCTGTAGTATTCTTCTACCCACTTGATTTCACTTTCGTTTGCCCATCTGAACTGATCGCTTTCGATCATCGTATGGATGAGTTCAAGAAGCGTGGCGTAGAAGTTATCGGTGTTTCTATCGATTCTCAGTTTACTCACAACGCATGGCGCAACACTCCAGTAGATAAAGGTGGTATTGGCCAAGTTCAATACACTCTAGTTGCTGACGTTAAGCACGAAATCTGTAAAGCATATGATGTTGAGCATCCAGAAGCCGGTGTTGCTTTCCGTGGTTCTTTCTTGATCGACAAAGAAGGCCAAGTTCGTCATCAAGTGGTTAACGATCTTCCGCTTGGTCGTAACGTAGACGAAATGATCCGTATGGTTGACGCGCTACAATTCCATGAAGAACATGGTGATGTTTGTCCTGCGGGCTGGGAAAAAGGCGACAAAGGTATGGACGCAAGCCCTGAAGGCGTTGCTTCTTACCTGACCGACAACGCTGACTCGCTATAATCTTAAGATAATAGCTTGTTACTGAAAAAGCCGCGTTCATCGCGGCTTTTGTGTATTTGTTATACCAATGATGCACGTTGATGTGGGTGAGGAGAAAACCGTAAGGTTAGTTGGTATGACGCAGTATCAAAACATATTCAAGGAGTGATAAATGGATCCGATGGAGTTTGATATCCCTGAAAAGGATAAACTTCCCTTTAGTCAGTACTACAAGCGCAATATTGCCCCCAAATGCGCGGCCTATGAAAAGAAGCGCATAGCGGCTGTCAAGCAATACAACGAGCGAGCAAAAATCGCTAAACCCTTAGGCAAATTAGTCATGCCTATGTTTCTCGCCGGATTTGGTGCGATGTTTTATAGCTTAGCAGTGCTCGATGACAGCCAACTTTTTACCATAAGTTTCATTTCTACCATAGTGCTATTGTTAATCATCGCTAGTGTTTTCTATTGGGCCTATGGCGAAGCAACTAAGTTAAGCAGGGATATTTTTGCCAAACTTTACCCCATACTCATTCGTTATTTTGGTAAGGAATTTAAACTCAATCCGCCAAATTTGCCAGAGCTAGACACTTACAAAGATTACGGCATCTTACCTAAATATGATCGCGGCTATTTTCAAGACTCCTTCAAAGGAAAGTATCAAGGCATTAACTTTCTGTTGCGCGAGGTTGGGTTAGATATCAAGGATGGTACTAATAGTGACAATCAAACCCGATATAAAAATATTTTCACAGGTATATTGATTGAATTTGATATCTCTAAACGTTTTTCTGGCATTACCCTGGTTAGCAAAGACAGAGGTATGTTAGGTAATAAACTGGGCGCATTTAAAAGTGATTTATCGCGAGTTAGGCTCGAGGATGTGCGCTTTGAACGAGAGTTTGAAGTTTATAGTAGCGACCAGATAGAAGCACGTTACTTACTTAATACAGCGACTATGGAGCGGTTACTTTCAATAGGACGGTTTTATAATTCTGAACTGGAAGCTTGCTTTAAAGATGGTAAGCTATTGATTAAAATAGCGAGTACACATAATTATTTTCAATCTAATTTAGATGTTAAACAAGAACTAAGTTTTCAAGATGATATTGAACAACTGTTTAAAGAGTTGGGAGAAGTGTTCGCATTGATTGAGACGTTAAAGTTAGATCAACGAATAGGCCTCTAGAATGCCGCTTTAACGGATTAATTACGAAGAGGGGGATACTTGTACAATAATGTTGTATCCCCTCGCGATAACGTTATCATTGGCGTGTTATCGGTTAACAGGATTGGCTGAATTAACCTATTTTGACGCTGTTGAATCTACTTGTATTTCATTTGTTTTATCAATGGATTGCCCATTGGTGTTTTCTGTAGCGCTAAGGGGCCAGCCGCCTAATGCTTTCCATTTATTGACTATATGGCAAAAAAGCTCAGCAGTACGCTCAGTGTCATACAATGCTGAATGCGCTTCTTTATTATCAAAATCAATCCCAGCGATAACACAAGCCCTAGCGAGGACGGTATGCCCAAGTGCAAGACCTGACAGCGCTGCGGTATCAAAGGTAGCAAAGGGATGAAACGGTGTGCGTTTCAATCCATTACGTTCAATCGCCTTAGTCACAAAGCCATGATCAAAGGCGGCATTGTGAGCGACTATGATGCTACGGTGGCAGCCGGATGCTTTTTGTGCTTTCTTTACCTCTTTAAATATTTCTAAAAAGGCTTCTTTTTCGGATACTGCACCGCGCAATGGGTTAGATGGATCAATACCGTTAAATGCCAAAGCTTCAGGTTCAAGATTGGCGCCTTCAAATGGCTCAATATGATAATGCAAAGTTTTATCTAGCATTAACTCACCCTGCTCATCCATTTTTAGCATAGTAACTGCAATTTCAAGCAACGCATCGGTCTGGGCATTAAACCCAGCTGTTTCTACATCGATAACCACAGGGAAATACCCCCGAAAACGGTGGTTGAGTTTATTAGCGTCGCACATATCGCTCATCAAATTATCCAAATAATTAATCAGTGGCTATTATGAAGTATCTGGCCAGAGCTTGTCATGTTTGATCGGTCAATATATAAGCTAAAGGAATGGCGAAAGACGCCGATAGTCTTAAGTAACGCAATAAATGAGAGTGATTGTCTATGTTTGCTAGGGTGCTGTTGATTTTTACATTATGGTTGAGCTTGGGGATGTCGCTGACAGCTCATGGTGAGTTGCGCCATTATGTGGCATCTCTGGAGCAGTCACAGTGGCGAATCAGCGACAATACACCAATAGTCTGTCGACTCGAACATGACATCCCTTCATACGGTAAGGCGGTATTTACGAGCTATGCAGGTAAACATCATGATTTGAATTTCACACTGGATATGTGGGTTAAACCTGATGAGGTCACGCACGCAACACTGATGAGTATGGCGCCTTCATGGCGCCCTGGGGTGTTGTCGAAACCGATAACCGATCTCACCTATCAAAAGTACTTTAGCGGTGAAGTGCCTAAACATGCGGCTTGGTCGATGTTGAATGAATTAGAGCGCGGCATGCAGCCCACATTTTATTATGCCGATTGGTATAATCGTTCCAGTAAAGTGGCTGTCGGGCTTTCAGCAGCCAATTTTGCACGTAAATATACCGATTTTCGCGCATGTTTAGCCAATCTATTACCTTACAGTTTTGAAGATATCGCTTTCACTGTATTAACCTATGAGTTTGGTGGTAATGAGTTAACTAGGTACTCTAAGGCGCAAATTGCTAAAGTGCAGCAATATCTGTCTTATGATCCTGATGTAGAGTTAGTGCTTATCGATGCCTATACCGATAGCTATGGCGGCCGATCTATCAATGCTAAGGTATCAGAAACACGGGCCAATTCAGTTAAAGATCTGTTTCTATCGGCAGGTATACCACAAGATCGTATTTATACCGAAGGCCATGGTGAGCGTCGTCATGTGGCATCTAATGACACTATTGAAGAACGTGCGCGTAACCGCAGGGTAGTGATAAGGTTGAGTAAGCCACTATAGATCTAGCGGCTGAAATTCAGATAAACCCAGCTAATGCTGGGTTTTTTATTGCCACAAATTTGTGCTGTATTATTACAGGCAAAAATATAGGTAAAAAAAAGCCCACTTAATATACTTAAGTGGGCCGCAAATAATAAATTGCAATCAACAAATTGAAGGAAGGAAGTCAAGCATAAGAACCAGGGAAAAACTCACGTGAATCACCACACAAGTTTAGAGTTCTTGTTTTCAAATCTACATGGGGTAGACACTTCCTGAAAACGAGGCGAATTATAGGATTAGCCTTTCAAAGCAGCAAGCGAGAAAAATTGCTAGTTTAAATTAGTATTTCTAATGCTTAACCTGGGGTAGTTTTTGCTGAATGCACCAATCTTGTTAGTATTCGATTGATTAAGCATAATCAGTGCATATTTTTACGTTTTACAGAGCTTATCCATGTTAGTTTTTTATTAACAATCCGCAGTAATAGCATTGTTGTTGATTGTCTTAATATTATTGCACTGTGTAATTTTACTTGTATAGTACGTGGTTATGAGCTTTTGCTCACAATTTTCATGATAAATAATAACTAGATATCCAGGATGGCAACAGATGAGTCTTAAAACGATTTTATCAAAACAACACCTTTTGATAGCGGGGTTTGGGCTGATGCTCAGCGGCTGTCAGTATAATGCATCTCAAACTGATGACACGCTAACGACGGCTTCGCCTCAAGGCGTGGTCGAGACCCTTCATGGCGTTCAAGTGGCCGATCCCTATCGTTATCTTGAAGAAGACACTGAAGCAACCCAAGCCTGGGTTAAACAGCAGCAGCAGGCCGGTCATGATTATCTGGCTCAACTCGAAAATAAACAGGCTATTGTCGAGCGTATTACTGAGCTGTGGAATTATGAAAAAGTGACCGCTCCATCTGAGCATGGCGATTACACCTTCTATTATCGCAACGATGGCCTACAGGCGCAGTCGGTGTTGTATGTTAAAGATAAACAAGGCCAAGAAAAGGTTGCCCTCGATCCTAATGGCTTTTCAACCGATGGTACCGTGGCATTAAGTGGTGTGTCTGTTAGTGGTGATGGTAAAACGATTGCCTATGGAGTGTCCAAATCAGGTTCGGACTGGCAACAGTGGCAATTTATTGATGTCATTAGTGGTAAAAAATTAGTTGATGAGCTCAATTGGATTAAATTTTCTAGTGCACAATGGAGTAAAGATAACCAAGGAGTGTACTACTCTCGCTATGATGCACCAGCGGGTGGTAACTTACTTGCCGATGTCAATTTTAACCAAAAAGTCTATTACCACAAACTGGGTACAGATCAATCTCAAGATGTGTTGATTTATGAGCGCCCACAGAATAAAGATTGGGGCTTTGGTGCCGAAGTCTCAGAGCAGGGCGATTATCTGTTGATCTCTATCTCTCAGGGTACCGACAGTCGTAATCGTTTCTTCTATAAGTCGTTAACCGAACAAAATGCCCCAGTGGTTGAATTAATTGTTGAGCTTGAAGCCGAATACAGCTTTTTGGGTAATGATAAATCAGTCTTTTATTTTAAGACCGATTTAGATGCGCCAAATGGCAAAGTGATTGCGATTGATGTTAATCGCCCAGCTAAAACCCATTGGAAGACGGTGATTGCTGAATCAAGCGATCCTATCGCGAGCGTGGCCATTATTAATGACCACTTGGTTGTCAGTTACCTGCATGACGTATTAGGTCAGCTATCTATTTTCAGCATGGATGGCGTTAAACGCCAAGATGTAGATTTACCTGGTAAAGGTAAAATTGCCGGCCCTTATGGTAAGCGTAGCAAAGACTATTTCTATTACACTTTTAATAGTTATGTGCAGCCACAGACTACTTATAAGTTTGATTTTAAAACGGGTCAATCTAGTCTGTACGCTAAACCCAAAGTCTCATTCAATCCTAATGACTATGTGTCAGAGCAAGTGTTTTACAACAGTAAAGATGGCACCCGTGTTCCTATGATGGTCTCTTATAAGAAGGGATTAACACTTGATGGTAATAACCCAACCTTATTGTATGCCTATGGTGGATTTTCCATTTCGTTAACCCCGCGCTTTAGTCCAGCCAATATTGCGTGGATGGATATGGGCGGTATATATGCTGTGCCTAATCTTCGTGGTGGTGCCGAATACGGCGAAAGCTGGCATCAAGCGGGCATGTTTGATAAGAAACAAAATGTGTTTGATGATTATTATGCTGCAGCGCAGTACCTTATCGACAACCATTATACTAACAGCACTAAATTAGGTGCTTATGGTCGCAGTAACGGTGGTTTGTTGATGGGAGCTGTATTAACTCAACGCCCTGATCTGTTTGCCGCTGTGCTACCTGCAGTCGGTGTTTTAGATATGCTGAGATTCCACAAGTTTACTATTGGATGGGCGTGGACTAGTGAATATGGCTCTGCCGATGTAGCTGAGCAGTTCCCTGCGCTGCTTGCTTATTCGCCTTACCATAATATTACAGAGCGTGAATATCCGGCTACCATGGTAATGACAGCCGATCATGATGATCGCGTCGTACCACTGCATAGCTTCAAATTTGGTGCGCTGCTGCAAGATCGTCAAACTGGCGATGCGCCGATCATCATGCGTATCGAATCGAAAGCCGGTCACGGTGCAGGCAAGCCAACGGCAATGAAGATTGATGAATTTGCTGATATCTACAGTTTTCTATGGCACAGTTTTGGTTTAACCATACCCGCTAAGATTGGTGGTTAACCGACTAACCATTAACTCAGTATTAAAAGGGAAGTGAATAACTTCCCTTTTTTATTAACAAAATTTTATGAAGTAACTGCTCACAGTTCGTGCCTGAACCATTCACAATTGTCCACGCTGTAGGTATAGTAGGCCTCTATTTTAGCTAATGTTTGGCAATCATTGTTTATGTTTCGTTGGCCCATTTCTGTTTATTACGAAGATACCGATGCTGGGGGAGTGGTTTATCACTCAAACTACCTCAACTTTTTCGAGCGCGCTCGCACCGAGTGGCTTAAAAAAATTGGCGTGAAACAGACTCAATTACTCGCCGAAGATATTGCTTTTGTCGTTAAAAAGGCGGAATTAGACTTTAAGGTAGCCGCTCGTTTTGAGCAGGAACTGGTGGTCGAAACGGAAGTGATGGAATTGAAAAAGGCCTCTTTGCTATTTCGTCAACAACTGCTTGATGCATCAGGTAAGTTATACTGCGAAGGCCATATTCTGGTTGCCTGCATTGCCTTGTCACGTATGAGACCAAGAGCTATTCCGCATAACATTGTTCAGGAGTTTAAGAGTGGAAGCTGATATTTCCTTTATCGGGCTGTTTTTACAAGCCAGTTTATTAGTTAAGTTTGTCATGTTGACGCTGTTAGCGTTATCGGTGATTTCCTGGGCAGTGATTATTCAACGTCGGCGTTTACTGGCTTCGGCTAGGCAACACGCGCTTAAATTTGAAGATAAGTTTTGGTCTGGTGTCGATTTAAATAAACTCTATAAAGAGCTGTCTGCTCGCCAAGACAACAATAGCGGTTTAGAGGCGCTATTTTATAGTGGTTTTAAAGAGTATGCTCGGTTAAATAACCTTAATGGTAAAGTGCCCAGTGCTGTGATGGACGGCAGTTATCGTGCCATGCGTGTGGCATTGTCGCGCGAACTTGAAAAGCTAGAGACTCACTTACCCTTATTAGCCACCATAGGATCAACCAGTCCCTATATTGGTTTGTTTGGAACTGTATGGGGCATCATGAACTCCTTTATCGCTCTAGGCGCGGTTGAAAACGCGACGCTCGCAATGGTTGCGCCAGGGATTGCCGAGGCCTTGATTGCGACCGCAATGGGCCTGTTTGCCGCCATTCCTGCGGTTATTGCGTACAACCGTTTTTCGACTCAGGTGGATAAAATTGAGATGTCGTACGCTAACTTTATGGAAGAGTTTTCCAGTATTTTGCACCGTCAAGCTTATAGCGAGAAGGAAGAGATCTAATGCAACAAGGTTATCAGCGTAAACGACGCCGACCTGTCGCTGAGATCAACGTTGTCCCTTATATCGACGTGATGTTGGTCTTGTTGATTATTTTTATGGTCACGGCGCCGATTGTTACCCAAGGGGTTAAAGTTGACTTACCACAAGGGCAAGCCGAAACCTTGCCCGCAGACAGCAAGCCACCTGTGGTTGCATCTATTGACGCCAATGGCGATTACTACCTCGATGTGGGCAGTAGCAGCACCAAGGAAGTATTAGAGCTCGAAGAGGTAGCGACTCGGGTTGCTGCTATTATTTTGCTCGAACCTGAACGGCCTGTTGTGGTCAAAGCCGATAGGCATATTCCTTATGAAAAAGTGATTCAATTGATGGTGTCGTTGCAAAAAGCGGGTGTGCCATCAGTGGGTTTGATGACAGATTCGCCTGAGGAGTAGTGGGTGGCAGCTAAATCAGATTTTACTTTACCGCTTGTTATTTCCGCCAGTATCCACATTGGCGTGATCATCGTTGTGGCGATGGGCGTTGATTTTGATGAGAAACCTAAAGTTATGCCCCAGGCTAGCGCACCAGCCGTGCAAGCTGTGGTGGTTGATCAGCAAAAAGTGAACCAACAGGTGCAAAAAATCAAGGCAGAGCAGCAGGCTGCTGAGCGCAAAGAGAAGGCACGTCAAGATGAATTAGAGCGCCGCGCCAGAGAAGCGACCCAAGCGAGAGAGCGTGAGCAAGCCAAAATTAAGCAGCTAGAAAAAGAGCGCAAACAAAAAGAGATAGAAACTCAAAATGCAGCGGCAGCCGCAAAAGCGGCTAAGTTGAAAGAGCAGCAAGAAAAAGAGAAAGCTGCACAGGCTGAAGCGTTGCGTAAGCAAAAAGAAGATGAACGTAAGGCAGCAGAAGCCGCGGCAGCCAAGGCTGAGGCTAAGCGTAAACAGGAAGAGGCCGCAGCAAAGAAGGCGGCTGAGGAACGTAAACGTAAAGAGGAAGCCGAGCGTAAACGTAAAGCCGAAGAACAAGCACGTTTAGAGCAAGAGCGCATGATGGAAGAAGCCTTAGCGGCTGAGCAAGCGGCATTATCACAAACACGCAATAAGCAGGTGACAACCGAGGTACAACGATACACTTCGATGATCCGGGCGACCATTCAGCGCAACTTAGTGGTGGATGAGTCGATGCGTGGTAAAAGTTGCCGTATCTTTATTCGCTTAGCAAAAGATGGGTTTGTGACCGGTAATGAAATCTTATCGGGCGATCCTGTGGTTTGCCGTGCGACGAAAGCTGCCATTAATAAGGCGGGGCGCTTACCTGTATCGCCAGAGGCTGACGTGTATAACAAGTTAAAAGAGATTAATTTAACCGTTCAACCGGAATTTAATTAAAGGGGCTTCATGAAGATTTTGACAAAATGGCTTATTTTAGGGCTGCTGATCTGCACAGCACCTGTTAAGGCTGCACTGGATATAGTGATCACCGAAGGGGTTGATGCCGCGCGTCCTATCGCAGTGGTGCCGTTTGTTTGGCAAGGTACGACGCCTATGCCTTCACAAATATCGGATGTGGTGATGTCGGATCTGACTCGCAGTGGCACATTTAAACCTTTGGATGAACTTGGCCTACCTCAGCGTAACATCAGTACTGCGGCAAACTTTAATGCCAAGCTTTGGTCCAATGTTGGGGCAGAAGCCGTTGTGCTGGGCTCAGTAAAACCTTACGGGGCAGATCAATATTTAGTCAATTTCGAACTCATCGATCTGGTTAAAGCCCAAATGCAGTCAGGCGGCCCTTCATCGGCTGCCGACTATGTTATCGACAGCCGTGAAACCGTGATAAGTGCAGCCCAGTTTAGACAATATGGCCACCGTATTAGCGATATCGTCTATGAAAAGTTGACCGGGATCCGTGGAGCGTTTTTAACGCGTATTGCTTATGTTGTGGTCGACCATCAAGATAAATCGCCTTACAAGCTAATGATTGCCGATTATGATGGATACAATGAACAGATGTTACTGCGCTCACCAGAGCCATTAATGTCGCCTTCATGGTCTCCTGACGGGCGCAAGCTAGCTTATGTCAGTTTTGAAAATAAGAAAGCTGAAGTGTTTGTGCAAGACATTTATACTCAGTCACGCACTAAGGTGACGAGTTTCTCAGGAATTAATGGTGCACCTTCGTTTTCGCCCGACGGCAAAAAGTTAGCGCTTACCTTGTCAAAAGATGGTCAGCCTGAAATTTATGTGGTTGATATCGCGACTAAAGCGATTAAACGTATTACCAATCATTATGCTATTGATACTGAAGCGTCATGGACGCCAGATGGGCAATCGATAATTTTCACCTCTGAACGAGGTGGACGTCCACAGATCTATCAAGTGACACTGGCTTCGGGTAAAGTTTCAAGGTTAACTTTTGAAGGTGAATGGAATTTAGGTGGATCTATTTCTCCAGATGGTCGCAGCATGGTGTTTGTTAACCGTACTAATGGTAAGTTTAATATTGCTCGAATGGATTTAGAAACGCGCTTTATGCAAGTACTGACTTCAACGCGTTTAGATGAGTCACCCAGCGTTGCACCAAATGGCACTATGGTCATTTACGGTACAACCTATCAAGGACAACAAGTTTTAGCGGCGGTCTCTATGGATGGCCGGTTTAAGGCAAGACTGCCAGTCGGTCAAGGGGAAGTAAAATCTCCTGCTTGGTCACCTTTTTTATAATATCAATCTCGAAAAAAGATTAAGGATGTAAAATGAATTTTAATAAGCTTTTTAAGGCTATGTTGGTTGCAGTTCCCGTTATGGCAATGAGTGCATGTAGTACCACATCTGAATCAGAAACAGATGCAAGTAGCTCAATGGGCGGTAGTAATAACGGTAGCGAAATGACAGCCGGTGGTGTTGAAACCGGCGGTGTAGCACCCATTTTAACTCCTGAAGAGCAGCAACGTCTTAAGTATCAAGAGTTACGTAAAGAACACATCATCTATTTCGATTTTGATAGAAGCTCGGTTTCTTCAGAGTTTTCTGAGGTGCTTAATGCTCACGGCGAATACTTAGTTGAACATCCAAATGTGCGCGTTATGATTGAAGGTCATGCCGATGAGCGTGGTACGCCTGAGTATAATATCGCCCTAGGTGAGCGCCGGGCTAAAGCGGTTGCTAAATACTTACAAAGCATGGGTGTTTCACCAAGTCAAATGAGTATTGTGAGTTACGGTGAAGAGAAGCCACTTGATTTTTCTCGTACCGATGCTGGATTTGGCAAAAACCGTCGTGCGGTATTAGTTTACTAATAACTGATATTAACAGGGATACATATGAAACATGCCGTACTAACCGCGGCAATTCTGATGAGTGTTGGTGTGGCGGTTGCCGCACCAGCACCGGTTGAAGATATTGCTGGTGGTGCTTCTAATGATAGAGTGGCTCGTTTAGAGCGTATGCTCAAGGCAAAACAGGCTGCCGAGTTTGAAACGCAGCAACGACTCGATACCTTGCAACAAGAAGTATTAGATCTGCGCGGGTTGACTGAACAGCAAAGCTATCAGATAAATCAGATATTACAGCGTCAACGTCAGCTTTATGATGATATTGCAAAGCTCAGCAGTGCTAAATCGGTGGCAAATACGGCCACTCCTGTAGCCTCTGAAACCACATCATCATTAGGCGAAACGGCCAGTTATGAGCAAGCGGTTAATCTGGTGCTTAAACAGCGTCAATATGATGAAGCAATCCCTGCATTTAGAAATTTTATAAAACAGTATCCGAGCTCTACGTACGCGGCTAACGCGAACTATTGGCTCGGACAATTGTTATATAATAAAGGTGAATTTGCTGAGGCGACTCAAGCATTTGATACCGTAGTTAAACAGTTTAAAGATTCAAATAAGCGTGGTGACAGTCTGGTTAAGCTAGGGATGATTGCACAAAAGCAGTCTGACAATGCCACAGCCAAGCGTTACTATCAACAAGTGATCAACGAATACGCTAATAGTGCAGCTGCAAGAATCGCTACACAGCAGTTGGCGGGTATTTAATCTCTATTTAACTAAAAAACATACCCTTAGTTTGTTTTTCATGCAAACGAAAAGAAATGATAAATTTGCACTTGCATGAGAAGATGAAAAAGGTATTATAGGCGCCCTCAAAGCGGCATAGTCGCAAGGGCGCTAAATCAATAAGATTTAGCTGTAAAAAATGGGTCATTCGTTTAGTCGCTATGTTTATAGCAAAAGACAGTTGGCTGTTAACCATTGATGAGGGTTAATTTACATTATCATCACTCAGATGGGTCGTTAGCTCAGTCGGTAGAGCAGTTGGCTTTTAACCAATTGGTCGAAGGTTCGAATCCTTCACGACCCACCACTTTCTCTACAAGTGGCTAAACAAGTAGATACCAGATGGGTCGTTAGCTCAGTCGGTAGAGCAGTTGGCTTTTAACCAATTGGTCGAAGGTTCGAATCCTTCACGACCCACCACTTCTTACAGTGGCTAAACAGTGAGATGNAATAAAAGTNGTTAGCTCAGTCGATGCAGTTAATGCAAAGAGGCAGTTGGCTTTGCTTTTTACTCCACATTGGTCGAAGGTTCGAATCCTTCACGACCCACCACTTTCTCTACAAGTGGCTAAACAAGTAGGTCTATAAGATGGGTCGTTAGCTCAGTCGGTAGAGCAGTTGGCTTTTAACCAATTGGTCGAAGGTTCGAATCCTTCACGACCCACCACTTCTTACAGTGGCTAAACAGTGAGATGNAATAAAAGTNGTTAGCTCAGTCGATGCAGTTAATGNAAAGAGGCAGTTGGCTTTGCTTTTTACTCCACATTGGTCGAAGGTTCGAATCCTTCACGACCCATCACTTTCTCTACAAGTGGCTAAACAAGTAGGCCAATAAGATGGGCCGTTAGCTCAGTCACTATTTTAGAATAGAGTTTTAGAATAGAGATAGGGCAGTTGGCTGTTAACCATTGATGGCGGTTAATTTACATTATCATCACTCAGATGGGTCGTTAGCTCAGTCGGTAGAGCAGTTGGCTTTTAACCAATTGGTCGAAGGTTCGAATCCTTCACGACCCACCACTTTCTCTACAAGTAGCTTAACAGTGAGATGGAACAAAAGTGGTTAGCTCAGTCGATGCAGTTAATGCAAAGAGGCTGTTGGCTTTACTTATACTCCACATTGGTTGAAGGTTCGAATCCTTCACGACCCACCACTTTCTCTACAAGTAGCTAAATAGTGAGATTGAACAAAAGTTGTTAGCTCAGTCGATGCAGTTAATGCAAAGAGGCTGTTGGCTTTACTTTTTACTCCATATTGATCGACGGTTCGAATTCTTCACGACCCACTACTTTATCTGAAAATCAGTATTCCTTAGTTCCATATCATATCTATCTTCTAAATCAAGATCCTAAATCACTAGTGTTTTCTAAGCGCTATTCTTTAAGTTTATGTTTGCCTGTAACTTATTGAAATAATATACTATATTTTCAATTTTCATGTACCTGTGACAAATCCCGTCTACATATTTCGATAAAATACATTCATATCAATTCACCAATAGGCAATATAGTCATGTGTTTTTTGATGTCACTAGAACGACAATTTTTTAGCTTATGGTCTTTAAGGGCTGGCTTAAGCTTCTACGCAGGAATATGTTTGATTTTGATGGTGCATTTGTCGGTAGCTTAAAACCTGAATTAAATAAAAAGGAGGCCTAAGCCTCCTTTTTATTGCTTAATCGATAAAGGATTATCGATTAGCCATAGATAATTACAGTAAATTGTTCTCGCGCACGTACTGTTCAAATTCAGTGCAGCCGCCGATATGAACCTGATCAACAAAGATCTGCGGCACGGTTTCCACTGGTTTTCCAACGGTTTTTTCAAGATCGGCTTTGCTGATCCCTTCTGCATGAATATCTACATACTTGAATTTAAAATCATCACGAGCTTCAACAAGTTGCTCTGATAACTGAACGGCTCTAACGCAGTATGGACAGCCTGGACGGCCAAAAATTACAACAAACATATAAGCTCCTGAAAAAATAATTCGAGACTTTATACCATAGCTGCGAGTCGATTGCATATTCTGTGTCAGGCAAAGCGTTTTTCGGTGTGAAATCGTCCTTGATAGTCGAAAAATCGCTCCAGTAAGTCCCAGCCATTTTTGCCTTTTTTGAGCAGTAATAGATCTGGTGCTCTGAAGGTGTCTCTGGCAGCAATAACCTGCTCAATGGTGGTGAACTTAGGTGGCTTACAACCAGGAGTACGCGTATGTTGGTGCACAAATATGGCGTAAAAGGCCCTAATTTGTGCGGGAGTGTCGAACTTGAAATCGCAATTAAAGTCATTGCCGTCAATATCGAGGTAACGCACCCTGAGCTTATTGTTGTGCGACTCTAATAGCATCTCTTGGCAGCGAAACAGGTGGTGATGCTTTTGTTGTAACACCTCTTTTAAGCGTTTATCAGGATCCACTAGCATGTGATCGCAGTGTTGGCAGATTTTGGCTGCGATATCGTTCTCTTCGCCGCAGTTAGGACAAGATTTTGACCGAAAACGAAAATCACATTGCACCTTGCCTTGCTCAGTCTCGACTACGGCTTGGCATCGACGACCAAAATGCTCAACTAAATCACCATCATCGTCGACTAAGCCCCAGAAGATATTGGCAAAGTGGCACACAGGGCAATGTACTTGTACAGGGACGCTTTTGCTGTTGGGTTTGACTTGGCCAACCTCAGGAAAAAAGAGGTCGAAACCGTTAGCGGCATAGTCAATCACCAAGCAATCAGTTTTCCCCTCACAAATTCGCAGCCCACGCCCAACCATTTGCTGAAATAAGCTCACCGATGCGGTGGGTCGTAAAATGGCAATGAGATCAACATGGGGGGCGTCAAAGCCTGTGGTAAGCACCGCAACATTAACTAAGTATTTTAACTGCCGCAGTTTGAACTGCTCGATGATCCTATCGCGATCTTGTGCTGTTGTCGCTGCCGTGATGAGCCCCGCGGGTTCATCTGTTAATAATGTCATTATCTCCTCGGCATGCCTAATCGTTGCAGCGAAAATAATGGTGCCTTGCTTGTGTTGTGATAACTGCATTATCTGAGTCACGATAGCTTGAGTCGCTCGCCCTGATACATGGAGTAAGGCATTGACCTCTTTTTCACGGTACTCACCACTGTCGCTGGCTTGGAGCTCGCTAAAGTCATATTGAGCGGATAAACCATCAAACAGTTTTGGGGGGGTTAAAAACCCTTGTTTGATTAACGGCCGCATTGGCAGTTCAAAAATACACTGCTCAAAAGCGGGCTTATCATCATTTCCCATTTTACCGTGATAATGGTGACGATAGATCCAGCCAGAGTCGAGCCGATAGGGGGTCGCGGTTAGGCCTAACAGTTTCAATTGAGCATTTTGTGCTCTCAGGTGGGTTAGCAGCTGTTGATATTGGCTATCTTTATCGGCAGTAACACGGTGACATTCGTCGATGATCACCAGTGAATAGGGCTCATTAAACTGTGCCGGATTTTTTACGGCAGATTGAATACTGGCGACAACGGTCTTATTGGCCGTCGATTTTTGTTTTAATCCGGCCGAGTAGATGCTGGCCTCTTGGGTTAATAGGCCAACTTTCTCGGCATTTTGGGCCACTAACTCTTTAACATGGGTGAGGATAAGAACGCGCCCGCGAGCAATGCGCGCTAGCTCGGCTATTACAATACTCTTGCCAGCACCTGTGGGGAGGACTAATACCGCCGCGTCTTGGCTGCGCTTAAAATGGCTCACCGCGGCGTCGACGGCTTGCTGTTGATAATCTCGTAATTTCACGCTGTGCTTATGTCGCTATCGCTGAGGCTTCAAAGCCAACAGGATAGCAATGTGCCAAGGTTGAGTCGACCCGCGACGTTCTATAGCTGATAAAAAAAGCCCCTCAAGGAGGGGCTAGTTAGGTCAGTCATGACTTAGCGTGAAATGGGCCATAGCTGATAACTAAGCTATGGTTATTCACTGCGATTTAAGCGGCTTTCAATTAAGGTATCGATAACCGCAGGATCGGCCAAGGTGGATGAATCACCTAAATTAGTCACTTCGTTAGCCGCAATTTTACGTAAGAAGCGGCGCATGATCTTACCCGAACGTGTCTTAGGTAAGCCGTCAGCCCATTGAATTAAGTCTGGAGTGGCTAAGGCGCCAATCTCTTTACGAACCCACTGACGTAAGGCTTGGCGTAACTCTTCACTGGGCGCTGAGCCTTTAGTGAGTGTCACATAGGCATAAATCCCTTGGCCTTTAATGTCGTGTGGGTAACCCACCACTGCGGCCTCAGCGACTAACTCATGCGCCACGAGCGCGCTCTCCACTTCTGCAGTGCCCAAACGATGACCCGATACGTTGATCACATCATCGACACGCCCCGTTATCCAGTAGTAGCCATCTTCGTCACGACGGGCACCGTCACCGGTAAAATACATGCCGCGGAACGTTTTAAAATAGGTCAAGGCAAAGCGATCGTGGTCGCCATAGACAGTGCGCATCTGTCCTGGCCATGAGTCTAGTATCACTAAGTTACCTTCGGCAGCGCCGTCGATAATATTGCCCATGTTATCCACTAGCGCAGGCTGTACGCCGAAAAATGGTCGGGTTGCTGAACCTGGTTTAGTGTCGGTCGCGCCCGGCAGTGGGCTGATCAAGATGCCGCCGGTTTCGGTTTGCCACCAAGTGTCGACAATAGGGCAGCGCTCATGACCAATGACTTCATGGTACCAGCGCCATGCCTCTGGGTTAATCGGCTCACCCACAGATCCCATAATGCGCAATGAGCTGCCATCAAATGCGGCAAACTGCTCTTTACCTTCGGCCATCAAGGCACGAATGAGCGTCGGCGCAGTGTAAAGAATATTGACCTTATGGCGGTCAATCATCTCACCGAGTCGAGCTGGGCTTGGGTAGTTTGGTATCCCCTCATGAATAAGTACAGTAGCGCCGTTAGCTAACGGGCCGTAGACCATATAGGAGTGACCGGTGATCCAGCCCACATCCGCGGTACACCAATAGACTTCACCATCTTTATAGTCAAATACATACTCGTGTGTCATTGAAGCATATACCATGTAACCACCAGTGGTATGTAACACACCTTTTGGGTTACCAGTAGAGCCTGAGGTATAGAGTAAAAACAGGGGATCCTCAGCGCCCATCTCTTCAGGAAGGCAATGCTCAGACGCCGTTTCCATTACCGATTGCCACTTTATATCTCGGCCTTCCACCCAATTAATATCACTGCCAGTGCGCTCATAGACAATCACTTTTTCGACGCAGGTCACATCAGGATGAGACAGGGCTTCATCTATGTTGGCTTTAAGTGGAATGGCTCGTCCGCCGCGAAGTCCTTCATCGGCGGTGACAATCACTTTGGATTTACCGTCAATGACACGTGACGCGATTGAGTCGGGCGAGAAACCGCCAAATACCACAGAGTGCACCGCTCCGATGCGCGCACAGGCTAGCATGACGACAGCCGCTTCGGGCACCATAGGCATATAAACAGTGACCACATCGCCACGACGCACGCCTTGGCCGCGTAGTGCGTTAGCAAATTTACACACTTCTTTATGAAGTTCGCCATAAGTTAATTGGCGTTGCTCGGCGGCGTCATCGCCTTCCCAGATGATGGCCACTTTATCGGCATTTTGCGCTAGATGACGGTCAAGGCAGTTGGCTGATGCGTTAAGTGTGCCGTCATAAAACCAGTTAATTGACAGGTTATGATCGTCAAAAGAGGTTTTCTTAATTTTAGTGTATGGCTTTATCCAATCGATACGCTGACCATGCTCTCTCCAAAAACCTTCAGGATTAACTACTGATTCCTGATACATTTTTTTATATTGTTCTTCGTTAATGTTGGCGTGGTTAGCGATTTCGCTTGGAACTTTATAGAGAGACTGGTTGCTCATCTGACTTCCTTTAGTATCTTATTGTGCGTGGGCAAAGTATGGATTGCTTCGGCACTTTCACTCCATTAGACCTTGGTCTAGTAAAAAAATATCCTTTAATTTTAATCTGTTGTGATTATATTCTCGCCATAATTACGCTAGTATTTGCTGCAGAATAATTAAAAGAACTGGAAAATCGATGAATCTGACCCTAATTGTCGGTGTTATCGCCATTTTATACGTGTCATTGCTGTTTTTATTGGCTTGGGCGGCAGAGCGTTGGTTTGGTCGTATCACCAAAAAAATGCAGAACTGGATTTACGGCCTCAGCCTCGCGGTCTATTGTTCGTCATGGAGCTTTCTGGGCACAGTGGGCCAGGCCGCACAAGATATGTGGTCTTTCCTGCCTATTTTTTTAGGGCCGATTTTGGTGTTTACCTTAGGCTTTGGCCTATTGCGTAAGATGGTGATTGTCTCCAAGGCGCAAAATATTACCTCAGTGGCTGATTTTATTGCCGCACGTTATGGCAAGTCGCAAACCATTGCCGCTATCGTTACCCTGATTGCCTTGTTCGGCATCATGCCGTATATCGCACTGCAGTTAAAAGCGATGGTGTTTAGCTTAAACCTGTTCCAACCTGAAGATGCACTTTATGATGGTGCAGGTGTGTCGTTAATTGTCACCGTGCTGTTGGCTATTTTTGCCATTTTATTTGGCACCCGTAAGCTGGACGCTACTGAACATAACCCTGGACTCATGGTGGCAATTGCCTTTGAGTCGCTGGTTAAACTTGGCGCCTTCTTATTAGTGGGGGTGGTGATTAGCTTCGGTTTTTTTGATGGTTTTACCGATATTTGGCAACAAGCTAAGACCGCCGATTTGATCCATCATCCTAACCTGCGTATCGAGCAGATGATGCCGCAACTCGTGGTTGGCATGGCGGCTTTTTTATGTATGCCGCGCCAATTTCACGTGATGATGGTCGAATGTGCCGATGAAAAAACCTTGCTCAAAGCGCGGTGGTTGTTTCCATTATATTTAGTGTTATTTGGCCTGTTTGTCGGGCCGCTGGCGTTGGCTGGCAAGTTGGTGCTGGGCGACAGTGTCTCTGCCGATACTTATGTGATTAATTTACCACTGGTGCTCGAGCAACCGATTGTCGCAGTCATTGCTCTATTAGGCACCTTATCGGCGGCTACCGGTATGCTGATTGTCGCTGTGGTGACCATCAGCGTGATGGTGAGTAACGAATGGCTCGTGCCGCTATTATTACGTTCGGGTAAAATTCGACAAAAAAACTTCAGTCAATTTTCTCAGTTTTTACTCAATGCACGGCGTATCGCCATTATCTTTATTTTATTGCTCGGTTATTGTAGTTACTTAGCCTTGATGGACAGTGACTCATTATCGGCACTTGGGATGTTGTCCTTTGGCGCCTTTGCTCAGCTCGGCCCTGCGCTTATTGGGGGGATGTATTGGAAGCACGGTAATCGCAGTGGGGTTTACTTGGGCTTAATCGTCGGCTTTGGCTTGTGGTGCTATATTTTGTTGCAAGGTATGGGTGGGGTTGATGGGGTCTTTAGTGGTGACTTTGCCCTGCTCGAATCGATCAATCCTAATGACCGCGATGTGCTGACCGCCTTGCTGGCAAACTTAGCGTGTTATGTGCTTGGATCTATCTGGTTTAGAGCTGGCGTCGCGGAGCGTATTCAAGCCAGTGCATTTGTGACTCCCGGTCAACTTAAAAATAGTACGGGGCGCAAAGCTTCTCCTATCTCACAGCAAGATTTGTTGATTTTGGCTAGTCGCTTTGTCAGTCCCACTCGAGCGTATGAGAGTTTTTCGCGCTTTTCTGAAACGGCGGTGCGCAGTGACAGTTGGCATAAGGTTGCCTCTCCCGAGTTGATTGCCCACACCGAACATATGTTGGCGGGCGTCTTGGGTGGCTCGAGTGCATCGTTGGTGATGGATTCGGTACTGCAAGGGCGCGACTTGGCCCTCGATGAGGTGTTTAGTCTCGTCGATGATGCCTCGTCAAAAATCATTTTAAGCCAAGATATGTTACGCGGGGCCATCGAACATGCCTATGAAGGGATGAGCGTGGTTGATAAAGAGCTTAACTTGGTGGCCTGGAACTACAAATATGCCGAGTTGTATGATTACCCAGCAGACTTTTTACAGCAGGGCATGCCAATCGCCGATGTGGTGCGCTTTAATGCCGAGCGAGGTTTTTGCGGCGAGGGCGATATTGAGTCGCAAGTGGCCAAACGGGTACAACATATGCGCAATGGGACAGCGCATGTGTCTGAGCGTGAGCGTAAAGACGGTAAAGTCATTAAAATTCAGGGCAACCCCATGCCCAGCGGCGGCTTTGTGATGACTTTTACCGATATTACCCAATATCGAGCGCAGGCCAAGGCGCTGCAAGAGGTAAACGAAACGCTCGAAGCCCGGGTCAACGAGCGAACCTATGAGTTGGCAATGCTTAATAGCCAGTTGCTCGAGGCTAAGGCGCAAGAGGAAAACGCCAATGCATCGAAAAGCCGCTTTTTGGCGGCGGTGGGTCATGATCTCATGCAGCCATTAAACGCGGCGCGCCTGTTTACCGCTTCGCTGGCTCAGTATCCTAATTTGGATCATGAGGGGCGCACCACACTGTCCCATGTTAATAGCTCGCTTAAAATAGCGGGTGAGTTGCTTACCGATCTACTGGATATTTCCAAGTTGGATTCGGGCATGGTGGATGTCAAGTTACGCGATTTTTCTGTGTCTGAATTACTCGAAGGATTGGCGGTGGAGTTTGACGCCATGGCCAAAGATTATTCGATACAGTTTGCCATGGTCCCCAGTAGTGCCATCATTCATTCTGATTTGAGCCTGTTACGCCGTGTATTACAAAACTTTTTAACCAATGCTTACCGTTATGCTAAGGGGAATCGCGTGTTGTTTGGTTGTCGTCATCGACCCGGCGGACTCGAGATACAAGTGAACGATACCGGTTGTGGTATTGATGACAATGAGCTGAGTGAAATTTTTAAAGAATTTAAACGACTCGATAATCCTCAGAGCAACAGCGTCAGTGGCTTAGGTTTGGGTCTCGCGATTGCCGATAGAATTGCGCGAGTGCTTGAACATGATATCAAGGTGGTATCGACATTGGGCCAAGGCTCGATGTTTTCGATAACCGTGCCGTTAGGTGATGCCACCCATGTGGCAGCCCCTAAACGTTCTAATTTGATCATGCAGCCATTGGCAGGAGTAAAAGTACTGTGTATCGACAACGAAGAGGCGATTTTAGCTGGGCTGGAAAGTTTACTGAGTCGTTGGCAATGTGATGTCATTTGCGCCAGCGATCTGGCCGATGCCCGTATTAAGCTAGGGCTTAAGGGGGTCGCGCCGGATATTGTCTTGGCGGATTATCACCTAGATAACGACCAAAATGGGGTCGATGCCATGGATGGGATCCGTGCTTTATATGGTGAGCACTTGCCGGGGATTTTGATCACCGCCAATACTCGTAAAGAGATAGTCGACGACGTGCAGCTGCGGGGCTATCACTACATGGCGAAGATGATAAAACCGGCAGCGCTGCGAGCGCTGATCTCGAGTTTAGTCAAATAGCTCACTAGTACTATTTGTTTGGTACAAAGTTCATTGTGAAAAATTAGGAGCCTCGTTTGAATCACGTAATATGTGATGGCAAGTCCATCATCCCTAGTAAGATTGTTTGTGTGGGTCGTAATTATGCCGAGCATATTGCCGAACTTAATAATGAGGTTCCCGAGCAGATGGTGCTGTTTGTTAAACCCAATTCGGCGATATCTTCGGTGCTGAGGAGTTATCATCAAGAACCGCTACACTATGAAGCTGAACTCTGCTTTATGGTGGCAGGTGGCGGTTTTTCTGCCGTGGGGCTGGGGCTTGATCTCACTAAAAGGCAATTGCAAAGTGAGTTAAAAGCAAAAGGCTTACCTTGGGAGCGTGCCAAGGGATTCGATGGCTCGGCGCTGTTTAGCGCGTTCGTGAGTATTGCCCCCAATAGCCAACAACTTGCCTTTACCCTGCATGTGGATGGGACACTGCGTCAACAAGGTGATATTGGTTTGATGATCCATAAACCCGATACCATCTATCGTGAAATAAGCGAGTTTATGACGCTCAATGATGGCGATATTGTGATGACAGGTACGCCAAAAGGGGTTGGGGTGATTAACGCTGAAGAGGTGTTCACGCTACAGCTGCAATCTGAAGGCTGTACCCGTATTGAGTGTCGTTGGCAGGCTCAATAACCTTTTTTTGATTCTGTCTTAGCTTGATGATTTTATAACTCTTATCTTAAATAACGCATCTCATTTTAACGATGCGTTTGATTCATTTCTTTGTTGTTGACCCGTGTTTGAACTTCTATATACTCAAATAACACACACCTTTGTAAAAAATATAAAACAAAGCTTTAACCGAGCAACTTAGGGAGCCTTCATGTCATTAGCGCGCTGTAATTCCTACTATAACGCCACCATAAACCAAGAAACCGATTATCAACCATTACAAGACGAACTCGATGTTGATGTCGTCATTATTGGTGGCGGTTTTACTGGCGTTGCCACCGCAGTTGAGTTGTCGGAGCAAGGCTACAAAGTCGCCATTGTTGAGGCAAATAAAATCGGTTGGGGCGCAACCGGGCGTAATGGTGGCCAGGTCACTGGCAGCTTATCTGGCGACGCGGCGATGACGAAGCAGCTGCGCAATCAAATTGGCAGTGAAGCGGAGGATTTTGTGTGGAACCTGCGCTGGCGTGGTCACGAGATCATTAAAAACCGGGTAGCTAAATATGGTATCGATTGTGATTTGAAGTTTGGTCATCTGCATACCGCCTATAAGCCCGCCCACATGAGCGAGATGCAGGCGACCTTTGATGAAGGTGTGTGCCGCGGCATGGGCGATGAGCTTAAACTGTTATCAAAATCCGATATTCCCGAGTACCTCGACACGCCGCTGTATCATGGGGGGTTACTTAATAAGCGCAATATGCATCTGCATTCGGTCAATCTGTGTATTGGTGAGGCGAGAGCGGCCGAGGCTAATGGTGCACTGATCTTTGAGCACTCAGCTGTGTTGGATATTATTGACGGCGATCGGCCCGTGGTGAAAACGGCACAAGGGCAAATTACAGCCAATAGCGTGGTACTCGCTGGTAATGCTTACCATAAATTGGCGCGTAGAAAATTAAGTGGTTTGCTGTTTCCTGCCTCTCTGGGTAACTGCGCTACGATTAAGCTTGATCCCGCACTTGCTAAGCAACTAAACCCTCACGACTTAGCCGTGTATGACAGCCGTTTTGTACTCGATTACTACCGCATGACCGCCGATAACCGCTTAATGTTTGGTGGTGGTACCAATTATTCTGGTCGCGATTCAAAAGATGTGGCGGCAGAGCTTCGCCCGGCGCTTGAGCGCACCTTCCCGCAGCTTAAGGGGGTTGAAATTGAGTTTGATTGGACCGGTATGGCGGGTATTGTGGTCAACCGCATTCCCCAGCTGGGTAAAGTGTCTAACAATGTATTTTACTGCCAAGGTTATTCTGGTCATGGCGTGGCGACCTCTCACATCATGGGCGAGATCATGGCCGCTGCTGTGATTGGTCAACACAAAGAGTTTGATCTATTTGCCAATATGAAACAGATCCGTTTACCCGTCGGCGAGTGGTTGGGTAATCAAGGTATGGCAATCGGCATGCTGTACTATCGCATGATGGAGAATTTCCGCTAACTCAGTGCGAATTTCACTCTTTAGAATGTTGCTTCATCGCTCTGTGAGTAAAGCATATTATGGTTTAGGTGTACATTAACCTAATAAATCATAATATGCTTACCCCATGACGCTTGTAAAGGTTCTTGCATAAGGTGTCGTGTTAAAAACGATTACATGTGATAAATAAGATTAATATTAATACTATCACCTTCAAAATTAACACCGTCAAAAGTAAAACTGTCATCGAATAATCTTAACCACTCAATTTGGAGCTCTAATGGCGAGCCATTATTAATGCCCATACCTACACCAAACTGTAAGACACTTTCTGTTTGTGAGGCATCAGCAATGGCGCCTTTGACACTGCCATAGCCCACGAGTCCATATATATTAAAGTGCTCATGTACCGGTAACATTCCTTTTGCTAATAGGCTTAAACTGTTTTCGACTTCAACGCTAACGCCCATAAATTCATAGTCATCAATATTGGCGTAGCCTCTAAATTCAACGCCAAAATTACGATGAAATTGATAGCCCACGATCCCGCCTAGTAATCCATTGTCGCGACACCGACTACATCAACATTGGTATCGACATAGGCATACCCTAAACCAATATAACCACGTTGAATGTAATCGTCGTTAGCGTGAGCTGTTAAGCAGATGAGAGAAAGCAGTAGTGTTTTATATCCATTATGTATATTCATTTTTCCATCCTAGAAAATGTTTAAACTCAAATACTAGCTTTGTTCAATTATGATGAAGCTCCAATTGATATTCGTTTAATGTGAAATATGTCACATGGTTGGCGTGGGAAATTCGGCTCCTATAGATTCGACTTGTATGAGTTCATTGTGTTGATCTGTCATAAATCATTAAATACCAATCAACTTGTAGCCATTACATCAAGCCATCTCAATCGTGATGGCTTGATTCGCTTATATCATCAATTGCTGCTGGTGGTTGTGATGATAGGGATATTGAGTAATGTAGCATCGAAACCACAAGCGTTGGATAATGTCACTGTGAGGTATCCTGTGGCATCCATTTTTTCCCCCTGGATGATTACGCCGTATGTTTGGCCACCTAAAGCCGATGTATTAGGCCAAATAAAGCTATTTTGGCTAACGAATTCACCAATGGTGCTAGTGAACTTGACTATGGTGCCAGCAGGCATTTGATTACCTAAACTGTTCGTAATATTTAGTGTGATCTGCCCAGACTTATCATCGACTATATCCAGTGTTTGATTGCCATCATCGTTGCCATCGCTGTCGGTAATGGTAAGGTTATTATATTGGGCTACATCTGTAGACATAATGATGACGACTTCATCTCTGATGTTGATAGATTTTGATGTGTTTACGCCATCTGCGCAGCCTATATGGGGTGGAAGCGCGCATAATACACCGTTATAAACGCCATCGCGTTTGGTATGTTCGCCATCATTGTTTAAGTCAAATAACTCCTCTAACGCATCGGGATCATATTTACCATTTTCGTTATAGTCGGTGAAAGCCTCATCCATGTCGAAGATGCGATTATCAATCCCAGTTGTCCAATAGGCATTAAATTCAGCAAGATCAAAGCGGCCATTACCATTGGTATCGGCGAAAGACTCTTCACCTATGGCTGTAGCGGTAATGGTTGAGCGGCCGTCACTGGGGATAGGATTTAAGTGCCTCCACTCGACGCTGCATTGTCCATCAACCGTAAAGCAAGTACCGTCGATAGCCCCTCCTTCCGTGGTGAATATCACTGCCGTACCATCGGCGGGAAAATTATTGAAAGCATCGGCCAATGCTGCTGTGATTTCGACACTTTCACAGGTGCCTGGGTTAAAGGTATTAGGCCGTAGGGTAAAACTATTTTGATCCGGTATCCCTGTAGAAATCACAAGTTTGCTAGATTGTGTGATAAGTTCACTATTATCTATTTCGCTATCCGCCTGTGCAAGCACCCTTACCGATGTGGCGACTGAGCCTGAGTTAACGACAGTTTTGACGAATCCCTTTGCATCACTAACGGCTTCGTCATTACTTAAAAAAAGATTACCCATTTCGGTATTTAACCTGAAACGCACCGACTTGTTAGCGACAGGTTTACCTGTTATATCGAATACCTGAAAAGTCACAGTTGATGTTTCTTGCCCACCAGTGGTTTTAATGGCGATTAATTCGGGTTGTGCATCAATAAAGCGGATACTTCCTGCTGCTGCGGGTTGAATCATGACCGTTGCCGAGGCCGTCAGAACTTGACTGCCTGTATTAACTACCACATTGATCTTATCTTGGCCTGAGCAGCCATTTGCGGTATAGGTACTGCTAGCCTGTCCATTAACCAGTGTCACTGGGGAGTCTAACTGTGCTAATGGTGTCGATGCGTTGCTACAATTTGATGTGAATAATACTTCAGCGGGTTCGTTAAAAGGTTGTCCATCTTCATTGAGCACCATGACTGATACATTGGTAGTCCCTCCTGCCGAAAGGGTATTAGTGCCTAATGCTGCAATTCCAGCTTGTAGTGGATCGCCGCTGCCCATGGTGAGGTTGGTGGCGCCGATAACGATAATCGCCGTGTCTTCTTCGCCACTAACAAGCGATGCCGTTACTGTACCTGCGCCAAGCTCAGTTCCTGAAAATATATCAACGCTGGCTTGATACATATCATTGGTGACTGCCGTTTTAATAGGGATTTCGCCGATGGTACTATTAAATGTCACAATAACGGGCTCGTTAATGCCATTTATTGTCGCGATTAATCTTGCTGAAGAAACAGAGGTTATTGACGATAGTGGCTTACCGGCGGCATCAACGATAGTTAGGGTTACTTCATATTCCGACTGAGGATCCGTTACTGTGTCATTGTTACCTGCGAGTAAATCACACGGTACATTGTTAGGGCAAACTGGGGTTGCATTATCATCACCGCCACCACAAGCTATGAGCAGCATGGTACATACCAGTGCAATAAGTATTTTGTGTAGTGTGGGCATATTAATCTCCATATCAAGGTAAGTACATCCAAGTGAGCCACTATTATGTATAGGTGATACTCAGCAATTTTTCATGAAGAGTGAAAAATATATCTTTTATTTCAGGAATTGCTAACGCACTTCATGGCTGGTTTTTTTACTTGATAGGTGACGATAGGTCATTTAGGCAATAATAAGACATACCAATTTGATAAAAGGTGAATAACCCTGCCGCTTTCAGTTTCTGGCTTGGAGATGAAGAGTCTCCTTAATGGTGAGAGGTGTGATTTATTAGCGCATGATGGAGTTTTCGCCAATGGACACATGAACTTGCTGGTGGAATATTTTTTAACGAGCGAGTGGTAGTACAAGTTTAACGGTAAGGATTTAATGGTGATCTTGAATGCAAATATCCTTTTATTGTGTGTTAGCTCAACTATTTCAAAATCTTAGTGAACTAATACCCTTAATTGAATGCCTTATTTAGCAAATGAAATCCAGAATTAAAAAAATGAAAAAATCAGCGTTACTCTCTCTATTAATGTTTACGGGATTTACCCATGCTGACATTACCCCGCTACCAGAGTTAAATGAGATCAAAGATTATCAGCAGCTCAACCCTAAGATCTTAACCGCTGGTTTACCGACAGAAACACAATTTAATACTTTGAGTAAAGCCGGTGTTCAGTTGGTGATTAATTTGATGCCTAATGAACAAAAGGATGCTCACGCGAATGAAGCCAAATTGGTTACCGATGCGGGTATGGAATATGTCTACATTCCTGTCGATTGGATGAACCCCAAGGTTGAGACGGTAGAGGCTTTCTTCGAGGTGATGGATAAGCACCGTGATAAAGAGATCATGATCCACTGTATGGCTAATTATCGAGCATCTGCTTTTGCCTATCTGGATCAGTTACGTATTGGTAATAAGGTCTCTATGGAGGACACTATGGTGGAATGGGGCGATCTGCAGCAAAGTTTGCAAAAGTATTCTCAATGGGCAGAACTAATCGAACAGGTGAAAGCTAAGTACAATCTTTAACTCTTACTGCTTCTTCTATGTACTTATCTTAAGTGCAGTGACTAAGGACCAATTGTCTGTTCTCAGTTTAACTAGAAATATCTATGCCCAATCACTCAGGTTATTGGGCATACTAGTATCAGTGATGTGTCATCTTTAATCCGTGTGACAATCAAGACACTCATACTAAGCTCAAACATGCGATTTATGGGTTAATGTAGACAACGCATAAACCAAGATATAGCACATCATCTGCTTCGCTTTGAGCGCATGAGCTATTCATAGAACAGTGAAAAATAAAACAAACACCCACCCCCAAAATCCCAACAAGGCGCTCTGTCAGGGGAGTTGTTCTGCCAAAAAATCTACCATTAACCGCACCTTAGGCGAAAGATGACGGTTTTGCGGGTAGAGCGCCCACACACCTTCGTTGGGTTCTTGGTAGGCGGTTAACAGTGGTATTAAGGTGCCAGCCTCGAGATCTTGGCTAATGTAATAGTTGGGCAGTTGTGCTATGCCTATTCCCTTAAGCGCAGCATCACGCAGGCCGTGACCTGTGTTGCATCGCAACCGGCCATTAATCTTTACCTGTCTCTCTCGGCCTTGGTCGATAAAGCGCCAGTAATCATAGTTGCCGATTAAACAGTTGTGCTGACTCAACTCCGACAGGCTATGGGGTTCGCCATAGCGTTTTAGGTAAGTGGGGGAGGCGCAAACAAAGTTTTTTCGCTGACTGATACGTTTGGCCATTAAGCTTGAGTCGGCTAGCTTGCCGATACGAATGGCTAAATCTATCCCCGCATCGATTAAGTTAACCTGGCGATTGGTCAGTTCGACATCCATCTCGACACTGGGGTAGTTGAGCATAAAGTCATTGACGATAGGCAGAATATATTTTTCACCGTAAGCAACTGGAGCGGTCAGTTTAAGGCAACCTTGAGGCGTACCTTTTAAGCTGCTTAGTGCACGTTCGGCTTCATCTAAAGCGTCGAGCACCTGTCGGCAATGTTGATAGTAGAGCATCCCTTCTTCGGTGAGTGACACTTTACGGGTGGTGCGGTAGAGCAATTTGGTGTCGAGTCTGTGTTCGATGGCGCTGATCTGCCTGCTGACTTGGGCGGTAGAGATCCCTAGGCGCTTAGCTGCGGCGGTAAAGCTTTCAGTTTCGGCCACGGCGACAAATTCGCTGACCCCTTCCCAAGGTTGCATTATTACTATCTCGTAAAAATCATTTGTTGATTTGCTAGATTATCATTGCTCAAGAAATAAATACAATGGTTGCCATTGTAAGGCCAGTCATAAACTGGTTCGATTGTCATACCCGTTGCGAAGAAAGCAACTAAATTGTATGTGGCGCATCCACATCATCCAAGGGAGTTATTACTATGTCAGATAAGTTTATTAAGTCGAAAGCGGCCATCGCTTGGGGACCGGGTCAACCTTTGTCAGTTGAAGAGGTGGATGTGATGTTACCTAAGGCGGGTGAAGTCTTAGTTAAGATTGTGGCGACTGGCGTGTGTCATACTGATGCATTTACGCTATCGGGGGATGATCCTGAAGGGGTATTTCCGGCGATTTTAGGCCATGAAGGTGGCGGCATCGTTGAGATGGTTGGCGAAGGTGTCACCAGCGTTAAAGTGGGCGACCATGTTATTCCGCTTTATACCCCAGAGTGTGGTGAGTGTAAGTTTTGTAAGTCGGGCAAAACCAACCTGTGTCAAAAAATCCGAGAAACCCAAGGTAAAGGCTTAATGCCAGATGGCACCACGCGTTTTTATAAAGATGGCGAGCCTATTTTCCATTATATGGGGTGTTCTACTTTCTCTGAATATACCGTATTACCAGAGATCTCATTGGCTAAAGTGAACCCTGAAGCGCCGCTCGAAGAGGTGTGTTTACTCGGCTGTGGTGTGACAACCGGTATGGGCGCAGTGCTTAACACTGCCAAAGTAGAGCCGGGTGCGAGCGTGGCGATTTTTGGTATTGGTGGCATAGGTTTGTCGGCGATTATCGGCGCAACCATGGCTGGCGCTTCACGTATTATCGCTATCGATATTAATGACAGTAAGTTTGAGTTGGCGCGTCAACTGGGCGCGACAGATTGCATTAATCCTAAGGAATATGACAAGCCTATCCAAGAGGTAATTGTTGAGCTAACCGATGGCGGCGTTGATTACTCCTTTGAGTGTATCGGTAATGTCGATGTGATGCGCTCAGCGTTAGAGTGTTGCCATAAAGGCTGGGGCGAATCTGTCATTATTGGCGTTGCTGGTGCAGGGCAAGAGATTTCGACTCGTCCGTTCCAATTAGTGACCGGCCGTGTATGGCGTGGCAGCGCGTTTGGCGGTGTTAAAGGACGCTCTGAACTACCAGAAATCGTTGAAAAATATCTACGTGGTGAGTTCAAGTTAAGTGACTTTATTACTCACACCATGCCACTTGAAGAGATTAACAATGCCTTTGATTTGATGCATGAAGGTAAGAGTATCCGCTCTGTGGTGCATTTCGATAAATAGTGGCAAAGCATAGACGGATTAGCAAAAACCTATTAGCAAAAACCAACTAGCATCAATCTACTGTGTAGCGCAGGTGAGCGCTTTTGCCTGCGCCGCACAGGGTGAGGATAAATGATGACCATAGAAAATATTAGCAGTAATAAAAGTTTTGAGGGTTGGCATAAACAGTATCAACATCAATCCTCTAGCCTTAATTGTGCGATGCGTTTTGCGATTTACTTGCCGCCTCAGGCCAGCGAACAAAAAGTACCAGTACTTTATTGGCTATCAGGCTTGACCTGCACTGATGAAAACTTCATGCAAAAGGCAGGCGCAATGCGCATGGCTGCTGAGCTTGGGGTGGCGATTGTCGCGCCAGATACCAGCCCTCGGGGCGTTGGGGTTGCCGATGCTCCCGATGGCAGTTATGACTTAGGCCTAGGGGCAGGGTTTTACCTTAATGCCACGCAAGCGCCGTGGAAGTCGCATTATCAGATGTATGATTATGTGGTTAATGAATTACCTGAGTTAATCGAGCAGCATTTTCCGGTTAATACCAAACGCGCGATTGCGGGTCACTCAATGGGCGGGCATGGTGCGTTAACGATTGGTTTGCGTAACCCAGAGCGCTATCAGTCAATTTCAGCATTTAGTCCGATAGTGAATCCCATTAATTGTCCATGGGGACAAAAGGCTTTTGAGCACTATTTGGGGAAAAATCGCGATGAGTGGTTGCAGTATGATGCGTGTGAACTGCTTAAAAATACCACGGCAAAGTTACCGATTCTGGTCGATCAAGGGACTAGCGATAGCTTCCTTGATGAGCAATTAAAACCGCAGGCGCTAATCGATGTGGCCAGTGCCAAGCAGTATCCGTTAACCTTACACATGCAAGCTGGCTATGATCATAGCTATTACTTTATCGCGAGCTTTATTGAGGCGCACTTGAAGTTTCATTTTAAGCACTTGACGGCTTAATCTGTGTGGTTTTAGCCTGTCACCATAGCACTTAAATCTAAGTTATTTGCTTAAGGTTTTTACAAGACAGTTTGCAAGCCTATCGAGTCGATAAGCAACTAAGCCGAACATCTGTTCGGCTTAGTTGTTGAATTGGTATAGTGTTATTAGCCATAGTGTTAGTAGCCAAGAGCGATGAATCGACACTACTTCACAGGTTCACAGGTTCATAGGTTCATAGGGCGGCTATTAAGCTCAGACAGAGAGTGAGAACAGCGATTTAGGCCAGTGCTGCTTGATATGGATGGTAAACCAAGGGTCAGGTCAACATCAGCGCTCGTTTCACCGCTGTTTTCTTACACTATATCTCGACGCGGTCCATCTCCAGCTGTTGCAATGAAATCACCGCTTGGGTGCGATTTCTGACCCCGAGTTTTCTAAAAATGGCGGTGGCATGCGCTTTAATGGTCGCTTCAGATACCCCTAAATCATAGGCAATTTGCTTATTTAACAGCCCTTCGGCAAACATCTGCAATACCTTATATTGCTGCGGTGTTAAGTCGGCCAGTTTGGCAGCCATTTGATCGGTTGCATCTTCATTAATTTGCTGTAGCTCAATATTGTCTGGCAGCCAGATATCACCATACAACACTGTAGTGAGGGCTTCAGCGAGGGTTTCCATGGAGGCTGATTTAGGGATAAAGCCCGCACTTCCGTAATGCACTGCGCGGCTAATCGTCATGGCATCTTCATGGGCTGAAATCACCGCGACGGGCAGCTCTGGGAAGTGAGTGCGCAGATGGATCAGGGTGGAGTAGCCATGGGAGCCAGGCATTTGTAAGTCCAGCAGTACAATGTCGTAGGCTCTAGTACTCGTTTCTAATAGCTGTTGTAAGGCGTCAGCACTGTCGGCTTCAAACCAATTGGTTTGCGTAAAGGCGCCACTCAATGCTTGTCGCAAGGCATTACGAAATAGAGGGTGATCATCGGCGATGATAATGTTCAAATTTTCTAGCTTCATTGCTTTTTGATTATCTTTGTTGCATTTGAAGGTGAATTCAATGTAACAGATAACCTGCGTATTATTCTATGGATTTTATGCTGAAGATGTTGGTTTTTTGTTTAATTATTCTATTTGTTAGACTTTTGTCTAGTATGATGTGGCAGTATTAATGCCAAAATAGGGGCAAAATATGATAGAGGTGCTAATTATTTACACCTCTATAGGCTATTATCGTTTAAGTGTGCGGCGGCCAAACTTGGGTAGGTTTTCTATCATCATCGACCGCAACGAACGTAAATACGCCACGAATCGCGTGCTCACGCAAATCTTGATACATATCTTCGACAAAAATATTCACTTCCACCTTTAATGAGGTGTTACCCACATGGATCACCTTGGCAATGATTTCGGCTAAGGTACCAGCGGGGATAGCTTTATTAAAGTCGATTCTGTCAGAGCTGACCGTGACCAGAGGTTTACGGCAAAAACGCGTCGCCGCGATAAATGCAGTTTCATCCATCCACGCCAACGCTTCGCCACCAAAAAGGGTGTTGTGGTGGTTGGTGATTGACGGAAAAATCGCTTTGATGACACGGGCTTCAGATTGTTCAATTCGAGCTAACATCGCCTCAGAATAAGGCGATTGAGTGTGAGTTAGGGGCATACGGCAACCTTGAGGTTATGCAGGAAAAATCCACTGTCACGTAATCGAGTTACGCGGCGAGTGGTTGTTGGTGTTTAAGTTCATCCAGTGAAGGTAAAAAAGGCTTCATGCTTGAAGCCTTTATCGGGGTAAAACTGGGGCATTATTGTTAAGACGTGGAGGGGTTAGGCACTTGCCAACTTGTTCATCCGTGCACGTGCCGCTTTTGCTAAGTCACGTAGTAACTGCTCGGAGTCTTGCCAGTTAAGGCAGGCATCTGTAATGCTTTTGCCATAACACAGAGGTTGATCTGGGATCACTTTTTGGCTGCCTTCTTCAATAAAGCTTTCAGCCATAATGCCCGCAATGGCGGTAGAGCCTTGCTCTAGTTGCGAAATAATATCTTTAGCAACAACCAATTGTTGTAAATGTTGTTTTTGACTATTGCCGTGGCTGAAGTCAATCACCATGCGGTGTGATAACCCAACACTCGCCAGTTGTTTGGCTGCGGCATTGACGTCTTCGGCATGGTAGTTTGGTTGCTTACCGCCGCGTAAAATAATGTGTCCAAATGGATTACCGCTAGTACGGTATACCGCCATGGCGCCATCTTTATCGGGCGAGTAGAAGATATGCGGCTCTTTTGCGGCGCGCACTGCGTCGATCGCGATATTGATGTTACCGTCTGTACCGTTTTTAAAGCCAACAGGGCAAGAGAGTGCCGAGGCCATCTCACGGTGAATTTGGCTTTCGGTGGTGCGAGCACCCACAGCGCCCCAAGTGATAAGGTCAGCTATGTATTGGCCGTTAACCATGTCTAAAAATTCGGTGGCGATAGGCAATTTAAGTTCGGTGATCTGTTGTAGCAGATGACGCGCAAGGCGTAGGCCTTTATTGGCGTTAAAGCTACCGTCGAGATCTGGGTCTGAAATCAGTCCTTTCCAACCGACGGTGGTGCGCGGCTTTTCAAAATAAACGCGCATCAGGATGCAGAGATCATCTTTTAATTCTTGATGCATCACGGCGAGACGCTTAGCGTAGTCAATAGCGGCATCAGTATCGTGAATAGAGCAAGGGCCGATGATCACTAGCAGTCGCTGATCTTCTCCGGTGAGAATCGCTTCGACTTCACGTCGTTGTTGTACAAGGTAGTCGGCAGCGTCTTGAGTCAGCGGATATTCAGATGCGAGTTTAGCAGGTGAAATGGCTTTACATAATAATATGGTGCGTAGTTCGTCTGTTTTAGTGGTCATTCAATATACCGAGCGTTTGTCTTGGCATTTCGCCTTATTGTCTCGGATTATAACTAATAGTTGCAGGCTGCACAGTGCCTAAATCATGAAAATATTCGCTAATTGTCGGCAAGTGTGCAGTGCAATTGATAAAATCGCCCATTTCTACTGGATAAAATCCAGCTTGATGGTGCTTATTTAAAACATATGTCGTTCCAGTCCGGTGAGCTCTAAGATCTTAGTCGCAATCTCTTCAACCGAATGATTGGTGGTGTTAACAAAGGGGATGCGCTCACGTTTGTACATCATCTCTACCTCTTTTACTTCGATACGGCATTGCCTGAGTGAAGAGTAGCGACTATTTTCCATACGGCTTTGGCGGATCTCATGTAGACGCACCGGATCTATGGTTAGACCAAATAGTTTGTGCTTATTCTTTTTGAGGATATCTGGCAGCTTAAGGTTATCCATATCATCTTCAATAAATGGGTAGTTAGCGGCCTTGATACCAAACTGCATCGACAGATAAAGGCTACTGGGTGTTTTACCGCAGCGCGATACCCCGAGTAAAACAATGTCGGCTTTGTCGATATGTTTTAGGGTTTGGCCGTCATCGTTTTCCATGGCGAAATTAATGGCGTCGATGCGCGCTTCATAACTGTGGTTGGCTTTACCGTGAGTGCGATGCAGCACAGGGCTTGCCTTGATGCCTAACTGTTCTTCGAGTGGGGCGACGAAGGTATTCAAAAAATCATAATCGATACATTCGCTACTGTAGATGATGTCACGAATTTCAGCTTTGACGATAGAATGGAATACTAATGGTCGTTCGCCTGTTGTAATAAAACAATCATTTATTTGCTTCTTAACCGCCTGTGCTTTTTGAACCGTCTCCACAAACGGAATTGTAAGTGCTTCAAACTCCATTGGAAATTGCGACAAAACCGCATGACCAAACACTTCGGCTGTGATCGCCGTCCCATCTGAGATATAAAAGACTTTACGTGACATCCTGACCTCTTGTAGTAATAAAATTACAAATAAAATTATACATTTACGCTGCTTGCTGTGGAGTGTAAACTGCCGCTGCCCTCGTGTGAAAGGGCCACACTGAAATAAACTTGCGGAGATAGAACTGTGCAGCAATATGTACTCTGGTATCAAGAATTAGGCATGGGTGATGTCAACAAGGTTGGCGGTAAAAACGCCTCACTTGGAGAGATGATCAGCAATCTAGCAAATGCAGGTGTTCAAGTGCCTGGTGGCTTTGCGACCACCTCTTTTGCGTTCAATGAATTTCTTGAACAAAGCGGACTTAACCAGAAGATATACGACACTCTAGATTCTCTAGATGTAGATGACGTGAATGCACTCGCTACAGCCGGTGCACAGATCAGACAGTGGGTTATCGACACCCCATTCCATAGCGAATTTGAGCAGGTTGTACGTGAATCGTACGACAAGCTTTCCTCAGAAACCAAAGACGCGTCTTTCGCCGTTCGCTCTTCAGCGACAGCCGAAGATATGCCAGATGCTTCATTTGCCGGCCAGCAAGAGACTTTCCTTAATGTTAAGGGATATGAATCAGTACTGGTAGCGATTAAGCACGTTTTTGCTTCACTGTTTAACGACCGAGCTATCTCATACCGTGTACATCAAGGTTACGATCATAAAGGCGTAGCACTTTCAGCCGGTGTACAGCGTATGGTTCGCTCCGATACTGCTGCATCAGGTGTGATGTTTACCATGGATACCGAGTCGGGTAACAATGATGTGGTATTTATTACCTCATCTTTTGGCCTAGGTGAAATGGTCGTACAAGGTGCGGTGAACCCAGATGAGTTTTACGTACACAAGCCAAGTTTAACTGCCGGTCACAAGGCGGTTGTTCGTCGTAATATTGGCAGCAAGCTTATTCAGATGGTTTACTCTGATGACTTAAGTCACGGTAAACAAGTTAAGATTGAAGATGTGGCTGCTGATAAGCGTCGTCAATTCTCTATCAATGACGAAGAAGTGATGGAACTTGCTAAGCAAGCCATGGTCATCGAGCAGCACTACGGTCGTCCAATGGATATCGAGTGGGCAAAAGATGGTAACGACGGCAAACTTTATATCGTTCAGGCACGCCCTGAAACCGTGCGTTCACGCGAAGATGTGCAGCTCATTGAGCGCTACCACCTTAAAACCCATGGTGATGTGATTGGTGAAGGTCGTGCCATTGGCCATAAGATTGGTAATGGTATTGCTAAGGTACTGTCTTCTATTGAAGATATGGACCAAATCCAAGAAGGCGACGTGTTGGTTACCGACATGACAGACCCAGATTGGGAACCTATCATGAAGCGCGCAAGTGCTATCGTTACTAACCGTGGTGGCCGTACTTGCCATGCGGCGATTATCGCCCGTGAACTTGGCGTTCCTGCGGTTGTGGGTTGTGGCGATATCACAGATAAAATTAAGCATGGTCAAGAGGTTACAGTATCTTGTGCTGAGGGTGATACCGGCTTTATTTATCAAGGAATTCAAGACTTCGAAGTGATGTCATCGCGCGTCGATTCTATGCCTGAACTGCCAATGAAGATCATGATGAACGTAGGTAACCCTGATAGAGCATTCGACTTTGCTCGCCTGCCTAACGAAGGTGTGGGCCTTGCGCGTCTTGAGTTCATCATCAACCGCATGATCGGTATTCACCCGAAAGCCTTGCTCGAATTCAACGACCAAACTGCTGAACTGCAACAAGAGATCCACGAGATGATCGCAGGTTATGAATCACCTGTTGAATATTATGTGGCACGTCTGGTTGAAGGTATTGCGACTATCGCATCGGCTTTCCATCCGAAGAAAGTGATTGTACGTATGTCAGACTTTAAGTCTAACGAGTACGCAAACTTAGTCGGCGGTGACCGTTACGAGCCAGAAGAAGAGAACCCAATGTTGGGCTTCCGTGGTGCAAGCCGTTATATTTCTGAAGCGTTCCGTGACTGTTTCGCCCTAGAATGTGAAGCTATTAAGCGTGTGCGCGGTGAGATGGGTCTGACAAACGTTGAGATCATGATCCCATTCGTACGTACCCTTGAAGAAGCGGCACAAGTGATTGAGCTACTGAAAGAGCAAGGCCTTGAGCGCGGTAAAGATGGTCTACGTGTCATCATGATGTGTGAGTTACCTTCTAATGCCTTGTTGGCCGATCAGTTCCTTGAGTACTTCGATGGTTTCTCTATTGGCTCAAACGATTTAACTCAGCTAACCCTAGGTCTTGACCGAGATTCTGGCATCATCAGTCATCTGTTTGATGAGCGTAATACAGCGGTTAAAGTCTTACTGGCTATGGCAATTAAGTCGGCTAAAGCCAAAGGCGCTTATGTGGGGATTTGTGGTCAAGGACCATCAGATCACGCAGACTTTGCTGCATGGTTAGTTGAGCAGGGCATAGATACCGTATCACTAAACCCAGATACCGTTATCGACACTTGGTTATACCTAGGTGAAGCTCACGGTTAATTATTCTTAAAATAGAATAAGCTAATTGAAAAAAGCCGCTTTTTAGCGGCTTTTTTTGTTTATAATGGCAGCACTCTTTAAAGACGACAAAGCAGAAACCAGCATGCTACCTAAGTTATCTCATCAACAAACGCTAGAGCCCGTATATTGCGATTTTCTCGATGCGTTAGCCGAAAGCGGTTTTACTGGCGATATTGATAAGCGCTATAGCGCGCGACTCGCTCAGGCTACAGATAACTCTGTCTATCAATTCTTGCCCCAAGCTGTGCTCTATCCACGCAATCAAACCGATGTGCGTATTGCATTAAAATTGGCCACTAAGCCTGCCTTTACCAAGGTGGTGTTCAGTGCCCGTGGCGGCGGAACAGGCACCAATGGTCAGTCATTAACCCATGGTTTAATTCTGGACTTGTCGCGTTATATGAATCGAGTGCTCGAGGTGAATGCCGAGCAAGGCTGGGTGAGGGTCGAGGCCGGGGTGGTAAAAGATGCGCTAAATGATGCGCTGCGGCCTCATGGTTATTTTTTTAGTCCTGACTTATCAACCTCAAACCGCGCCACGTTGGGCGGCATGATCAACACAGATGCATCAGGTGCTGGCTCGCTCGTTTATGGTAAAACCTCCGATCATGTATTGGCGCTTTCAAGCGTGCTATATGATGGCAGCGTACTGGACACGGGCCCATTGACTTACGCTCAACTGCAGGCTCTTGAGCAAGAGGGAACCGCTGATTTAGGCCAAGTGCTGCAACGTGATATTGCCAAGATGACCCGAGATCATCGCGCTGAAGTGGAGGCGCGTTTTCCCAAGCTCAATCGTTTCTTAACCGGTTATGATTTAAAAAATGTCTGGAATGACGCCCTAGATGAGTTCAACTTATCGCGTATATTGACCGGCTCAGAAGGTACGCTGGCGGTGATAACCGAAGCTAAATTGGATATCACGCCATTGCCGACAACCCGTATGATGGTCAATATTAAATATGACTCGTTTCAATCGGCGCTGCGTCATGCTCCCGACTTAGTCAAAGCCAATGCCACAGTGGTTGAAACGGTCGACTCAAAAGTTCTTAACTTAGCTAAGCAAGACATTATCTGGCATTCGGTTTCATCATTAATCGACGATATTCCAGGTAAGATTATCGACGGCCTAAACATGGTGGAGTTTGCAGGCGAAACCGATGAGGTCGAGCATAAAGTGAACTTGCTATGTGAGGTGCTCGATACTCAGATAGCTCAGCAAAAAGATGGCTTGTTAGGTTATCAAGTGACGGCGGATAAAGGATCCATCAACACCATTTATGCCATGCGCAAGAAAGCGGTGGGTTTGCTCGGAGCCACCAAAGGCAGTCGTAAGCCTATCGCCTTCGCCGAAGATACCGCGGTGCCGCCAGAAAAACTCGCCGATTACATTATGGAGTTTAGGGCGCTGCTTGACAGCCACCAGCTGCAATATGGCATGTTCGGTCATGTGGATGCTGGGGTGCTGCATGTGCGTCCTGCGCTTGATATGTGCGACCCCAATGACGAGCGCTTACTGAGAACCGTGTCTGATGAAGTGGCCGCGCTTACCCTTAAGTATGGCGGCTTGATGTGGGGTGAACATGGTAAAGGGGTGCGCGGTGAATATGGTCCAGCGGTATTTGGCGAGACTTTGTTTGGTCTGCTAGAGGATGTGAAGGGCTTATTCGATCCACTCAATAAGCTTAATCCCGGTAAGCTGGTGGCGCCTAAAAACAGTGGACCGCTGCGATACAATGTCGACAGTGCAAAACGTGGGGCGTTCGACAGGCAAATTCCAGTGACCACACGGGAAGCTTTTCCTGATGTGATGAACTGTAACGGTAATGGCTTGTGTTTTAATTACAGTGTCTATTCGCCTATGTGCCCTTCATTTAAAGTCACGGGCGATCGTGTGCAATCGCCCAAAGGTCGCGCAGGGCTGATGCGTGAATGGCTACGGCTATTAGAAGCTGAGGGCGTCGATGTCGAAGCCTTAGCTAAAGCCAAGCCGCTAGGCTGGCTACAACGTGTGCAAAATACCATAAAGATAGATAAAGAATATGATTATTCTCATGAAGTGATGGAATCATTAAAAGGCTGTTTAGCCTGTAAGGCATGCTCCTCTCAGTGCCCCGTCAAAGTCGATGTGCCCAAGTTTCGAGCGCAATTTTTCAATATCTATTATCAACGTTATCTGCGTCCAGCTAAGGATTATTTAGTCGCTGGGATAGAAGACTCTCTGCCGCTAATGGCAATGATGCCAAGAGTCACCAATGCGGTATCGCAACACCCGGTTAGCCAATGGGTGATAAAAAAGTCCCTTGGCTATGTCGATGCGCCAGCATTATCCGTTCCCACTTTGAAGCAAAAATTAGAGAACCACAGCTGCCGAGGTTATAATCTAGAGGCGCTACAGCAGATCCCTCAAGATGAGCGCAGCCGTTATGTGTTGGTGGTACAAGACCCTTTTAACAGTTTTTACGAAGCCGATACCGTTTATCACTTAGTGAAACTTATCGAGAAACTCGAATTTAAACCGATATTATTGCCTTTTAAGCCTAATGGTAAGCCAATACATATAAAGGGCTTTTTGGATAAGTTTGCTAAAACGGCGCAATCGAGTGCTGATTTCTTAAATGACATTTTTGCACTGGGGATGCCGATGATTGGGGTCGATCCGGCTATGGTGCTCTGTTATCGTGATGAATATAAAGAGGTGCTCGGTGATAACCGCGGCGATTTCAATGTGCAACTGGTCAATGAGTGGTTACTGGATATTGTCCAGACGCTCCCTCCGTTGGCGCCGGCCGATAAGGTGTTTACCTGGTTTAGTCACTGCACCGAATCGACCGCTAAACCCAATACCGGCAATGAATGGCAGGCGATTTTTAAACGCTTTGGTGCCACACTCAATACCGTTAATTTAGGCTGTTGTGGCATGGCTGGGACTTATGGCCATGAAAGTGAAAATCACACCCGCTCTAAAGCCTTATTTGATATGTCTTGGGATGGCGCCATTAAACAGTTACCGCCAGAGCAGGTGCTGGTTTCTGGTTATTCCTGTCGTAGCCAAGTGAAACGGTTTGGTGGCTTTAAACCTAAACATCCGCTGCAGGCCTTATTAACCTTGCTTAGTCATGAGTGATATTTAGTCATGAGTGATATTACTGCAGCGGATAGCCAATTACACCAACTGACTCAGGGCGTGAGCGTGTGCGATGACACGCCGCTGTTTTTTATCAATGCCCAAGGTGAGTGGTTTTATCAGCAAGGCTTATTACCAGATAAGTTTAGTCGTTTATTTAGCAGCATCTTACAGCGGCTTGAGGGCGATTATTTTTTAATAACGCCGGTGGAAAAAGTGCGTGTCGAGGTTGAGGCTTATCCACTACTGATTGTTGATTATCAAGAGATTGGGTCGGGTCAGTTGCAGGTCACCACCTCGCTAGATACCCAGTTTATGCTCGACAGTCGCCATTGCTTTGAGATCCAAGCACAAGATATCTTCGTATTACTCCCCAAAGGCTTATCGGCAAAATTGGGGCGGGCTTGTTATTACCGCTTTATTGAACAGTTTCTAGTCGATGATACTGAGTTAGGTTAAAGAACCTACTCTATGCAAGCTAGCTAAGTGATTATTTGATAACGCGAATGGTTTTACTTACTTATTTAGTTGTGCCTAAAGCTAGTTTCTTTAAAGCCAAGTGGTAGTATTAATAGTAGGCTCTTGATGCGGGAGGTGCTGATTGAAACATTATGAAAGTTTGGGATACTTGGTATCTCACCTAAATATCAGTCTACAAAAGGCGCTCGATGAGCGGCTCAAGCGCTATGATTTAGATATCAAACTCTGGCCGGTGCTGTTTGCCTTATGGCAAGAAGAGGGTATCACTCAGACTGAGCTGTCAAAACGCTGTGATGTCGCTAATTACACCATGACTCGACTGCTCGATCAGTTGCAGGTGCAAGGGTTAATCACCCGCCATCAAGAAGCCGATAATCGCCGAGCGTTTCAAATATTTCTCACCGACAGTGCTAAAGCTTTAGAACAAGATTTAACGCGTGAAGCTGAATGGATAAATGAGCGCTTCTTGGCTAATTTAAGTGAGGCTGAGTCGGAGCAGTTTATTCATTTATTGAATAAAATTAACCGTCTTTCGTAAGCGCGAACTTAAAAGCGAACAACTCTATGTTTATGAGATTTACCTATTAATTCGTCGAGGATAATGGTTATGCGTACCAAATTGCCGCTTATTGTCTTGTCGGTTATTGCTATGTCAGGCTGCTCGGTTAGTACCAATAGCAATATGTCAGCACCTCAACTAGTGCAAGATACACAACCGCAGATATCTGATTCCTCTATGTCCACAATCTACGCCAAGTCATTCTCTCTGGCTAATGGCTACAGCTTGGTCGTCGCCGAAGGTGCGTTAGAGCCTCGCTCTATTGGCAGTGTTAATGTTGCCTTGTACCGCAACCTTGAGATAGGAGATTTTGTTACCTCAGTCTCATTTGCCCGAAATGGCAGTGTGCTTAATTCACTCTTGATTGAAAATGGCCCTAAGCAACAAAAACTGGCGGTGACCATGGTGACTGCAGGCAGTGGTGATTACCACACACGCCAATATGTGTGTGTGAATGGTGAACAATTATCATTGTGTTAAATCCTTGGCTGATTCGTTATAGTGAATTAGCCAACAGCCATCAATTATTAACTAGGGCGTTGTCGTTAAATTGCGGTGGATTGTATTGAATAACTTGGCCTGCAAATTTAATTTTGCAATGTCGTTTGCCCATTCAGAGCAAATCAAGAGTGTAGGCCTTATACCAGCAGTAACATTCCTAGACTACAAACTGCAATAAAAAAAACCAGACCTTGCAGCAGCTGCCGACTTTGTAGCAAGTTCTGTTTTCCTTGCTTGATACTGGTGATGAGTCGATTGTGTTTGTAGATGCGGCAAATCATCTGCTCGCTATTTGGGTCAATAAAAAGTTGAAACTTACAGGGTTTTCCATCGTGTAATTTGATTTGGTGTTCGCTCTTGGGGCCAAAATTAAGCTTGCGAGATACACGCTTACCGTTAACAAATACCTGCTCAAGGCCACACCAATCGCTGGCCTGTAACTCCACAACATCTTGAGTAAAGTCGTATTTGAAACTGATCATAGTGGTCTCCCGACACTCATAATGAGCTTTTAATTCAAGCAGAGGTATATGACATTTTCCAGTACGCTTATATGAATATTCGGTGGATAAAACTTATCTCATTGCTGGCAAACATAAATTTTGTGTAATGGTATTTGGGCTAAGTGAATGTCAGGAGTGAGGGGGATTTTAACCTCCAAAAATCACGTAAACGCAATTGCTGCTATTAAGATGGGATGGCATAAATGCTAAAAAAAGCCACCGACATGAGCGGTGGCATAATCACAATACGATTGTGCTCTTACTCAGATGAATAAGAGGTTAGCATAAGGCTAGCTAATGTTATTACCATTGATAATCGCGCGTGCTAGTTCGTCAGCCACGTCTGCGGTGGTACGATTTTGCGCATCAGATAACTCAAAGACTTTCAGTAGCGTGTTGTAAATCTCTTCCACTTTAGCGGTCGACTGTGCCTGATCATAGTCTTTCTCAAACGATACGTTGATGATGCCACCTGCGTTGATGACATAATCAGGTGCATAGAGAATGCCTAACTCTTTCAACTTCTCACCATGGCGCGCTTCAGCAAGTTGGTTATTGGCGCAACCGGCTACGATGCTGGCTTTTAACAAGGGGATAGTGGTGTCGTTAATGGTTGCGCCAAGGGCACATGGGGCATAAACATCGACATCTTGGTGATAGATATCTTGCGGCGCCACAACCGTTGCGCCAAATTCAGTCGCTACTTTGTCCAATGATGATTGATGAATGTCGGTTACGATAAGCTCAGCGCCCTCTTGATGCAGGTGACGACACAGGTAATAGCCAACGTGTCCAACGCCTTGTACTGCAATTTTAAGCCCTTTAAGACTGTCGATACCACGCTGATGCTTAACCGCAGCTTTAATGCCTAAATAGGTGCCTAGCGCCGTATGAGGTGATGGATCGCCACTTTGGCCCTCTAGGCCAGCCACAAAAGGCGTTTCTTGGTGAGCAATCATAATATCGGCCGTCGATACACCGACATCTTCAGCCGAGTAGTATTTGCCGCCTAAGCTGTGAACACAACGACCAAAGGCTCTGAACAAGGCTTCACGGTTTTCCATTTTTGGATCGGCGATGATAACCGCTTTTCCGCCACCCATGGCTAATCCAGCCAGTGCATTTTTATAAGTCATACCGCGTGATAGACGCAAAACGTCTGTTAAGGCTTCATCGTCTGACTCATAATTCCACATTCTACAGCCACCGACTGCAGGGCCAAGGTTAGTGTTATGAATTGCAATAATGGCGCGTAAGCCACTTTCTTTGTCATGACAAAATACGATCTGTTCATGATCGTCAAATGAGATATGATTGAATACTGCCACTTTAGGTGTTCTCCACTTGGGAATTAAAACGCCGAGGTACAACAAATAGGCGACTTCGGCGGCTTGTTATATTTATTGCAGAACGATAACATTTAGCGATACTCTCAACAAAGCTAAAGATGAGTTATTATCGTGATGTAGGTGGCAATTTAGCTTTCCACTTTACGTTAACGTAAGCTTGGCGGTTATTTTTACCTGATATCAAGATAATGGTAGTGATCTCATCGCCAGTGGCTATAAGGTTTAGCCTACCGGTGTAGATAGCCGATGCACAGACAATGACGCCAATATTATAACAACAATAGGAAGCAGTATGACGGAACAAGCAGTCGATCAAACTCAACCTTTGAGTGAACAAGAGCAAGAAGCACTTACCCAGCAGTGGATTAGGGAACACTTTCAAAAAGCCAATCGTTTTTTAGCCGAAAAAGGGGTGATCCCCAGTAAGGTGATCGCTGCCGAGAGTCGCTACCTTGCACCTTATTTAGCGGTGTGGAAGATGGAGTCTAAGCAACCTAAGCCACAAACTTTTTGGGTGATGTCGGGCGATTTACCGTCAGATTATGTGGACGTAAAGGTGGCCACATCGGCGCGTGATGCGATCCGTCATTTTTCGATGATATGGCAGTTAAAAGCGGAAAACTTGAAAAATTCTGGTGCGACAAAAGATCCAACTCAAGCTAAATTTGCACAGTTGTTGATCTCCCGTGCTGAGAGTCTATATCAGATCCATAACGATGATAAATTATGGCAAAGCGCATAGCGTTTTAAACGCGAAACGATAAAAAGCCGTTTAGCCTAATAAAGAGCAAACGGCTTTTTTGTGCCTATATAGCAGTGATCTAAGTCCACTAGGCGAGGTATGCGTAACCTTGATCCAGTAACCAGATAAAATAATCGGCTACCGTCGTTTGTTTACATAGCGCTAATGCGGTGTCGTTATCGAAGCTAAACTGGTTGGCTAGGGTATCTAGGATGCTGAGCTCAATGCTATCGAATCGATAGATCTCACCATTAATGAATAACCTTAGTTGATTGTCATCTTCTAAACGGATCACTTTTAGCCCGCCAATTCGCTGGATCGTTGCACCATCTTGTAAGGCTTCGATCAGCTCATCATTAGTATGCTGGCCATCGGGATCGCATATATCCAGCTCAAAGCGATTTTGGCTCAGTAGTTGTCCTAACACTTGCTGATAATGTTCTGGCTGGGTTAAGAGTTCGCTTAGTAGTGCCAGCATTTGGGTCTGTTGCGCTGTGGGCAATAACCCTGGACTGTTAGGCTCTTGGTTAGAGGTAAAGCGTTTATTACCACTATTGGTGTCGATCAGGTGATCGGCAATACCACTGATTAACTCTTGCTGGCTTGGGGCTCGAAAACCGATAGAGTAACTCAGTGCCGTTTCAAGCGTTTCTCCACGGTGCGGAAAACCGGGTGGAATATAGAGCATATCCCCCGCTTCGAGAACCACATCAATAATGGGCTCAAAATCATCGATAAGAGCCGTGTGAGTATCGCCACCTCTGGGGGAATAAGTGCCTTGCGGGCCCACTTTCCAGCGGCGCTTGCCTTCGCCCTGCAATAAGAACACATCATAATTATCAATATGTGGGCCAACGCCACCCCCTGGAGTGGCAAATGACACCATTAAGTCATCAAAGCGCCAGTCAGGAATGAATCTAAATGCCTCGACTAGCGGTTGTGCGTCTGGATACCAGTGATTAACTGCTTGTACCAACAGCTGCCAGTTATCTTCGCCAAAGGGGGCGTAATCTTCGATAGGGCCTTGAATGATTTCCCAATTATCGGGTTTGGTTAAAATAATGCGAGAAGCAATCTCCTCTTCACAGGCCAATCCAGCCAGCTCATCAGCCGAAATAGGATCGTTAAAATCCTTAAAGGCGGCTTTAATCACTAATGGTTGTTTCTGCCAGTAGTGGTTGAGAAAATCTTGCAGATCGAAATTGAGTGTATACATGGCGTAATAACCTTAGTTGAAGGAGAGGCAATAAAATAGCCTATTCAATAACAGTCCAGTATAGCGACTAGTGTGTATCGAAAGGGCTTAAAACAATAAAGGCGGTAAGCATTAGCTCACCGCCTTTATAAACGCTAATGTTAGTCGCTTACTTTAGTTCGTCGACAAAAGTTTCGGCGCGGCCAATGTAGTTAGCTGGCGTCATTTTTTTCAGCTCAACTTTAACTTCTGCTGGTAGCTCGAGATTATCAATAAATTGTGCGAGCTGCTCACCATCGATACGTTTACCACGGGTTAGCTCTTTGAGCTTTTCGTATGGCTTTTCAATACCGTAGCGGCGCATCACTGTTTGTACCGGCTCTGCTAGTACTTCCCAGTTTTGATTAAGCTCGTCACGCAGGTGGGTTTCGTTAACTTCAAGCTTGCTGATCCCTTTTAAGGTTGCTTGGTAAGCTATCAGCGCATGCGCCATGCCGACACCTAGGTTACGCAGAACCGTAGAGTCAGTCAGATCACGTTGCCATCTTGATACTGGTAGTTTTGCTGCAAGGTGCGCCATGATGGCATTAGCAATACCTAAGTTACCCTCTGAGTTTTCAAAGTCGATAGGGTTAACTTTATGCGGCATGGTTGATGAACCAATTTCGCCAGCAATGGTTTTTTGTTTAAAGTGACCTAAGGCAATGTAACCCCAAATGTCGCGGTCAAAGTCAATCAGGACCGTGTTAAAACGCGCAACAGCATCGAACAGTTCAGCGATATAATCGTGTGGCTCAATCTGGGTGGTGTATGGGTTCCAGTTAAGGCCAAGGCTGGTCACAAAACGCTGTGACAGCGTGTGCCAATCCACTTCGGGGTAAGCCGATAGGTGGGCGTTATAGTTACCCACTGCACCATTGATTTTACCCATGATCTCAACAGCTTGAATTTGTTTAAGTTGGCGTTCAAGACGTACGGCAACGTTAGCCATCTCTTTACCCAGAGTCGAAGGTGACGCAGGTTGACCGTGGGTACGTGACATCAATGGGACTGAGCGATATTCAGCTGCTAGCTTTTTGATACTATCGACGATTTGCTGACAGTAAGGTACAAGCACCTGCTCGCGAGCATCGGTTAACATTAAACCATGCGACAGATTGTTAATATCTTCAGAGGTACAGGCAAAGTGTACAAACTCATCGATAGCGACTAATTCGGCGTTATCGGCGATTTTCTCTTTGATAAAGTACTCAACCGCTTTGACGTCATGGTTGGTGGTGGCTTCAATGGCCTTGACCCGTAGCGCGTCCTCTTCACTGAAGTTATCTTTGATTTGATCGAGCAGTGCTAATGCCGCTTCGCTAAATGGTGGAACTTCTTCAATTTCTGGACAGCTAGAAAGCAGCTTTAGCCAGTTTATTTCGACTTGAACACGGTATTTGGTCAGGCCGTACTCGCTGAAAATCCCTCGTAATGAGGCGGTTTTACTACCATAACGACCGTCTACCGGAGAGATAGCAGTTAGTGCGGAAAGTTCCATTAGAAGCTCCTTTAATGAACTTAGCTTATTATTTATAGGGTGAGGCTTTTCTTTGCTGTATCAACTATTGCTTTACGCGAGAAGACAAGGTGTCTGCGCTTGCCTCCCAGTTGGCGCCATAATACTGCGCTGCGAATGGCGGCGAGCAGCAGGGCACGAATTTTTTGCTGAACGAGTGGCTGTTTCAGAAACTCAGGATTGCCGGAGATCTGAATTTTTGGCCCCAAATCACTGATAATATCGCTATAAATACCGGCAAAGTTACCAATCACTTGATCGTCTTTTATCGAGAAGTGGTGCAGCTGGCGGTGCACCTGATTGATGCGCTCAGCCAGCATGCCCATGGCATTCGATGAGCGTGCCAGTTTGCGCTCAAGGGCCAAAATGCCGATTAAATAACGGGTGATCTCGACATCTTTTTGCTTGTCATCACCCAGTTGATTGAGGATCAACTGATAGCCTTGGTTGAGAGCCACTTTATCGGCATAGACCTCGCTAGTACTGTCAGGATTGGTAACCAAAATACTATTAAGGCTGGCCGCGATGGCATCATTGTCTGCTTGACCATGGCGAGCCACTCGCTGAACTAGCGAAATGGCTTGCAAAATGCCGGCAAAAGCCATGGTCCGATCGAAAATAGGCTCACTCACGTTTTACTCTCTTATTAACGAATCTATGATACCGCCGCCGAGGCAGACTTCACCGTCATAAAATACGGCCGACTGCCCAGGAGTCACTGCGGCAACGGGTTCATCAAAAATCACTTTAATGCGATCTTCACCTTCATAGGTGAGGCTACAAGCTACATCGCGCTGACGATAGCGGGTTTTGACGGTGATCTTGGCACCATCTTGTGGGCCTTTTCTGTCAACCCAATGCAGCTGATCGGCATAGAAGCCAACCGACATCAATCTTGGGTGTTGACCGCCTTGACCGACAATTAACACATTACGCTCGAGATCTTTATCAACCACATACCAAGGATCGTCGCCACTGTTTTTCATGCCGCCAATACCCAAGCCTTTACGCTGGCCTAAGGTGTGGTACATCAAGCCTTGGTGCTCGCCAATCACTTCACCTTCAGCTGTCTCGATTTTACCGGGCTGTGCAGGCAGGAAGGTTTGCAAGAAGTCGGTAAATTTGCGCTCGCCGATAAAGCAGATTCCAGTGCTGTCTTTTTTGTCATGGGTGATAAGCCCCATCTCTTTAGCGATGTCGCGTACTTCACTTTTTTGCAACTCACCGACTGGGAACAGCGAGCGAGCAATTTGCTCATGGCTTAAGGTATAGAGGAAGTAGCTTTGATCTTTATTGCTGTCGACACCACGTAGCATTTGGCTTTGGCCTGAGGCATCGCTGCGGCGCACATAATGGCCCATGGCGATATAGTCGGCGTCTAAAATTTCATCGGCAAATTCTAAAAACGCTTTGAATTTAATCTCTTTATTGCACATGATATCCGGGTTTGGGGTACGGCCAGCCTTGTATTCGGCTAAAAAGTACTCAAATACATTATCCCAGTATTCTGCGGCAAAGTTGACCGTATGCAAGGTGATGCCCAGCTTATCGCATACTGCTTGTGCATCTTTTAGGTCATCGGCGGCAGCGCAATATTCGTCGGTATCATCCTCTTCCCAGTTTTTCATAAACAGGCCTTCGACTTGATAGCCCTGTTTAAGCAGCAAATAAGCTGAAACAGATGAATCAACACCACCAGACATACCGACGATGACTTTTTTTGCGTTTGGATTGGGTTCGATTAGTGCCATAGATCCTAAAAACCGTTTAAAAAATTGTGTTGCTACGGCGCAGCGGTTAATGCCGCTTTACTGTCGAGTGTCGTTGCGCTCAACCGCATCTTGATAAACAAGAGATCAGGAGCCACAAATGCACACTCAACGCCGTATATGCGGGGGCATATTCTATCACGCATTATGCGCGGTAGCTAACTAGAGAAACTGACAATTAACCACGTCAGTCGAAAATTGTTTTCCTTGTAGCTGATCTTCAATACATTGGAGAACTAATGGGCTACGCAGCTGGTGATTAAGTGCTTGGATCTCTGCAAGACTCAGCCATAAGGCGCGATTGATGGTGCTATCTTGGGGATGCGGCGTACGTTGGCTATCGAGTTGGCAGAAATAGGTAAAACGCAGGAAGGCGAGTTCAGAACTTGCCTGAAATTGATAAACGCCAATTAAAGATTGCGGGGTCACCTTGAGCCCAGTTTCCTCTTGTACCTCTCGTTGGCAAGCTTCGAGTAGGCTTTCATGAGCTTCAAGATGGCCCGCGGGCTGGTTATAACGCAGCTGGCCATCGATAGACTCTTCGACCATCAAATATTTATCCTTGCACTTTATGATACAGGCAACGGTGACATTAGGTTTATAACGATACATCGCGGTCCTTTAGTCGTTATCAACAGGCTTAGGTTTGTGGCAGCACTTTATATTCACCGTTAGCAATTCCATCTAGGCTCCATTGGCCTATTTTATAACGAATTAATCTGAGTGTCGGGTAACCTACATGGGCGGTCATGCGCCTGACTTGCCGATTACGCCCCTCGCAGATCTCAATGCTGAGCCAGGTCGTCGGGATGTTTTGCCGCTCTCTAATGGGCGGATGTCGAGGCCAGACATCAGGCGCAGTCATGATTTCAACCTTAGCGGGTAGGGTTAAGCCATCTTTTAATTGCACCCCTTGACGCAGTGCTTGTAATGCCTCTGCGGTAGGGGCGCCTTCTACTTGCACCCAATAGGTTTTGTAAGTTTGCTTTTTAGGTTCGGTGATGCTCGCCTGCAGTTGGCCGTCATTGGTCAGTAGCAGTAGCCCTTCACTGTCTCTATCTAATCGACCTGCGGCGTAGACCTCTTTTATGGGAATGAAATCCTTAAGGGTTTGGCGGCCTTGCTCATCTGTAAACTGGCACAATACATCAAATGGCTTATTAAACAGTACGATAACTGGGTTTTCTGCCCGTGGCTTACTGGTTTTTTTGGCTCTTTTAAATTTTGAGCTAGCCGCTGCTTTACCCGTTGCCATCTTGGTTGGCGATAGTGCGGATTGGCCGCGACGAGGATAAGGTTTGGCTTTTACTGATTTTGATGAACTCACAAGGAAAACTTCTGGCGTAGTGTATTCGATTCGTGACATTGTACTGTGCATTCGCCATTAGTGGAATTTGAATATTGTGGTGAATGATTTATGATGTCGGCCATTAAAATGTGATCGATAGCAAAACGTAGTTGCTTTTTGAGAGGTTGGTGCGAGTGGTGTTGCATTGACTCGGCTCGCTGCGAAAGCCCATGCGCCATTCGGGTTTATGTGGTGAAGTTGATTGGCTCCTCTACCTAGGTTATCTGCGTACTCATGACGAGTTTGACTCTCGTCATATGAAAAAATAGAACATAGAACATAGAACATAGAACAGTCACTTGATTTATTAACGCTTTATTTTACTAAAACGTAGGACATAACATGAACGACAATCCAACGATTATCTATACCGAGACCGATGAAGCCCCCGCATTAGCTACTTTATCTCTACTACCTATTATTAAAAACTTTACCGCTGCGGCGGGTGTCGGTGTCGAAACCCGTGATATTTCATTATCAGGCCGTATCATTGCCAACTTCCCTGATTATTTGACACCTGAGCAACAGATATCCGATGCACTAGCAGAGTTGGGTGAATTAGCCACTAAGCCTGAAGCCAATATCATCAAATTGCCTAATATCAGTGCCTCGATCCCACAGTTAAAAGCCTGTATCAAAGAGCTACAAGATAAAGGGTATGCGCTACCTAATTATCCTGATGAACCTAAAAATGACACCGAAGTTGAAATCAAAACCCGTTACGACAAGATTAAGGGGAGTGCCGTAAACCCTGTGCTACGTGAAGGCAACTCAGATCGCCGTGCACCCACATCAGTTAAAAATTATGCCAAGAAAAATCCTCATTCAATGGGTGCATGGAGCCGTGACTCTAAGTCACACGTTGCTCATATGGAGGGGGGCGATTTTTATGGTACAGAACAATCAGTGACCCTTGAAGCCGCTACTTCTGTGGATATCGTGTTCGAAGGTGTCGATGGCTCGCACAAGGTTCTTAAGTCAGGTTTAGCGTTACAGGCCGGTGAAGTGGTTGATGCGTCAACCATGAACAAGAAAGCATTGGTCACTTATCTTGAACGTGAAATTGAGGCGGCAAAAGAAGAGGACGTACTGTTATCGTTGCACCTTAAAGCCACCATGATGAAAGTGTCTGATCCGATTTTATTCGGTCATGCAGTCAAGGTTTACTACAAAGAGCTGTTTGCTAAATACGGTGAGTTGTTTGAAGAGATTGGGGTTGATGTGAATAACGGTTTTGGTGATGTGTATGCCAAAATCGCGACACTCCCAGCTGAAAAACAAGCTGAAATAGAGGCAGATATCGCCGCAATTTATGCCCAGCGTCCCGCATTGGCTATGGTTGATTCTGACCGTGGTATCACTAACTTACATGTGCCAAGTGATGTGATTATCGATGCCTCTATGCCAGCTGCTATTCGTTCTTCAGGCCAAATGTGGGGCCCCGATGGTAAGCTTAAAGACACCAAGGCGCTGATCCCAGATCGCTGTTATGCCGGTGTATATCAAGAGACCATTCAATTTTGTAAAGAACATGGCGCATTCGATCCAACCACTATGGGCAGTGTCCCCAACGTTGGCTTGATGGCTCAAAAAGCTGAAGAGTATGGTAGCCACGATAAAACTTTCGAAATTCAAGCCGATGGTGTGGTTAAGGTAGTTGATACCGACGGTCATGTGTTACTGGCGCATACAGTGGAAGCCGGTGATGTGTGGAGAATGTGTCAGGTTAAAGATGCGCCTATTCGCGATTGGGTGAAATTGGCTGTTAACCGTGCTCGTTTATCAGCGACGCCAGCGGTATTTTGGTTGGACGCAGCTCGTGCCCATGATGCGCAGCTTATTGCCAAGGTGAACAAATATCTTGCAGAGCATGATACCGATGGGCTTGAGATCCACATTATGTCGCCGATTGAAGCGACTCGTTTTTCACTCAAGCGTATTAAAGCTGGCCTAGACACCATCTCGGTCACTGGTAACGTACTGCGTGATTACCTCACCGATCTTTTCCCCATTTTAGAACTTGGCACCAGTGCTAAAATGTTGTCTATCGTACCGTTAATGAGCGGCGGTGGACTGTTTGAAACGGGGGCGGGTGGTAGTGCTCCTAAGCATGTGCAACAGGTCGAAAAAGAGGGGCATCTGCGCTGGGATTCATTAGGCGAGTTTTTGGCATTAGCGGCATCATTAGAGCACTTAAGCCAGAACTACAATAACCCTAAGGCGCAAGTGTTAGCCGATGCACTCGATATTGCTATCGGTCAATTCTTAGATGAAAATCGCTCGCCTTCACGCCGTGTGGGTGAGTTAGACAACCGTGGCAGCCATTTCTATCTTGCGCTGTATTGGGCTAAGGCGTTAGCAACTCAAGATAACGATGCTGACATCAAGGCTTACTTTACTCCATTGGCTCAAGCATTAAGTGACAATGAAGCTAAAATTGTTGCCGAGTTAAATGCGGCTCAAGGCGCGCCAGTGGATTTAGGCGGCTATTACCGCTTAGATGCGGCCAAAGCCGAGGCAGCCATGCGCCCTAGTGCGACGTTAAATAGTTTATTAAGCTAAGACAGTCATTGTGGTGAGCAAAGGGAAGCCAATAGGCTTCCCTTTTTGTCGACCTAATTAGCCAATAAAAAAGGCAGGAATATCCTGCCTTTTTTTGTTGTATCACCCGCTTATTTAGTCGGTGATATTGCCGATGCGTGCATCCCTTTTGGCCCTTGTTCGACCTCGAATTGGACGGGTTGGCCTGCTTTTAGAGTTCGATAGCCTTCCATTTCGATGGTAGAATAGTGTGCGAAGACGTCTTCACCACCAGCTTCAGGGCAGATAAACCCGAATCCTTTGGCGTTGTTGAACCATTTAACAGTTCCGTTTGCCATACTTCCACTTCCTTCTGTTGTTTACTGACCAGTAAGATAGTAAAACTAATGATGCGGGGAGAATTCACCGCTCAATGAACAGAATGTAATCAGTAAAAGCGGATGTCAAGATTAATTTAACAATAAATCAACATATAGGTAAAAAATAGTGATCATTGGGCTATTGGTCGGATGACTGTTATGGTGAGTGAAAGTAAAATATCAACATTTGGTAGAAGCCAAAACTAGAGGCTAATATTTAAAGATGGGTAAAGCAGGAAATATCGAACACATTGAAGAGCGTGTTGAAGCTGAGATCTCACCGCCATCAATGTATAAAGTCATTTTAAATAATGATGATTACACCCCAATGGATTTTGTGATTGAGGTTTTACAACTCTTTTTCAGAAAAAACGAACAAGAAGCCACAGATATTATGTTAGCGATACATCACCAAGGTAAGGGGATCTGTGGCATTTTTCCGTTTGGTATTGCAGAAACTAAGGTTGCTCAAGTAAACCAGTTTGCAAGACAAAACCAACATCCGTTACTGTGTTCATTAGAGAAAGCCTGAATCTCGAAGTGTGTGATTAATTTAGGGGGTGCTTATGCTAAATAAAGATCTTGAAGTGACACTGAATCTGGCGTTTCAACAAGCCAGAGACGCACGTCACGAATATATGACCGTAGAGCATCTGTTACTGGCTTTAATCGATAATCCGGCTGCACAAGAGGCGTTATTGGCCTGTGGCGCTAACCTCGATAAACTCAGAGAAGAGGTGTCTAGCTTCATCGAACAAACCACGCCGGTCATCTCCGATCCTGCAGACGAGCGAGAAACTCAACCGACACTCGGTTTTCAACGCGTACTGCAACGTGCTGTGTTTCATGTGCAATCCTCTGGTCGAAACGAAGTCACAGGCGCCAATGTGCTGGTGGCCATCTTCAGTGAGCAAGAGTCGCAAGCCGTCTATCTCTTGCGTAACAGCGAAGTGACCCGTTTAGATGTGGTCAATTACATCTCTCATGGGGTTGGTAGAGACGATATGGACAATGCTCAGGAGCCAGAGCAGGCAGAAGAACATGCAGAAACTGAAGAGCGCAGCAAGTTAACCCAATTTACCGCTAATCTTAACGAAGAAGCGCGTAAAGGGAATATCGATCCCCTGATTGGGCGAACAGAAGAGATCGAACGCTCGATTCAGATTTTATGTCGCCGCCGCAAAAATAATCCGTTATTGGTCGGCGAGGCGGGCGTTGGTAAAACAGCCATCGCCGAAGGGTTAGCCTATCGTATCGTTAATGAACAGGTACCCGAAGTGATGGCGAGTGCGACGGTATACTCGCTCGATCTAGGCGCCTTACTTGCGGGCACAAAGTATAGAGGCGATTTCGAGAAGCGATTTAAAGGGTTATTAAAAGAGTTGACGCAAGATGAACATGCGATTTTGTTTATCGATGAAATTCATACCATCATAGGAGCTGGCGCGGCATCTGGTGGTGTGATGGATGCCTCAAACTTACTAAAACCTCTGCTCTCAAGCGGTAACTTACGCTGTATGGGCTCGACCACGTTTCAAGAATATCAGAGTATTTTTGAGAAAGATCGCGCACTGGCCAGACGTTTCCAAAAAGTGGACATTAATGAGCCTTCGGTGGCTGAAACCACTAAGATTTTGCAAGGGCTTAAGTCAAAATATGAAGAGCATCATGGGGTGCGCTATACCTTAGCTGCACTGAGCGTGGCGGCGCGCTTGTCTGATAAGCACATTAACGACAGGCACCTACCCGATAAAGCCATTGATGTGATCGACGAAGCAGGCGCCAGAATGGCGATGTTGCCTGCGAGCAAACGTAAAAAAACCATAGGTCAAAGTGAGATTGAGGCGATCATCGCTAAAATTGCACGTATCCCTGAGAAGTCCGTATCGGCCACTGACAAGGATATGCTCAAAAACCTTGAACGCAACCTGAAGATGGTGGTGTTTGGCCAAGACAAGGCTATTGAAGCCCTGAGTGCAGCTATCCGCTTGTCTCGAAGTGGGCTTAGCGGCGAAGGCAAACCTGTTGGTAGCTTCCTATTTGCCGGTCCGACCGGGGTGGGTAAAACCGAGGTGACCAGTCAACTCGCGGCATGTTTAGGGCTTAACCTAGTGCGCTTTGATATGTCCGAATATATGGAGAGCCATACAGTGTCGCGGCTCATCGGTGCGCCTCCAGGGTATGTGGGTTACGATCAAGGGGGCTTGTTAACCGATGCTGTGATCAAAAATCCTCACTGCGTAGTCTTGCTTGATGAGATAGAAAAAGCACATCCCGATGTGTATAACTTGCTGTTACAGGTGATGGATCACGGCACCCTAACCGATAATAATGGCCGCAAAGCTGACTTTAGGCATGTAACCTTGGTGATGACCACTAACGCCGGTGTGCAGGAGACGGTGCGTAAATCCATTGGCTTTAAGCAACAAGATCATAGTCAAGATGCACTGTCAGAGATCAATCGCGTGTTCTCACCTGAGTTTAGAAATCGCTTAGATGAGATTATTTGGTTTAATCACTTAGATATGACGGTTATCGCTAAAGTGGTCGATAAGTTCTTAGTTGAGCTGCAAGCCCAGCTAGACGACAAAGCTGTCACACTGGAAGTGAGCGATGAAGCCAGAACCTTACTGGCTGAAAAAGGCTATGATAAATCGATGGGGGCTCGCCCAATGGCGCGTGTGGTCACAGAACTTATCAAGCGGCCACTTGCCGATGAAATCTTATTCGGCCAGCTAGAGAAGGGGGGAACTGCTCGGGTAGATGTTGATGGTGATAAGTTGACTATCAAGGTTGAGCGCCTCGAAAAAGTGACCCACTAAAGTGGATTAACCATCCATTAAAAAAGGCTGCAATTGCAGCCTTTTTGCTATCTATCGTTCGGTAAAATATGCATAGATAATGCAGAGTCCACTGACTTTAGTTGTGTAAAACTACAATATGAAACTAAATCTAGTAAACCAAAAAACCGGCTTTGCCGGCTTTTAATAACTCGTTAGCTAACTTTAGCGTGAACGGAAGACGATGCGCCCTTTGCTCAAATCATAAGGGGTCAGCTGAACTGTGACCTTGTCACCCGTAAGAATACGAATGTAGTTTTTACGCATTTTGCCTGAGATATGGGCCGTTACTACGTGACCATTCTCTAGCTCTACTCGAAACATTGTATTTGGCAAGGTTTCAAGAATAGTGCCCTGCATTTCAATGTTGTCTTCTTTCGCCATTAATCAGTTATCCTGTTAGCCTTCAAATATTAAAAACGGGCGTATCATGCCGCAAAATCGGTCTGCTGTAAAGAGGTGCTTCGTTATCCTAGTAAATAACAATTGACCGTTATTTTACGGTTTTGTATGACAAGATCCACTTTGCTGCCAACCCGTTGCGGTCAATATCTCATAAGGTTGGTAAGCTTTTTTGTAATTCATCTTTCGTGACTCATCTATTTGATAACCTAAATAGACAAACTCTTTGTTCATTAACTTAGCTAAGCGACATTGGATTAGGATCATTAAGGCACCCAAGGAACGTTTGTCTTCATCGGGTGAGAAAAAACTGTAAATTGCCGACAGGCTGTTTGGCAGGATATCGGTGACAGCAACGCCGATAAGCGTGTGATTATGATGAACTTCAATCAACAGAGGTTGATGCCAAGCGCAATGAATAAAATGATCATATTGCTCCCTCGATGGCGGGTACATGGGGCCGTCACTGTGCCGCTGCGCTATATAATCGTGATATAGCTGGTAGTGTTCGTCAGTGGTAGTGGTGACGATTGTCCAACTGAGATCGCGGTTATTTTTTAAGGTCCGTTTTTGCCGTCTCGACAGGCTAAACTGCTTAACTGGGATGCGAATTGGCATGCAGGCTGAGCAATGTGGGCAATGGGGTTTATACAAAGTATCACCACTGCGGCGAAACCCCAGTCCAAGTAGTTGCTCAAATAGGTTGATATTAAAGCTATCCTCTTGCAGCACCATTAATTGTTCTTGCCGCTCGGGTAAATAACTGCAGGCAAACGTATTGGTCAGGCCCACTTGAATGGTGTCGGATTTAGAGGTCAAGGTGCACCTGTTTTGGTTGCCAAGTTAGTGGGTCGACTTCGGTATCCCGAAAGCGTTTTAACAAGTTGATAAAATCACTGCGTTTAAGAGCTTTAGCACCAAGTGACACCAAGTGTGGGTTGACTACTTGGGCGTCGATTAGCTTAAATTGGTGAGCTAAAAGGTGTTGATGTAGCATCATCATGGCCGCCTTTGAAGCATTGCTCTGCAGATGAAACATCGACTCGCCACAAAAGACTTGGCCGATAGCCAAGCCATACAAGCCGCCGATCAAGCAACCTTTATCCCAGACCTCAATTGAATGAGCTTTACCTTGAGTATGTAAGCGAGTATAGGCCTGCTCTATGTCTGCAGTGATCCAGGTGCCTTCATTTTCCATTCGGGTTTGAGCGCAATAATGGATCACTTGCTTAAACGCGAGGTTGACGCTGAACTGCCAGTCACGCTTTTTGATGTCACGAATTAAGCGTCGGTTGACTTTCATGCTGCCGGGGACAAAGACTGCGCGAGGATCGGGTGACCACCATAAAATAGGATCATTTTCGTTAAACCAAGGAAAAATCCCTTCATAATAGGCATTGAGTAATCGCTGTGGCTGCAGATCGCCACCTATGGCTAATAGGCCATTAGGGTCAGTCAATGCGAGCTCTGGCGAGGGGAACTTGACGAGTTCATGATTTAAATAGGACAGTGAGTTCACAATTGAGTAAAATTAAGTAAGCGTCTCTCTATAAGTTAGCGGAAAAACAGTTATGTTGAAACCTCAGTTGAGCTTCTTTCGTATAGTTTGTTTAGCCTTGTTCACTTTGTCTCCTGTTGTGCTATCGCCTTGCGCCAATGCCGGCTACGAACGCAATCAAGCGGTGCCAGTAGAGAAAGTGGTTTATGGCCATGTCGCATCGGTGCGTAACATCACGCAAACCGAGTTGATTAGTGACAGCAATCGAGGGTGGAAGACCTTTGGTGGGGCCTTGCTGGGTGGCGTAATTGGACATCAGTTTGGTGGTGGTTCGGGCCAAGACGTTGCCACTGTGCTTGGGGCGTTAATTGGTGCCGGAGTCGGTAATCGTTATCAGCGTGATGAATACCAGCAATTTAAATTGGTTGAGTTGATGATCACCTTTGAAGATGGCGAGCAGGTGATGGTGTTGCAAGATTTTGATCCCGGTATGGTGTTTAACGTCGATGATGAAGTGCGCGTTGTCTATTTACAGGGCGGCGTGAGAGTCGATATTGCCCAGTAAGTTGGTTAAAGCTTGATAACAAAAAAGGAGCTCAAGGCTCCTTTTTTGTGTTTATGATGGCGAGTTGCTGGTCGCGATAAACAACTAAAACCCGCGTGGCAATTGGCCTTTACCGGCTAACTTAGCACGCCATAGTGCTTTCGGCGTCATACCATTGACTTCGCTGTTAGACGCTGCGTTTGCTGTTTTAGCTGGCGCTGTCTTTTTGGTAACGGTTTTATTGTTTTCTTTTTTTACAGCTGCTTGTACTTGAGCGTTGTCGCCTTGCTCAGCTAGCATTGCTTCAAGCTCGCTAAAACGAAGAGATTTTCCGCCATCGATCTTATACCAGCTTCCTTTTTGCTCAATAGAAACTGCATGACCTTGCGTTTTGCTTAGCGCAGATTCCAGCGCGCTAATCACCTCTTCTTTAGTCAACTTTGACATAGTCTTAACCTATTTTTTAATGTGTAATTGAAGGTTTGCGGTAATTTTATCGTTTAAACGGTTAAAAAGTCCAATTTTCACCAAGATTCGGCCGATTTCTATGAACTACGGCGCAGATATGGCTAAACTAAGCGCAATAATTGCAGGCGAAATCTGCTAAGTTGAATGCCCAAATCGTGGGCTCACCAGACTTTGACTATCCATATATTCAATTGATGAGGAGTTTGAATGACGCGCTTAGAACTGACGCGATACCTTAATGAATTTTTGCAGGTATCCAATTATAAAGATTATGCGCCAAATGGCTTACAGGTAGAAGGTAAGGCGCAGATCAACATCATAGTGACTGGCGTAACGGCGTGCCAAGCCTTGATCGATCGCGCGATTGAACTTAATGCCGATGCTATATTGGTTCACCACGGCTTTTTCTGGAAAGGCGAGAGCGAGGTGATAACGGGCATGAAATATCGACGCATTGAGGCATTGATAAAAAATGATATCAATTTGTATGGATATCACTTACCGCTTGATGGTCATCCCATGTTGGGAAATAACGCCGAATTAGGCAGAGCGCTGGGCATTGTCGATGCTGAGCCAATTGAAGGCGTTGCCCAAGGTTTAGTCTGGCAGGGGCGTTTGGATAAGCCAATGTCGGCTAATGACTTTTCTGCTTTGCTTGACGGTGTATTACAGCGTGAACCCTTACATTTTGGGGGTGAGGATAAAGCCATTCATCAGGTGGCGTGGTGCAGTGGTGGTGCTCAGGATTATATCGATATTGCCGCAGAGCAGGGAATGGATGCCTTTATTAGCGGCGAAGTGTCTGAGCGTACGTATCATAGCGCGCAAGAACTCGGGATCCACTATTTTGCCGCGGGCCATCATGCCACTGAACGCTTTGGTATTAAAGCCTTGGGCGAGCACTTGGCCAGTGAATTTGAGCTTACCCACCATTTTGTGGATATCGCCAATCCAGTGTAGTTTTACTCCTGCTGCAAGTGATGATTGGTGTAAGAGTTTCTGCCACAAAAAAGGCCGCTTAGCGGCCTTTTTATCATGTGTTCTGAGTATCGTTAGGATAGACAGTGGATTTACTTCACTCGCATGCCAGGTTGTGCGCCTTCGTGAGGCTCTAAAATCCATAAATCTTTTTTACCTGGACCTGCTGCCAGCACCATGCCTTCAGACATCCCAAAGCGCATCTTACGCGGTGCTAGGTTAGCCACCATTACGGTCAGTTTACCTTCAAGATCTTCGGGGGCATAAGCTGATTTAATGCCGGCAAACACTTGCTTGGTTTCGCCACCCAAATCAAGTTGCAGCTTGAGTAACTTGTTGGCTTCGGGAACATGTTCCGCTTTAGCGATACGGGCGATACGCAAATCAAGCTTAGCAAAATCATCGAAGCTTATCTCTTCGCTAATCGGGTCAAGCTCTAGCTGACTCTTAGGCGCTTCAGTCACCTGCAAGTTTTCGGTCGATGCTGCGATAATCGCTTCGATATCTTTCATCTCAACACGTTGCATTAGCGCCTTAAACGGAGCAATTTCATGCCCAGAGAGGTCACGACCTAGGTCATTCCATGTCAGCGTGAGTTGCAAGAAGCCCTCAACATCTTTTGCCAGTTGCGGTAACACGGGTTTTAGATAGGTCACTAGGATGCGGAACAGGTTCAATGCATTGCTACAAACCTGATGCGCTTCTTGCTGTTTATCGTCTTGCTTGATCAGTTGCCAAGGGGCGGCATCGGCGACATAGCCATTGGCGATGTCTGCCAGCGCCATGATTTCGCGCATCGCTTTGCCAAATTCACGGGTTTCGTAGAACTGGGCAATGGTTTCTTGCTTAGCCAAGAAGAGCTCAGTGAGTGATTGATCTTCCACTTGGGCTAATTTGCCGTCAAAACGTTTGCTAATGAAGCCTGCGGTGCGTGATGCCAAGTTGACTAACTTACCCACGAGATCAGAGTTCACCCGCTGGGCGAAATCTTCTAGATTAAGGTCTAAATCATCAATCCGGCTGCTGAGCTTAGCGGCATAGTAATAACGTAGGTATTCAGGGTTCAAGTTGTCTAAATAGGTACGTGCCTTAATAAAGGTGCCCTTCGATTTAGACATTTTGGCGCCATTGACAGTGACATAACCATGAGCATAGACGCTGTTGGGTTTACGGTAACCAGCACCTTCTAACATCGCTGGCCAAAATAGGCTGTGGAAGTAGACAATATCTTTACCGATAAAGTGATACACCTCAGCGGTAGAGTCTTTAGCCCAGAAATCATCAAAGTTAAGGTCGTCACGTTTGTCACACAGGTTTTTAAATGAACCCATATAGCCGATAGGCGCATCTAGCCACACGTAGAAAAACTTACCTGGCGCATCGGGGATCTCGAAACCAAAGTAGGGGGCATCACGGCTGATATCCCACTGTTGCAGACCTTGGTCGAACCATTCACCAAGCTTGTTGGCCATCTCTTGTTGTAGAGAACCTGAGCGAGTCCACTCTTTTAACATCTCTTCAAAGGCTGGCAGGTCAAAAAAGAAGTGCTCACTGTCTTTCATTACTGGGGTCGCACCCGATACTGCCGATTTAGGGTCGATTAAATCGGTCGGACTATAGGTGGCACCACAGCTGTCGCAGTTATCACCGTATTGATCGGCAGACTTACATTTAGGGCAAGTGCCTTTTACAAAACGGTCGGGCAGGAACATCGATTTTTCAGGATCGAAAAGCTGCGAAATAGTGCGAGACTTGATGTAACCACCATCGCGCAGTTTAAGGTAAATGTCGCTGGCTAACGCACGGTTTTCATCGCTATGAGTGTTGTGAAAATTATCAAATGCGATATTAAAGTCGGCAAAATCTTGCTCATGTTCTTTTTGTACCTGAGCAATCATCTCTTCAGGGGCTAACCCTAACTGTTGCGCCTTCAACATAATCGGAGTGCCGTGGGCATCATCGGCACAAATATAGTGACATTCGTGACCACGCAGCTTTTGGAAGCGTGCCCAAATATCGGTTTGAATATATTCCAGCATGTGGCCTAAATGAATAGGTCCGTTAGCGTACGGAAGTGCGCTGGTCACGAGAATTTTACGTTGTGAAGTTGCCATCTTGTCTCAAAATCAGTAAGTGCCCAAAAGAATGGCATAGATACTAACCGATCATCACCTAAGTTTCACCAAAAGCTGCTTTAACTGAGCTAAATCTATCCGAATATTGTCAAATTTTCTGGTACACTTAGCCAAATTAATTTTAAGGGGTAGTCGTTTTGTCTTCAGCTTCTCATCATTATCATCTTAGCGATGATCTTCTCGCGCCAGTATTGGCCATTTTAGATGCATATCAAGATCCCAATTTACAGCAAGGTTTAGTCACCGCAGGGTGTGTGACCAAACTCGATATTGAAGGTAAACGCCTGCTGTTGGGCTTGTGTTACCCCTATCCGTGTCAGAGTCAGTATCGCGATACGGTCATGGCTATTACCAATAAGCTGGCGGTACTCGATGCCATCGATGAGGTAGAATGTGAAATCGATTTCCAACCTGCAACGATTGCATCTGGTGCAGTAGCGCCATTGCCAAACGTTAAGCAAGTCATTGCCGTTGCCTCAGGTAAAGGCGGCGTGGGTAAATCAACTACGGCCGTTAACCTCGCATTGGCACTTGCTGCCGAAGGCGCCAAAGTCGGTATTCTCGATGCCGATATTTATGGCCCATCCATCCCCATTATGCTGGGGGTGCCCGATTTTAAGCCGGTTTCACCCGATGGCAAGATGATGACGGCAGCGAGCGCCCATGGCATCGCAGCTCAATCAATAGGGTTTATGTTAGGCGGCGATGAAGCTGCAGTGTGGCGTGGGCCTATGGCTGCTGGCGCATTAGCCCAGCTGCTCAATGAAACCTTATGGCCAGAGCTTGATTATCTGGTGATTGATATGCCACCAGGCACTGGTGATATTCAATTGACATTGTCGCAAAAAGTACCGGTAAGCGGCGCGGTTATCGTGACAACGCCACAAGATATTGCGCTTGCCGATGCGAAAAAAGGCGTCAGCATGTTCCAAAAGGTCAATATTCCAGTATTGGGTATTGTGGAGAACATGAGCTTTCATTTGTGCAGTGAGTGTGGTCATAAAGAGCATCCTTTTGGGCAAGATGGCGGCGCTAAAATGGCGCAGCGTTACAATGTACCATTGCTGGGCCAGTTACCGCTTAAACTCAATATTCGTGAAGATGTTGATAATGGTGTGCCAACAGTGGTGGCCGATAGTGAAGGACCCGTGGCGCAGCTGTACCTAGCGATTGCCCGTAAAGTGGGCGCGCAGCTTGCGTTAACCCAAACGCAAAGTGTTGTTTCAATTTCAATTTCAGATGATGAGTAAGGTTTAAAAGCATGAATTCGCAATGTGTCATTATTGGTATCGCTGGTGCGTCAGCGTCGGGTAAAAGCCTAATCGCTAAGACCATTTATGAAGAGCTATGCCGTGATTTAGGCACAGATCAGATAGGTGTGATAGCTGAAGATGCCTATTACAAAGACCAAAGTCACCTGTCGATGGATCAGCGAATATTAACTAATTATGACCACCCCAAGGCGCTCGATCACCCTTTATTGTGTGAACACCTTGAAGCGCTTAAAAATGGTCAAGCGGTTGATATTCCAAAATACAGTTATACCGAACACACGCGCATGGCTGAAACCACTACCATGACGCCTAAAAAGGTGATCATTCTTGAAGGTATATTGCTGTTAACCGATCCCGCATTGCGTGAAAAAATGGATGCCAGTGTGTTTATGGATACCCCGCTCGATATCTGCTTCATGCGCCGTTTAAGCCGTGATGTTGCAGAGCGGGGGCGCACGATGGAATCTGTGATGCAACAATACACTCAAACGGTTAGGCCGATGTTTTTGCAATTTATTGATCCGTCGAAGCAATACGCTGATATTATTGTGCCTCGAGGCGGTAAAAATCGTATCGCCACCGATATATTGAAAACCAGAATCCAACACCTGTTAGTAAAATAATAAGATGAATTTAGGAGTGACGTTGAAATGCGTTTGACGGATTTAGAGATTGAAGCTTGCTTAAATGATGGCTCAATTGTGATTGAGCCGCGTCCCACAGCCGATGCCATTAGTGGTGTGAGTGTTGATGTTAAGCTTGGTGATCAGTTTCGCGTATTTCAAGATCATACCGCTCCTTTTATTGACCTTAGTGGCCCAAGTGTCGAAATGCAGGCGGCGCTCGATAGCGTGATGAGCGATAAAATTGTGATCCCAGAGGGCGGCGCATTTTTCCTTCACCCGGGAGAACTGGCATTAGCTATCACTCATGAAACCGTCACCTTGCCGTCTGATATTGTTGGTTGGTTGGATGGTCGCTCTTCGTTAGCGCGATTGGGATTAATGGTGCACGTGACTGCGCATCGTATCGATCCTGGTTGGCAAGGTAAGATAGTGCTTGAGTTTTACAACAGTGGAAAATTACCTTTAGCGTTGCGGCCAATGATGACTATTGGCGCGTTGAACTTTGAGCGGCTTAGCTCACCTGTGGCACGGCCTTATAATAAGCGGGCCAGTGCTAAGTACCGAGATCAGCAAGAGACCGTCGCTAGCCGGATCAGTCAGGATCAATAATGTCTGCATTATTATGGGTCAATGGCGTTCGCCAAGATACTGTATCTGCTGTTGATAGAGGCCTCGCCTATGGTGATGGCCTTTTTGCTACGATGCGCTGCTCAAAAGGACGGGTGCTGTTTTTAGATGCGCACCTAGGCCGCGCAGTACAAACTAGTCAACGCCTTGGCATGCCTTGGCAAGCGTCTGCGCAACTTATTGGTTTATTAAATTCAATTGCGATAGAGCAACAGCAAGATTTAGGTAGCGATTTTTGCATTAAACTTTTACTCAGCCGCGGCGTTGGTGGACGAGGTTATCAGTTACCTGAACATGTGTCGGTCACCGAAGTGGTGTCGGTGCATCCGATGCCAAGCCACTATCGTCACTGGCAGATGAACGGCATTGCGCTGCAGACCAGCCCGATACGCCTAGGCGGGCAAACTCGCTTAGCGGGAATGAAGCACCTTAATCGTTTAGAGCAAGTCTTGATTAAAGCCCAAGTGTTAGACAAGGGCTTTGATGATTGGTTGGTGCTTGATACTCAAGAGCAGGTGATTGAATCTTCTATGGCGAATCTGTTTTTAATTAAAGATAAACAGGTGGTTACGCCAAGCATGCACCTAGCGGGTGTCGCTGGTGTGATGCGAGAACAGCTCATTTACTGGTTTATTGAGGCGGGGTTTAATGTTGCGATTAGGCCTGTTATTCCGAGTGAATTAAGTCAGTTTGATCATGTATTACTGTCCAATAGCCTGTTTGGTGTGGTTGGAGTCAATCGTATCGATCAGTGCCGCTTTGCCCCCAGTGGATTGCCCCTTCAAATAAACCAAGCCCTCACATTATCATTATGAAAAAACTCATTAGTAGAGTGATGATTGCACTCTTTGCGTTACTTACCTTAGCATCGGTTGGCCTCTATTGGGGTTACCAGTCGTTGATGAGTTACAGTCAAACGCCGCTAACGCTGACATCCGCTCAAGAATTGGACCTAAAGCGAGGCACGTCATTTATCCAATTGGCACAAGTCTTAGAGCAGCGCGGCGTCATACAAGACAGTTGGAAGCTTAGGGTATTGGCTAAGGTTCGCCCTGATTTAACTCAGATCCGTGCAGGCTTGTATGAGCTCACTCCGCAGGATAATGTCATTAGCCTGCTGGAAAAACTAACCCAAGGGCGCGAAAAGGTCTTTAGTGTCACTCTCATCGAGGGGCTCACCATAAAAGAATGGCGCGCAATTTTGATGCAATTACCCAAAATACAGTGGCAAGACGGGGTATTTAATCAGGTGTTGATTGAGCATGGCGATATGTCGGGTCAACCCGAGGGGAAATTTTATCCCGATACCTACCACTATGTTGCTGGCGATGACATACAGGTGATTGTTGAACAGAGCTACCTTAAAATGCAGCAGGAGTTACAACAGGCATGGCAAGGAAGAGATACTCGGATCCCGTTAACGTCGCCTTATGAGTTATTGATCTTAGCGTCGATTATTGAAAAAGAGACCGGCAAAGCCAGTGAACGCACTTGGATATCGGCCGTCTTTACTAATCGATTGCGTAAAAATATGCGATTACAAACCGACCCTACAGTGATTTACGGCATGGGCGACAGGTTTAATGGCAATATTACTCGCAAAGACTTACGTGAACGAACGCCGTATAACACGTACCGAATTAATGGCTTAACCCCAACGCCCATCGCGGCGCCAAGTGGGGCGTCGCTTTACGCCGCCGCTCATCCAGCTGATGTAGATTACCTCTACTTTGTGTCGAAAAACGATGGCAGCCATATCTTTTCTAAAACATTAGCCGAACATAATCGGGCCGTAGATAAATACCAGAGAAATCGATGAACAATACCCATGCGAAATTTATTGTTATTGAAGGATTAGAGGGAGCCGGTAAGTCGAGTGCTATCGCTTTAGTCAGAGACTTTATTGCCCAGCATACCGGAGCCACTCCAGTCTGTACTCGTGAGCCCGGCGGCACGCCGCTGGCTGAGCGAATCCGCGATTTAGTGAAAGTGGCGGATCCCAGCGATCCCTTATGCGATGAGGCCGAGTGTTTATTGATTTACGCCGCAAGGGCCCAGCTGGTAGCTAATGTCATCAAGCCTGCTTTAGCCAATGGTCAGTGGGTACTGGGCGACAGGCATAATCTGTCCTCTTTAGCGTATCAAGGCGGTGGGCGAGGATTAATGCCGTTAGTCTCATCGGTAAGTGAAGCCACCTTAAAGGGCTTTAAACCTGACTTGACCATTTATCTGGATATCGATCCTGTGCAGGGATTACAGCGTGCGGCAGACCGTGGTGCGTTGGACAGAATAGAGCAGCAAGCAGTGAGCTTTTTTGAGCGCGCCAGAAATACCTATTTATCGCTCGCCGAGCAAGATGATGCCATTGTGATTGTCGATGCCAGTCAACCCATGGCAAAGGTTCATAGCGATATTGTGGCTGTGCTGCAGCAGCAAGGTTGGTAATGATGGTCAACATTCCTTGGCTCACGCCAGTGATTGCCCAGTTTAGTCAGCAATTAACGACGGGTTTGCAAGGTCATGCTTATTTAGTGGGGATGCATCAAGGATACGGGGGCGTCGAGTTAGCCCAAGCGTTAGCGTACACAGCTTTGTGTCAGCATCCGAGCTCACAGGGACCGTGCGGTCATTGTAAGCCTTGCCAATTGACGCTCGCAGGAACTCATCCTGATTTTTACCAAGTAGAAGCAGATGGCAACCAGATTAAGGTGGATCAGATAAGGGACTTATGTCAACGCCTGACATCAACCGCACAGCAGGGCGGTAAACGTGTTGCCGTGATTAAAAATTGCGAGCGCCTTAATGTTGCTGCCGCCAATGCACTATTAAAGACACTCGAAGAGCCTGGTCAACAAACCCTACTGTTATTGCAAAGTGATACGCCGAGCCGTTTAATGGCGACCATTAGTAGTCGTTGTCAGCGCTTGCATTTTAAGCTGCCGGTTGCACAAGAGGTTCAAGCCTGGTTATCCGAGCACTATGAACTGAGCGGTGATGTCAGCTGGTGCTTGCCTGTTATGGGCGGACCGATAGAGTTGCTAGCAGCATTACAATCGCAACGGTATGCCGAATTACTACAACTGCGCAAAGACTGGATTCAAAGTTTGTCGTCCGGCCACCTGTGTGCTAATTTTACTCATATAGAACAAAAGCAAGTTTCTGATGCGCTTAAGGTTTTATATCTAGTCTTAAGACAAAAGTTGGTTAAACAGAAAAATGCAGATGCGCTAGTAAACGTTAAAATAACCCGTTTAGCGGCTCAGGTGATGGCTAGGTATCATGAACTTAACATGATGCCCAATGTGAATGTTATGGCAATTTTTCAATCGTTTATTTTAGAGTATCAATCACTAACACAAGAGCAATAATTATGGTCGACCTCGTGGTTAATTTTGATACTTTACACCAATTGTACCGAGCTTACATGCCGTTTATTCAGCCGGCTGGCTTGTTTGTCGCCACGACAGAGAGCCACTATTTAGGGCAAGAGTTATCCATTGTTTACCAACTTCCAGGGTCGACGACTAAGATGGAGTTTCAAGGTCTTGTGGTGTGGATTAACCCTCTAGGAGCTTCTGGCGGAAGGCCTGCAGGTATTGGGGTTAAAATCATCTCAGATGCCTCGACCCATAAGCACCATATTGAGAACCTACTTGCCCGAGAACTCTCCTCGAGTGATTTGACCTGCACCATGTAGCTCGGTATCCTTTGCGTCCTTTTTGTTGTTTACTTGGATTATAAGCGTGCTCATCGATTCTCACTGTCATCTCGATCGCCTCAAGGCTGCTCCCGATCAAGCCTCTTTGCAACATATTATTGCCCAGGCTAAAGCGCGTGGTGTTGAATACTTTTTGTGTGTCAATGTGCGCCAACAAGGCTTCACCCAGATGCAAGCCAAAATGGCCGATTTTGAGCAAATATTCTTGTCTGCTGGAGTGCACCCTTTAGATGTAAAAGAGGGATTGGATACTGCTCAGCTTTATGAATATATTAAGGATCCCAAGGTGGTAGCGATTGGTGAAACAGGGCTAGATTATTTTTACGCCGATGACACGAAAGCGCTGCAGTTATCATGCTTTGAACAACAAATTGCGCTGGCGGTTGAAGTGGATAAACCGCTGATTGTGCATACTCGCGATGCCAGAGAAGATACTATCGCCTTACTGAAAGCAGGCCATGCCGATAAGGTCGGTGGGGTATTACATTGTTTTACTGAAAATTGGGAGATGGCCAAGGCGGCCATCGATTTAGGCTTTTATATTTCTGTATCCGGCATAGTGACGTTTAAAAATGCCGGTGATTTACGGACGGTTATTCGTAAAGTCCCTAAAGATCGTTTATTAGTTGAGACCGATGCCCCTTATTTGGCACCAGTGCCACATCGTGGGCAAGAAAATCAACCCGCATATGTTCGTGATGTGGCCGAATTTGTGGCTGAACTTCGAGGCGAGTCTTTTGAGGCGTTAGCCGATTATACAACGACAAACTTCTTCAATTTATTTAAAGATGCCGCCAAATTAGCTAAGCGCGAGTAGTACTGATATCGACACTGAATCGTAATTGGGAGCCAAAATCCTAAGACAACCTCTCACTACCTTGTTTTAATGTGCTGGCTTATGGCTTATGGCTTATGGCTTATGGCTTATGGCTTATGGCTTATGGTTGTGATGGGTTGTGTTAGTGATTGTGTCATAACACTTTTGGTTTGGGAGTATGGGTGTTGAGCTGATGATAATCACCACAGGTTATATCAAATAACAGATAAAAAAAGACCCAAAACTATTCCAATTGTTCTGGGTCTAGGGGAATGGCTCTTTGCAGAGCCGTGCGCTACTGTTTGAGAGGGTCTCTAAATACTTCTCAGGCTTTTAGTGTAGTCAAGGTTGAGCATGCTGCCGAATTTGTCTACATTGAGTGCTACCTTAATTGTAAAGAAATGTTACACGGTGGTCGGCATCACCAGCCTACATCCTAATGATTAACTTTTGGGTGCCGGATAAGTGCTTAATGATGGGGAAATTTTATCTTTGACCAAGTCCCGAGGTAAGCTGTTTTTCAATTTAGTGCCAAGGTGTTTAACGAGACCTAAATTGGCCTGATGATAGCTGACGAGTTGCTCGCCTTGTGGTGTGGTTTTGGTGGGTAACATAATGTCTCGCCCCATAAGATAACTGCTGGCTTGGCTTTCATCTAAGGCGATACTCTTACTGGCATCAGCTAATGCCACTATGGCTTCATGACGAACCTTAAAGCCTTTTTTGAGTGTATCAGCCAACTTTAAACCGATGCGTTGAAAACGGATCTTGCCAATTAGTGGCATGATATTGCGCGGGAATAACCAATATTCATCGTCACGCTGCATCACAACGCCATGTTCGGACAGGTTAATGTCGAACGTCGATTGAAAGTAATCTTCAAGGGCCTTAAGGGATTTATTAGTGGCCTGCGTAAACGGAAAATTCTTTTGCGCTTTAGGCTGCTCTACTGCGCGTTCAATATCGGCAATTTTGGTGATCTTGGCGATAAAGAAGCCTTCGCTGTCATAAATCTGTGGCCAAACATGTAAAAACCCCTCTTCGGTACACGCCTTATGCGCATCAGGAAACAGGTTGGCGAGTGACTCAAATTGCACGGCGTCTGGGTAACGCTGCTGCAGATGCAGACACACCTGCTGATTTTCGGTGCGATTGAGTGTACAGGTCGAATAGACAAGTGACCCGCCAGTTTTTAATGCCAGAAAAGCGGATTCGATTAGATCAACCTGAGTATTAGCGATGGCTTCAATCTCGGCAAAATCCCAATGTTTTAAGGCCTCGGGATCTTTTCGGACCGTGCCTTCACCGCTGCATGGCGCGTCGAGTAAAATGGCATCGAATGTGTCATAGAGGTATTCGCCAAATACCCGCGCATCAAAATGGGTGAGGGCTGTATTTTTTACGCCCATGCGTAATACGTTGGCGTGCAGTACTTTTACTCGGCTCGATGAGTATTCATTGGCAACCAGTAGGCCTTGATTATGCATCATGGCGGCAAGCTGGGTTGTTTTAGAGCCTGGGGCTGAGGCCATATCCAACAAGGTTAAGTCTTGCGGTGCATCGATGGGCGTTGGAAATAACGCATGGGGAGGCAACATAGAGCTGGCTTCTTGGATATAAAATAGCCCCTGAATATGTTCGATGGTATTGCCCAATTGCACATCGTCATTCACGGTGATCCAAAAGCCGGCATCACACCAAGGGATAGGTTCAAACTGCCAGCCTTTAGGCTGCATTAAGGCGACAAAGTGACCCGCCGATATTTTTAAGGTATTAACCCGAATCGATGGTCTTAACGGCTTATCGCTGTAGGCGATAAAATCTTCCATCGATAGATGTTCGGGCATATCTTTAGCTATGCTATTGATAAAATTTTGATTTAGTTGAACCATAAGAAGGAAAAAGCAGATATTGTTGTCAGGCAGTATATCACATCGCTAGTTAGGCCTTAGTTAAACCTAGGTCAAAAAGGAGTTTTTGTGCTTAATCGCATCTGGTTTGTTTTCTTTGCTATCTCGTTACTGGCGATCATCATCGGGTTATTTCAAGGGGAGTGGCATCTGTTATCAGATGCGGTTGATGCGCTGTTTGCCAGTGCGAAATTGGCCGCGGAAATTGCATTAGGTTTAATTGGGGTGTTATCACTCTGGATGGGTTTGATGCGTGTGGGAGAAAAAGCGGGGGTTGTGGCTGCGCTTTCCTCATTATTCGAGCCATTATTACGCCGCTTAATGCCAGAGGTGCCTAAGGGGCATCCGGCTTTCGGCAGCGTGACAATGAACCTGACTGCTAATGTATTAGGGCTGGATAACGCTGCGACCCCATTGGGTCTCAAAGCGATGCAAGATCTGCAAACACTTAATCCTGATAAAGCGGTAGCGACCAATGCTCAGATCCTGTTTTTAGTACTTAATACCTCCTCGGTCACCTTAGTGCCAGTAACGGTCTTTCTGTATCGGGCGCAGCAAGGGGCGGCGGCTCCTGCCGATATCTTTTTACCTATACTATTAGCGACCTGCGCCTCCACCTTAGTCGGGGTATTAGTGGTGGCTTGTTTTCAGCGTATTTCGTTACTTAACAGTGTGATTTTGGGTTACGGTGCATTATTTTTCGCCATGATCTCAGCGTTGATATTTTATCTTGGTAGCTTAAGTGTCACCGCGATTGGTGAGCTGTCGACAGGGCTAGGCAACGGCATCTTATTATTATTGATTTTCAGCTTTATTATCATTGCCGGTCTGCGGAAGGTCGCGGTGTATGATGAATTTGTCAGCGGTGCTAAGGAAGGGTTTGAGCAATCGATAAAGCTTATTCCTTATCTTCTGGCCATGCTATTAGCGATTGCCTTACTAAGAGCATCCGGTGCGCTGGATTATTTACTCAGTCTGATTGCTGCCCTAGTCAATCTATTTAATGGCGATACTCGATTTATCGAGGCCTTACCTACGGCGATAATGAAACCTTTTAGCGGGTCGGGCGCACGCGCTATGATGTTAGAAACCATGCAGCACCATGGCGTAGACTCTTTTGCAGGGCGGCTTGCTGCGATTCTGCAAGGCAGTACAGAGACCACTTTCTATGTATTAGCAGTATATTTTGGTGCTGTCGGTATTCGCAATGGACGTCATGCATTAGTGTGTGGCTTGACTGCCGATATTGCTGGGATCTGTGCGGCGATTTGGGTCTGTTATCATTTTTATGGCTGAGCATTCGCTAGGTATTGATGTAAGCGAATGTTCAATGAGCTAGCTTAGAGATGCTACTTAGTACTATTGGCGGACCTTAGTCAGTGGTGCTTGAGTGACGAGTTGATGTGTTGTTAAAAATGGTAGCTAACTGAAAGCATGGGGCCGATAAAGCTGTAATAAAGGTTGTAATTTGCGACCTTGATATCTGATTGGGGCACATTACTGTCGAAATCTACATCGACTTTATAGTAATTAAATGCCGCTGTCATGTGCCAATTATCGCTGATCTTCGCTTCTAATCCGGCACGAATATCCACAAGGCTACCTTTGATATCATCGAGTTCGATATAAAAATATTGCGCGTGAGCATTGAGTTTAAACCCTGGAATAAACTCATAGTCGGCATATAAACCTATATCGGGCAATGGGGCGGTTACTTCTTCATCCACGTAGCGAGGATTGGCATCACTGCATTGTTGTACGCTATCGCCCTTAAGACAGACGCCAATATCACCATTGAATGCAGTTTTGATGAACATGGTATGAACACCAAGGGAGAGACCAAAGTTGTAGTTATTGCCTTGATAAAAGTTATAGCCATAACCGATCCGTGCAATATCAATGTTGAGTGTGGTTTCTAGGTTAGCACCGGCTTGCACATTATAAATTTGGTCGTCCAGTGTCACTTGAAACGGAACGGTCAGCTTTTTGACTTCGGCATTACGATGTAACTGTTTCCAATCGGCGTAAATGCGGTGCTTGGCATTAAAATGATACTGTATTTCAAAAAAAGGCAGGAACTGAGACTCATCTAAATTAAGATCTTCTTCAAAATCAAGCTTAAAGTTATTGCCTAATAGGGGATCAGTGACATCCATAGTGGAATTGGAATTAGAATAAAAGCCACCAATTCGGATCACGGTTTTATCCTGCTCCATTTTTGATGGTACTGTGGCCTGGGAGTCTCCTTCACTCGCTAAAGCAGAGGTGCTGAGAACGGCCAACGTCAGTAATGGTAAGAGTTTGTAAGCCAAAAAATACCCCGTTAAATCATACTTATTATAAGTCACTGATTGTATTGTGTTAGCCTTTTATATGTGCTAACAAGTTTAGCAGGTTACCGTATTTGTTAAATGATTTGTATCAAAAAATGTGTAGAACAGCTGTTTTTTCTACAATCTGAGGTAACCGTGGATGCTCGCCCTAAGCGCTTACCCACCTACTGTAATAAGGGCGTCAGCCTTGCTGTTCCTTGAACTGGGCTCATTAGATAGCGAGCAGAGCAAACCTTGATATGATTAATTTTAAGTTACAGGTTTGTTTTTATTCATTAATAGAGTAATGGCCAGATGATCATCATCCAAGTAATGCCACACAATAATAGGCTGAGAAATACTGCGGCAGAGGCTATATCTTTTGCTTGACCGCTTAAGGGGTGGATTTCATCGCCGATACGGTCGACTACAGCTTCAATGGCTGAGTTTAACAGCTCGACAATTAACACTATAAACAGTGTCATGATGAGTAAGATGCGTTCAACTGTCGATACATCGAGGAAGGTGGCAATTGGGAGCATAAATAGTGCAAGCACGAGTTCCTGCCTGAAAGCCGCTTCACAGCGCCACGCAAGTTTTAATCCTTGGATTGAAAAGCCCGTAGCTCTAAAAACACGTTTTATGCCGTGATTATTTTCTGGTTTCATAATATTCCATTGTAAAAAACTGAGTTTGGCTCAGTACTGCTTGTATAAGGTGGGCTAATTGCGACATATGTTATGCAACATCAATTATTTGAGATAACGAATTGCAAATAAGATTCAGCTAAAAATTCAATTTATGGTTAATTAAGACGCCACTAATAAAGTGACTTAACCCAAAGTCCTTGTGTTCAAATCACTACATTAAGACACATTTTAGGCGCTGATATAAACCTTATCGAGAGATTTAGCTATGTAGATAACATTTAACTTAACCCCCATTAGTCTACACTTATTGTGATTTGTTCTAAGTATTGAACCATCACCCTGCTCAAGGAGGAGCTTATGGTGTTTTCTTTATATCGTTTGATTTTAAGCGGCTTATTATTAGGGCCTAACTTATTTGCAGCAAGCGTTTACGCTGATCCAACCTCTCATCAAGCCCCACCCAACATTGCACAGCAGTTACAGCATGCAGGAGCGATGACGGCGCAAGTTGCTATATCAGAGTACTTAGTGAGTGAAAAGTTCGATGGCGTTCGGGGGTTTTGGTCTGGCAGTGCCATGTATAGTCGTAGCGGTCGGCCGATCGACCTCCCCATGTGGTTTACTGACGGGTTTCCTGATGAGCCCTTAGACGGTGAATTATGGATTGGACACGGTCGTTTCGATGAAATTTCAGCGCTAGTTCGCCAAAGTGCTCCCGATGAGTCAGACTGGCGCAAGGTTAAGTTTATGGTCTTTGATGTGCCACAGTTAGCACAGCCATTTGCTATGCGTTATGGTTATGCACAGAAACAATTTACCGATATTTCTCCATATTTAGTCGTTATAGTGCAGCGGCAATTTACTAACGCCGTGGCGTTAGATGCTCACCTGACTCAGGTGATAAAAGAGGGGGGTGAAGGCTTAATGCTTCATCGAAAATCAGCTCTTTATCATCAAGGTCGGAATCAGGATTTGGTAAAACTGAAACGCTATGAAGACGCAGAGGCTGAGGTGGTCGGTTATCATCAAGGCAAAGGTAAGTATCTGGGGATGCTTGGGGCATTAGAAGTCGAAACACCCAGCGGAATTCGCTTTAAATTGGGGTCTGGCCTGACCGATGCCGAGCGGCGAAATCCTCCCGTATTGGGCAGTATCGTGACTTATAAATATTATGGTGTAACCAGTAATGGCGTGCCTCGATTTGCCAGCTTTATGCGTGTTAGGTCTAACCAATAGGTTATTTAATCAAGATTGAAGTAAGCGAACATGGAGAAATGCATCACATTAGCCAGAGCACCTAATCAAAATGCCACATCCCCTTACGTTTGCAGGAATGTGGCAGACCGTTAAAATACGGTGTCGATTATTACAATGGTCCAAAGGTGTCGTGCAAATTGGTTACGCTTAGCGCTTACATGGCTAGATTTACACCTTAAATTGATTCACCATCAGCTTTAGCTGCTCAGATAGCTGAGCGATTTCTATGGTTGACCCTTTAGTCTGATTGGCCGATACGGCATTTTCTTCGGCGATGCGTTTAACGTTGAGTACATTTTGATTGATCTCATCTGCCACCGAAGTCTGTTGTTCTGAGGCACTGGCGATCTGAATATTCATGTCGTTAATAACTCTTACCGCTTGGGTGATGACGGCTAAAGCATTGCCGGTTTTGTTGGCTTGTTCCACGCTGAGTGCGGCTTGATCTTTACCTTGTTGCATCACGAGTACGGTGCTTTGGGTGCCTGCTTGCAATTGTTCAATGATATTTTGAATTTCTTGTGTTGAGAGCTGTGTGCGCTGCGCCAGCGTTCGCACTTCATCGGCAACCACTGCAAACCCTCGACCTTGTTCTCCTGCGCGAGCGGCTTCAATTGCGGCATTAAGTGCCAGTAGGTTGGTTTGGTCGGCGATGCCGCGGATGACGTCTAATATTTTTACGATATTGGCGGTTTCAAGTACAACATCGCCCAGTTTTTCAGATGACTCATTAACCCTATCAGCTAGGGCGCTGATAGCTATGATGGTTTTCTCTACTTCATCACGACTGATATTTGCTTGGCTATCGGCCCGATTAGCGGCATCAGCGGCTCTTGCAGCATTTTGGGCGACATCATTTACAGTCGTCGTCATCTCATTCATGGCGGTGGCGACAGAGTCGGTTTCACTCTGTTGCTGTACCACCCCAAGACTCGATTGTTCGGTGACGACAGCCAGCTCTTCTGAGGCGGTCGCTAATTCAATACTGGCAGATGAGATTGTGGTCACCATATTACGTAGGTTACTTGCCGTTTCCTGTATTGAGTCTATCAATATGCCAGTTTCATCTTTATTGCGACTCTGGATTTCAATGGTTAAATCTCCCTGTGCTAATTGGCGCGCGGCGGCGACGGCCTGGCTAATTGGTCGGGTTATCGAAATGGTAAGCACATACGACGCTACACTGCCTAAAACGACCGCTGCCAATGATAATAGTAAGGTGAGGCGAATACTGTTACTGGTGCTATTTTTTACTTCGGTACCTAAGCGATCCATATCGGTTATGACTGATTTATTGGTACGTTCGGCATTGTTAGCCACGCTACGTCCGATACGATCAAGAGTGTTGCTGATTAAATCATTTCGGGTGTCAATCAGCTGATGGATTTGCTTTAAGCCATCGAGATAAGAGAGCTGAGCTTGAGTGAATGCTGTCAGCTTTGCTTGCTGCTGGGGTTGATGTACATAGAGTTTAAGTGCTGCAATGTTTTCGTTTAAATTTTTCCCCATTTTATCAAGGGCTGCCTTATAGTCAGCTTCATTATTCGAGTCTAAAAATTTAGAGGAAAATAAACGCCCGAACAAGAGTGACTTTTGCGTTTGCGCGGCGTAAAAAACCACGTCGGCTTCATTATTAACATAGGCAGATTCAATGATTTGCTCAATCATTAGGCGCATGGTTTCGCCTGGTGGTAAAATCTCTTTTGCTAAAATCTGATCTCGCTTTGATATTAAATTAACCACTTCGGTAAAGGTATGTTGGTAGGTTTGGAGTTCTGCGTCGATATTGGCGATGTAATTGGCGCGTTGAGGTTCTTGGATTTCGGCTTTAGCCGTTACGAGTAATTGACTAAGTTTATCTAAGTATTCTTGGTATTCGGTGAGGTCTTTCTGGCTGTGGGTGATGAGGTAATCTTTAACGTTCATTCTCACCATTAGCATGGTGGTTTGTAGATCACTGACGATGTTAGTATCTTGGCTTAAATCTTGGTAACTGCTGATCCCGTCGTTGGCTTTATTGAGCGAGACGATTCCAACTATAAGTACTAACGATAGTAACGATAGTACAATAAAGAAACTCGCACCTATTTTTACTGCTAACCGTAAATTTTTAAACATCACCACATCCAGCTATTAAGCATATCAATAAATGTGATGTGTGTTATAAATTATTTTGTATTTATTATCAATATTTTACATTCTGATACGGCTGTTTTGCTTTGTTTGTATCTGTTGCGCATAAGATACGATTATTGGGATGTTGAGTGATAACCTCGTTTGATTTAAGACTCTAAATGAGGCTTATTTGAATGATTAGGCTAAATTTTAATCTGTTTGGTTGGTCGAAAAGCGATAACTGCTGAGAGTGGCTTAATTTTTAAATTGTGATACTAATCCACAAAAAAGTTATGGGAACATGTGTTTGTTGGATAAATGAACACAATAATGATGTGACAAACTCTATTTAATGGTTTGATTGCTATTTAACCAGCATGGTGTGTCAGATAATAAATATTATTGATATCAGGTATTTGTGATAAAAATACCTCAATGCGGGTCGTTATATCCGCATTGAGCGCTTAGCGGTTAGCTATGGCGAATGCCTGAACGCTTGAGTCGTTCAGCTTCCAGCTTTTGCTGTTTTAGCGCCTCTTTTTCGGCCAATATGCGGGCGACTTCTGCCTTTTCTGCTTCAGCCATCGCGGGGGTTTCTAGTGATAATTGGCCTATCTTGCCTGAGCGAAATTCATGTAATAGTAGTTCAGAGGCTTTATGCAGATCGATACGTCCGCCAGGTCTGAGTGCGCCGCGTTTACGGCCAATGGCTTCCAGCAGGCCGATATCATCTTTAGGGAGCGCTTTTAGTTTATAGCGTTCAGCTATAGCCTCAGGGTAAGCCGTTAAAAAATACTCAGCGGCGAACATAGCGACATCTTCATATTCCATCGCAGTATCTTTAATCGCACCGGTTACGGCTAAGCGGTAGCTGCTGGCTTCATTGTCCACTTTTGGCCATAAAATACCGGGTGTGTCAGACAGCACAATACCGTTTTTAAGATTGATGCGTTGCTGTCTTTTAGTCACTGCGGGTTCATTACCGGTTTTAGCTATGACTCTACCAGCCAAAATATTGATAATAGTAGATTTCCCTACGTTAGGAATACCCATGATCATGGTGCGAATATCTTTTTCTGTGGTATCTCGACTGGGTACCAGCTTACGGCACAGATCAGGAACTTTGCGTACTTGTGCGGCTTGTAAGGTGGTGATCGCCATGGCTTTCACGCCTTGTTCCTGCTCTAAGTGTTCGATCCATAACTGTGTGGTAGCAGGATCGGCGAGATCGGATTTATTGAGTAATTTTATGCATGGCTTATCACCGCGCAGTGTTTTTACCATGGGGTTTTCACTGCTAAAGGGGATGCGAGCATCGAGCACCTCGATCACGAGATCGATCTGAGGCATGACCTCTTCAATCTCTTTACGTGCCTTGTGCATGTGACCGGGATACCACTGAATTGCCATGTTTATACTCTACTTACTAACAGATGTTGAGCGTAATTTTACCTTGATATGGTATAAAAATCACAAATAAAAAGCGTCAATAGACACTTTTATAGGCTGAGGTGACTAGATAACGCCGAGTTCGCGTAGACGCTCCATTAGATAACTCTCTGCAGTGTAACGGTCAGAGAGTACCACTTCAGGTTTAGGGTGTAAGAACAAGGGGAGCGAGATACGCGAGCGATTACGATCCATCCCTTCTGGGTTAATCACTCGATGAGTTGTCGAGGGGAAGTAACCGCCTGAGGCTTCTTGTAGCATATCGCCAATATTGATGATGATGTTGCCAAAGTCACTGGGGACATCTAACCATTCACCTGTTTTGGTTTGTACTTGTAAACCGGGCTCACTGGCGGCGGGTAACACAGTCAATAAGTTAATATCTTCATGCGCTGCAGCTCGTATCGCGCCCATCTCTTCATCGCCTGACATCGGTGGATAATGCAAAATCCGCAGTAGTGTTTTATGGCTATCTTCTATCATCTTAGGCAGTGCAATAGAGTAGTTTATCGCCACTTCTGCTGGTGTGTGCGCTTCTACCCAACTGAGTAACTCGGCTGCTAGGCTATTGGCTTGTTGATAATAGGCGAGAATATTGTCTCTAAGCGAGTCAGGAATGCGTCCCCAAGGGTAAACATGGTAATACTCTTTGATGTCTTTAACGCTATGACCCTTAGCGGTTTCAGAGATGCTGGCAGGGAAGAAGCCGTCATGGGTTTCTGCTTTAAACAGGAAGTCCTGTTTTTCATCACTGTTAAAGAAGGCTTGCCACTGACTATAGATGGTTTCAACCAGTGTTTTGTCGATAGTGTGGTTGGATAATACGCCAAAGCCGGTATCGCGCAGCGATTGGACAAAACGCGCAGCGCTATCGGGTGCTTGATAATCGATTGTTTCTAATTTCATATTTTGTTTTCTTGTTAGTAAACCCCGGCGAGAGTTTACCGTTGTCGCTGCTGTTGGGCAAATTAAGTGTGATGCATATCACCTTAATATTGTCCCTATAACCCGTGTGCTTCGTAATGATCACTGGCCTTTATTTGGGTGGTTAACTGATAGTATTAACACTGAAGGATCCTAGCCTATAGTGTAATATCAGACTCAATCAGTCGGTCTTTAATCTGTTACCGTGTGTTAGTGTATCGGCATCTTGGTGGCGCCATTTAGCCGTAAAAAGAGAATCAATAGAGAGTAGTTATCTATGCGTGAATTAACCGAGTTCGAGCAGTATGTTATCGAAGGCAAGGGCACTGAGCAGCCTTTTAGTGGTGAATATAACCATCATGATGCCTTAGGCGTTTATCATTGTAAGCGGTGTGATGCGCCTTTATATCGCAGTGAGCATAAATTTAATGCCCATTGTGGTTGGCCTGCGTTTGATGATGAGATCCCAGGTGCTATTAAACGTTTAGCCGATGCCGACGGTCAGCGTACCGAAATAGTCTGTCAGCAGTGTGGCGCGCACTTGGGCCATGTATTTGAAGGCGAATATTTAACGGAGAAAAATACCCGCCATTGTGTTAATTCGGCATCTATGGTGTTTAAACCGGCAATTGCAACGCCTGTTACTAACAAGCATCAATGGGCTACCCTAGGTGGTGGTTGCTTTTGGTGTTTAGAGGCCATTTTTGCTCAGCTTGATGGGGTGACATCGGTACAATCTGGCTATAGCGGTGGTGATGAAACCAGCGCCAATTATAAACAAGTGTGCACTGGGACGACTGGCCATGCAGAGGTAGTGCATATTGAGTTTGATGCAGAGCAAATTAGCTTTGCTGAATTACTCGATGTATTTTTTAATAGTCACGACCCCACCACGTTAAATCGTCAGGGCAATGATGTTGGGACACAGTATCGTTCGGTCATTTTTGCCCATGATGAAGCACAAATAAATACCGCATCAGCCCTGATAGCCAAGCTTACTGAAGCCCAGCTATTTGATGCGCCGATAGTGACCGAATTAGTGGCGTTTCAACATTTTTATCCGGCGGAAGCTTACCATAAGGATTATTTTGCCAACAATGGTGAGCAACCTTATTGCCAGTTGGTGGTTAAACCTAAGGTGGATAAGTTTAAGACGCGCTTTGCCGATAAAATTAAGCAAAGTTAGCCACGAAAAGGTAGCTACTATGAGTCGCTCTTAACTACTCATAATAGACAAGCAATAAAAAAGGCGCAGATGCGCCTTTTTAATACTTAACTCACAAATTAATATCATGAGCGCCTATGGGGAGGGCTGCCTATGAGTCGAGTTTATCATCGGCAATCTTGTAGTGCGGATCTTCGATAAAGTTAACCTCAACCAGATCGCCTGCTTTGTGCAGCAATTGCTTACAATCTTGGCTTAAGTGACGTAAATGCAGTTTTTTACCACTGCTCACGTAACGTTCGGCTAAAGTGTCGATTGCACCTAACGCGGAGTGATCGCACACCCGTGAGTTTTGGAAGTCAACGATAACATCTTGTGGATCAGATTTAGCATCAAACAGTTCTAAGAAGTGAGCCACCGAACCAAAGAAGAGCGGACCATTGAGCTTGTACACTTTCCAGCCGTTAGCATCTTGGCTCACATCCACGTTGATGTGCTTTGCATGTTCCCAAGCAAATACCAAGGCGGACACAATCACGCCCACAAATACTGCAAACGCAAGATCGGTAAACACGGTGACAACGGTAACTAAGATGATCACGAAAGCATCGTGCTTAGGCACTTTACGCATTACCTTAAAGCTGGCCCATTCAAACGTACCGAGAACAACCATAAACATCACACCAACTAGCGCCGCCAGAGGGATCATTTCGATTAAAGATGAGCCAAATAAGATAAAGGCCAGGAGTGCTACAGCAGCCGTGATCCCCGAGAGACGTCCACGCCCGCCAGAGTTGATATTAATCATCGATTGACCAATCATGGCACAACCACCCATGGCACCAAAGAAGCCGCTGGTCATATTACCAATGCCTTGACCAATACACTCTTTGTTACCTTTGCCACGAGTGCCAGTCATTTCGTCGATCACTGTGAGGGTTAATAGTGACTCGATTAAGCCGACTGCAGCAAGAATAAAGGAGTAGGGCAAAATAATGTATAAGGTTTCTAAGTTAAAGGCCACTTCAGGGATGGCAAATGTTGGCAGCGAGCCTGCTATGGTGGCATTGTCATCACCACTCATAGACTTTAAGAAGTCTAATACGTTGCGGGTATCAAGATCGAAATAGACTACCAAGGCCGTTACCGTGAGGATAGCCGCCAGAGAAGAGGGGATAGCATTTGTCAGCTTAGGCAAAAACTGAATAATCGCCATTGTTAATGCTACTAACCCTAACATCAGCATGAGTTGATCTTGCGGTAACCAAGTCAGTACTCCATTAGCATCGGGGGCTTTGAATTGACCAAGCTGTGCCAGAAAAATCACAATCGCAAGGCCGTTGACGAAACCAATCATTACAGGGTAAGGCACGATGCGAATAAACTTGCCTAATTTGAGCAGGCCACAGCTAATCTGGATAAGTCCAGCGAGTACGACGGCTGCAAATAGGTACTGAATACCGTGTTCGGCTACCAGTGCCACCATGACGACGGCCATGGCGCCAGTTGCACCTGAAATCATTCCTGGGCGTCCACCAATCAATGCGGTGACCAGTCCCATGATAAAGGCTGCATAAAGACCAACCATGGGCTCTACGCCAGCAACGAATGCAAAGGCGACAGCTTCTGGTACCAAGGCTAACGCAACGGTTAACCCCGAAAGTAAATCGGCTCTATGGCTAGCGGTTTTGTGGCGAATAAGATCGAACATTTAGCCTCTGATATTAAATGATAGGTTGAAGTGGAATGGGTCGCGCATACTAGCAAAATTTTGACCACAGTAAAATAAAAAGCCATGCTGCTCAGCATGGCTTTTTGAGTTCAATAATGGCTATCCCTTAAGGACGAGCCATCTCCGAATTGGCACTATTACCACGAGTTGTCGGCTCAGTCGTTGCTTCTTTTGTTGACGCCTCATATTGACGCCCAGTGGGGATGTCAACATTGGGACGAGCCTCTATCGTTGGCTTAGTCATGCTCGAACTGACCATAGTACCAAAACGGCTGGTGGGTTTAGCTGCCGTTTTAGCCTTTGCTACCGACACTGCCACTGCAGGTGCCGACGTTTTAGGTTGAGTAGATACTGCCGTTGCTTCAATCTTAGCTGGCTTGGCCATAGGCGCAGAAACCGACTTAGGCGAAGCTTGAGTCGAATCCGTAGCGGTATCCACATCTGCAGACACTTCAACGTTTGCTACTGGCTCTACTGTAGTTACTGGTTCTACCGTGGCTTCAATAGGTTTAGCGATATCCTCTTGGGTCGCTGCTTGCGCGTTAGCCGCCGGTACAACCTCAGCTTTATCAGCTTTAACATTATCAGCTACATCATCAGCCTTGACACTGTCGCCAGTGGTTTTGGCTGAAGTGCTTGATGCGCTTGATGCGCTTGATGCACTTGATGATGAAGTGGCACGGCCTTTAGGCTTAGAGGCCTTTTTGTCTGCTTTTGCGTCACGGTTCTCTGAACCATCTGTCGCGGTAACTACAGCCTGAGTCTCTTGAGCTACAGTATCAGTTGATGCGTTAGCTTCTGTCGTTTTGACTTCGGTAGTTTCTGCGTTAACCGTGACTTTCGCTGGTGCTTCATCTGACGCAGCCGTTTCACCAGAGGTTTGCGGCACAGGCTCGATGTTGTTCACCGGGTTAGTGGTGCCAGACTGAGCCACATCATTATCAAGGATTGGCGCGGTTTCAACATCATTGGGGATGAACGCTGGCTGGCCATTGTCTGAGCGGCTTTCTTGGTCGCCATCTTCGTCACGACGACGACGTTGGCCTGCAGCTCTCAGGTGACGAGGACTACGACGACTGCGACGTTGACCATCACGTGGCTCACGTTTGTTATCGGCGTCTGCGTCATTGTTGTCGGCTGAGTTGTCATCATTATTCGCTTGAGCTTGAATTGCTGTTTCATTATCACTCTGAGCCTGCTCTTGCGTAGATTGCGTCTCGTTAGCCGAGTCAGCGTTTTGCGCTGGTTTTGGTTCAATAGCTTTTAAGGATTCAGCATCAGTATCAACAGCTTTTGATTCAACAGCGCTAGACTCCGAAGCATTTGCTGCGTTATCTGCCGCTTTATTTTGCTTTGGCTTAGCTTTACGAGGTTGACGCTTTGGACGGGCATTTTGCTCATCTTGTGGCGTTGCTACATCAGCTTGTTTGGTATCAGACTTTGGCTCAACCTCGACATCTTGAGTTTGTGCTTGCAATGCTAACGCTGCTTCATCAGCTTGTTGCTGTTCGGTCTGAACACGGACTTTACGACGCATGTTACGACGTTGACGACGCTCTCTTGCGGCTTCCTGTTTAGGTTGCTGCTCTTGCTCTGTGCTAACCTCTTCAGCGGCCTTTTGTGGGCTGCGTGTTTTGGTATCGTCACGTTTAACACGCTTGTTGTCATTACGCGCTTTAGTTGGGCGAGCATCACTTGCATCAGCCTTAGGCGAGCGGGTGCGCTTGTTATCAGTCTCTTTGTTGTCGCTGTCATCACGATTTTTACGAGTATCGTTACGACGGGTGTTGCGACGACCATTACTACGGCTTTGTGTATTACGACGAGGCTGAGATTTGCTTTCAGTCTCTTCTTTGCTTGGCTCACTGGCGCTAAAGAGATTACTCACAGCAGTAAGTAGCTTTGACAATAAGCCAGGCTGCTTAACGTCAGCGGCTTTTTGTACAGGCTTCTGAGCAGGAGTCTCAGACTTTGGCTCTTGTGTTGGCGCTGCGTAGCCTTTTAATGCTGGCTCTGGTGAAGCGGCACGTTCAAGTTTACGTGGCTCATAAAGTTTAGACTCTTGCTTTTCAAGTAGCTTGTAGCTTGATTCGCTAATTTGGTCATCTTTACGGTGACGTGAAACACGATAATCGGGTGTGGTCATGTTGGGATCTGGGATCACATAGACTTCGACGTTGTGACGCTGCTCGGTGATGCGGATCGCCTTGCGTTTTTCATTGAGTAGAAATGCAGCAACATCCACAGGTACCACGGCTTCAATTTGCGAGGTGTTCTCTTTGATCGCTTCTTCTTCCATTAGGCGCAAAATGGACAGCGCTAATGATTCGGTACCGCGAATCGTACCTTGACCATGACAACGTGGGCACAAGTGGGCAGCAGACTCTTCCAGTGATGGACGCAAGCGTTGACGTGACATTTCCATCAAACCAAAACGCGAAATACGCCCTAGTTGTACGCGCGCTCTGTCGTGGTGAACGGCATCGCGCATTCTGTTTTCAACTTCACGTTGATGTCTGACTGGGGTCATATCGATGAAATCAATCACCACCAAACCACCTAGGTCACGTAAACGTAATTGGCGTGCAATTTCGTCGGCGGCTTCAAGGTTGGTGTTCAGAGCTGTCTCTTCAATATCACCGCCTTTGGTGGCACGGGCAGAGTTAATATCGATTGACGTTAATGCTTCGGTCGGGTCGATAACAATTGACCCACCAGATGGCAGACGCACTTCACGCTGGAAAGCCGATTCGATTTGGGTTTCAATCTGGAAGTGAGTAAACAGTGGTACTTCGGCATCATAGTGCTTAATGCGGTCGACAAAGTCAGGGCGAACGAGTGCAACATGCTGTTTAGCTTGCTCATAAATACGCGGATGGTCGATAAGGACTTCGCCTACATCACGGCGTAAGTAATCGCGGATAGCACGCACGATAACGTTACTTTCTTGGTGAATAAGAAATGGCGCTGGACGTGTTTTAGCTGCTTCTTCAATAGCGGTCCAGTGGTGCTGCAAGACTTTTAAGTCCCACTTTAATTCCGCGGCATCTTTACCTACACCGGCGGTACGGACAATAAGCCCCATGCCTTGTGGCACTTCAAGCTCAGACATCGCCGCTTTTAGTTCGGTACGCTCATCACCTTCGATACGACGAGAAATACCCCCAGCGCGAGGATTGTTTGGCATCAGTACCAAATAAGAGCCGGCCAAGCTGATAAAGGTCGTTAATGCTGCGCCTTTATTGCCGCGCTCTTCTTTATCTATTTGAACAATGACTTCTTGACCTTCTTTCACCACTTCTTTGATGTTAGGGCGGCCTTGGAACGAGTAACCGTTAGGAAAGTATTCGCGCGCAATTTCTTTCAATGGCAAGAAGCCATGGCGGTCGGCGCCATAGTCTACAAACGCGGCTTCTAGAGAGGGTTCTACGCGGGTAATTTTACCTTTGTAAATATTGGCTTTTTTCTGTTCGTGACCTGGGCTTTCGATATCTAGGTCATACAGTTGTTGCCCATCAACGAGGGCAACGCGCAACTCTTCAGATTGAGTTGCATTAATTAACATCCGTTTCATGATGACGTATTTCTTCTTAAAATAGGGTCATCAGACTCGCAAATTTCGATGCATTACGGGCCCAGATTTGATGAGTGAAGCCTCGCGGCTTGGTTCTGGGCTAAGGTGCGCATTGTCTGTAAAACGCAATCACTGCGTGTCGCAACCTATTTATGGCTTATTTTTTAATATTACTAAAAACAAGGAATTCGTTGTAAAACGTCAACCAACCCCATAAATTCTATGTACTTTCCTGTAATGCCAAAATCGATAAGCGTCAGTCTGATGACGAGTTAGAATTAAACTTCGAATTTGGAGCGCTATTTGCTGGAGAAACCTCTTTGAAATGTGGCATAGATACTGGGTTTAGTCGTTCAAACGCGTTTTCTCGGTTTATTTTTGATGCAACGACTTGTAAATCAATGATTTGCTACTCAGTAGTAATGTTTTTTACTCTCCGCTTTTAGCGCATGCTTTGGGGGAAGCGTGAACACTTTATTCATCATTTAACCCCATTGGCGTGGCAAATATAGCAACAAACCAGAAATTCAGCAAATGGAAAGGCATAAAAGTTGTTAGTTGTGTACAATAAGCGGCTTGAACGAGAGCAAGGCGTAGTATGAATAATCAACAACCTCTAAATAAAGTCGAATTGGTTACTATAGATGAAGATCATTTAGGTCAACGAATCGACAATTTTCTTGTGACTAAACTCAAGGGCGTTCCTAAGAGCATGATCTATCGTATCGTGCGTAAAGGTGAAGTGCGGGTAAACAAGAAACGGATTAAACCTGAGTATAAATTACAAGATGGCGATATTGTTCGTATCCCGCCTGTTCGGGTATCGGCCAGTGATGACAAGCCCGCGCCGAGCGCTAAGTTAACCAAGGTTTCGCAACTTGAAGCGCGTATCGTATTCGAAGACAACTGGCTTATTGTGCTTAATAAGCCTGCGGGCATTGCGGTTCATGGGGGGAGTGGCGTCGATTTTGGTGTTATTGAAGCGATGCGCTCACTTAGGCCACAACAAAAATTTCTTGAATTAGTGCACCGATTAGATAAAGACACCTCGGGCGTTCTACTGATCGCCAAGAAGCGCAGTGCGCTTAAACATCTGCATGATCAATTACGTTATAAAAAAATGCAGAAAGATTACTACGCACTAGTGCGGGGGGAGTGGCAGAGCCATGATAAAGTCGTGAATGCGCCACTATTAAAACTGACTCTAAAATCGGGTGAGCGGATTGTACGGGTTAATCAAGAGGGAAAAGCCTCTGAGACGCGCTTTAAAATAAAGCAGCGTTATAAAGGGGCGACGCTAGTGCAGGCAAGCCCAGTTACTGGTCGAACTCATCAAATTCGAGTGCATTGCCAATATGCAGGCCATCCCATAGCGTGTGACGACAAGTACAGTGAGCAGAATTTTGATGATTCGATGCGAGCATTAGGGCTTAATCGTTTATTTTTGCATGCAGCGCAGCTGAAATTTATTCATCCGAGTACGGAAGAGGTTATGCAGGTCAAGGCGCCATTAGATAAGGCGTTAGAACAGCTATTATCGAAATTGGAAAAAGTATGAAACGATACGAATTAGTCATATTCGACTGGGACGGTACGCTAATGGACTCGGTCGGTAAAATTGTGGCATGTATGCAACAAACGGCAAAAGAGTTGAACTTATTGGTGCCTACTGAGACGGCCGTGCGCGATATTATCGGTTTGTCCATGGATGAAGCATTAAATGTGTTGTATCCGAGCGCCTCTCATCAGACTCGTCAGAACATGATTAATGTTTATCGTGAACAATATTTGCAGCTCAACCAAACACCAAGCCCTGTCTTCGATGGGGCAGAAGAGTTACTGTTATCCTTAAAGGCATCGGGTCACCAGTTGGCTGTAGCAACTGGCAAAGCCCGAGCTGGATTAAACCGAGTGTTGCATGAGACCGGATTTACCCAGCACTTTGTTGCGAGTCGCTGCGCCGATGAAGCCCACAGTAAACCGCACCCACAAATGTTGCAGCAATTATTACAACAATTGACGGTGGCACCAGAAAAGGCGGTGATGATTGGTGATTCAATTCATGATCTCAATATGGCCCGTAATGCAGGAATGGATGCCATTGGTGTGAGCTATGGTGCCCATAGTGCAGAGCGATTAAGTGCGGCCTTACCTGTTGCTGTTGTCTCATCAACCCCTGATCTATATATTGCGATCACTGCTCAGCGTTAATTACTCCTGCTAAATTGTTGCACTGACGCCTGATACATAGCCACAGTCGTGATCATTCTGCTGATATTAAGCTAAAGGCGTAAATTGGCGTTGATGAGTCGTTTTTACTCAGGAATTTTACGATTTCTTAATTTGTATTGCTGGCCGTTTACTGGGGGGCTAAAGCCATTCATTGCCTCTGCGATATCAAGGATACTTTGAGTATTTAACAATGTGTTTAATGCGATATTGAGCTTAGCTTGTACAACCATACTTAATCACTTATTTGGCTTGTTTAACCGGAGATCAACCTAGCGTCAGCAGGCGGCGTTAGGATATCGACCCCTTGATTGAGCAGCATCTCGGTGAGTGCGATAAGCGGTAGCCCCACTAAAGTATTGGGATCGCGTCCTTCAAGGCGAGTAAATAGGGCGATACCAAAACCCTCGCATTTAAAGCTGCCGGCGCAATTAAGCGGCTGTTCTTTTGCTATGTAATAGCGTATCTGCGCTTCTGTCAGCACTCTAAAGTGGACAATAAAGGGCTCGCATCGTACTTCGATACTGTCAGTAACCACATTGTAGAGCGCAATAGCAGTATAAAAGGTAACGCTTTTGCCTGAGACGTTCATCAGTTGTGTTACTGCGTTTTCTTGGGTTAATGGTTTACCCACGATTTGTCCATTAACCACTGCAACCTGATCTGAGCCAATAATGAGTCCGGAAGACTGACCTTTGGCCCCAGCCTTTGCCTTGGCGATTGCTAGGCGCGTCACCAAATCAGGAGCCGTTTCATTGATGTTTGGGGTTTCGTCCACTTCGGGCGCGCAAGTATCAAAAGTAATACATAATTTTTCCAGCAATGATTTACGGTAGCTAGAGGTTGATGCTAAAACAATGAGCGGTGTCATTAATGGGCCTTAGTTAAACTATTTCAAGATAAGATAATGGCATACAATCTTACTAACAATGGCTGGTTGGCACATCAGTTAATGTCTGATTGTGTCATACTATGCGACCACCAACTAAAATCTGTTAGTATTCGACTAAAATTAGTGAATGAATGCTTCTATTTTAAGCGCGCGGGGCTTGAGTATCACTGAGCGCTTGGGTAGAATTTTGCCTCCAATAATTTTTGATTTATTCATGAGTTTTTAAGAATAACTACCTTGAATGGTAAAGGTAGTGAATTTTCCTTTGACTAAGAGTAATTCAAACTATAATATGCGCGCCTTATGCAAACAGTAAAGATACCGGTTTCAATTGATCCAAACCGCGCGGCGGCAAGCAAGCTTTCTTATGAAGGCATGATTCCTGGTGTGCAGTTAAAACGGTTAAATGAATTATGTGCCGGCGACTGTTCCGATGTGGCAGTGTCGCTTGAATGTGGCGTAGATATACAGGGGATAGTCTACCTGAAAGGGAAGGCTGTGACGGAGCTCACTCTGAATTGTCAACGTTGCATGACACTATTTACCACAGAGGTTACGGTCGACTTTTGTTTTAGCCCTTGTGGGTCTGAGGCAGAAATCGATGAGCTCCCGGATGCGTATGACCCTATTGAGTGCAATGAGATAGGTGAAGTTCGTCTGCATCAATTGATTGAAGATGAATTGATCGTAGCTATGCCTCTGATCCCTATGCATGTTGACGGAAGTTGCAGCTTGGGCGATCAAGATATAGTAGTAGGCGAGATTGAACCCGCTCAACTGGAGCGTCCAAATCCGTTTGCAGTGTTAGAAAAACTGAAGAGCAAGTAATCTAGGAGACAGGTCAAATGGCTGTACAACAGAATAAAAAATCTCGTTCAAAGCGCGGTATGCGCCGTTCACACGATTCATTGAGCACTGCTCAATTGTCAGTGGACGCTACGAGTGGTGAACTACACCGTCGTCACAATGTGACAGCAGACGGTTTCTACCGCGGTCAAAAGGTTATCAACAAGTAATTTGTTGATAATTATATGACTGATCTGACGCTTGCGTTAGATGCGATGGGGGGCGATTTTGGCCCCTGCATCACAGTGCCTGCAACCCTGCAGGCACTTCGTTTATACCCCTTCCTAAATGTCATTATGGTTGGCGATAGATCGCAAATAGAGCCTCTATTACGCCAATGTGAATCGTCGTTACTGTCACGAATTGAAATTATTCATACCACTGAAGTGGTGAAAATGTGTGATCGCCCAGTGCATGCTTTGCGTAATTGTAAGCAAAGTTCAATGCGCCTCGCCATTGAATTAGTTCGTGATAACAAGGCACAAGCCTGTATCAGCGCCGGGAATACCGGTGCGTTAATGGCAATTTCTAAAGTATTACTGAAAACCTTACCCGGCATAGACAGGCCTGCTCTAGTCAGTTGTCTGCCTGCGGTAAATCAAAAACCGGTTTACTTACTCGACTTAGGGGCAAATGTGTCATGTTGCTCGGAAACCTTATTTCAATTCGCGGTGATGGGGTCGGTATTATGTGAAGCGGTCGATAAGAACCCTTCACCTAAAGTGGCTTTGCTCAATGTCGGTATTGAAGAGATAAAGGGTAACGATCAAGTTCAGCAAGCTGGGCAGTTATTGCAACAGAGTCCACAAATTAATTACACCGGCTTTATTGAAGGTGATGATATCTATTTAGGTAATGTTGATGTCATCGTCTGTGATGGGTTTGTCGGTAATATCACGCTTAAAACCTCCGAGGGCATTGCAAGGCTCCTCGTGCATCAGTTAAAGAAAGGATTAACTCAAGGCTTTTTTGTTCGGTTAATGGCCAAGTTAATCGCTCCGCGCATCAATAGTGTTTTAAATCAGATGAACCCCGACCACTATAACGGGGCAAGTCTGATAGGATTGCGCGGAATTGTAGTAAAAAGTCATGGAAGCGCGGATGAGTCTGCCTATTTGCAAGCAATTAGTTTGGCTGTAACCGAAGCGCAACGTCGACTCCCCAAGATGATTGAAGAACGTCTTGAGTCGATCCTTTTAGACATAAATAACTGATATCTCCTTATGCATACAAAAATTCTCGGAACTGGTAGTTATTTGCCAGCGCAAGTCCGTAGTAATCACGATCTGGAAAAAATGGTGGAAACCAGTGACCAGTGGATTGTTGAACGTACCGGTATCTCAGAGCGCAGAATAGCGGCCAAAGATGAATCTGTATCGACCATGGGTTATCAAGCGGCAGTTAAAGCGCTTGAAATGGCAGGTATAGCAGCAAGTGAGTTAGACATGATAGTGTGCGGCACCACCAGTGCCAGTAATGCTTTTCCTGCCGCTGCATGTGAGATACAGGCTTTACTCGGTGTTCACACCATTCCCGCATTTGATGTCGCTGCCGCTTGTTCAGGTTTTGTCTACGCTTTATCGGTTGCAGATCAGTTTGTTAAAACTGGTGCGGCTAAAAAAGTGTTAGTCATTGGTGCTGATGTATTATCACGTCTGTGCCAACCTGAAGATCGCTCAACGATTATTTTATTTGGTGATGGTGCTGGCGCGGCTGTGATAGGTGCCTCTGATACACCGGGTATCTTATCGACTCACATCTATGCCGATGGTCGTCAGGGTGACCTGCTCAAATGTTCATTCCCACCACGAGCGGGTGAAAGTTCTGAAGCGTTAGGTTACATGACGATGAAAGGCAATGATGTCTTTAAAGTTGCCGTCACGCAGTTGTCGCACGTAGTCACCGAAACATTACGTATTAATCAAATTGATAAAGCTGATATCGACTGGTTAGTTCCTCATCAAGCTAATTTCCGCATTATAAAAGCGACCGCTAAAAAGCTCGATATGAGTTTAGATAAAGTGGTGTTAACTTTAGCAAAACATGGCAACACCTCAGCCGCTTCCGTGCCAATTGCACTGGATGAAGCGGTGCGTGATGGTCGCATTCAACGTGGTCAGCTATTGTTGCTAGAAGCCTTTGGTGCCGGATTTGCTTGGGGCAGTGCGCTAGTGCGCTTTTAGTATTGTTGTTGACAAGATATAGATTGAGTAAAGGTATATAAAATGGAAAAGATTGCTTATGTTTTTCCTGGGCAAGGTTCTCAGGCCGTAGGAATGCTGGCCGATTTAGCCGCTGAGCATGATGTTATCGGACAAACTTTTGCTGAAGCGAGCCAGGTATTAGGCTATGACTTATGGCAACTTGTTCAAGAGGGACCCGATGAAACCCTTAATCAAACCGATAAAACCCAGCCAGCATTGCTAACAGCAAGTGTTGCCATTTGGCGTGTGATTGCATCAACCAATGCACCTAAGCCTGCCATACTTGCTGGTCACAGCCTAGGTGAATATTCAGCTTTAGTCTGCGCTGGTGTGATGAGTTTTACCGATGCGGTAAAACTGGTTGAACTTCGTGGACAGTTGATGCAACAAGCCGTTCCAGCTGGGACCGGTGCTATGTATGCCATTATAGGTTTAGATAATGAGGCGATCCAAACGGCTTGTGATGAAGCCGCACAAGGCGCCGTTGTTAGCCCCGTTAACTATAATAGTCCTGGCCAAGTGGTTATTGCGGGTGAAAAGTCCGCGGTAGAACGTGCCGCAGCAGCATGTAAAGCGGCTGGTGCTAAAATGGCAGTGGCACTGCCTGTGAGCGTGCCTTCGCATTGCGAGTTAATGAAGCCCGCAGCGGACAAATTAGCTGAAGCCTTAGCTGCCATTGAATTTAACATACCTGTCATTGATGTTATCAATAATGTTGATGTCGCTGCGCCACAAGCGGCTGACGCCATAAAAGATGCCTTAGTGCGTCAGCTTTATTGCCCAGTAAGATGGTCTGAAACGGTAGATGCTATGGCAGCAGATGGCGTAACACAGTTGGTTGAAGTGGGGCCAGGTAAAGTATTAACCGGTCTTGCGAAAAGAATTAATCGATCACTAAGTGCTCAAGTGGCAAACGACCCTGTCACAGTTGCAGCACTGAGTGAATAAAGGAGTTATTAATGAGTTTTACTATTGATTTAACAGGCAAGGTTGCCTTGGTCACAGGAGCTAGCCGAGGTATTGGCCGCGCAGTGGCTGAAACGTTAGTGCAGGCTGGTGCCACCGTTATTGGTACCGCTACCAGTGAGCGCGGTGCGGCAGCTATCCAAGATTATCTTGGGGACAAGGGGTTTGGCTTAGTATTAAATGTGACCGACAGTGAGTCAGTGGCCCAATTGTTTACCTCGATCAAAGAAAAAGCTGGCGATGTTGATATTCTTGTCAATAACGCAGGTATCACACGTGATAACTTGTTAATGCGCATGAAAGAAGATGAGTGGCTCGATATTATCGATACCAATCTGACATCTGTTTATCGCACCTCTAAGCAAGTGATGCGTTCTATGATGAAAAAACGTCAGGGTCGTATTATTAACATTGGCTCAGTTGTCGGTACAATGGGCAATGCAGGTCAAACTAACTACTGCGCGGCTAAAGCAGGATTGATCGGATTTACAAAATCTCTGGCCAGAGAGGTTGCATCTCGTCAAATAACAGTGAATGCTATAGCACCTGGATTTATTCAGACTGATATGACAGATGAGCTGACTGAAGAGCAGCAAAAAGGTATCATGTCGCAAGTTCCGATGGAAAGATTAGGTCAACCGCAAGAAATTGCGAATGCCGTACTATTTTTAGCCTCGGATTCAGCTGCTTACATTACAGGGGAAACTCTGCATGTGAACGGCGGCATGTACATGGTGTAATCGTCAGTTAAAACAACTGGCTGATTTTGATTGAATTTGGGCGTAAATTTGCGTAGGTTTCGTGGTTAGACCACAAAAGTTAAGCTTGCATTGTGTGCCAAATTGAATAAACTACTCGCAATCTTACGCAAGTGCGTAATTTGAATAGGAAAGAAACTAATGAGCAACATCGAAGAACGTGTAAAGAAAATCATTATCGAGCAACTGGGCGTTAAAGAAGAAGACGTTAAACCAGCAGCATCTTTCGTTGACGACCTAGGTGCAGATTCTCTGGACACCGTTGAGTTGGTAATGGCTCTAGAAGAAGAGTTTGACACTGAGATCCCTGATGAAGAAGCTGAAAAGATCACCACTGTTCAAGCAGCGATCGATTACGTTTCTAAGAATCAGTAATACTGAATTCTAGAAAACAGGCGGCATTTATGCCGCCTGTTTTTGTTTTCGGCTTATGAACATGCTCAGCACCGTCCGTGTGCAGAGGCAACTCTCGCCCCTTAATGTGCTATAAGATTAGTAAGCCCAATCATTTCATTGCCTCTTGAGGCATATCGTCATTACTTTAGTCAAAAGGTGAAAACGTGTCTAAACGTCGTGTAGTCGTAACAGGTCTTGGTCTCGTCACTCCTGTAGGCAATACCGTAGAGACGTCCTGGAAAGCATTAATTGCAGGACAGAGCGGTATCGCGCCAATCACAAAATTTGATGCATCTGAATTTTCCACCCGCTTTAGTGGGTCGGTAAAAGATTTTGATGTTGAGCAATATCTGCCCAAAAAAGAAGCGCGTAAGATGGATCTGTTTATTCAGTATGGCATGGCTGCAGGTATCCAAGCCATAGAAGATGCTGGATTAAATATGGAGCAAGAAGATCCAACCCGAGTGGGTACCGCGATAGGTGCAGGCATGGGCGGCATGCCACTGATCGAGGCGGGTCACTCAGCGCTATTAAAAGGTGGCCCCCGCAAGATTTCACCCTTTTTCGTTCCTAGCACCATTATCAATATGATAGCTGGTCACCTGTCGATAAAATATGGCATGACAGGCCCTAATTTTGCGGTAACCACCGCTTGCACTACAGGTGTACACAATATTGGTTTTGCAGCCCGCACCATTGCCTATGGCGATGCTGATGTGATGGTTGCTGGCGGGGCAGAAGATGTAACTTGTCCGTTAGCGGTCGGCGGTTTTGCTTCAGCTAAAGCACTTTCGACTCGAAATGATGATCCAACAGCGGCTAGTCGTCCATGGGACAAAGATCGTGATGGTTTTGTCATCGGTGATGGTGCTGGTGTGATGGTGTTAGAGGAATATGAGCGAGCTAAAGCGCGCGGTGCCACTATCTACGGTGAACTGGTCGGTTTCGGTATGAGCGGCGACGCCTTTCATATGACTTCGCCGCCAGCCGATGGCGCAGGCGCTGCTGCAGCTATGGTTAACGCGATCAATGATGCCGGTATTGATAAGGCGCAAGTGGGTTATATTAATGCTCATGGTACGTCGACCCCAGCTGGTGATAAAGCCGAAGTCGCAGCGGTTAAATCAGTATTTGAGCAGCATGCTTATGAGCTATTAGTGAGTTCAACTAAGTCGATGACAGGCCATCTTTTAGGGGCTGCTGGTGCGGTTGAGGCGATTATTACCTTGTTGGCCCTACGAGATCAGATAGTGCCACCAACCCTTAACTTGGATAATCCTGATGAGGGATGCGATTTGGACTTCGTTGCCCATAAAGCCCGCCAACATCAGTTTGAGTATGCACTTTGTAACTCATTTGGATTTGGTGGCACCAACGGCTCGTTATTGTTTAAACGTGGTGAATAAACCATCTTGTTTTATTAAAGCACCTTAGGGTGCTTTTTTTATGGGTGATCAACACTAGATGGCAGGTGGATTAAGCTTAATTCATCTCTATTGGCAAGTTGTCGATATCAGCAGATAATTCGGCTCTATTTATGTTACTGCTATGATTAGGAACCTATCGTGCTAAATTTATTCGTTGTGCCTTTAATGCCGTTAGTGGGGGCTTTGACTGCGAATTTAAGTACTATGATCCGTGGCGAAAGCGCAATAAAACTCAGTATAGGAATGAAGACCTTTGTCTGTGCCGCGACGGCGTTTGCGTCTGTCTGGTTTGCGCTGTTAGTCACAGCGATTTATGCCGGTGGTGATACCAACACGCTTGCAGGTGTTGAGGTATTGTTGCTGTTTATGGGGGGCTTGTTAGCTTATCCAATATTAAAACTTGAACGCTTTATTAGCGCCTCGATTCAATTGTGGTTATTTCGCCTTGCATTACCGTTAATTGTCTTTTCATGCGTGTTAGTGATGATGTTTGGTTAACATTACAGCGTAAATCGTTAATCTTAGATATTCGATTTACGCTATTTACAGTACACTTTAGCCAAGTGAATCATACAGAGTTCAATTACATGGCTGGAACAGAAAGAAACATCACACTACGATTTTTAGCCGAGCCGGCCGATGTCAATTTTGGCGGGAAAGTTCACGGTGGCGCCGTGATGAAATGGATCGATTTAGCGGCTTATGCATGTGCAGCTGGATGGAGTGGTAAATATTGCATTACCGTTTATGCTGGCGGCATCCGCTTTGTCAAACCTATCCATGTGGGTAATATTGTCGAAGTTAGCGCCAAAGTGGTTTATACCGGACGTACGTCCATGCATTTAGGGATTGATGTAAAAGCGGGTGACCCTAAGCATGCCGAACGTCATTTGACGACCCATTGCGTGGTGATCATGGTTGCAGTTGATGATGAAGGCCAGCCGACAGAGGTGCCTGAATGGATACCTCAAACAGACAGTGATAAAGAGATGCGTGAGTCTGCTATTCGATTAATGGATATGCGTAAAAAAATTGGGGCAGAGATGGCAGCGCACCTAAAACCTTAATTTATTTAAATAAAGGTTTTAATGGGCTAATGCCAGTCAGAGCATATGGCATTTTATTAGCTTAATTTATTCTCTAGATCTATTTGTATCTGGCGAAAGTTTTGATATAACTTGACCTCGGTTTTCGCATCCAGCGATAAATACTGTCAATTGAAACAACCATAATAAAAGTAGAGGCATAGGTTGCGAACAAATAAATTTTCTTTGGTCAATATGTCTCTAGCACGTTTATTCGCCTTGCCGTCGCCCCATAAGAAGCTATTAATGGCCTCTTGTGGTCTAGTTGGCATCGCGCTTTTATGGCCGAGTCAGCAACAAATGTTACCCCAGCGGATCCCTGTCGCGCTTGATATCGAGTCATTCGTGTTACCAGCAGAGCAGATGATGGCAGAGTCAGGCGTCGCTACTCGTCCTGACTACGTCAAAACTATCGTCAGTGGTGATACCCTAAGCGGCTTGTTTTTAGATGCCAATGTCGATCATCAAACCATGTATAAGGTACTCGAAGCCGATCTCAATATTCTGGCTTTAGATACATTAAAACCGGGTAATATTATTCGTTTTTGGCTCGATGACAGTGGTCAATTAACGCAACTAGAACTGTATTTTAATGCTGCTCGTCAAGTGGTTTTCAGCCGTTACGAGGAAGGCGGTTTTAATGTCGAAGAGATCAATATCGATGGCATTTGGCAAAATCGCTCACTGGCCGGTGATATTCAAGGTTCATTTTATCTGTCGGCGCAGCGCGTGGGGCTTAATGCTGCTGACATTCAACGTATCGAATCATTACTAAAAGAAAAACTCAATTTTGCTCGTGATTTGCGTGCCGGTGATACCTTTTCTGTATTAATGAGCGAGCAGTATATTGACGGTGAAGTCACGGGGAATCGTGACATCTTAGGGGTGAACATTCAGCGTGGTCGCAACAGTATTAATGCTTATCAAAACAGTGATGGTAACTTTTATGATGAACAAGGCCGCAGCTTAGCCAGAGCATTTCAACGGATACCGTTAGAAAAAAATTATCGCATCAGCTCTCGATTTAACCGTCACCGCCACCATCCAGTGACGGGGCGCACTGCACCGCATAATGGTACCGATTTTGCCACACCAGTGGGCACCAAAATCGTGGCACCCGGTGATGGTATCGTGTCGTTGGTGACAGATCATCGCTATGCAGGTAAGTATGTGGTGATTGAGCATGGTAACAAATACCGCACCCGTTATCTGCATTTGTCCAAAGCATTAGTGCATAAAGGTCAGCGAGTTTCTCGGGGTCAGGTAATTGCGTTATCAGGTAAAACCGGACGGATAACTGGTCCACATCTGCATTATGAGTTTCACGTTAATGGTCGCCCAGTCGATCCGATGAAAGCGGATATTCCCATGGCGAGTAAATTGTCCAATAAACAGATGAATGAGTTTGCGCAGTTAGTGAAGGTGCGCAAAATGATCATGGGACAAAGCTAGTGTTCCCAAGCGCGTTAGTTGTTTAACCCAACACATCTCGTTATAAAAAAGCCGCTAAGATAGCGGCTTTTTTATGTCGTTACGTTGGACTCTAATTCGAGCATGGTAAGCCACAAACGTAAATCAAACTCTAACTGGTGGTAATCATTTTCCATATGGCAGCAGAGTTGATAAAATGCCTTGTTATGATCTTTCTCCTTTAAGTGCGCCAATTCATGTACCACCACCATGCGTAGCAAGGGCTCGGGGACATAACGTAACTTAGAGGAGATGCGGATCTCATTTTTGGTCTTGGTTTTGCCGCCATGATTTTTAGCGATATAACTGTGTAAACCCAAGGCCTGCTTCTTTAAGGTGATCTTGTCATCGTAGAGCACCTTATTGAGTGGTTGCGACTTTTTGAGATAACGGTTTTTAAGCGCGATAGTGTAATCGTACAGGGCTTTGTCGCTGCGGATATCGTGAATGTCGGGATAACGCTGTTGCAGGACGTTCTTGAGTCGATTTTGTGCAATAAGTGCCTCGACCTGAGTAATTATCTCGGGGCGGTAACCTTGTAGGTAATGAAGATGGGTCATGTGATCTTAGTCGAACTCATATCGGCCGGGCTAGGGTGCCCGGCGTGCTTTGATGAATAAAGCTTGCGCGATGGCGGCAATTATTCAGGTTTGGCAAAGATACGTTGGTTATGATAAGCGTAAGCCACTTCAAAGGCATTCTTTTGGAAACGCTTAAGGTCGAGCCCATCAAAATCCACCATAGGCGGGTTGCGCTTGAGTTGCTCTTTGATGGTCACTGGTGAGATCAGGTGTACTGGTAAGCCGCACAACTGGATGGCCGCTTCCATCTTAAAACTGGTGGCACTGCCAGCAAGCTTACCTTTTTGCTCACGCTCGATTAAAACCACTTCATCGACTTTGTAGTCTTCCATCAATTTACAAAAGGCAAAATGAAACTCTTTAATCGATTCTGTTTTAGCCGAATTTGATACCGTTAATGAACGAGAACGGCATTCTGGCACGTTAAAGGTTTCACCTTCATAACTTAATAAACTGATGATGGCTTCGCCACCTTTTAACTCAACGCCACAAACTCTCATGATAAACCTAATAATAAAACTGTAATGGGGGTTATTGTAACCTTAATTGGCATAATGAGCAGCAGTTGCTAAAACAAATTACGCCATAAAAATCATCTTTTGCTGTAAATCCTAGCCGTTATGCAAGGGATCCCAAAGCGTTGAGCGGCGGGTTGGCCGCTCATTTTACAAAGTACGGTTATTCTTCAGGGGTGTCTTGCAAGGTAGACTTAGGTTTGCGCAGCATAGGCGCATCGCCAATATCGACACCTGTGATAAAGCGTTTATCGCGGTTATCTTTGGTCTTAGTGGTCGATTTAGGCTTAGCGGGTCTAGTCTTGTTTTGCGCTGCTTTTTTAGCGGTGGCGGGCTTACCTTTAGGTTTGGCTTTGAGGCCGCTAAACTTGGGTTTTAATCCTGCTATTTCGCTTAGCTCAAATGTGCGGCGTAAAAATAGCTGCACTTGTTTGAAGTTATCCCAATCTTTTGGCCCCACGAGTGATATAGCATCACCTTTAGCACCTGCACGGGCAGTACGGCCAATGCGGTGAATGTACTCTTCGGCTAACTTGGGCATATCGAAGTTAATCACCAAAGAGACGTTGAGTAAGTCTAAGCCGCGTGAAGCCACATCTGTGGTGACCAAGATCTGTTGTTGACCTCGGCTAAATTGATCCATTATCTGATTACGGGCTGACTGCTTTAGCTCGCCGCTCAGTGAGGCGGTGGTAAAGCCTTCATCGGCCAGTTTTGTGGCTAGACGGTCGGTATCACTGCGGGTGGCAGTAAAGATGATCACTTGCTTATGTTGTTCTTGCTTCAGTAGCGTCAGTAACAGCTTTTCTTTGTGACCTAAGTTATCGCACAGATAGACTTTTTGGGTAATATCTTGGTTTTCAACGTTTGAAGCCCCAATCGACACATGCACGGGCTCTTTTAGCAGCTCATCCGCTATCTCGTTAATTTCACCATGATCTAGCGTCGCAGAGAACATCAAGGTTTGACGACGTTTATGATCGGCCGCTTGGTTAATAGCGCGTAGCTGCTCGGCAAAGCCTAAGTCGAGCATACGGTCGGCTTCGTCAAGGATAAGTAATTCAAGCCCGTTAAGGTGCAGGTGACGCTGTTTAAGATGGTCGGCCAGGCGACCAGGTGTCGCCACCACAATATGTGGGTCTCTGGCGAGGGCTTTCGCTTGGTCATTAAAATTTTCGCCACCAAGAATTTTAAGCGCCTTGTATTGCGTATTGGCGACCAGCAGTCGTAACTGGCTGTATACCTGCGTTGCCAGCTCTCGAGTTGGCAATAAAATGAGTACGCGAGGATCGCGTTTACTCAATGCCTTGGTCGAGATAATACGCTGCATAGCAGGCAGTAAAAACGCCAAGGTCTTACCCGAGCCGGTTTTAGACGATGCCATTAGATCCTTTCCCGATAGGCCTACAGGTATCGATTGCTCTTGGATCTCGGTCGGCTTGTCGATGCCCATATGTTCTAGGCTGGTTAGTAGGCGTTTATCGAGTGAAAAATCTGAAAATTGCAAGGGTGTGCTCCAAAATATCAATAAGAGCGCATTATACATCGACTTGGTGCTTTCAGCCATTAGGATTAGCAGTCGTGGATAACGGATATCGCAATCAAGCTAAAATAAGCCATTTTCGCGCGTCATGCTTTAGCCTATGATGGCAGATAAGGGTTATGCCTTTAATTGATACTGGGCAGTGATGAGTAAGGGAGATAATAGATGGCGACTATCGGTATCGCGTTAGGCAGCGGCGCAGCTAAAGGCTGGGCGCATATTGGGGTGCTCAACGAATTAGCTAAAATGGGGATTAAACCAGACAAAGTGGCGGGGTGCTCTATTGGCTCAGTGGTCGGTGCTGCCTATGCCCAAGATAACCTCAGTGAACTGCAGCAATGGGTGAGTGGCTTTTCGAGTTGGGATGTTCTTGGCTTAATGGATTTAAGTTGGGGGAAAGGTGGTTTAATTGGCGGTGAAAAGGTGTTTGATGTGATGCAGCAACACATTGGCGTGCTCGACATTGAACAGATGAAGCGTCCCTTTGCTGCAGTGGCAACTGACCTGTATAGCGGGCAAGAGATCTGGTTTCAACGTGGTAACTTACGTCATGCGGTGCGCGCGTCGTGCTCCATGCCAGGCATTTTGCCTCCGGCGCGTATTGGCGACCGTTGGTTAGTTGACGGCGCAGTTGTTAACCCTGTGCCGATATCGGTGAGCCGAGCTATGGGGGTTGATGTGGTTATCGCCGTCGATCTTTACGGTCATCGCAAGACACGCCTAGAACAACTGCCTGTGTCGTTGTCATCCAGTGCGCAAGTGTCGGTGCCGACTGCAGAGGAGATCAAGACTCAAGGTCAAGATGTTGGCTTCATGGATCTACTGGCGCGAGGCCGAGATTATGTGTCGGGATTAACCGATAAGTTCTCTCTTGGTAATCGTAATCAGCCGGGGATGTTGGCGGTGATGTCACAGTCGATGGATATTTTAGAGCAACGCCATAAACGGGTACGTTTAATGGGGGATCCTCCCGATCTGTTGATCACCCCTAATGTTGCCGATATCGGCACCATGGAGTTTCATCGCGCGAACGAAGCGATAGAGGCGGGTGAGCAAGCGGTTAAAAAAGTGGCTCATATTATCACCACTGTGCTCGAAGAATACCCAGAAACCCCCGGTCGCTAATGATTAGGATTAGCGTTGTCAGATAATGTGAGGGGCTTGACTGAGTTAGTATGCCGCGATGAAGGATTCGATGAGACGCTAAGTTGATCGAGTCCCTAAACCTGTTTTTAAAAGCGGCCTAGTTTTTGCTTTAACATGATATCGTTTAGCAGTCGTCGACATTTTGACAATGAATCCAATCAGTCAGCTTCCAACAACCTCTAATTCTCAACAGGTAACCGACGCCTATGGTGGCGTGCTTAAGCATCAAACTCAAGGCGCGAATGCACCGGCCGACACGGTAAGCTTAGGCGAGCGAACTCGTCCGGCGCAAACAAACGGTAGCGCGATCGCCCAAGAAGAGGTGTCATTATCGCCTCGGGCGCAGCGAGCCCAAAAAATTGAGGCGATGGCAGACGACTTCTTCAGTGCTGGTGCGTTTAGTATTAATGATATTCCTAAGCTTATACAGCGGTTACATCAAGATGGTATCCTGTCAGATAGCCAACTAAACCGCTTAAGCTCAGCAGGATTTGAGATCCCAGAGCCCAATGATGCGCCGCAATCACTGCTGAACTTTATTGACAGTAAGCAAGAGGGATTAACGCAATCGGAGCCCGATCAGGCGCTACATAAAATGCTCGATGATGCCAAAACCGTGCTTAATAACATGGACGGTATAGATGGTGCGTTATACAGCCAAACCGCCGCCCGGGTTTCGGCTCAGTTAACTGTGTTGATCAACGCCGACACTAATATGCCCGCAATGGACAAAGAGCAATGGCAGGGGTTGAAATCGACCATGCAATTGGCCGCTTCTATGGGAAATTCACAACAATCGAGCGGCCAGTTAAACAGTTATTTAGCGCTATCTAAGCGACTTACGTAATTTACTAACACTTACTCACAGCTTGTCCCGACTTTTTACATTATCTAGCCTTGTTTCGATGTTCGGTCAAGGTCACTTTTTGAGATAAGTGGCCTAGTTGGCAGTAATCTTTTGTCGCTAAATACCATCGGTAAAACCATGATCTGGATCAAGGTACTTCGAGTGACTTTGTAGCCTAATACGCTACATATTGTGCTTAAACGTTTTATTGGCACTATATATGGTGTCATTTTGAACGTTACTTGAGGAGATATTAAACAATGCCAGTAGTTATTAAGCGGGATGGTTACCGCACGCCTTTTGACGAAACAAGGATCAGAGACGCTGTAGTTGCCGCTGCAAACTCAGCAGGTATTGATGATGTTACCTATGCGACTCAAGTAGCGCGACAAGTGAGTCTCGTCATGGCCGATATGGCCGAAGTGGATATCCACGACCTGCAAAATGCAGTCGAAAATCAACTAATGGAAGGACCCTATAAGGCCTTAGCACGCGTGTATATCGAATATCGTCATGATAGAGATATTCATCGAGAGCAAAGCAGCCGACTTAATCGTGATATTCGTGGTCTGGTTGAACAAAGTAATGCAGCTTTGCTTAACGAAAATGCCAATAAAGACTCAAAGGTGATCCCCACCCAGCGCGATCTGCTCGCCGGTATCGTGGCCAAGCATTATGCGACTCGCCATATTTTACCCAAAGATGTGGTGTCGGCCCATGAAGCGGGTGAGATCCATTATCACGATTTGGATTACGCACCTTTTTTCCCGATGTTTAACTGCATGCTAATTGATTTAGCCGGTATGCTGACTCATGGTTTTAAGATGGGCAATGCCGAAATTGAAACCCCAAAATCGATCTCCACGGCCACGGCAGTGACGGCACAAATTATTGCTCAGGTAGCAAGCCATATTTATGGCGGCACTACCATTAACCGCATCGATGAAGTGTTAGCACCATTTGTGGCTAAAAGCTATGACAAACACTATCAAGTGGCCTTAAAGTGGGGCATTACAGATGCCAAAGCCTTTGCCACCGCGCAGACCGAAAAAGAGTGTCACGATGCGTTCCAGTCATTGGAGTATGAGGTCAACACCTTACATACTGCTAATGGACAAACACCATTTGTGACCTTTGGCTTTGGTTTAGGCACCTCGTGGGAGTCGCGATTAATCCAATCCTCAATGATGAAAGTGCGGATGGCTGGGTTGGGTAAAAATCGCAAAACGGCAGTGTTCCCTAAATTGGTGTTTGCGATTCGAGATGGTATAAACCATAAGAGTGGCGATTGTAACTACGATATCAAGCAGTTAGCGTTAAAATGTGCCACCATGCGTATGTATCCAGATATTTTAAACTATGAGCAAGTGGAAAAAGTCACTGGCTCATTTAAGACGCCAATGGGCTGTCGTAGCTTTTTAGGTACCTACGAAGAAGAGGGTGAACTGGTCCATGATGGGCGTAATAACCTAGGTGTGGTGAGCTTAAACTTGCCGCGAGTCGCCTTAGAAGCCAATGGTGATGAAGCGCGTTTCTTTGCCATTTTAGATCAACGTTTAGCCATTGCCAGACGCGCATTAGATACACGTATCGAACGTCTAGAAGGAGTGAAAGCACGCGTTGCCCCGATTTTGTACATGGAAGGGGCGTGTGGTGTACGTTTGCGCGCCGATGATGATATTAGTCAGATTTTCAAAAATGGCCGCGCATCAATTTCGTTAGGTTATATAGGACTACATGAAACCGTTAATGCGCTTTATGGCAATCAAATTCACCTGTTTGACAGTGAGCAGTTACGCGCCAAAGCGATTGCCATTATTGAACATCTTAAAGCGGCAACAGTGCGCTGGCGTGACGAGTCCGGTTATGCCTTTAGCTTATACAGCACACCGAGTGAAAACCTTTGTAGCCGTTTTTGTAAACTCGACACTAAGGCTTTTGGGGTGATTGATGGCGTGACCGACAGAGGTTACTACACCAACAGTTTCCACTTAGATGTGGAAAAAAAGGTCAACCCTTACGATAAGCTGGATTTTGAGATGCCTTATCCAGCACTGACCAACGGTGGATTTATCTGCTACGGTGAATACCCCAATATGCAGCATAATATTGAAGCGCTCGAAAACGTGTGGGATTACAGTTATAGCCGCGTGCCTTATTACGGCACAAATACGCCAATTGACGAGTGTTATGACTGTGGCTTTACCGGTGAATTTAGCTGTACCAGTAAGGGCTTTACCTGTCCTAAATGCGGTAATCATGAGCCCAGTCGAGTCTCAGTGACGCGTCGAGTGTGCGGTTATTTAGGCAGCCCAGATGCGCGGCCATTTAACTATGGTAAGCAAGAAGAGGTTAAGCGCCGGGTAAAACACCTGTAGGCGTTAAGTGGTAACGGTTGGCGCGCTGATGCGCGCCTAAGTGTTAATAAGCTCGAGGCTTAGATGAATTACCAGCAATACTTTCCAGTCGATGTGGTCAATGGTCCTGGTACGCGAGCGACCCTGTTTGTGTCTGGTTGCGAGCATCAATGCCGCGGCTGTTATAATCAGTCGACTTGGAACCCGGCAGCGGGTCATCTATTCGATGCCGCCATGGTTGAGCAGATCATTACGGATCTGCAAGATACACGTATCGTGCGCCGGGGGTTATCGTTATCGGGCGGCGATCCGCTTTATCCGCACAATGTGGCCCAGATACTTGCGTTAGTAAAACGTGTTAAGCATGAGTGTCCAGATAAGGATATTTGGCTGTGGAGCGGTTATCGCTTAGATGAATTATCGACAGTCCAGCGCCAGGTACTGCATTATGTGGATGTGCTGGTAGATGGCAAATTTGAACAATCGCTTGCCGATCCAAGCTTAAGATTTCGTGGCAGTAGCAATCAGGTGATCCACCATTTCAAGCAATAGTGATATAATGTCGGCCAAACAGATAGGCGCAGTCAGCAATCTTGCTTGATTGGCCGAGTATTATCGATTTACTTTAAGGCAAGTTAATGAATTTAAAGCAAGAGTTACAGCAACTTAATGACCGACTCGACAAATGTCGTCGTAAATTAGATGCGGCAGAAAAACGCGGTGATCACGCGGTGATTTTGCAGTTTAAGCAAGAGATCAATGCTGTAACGAAACAGATTGCCCATGTTAAAAACCAACAGACACGCTTGTTGAACAAAAAAGGCACCGATGTAAAGTCACTGCCTTTTAGTCGCACACTGACTAAAGCGGAACAAGCCGATATGGGCAAATTAAAGAAATCAGTCAAAGGATTAGTGGTTGTGCATCCGATGACTGCATTAGGACGTGAAATGGGCTTAACCCAAGTCACAGGCTTTGCCCCTAAAGCGTTTTAATCCTCCATTGCCGACATTTGATTAGCGTACGTGAGCGATATCATATCGTTTATCGTGCGCTCGGCGTATGCTTAGCGCTCTTTAATACGCTGCGAGTGAAGTAATAACCGATTCAATTATTCGGCTATTTCACTGTAAGGCAAAAACACATAAAATGCTCAGTCTGACAGTAAGGCCGCATCCTAGCCTTAGTTATTTTCTACCTCTTTTTTTGACTCGGACAGAGCGAGTAATAAAGGTTATTTCATGTCAATTAAGTATGTCGCCACTTCAAAATTACCAACGCCTTGGGGCGTATTCGCCATGCATGGTTTTGAAGACACAGACACTGGCAAAGAACATGTCGCACTCACTTTTGGTCAACTCGATGCCAATAGCCCCATACTTGGGCGTATTCATTCAGAATGTTTAACTGGCGATGCACTGTTTAGTTTGCGTTGCGATTGTGGTTTTCAACTACAGACGGCGATGCAAAATATTGCCGAGGCAGGACAAGGGTTTATTTTATACCTTCGCCAAGAGGGGCGAGGCATAGGCTTACTCAATAAAATCCGTGCCTATGAACTACAAGATCAAGGCGCTAACACGGTCGAAGCAAATGAGCGACTCGGTTTTGAAGCCGACATGCGCAAATATGACATGATCAAGCCGATGATGGAGAAAATTGGCGTACATCAAGTTAAGTTGATGACCAATAACCCTCGTAAAGTCAAAGCAATGAAAGAGCTCGGCATTGATGTGGTTGAACGTGTTCCGCTACAAGTGGGTAAAAATCGCTACAATGAAGCGTATTTAAAAACCAAGTCAACAGAGCTGGGACATATGATGTCTGAGTATCATTTTACTGAAGAAGCAAACGTCGTTAAGCCCCCTAAGGCTGAGTAACGTTCGTACTTTTTTAGTGTGTTAACGCTATCAAGACACTGCGGCGATTGCGGCAGTGTCCTTGTTTACCGCGCTTAGCTTCTTTACTCTCTGCCTGCAAAAACCTGCAAAAACCTGCAAAAACCTGCAAAAACCTGCAACCTCAAAATGATAGTTGTGGTGTCGTGCTTTCATAGCACTTTTGGCTTTAGTGCCTATCTATGCGAGTCGCAACCAGGCTATTTGAGCGGGTCATCTTATGCGATAAGCTGAGGATGACGGCGCTACAGCCGGCTAATATGCCAGCTTAACGCTTTCCCCAGATATGTACGTTAGTACTACCAGAATTGGCGTCCTTAGCTGCGCTCTTGTTACCGCTCGTAGGGCTTGTCATTCGAGTTGATGTGCCCCCCTCACTGTCCGCTTTCGGCTTAGGCAGTGGTAGCTTATTCATTTTGAGGTAAAGGTATTCTACTTTTTCTCTGGCCCAAGGCGTTTTACGTAAAAACTTAAGGCTAGATTTAATACTAGGGTCGTGATTAAAACAACGAATGTCGATCCGTGCGCCTAGTTCTTCCCACCCATAATGGTCGACTAAATCGGTGAGCAGTGTTTCGAGTTTAATGCCGTGCAGAGGATTATTTGCTTGAGTCATATTGTGCGATTGTCCAGGTAAATTAGGCTGATTATATCAGTTTATATGGGGGTGGGTTGATAAAAAGCACTGGCTCCAACTTCCCGTTTTAGCGTTATTGGATTTATCGGTAGTAGATTGCCTTCTTGCATGTTCGCACTGACGCATGCTTGGCGTTTTGTGCTGATAACCAATCAATTCAGCTTAAAGGATGTGAAGTTAAAAGGGGGGGGGGCGTCAAGTTTCATAATAAAGGCACCTAAGGTGCCTTTATTATTGATTTAAACAGGGCATGCAGCTTATTTGGGCTGCTGCTGGCTCAGAGTCTGGTAGCCTCCACCATTATAAGTATTGGTATAACCTTGCTCAATTAAACTCATTTGGGCAATATCACTGCGACGTCCACTACGGCAATACAGCACTACATTGGTCGCTTTATCTATATTACGTTTAGCAAATTCTGCGGCAATATTTTCAAATGGGATGTTAATCGCATTGGCTAAATGCCCTTGGGCAAACTCTTCAGGGGTACGCACATCGACTATCATGGCGCCGTTATCTATCATCTGCCATGCGGTGGTTTCAATGTCTTGTTCAGCCGCGATGCTCGGTGACGATAAGCCGATAGCGGCTACAAAAAAGAGCGCAATCATTGTGCCGTATCGGCTAAGTAATGTAGTGGCTTGTCCCACGTAAACTCCTTGGTATTAACTTTGTGATTTAGCGCGTTCGAGCTCGGCTTCACTCTTTACACCCAGTTTTTTCATTATCATGGCTGCAGGGCAAAACCCAGTAAAAGCGCTTTGTAATAGATTAGCGCCAACAAAGGCGGTAAGCCAGATAAAATTATGATGTACTAATGCAGTCAACGCGAGAGACAGTAACACCATAAAGCCAGCAAAAGCGAAAATACTACGTTCGATAGACATAATTAACTCCTTAATTAAGCGGCAGTATTTGCCGTTTTTTGTGGTATGCGGTGGCGCATCACTGTGTAATAGAGCACAGGGATCACAACCAAGGTAAGCAAGGTTGAGACTAAGATGCCGAAGATCAAACTGATGGCTAATCCATTAAAAATGGGATCGTCCAGAATGAATAAGGCACCAATCATGGCCGCAAGGCCTGTCAACATAATGGGCTTTGCTCGGACGGCACCAGAGTGAATAACCGCCTGTTCAAAGGGTACGCCCGACTCTGTCTCCTGGTTAATAAAATCGACCAGTAATATTGAGTTACGCACAATAATCCCGGCAAGGGCGATCATGCCGATCATTGAGGTGGCGGTAAATTGAGCTCCGAGCAGGGCATGACCCGGCATCACTCCTATGATGGTAAGCGGAATGGGAGCCATAATGATCAGCGGAACCGAGTAGGAGCGAAATTGACCCACTACTAAGAGGTAAATCGCAATCATGCCCACTGCATAGGCGATCCCCATGTCTCGGAAGGTTTCGTAAGTAATTTTCCACTCGCCATCCCACAATACAGCAATGGTGTCTAAGCCTGAGGGTTGGTTGACATAATGCTGCTCAAAGCCCAAGCCTGTCTCGCTATCTATGTCGGCGGCCATCTCAAACATACCGTATAGCGGGCTGTCTAGCGGCCCAGCCATATCGGCAACCACCATGATCATGGGGATCATGTTTTTATGAATAATGGGCGCATCTATGCTGCCTTTATTAATGCGCACCAATTCAGACACCGGCACTGAGTCACCGCTTTGAGTGGTGAGTCTGAGGTTTAGTACCTGCTCAAGATCCATCTTGGCAGCTTCCTCAAGCTGCAATTTAATTGGCACAGGTGTGGTTTGATTGGGTTTATGTAAGTAGCTCACCTGCTTGCCGCCAATGGAGGTGGTCACCAGATCAACGATATTGCTGTAAGGCACGCCTAATAAACTGGCCTTAGCGCGATCGATGGACACCTGCCATTTTTGTTGCATCGCAGGCAGATAGATATCGATATCGACCACATCTGGAGTTTGATGAAATAACGCTTGCAGCTGCAGGGCGGCGGTTTCTCTGAGCGCTTCGTTTGGCCCATACACCTCGGCCAGAATGGGTGACCATACCGGTGGGCCAGGAGGGACTTCAACCACCTTCACATTGGCATTATAGTGCGCCGCAGTAGCTTGCAGTGATTCGCGCACCGCTACGGCGATGCTGTGACTGTCACGATCGCGCTCAGATTTATCGACTAAATTGACCTGAATATCGCCAAGCTCCTGTGTTTGGCGTAAAAAGTAATGGCGCACTAAGCCGTTAAAGTTCATCGGTGCATTGGTGCCTGCATATAGCTGGTAATTCTCGACCTCGGCCACTTGGTTAAGCTGCTGTCCTAAGGCTTTAAGTACGCGCTGAGTTTGTTCCACCGGCGTGCCTTCGGGCATATCAAGCATCACTTGAAATTCTGATTTATTATCAAAAGGCAGCATTTTGAGTACCACCAGTTGAGTCACAGGCATAGAGATAGCAATGGCAATGAGCACCACAATCCCAGCAGCCAGACCCAGACGAGCTTTACCCGCTTGTTTACCGTGCACAAAGGGTGATATGAGCGCCGTAAAGATCGCCACCATACGATTGCTGCTGGAGGTGTTGCTGCTCTCCTGGTGTTTGTGAGATTTATTTAACAGTTTAGTGGCCAGCCACGGGGTAACAATAAAGGCGATCGCCAGTGAGATTAACATCCCCATACTGGCATTAATGGGGATTGGGCTCATGTAAGGACCCATGAGCCCAGACACAAAAGCCATCGGCATTAGGGCGGCAATGACGGTGAAGGTGGCCAATATCGTAGGGCCACCGACCTCATCCACGGCAATCGGAATTAATTGGGTAAATTCCCGTTGCCCCAGCGCCATATGACGGTGGATATTTTCTACCACGACTATGGCATCATCCACTAAAATCCCTATTGAAAAAATAAGTGCAAACAATGAGATTCGGTTTAAGGTGAAACCCCATGCCCAAGAGGCAAAGAGGGTGATGGCCAAGGTAATAATAATGGCAATACCGACCACGATGGCTTCGCGTAACCCCATGGCAAGAAATACCAATACCACCACAGCCGAGGTGGCAAACACCAATTTTAAGATTAAGGTGTTGGCTTTATCTCCGGCGGTCTTACCGTAGTTACGCGATACCGTCACCTCTACGTCGGCAGGAATTAACACGTTGTTGACCGCATCGACGCGAGCCAAGATCTCATTGGCAATATCAACCGCGTTTTCGCCAGGTTGTTTGCCAATCGCAATCGTTACCGCAGGGTAGGTGCCCTGCTTGTCGCTGTGCCACGCATTTTGGGTCGGGATATCGCTGCTAAGGCTAATATCGGCTATGTCGGCGAGATACACAGGCACACTGCGGCCGGACTCATCTTGATAGACGGCGACAACCAGTTGCTCAACTTCTTGTTGGGATTGTAAAAACTGCCCGGTTTGAATCTTAATTTCTTGGTTATCTTGAATCAGTGATACCGGCATGGATACATGGTTATTGCTGGCAAGGCTATGGCTGATCGCGTCATAGGTTAAGCCGTAAAAGCTCATTTTTGCCGGATCGATACGTACATTAAGGCTCACATTATGGCTACCAACAGTGTAAATTTCGCGGGTACCTGGAATGCGTTTTAGCTCAGTTTCGAGCCCCTTAGCCACTTGAGTTAACTGTTCGGCCGAGGTTAAGGTCGACTTTGACCAGAGGGTCAGGCTGACAATGGGCACATCATCGATACCACGTGGCTTGATCTGGGGCTCGCCGACTCCGGCTTGAGTGGCCACTTTATCCATATTGGAGTAAACCTGATTGTACAGCTTTACAATCGCCTCGTTGCGGGGAATACCCACTTCAAAAATGGCGATCAGTAAGGCGCCATCAGGTTGTGAAAACGAATACAGGGTATCTATCCCTTTGATCTGCGACAGTACCTGCTCCATTGGCAGGGTGACTAATTGTTCGACTTCACTCGGAGTTGCGCCAGGAAAAGGAATATAGACATCGGCAAAGGTCACATCTATCTGTGGCTCTTCCTCTTTAGGGGTGACGAGTACCGCGAATAGCCCCAGTAAAATGCCGAGCAATGCCAATAGCGGTGTGATGGCGCTGAGTTGAAATAGTGCGGCCACTCGCCCGGAAAAACCCAGTGAATAGGGCTGGTTTTGTTGCTTGTCGCTATCTTGATTATGTGACGGCTTCATCTTATTTACGATTCCTATTAAACGGCCAAGTCCATTACAGCGCTCATATTATTGGGCTAGATTAAGTCGGACTTGATAAGCGTCAGTCGCGATGACATCGCCTGCGGTTAAGCCTGCAAGCACTTCAAATTGATCATCTCGTTGCGCGCCTAGGCGCACTTGGGTGAGTTGGAATGTCCCTTGTTGCTCAAGGTAGACTGCACTCATCTCATTTTGATAAATAATGGCCGATTGAGGAATGGTAATAGTGCTGCGCTGGCCTGCAATAAACTTGGCTTTAACCCACATGCCCGGCATTAAGTTACTCATGCCTTTAGGTAAATCAATGCGCGTTTTATAGCTATGGCTCAAAGGATCGGCAAAGGAGAAGATGGTTAACTGTTGTGATCTCACTTTTTGGCCGTCGCTAAGTTGTAGTTCAACGCTCGATTGATTGCGCAGGGCGTCGATATAACGCAGTGGTACATGGGTCACGGCGCGCATATGCTCGGTTGAAAACCCACTGAGTAACGCTTGTCCCGGGGCGACCGTTTCACCCTCTTCAACATAACGCTGAGTCAACACGCCGGCAAAAGGGGCGCTGACCACGGTATATTGCAATGACTCATTGGCTTGCACGATCCGCGCTTTGGCGGCGCTCACGGCTTGCGCGGTGGAGCGGGCGGTGGCAATGGCTTGATCCATCTGTCCTTGTGAAATGGCGCCTTGTGGAAACAGCTCTTCAAAGCGGTGACGTTGTTTTTGCGCTTCTTCATTTTGTGCGCGGGCTCGGGCGTACTCGGCTTCGGCTGCGGCGAGCTCTGCACCTTGAGACTTACTGGTGATCTCGAGTAACGGCGCGCCTTGGGGGACAATGTCATTCACATCGTAATACAGCTTAATTATCCTGCCTGAGGTTTGCGCCGATACGGTGGCAGATTTTACCGCTTCAAGCTGCGCATCTAAGGTGACCCATTGGGGGTGCGCTTTTGCGGTGACGGTTAGCGTCTGTAAGGTATTAGCTGACGCTGCAACATTAAGCAGTAATGGCAGCAATGTGATTGATAATAGATGTTGAATACGCATGAGACTAACGACCTCCAAAAGTTTCATAAGAAAATTCTAATGAACTTTTCAAGCTTGTGCAATCTTTTATTAGAAAAATGCGATGAAGTTATGCGATAGCGTTACGCTTCATCTAAGACATTTGACGACCTCATGTAAGGACTTATGGTATTTCATATTGCATTTACACCAGTTAGGTCAGTGCTACTGTTCGAGATTCTGTTTGTGCGATTAATCATTAAGGTAATAGGTCAGTGTCGAGACCACTCTTACTTTTTTGATGCTGGGTGTATTGCTATCGCGATCGGAAATAGTGAATTGCCCTTGAGAAGCCTGTTTGATTTTGCCCAGTTTTGAGGCCGAATCGATGGCAAATTTTTCTGCTGTCTGGCGCGCATTCTCTGTGGCAGATTGCACCATTTGCGGTTTAATGTCGTTTAACTGAGTAAAAATAAATTCGGTGCGGCTATCATAATCTTGGCTCGATATGGCAATACCTTCTTTGGCTAATTCCAATAGATTGCTTTGTATGCGCAGTAATAATTCAACGCGCTGAGTGTAAAGGGAGATAGTCACTTGTGCGGCGTAGCGATAACGCACATTAGGGTCGACATAGCCTTGCGCTTGTCTGTCTTGAATCGAAGGCAGTGAGATCGACACCTCATCACTGCTAAAACCCTGTTTTATTAGGAAGGCAACCACTTTATCGGTTTTGCTTTGCACATTGAGGTAGAGATTATTTAAGTCGTTATCCACCTCTGTGAAGCGGATGGGCCAAATGGCAGTATCTGCATTGACTTCCAATTCAGCCAAGCCTTTTACGGTGACGGTGCGCTCCATGGCGCGCATAGTGATGAGGCTATTACCCACTTGGCTGCCCAGCAGATAGAGACCAATACAGATAAACGCGCCCAGTAGTACAGTGGAGAGTGATTTTTGCATAAAAAAGCGTCCTAATTGCTTGTTGTGCTTTATAAAGCATATGCTTGTTAAGGTTTTTTATCTAGCCTATTTTTTTAGGCTTGTCTTGTGATGGGGCAGCCTGTTTATTTGCCAACCCTGATTCTTATGAGATTAGGCTTGTAATGGCTTTGATTATCAAGGTTGTCTGATAAAATTATTTATTTAAATATTTGATTACATATTCTATTTTGTTTTATTTGAATCAAAAAGGGGGGCTGCAATATAAAAAAACCGCACAGATGTGCGGTTTTTTATTGCAGTTATCGCTCAGTACAATTTCAACAGGCTTGTACTTAAAACGTGTAGTTGTACTGCATTGAATAATAGGTTGCATTTGAACGCGTCGTGGCATTGACCAAACCAGTGTTTGGCCCAATAGGTAAGCCGCCCGTGACTGAGCTGTTTTCAATTAAGTGAACATCTTCACCACGCACCACGGCGATACCAAAATCGATGCTGGTGTTGGTCGATAAGGCGTAGGTCGCGCCTGCGGTATACCATTTGCGATCAGAGTCTGGGATAGAGATTGAACTCAGCTCACCCACAACGCCCTCATCAGCCATAAAGCCGGCGCGCAGGGTCCATGTGTTGTTTAGACTATAAGTACCACCGACACTGAACAACCACGAGTCATCCCATGCGTAGGTTTTTAAGCTGCTCGAGCCAACAGATACTGGCCCTAAAGTGCCATCGTTTACCGTTAACTCGTGGAAATCACCCCAAGTGGTTAACTGCGCAGTATAGTGCAGCGCAAATTTATCGGTTAACTGATGAAAACCAGCTACTTGGAAAATATCGGGCAGGGGAATATTGATCTCATCAAAGGCTACAGCTGCCTGTGCTTGAGGGTTGTAGATATTAATATCACCTGAGGCTTTAAAGTCTGGGCTAAAGCGGTAACTCATGCCAAAACGGTGATCGGCATTGATTTCATACACAGCGCCGATAATGCCACCAAACGCCACGCCATCGGCATCGACATCAACTAGCTCTTGCTCAATGCTACCAGCTTGCGTGGGCACTGTACCGCCACGAGTGAGCGTGCCTTCGCCGTAGATCATATCAAGGCCTGCACCGACACTAAAATGGTCATTAAAACGATATGATGCACTTAGGTTGAAGTTAAGCGTGGTGACTTCAGTCTTGCCTAATAGATCGAGCGGTGCGGGTAGCGTACCACCCACGAGTTGAGTCGATAAGTCTGTGGTATCGGTACCTGTACCGAAGTTACTGAACAGCGCCACCCCGTAGGCGAATTTATCGTTTACCGGGCTAACGTAGTAAAAGTTAGGGATGATTTTGGCATCGGCGGCATCATCGACACCACCGTAATGGATTTCGCCTAACTGAGAGTCGATATAGACATCGCTAACAGTCACTTCAACATCGGCGTAGTTCAATCCCATTGATAGTTGTTTTTTGTCAAACAGCGCCATCGCTGCTGGGTTACGTGCGAGTACCGATGCATTATCGGCAATAACGGCATCACCGGCAAAGGCTCGGCCCACACCGGTGGCTGATTGTGCGTTAAGCAGAAATCCGGCTGCCATCGTTTGTGAGCTCGCGAGCGTAACAGCAACGGCTAATATTGTCTTGTTAAAAGGCTTCATAAATCAATTCTCATTATTATCGGTCTCGTGTTATTAGTGAGTTGGCTGAGCAATCTCTCGAGATCCTTTTGTTAGTCGGGTGCATAGTAGGGGGGGGGGCGATGCGCCAACAACTCCGACCAGATCGAGTTTTATGTTGTTTTTTTGTGAATAAAAATACTTGCATGATTAAAAAAATTGCACGGCGACTGAAATTAGCTTGTGACACTAGATATGACGTGATTCATGAGTTCTAGCATGTTTAACTAACAAGTTAACAGATTGTAATGAAGACATTTTTTGTAAAAATTGACAGGAATAAAAAAAGCGTACATGTGTACGCTTTTTGGGTATCACTCAGTCATTTGACTGAGTCGTTAACCGTCGATAGTCGATTTAAACTGCATTTAACTTTGACTGGCATCGACGATTTATTGCGACAAGGCCTGGTTGTCATCGCATCATAGCTTGTAACTAAATTGCTCAAACTGCTCAGTGATCTCTTCAGTGGGTTTAAACAGTAAGCTCACGACTATGCCAGCAAGGGTGGCGAACAAAAATCCAGGTAAAATCTCATACAATTCGAATATTCCACCACTGACTTGTTTCCACAACACCACGGTTAACGCGCCCACTAAAATGGTGGCAATGGCACCATTACGGCTGTAGTGTTTCCAAAAGAGTGCCAGTAACACCACAGGGCCAAATGCGGCGCCGAATCCGGCCCATGCATAACTGACGAGGCCTAAAACACTGCTTTCTGGGTTAAGGGCGATAATGCCTGAAATAAGCGCGATAGCGAGCACTCCAATGCGGCCGACTAGCATCAACTCTTTGCTACTCGCCTCTGGGCGCAGCCATTTTTTATAAAAGTCTTCAGTGACCACACTCGAACACACCAGTAGCTGCGAGTCGATAGTACTCATAATGGCCGATAAAATGGCGGCGATCAGCAATCCGCCAATCCAGGGGTTAAAGGCGGCATGCGCTAAATGGATAAATACTGTCTCTGGGTTTGCCAATGGCGCATCGGCAAAATAGAGCGAGCCTGCGAGTCCTGTGGCGAGTGCGCCAAATAAGGCAACAACCATCCAACTCATGGCGATACGACGGGAGACTGCAATGTCATCTGGGCTGGCGATGGCCATAAAGCGTGACAAAATATGGGGTTGACCAAAATAACCCAGTCCCCAAGCCAATAATGACACTATGCCAAACACTGTAGCGTCAGGGTTTATCATTGATAGCATGGCGGGATCGAGCTGGTGTAATCCATTTTGGGTTTCGGGTTGATTGAAAATGGCCACAGGGACGAACAATAAGGCGATAAGCATTAAACAGCCCTGAAAAAAGTCGGTCCAACTTACTGCAAAAAAGCCCCCGACAAAGGTGTAAGCCACAATAATAGCTGAACCTATCACAAGGGCTAAGGTGTAATCTAGACCAAAGACTTTCTCAAACAGTATGGCGCCACCGACCATACCAGAGGAGGCATAAAAGGTGAAAAACACCAAAATGGTGACCGCAGAGACCAGCCTTAACACGCCATGTTTATCGTCGAAACGTTTTTCAAAAAAGTCAGGTAGCGTTAGCGCGTTATCGGTAAATTGGGTATAGATGCGTAGGCGCTTGGCAACAAACAACCAGTTAAGCCATGCACCAAAAACTAGGCCAATACCGATCCAAGCTTCTCCTAATCCACCGAGATAGACAGCGCCCGGTAAGCCTAATAGTAGCCAACCCGACATGTCAGATGCGCCAACGCTCAATGCGGTAACCGCAGGGCCCATAGAGCGGCCCCCTAAAATATAGTCATCAACCGAATCCGTGGCTTTATAGGCCCATAGGCCTATCCCCATCATTAAGGCAAGATAGCCAAAAAAAGTGATTAATATGGGTAATTCAATAGTCATGCTTGTGCCATTTTATAGTTATGTTTTTTGAGAGGTCGCTATGCTAGCAGATGTTGGCTCTGCAGCTCAATAAAGGCGGCTAATGTGATGAAGATCTAACCTATGGCAAGTAAAACTCGCCATAGGTTGTAATCATTTTAGATGAAAGTTTGCTGAATTTCGTTTTTAATGTTGTCGATATCGGAGTGGTGTTCGGCAACTAATAACATGTAGGCGTTGTCTGCTGTAAAGCCTTCCCCTTGATAACGGTTATCGGCAAAGGCTTGTTCTAAGATCATGCGCTCTTCAATGGGCACAATAAATAAGGTGACTTTGCCTTGCTCACCTTGCATCACTAAATGCAAACTTCTCACCCCTTGAAAGTCGCAATAGGTACTGAAAAACACTCGCCCTGGCTGCTCTGTAAAACGCGCATTAGCAAAATTTCCCAGTGACGCTAACTGACTATTTATGGTGTTATAGCTGATATCGAGACTGCTTTGCATCGCAACGGTCTCGTGAGCAACATGGGCTAGGGCATGTTCACCCAAATCGACCGGCCCCAGCCTAAACAGGCTAAAACTGATGCCTGCGACAAAAGCCACCGAAGCGACCATGGCCAAGGTGAAGCCCATTTTGCGGCGACGTACTTGGTGTTGATGTAACTGTTGATTTAATAGCAGTTTTGCTTCTAAGCCAGTGGGGACATCGATATTAAGTGCCGCTTCAATTTGGTTGTCAAAGCGCTTTAAGTCATTGACAAACTGAGTGCGTTGGCTCGACTCTCCCATGGCTGCGATGAAGTCGGCATCACGACGCTGCGGATTTTCATAGGCCTCGCGGCGGAATTTCAACTCATCCATTGGAGTGCCCCCTTGTTTGCGTATCATCGAGCATATCTTTTAATTGGTTGCGAGCCCTGAAGAGGCGCGTCATAACGGTATTGCGGTTAAGGTCTAATATGTTGGCAATCTCATCGCCGGTAAAACCACCGATAACCTGCAGGATTAATGGTTCTCGGTATTCGACTTCAAGACGAGCGATTTGCCGTCGTAGCAGATGTTGCTCCATATTGTCTTCAGTTGACAGCGACACTTTGTCGGCCAATTCAGATTGTTCGACATCAGAGTAGTCAAACTGTTTGCGTTCAAACCTTCGGGCATTTTCTCTACGTAAAATGGTAATTAACCAAGCTTTCGCGGCTTTATCATCCTTAAGGGATTCGAGTGAGCGCCAAGCCCTTAAAAAGGTCTCTTGGGTGATATCTTCTGCGATATGTTTATCGCCGCAAAGCCAATAGGCGTAACGGTAAAGATCGCTATGAAGTGCCCTGACAAGGCTATCGTATCGTCGTTGTTTACTTAGCATGTCATTATTGACCGAGGGACTCGGCACTTTCTTTCGCTTAAAGCTAAACATTTTTACTCGCTATGATGCATACGTGGTGTTCACGTTATTGATATGGTGCTTAACCAACAGGAATAACCTTATTCCTGTTGGTTTGGGTAAAGCAAGTAACTTAGCTCGGATTTAACGATGACAAGGCGCTGGGTGGTTGCGTTTGCATTGCCGTTGTAACTTGTTTGACGGCATCAAGTAGCGCTGCAGTGTCTATGGGTTGTGCTGCAGGGCTGTATGCGTGGCGTTGAATATTATCGATATTATATTTAAGTGCAGGGCTGAGTGCCGCTATGTCACTTAAGGACATGGGCATACCTTGTTGCTGGCTAAAATACTGTTGTAAGGCCAAGATAATGTGCCCAGCATGACCCGTTTGACAGGCTTGGTGCAGCGCGTTTAAGCCCGTTGTCGTCCGTTGAGGTGCTGATGTCGTGGGCGAGATGCTTTTGCCCACCGTTTTACCACGCGCCTTAGCCCACAGCAGCAGAGTCAGTAGCCACAGTATTGCCAACAATGCGCTCAGATAAGGCCAAAAGCCAGCGCTGGGTTGCACTGTGGCAGCGCTTGGGTTGAGCGCTACCGGGTTGGCACTGGCGGCTATCACGTTGACTGTGCGAGCCGGTAAGGTGGCAAACTCTTGGGTTTGAGTGAGGTAATTAAACCAAGGCACGCGGATCTCGGGTAAGGTGTAGTTGCCTGCTTGAGTCGGTACTATCGCCGCCGTTTGTGTTAGCTGTGACACCACCTGTTTGTCGCGCACAAAGGTTTCTCGTTTGGGCTTTTCGGGATACATTTTAAAGCCATCGGGTAGCCCAATGGTTAATGCTGGCAGGCTGGTTTGCTCGGTATTAGAGGCCAGCAGGGTAATATTGCGGGTGATGGGCGTGCCGACCTCTATGGTATCGATATCAGTCCAATCTTCTTTAAGTACCACCAGATCGCTCACTAACCATTGGCCGTGATATTGGCTAGGAATGGGCAAAATCGTGATTTCACTCGGCGCCGCTTGGGCTTGCATGGGGCGGCTTTCATTAAATGAGAACATGCCACCACGCCGCGAGGCTTCAATTAATACATCACCAGAAAAAGTCGCACCCGATAAGTGTAAGGTGCCGGGTTTATCGGCCACAATGCTGTAGCTGCGCTCGATGACACGATAGCGCCGCCCATCGACAATTTCGCTGCTATCACTGTCTTCGCCTAACTGCTTGAGTTGCGCCCCCTCCACATTGGGAGCGCTCAATACGCCACGTTGTAGCTCAACGGCCAGATAGAGTTTTACCTTGTAGGTAACTAGCTGACCGACATAAGCCTGCTCGGTGGAGAGCGAGCTGCGGATAAATAGGTTTTTCATCTGCGCAGGTTGACTGCCAGGCGCCGTGACCGTCAGCGTGATGGGCGAGGAGCTGACATTGTCGATGGTGAGCGCGGGAATGATCAGCTGCCCTGTGCGTTTGGGGGCCAATAACACTTGCCAGCGCGTCTCTTTACGTGCATCAAAATTGACTATTTGGGTGCTGCGATTGACGCTGGTGCGCCCCACGATAAAGTCTTTTAATAGCGCAGAGGTGTCTAATCTGCCGTTACTGATATCATCGTCGGCCTTAATCGTCAGTACTAAGTATTCGCCCTCGATAGCAGGATTTCTGTCAACCGAGGTCTCAAGTTGAGTTAAGGCAAAAGCTGGCTGAACGAGAGTCAGAGCCAATAAGGCGAAAGTTAAAAAATATCGATTTACCACTGTTCACTTTCCTTTGATGTAGTGCCCTGACGGCGGCGTTTTTCATACTCTAATAGCATCTTATTACGCAGCAGAACCTGCGGATCGTCTAAGACGCCGCTCAGTGCGCGTTGCATGTCGGCTGGCAGCTCCTCGGGCGGAGGTGACTGACTAACAGCTTGGGCCTGCGTATGATCATTAGGGTCTTTATTTGAGTCTTCATTTAGCGCTTCAGCTGCATTGGAACTGTCGTTTTCGTTAGCGCTGGTATCGCTGCGCGCTTGTGCTTGATCAGGCTGAGCCTGCTCATCATTCTCACCAGGCTTGGGTGCTTGAGCGCTCATTGGCGCCTCGTTATTTGGTTCATCATCGCCAGTGGAGGGCGTATTATCCGGCTGTGATGATGGCTCGCTGGGCTGTTGAGCCGATGGCGGCTGGCTTTGTTCACTTGCGCTCTGTTTATCGCCTGACTTGTCATTGCCTTGCTGCTGATTGTTGTCTGGCTCATCTGGTTGTTTATCGCCTGACTCGCCATCGGCTTGCTGCTGATTGTTGTCAGACTCTGCTTGCTGTTGCGTGTCTTGATTTTGTTCGCTCTGACTTTGCTGCTCACTATCAGTTTGTTGCTGCGCCAGCAGTTGTTGGGCCAAGGCTAAATTATGCTGCGCATCACTAAAGTCGTTATCTTGAGCTAGCGCCTGTTGATAGCGCTCAATAGCAGCCGGATAATCTTGCAGCTGCATCAAGCTATTACCTTGATTATAAAAGCCTGTTGCAGTTGTGTCTTGCTCAAACAGCTTAAGGGCTTGTTGGTAATCGCCTTCGCGATACCGGGCGGCCGCTTGCCAATTAGGATCGGAAAACAAGCTTGCCGCTTGCTGATAATCTTGGTTTTCATAGGCTTGCATTGCACGTTGGTTGTCTGTCTGCCAAGGGTGTAGCCAACTGTTGGCGAAGGCGGGCGTAGGTTGGCTGAACAAGATGATGCAGCTAAGTGCTGCAATGGCGTGTCGAAAGCTTAATAGTGCTGGCAATAACAATAATAAAGCGATATATGGGCCAGCATCGAGCCACAGTTCACCTTCTAAGTCGCTGGCTTTAGTTGCTGTGCTCTGGGCTAACCATAGGTTTAACGCGCTGAGATCGCTGCCATCGGCGCGATAAGTAAATACCTTGCCGCCATTGGCGCTGGCTAATTCACTTAAATGTTGATAATCGGTTTTGGCTACCACTACTTGGTCGCTGCGATCGCGCATTAATTGTCCGTCAGGTAAACGAATTGCGGCGCCTTGTGGGCTGCCAAAGGCAAGCACTGAGAGCCGATATTGGCTGCCTTGTAAATGCGCTTTGGCTTGATTAATTTGCTCTACAGCTACCCCATCGGTGAGTAATATGATATCGCCGCGCAGATGTCCTCCTTGCTTAAGCAAAGTGGTTGCTTGGGTTAAAGCCGCAGGCAAATTAGACCCCGGGACTGGCATGATCTCTGGCGATAGGGTGGGTAATAGATTCAACAGGGTCGCCCTGTCTCGGGTCAGTGGGCTAATGGTAAAGGCATCACCAGCATAGGCAATTAAGCCTGTTTCACCTTCGCTGAGACTGCTAATAAGATCGTTGGCTTTAAATTTAGCTTGAGTTAAGCGGTTAGGCACCAAGTCGGTGGCGTACATTGACAGTGACATATCCATCACTATCACGCGTCCTTGGTTGGTTTCAAATACCGGTAGGGTTTGCTTGGTAAAAGCAGGACCTGACAACGCGAGTACCGCGATACACCAGCTAAAACCAATCACATGCAGATGGCGTTTACCTGACTTTGTTTGGCTAGATACCAGTACCTTGGCCAAATGAGGCGCGATGTAGCGATTCCAGCTTGATACCTGGTATTGGCTACGACGGGCAAACCACAATAATAGTGCCAAGGGGAATAGGGCCAATAGCCATTCGGGACGTAAAAAATGGATCATAAGGCTCCCCGTGATCTTAACCATGGCAGCGACTGAAATAACGGCAACTGCCACAATATCAGCAGAACACTGATAAGTAAGGCAGCGCTTAACGGATAATAAAACAGCTCTGATTGAGGACGATAGGTGAGTTGATCGCTGTTGGTCGGTTCTAACTTATCGATCATTTGATAAATTTGTTCCAGTTCGGTGGCATTGCGGGCGCGAAAGTAACGTCCGTTTGTGGCGCTGGCCAGCGCTGTCAATTGGGCTTCATCAAGATCCATCGACGGGTTAACGCGCTCGTTACCAAATAGGGTACGCCGCTCCATTATCTCGGCCCCGACCCCAATGGTATAGATGGTCACGCCGCGTTTGGCGGCAATGGCGGCGGCTTGATCTGGGCTAATATTGCCCGAGTTATTCGAGCCGTCGGTGAGGAGGATCAGCACCCGGTTACTTTGTTGCTGTTGGTCGAAGCGTTTAACCGCCAGGGCGATGGCTTCACCAATGGCTGTTTGTTTTCCCACCAGGCCTATCTGAGCTTCGGCTAAAAACTGGGCGATAGAGCGGCGATCTTGTGTCAGCGGCGCTTGCAAGTATGCATGGTCGGCAAACAAAATGAGGCCCAATTTGTCACCTTTACGGCGTTGGATAAAATCACTCATAACCGCTTGCACTAAGGTAAAACGATCCACCGTTTTACCTTCGACGACCATATCTTCAATCTGCATACTGCCAGATAAATCAATGGCTAACATCAAGTCGCGCCCTTTGCTGGGTAGCTCGATAGCATCGCCAATCCACAATGGCCGCGCGGCGCTTAGCACCAACAGTGACCAAATGAGCCAATAGGGTAAGCGCCGACGCTGTGGCCGCTGCTGGCTAACCTGCGCACCGACATCGGCAACACCGGGTAGGTGTAAATGGCCACCCGTTTGATGCTGTTGGGCGCCAGAGCCTTTAAACATCAAGGGTAATGGCAGTAACAGTAATAGCCAAGGCCAGGCTAATGTGAACATGCTGCCTCCTTACTCGATGCGCGGTGCTTGAGTGGCAGTGCCTGCTTAAGCCAGCCTATGGCAGCTAGGCGCAATTGCTCAGCTTGAGTGGGAGTGAGTGCCTTGGACTGGTAGCGTTTAGCTAATAACAGCGGCAAGTTATCGTCTATGTGAGTGACCTGCTGCTGTAGCCACAGTAACCAGGCTTCACCTTCAAGTGATGCCACCTGTTCACGGGGCAGGTAGCTCATGGCGCTGCGTTTGAGTATGGTGTTAACTTCAATAGCAAATTGTGGGTGGTTGAGCGCCAGATGGCCTAATTGCTTTAATGCTTCACGTTTCGCGGCGCGATGTCGATATTGCTTGATGAACCACCATAGGCAGACAGCCAAAATAGTAAGGCATGCGGCCAGTACCAGCCAATAACCGTAAGCGGGTGGCCAGGCATGGATAGGCTCGGGCAGTTGAATGTCTTTCATGGCAGCAAGGGCTGGATTGTTGGCCGTTTGCATCTATCTTAAGGCTCCAATCTGTTGATTCAATGGTTGTGCTGCGCTGATTGTACGTAAACGCGCGTTAAGTTGGCGCATCATATCGATAAAACCTTGTTGCTGGGCGTGTTGGCGGGTTAGCCAACCGTTATAACTGGCTCGATTGAGCACTAATTCTTGCGCGCCGTCTTTGACTGGCAGCTGAAACTGAGCAGGTAAAGGCAGCTCTCCTTGTCTGAGGGGATCGGTGATCAGTAAGGCGCCTATATCGCAGTGGCGAGATAACTCAGTTAATGGCTGCAGGCACTGCGGCGTGAAATGGCTGCCATCACTGATGATCCAAATCAGTGAGCCGGGCTTGGCTATGCGGCGTAAACGCAGGCAGGCGCGGTAGATATGCTCAGGTTCGCTGACGTGAGATCCCATACCGTCAAGCTGCGTTTGATGAACCGTTTGCATCGCCGAGATCAATGGCAGCATGGCACTTTGACGACTACGGGGTTTGAGCTCGATATGTTGTTGCTCACAGGCTATGAGCGCACCGAGTCGATCGCCATGGCCCACGGCGCGCCAGCCTAAAGTCGCAGCCACATGAGCGGCTTGCACTGCTTGTAGCATTAGGCTTGAGCCAAAGTAGAGGCTATGGCTTAAATCCAGTAGCAGCAGCACTGGCCGCTCGCGTTCTTCAACAAATAATTTAGTATGGGCTTTACCTGTGCGAGCGGTCACGCGCCAATCTATGGTGCGCACATCGTCACCACTTTGGTAGTGTCGTACTTCGGCAAACTCCATGCCTCGGCCTCTGATGTTGCTCGCGCGGTGGCCTGCGAGAGCCGCGCGAGCTTTGCTTGGCGTTTCAGGCAGAGCGCGGGCAATATTCTGGCATGCAAGTAGCTCTTTTTGATTGAGTGATACGCCATCGGCAAATAGCGGTAATTCACTGACTGACATTAAGGCACCGCGACTTGGCTAAGAATGTGGTTGATCACCTGATCGCTGCTGACGCCCTCCGCCTGAGCCTGATAACTGAGTAGCAATCGATGGCGTAATACGTTGGGCACCACGGCTTGTATATCTTCAGGAGAGACAAAGTCGCGCTCCATTAACCAGGCGCGGGCACGCGCACAGCGCTCGATAGCAATAGTGGCACGTGGGCTCACGCCGTATTCTAGCCAGCTGGCAAGAGTGTCGCTGTATTGCTGCGGCTGCCTAGTTGCCATCACGATATTGACTATGTATTGCTCTAACGGCTCAGCAAGGTAGAGGCCAAGTGCGGCTTCACGGGCGGCAAAAATATCTGCTTGCGCAATTGGGCTGACACTGGGCGCATCGTGAGTTAGGGCTTCACTACGTGATAAGCGCATGATTTTAAATTCAGTTTCTGCGCTCGGGTAATCTAAGTTAAGGTGCATTAGAAACCGGTCGAGTTGCGCTTCGGGCAGAGGATAAGTGCCTTCATTTTCGAGCGGATTTTGCGTGGCCATCACTAAAAATAACTTAGGTAAAGGATAACTGTGTTTGCCAACGGTCACTTGGCCTTCTGCCATGGCTTCGAGAAGCGCCGATTGAACTTTGGCGGGGGCGCGGTTGATCTCATCGGCCAAAATCAGGTTATGAAAGATGGGGCCTGCTTCAAATTCGAAGGTGCCCGTTTGGGCGCGGTAGATATCAGTGCCGGTCAGATCGGCTGGTAACAGATCTGGGGTGAATTGAATGCGATGGAAATCGCCTTCAACGCCATCACTGAGCGCTTTCACCGCGCGGGTTTTGGCTAAACCTGGTGGTCCTTCGACTAATAGGTGTCCATCGGCAATTAATGCGATCAGTAAATTTTCGGTAAGAACAGGCTGACCTAGAATGACATTGTCTAGGTATTCGCGTAATGCATGAAATCGACTTAAAGGCATGATGCTACTCAGTTATATTAATTTGTGTGAGCTATAGACAGCGCATATGGTAAAAAATTCAGACCAGTTTTGGCTAGTCTAAATACAGGACCAATTGGCCTCGAGCTGTCCATTGCAATTGCATAGAAACAAAATAAGTTAGCATGCTTGTGGTGGAAATTACACTAATCACTCAGAGTAATTAGTTTATTAAACATTGTTAACACAGAATTTTTTCAATTTCACTGTCTATAAACCAAACAAGTGTTTAAAACTTTGGAATAAGAAGTTAGAATCAGATCACACTTTCATGGTCTGACCTGTTTGATTGCTTGGGTTAATGAGCTGAATCTGTGGGTAAGGGAACAATAATAATTGCGCCATGAGAATTTATTCGAATAGGCGTGACACGAGGGCAAAAAATGAGTCATCTACAGCAAGTTAGGAATGCAAAGGGCGATCGTATTGCGATTGTGATGGGGCTTAGAACCCCGTTTGCTAAGCAAGCGAGCGCGTTTCATGGTGTATCGGCGTTGGATATGGGCAAAATGGTGGTTAACGAACTGCTTGCCCGTTCAGAGCTGGACCCTAAGGAGATTGAGCAACTGGTTTATGGGCAAGTGGTGCAGATGCCTGCAGCGCCCAATATTGCTCGTGAAATTGTGCTTGGCACAGGCATGAGCGTAGCGACCGATGCTTACAGCGTGACGCGAGCATGTGCGACCAGTTTCCAGTCGACCGTGAATGTGGCTGAATCTATCATGACGGGCAATATCGACATCGGCATTGCTGGTGGCGCCGACTCCTCTTCAGTATTACCCATAGGTGTGTCAAAAAAACTGGCTCATGCGCTAGTGGATTTGAATAAAGCCCGTACTTTTAGCCAAAAGCTGGCTATCTTTAGACGCCTTGGTTTAAAAGATTTATTACCCGTCCCGCCTGCGGTCGCCGAATACTCAACCGGCTTGTCAATGGGGCAAACGGCAGAGCAGATGGCTAAAACCTATAATATTAGCCGCGCCGATCAAGATGCGCTTGCCCATCGCTCGCACACCTTGGCGACAGAAACATGGGATTCAGGTAACTTACGCGATGAAGTGATGACAGCCCATGTGCCGCCTTATAAGTCCTTTATCGATCGGGATAATAATATTCGTCAAAATTCATCTCTAGAGTCTTATGCCAAACTGCGCCCCGCGTTTGATCGTAAACATGGCACAGTCACCGCTGCTAATAGTACGCCATTAACCGACGGTGCTTCGGCGGTGTTGTTGATGAGCGAAAGTCGTGCTAAAGCCTTAGGTTATCAACCTATTGGCTATATCAAGAGCTACGCTTTTACCGCCATTGATGTGTGGCAAGATATGTTGATGGGCCCATCATACGCTACGCCGTTAGCCCTTAAGCGAGCGGGAATGGAGCTGGAAGATTTAACCCTTATCGAGATGCACGAAGCATTTGCGGCGCAAACCCTGGCTAATATGCAGATGTTCGCGTCGAAGAAATTTGCCGCAGAAAAGCTTGGTCGTGATCGCGCCATCGGTGAAATTGATATGAGTAAATTTAATGTGCTGGGTGGTTCGCTGGCTTATGGTCATCCTTTTGCCGCCACAGGTACGCGTTTGATCACTCAAGTGTGCCGTGAATTGAAACGACGCGGTGGGGGCACGGGCCTTGCCACGGCCTGCGCCGCGGGTGGTCTTGGTGCAGCAATGATTGTAGAAGTGGAGTGATCTCATGGAAAAGAGTTTTAGTTTAAACCGTCTGGAAAATGGCATTGCCGTTCTGACAATGGATGTGCCTGGTGAAACAATGAATACCCTGCGCGCCGAATTTGGCCCAGAGATCTGTGAAATGTTGGCCGAGATAAAAGCGGACCCACAGATCCGTGGCATCGTCTTGGTATCGGGTAAAAAAGATTCATTTGTGGCTGGTGCAGATATTTCTATGTTGGCTGCGTGTCAAACCGCCGAAGATGCAAGACAGCTGTCCAAACAGGGTCATGAGGTGTTTCAGGCTCTAGAGTCGCTAAATATTCCCGTGGTTGCCGCCATTCATGGTGCCTGCTTAGGTGGTGGATTAGAGTTGGCATTGGCCTGTCATCAGCGTGTGTGCAGTGACAGTAATAAAACCATGATGGGACTGCCTGAAGTACAGTTAGGCTTATTACCCGGCGGCGGCGGTACCCAGCGATTACCGCGTTTGGTGGGGATCACTACCGCGTTGGATATGATGTTGACGGGGAAGCAAATTCGCCCTAAACAAGCCTTGAAAATGGGCTTAGTGAACGATGTGGTACCAGAGTCCATTTTGTTGCAAACGGCCATAGAGATGGCGCTCACGGGCAAAAAAATAGCGCCTAAAGGTAAAGTGTCGCTGGTCAATCGTCTGCTAGAAGGCACGCCTGTTGGGCGCAATATTGTGTTCGATCAAGCGTTAAAGCAAGTGAATAAAAAGACTCAAGGTAACTATCCAGCACCCGCTAAAATCATCGATTGCGTACGTCAAGGCATGACCAAAAGCATGGTCGTAGGCCTTGATGTCGAAGCGAGTCATTTTGGTGACTTAGTGGTGTCGGCCGAGTCGGCAGCGTTAAGAAGTATTTTCTTTGCCACCACAGAGATGAAAAAAGAGTCGGGTGCAGGTGACGTGCAACCTAAACCCGTTCATAAAGCGGTGATTTTGGGCGGCGGCTTAATGGGCGGTGGCATTGCGTCAGTGACCACGACTAAAGCTAAAATTCCGGTGCGGGTCAAAGATATCAATGAAACTGGATTAAGCAACGCATTATCCTATGCCTACAAGCTACTGGATAAAGGGGTTAAGCGGCGTCATATGACGCCAGCCGTGCGTGATAATATTATGTCTCTGATGACCACGACCACTGAGTATACAGGCGTTAAAGATGCAGATATCGTTGTTGAAGCGGTATTTGAAGATTTAGCCTTAAAACATCAGATGGTTAAAGATATTGAGCGTGAATGTGGCGAAGAGACCATTTTTGCCTCAAATACCTCGTCATTGCCTATCTCGCAAATTGCAGAGGCGGCAGAGCGTCCTGAAAATGTGATTGGTTTACACTATTTCTCGCCAGTCGAAAAGATGCCTCTTGTCGAGGTGATAGCCCATGAAAAAACCTCGGCGCAAACGATTGCTACCACAGTGGCCTTTGCACGTAAGCAAGGTAAGACACCGATTGTCGTGCAAGACGGCGCTGGTTTTTATGTCAACCGTATTTTAGCCTTGTACATGAATGAAGCTGCAAACTTATTGTTGGAAGGGCAAAGCGTTGATCATCTAGATAAAGCCTTAGTCAAGTTTGGTTTTCCGGTTGGACCCATGACGTTGCTCGATGAAGTTGGCATTGATGTTGGGGCTAAGATTTCGCCTATTTTAGAGAAAGAACTTGGCGAGCGTTTTAAGGCGCCAGCAGCCTTTGATAAGTTGCTCTCTGACGAGCGTAAGGGTCGTAAAAATGGCAAAGGTTTCTATCAATACGGGTCTAAATCGAAAAAGAAACAGGTCGATGAGACGGTATATACCCTGTTGGGGTTAAGTCCATCTGCCAGTACAGATGCCACTGAATTGGCACAACGTTGTGTTGTGCAGATGCTCAATGAAGCGGTGCGCTGTTTAGAAGAGGGAATTATTGCTTCAGCACGTGATGGTGATATCGGTGCAATATTTGGGATAGGTTTCCCGCCGTTTTTAGGTGGGCCTTTCCGCTACATCGATACCTTAGGGGCAGATAAATTAGTAGAGCAATTGAACCGTTATGCCAATGTCCATGGTGAACGATTTAAACCCTGCGATACACTGGTGGACATGGCGACCTCAGGTGCACAATTTCATTAATAAGTGAGCTTGTTAATAATTGAAAGTAACCATACAAACCTTAATGTAAAATGATGGGTTATTGTTAACAACGCGGCAACATTATGCCGCGTTTTTTTTGGCTTAAGGAAAATGATTGCCTATTTTTTATTCACTTGTCAATTTGGTTTCGTTATCATGCCTGCTGGTAAATATGCTTGGCAAAGTCGTTGGGGCAAACATAGCTAAATGTGTCATGACACAAGTGATGAGCAGTAGCGGGTCAATAAGTTAACAGTTGAGGGTTTAAGTGATTGTATTGGTAGGTAGTATTCTCACATTTAGTAGTGTGGTCATGGGCAATATGGCGTTTCGCGCTGGGCTTGGGGTTAAACGTTGGGCCTTATTAGGTTTGCTTATTGGTCCGGCTGGTTACCCCTTGTTAGCAACTCATAAGCGTTTAGCTATCAAGCGTGCTCAAGGTAAAGGTGCTGCAATTATCCGCCTGTAATGCTTAGCGCTTTAGTCACTCGGTTATTACTACTATCACGAAAAAGGAGCATAAATGCTCCTTTTTTTGTGATTGTATTTGGTGAGCCCTTGCTTGAAGATGCGAATTAATTCCACCATCCCTTAGCTGGGATTACTTCTAGACGATCCAGACCTGGTGGTAGTTTGACTTTTTTCCGTTCGGGTTTGTTGTTAAGTCCAAGAGCTTTCTTTATTGATTTCAACATAATGATTCTCCTTTAAACTTAAGCCGTTGCAGAGTTGATGAAGCGAATGTTAGGAATACCAGCGGTTTCAACAGGCTTAAAACGAATGTTAGGAATGCCAGCNGTTTCAACAGGCTTAAAACGAATGTTAGGAATGCCAGCAGTTTCAACAGGCTTAAAACGAATGTTAGGAATGCCAGCGGTTTCAACGGGCTTAAAGCGAATGTTAGGAATGCCAGTGAGTTCAACAGGCTTAAAGCGAATGTTAGGAATGCCAGCGGTTTCAACAGGCTTAAAGCGAATGTTAGGAATGCCAGCGGTTTCAACAGGTTTAAAGCGAATGTTAGGAATGCCAGCGGTTTCAACAGGCTTAAAACGAATGTTCGGGATGCCAGCAGTTGCTACTGAATTTTTTAAGTTGTTAATGTCAATATTTGTAAGTGAATTGTTATCAGTTGCATTTACAGAAAGAGCAAGGGCGATGGCAGTAACAATTGAAGTAATCATAGTGTTCATTCTCTCAGAGTTTATCATTTTATTATTGCCAACAAATTGTTGACGTCTGAGAGGTGTATTGCAGGTGTTATGCCATGTTTTAAGTTTGCACTGTTTCGTGCGATCTTTGTTGTTTTTATGTGTATTTGTTTGGGTTTAAAGTAAAGCTATAGCGATAACTAAAGCTATAAATTGTTCTATGCTTTTTTAATGTTATCTATTGAATGAGGTTGTAAGTTTTCTCGCTGTAAAAGCTCACTAAAGTCATGTTCATTAACTGCCTTGCTGAATATAAAACCTTGTATCTCCTCGCATTTAAGGGCTTTTAATATACTAAGTTGTGATGCGTCTTCAACGCCTTCGCCTACGACAGATAATCCCATGTTGTGGGCGATAGTGATAATTGAGTCGACCATTTTTAAGTCCCTATCAGATTTATCGATATCATCTACAAACGCCTTATCTATTTTTAGAGTATTGATTGGAAAGCGTTTAAGGTAGGAGAGTGAGGAATACCCGGTGCCAAAGTCATCTAATGCTAGGCTGACGCCCATTTTTGATAATTGCATCATCACTTTTATGGCTTTTTCCGGCTGTTTTATGACGGTTCCTTCGGTAATTTCAAGTTCGAGATTATTTGCGGGCAGTTGAGTGAGACGTAAAATTGACTCTATACGTTGCTGTAGATCGGGTAGTGCAAATTGTAGCGATGATAAATTGACGGCCACACGGCCATTAAACAATCCTTGATTACGCCAATTTTGTGCCGCGAAGCAGGCTTTACGCATTACCACTTCACCAATTTCTACTATAAGCCCATTTTCTTCAGCTAATGGTATAAATTCGTTGGGCGGAATTAAACCTAGGGTTGGGTGATTTAAGCGAACGAGCGCTTCCATTCCCGCCATTTTACCCGACTTGAGATCGACTTTTGGCTGATAATAAACCACAAATAGATCATCTTTCAGCCCTTGTCTTATCAGATTTTCAACTTCCAGCTGGCGAATAGCATTGCGATTGAGCGATTCTGAATAAAATTGGTAACGATTACCGCCAGCTGATTTAGCATGGTACATAGCGATATCGGCTTTTCGCAGTAATGCTTGTTCATTTTGATCATCTTCAGGATACAGCACAATACCAATACTGACTCCAACGACAACTCTGTCTCTGGTGAGCTCGAAAGGATTAGAAAACGCGTCTACCACATTATTTGCAATAATTGCACTTGATCCAATATCAGGATTATTATCGATAAGGATGGCAAATTCATCACCTCCTAACCGATAGATACTAGTATGGCTTGGTACGGTTGCTTCTATTCTATGGGCTACTTTAATCAGTAGTTCATCGCCAACTTGATGTCCTAATGAATCATTAATTTTTTTGAAGTTATCTAGGTCGAGGATCATTAAAGTATGATGGGTATCCTTTTTGACTAGATTTCCTAATGTCACCATTAAACTCGAGCGATTGGGGAGATTGGTTAATAAATCGTTGTTGGTGAGCTTTCTCAGCTCTTCTTCTTGTTGTTTACGGCGTGAAATATCAGAAAATACACCAACATAATGAGAGAGCACTCCTTGCTCATCGTAAATGGCATCGACCGTGAGTTCCATCAAAAAGCTGTTATTAATCCCCTTAGGCGATTCGACTTCATTACTCCAACTGCCTTGTTGTTGTAATATTAAACGGATCTGTTGAGAGTAACTTTCTGGATAGAGATCGAACTTAAATAGTGAGCCGATAAAGTCAGTGCGGCTTCTTTCACATAAATCACAACAAGCTTCGTTGACCTCAACAAACTTAAATTCATTGTCTAAAATAAACATGCCTTCAGAGATATTCTCAATTGCACGTTCAAATAACCTTAATTGCTCTTCTGCCTGCTTGAAATTACTGATGTTTTTGATAGTGCCAGTCATGCGCAGTGCTTTATCATTTTCATCGCGCTCGACGATTTTTGCTCTATCTAAAATCCATACCCATTGTTCATCTTTGCCTTTCACGCGATAGGCTGCTTCGAAATGATCGGTTTCACCATAGAAGTGTTTGTTCAGTGCGGTATTGACACGCTCTTGATCCATAGGGTGAATATTGCTTTCTTGTCCATGCTCTCCAGAGCGCTGGCCGTCGCGGGGAAACTCTAATGATCCCCAGATATTTGAGCGATAAATTTGTCCCGTTTCTATATCCCAGTCCCACATCTCATCGCCACTTCCCCAGAGTGATAATTTTAAGCGCTCTTCGGATTTAGCTATTTGGCGTTGTATTTCTCGTTTTTTGAGTACTGCTTTGGTAATAAGACCACTAATGATTAAAAAGGTGGAGAAATAAACGAACTTAGCTTGAAATGATAGCCACCAAGGTGGCGTTATTTCAACATCTATTGATTTAATTGGTCCTAATTGATTCGTGAGCGAATCAATGGCCCTTACATTAAAAGTGTATTCACCTGATGATAGATTAGTATATGTCGCTGAGTTTATGCCTTTTGATTCAATCCAAGTGTCTGATAAACCACTCATTTGATATATATATTCAGTATTGTTAAATGGGTTCCCAGGATTATTAAAAGTAAATGTAAAAGGATAGTCTGAATACTTTAGTGTTATTGATTCAGTTAGCGATAAAGGTTTTGATAATATTAGACCATTGTTTTTTTCTGGGATGTTGAAAATTAACAATTTTTCTAGATTAGCTTTAGGAAGTGTTGAGTTATTAATAGCATGATATATCTTTTCTGTTGAAATAGCGCTAACGCCTTCAGTCCCGCCTAAGTAAAGAGTAGTCCCTATTATTGTTTTCGATTGAGCATTGTATTCATCTTGCACACCAAAATCACCTGTTAATATAGTGTTTTTTCCTGATTCTAAGTCTTTAATAACAACTTCTTTTATTGATGTGGAAATAATAAGGTCGTCTATTATAGTTATTGAAAATATAGGTTTGTTGTTTTTGTATTCTTCAGTTATGGAGTTGTTATTATCTTTGTATTTCAATAGAGATTTGTCTGTCCCAAAGTATACTCCATTTTTTGCAGGAGCTAGGCTTGCTACAAAACTGTCTGAATATAGTTTTTTTACTTGATTTTTAGAGGCTTTAAATAAGCCTCCTTGTGTCGCTATATATATATCACTTTCAATATTGACTATATCAAATATTGGTTTCTCCTTATCTATCTTCAATGAGGAGGTGGATTTGTTTTTTAAGTTGTAAGTTAATAATTCACCATCAATCGTACCTGCCAATAAATCTTCTTTGTTATTACTTAATTTTATAATAAAAAAAGATTTACTACTTATCTTTATAGTTTCATTTGTCAATAAATCATATGAGAAAAGTCCATCGTTAGAACCAATATATAGTTTGTCAGCATTGATAAGTGTTGATTTAGGACCTGAAGGTTGGCTGTCTAAATCGAAAATCTTTTTGAAAGCAGTATCATATATTGATATTTTTTTTGAGTCATTACTAACTGCTATTTTAGATTGACCATCGCTTGATATGGACCATGTGTTAACTGTTGGTATGTTTATTGATGATACGAGATTTAGTTGTTCTGGTATTAATATTAAGCCCATGTTTTCCGGTGCTAAAAATATAGTTTTTTTACCTTTGTATAAAACGTTGGTCTTTTCAATTGTTACTTTTCCGATAAGAGTGGTTTCGTCACTCTGTCTTTTAGATATAACCCCGTTGTTAAACTGTAATGTGACCTCACCACTCTTGTGAATATTGTTATATATATTGCTGCTTACTTTTTTTACATCTTCGTTATCTAAAATGAAAACTCCATTTTTAGTAAAGACTGTTAGTTTGTTATTTATAGTTTCAACATCGAGAACATTCTGCATCAATGTTGTTTTTGTCAATATATTAAATAATTCTCCGAGATATGTTTTTATTATTAGGTTTCCATTGAATGAAACTATTTTTTTTATTCCATTGTGGTTCCCTGTGTGTAATTCACGTATGTGTTCATCACTATCCATAATGAACACACTTTTCTCTGTACCTACTAATATTTTTTCTTTAAATTTATTTAGAGACCAGATAGGGAGATTATTTTTTTTAGATAGAGTTAGTTTCTTAAAAGTATCACTATTTGGTTGATATTTAGCTAAGCCTCTATCGGTGCCAACAAGTAGAGTACCATTATTTGTTATAGCCAAACTTCTTATGAAAGAACTCGGCAACCCTGACTCTTTATCTGCAAAGTAGTGCTTGAATTCTTTGCCATCAAATCTATTAAGTCCGTTTAGCGTCCCTACCCAAATATATCCATTTTTATCTTCTATTATTGATGTCACAGTACTTTGCGATAAGCCGTCTTGAACTGTGTAAGTTTTACTTTTGAGTAAAACAGTAGGATTGATCGCTTCGCTGGCGAGGGATAAACCAGAAAAAGATAGTGTAAAAAAAAGAATTAGTAATAAATTTTTCAAGGGATTAGGCATAATTATTAGTTTGATTATTAGCCAGTAGTGCTTAGGCAGCATGTAGTTAACCTACTTTTCCAGAAAGTGAATGATTTGTCAAAAGAACACTGAATTTTGTTGTATGTTAATCATTGTTATTTTCATTTGCTTTTAATGCCTTGCGCCATCGAATAAGTACACTATGTGTTAGATGAGCTGTTTCATGGTGTAAAGATAAGACGGTAAATAATGGATGGATTAATCAGTTTTCTTGATGATTTTTACATACCTTCCATATTAATCCTTTTTGTATCAAAGGTTTGCCTTGTGTTTTCGGCATATGGTTTGCTTGCATCATGCTGAACTGATGCCAAGCTCGGTTCAAAATAAGGAGTTGCCCTAGGGCCTGTTGACCTTTCAAGGTTGTTTTTACAGTGAATTATTGGGTATTTATACAAGGCAGAAGCTTTGTGGTGTAGTTATTCTACATAAAAAGCTGAGAACGCCGTAGAAATACCCAACAAACGCTGCCGAAGGGGTCGGCTAAAAAACGTTTTACTCTTTGTTAAGTGAATTTTGCTTAGATGACCAGGCTGTAATCCACTCGCCTCGATTAAAACGTTTTTGTCTCGAACAACATTCAACCAGCAAAGATCAACAGGCCCTAGTGTATTGTTCAGGTGTTAATAACTAAATTTGGGTGCTTGCTGTTTAAATGAGCGCAGGTCTGTGATCATATTGTCTGAGTTGAGTGGCTCCTGATTTTGATGTTGCTCACCCGTGGTAAATAATACGAGACGATCGCAATGTTTAGTGCGCATTTTTTGCATCATAAATTGGATTAAGTCTGCACGAGTTAATTGTTTTATTTGCTCTACGACGAGCTCTCGTTGGTTAAATTGATAATCTTTATTGCCAATACTGGACCAGTAACGTTGGCCACGGGTTTTTAAGTTGGGATCATGTTCCATGATTTGGCTAATTAAGCCTTGTTTGGTGAGTTCCCACTGGATATTGGTTATCTGCATCACCGCATAATTAAAGTCAGCGATAAACTCATCAATCGCTTCCAGCAGTTGCAGGGGCCCAGTTGTTGGTGATTGAATATAGAAAATCATGCCAGGGTAGCGATTGAGTGGTAAGTAGCCAGTACCGACCATGTAACCCAATTGACGTTTAGTGCGCAGTTCATGAAAAAAGGTCGACGACATCGTGTGGTTGAGCAAGCTAAATAATGCCATGTTTAACGTCGATGCTTGTGCCGATTGATAGTAAACGATGATACTACTATCTTGATGTGCGACGCGTACCTCTCTGATGAGGGTGCCGATATTTTCAAGGTTAATCAGTTCGCGCTCAGACTCGCCACTAGGGGATGAGACGAGTGACAAAATATGCTCGAGTCGCTTACCTAAGGCTTTAGCTTCTTTAGTTAACCAATCACCATAGACTAACCCTTCCAAATGCAACTTCTCATAGAAGCGGCTGATATGCTCGTGCAGATCGTCTAAGGTGAGTTTTTCTAACTCTTCAGCCATGCGCAGTGGCTCATAGCTGCGTCGTTGCAGTGTAACCGTTAAGCTGGTAAATAATTGCGAGATAGGTTTGGCACGGCTTTGGTTATACCAGCTGCGTAATATCTGCTTCTTAATTTGTTTAAAACGCTCTTGGGTAAAATTACGCTCTCTGGCTTTGTTGATTAATAACGCCAGTAGAGCCTCTTGTTTGCCGGTAAAGCCGGTTAAATGCAGTGTAATACCGCCCTGATGGGGGTAAATATTATAGCTGAGTCCTGCCACTTCGGCGGGGTAAGTGTATTCTGTCAAATAATCTAACAACATCTCGACATATAAGCGTGTCAGCGCAGCATGACGGGGAGTGGCGGTCGCTTGTTGTGAGTCTAGGGATAGGTAGATATGTCCTTTCGGTACATTAAATTCATCGTCTTTTCGATGCCAAATCCGGTAGCCATTTTCTTGACAGACAATCACAGGAACATGGTGCGGGCTTTTGTCATTTCTTGCGACTGAATCGGCAATAATAAAAGGGTTAACTTCTGGAAGACTAAGCTCCTGACGAATAGTGGGGTTGTACCATGGGGTTACACGATCCTTATCAATGGGGTTGATTTTATAAGGGGAGTGATACCACGCCGCTTGTCTGTTGGTGTCGAGTTCTGGCGAGATCAGCTGAATGCGCAGATTATCTGGTGTCATTAATGCCAATAAGGCTTGGGTTTCCGCGATATTGAGCCCATCCATGCGGTAATCACCATAAACGATATCTTCCACATCATAATGGTGCATGTTAATACTGAGATGACTCGCTAAGTCGAGTGCTTTTATCTGTTCTTGGTACTTAAACGCTAGGGTTAATAGATTGGCCCGCTCTTGGTAGCGCCACGCGGCTAAGCCACTATTTTTGATGAGTGCTAAATATTCAAATGTCGCTTGAATGACATCATCGAGTTGCGCAAGTCCCTTATCGGTTAACTGAATACTGATGTTGTAATCTTTAAAGTTATAGCCACTTACGCCGCCGCCAGCCGAGAGATTTGCAGCCCAATCCTGACTTTTTAAGTAACTGAGTAAACTGCCTTTACCTTCGTAACCCAATAAATGGCTGATAAAAGTGAGGGGCTTGCGTTTATAGAAGCCGTCAATGGCGGGTAGCGGAAAGGTAATTGCGACTCTGCGCTGCTCTTTAAGTGGCACTATGTTTATCTGTTGGCCTAACTGTGCTGCTTGGTAGAGCGGCGTGGCAGGATAGTGTTTATGCAAATCATTATTCACAATGGATGAGAAATAGCACTTGGCTAATTGGGCTAATGTATCAATAGGTAAGGGCGCTACCAAACAAAGTGTCATTAAATTTGCGCTGTAGTGCTGCTGATAAAATGCCACTAACTCGTCGCGTAATGTTTGTTGGCTGCCGGATAAGGTTTGTAAATTACCCACGGAAAATTTACTAAATGGATGAGCTGGATTTACCGTTTCTTTTTGCACTTGATACACACGGCGAATATCGTCTTTCAGTTTTAGGCTAAATTCCGATTCAATGGCGTGTCGCTCACGGTCAACCAAATCGAGATTAAAACAAGGTGCAATAAAAAATTGACTAAAGCGATCGAGTGACTCCTCAAAAACGTCGGCATCGATTGAAAAAAAGAAGTTGGTTTGCTCTGTCCCCGTCCATGCATTGTTACTGCCACCATGTTGATTAATAAATGCATGATACTCGCCCGAATCGGGGTATTTTTCGGTACCCAGAAAGAGCATATGTTCTAAGAAGTGTGCCATACCTGGGCGGGCGCTAGGATCGTCAAAGTGACCCACATTTACCGCCATAGAAGCTGCGGCTTGGTTGGTTTGCCAATCTTCTACTAAAAGTACCCTTAATCGATTGCTAAGTTGCATATAGCGATACTGACGATGATCATTGGGGCTTTGAGTGATACAAGTTGACGTTGGCAATTGAGCGGCTCCAACCGTTATGGCAACCCGCTAATAAAGAAGTTGCTCGCTAAAGGGTAAATAAAACAATTAAGCCTACATAGTGGTCTCGAAAAACGACTTTGGCAAATACCTTATCGCCTATTCGACTAATTATTAACAGACTTTAGGTGTGTTACGGTTGACTTTAGCGCTACAATTGCCAAGGAAGAATAAAAATATATTGTAGCGAGAAGTAGTATGCAGCTTTTTTTGATGCGACATGGGGACGCTGGGTATAATGCACATTCCGATCGGGAACGGGTATTGACTGATACTGGACGTCACCAAACCGAATTAATGAGCAATTGGTTAGCGAGGCGTGTCACTGATATTGATTTAGTTTTGGTTAGCCCCTATTTGCGTGCTCAGCAAACTTGGCAAGAAGTGAGTAAGCACTTTCCTGAGCCTCGACATTGGCAAGTGCTGGACGATTTAACCCCATCAGCCGATCCGCAGCGTGCGGTCGAGACTGTTTTAGCTTACGGTGAATTATATAAGGCAGATAATGTGCTAGTGATTGCTCACATGCCGTTACTTGGCTATATGGTCAGTGAATTAGTGCCAGGTATTGAGCCGCCGTTATTTGCAACTTCAGGGATCACCTTGATAGATAAGCATGGCGAAAGGGCATCACTCTCGTGGCAAAATACACCTCACACTGTGAGTTAGTCGTGGTATGAATGGCTAATGCGGAAAATATGATAAAGTCTCTATGGTGATTTATCAGTATTATCGAATACTAGAAGTTATCTGTACTAAGAGTTACCTGCGTTAAACGTTATCGGCATTAAACAGATTTCGGCATTTAAAAAGACGCTTAAAGCGTCTTTTTTTGTGGGCTAGTCCCACTCATGACGTTCGCCTACATCGACTAACACCAGCAGCGCAGCATCGCCGCCCCACTCTTTAGGGGCCTTATGGAATGCCTTTACATGCGGGTGCTGGGCAAGCCACATAGGAATATTTTGTTTTAATACGCCTGTGCCATGGCCGTGCATGACACAACAGCATGCGCAATGTTGTTTTATGCAGGCTTGCAGCAGGGCAGCGAGTTCTAATTTGGCCTCAGATTGGCGCATGCCATGGAGGTCTAATAACAGTTCGGGTTGGTAATCACCGCGGCGTAGCCGCTTGATTTCAAAGCTGTCGACATCGTCACGTGCCCAACGCATTGCACCCTCGGTGGGCAAGTATGGTTGGTAAGTATCTGAAAAATAGCTGTCGGCATGCAGTTCTGTGGTTTTGGTTTCCACTTCCCGCTTGGTTTTTTGTGGCGTCGAAAAATGACGCTTATCTTGTTTAAGCGGCTTTATGCCTTGGGTCAGGGCCGAAAAAAGCGCCAGACCTTCATCTTTTTCTTTATTCATGGGGCTATTTTATTGAATCCGATGCCATATGAATAGAGTTCAGTTACAATGATATCGAACTATCTAGCTGGAGTATGTTTTGGATAAGATTTTTGTTGATGAAGCGGTAACCGAATTACGCACCATAGGTGACATGTTACGTTGGGCTGTGAGCCGATTTAATGATGCTAACATCTATTATGGTCACGGGACCGACAACGCATGGGATGAAGCCATTGCATTAGTGTTTCATGCACTACACCTTCCTGAAGAGATAGGCCAACAGGTCATTCACTCTAATTTGACCAGCAGTGAAAAGCATAAAATTGTTGAGCTGATCATACGTCGCGTGCGTGAACGTTTACCTGTTCCTTACCTGACCAATAAAGCCTATTTCGCAGGGCTTGAGTTTTATGTCGATGAGCGGGTATTAGTGCCGCGCTCGCCAATTGCCGAGATGATAGCGAACCGCTTTAGCCCTTGGCTCTATAACAAACCGGTTAACCGTATTCTTGACCTATGTACCGGTAGTGCTTGTATTGCCATCGCTTGTGCTTATGAGTTTGAAGACGCCGAAGTGGATGCACTGGATATCAGCGCCGATGCATTAGAAGTGGCACAGATTAACATTGAAACCTTAGGCGTGATGGATAGAGTCTTTCCTATCGAATCGGATCTCTTTAGTGCTATTCCTAAAGGGCCACAATATGACCTAATCGTCTCTAATCCGCCTTATGTCGACGCTGAAGATATTGGTGATATGCCAGATGAATACCATCATGAGCCAGAGCTAGGGTTAGCGTCGGGGCGAGATGGCCTAGATTTAACCAAGCGTATTCTAGCCAATGCTCTAGACTACCTCACTGAAGATGGCCTGTTAGTGGTTGAAGTCGGTAATTCTATGGTGCACCTTATCGAGCAATTCCCCGAAGTCCCGTTTACCTGGGTGAACTTTGAAAACGGCGGTGATGGGGTATTTGTTTTGACTCATGATCAGCTAGTTGAAAATGAATCACTGTTCGCCATCTACAAAGATAGTGAATAATAACCATTTGTGGGTTTAGGGATAAGTCAGCCTAGTGGGTAATTAACCATTAGGCTAGGCTTGAAAACGTCTAACAACATTGAGGTGCATAAAGCAGATGTCGGGAAACAGTATTGGTCAAAATTTTGTAGTGACTACATTTGGTGAAAGCCATGGTAAGGCTTTGGGGTGTATTATTGACGGATGCCCTCCGGGATTGATGCTCAATGAGGCCGATATGCAACAGGATCTTGACCGTCGCCGCCCCGGAACATCTCGCTATACCACTGCACGACGTGAAGCCGACGAAGTGCAAATTCTCTCAGGGGTGTTTGAAGGGAAAACCACAGGCACCTCGATCGGTTTAGTGATTCAAAATACCGACCAACGCAGTCAAGATTACTCCAACATTAAAGATCAGTTTCGTCCAGGACATGCCGATTATACCTATCAGCAAAAATATGGCCTGCGGGATTACCGCGGTGGGGGACGTTCATCGGCACGTGAAACGGCCATGCGTGTTGCTGCTGGCGCCGTTGCTAAAAAGTATTTAAAGCAAGTGCATGGTATCGACATTCACGGTTATCTCAGTGCGTTAGGGCCGATTGAGGCTGACAAAGTCGATTTAGCTCAGGTCGAGCAAAATGCGTTTTTCTTTCCTGATGCCGATAAGTTAGTCGCCCTTGATGATTACATGCGCGACTTGAAAAAGAGTGGTGATTCGATTGGGGCTAAGGTGTCTGTGGTGGCAACTAATGTGCCGGTGGGATTAGGTGAGCCTGTATTTGATAGGCTCGATGCCGATATTGCGCATGCGTTAATGGGGATCAACGCGGTAAAAGGCGTCGAGATTGGCGATGGATTTGAGGTGGTTAACCAAAAAGGCTCCGAGCATCGTGACTTAATGTCACCTCAAGGTTTTGCATCTAATCATGCCGGCGGCATCTTGGGGGGGATCTCCTCAGGTCAGCCGATAGTGGCCCATATTGCCATGAAGCCCACCTCCAGCATCAGTGTGCCGGGCGAGAGCATGACGGTCCAAGGTGAAGAGTCTGAGGTGGTGACCAAAGGACGACACGACCCGTGCGTCGGGATCCGCGCCGTGCCCATTGCCGAAGCGATGTTGGCCATTGTTCTTATGGATCACCTGTTACGTCACCGTGCACAAAATGCCGATGTACACAGCGAAACCCCGGTTATTGGGATGAGATAATCTCAATCAGTGACGTAAAAGAGGGCACATAGTATGTGCCTTCTTTTGTTGTACATCAGATAATTAATGAGTTGATTGAGCCTAACACATGCAACAAGCAGATACTTTTCACTCCTTGCGCTGGATCAGCGCTTGTTATTTTTTCTTCTTCGCAATTCTCGGGGTATTAGTCCCTTATCTTGGCGTATTTTTCGAACATCGAGGCTTTGAGGCGCAAGAAATTGGCTTCTTATTGGCGATTCTAATGGCCACTCGAATTATCGCCCCCAATGTATGGGCCATGGTCGCCGATAAAACCGGCATGCGCGGTCAACTGGTTAAGCTCGGCGCTGGCTGCTCGGCGGTGGCGTTTTTAAGCTTTTTCTACCACGGTGATTTTGTCTACCTTGCTATTAGTCTCAGTATTTACACCTTCTTCTGGAATGCTATTTTGGCGCAGTTAGAAGTGATCACGCTAGAAACCTTGGGCGAAAACACCAGTAAATACGGTAAAATCCGCAGTTTTGGCAGTGTTGGTTATCTGGTGTTCGTGGTCAGTGTGGGTTTTGGTATCAGCTATTTTGGCACCGAAATTCTTCCTTTTGTCGGGCTGGGCTTGTTTTTATGTCTGCTGGGTTGTTCATTGTCACTGCCTAACACTCGAGTGATGGTGGACAAACTGACCTCGGTTGAACCCCTTAAAATCGATAAGGGCATTTTTTGGTTTTTGGTGTCGGCACTGTTACTGCAAATGAGCGCCGGGCCTTTTTATGGCTTTTTTGTGCTGTATCTCAAGCAGGTCGGTTATAGCGAATCCACCGCTGGCGTGTATGTTGCGCTGGGAGTGCTGGCTGAAATTGTGATGTTTATGTTTGCGCCGCGACTCATGGGGCGTTACGGGGTGAAGACATTATTGGTGGTCAGTGTTGGCTTTAGTGCTGTGCGTTGGTTATTGATGGCTTTTTGTGTTGGCAATATGTTCTGGCTTGGCGTGAGCCAACTTTTGCATGCCTTTACCTTTGGCTTAGTGCACGCGGCGTCGATTCAGTTTGTGCACCAAAAATTTGATATTCGTCATCGCAGTAAGGGCCAAGCACTGTATGCCAGCCTTAGCTTTGGAGTGGGCGGCGCATTGGGCACCTGGTTATGTGGCTTTATTTGGGGTGATGGTTCGCAAGCGTGGCTCAGTTGGGCGGTTGCCGCCGCGTGCGCTGGCTTATCTATGTTAGCGGTATTATGTATTCCTAATCTTAATTCGAGTAACCCGAAGACTGCGAACGCCTAAGGCGAAAGCCAATCAAATTAGTGCAAAGTATAAAACAGGGAGAAGTGTTTGATGAGTAACACATTTCGCTTGGGGGTTATCATTAACCCTCTGGCTGGACTTGGGGGCAGTGTTGCCTTAAAGGGCAGTGATGGCGTGGCGGCTGAGGCGATGGCTCGCGGCGCTGAGCCTAAAGCGCATTTGCGTCTGGCTCAAGCATTAGAGGTGATTTTACCTTATCGAGATAAAGTGGAGCTGATCACCGCCTCTGGTGCTATGGGCGAAGAGGTTGCGCTGCAATTGGGCTTTAACCATCAAGTGGCATATCACAGCGCAGTAGAGACAGAGGCGCGAGATACCCAAGATGCGGTCAGAGCCATACAAGCCTCTGGGGTCGATCTGCTGCTGTTTGCGGGTGGCGATGGTACCGCTCGGGATATCTTTGCCGTGGTTGATGAGACCTTGCCAGTGCTCGGCGTACCTGCAGGGGTCAAAATACACTCGGGCGTTTATGGTATTACTCCCCACGCTTCTGGCATGGTGATCAAGTTGTTATTAGATGGTGAGTTGGTCAGCTTAATGACGGGTGATGTGATGGATATTGACGAAGTGGCTTTTCGGCAGGGGACGGTAAAGGCGCGCCGCTTTGGTGAGATGTTGGTTCCAGCCGAGCCACGCTATATCCAAGCCGTAAAAATGGGCGGTAGAGAGGTTGATGAGTTAGTGCTTGGTGATATTGCTGCCCAAGTGATAGATCAGATGGAAGATGAGCTTTTTATCATGGGCTCTGGCAGCACTGTGGCTGCGGTTATGCAAGAGCTGGGCTTAGCGAATACGCTGCTTGGGGTCGATGTGATCGCGCACCGTCAGTTGGTTGGTAGCGATTTAACCGCCAACGAGCTGCTTGAATTGACCCAAGATAGGCAATGTAAATTGGTGATCACCCTTATTGGTGGACAAGGCCATATTTTAGGCCGAGGCAACCAACAGTTGTCGAGTCGGCTTATCCGCGCCGTTGGTAAAGAGAATATTATTATCTTAGCCACAAAAACTAAACTAAAAGCACTTGAAGGACGCCCCTTAATTGTGGATAGTGGCGACCCAGAACTCGACGCTGAATTGTGCGGCTATTATAAAGTCGTCACGGGATACCGTGATTATGTCATGTATCAGGTGGCTAACCCTGATCTTGTCTCAAGATAAGTTAAGCGGCAATACGCTGTTAATTGATTGGAGAAACCATGTTAGAGCAGTACGAACAAGCATTAGATCAATGGATTGCAACAAAAGTAGCGCAGGGCGATGACGATCAATTGTTTGCCAGTGGTTATTTACAAGGCCATTTTGCCGTGGTGTTGTCGCAGTTAGAAGCTCAAGCAGAGCAAGACCATCAAGCACTAGATGACAAGATGCAGGTTTGTTTGGAAACCGCTAAAACGGAGCTCGCGCCAGCCGACTTTTTATTAGTGCAAGGTGCTTGGAATGAATTAAGCGAAAAAATTGCCACCTTGGAAGCCCAGTAATCATGCCATGCGATTCGTTTGTGACGATAGGGTTAGTTAATCCTAAAAGCCCCACTAATGTGGGTGGCGTTATGCGCGCTGCAGGCTGTTACCGCGCCGATGCCGTCACTTATACGGGTAAACGTTATGCACTAGCAGCCAAGCATCGTGGTGAGCAATACAATACCGATACCAAAGGGGCGGGATTAACGATCCCCTTAACGGGTGTCGAATGTCTGCTTGAGGGGCTTGATGCCGATACACAAGTGATCTGCGTTGATTTAGTCGAAGGGGCTATTCCGCTGCCTGAATTTCAGCACCCTGATAAGGCCATCTATCTGTTTGGCCCCGAAGATGGCACGATTGATCAGTATTTGATTGATCGCGCCGATGCGGTAGTTTATATGCCCACTGTGGGGTGTATGAACTTAGCATCGTCAGTCAATGTGCTGTTATACGACAGGTTAGCTAAAGGTGAGCCCACTGGCAGCGATGAGTTGATCCGTCAAAGTCGCGATACCAATAATCGCGTCAAAGTGACAACCAGCGCCACGTTATAAGCTAAGCTCATTCTCAACCTTCGCCCTATGACCAACGCTAGTCGGCATAGGGCAAGAGGTTGCTGCGTTAGAAGTTGATAGGCAAAGGGTAACATAGCGTTTGGGTGATTTAACTTTTTGCACACGCTTAATCGTTCACCTTAATTGTTAACTTAGGCCCTATCTGTTTTATGTTAGCCATGTTGCATAGCAAGCTTATTTAGCCTTACGTAATCCATTGCTGTTACTATTCACCAAAAATATATCCAATAATATCAGCTGCTTACCCCGTCACCACCATTCTTACTTTATTTACTTACATTAAGTAACCTGATTTCACATCAGAGCTTTGCCCTTGATTAATTTTCTCATCCACATACGGTTAGGGTTCAACAAGCCTAAAATGGGTGTCGTGATCGGGATCAATTCGCCGCACATTTGCGCCGCTAGCAGCTCTGCCGCTAATGGGCCCGAGGTCAGACCGCGCGAACCCAACCCCCCTAATATAAAGAGTCCATCGTGGATCGGTGCCTGGGTATGTTGCCAATACTGCGCACTCGATTTGGTGTGCTGCTGGGTTTGGTAGGTGTCGATGATGGCATCATAATCTGGCGCGCAGCCCATCATAGGGGCGTGATCTCGGGTCACCATACGCACGCCCACGCGGGCGCTATGGCCGCTAATATCGACATCTTGAGTCCAGTCTGCTTGGTAGCTGGTGCGTATTTTATCTAAGTTATCCAGCTGTTCGGTTGCACTGTAATCTAGGTTGTCGGGATCTTTAATATAGCTAGCCCCAGTGCAATGCAGTTCGTCATGGGCAGGCGTTAGGTAGCCGTGAGAGCACAATACCGTAGTGAGCTTTTTAAGCGCAAAGCGTGATGGAATATGGCTGACTTGCCCCCTAAAGCCGCTGATCGGCAGTTGTGCGGTTTGTGAGAAATCGGTTAAGTGGCGACCATTGGCCAGAACCAGGTTGGCAAATGGCCCAAACGCTTGTTGCTTATTACCCACTTGTGCGTTGATGTACCACTGTTCATTACGCCGCTCAATGGCGGTCACTTGGGTATTAAAGTGGCACGTCACATCACTCAGTGTTGTGGCTTGTTCTATGGCGGCGGTGGTAAGCTGCTGCGGATTAACCCAGCCCCCCAAGGGGTAATAGATAGCGTCTATGCCTATCTCTATCCCTGCGATAGCACTGGCTTGGGCGCCAGTCAGAGGCTTGGCGATGGCGTCGGCCCAGGCTCTGGCGGTGATGATTTTATGCAAGCGCTTGGCACTGCGAGCATCATGGCCTGTTTGTAAGACACCACAAAAATCATGATTAATGTTATACCCTTGCTTAACCAGAGTATTAATCCGCTGCCGACTAAACAGATATCCTTGCAGAAAAAACTGGCTCAAGGGGCCATCTTCAGGCGTCAGTAGCGGATAAATAGCCCCCTGTTTATTACCAGAGGCCTGTTGGCCTGGGGCGTTATCCATGCAAAACAGCGTCAGTGCCTGGCCGCGCTCGGCAAGTGATAAGGCCAAACAGCCACTGGCCACCCCACCGCCGATAATGGCGGTATTACCCTCTGTGGCACTTTTGAGTGGATTATAGGCAAAGGTTTGTTGCTGCTGGTAACGTAATGCGGCGCGCTCTTTTTTAGCAATATCGAGACTGACCGGATCGGGATGGCTAAGGAGCGTCATTTCACTGAGCGGTTCTAACGGCCACTGTAATAAACGAAAGCCACAAAGCTGGGTGACGTTACTCAGCTGTTGTTGCATCGAGGCACAGAGTGATCCATTAGGCGAGGCCGCCAGTATCACGCTTGCATCATCATCGGATAATCTTGCGAGTTGCCATGCTAACGGGTGATCTAATTTAGGGGCTTGGGTGTTACTGAACATCCAAGCGCCAAAGGTTTGCTCAGCATTGGTGAGTTGTTTTAATGCTTGTATGGTTTGGCCAATATGCACATCTATCGATAAGGCACCATCGAAGCCAATAACCCGATGACACCCAGCCACTGCTGACATGCCGATGTCATCAAGCTGCTGTACAATGGCATCAAATGGTTGGCATAGCTGCGATAGCGAGCTTAAATCATTCGCCTGTGCAATAAAGTAGTGCAACCTCAATGGGCTTTGTAGAGGTGTATGGGCGATATGGCTAAACAACTGTTTGATGACACACTCAAGCCCTGGGCCTATGATACCTAGCATCATAGGCAGGCGTGTTGTACGGTAAAGACGTGCCACAATTGATTCAATGACACTTTTATTTACACAAATTGGGGTTTTATTTTCAGGTTCGTTAGCCAATGATTTTACTCTGACGATGATATTAGGCATTATTTTACCTGCCTTTATGGAAAGCTGACCACTTAATTGCGTTAAAAGCGCTACTATTGGCCCAGCAAAATTGGTACTAAACGTACGGAATGGACAGTAAATAATGAAAAGAGTCGTGATCACCGGACTTGGCATAGTTTCAAGTATTGGTAATAACAAGCAAGAAGTCACCGAGTCACTCAAAGCAGGTCGCAGTGGAATCACCCATTCAGATCAGTTTGAAGAAATGAAGCTTCGTAGCCATGTTTGGGGCGACATTAAGTTAGACCCGAAAGAACATATTGATCGTAAAGCACTGCGTTTCATGGGCGATGCCGCAGCTTATGCGTACATTGCCATGGAGCAAGCGATTAATGATGCAGGGCTAACAGAAGAGCAATACTCACATCATCGCGTTGGTATTATCGCTGGTACGGGCGGCGCATCATCGGCCAATCAGGTGCAAGCTGCTGATATCCTGCGTGAAAAAGGCGTTAAGCGTGTTGGCCCCTATATTGTGCCACGTATTATGTCGAGTACGGCTAGCGCTTGCCTTGCAACTCCATTCAAAATTAAAGGCATGAACTATTCAATTAGCTCGGCTTGCGCTACCAGTGCGCACTGTATTGGACATGCGGTTGAGCTTATTCAGATGGGCAAACAAGATATGGTGTTTGCTGGTGGTGCTGAAGAGGTTGATTGGACTTTGACTATGGGCTTTGACGCCATGGGCGCACTATCGACTAAGTATAACGACTGCCCAGAAAAAGCCTCTCGCACTTATGATGCTGACCGTGATGGTTTTGTTATCTCTGGTGGCGGTGGAATCGTGGTCGTTGAAGAGCTTGAGCATGCGCTGGCGCGCGGTGCAAAAATTTATGCCGAAGTGGTGGGTTATGGCGCATCATCAGATGGTTATGACATGGTTGCGCCATCAGGCGAAGGCGCAGTGCGTTGTATGAAAATGGCACTTGCTGATGTCGATACTCCTATCGATTACATCAATACCCATGGAACATCGACGCCAGTAGGTGACATGCGTGAGCTAGAAGCATTAGCCGAAACCTTTGGTGATAAGCTTCCACCGATAGCTTCTACTAAGTCACTGACGGGCCATGCTCTCGGAGCCGCTGGTGTTCATGAAGCGATCTACAGCCTTATTATGATGGAAAGCGGCTTTATCGCGCCGAGCATCAATATCGACAACGTCGATGAAAAAGCGAAAGATATGCCGATAGTGACTAAATATCGTGAAGCAGAGCTAAATACCATTATGAGTAATAGCTTTGGATTTGGTGGCACCAATGCCACTTTAGTGATGCGTAAATATAAATAGAGCATTTTTTTATAGTTTATGCACAGAAAAGGGAAGCGTAAGCTTCCCTTTTTTATACTTCAATCAGGCTACTGAGCGTTAAATTGTTGGCCTGTGATGTCACTAGAGTCATCACCCATTAAGTATAAGTAGGTTGGCATGATCTCTTCTGGGGTTTTCAACGTTTGTGGGTTTTCTGCTGGGTAAGCGTTGGCGCGCATACCTGTGCGAGTCGCCCCTGGGTTGATGCTATTGGCGCGCAGTGAAGTGCCTTGGTATTCATGGGCAATGGATTGCATCATGCCTTCGGTGGCGAATTTTGAGATAGCATATTCGCCCCAAAATGCACGTCCCTGACGGCCAACACTACTTGAAGTAAAGATGAGAGATGCCGATGGCGCTTTTTTCATCACGGGTAATAACGCCTTGGTCATCATGATCTCGGCGACCACATTGACTTGTAGTACATCTCTTACCGAATCGAGTGAGATATGCTCAAACGGGCCTAATACACCTAATAAGCTGGCGTTGTGTAGTAAACCATCTAGGTGACCGAATTGCTGTTCGATGGTTTCGGCCATATCGATATAGTTCTGTTCGGTGGCGCCTTTCAAATCTAATGGCACAATTGCAGGTTTTGGGTAACCAGCTTGTTCAATTTGATCATACACGGCTTCAAGTTTTTTGACCGTTTTGCCTAATAAGATCACCGTGGCACCATGCTCAGCGTATGCCAGTGCAGCTGCGCGTCCAATGCCATCACCTGCACCAGTAACCAAAATGGTTTTATCTTTAAGTAAATCTTTTGCTGCCTGATATTCCAACATGAGTTAATTTTTCCTATTAGCGGAATTACCCGCCATTTCTATGATTTATTACAGTCAAAAACGCTTGTTTAAAACAAACGATTAAGTTGTGACCTTTTATCCCGGCTTTAAATGTGACAAAGATGTAGCTAACTCAATAATTTTACGTTAACTTGAGCTGAGATAGGGACTTAAAAAGTCCTAGGGGTCACGCAAGGAAGACTATTGTGACCAATTTTTGGGGAAAACAAAATTATTACAACAAGATTTGGGGAAAAAAGATGAAAAGACTCTTTTTGGGTGTCGCAATAGCATCCGCGTTAGGAATGACAGGTTGTAGCGAAGATAGTGTTGATCAACTGGCTGATAAGACCGAACCGTTGACACCTCAATCCACGATAGTATTTGATCCGGCTAATGGTGCTGTGCCATTACCTAACGATTTGCTTTTTAGCGGCACACTTGATGGTACTATCACTATTCCTAAAAGTTCAGATCCCGATGCTCCAAGTGAGGCTAATGGTGATTATACCGATGCCACCATCGCCATTGGCGCATTAGATGGGTGGTCTACCACATCGCCAATTTCGATTAATGTTGCTCTGGCAACTAATAATGATGGCGCGGCACTGACTTTAGATGCCGCCTCTGTTGCTCAGCCAGGCGCGGTGCGATTGTTTGAAGCGACGGTCGGAGGACCACTCTCAAACGATCCAGAATGCCAAGCTGCGGCATCAGCATCTGCCTGTAAAGTGGGTGATGAGCTGCAATTTGGTGTTGATTTTGTGACGACCACATCGGGTAGCACCATTGCGGTTATTCCGCTTAAACCACTTAAAGCAAACCAATCTTATATTTATGCTACGACTAATCTTATTCAAGATTCAGAGGGTCGTGCGCTTGCGCCGTCTTCGACTTATGGCTTATTAAAGCTCGATATTGAAACTAAGCCCTTAGAGACGCCTGAGCAGTTAATGTTGCAAGGTTTAGTCAATAGTTACGAAAAAGGCATTGCAGCGGCCCATGGTGTTGACTCTTCGAGTATCAGTTACTCAGCTTTGTTTACTACACAAGCGATCAGTGATGTTTATGAGACGACCAAGTTATTGATGCTACAAGAAGGCTCGCCTTATGCGCCCTCCATTACTGTCCCCAAGCCACACCCGCTAGGATTAACAGTTGCCCAAGCAGCAGGCTTAACGCCTGCTGACGGTCTGGCTTATGTGGCGTCGAGTCTGGCGGATGTGTATGTTGCCGAGTTGTCATTACCGACTTACGGTAGTTGTAATTCGGCGTTCTGTAATGGGATTGATGGTTATTGGAAAGCCGTTGGTGACAGCCCAGTCTCTGTGCTGTTAGCGCTTCAATCTGGCACCATGAGCCAACAAAACTTTGGCGCGCAAGCGGTAGCACAGGGTATCGATCCGAGCCAAGCGTTAGGTAATCCAGCGTTGCTTGCAGGCAAAACGTGGCTGCTCGATGATGGTACGGCTGCCGATAAAGCCAAGCATTTGACTAAGTTTAACCCCATTCCAGCGCCGACAGGCCGTGAAACGGTCCCCGTGTTGATCTCTATGCCAAATGCAGATCGATTGGCTGCGTTTTATGCCGATCAAGGGCAGACTTTTACTGCGCCGACTGCTGGTTGGCCGACAACGATCGCTATGCATGGTTTAGGTGGTGGTAAAGAGATGTCACTTGCCTATGCCGGGAGTTATGCTGCCATGGGAGTTGCGACTATAGCCATCGATATGCCGCTACATGGTGCACGGTCATTTGATGCCAATGGTGATGGTACCTATGAGGTGTCAGCCACTGATCCCTCTTTTGGCGCCGTCGTTGGTACACCTGATGCTTTTGCCAAAGGTGATCCACTGGTCTTTATCAATATCAACAGTACCTTATCGGTACGTGATAATTTCAGACAAGCAACTGTTGACCATTTAGGATTGCGCGCCGCGCTTACTGGTTTAGCGGGTGGGCTTGCCGCTGCTCAGGCACCACAGATGTTTGATATTACGCAAATTAGTGCCCAAGGCCTGAGTTTAGGTGCCATAGTGGGAACTGACTTTGCCACTTATGCCAGTTCGGGCTTGACTCATCCTAATGGCATGGATTTAAGCTATGTACATAAACTCAATGCCGTTTCGCTAGTTGCGCCTTCGGGGGGATTTGCCGGAACTTTCATTGGTTCAGCGACTTTTGGTCCTGTGCTGTTTGCGAACATTACTGCCAATGAGACATTCCAAGCGTTAGTCGATGCGGCTAATACCGCTGGTTATGAGCCAGGTAGCGATGAATATCTGGCTTTGGTCAAAACCGTGTATGGTCAATTTATACCGACATTTGCCTTTGCGGTGCAAACCGTAGTTGATGGCGCCGATCCCATTAACCACGCCGCTGCGCTAAAGGCGAGTGGTTTACCTGTCCATTTGATTGAAGTGACGGGGGATGAGAGCAATTTACCGGATCAGGTGTTGCCTAACGCAGTTGAGAACTTCCCTGTATCAGGTACAGAGCCGTTGATTGCCAACCTAGGTCTTGAATGCGTCGATAGCACGATTCAAGGCTCAGGCGCGGTGCGCTTTAGTAAAGGTCATCATAGCTCTATCGTCAGCCCAAGTGAGATCCCAGGTGTCACAGATGGTAAAGCGGCTGCTGCGACGGCAGAAATGCAGCAACAAGTGGCCACCTTTGCATTAACTGCGGGTAAACAGCAGGCTACTGTCTCGATCAGAGATTCGTCTGTAGTCCAGCCTTGTGTGGGCATCGCCCAATAGCCGTTAGATAATTGAAAAAAACCCAGCAAATGCTGGGTTTTTTTATTACTGCATTTGTTATTCAAAGTAGTACTGATAGAATAACCGCCACATTTTTAGTGTAGCGACAGAGCCTTAAACGGAGTTGATTTTGGAATTTTTGTACGAGTATGGATTATTCCTTGCCAAGGCAGTAACCATAGTTATTGCCATTATTGCGGTAGTGGTAGTGATATTGGCGTCTGCGATTAAACAGAAAGCGGATAAAGGGGAGTTAAACCTCACTAATTTGTCTGAAGAGTTACAGTCGTTAAAACACGATTTAAAAGAAGAGTTGTTGTCAAAGAAGCAGTTTAAGGCTTACGAGAAGCAATGTAAGGCGCAAGAGAAAGCAAAAGAGAAGGCGGAGAAAAGCCACCAGGATACCCCTGTAGAACCTAAAGTCTTTGTTATCGACTTTAAAGGCAGCCTTGATGCCAGTGAAGTTGCATCACTACGTGAGGAGATTAGTGCTATTTTAACCATCGCCGAAGCGGGCGATGAGGTGGTGGTGAACGTTGAAAGTGGTGGCGGTATGGTCCACGGTTACGGTTTGGCATCGAGTCAGCTTGATCGATTGCGCAGTGCAAATATCCCTCTTACTATCTGTGTGGATAAAGTGGCCGCGAGTGGTGGCTACATGATGGCGTGCGTTGCCGATAAGATTTACGCGGCTCCGTTTGCGATTGTGGGCTCCATTGGTGTGGTGGCTCAGATCCCTAATTTTAATCGATTACTGAAAAAGCACGATATCGATTATGAGCAACACACTGCGGGCGACTTTAAACGAACTTTGACCCTTTTTGGTGAAAACACTGACGAAGGCCGTGAAAAGTTTCAACAAGAGTTAGAAGAAACTCATGTATTATTTAAAGATTTTATCGCCAAATATCGACCCCAGTTAGATCTTGATAAGGTGGCAACGGGTGAGCATTGGTATGGCCAGCAAGCCATTGCATTAGGACTCATCGATGCGTTATCCACTAGCGATGATGTGATTATGGATCTGGCTAAAGATAAAACCGTGATTAAAGTGCGTTATCGATTGAAGAAAAAGCTGGCAGATAAAATTGCTCATGCAGCATCGCTTTGTGTGAATGCTGTTTTTAATCGTATGGCTGAAAAAAACCAACCTATGAGTTAATCGCTAGTGTATAGGTCAATGTTTAAACCCGCTTTTTAGCGGGTTTTTTATTGTCTTAATGTCCTGTTTGACCTAAAACGCGTTATAGCCTTTGGCTTATACCGAGCTTAATCATCATTGCCTTGTGCTAAAGCATTTAACGTTAAAATAGGCAGTAGAGAGAGTTTGTTGTTTGGGAGGATATCCATGCGACAAATAAGTTGCTGTATTTTAATGGCTTATAGCTATCCACTCACACATAGTGTTCCGTGCTCTTTAATGGCAACAGCAGATTTTATTGACTACAAAGCTGTGGCTTGGTTCTTTAAGGCGTAGTCTTTAATGCCAATGCAAGCCACAGTGAAATGATTGATCCTAAAGCGGCGTAGGCTGCGTATCTAAGAGCCAAGGCTGAACAAAATCGGCTATCTGAGCTTGAGCAGCTTGGTTAGGATGGATACCATCGGCCTGCATGAGGTCGGGGTGTATGGCAATATCTGTCATAAAAAAGGGCATTAAAGTCACTTGATGCTCTTTAGCTAAGTCTTGATAAACTTGAGTAAATATTTGGGCATAACGTGGCCCATAGTTAGGTGGTACCATGACTTCACTTAACAGGACTTTAGCGCCTGCTTGTTTACTCAGGCGGATCATTTCGGCAAGATTGGTTTTTAGCTGCTTGGGTGAAAAACCGCGCAGACCGTCGTTACCACCAAGTTCGATAAGCACCAATTTGGGTTGAACCGACTTAAGCAGTCCCGGTAGTCGACGAAGGCCACCAGCGGAGGTTTCTCCGCTGACAGAGCCATTGACTATGGTTGTATCTGGCATTTTTTGTTGTAACAGATGAACCCAGCCCTGGTCTTGTTCCATGCCATAACTTGCGCTTAGGCTATCACCTAGTATCAAGATTGGGTTAGCATGGACTGGAAGCATATTGAGCATCAGACCGAGACCAAGCAGTCGCAACACAACATTTAAGCGAAGGATGAATAAGGATTTTATGTCAGATAATAGCGCTATCACGGTAAATAATCTCATTAAGTCAGTGGCTACCCAAGAGGGAGAGCTTACTATCCTCAACGGCATCAACATGGATGTCAAGTTAGGCGAAAGTGTGGCGATCCTTGGCCCCTCAGGATCGGGTAAATCGACCTTGCTTGGGTTACTGGCGGCATTGGACTCACCAACGTCTGGAGAGATATTCCTCGATGGTGAGGCACTGCATGGCCTTGATGAAGAAGGTAAGGCGAGACTGAGGAAGGAAAAGGTTAGCTTTATCTTTCAATCATTTATGCTAGTGGATACTCTTAACGCATTAGAAAATGTGATGTTGCCTGCCGAGTTATCGGGAGTTGAGTGTGCCCGTGAAAAAGCCGAAGCTATGCTCGATCGCGTTGGTTTAAGTCATCGTTTAACCCATTTTCCTAACCAATTATCGGGGGGAGAGCAGCAACGTGTCGCGATTGCGCGGGCATTTATCTGCGAGCCTAAGGTGCTGTTTGCCGATGAGCCTACGGGGAATCTCGATGGGGCTAACAGCGACAAGGTCGCGGATATGTTATTCGAACTCAACCGTGATAGTGATACGACCTTGATATTGGTTACCCATGATCTGCAGTTGGCTAATCGCTGTGAGCGTCAATTTATTATGCAAGCAGGGCTGTTAACTGAGCCAGATGACACGCTGCAATCCGATCCCCATGAGTCAGGTAAATTGGCATCGATGGAGGCAAGTTAATGGAGATGCGCATTGCATGGAAGTTATTTAAGCGCGAGCTGTTTCAGGGCCAACTCCTGCTGATTATCTTAGCCATTACTCTGGCCGTATTATCGGTGACAGGGCTTGCAAGGGTAAGCGAGCGATTACAAATTGCCATCAATGGGCAGGCGTCTAAATTTATTGCCGCCGACCGTATTATCAATTCGCCAACGCCCATCGACAGTGAGATTTTAACCATAGCGAGCAACTTAGGGCTCGCGCATGCTCAGAGCATGCAGTTCAATTCTATGGTGTATGCTAACGACAATTTTCAGCTGGTAACCGTCCGTGCGGTAGACTCTAAATACCCATTAAAAGGCCAAATTGAGTTAGTCGATGGCGTGACCCATACCTTACCGCCAGCCGACACCTTATGGTATGAGACGCGTCTGGGTGGCATATTAAATTCCCCCAGCTCACTTGAGATTGGTAATGCGGAATTTCGCCTTGGCGCCGAGATTGCGCGTTTACCTGATGCTGGTTTCAACCCTTTTGCTTCGTCACCTGTGGTATTGATGCGTCTTGACGACGTGGTGAAAACCGGGGTGATTCAACCGGGCAGTCGAGTCAGTTATATTCATCAGTTTGCGGGCGATGCCGATAAGCTTGCCGTGTTCGAAGAGGCCGTTAAACCACTGCTTAATAACAGCCAGCGTTGGGTCGATGTGCAATCGGGCGATTCTCCCATTGCCAGTGCGGTGAAGCGGGCCGAGCGATTTTTGCTTTTGGCCAGTTTACTGGGTATCGCACTGGCCTGCGCCGCTATTGGTATCGCGGCTCAGCGCTATTGTCAGCGCCATTTTGACGTCGTCGCCATGCTGAAAACCTTCGGCGCATCGAGTCTGCAAATTCGAGTGCTATTTGGTGTTCATCTCTTACTTGTCACCAGTCTTGGCATTATTTTAGGGCTACTCGGTGGACTCGCACTTGATGCGATGTTAACCGCTTATTTACCCCAAGCTATTGCCGAATATGATGCGCCATTGGCTCGGCCACTGTTATTGGGTGTGGCGACTGGACTCATTTCGGCGTTTATGTTTTCGGCTTATCCGTTGATGCGTTTGTTATCCATACCGCCATTGAGGGTGTTACAGCGACAACTTGAAGGCGTGCAGTTTGGTATGTGGCTACACCTGCTTTTGAGTGTCGGTGCCATGGCTTTGTTAGGTTATCTGTATTCGCAAAGTCTCGCCCTGACCATGACGGTTGTTGCCGGTGTATTGTTGTTAGGAATACTGTTGAGCCTATTTGGTTTTGTGCTTATCAGTGCAGGTCATAGCGTCGGCATGAAAACCACTAATCCGATGCAATTGGCACTAGCAGGTCTGCGCCGTCGAGCGAAGCAAAATGCGGTACAATTGGTGGGATTTAGTAGTGCATTAGTACTCTTGTTAACGATAATTGCGTTGCGCCAAGACCTGCTCGATGAGTGGCAAAAGCAACTGCCGGAGGGGTCACCTAATTACTTTTTAGTCAATATCGCTCCCGATGAACAGCAACCCCTTAATGACTACTTTAGCCTAAATGCGATTAAGGCCACCGATATTTATCCTGTGATCCGTGGACGTTTGGTGCAGATCAATGGCGAAGACTTGATTTCATCGGATCAAGCCGATGCGGGTAATGAGGGTAGAGTGGGGATTTCAAGAGAGCTCAATCTGACCTGGCGTGACAATTTACCCCCAAATAACGATCTATTATCGGGCACATTTAATCAAGCCAGTGATGAGGTATCAATTGAATCAGGCGTCGCAGAACGTTTGGGCGTTGATTTAGGCGATGCATTAACTTTTGAAATAGACAATCAAAGGCTCACGGTGAACATTGCCAGTATACGTGCGGTGCACTGGGAAACCCTACAACCCAACTTTTTTATGATTTTTACCCAAGAGGCGTTAGCGCCCTTTGCATATACCTCCATGGCTAGCTTTTATCTTGAAGACAACCAAAAACATCTGGTGCTTGAGTTGATTAAACGCTTTCCAACCGTGTCGATTATTGATGTGGGCGCCATGGTTAAGCAGTTGCGTGAGATCATCGACCAAGTGTCGTTATCGCTGACCTTAGTGCTGGTACTGGTGTTACTTGCGAGCAGTTTAGTGATGGTGGCACAAACGGAAGCGGGCATGGCAACGCGCCAACGCGAACTCGCCGTATTAAGGACGTTTGGCGCATCGGGCTGGTTATTGCGCATGGCGACCGCACTTGAATTTGCCTTATTAGGGCTAATAGCTGGGGTGATGGCTGTGGTTGTGGCCGAATTCACCTTGTATCTGTTAAAGACCCAAGTGTTTGAGCTCGTTGTGTATATGCATTGGGATTGGTGGATATTAGCGCCACTGTCTGGCGCCGTTATTGTGGCTCTGCTCGGCACATGGCGTTGCCGGCAGTTACTGCAAAAGTCGTGTGGTGAGTTACTTAAAGCTTAATAAACAACAGAGGCCAGTGACCCATAAAGGGGCCGGCCTCTTGATTAATCGCGATGGCTTGCACTATGTCATTTTGCGCGATGAAAAGACGAGTTTAGCAGCAAACATGAGTTACACATCTATGTTTACTGGCTTCACCCAATCCTTATTGATTTTGCATTAATGCCGCTAATGCCTCTGACAGTTGTGGGTATGTAAACTGATAACCTGCTTCTAATGCACGGTTAGGGTAAACATATTGCCCCTCAAGTAACAGCTGTGATAACTCACCTAAGGCGATATTCAGCGCCATCGCTGGCATAGGTAAAAAGGTCGGTCTATGCAGTGCTTTGCCAAGCGCTTTGGTAAAGTCTTTATTACTGACCGGGTTGGGTGCGGTGCCGTTAAAAATGCCACTGCACTTATCATTATGAAGTAAGAAAAGGATGAGTCCCACTAAATCGGCTTGATGTATCCAGCTCATGCCTTGTTTGCCTGAGCCGATAATGCCTCCCCCGCCCATTTTAAAAGGCAGTAACATCTTTTTTAGTGCGCCGCCGTTAAGGCCAAGCACTAAACCAATACGAACAATACACACGCGCGTGCTGTTGGCCGCCTCAAGTGCCAGTGCTTCCCAGCGAGTGCAAACCCGATGAGCAAAATCCGTATGGCTGGCATCATTATGCTGAGTTAAATCAAAACTTTCATCAATTAAGGTGTGGTCATCGTGATTGCCATAGATACCAATAGCCGAGCCACTAATAAAAACTGACGGTGGATGTTGGCTGGCGTTAAACAGTTGGCTCAGCCTTGCGGTGATATCCCAGCGGCTGTGACAAATTTTTTGTTTTTGCTCTAAGGTCCAACGCTTGTCGGCAATAGGCTCTCCCGCAAGGTTAATCACAGCATCGAATCCATCTAGCGAAGATAATGCACTGAGATTACCTAAGAGCCGGTGCTGACGCCCCAGTTCGAGATGGGCCTTCCCCGCGGAGCGAGTCAATATGGTGATGTCATTATCGGCACTTAATGCGTTAACCAGCTGCCGCCCGATAAAGCCTGTGCCTCCAGTGATGAGTATTTTCATAGTCGCTCCACTTTTTTCTACGTTATCAAAAATATACACTAACTATCCTAGTTAGGATCATTATATTGTTAATATTTAATCGACTCTCATCTTGGCAGATAACAAATAGATGGTAGAGCTTGGCACTTGATTAGAAAAACCTGCTGCTTATTCGTACGGTTGGGTTAATCAGAAGAGGACCTGGTCTGTGAGTCTGATTGAGCTCTGCATTCGGATGATTATATGTTAAGGCTGATTCAGCCTGTATCCTTGTCTTATTAAGCGATACAAGGCTGTTTCTGCTATGGTGATAGTGGCAACCAAAGCGATGATTTTTTTGATAATCATGCGATAATTTACTCCATCACGGTAAAATCAAGGTTTGAACATGTGGTTTAAGATGAGTGGAGTCAGTGGATGAGTGACGATAGCGTTAGGTAACCCATTACCATGTAGTGGTATCCCACACGTATCACACGATTATTTTATAGTTTATTCATAAGGATATTATGTAGATGGCTCGATTTGAAAACCAAGGTGTTGCATTTAAGGGCTTTGCCATTATGGCTTTTATTGTGGTGATATTAGCTGGAATGAAGGCGGCAAGTCCGATTGTCGTGCCTTTTGTATTATCGGCTTTTATTGCGGCTATCTGTAATCCTGCCATTAATGGTATGACTCGATTTAAGATCCCGAGGCCGATTGCGGTTTTCTTTATGATGATTTTTATCGTGCTGATGGGGCTTTGGATGACCTCATTAGTGGGGAGTTCTATTAACGAATTTTCACGTCAATTACCCCAATATCGCGATCAGTTAGTTGAACAATTCGCTTGGATATTGACTAAATTACACACCTTTAATATCGACTTGTCACGTGAACAAATTTTGGCTTACTTTGATCCGGGTGTGGCGTTGTCGATGACGACCAATATGTTGTCTAGCGTCGGTGGGGTGATGGCTAACCTGTTTTTAATCATCTTAACCGTCGTCTTTATGTTGTCCGAAGCGGAAAACTTACCTAAAAAGTTACACTTTGCTTTAGATGATCCTGACATGCGCTTAAAGCAGATCGATAAATTTCTGCACTCTGTTAATCAATATATGGTGATTAAAACTTTGGTTAGCCTCGGCACTGGTGCCATAGTCGGAATAGGCTTGGCTGTGATGGGCGTTGATTATGCGCTGCTGTGGGCCGTTGTCGCATTCTTGTTTAACTATATTCCAAATATTGGCTCGATCATCGCGGCGATCCCTGCAGTATTACTGGCATTTATTCAAATAGGCCCCGCCGCGGCTGGTGGAACCGCACTGCTCTATTTAGGGACCAATATGGTGATGGGCAATGTGGTGGAACCTAAATATATGGGGCGTGGACTCGGATTGTCGACCTTGGTGGTATTTCTATCATTAATTTTTTGGGGATGGTTATTAGGTTCGGTTGGCATGTTGTTATCTGTGCCCCTGACTATGATTGTTAAGATTGCACTCGAGTCGAGTAAGAGTGGTGGCTGGTTAGCCATATTGTTGGCCGATAAGGTTGATGAAGTGGCTGGTGTCGCCACAGATGAAACAGTGACTGACAGCGAAAGTCAGGCTTAATTATAGGGTTATAAATTTTAATGCAATTATTTGTACAAGCATTGCAACACGTTACTTTAGGTGATGATGCTGAGCGCCTTTTTCATGGTCGTGGTGGTATGTTCGCAGGGTGTGAGCACCTATGTTTAGATTGGTTTCCTCCGGTATTACTTTTGACCAGCTTTAAGGCTGTTGATGAGGATGAAATTAATGTATTAACAACGGCAATCACTCAGCGTTGGCTGCAACTTAAAGGGCAAGACCCCCTTAACTTGGTATTTCAACATCGCTGTGGTGGCCAGACAGAAACCCAACTGCTTCAAGGTGCAGTACCCGAACCCCATTATGTCACGGAAAACGGTGCGCAATTTCAGGTGCATTTGTTAAGAGGGCAAAATCATGGCTTATTTCTCGATATGCGAGCGGGTAGGGCATGGGTTAAACAACATGCTAAGCAGTGCAAGGTATTGAACTTATTCGCTTATACTTGTGGCTTTTCTGTTATGGCACTGCAAGGTGGTGCCGATGAAGTCGTCAATATTGACATGAGTAAGGGGGCGCTGAGTATTGGTAAGCAAAACCATCTGCACAATGGCTTGGCTCATGGCGCTCGATTTTTAGGCCATGATATTTTTAAGTCATGGGGTAAGCTAACCAAATTTGGGCCTTATGATCTTATTATTGCCGATCCGCCGAGTAATCAGCGTGGTAGTTTCGTAGCAACAAAAGATTACGCCAGATTATTACGGCGCCTTCCAAGTCTCTTGGCCGAACAGGGGGACATTTTACTGTGTCTCAATGCACCTGAACTGGATATCGACTTTTTGATGCAGCAGGTGGCAGAGCATAGTCCTGATTTAATCTTTATTGAACAGTTGGCTAACCCTGAAGTGTATTGCGATAAAGATCCCAATAAAGCCCTTAAGGTACTGCGCTATCAGCATAAAAGAGATATGGATTCTACCGTAACGGTATAATTTATATCATCTTCATTGAAGGCTGCGGCATTACGCCGCAGCCTTGCTTCGCTTATTGCTCTGTTGTTTAACAGATTAAATACTCCAGCAGCACCGATGAGCTATATGACACATGGGGCTGCACGTTAGCATCATAAGCAGTGCGTTTTTAGTGCTGATATTTCATTAAATAGTTGGTCCTGTACATCTGTGCGGTATAACCCCTTAAAATATACTAAGTAGATACGATATAGGTTAATGCAATAATTTAACCATTACTTACAATAACTAAGGCTAACTTTAAATAGTACATACGATAGTATGCTGAAAAGTGTGTATACTATTTACCATAATTATATGGGACTCCGCTGCGATAAATTTAGTCATAAGCTGTTTTAACCCTTTATATAAATACTCTGTTACTTCACACCCACGATCTCCTTTCATTTAGCTCGTTTTACCCTAGCGTTTTTCACTTGAAGTGTTTGCCTTATATTTCACTAAGAGTATATTCTTCCAGTGTAGCTACTGGTTAAACACGTATAAGTAATTAAAATAATGAGGAATTCAACTTGATGGCTCTCCCTTTTACGCATAAGGAAAGATAATGGAATATTTTTTAGGAGCGATTGCTATCTATATTGGGTACTTATGGATATCAGGGACGTCGAAATCTAATACGGTTAATAAATCAAAAACTAGAAATGCACCGTCTCAAACATCAAGGCATTGGTAAGCCCCTAGAACAATAGACACTTCATAGAGTTATAATGAACCAAAAATATGAGGTGTTACATGCGCGGAAAACGTTATCCTGATGAGTTCAAAATTGAAGCCGTCAAACAAGTCACTGAACGTGGTTATAAAATCGCTGATGTGGCAGAAAGGTTAGGTATCACAACTAAAAGCTTGCACAACTGGATTAACAAGTTCGATAAACCAGAGAAGCAACACATCACTATCGATAATCAGCAAGACGAAATTCGTAAACTGAAAGCAGAGCTTCGGCGAGTCACGGAAGAGCGAAATATACTAAAGGAGGCCGCCGTGTACTTTGCAAGCGAGTCAAAGAAAAGTACACGTTCATAAAGTCTCGACTCGACCAATATCCCATAGCCGTACTGTGCCGAGTGCTCAATGTTCATCGTAGTGGTTTTTATGCTTGGCTAAAGCAGCCCAGTAGTAAGCGTACCATTGAAGATAAGCGACTTCTGGGCAAAATTAAGCAATTTTGGCTAGAGAGCGGTTGTGTCTACGGTTATCGAAACCTGACTTTAGATTTAAAAGACGATGGCGAAAGCGTCGGGAAAAATCGTGTTTATCGAATAATGAAGGAAGCCCAAATAAAGGCCATTCGAGGTTACAAACGCAATCCAAGCTTTGGAGGTGGGAATATTAGCCACACGGCACCAAATACGTTAAATCGTGGCTTTGATGTCGCAGAACCCAACAAGGTTTGGGTGACCGACTTTACCTATATCCGTACGCATGAGGGCTGGTTATATTTAACCGTTGTTATTGACCTTTTTTCTCGTCAAGTCGTGGGTTGGACGATGAAGAATACACCTAAAGCTGACTTGGTAATTGATGCACTATTAATGGCCATCTGGCGACGTTCACCGAAATCTAAAGTGCTGATACATTCCGACCAGGGAGTGCAATATACCTGCTCTGATTGGCGTAGCTTCTTAAAAGAGCACAATTTAGAAGCCAGTATGAGTCGACGAGGAAACTGTCATGATAATGCCGTCGCGGAAAGCTTTTTCTCGTTGCTGAAGAAAGATAGAGTTAAGAGAAAAATCTATAAAAACAGAGATGAAGCTCGCTCAGAAATATTTAACTATATCGAATATTTCTATAATCCAGTGCGTCGTCATGGTAGTAATAATGGACTGTCTCCTGTGCAGTTCGAAAAGCAGTACTTTGAGAAACAGTTAAGTGTCTAAGATATTAGGGGCTTACCAAATGCTAACACCTTCATTCGAAGGTCAAGATACTTTTGTCCAAAAACAATTTAACTTTTGATTGTCCGAGTGACACTAGTAAGGTCAAATCGAAGAGATTAAGAACTCGGGTGTAGGTGCGGCTGAGGCCTTCGATTTCAAGGATGAAATCGCAGAGCGCCCAAGGATGGGTTTACAGCGGTGCCGAGGAAGTACCTGCACGAAAGGCATGCGGCAAGCAATCATTCTTGCAATAGATGAGCTTAGCCGTCATTACGGCAAGCGATCTCGCCACAGAACCACTTGTTTGCTATATTAGCGCCCATTAAGCGCGGCGCAGATAAAACATGACAGCGCCTCATGAACATCAATACATCACTAAAGGTCATTCAATGAAAATTGGTATTATCGGCGCCATGGAGCCAGAAGTTGCTCACCTTATTTCCTCTATGACGAACCCTGAGTCACACACCATCGCAGGTATCGAATTTGTTGCCGGGCAGCTGGCAGGCAAAGAGGTGGTGGTGACTCGCTCTGGCATAGGTAAAGTGACCGCCAGCGTGGCGACCACCTTGCTGATTGAAAAGTATGCGCCCGATTATGTGATTAACACAGGTTCGGCTGGCGGCTTTGTCGATAGCCTCGCCATTGGCGATATCGTTATCTCATCAGAGGTGCGCCACCATGACGTGGATGTCACCGCATTTGGGTATGAGATTGGTCAAATGGCGCAGCAACCAGCCGCCTTTATTCCCGACGCGACCTTGGTCAACGCCGCTAAAAAAGCCGTTGCTAGCTTAGGCGAAGTGAAAGCGATTGAAGGATTAATTTGTACGGGCGATAGCTTTATCTGCGATCCGCTTCGCACCAAAATGATGCTAGCTAACTTCCCAACGATGGCGGCCTGTGAAATGGAAGGGGCGGCAATTGCACAGGTATGTCATCAATTTGGCGTGCCGTTTGTGGTGATCCGCTCATTGTCAGATAATGCCAATAATGACTCGCCAGTGGATTTTGACAGCTATATCGTCAAAGCGGGCCACCACTCAGCATTAATGGTCATAGCCTTGCTGCAACAGCTGTAAGCATGAACGCCTGCGCCTGACTTGATGAGGGCGCAGGGTTTATATTGACGGGCGCTGTAGCCGAGATAAAGTAGCGCTTAGCATCCAACTGGATTTCGCCATGCTGCCACACTTTTCACAACAGTTTATGCAAGACAGTCCCTTCTACCAAGGGGCGGCTATTTTATTGGTGTCAATATTACTGGCAAAGCTAGCTCCCTTGCCCAGAGCCATGCAGCCATTTTATCTCTATAGCCAACTGGCGCTGCGGCTGTCTGATAAGGTAAATCATCCCGAGCGTTCCTCTTCCCAGCAAGTGACGGCAGGCTTACTGTCGATAGCGTTATTGTTAGTTCCCTTTTGGCTTATTATCAGTTTCTTACTGCAACTGGCTGCTTATCCTTGGTTTTTTGAGTTTCTAGTCTTGTACTTATGTTTATCTGATGAGCAGTTTTATAAGGTAGCAGAAGAGGCGTCGCAAACCTTACAACACGCCGATAAACCACGAACCCGCGCATTAATTAAAGGTTGGCTCAGTCGCGACACACAGGGCTTATCTGAGGTGGGCTTAAGCAAAGCCATTACCGAAAAACTGCTGACCACACCGATATATGGCACAGTCGCCACTATGGTATTTTTTATTGTTGGCGGCGCTCCCTTGGTGCTTGGCGCGCGCATGCTGAAACAGTTGCAACTGTGCTGGCCCGCCATCAATCCGCATTATCGCCACTTTGGTAAGCCCGCTTATTACCTCTGTTATGTGCTCTATTACGTGCCCAGTATGCTATGGAACTTTACCTTGGCAATCCAAGGTGGCCCCAAAGCTCTCAAAGCGATGCTCACTCCGCGCAGAAGCCTTTATGCGATTAATCATCACCTGTCGACATATAATATCGCCGCACAGGTACTCGATGTAGAGCTTGGCGGGCCGGTTAAATTTGGCGGCGTCAAAGTGCCGCTGGACAAAGTCGGCCCACCACATAAACCCGATGCTAGCGTGTTGCCACGCGCGCTGCGCTTAGTAAGTAGCACCAATACTCTGTGGATAGTGTCATTAATGTTAGTTCCGCTTATTTGGACCGCGCTACGCTATCTGTAACAGGCTTGAGTGCAGCACTTAAATGGCCACTCATTGGAGGCTAAACAAGCCGAACTATCGTTATAAACCATTAGTTTAAGTTGTCACTAATGTTGGACTCAGCACACGCCAATAGATTAGAATCACGCCATTGTGGCACGCTTATTAATCGTTGGGCATCATCACCTTGTTTAATCATCTACACGTTTATTTGACTACGCCTGCATTACTGTTTCCGGCCATCTCCTTGTTGTTGCTGGCCTACACTAATCGCTTTTTTTCACTGGCAGCTCTGATCCGCAATCTCAGCAGCCAAGGTAAACCTGTGCACAGTGGCCAACTAAAAAACTTACGCCAGCGCATAGTGATCATTCGTCGCATGCAAGAGGCGGGGGTATTGAGCTTTGCCCTGTGCGTATTGTGTATGATTTTTATCTATATTGGATTCAATAAAACCGGCTCGGTTATCTTTGGTACTAGCTTGTTATTGCTGTTGTATTCGCTGGTATTGTCAGTTATTGAGATCCGTATTTCCGTCGACGCACTCAACTTCCACCTTAAAGAGTTAGATCAATGAAAGAGTCAGCTCGATGAAAGAGTGGGTCTACTTTTTTGACCTTTGCGACACGGCGGTATTGGCCCACTCTGGCGCGCTAGCCGCTGGCTGCCATCGCATGGATCCCTTTGGGGTGATTGTACTGGCATCGGTGACCGCCATTGGCGGAGGCAGTATCCGCGATACTTTGCTGGGCACCACCCCGGTATTTGGGATCCGCGACCCTAATTACATCATAGTGATCCTCGCCACCATATTGTTAACCATAGTTTTTATCCGTAAACCGAAAAAAGTCCCTCAATACACCTTCCCCGTCGCCTTTGGCTTTGGCTTTGGCTTAGCGCTGTTTACTGTGATTGGCGCCGAGAAAGCCCTTAATTTGGGCTTAAGCGGCATGATTGCCGTCGTCATGGGCTTGATAACTGGCGTGGGAGGCGGCATTATTCGAGACGTGCTCTGCCGCCAAGTGCCGATGATTTTACGCACCGAAATTTATGCCACCGCCTCCATATGTGGTGGAATTGGCTACACGGTAGCACTACAGTTAAGGGCAGCCAATAAAGCCGCCTTTGGTTTTGCCATGATAAGCGCGCTATTGATTCGCTTAGCCGCGATTAAATGGCACTTAAAACTTCCCGCTTTTGATTTAAAGAATACCAAACAATGATCAAATATTTTTTAACTAGCATCTTGGTGTTAATGCCACTCATCACTCAGGCCAAGCCTGGCGATATGCCGGTCGAGCAACAGATGGCGGTTAAATATATTCAAGCGCTGACTGACCATGATTACCGTACGCTGAGCACCTTTTATAATCGTGACAGCGTATTTTTCGATCGCACTGCCAGTAAAAAATACCAAGGCAGACGCGATATCTTAGAATTTTTCGAACGCGCTCACCGTGGTGTATTAGAGTATGACTTTAATATTGAGCACATGTATAACGCAGGCTCCTTGGTGGTGATGATTGGCAACTACCATTACCGCGGCCCGGGCAGTTTATTTGGTAAACCGGGTAAGGTGATTGAGCTGGCCATCCCCGGAGTGACCACAGTAAAGCTGGATGTAACCAATCATAGGGTGACCGCCCACGAAGATTTGATGGACTATCAGACGATGCAAGATCAACTCGCCACCCAGTGACGTTGGGGAGTTTGGCGTAATCCCCATTAGATTGAGTCAGTAATTAGATTGTCCCCCGTTTATATACAGTTAAGAGACTACGCCTTAGGTGCTGATATAACCTAGGGTATCGAAAACATGGACGTTTTCGTTAAGCAGGCGAGGATGCCCTCGTGGCGGCCCGAAATGGTATCTGCACATGAGGTCATCAATATCAGCCCGCAATTTAGAGCCGTCTGTTAATACCATTTGACCATTGGCATAAGTGTTCCAGACACAAATACCAAAAGTATCCCTCCTTGGCTTTTGGCATAAGTGTTCCAGACACAAATACCAAAAGTATCCCTCCCTGGCTTTTGGCATCAATGCTCCAGACACAAATACCAAAAGTATCCCTCCCTGGCTTTTGGCATAAGTGTTCCAGACACAAATACCAAAAGTATCCCTCCTTGGCTTTTGGCATCAATGCTCCAGACACAAATACCAAAAGTATCCCTCCTTGGCTTTTGGCATAAGTGTTCCAGACACAAAAAAGCCTGCAGTTGCAGGCTTTTTTACTATAGCAAGTGAGTCAATCAGCGTTATAGCTTAGACTAACGTAATCTTGGCAAACTTACGCTTACCCACTTGGAACACACCCGAGGTGCCAGCACTCAGCTGCAGACGGGTATCTTCAATCTTAACGCCATCAATCTTTGCCGCGCCTTGCTTAATCATTCGCATGGCATCAGACGTCGAGCCAACCAAGCCTGCTTCTTTGAGCACATTGGCAATGGCAATGCCCTCGCCCGCAACAAGTTCAACCTCTTCGATATCCTCAGGCAGCGCCCCTTTTTGGAAACGGTTGATAAACTCTTGATGAGCCGCTTCTGCTGCGGCTTCATCATGGAAACGGGCGATGATCTCTTTAGCCAAGACAATTTTCACATCTCTTGGGTTAGTCCCCTGAGCAACATCGGCTTTAAGCTGCTCAATCTCGCCTAGCGGACGGAAAGAGAGCAGTTCGAAGTAGCGCCACATCAAATCATCTGAAATAGACATGATTTTACCGAACATCTCACCAGCTGGCTCGCTAACACCAATATAGTTATGCGCCGATTTAGACATCTTCTTCACGCCATCGAGGCCTTCAAGCAGTGGCATCATGATCACGGTTTGCGGCTTCTGCCCTGCCGCTTTTTGTAACTCACGCCCCATAAGCAGGTTAAACTTCTGGTCGGTACCACCTAGCTCTACGTCAGCCTTAAGCTCAACTGAATCATAACCTTGTAGCAGAGGATACATAAATTCGTGGATGGCAATAGACTGACCCGATGCATAGCGCTTTTTAAAATCATCACGTTCCATCATGCGGGCAACGGTCTGCTGTGATGCCAGGCGGATCATGCCTGCCGCCCCCAAATCTTCAAGCCAGCTTGAGTTAAATTCGATACGGGTCTTAGCGGGATCGAGGATCTTAAACACTTGCTGCTTATAGGTCTCGGCATTAGCCAATACCTGCTCGCGCGTCAACGGAGGACGAGTGCTATTTTTACCACTTGGGTCGCCAACCATGCCAGTGAAATCACCAATTAAGAAGATTACTTCGTGACCTAAGTCTTGGAAAGTTCTCATCTTATTTAAGATAACGGTATGGCCAAGATGGATATCTGGTGCGGTAGGATCGGCTCCCAACTTAATGCGCAGCGGACGCCCCTCTTTCAGTTTTTCCAGTAAATCCGCTTCGAGAAGGATCTCATCGGTACCACGTTGTATTTCTGCTAATGCTTGGTCTAAATCAGCCATTTTGGCAGCTACTCCTAAGAGCCTATAGATAAATTACGGGAGACTCATGTTACTTGTTAGCCAGCACAAATGAAAGGGTGTACACTACTAGGAATCGCTTAAGTTTTGAAAATTGGTATCGGAGTCAATGGGAAAGGTCATTACACTCTTAAAATTACTACCCAAGCCACATCAAATTTTGTTGGGCATACTCATGGTCGTCACCCTAACGGTGTTACTGTTACCTACCGACGATGCACAAGCTTCGCGCGCCACCAATAGCGCGCGCTCTGGCACCTTAGGCGATGACGCTAACCCACAGCGCGATATTAATCCTAATGGCAATGCCAAAGCCTATCCTGTACCACTCGCCTTTAGAACTCCAGAAGCCCCCAGCGCAGACGATATAGCAAACGAAATAAGCCAGTTACACCAAACATCTGAACACGAGACAGCGGTAACAAATGCAACGCCCCCCTCTGCCAGTGAGCAATACACAGAGCGCTTTACCGTACGCAGTGGTGATACCTTAGCCAAACTTTTTAAACGTGCCGATCTCACCCCCCGTGATGTATATGAAATCACCCAACTGCCTAAAGCTAAAAAGAATCTACTTAAAATATTACCCGGTGAAGAGATAGCCATTGTCAAAAATAGCAGCGGCGAGCTCAGCCAGTTACGTTATCACCTTGATCCCATCTCCACCTTAGTCATTAACAAGCAGACAGACGGTTATAGTGAAGAGGTGATCACTAAACAGGTAGAACAACGGACTAAATTTGCCAGCGCTACCATTAACAGTAACTTTTGGAATGCTGGGGTGACCGCGGGATTAACCCCGAACCAAATTATGCAGTTGGCTACCATTTTTGGTTGGGACGTCGACTTTGCGCTCGACCTGCGTCAAGGCGACAAGTTTGCCATCTTATTTGAAGAGGAGTTTGCCGATGGCCAGTTCCTGCAAAATGGCAATATTTTAGCTGCCGAGTTTGTAAACCAAGGCGATACCTACACCGCGGTGCGCTATAAAGATGGCAACTACTATTCGGCGGAAGGGCGCAGCATGCGTAAAGCCTTCTTGCGCTCACCAGTAGACTTTAAATATGTCAGTTCAAGCTTCAATCCACGCCGATTACACCCGGTCACAGGCCAAGTAAGAGCTCATCGTGGCGTGGATTATGTCGCCGCTGTAGGTACACCGATTAAAGCCGCGGGCAAGGGGCGCGTGATAAAGTCAGGTTACAACCAGTACAATGGCAACTATGTGTTTATTAAACACAATGAAACCTACACGACTAAATATCTGCATCTCACTAAGCGTAAAGTCAAGCAAGGCCAAACGGTAAAACAAGGGCAAATCATCGGCACGCTCGGCTCTACCGGTCGGGTCACAGGCGCCCATTTGCATTATGAATTTATCGTCAATGGCGTACACCGTAATCCGCGCACGGTTAAGCTACCGCAGTCGATGCCTATCGACAGCAAAGAGAAGCAACAATTCTTAGCCGTTAGTCAACAGATGATGGCAAAACTGAAGCAAAATAACGATATTCAGCTTGCCGCACAGTAAGGTAAACAGATGAGCATTCAGTACTATATCGGCCTAATGTCAGGCACCAGCATGGACGGTGTCGATGCCGTATTAGTCAAATTTGAGGGCGATAAGCTCACGCTTATCGACACCCATACCGAGCCACTGCCCAGCCATCTGTTGAGTGGATTACAGCGACTTTGCCAGTCTGGCAGTCATGATGAAATCAATTATTTAGGCACGCTCGACAGAAGTGTGGGACAACTGTTTGCCAAGGCCGTTAATGCGCTGGTAAGCAAAGCGAATATCGATAAGGCACATATCAAAGCCATAGGCAGCCACGGCCAAACCGTGCGCCATATGCCGAACCTTGAGATGGGCTTTACCTTGCAGATAGGCGACCCAAATACCATCGCCGCCCTCACCGACATCGACGTTATCGCCGACTTTAGACGCAAAGATATCGCCTTAGGTGGCCAAGGGGCGCCACTGGTGCCCGCCTTTCATCAGCAAAGCTTTGCTCAAACGGGCAGCAAGCGCATCATATTAAATATCGGTGGCATCTCTAACATCACTTATCTACCCGGTGATGCCAGCGCGGTGATCGGCTTTGATAACGGCCCAGGTAATACCCTAATAGACACTTGGATAAAGCAGATCAAAGATGAGCCTTATGACGACGACGGCCAATGGGCTGCCAGCGGCAAGACAGATGTAAAATTACTCAACCAGATGTTGTCCCATGCGTATTTCTCTTTAAGCGCACCTAAGAGCACAGGACGCGAGCTTTTCAACCAAGCGTGGTTAGAGCAGCAAACCGCGGACTTTGGCTATTTAGATGAAGCCGATATTCAATCAACCTTATTGGACTTAACCTGCCACAGCATTGCCAACGATTGCCTTAAACTGGCTGACAAGGCCGAGCTGTTTGTTTGCGGTGGCGGTGCATTTAACCAAGAGCTACTGCGCCGTCTGGCCAAGTTGCTGCCCCATTATCACATCGATACCACAGCAGCGCTGGGCATAGACCCGCAATGGGTTGAGGGGATCGCCTTTGCTTGGCTGGCTAAGCGCTATCATGATAGCCTACCGGGCAACCTGCCAGCCGTGACCGGCGCTTCACGCTTAGCCGTGCTTGGTGGCTTGTTTCCTGCCGCCTAACGTCGATTAATCATTGCGAGTAGACCACTGTCGATTAACACGATTTGCGTTCTGGCCGACTAGCCCTTACCCCCCCAAAATGTTCACGGCCATCAATCACTGATGGCCGTAAATCTTGCCGCAGATCTCTATCGCTATAGCAATAATCTATGCTGCAACTTAATCACGTCGCGTTTCGAGTTTTGCGACTGGGTCAGCAGTAAGCTATGCGAATCAGCAATATAAGCCATCGAGCCCGCACGCGGGATAACCGTGGGGGGAAGCTTAATAATGGGCGTAACCAAATTGGTATTAAATCGCCAAAAATTAACTAACTGATGGTCGCTATGGTTAGCTCGATAATAGACGCCTTTCTCTGTTGCGACCCAGTTGTAGCCTTCATTAAACTTGTCGCCACCCAGTAGCAGCTCAAGCTTACTCGTCGTAGAACTTCGCCGCGGTTCATCAGATAATGGCGCCTCGGCCTCCTCAAGTGCTAAGGCCCATAAACCCGCTTTATCAAGGCGAGTGAAGACTAACTTATCTGCAGTAATAGACTGACCAAGGCGCATATTAAGCGAACTTAACACCTTGGGCGGGCGATTATCGAGGTAAAACTCGGTAATGCCATCGAGGGTATTCGCAAATACAGTTTCATTATCCCAGCCCCAACTGGGACGATTGTGATCTAAATAGGGCGTCGCCAAAATGGCTATAGAGCCAGTGTCGAGATTGAGCACATGGATTTTATTACCTTCATTTTTATCATCAGGCGCTAAAAATGCGATTTTACTGCCATCGTGAGACCAACTGGGATAAGCCACGCGCCGTTTCAATTGTGTATGCTGACGAATATCGCCACCTTGTGTATTGACGCTCCACACCTCATTAAAACCGGTTTGATTTGACACATAGGCAATACGTTGACGACTGGCGGAATAACTTGGATTACGGTAGCTGTATTCCACATTTAATAACGAAAACGGCGTGGTGGGGATCGATTGCTCTAACGCTAGCAGTGAGATCTGATGATCACGAATATAGTTAGCGTATACTAACTCACTGCGCTCAGGGATAAAGCGGGGATAACTCATCCCTTCCACATCTAAAGGTTGGATCTGCTTATCGTCAATATCGACGATATAACCATTGCGCACGCCAGAGTTTTCGGTGCTAAAGACTAATCGCTCACTATCATGGTGCCAGCTTAAACCACGGATATCTTCCAACCCAGTGGTTAAACGTAGCTCCTGCTGCGAGCTTAAATCGCGTAAAAAAATATCTTCCGAAATATTACCAAAACGACGCGCTATCGCCATCCAGCGCCCATCGGGGCTATACGCAAGATCCCTGTCGCGATGCAAGCAATCTTGTTGACACGACAACCTTTGAGGCTGTGAGCCTAATGACTCAAGCGCCAAGGTATAGATACCTGATGACTCATCACCTTCCGCTAGCCAAATATAAGCTAATTGATCCCCATCGGGCGCGAGATCTAACGCGGTATTAAACGAGTTACAAGGTGCCAACGGCGTCACCTCGCCGCTCTCTATGGTTAACTGCATAATATGACACTGGCGAGTTGTAATGTGCTGTGACGGATAATAGAGCGTATTACCATCAGGGCTCCATACCGCGCGGATCTCAGCCGAATTAACCGAGGTCAGTCGCTTAGGGGTATCGCTTAAGGCATTAAGATCTTTCAGATACAAACTGTAGCTTTGGTCATTACCCCGGCTGCCATACACCAACCAACGCCCATCGGGCGACACGTTAGGAAACAATTCGGCATCTGTGGCCGTGGTTAATTGTTTTTTGGTAGTGGGGATAAAATGCGCCTCATCATGATACAGGTGCCAAGTCGTAAAACCTGTCAGCAATAGTACTAGGACCGCAGCGGCCAACAGGCCTTGACGATACCCTCGCTTGAGTCTCGTCACTTGTTCCTGCGTCTGTTGTAATAGATCGGGTTTATCGGCTACGTCTTCAGGATTAAATTCTGGTGCGATAAGCAGTCGATAACCCGACTTTCTTACCGTTTCAATGATCTCTTGCCCGTTTGCTACCGGGCTTAACTGTTTACGCAGGTGCCATATGGCATTGGTCAGCGCTTTTGCCCCCACATAACGATTACCATCCCAAATAGCATCGATTAACGCTTCACGAGTCACCACGTTAGGATAATGCTGAGCAAGGTAACACAGCACATCGATAAACTTAGGCTGCAAAGAAACCTGCATCGCATCTTGTCCAGGCGTTTCAGGGGAAAACACTAAACTGTGCCCCAATGGAGACACCTCACACCTACCCAATTTAAACCCCAATTCTTTTACTACAGCCACCTAAATCCCCATTTTTTGTTAGCAATTAATAAAAATATGACCCATTAAAGTCATCAGAAGGTAGAGCCAGTGTAACACCAACTGTCATATTAACGCTAAAACAACACAATTAAAAATAGACAATAATAGATACATAAGCTCATGTTTAAAAACACAATAGACTTTAAATAGAGATATAAACAACCTATAAACGACACGCTAGGCATTGTGAGAGAGTAACAAGTTAATTACAACTAGGCGCAGTAAACAGCAAGCTATCTTGATGGTTAAACAACACCGTCATTTGCGCTCTCCGCACATCACACGGAGCAGCCAGTAAAGCTCTTTAGGTTTGCAGATAAAAAAGATAGTTAACGATAATAATAAGGATCATATTAGATGAAACCCCAACTTAAGCATTCAGCCATAAGCATAGCGCTGGCACTGGCCTTTGCACCCACCACACTGATAGCGGCACAAAGCGACACCGATAACAATGAAGCAAAAATAGAAAAAATCGAAGTCACGGGTTCACGTATTAAACGTGCAGACTTTGAAGGTGTAGCACCAGTGACAGTGATCTCTGCCGACGATATCGCTAACAGTGGCTTAACGTCTATTGCAGAAGTGCTGCAATCATCCGTCGCCAATACCGGCGGCTCACTTAATGGCGAAAGCGACGGTTTTACCGACAGCGCAAGCTCTGTCAACCTACGCGGTATGGGCGCCAATAGAACACTGGTGTTGATCAATGGTCGTCGTCAAGCGTCATTCCCCAGTGCTGCTGGCGGTTCAAGTAACTTCGTTGATACCTCTGATATCCCTACCGCAGCAGTAGAGCGTATCGAAATTCTCACCGGCGGGGCATCGGCCATTTACGGCTCAGACGCCGTCGGCGGTGTGGTTAATATTATCTTAAAGAAAGAATATGATGGCGCTAAGGCGGCGGTTAAGTACAACTCACCAACCCAAGGTGGTGGCGAGCAACTTGATCTGTCATACCTGCAGGGTATTAATACCGAAAATAGCCAAACCTTAATCATGTTCGAATACAAGAAAGTTGAAGCGATTAAAACCTCGCAGCGCGACAGCTTATTCAACCCTGCTTACTATGAAGATGAAGATGGCAATATACGTTGGGGCGCAGGTCCTTATGGTGATGCAGCAGCCTCTAGCTGGGCCTCGTGGATCCGCGACTATGACAAGGTCTATACCAGTGACAAATATAGCCCACTGGATCAGGCGCAATGTACCGACCTGTTCGGTGACAAAGGCATTTATACCCCAGTGGGAACTTACGATTGCTACTATGACAAATATGCCGACCGTGGCCTGCAATCGGCCTATGACAGAATCAACCTAGTCGTTAACAGCACTTACGATCTTAATGATGCGTGGCAGCTGTACGGCATGATCAACGCCTCATATAAAGAGGCGCAGAAGTACAAAGATGAGAAAGGCTTTGGCACCTACATCTATGAAGATCAAGCCACTGGCGCGCTGAGCTATGATTCTGGTGAATTTGCTAACGACAACAAGTTCCAGCTGCGTCGTCGTATGGAAGAATTCCCAGGCGATCGTATCTATGACACCCAAAATACCAAGCTAGCGTTTTCATTGGGTGCCAGCGGCGTAATAGGCGATTATGAACTGGATCTCTCTTGGTCGAGTGGCTTTAACCGTTATGAGAAACAAAATAATCATATGGTGAGTGCCGATGGACTACTCGATATCATCACCTTCGATCCTAACAACACAGATCCGACTAAATGGTATCCAAACAATAAGCTTACCGATACCCAAATTGAAGCCTTGATTGGCGCCTCAACCAAAGACTCCACCTCGAGCATGCATCAGTTCCAAGCGGTATTTACTGGCGACCTCATGGAATTACCCGCAGGCAGCGTTGGCTTTGCCACCACAGCCGAATGGGCGCGTGAAAGCTATGAAGATACCCTAGATGAAGTCACTAAGAGCGGCGGCTTTATCGGCATGGGGGGTACGGGTGGTGAAGGCGATCGCGATCGCGTTGCCATCGCAGGTGAAGTACAGATCCCGGTGTTGGCTAACATGACTGGGGTAAAATCATTAGATTTGTCTGCGGCACTGCGTTATGACCGCTATTTAGACGATTCAAACGTGGGCGGCGCTACCACACCGCAACTAGGTATTATGTATCGCCCTATCGATGAAGTAATGGTGCGTGCCAACATAGGTAAAAGCTTCCGAGCCCCCGATATGCATCGCTTGTATGCTGGCCTAACTCGCAGCTTTGGCAGCACAGATTACCCACATCCCACCATACCCAATGAGATCTATGAAGATAGCTACGATGGTTTTAGCTCAGGCAACCTGAACCTAACTGAAGAAAAGGGTGATTTCTGGAACATTGGGGTTGTTGCCAACCTGAGTGAGAACGCTGATATTTCATTAGATTGGTGGAACATTGAACTGGAAGGAGCGGTAAAAACCATCTCTACTCGTGAGATGCTCGATGATCCAAGCTATGACCAAACGGGCAACTACACGAGCTGTGATCAGATGGATGTAGTCGGCTACCTCAACGAGCTCGATGATGATGGGATCAGCAACTTAGCGTGTATGCGTAAAGGCCCGATTAACAGTGCTTATGAAGCTTCACAGGGTATCGATGCCAGCTTTAACTATCGTTTTGCTGAAACCGCAGCAGGCGACTTTAAACTGAAACTGGCCGCCTCTTACCTGCTTAACAAAGAGTACCAAGAGAACGTCGACAGTGAGGTTGAAGAAGAAACCGACACTAACTTTGTGCCTAAATGGAAAGGTAATGCTAGCCTAACTTGGAACTATCAAGATGTTAGCGCAACCTTAGCCTACTACTACACAGGGGAAGCCACGGGTACCGATACCTTTGATCTTATTGATGCCAATGGCGATAGCTATGAACAAGATGATTATCCCGATACACTCGATGCTTATCAGGTGATCAACTTAACCCTAGGTTACAACGCGCCGTGGAATGGTAAGTTTACTGCTGGGGTGAAAAACCTCACCGATGAAATGCCACCGCTGTTTGATGTACGCAGCGACAATCATAACGATTGGCCCTTCTTCGAAGAAGGCAACAGCAGCTACTCTATCGTGGGTCGCACCTTATTCTTAGGTTATTCACAAAAGTTTTAAGCTTTTGAATAAGTCATAAAAAGCGCCCAAATGGGCGCTTTTTCATCCGTCATGCATTTAAGTCAGGATAACTAATGCACACTTTAAAATACTTAATGGCTGCCCTGATCTTGTTGTCCAGCCTCCACGCCACGGCTAGCGACTATCAGCGGCCTTCGGCGCCACTGCAACAGGTGCTCGAACAAACCAAAATGGTCGATACACGACTGGCACGCGATGCACGCCATATAGCGCTATTGCATCCTCAGACCCATCCCAGTATTCATGAGTTGGCCCAGAGCGAAAAAAAATTGGCCGGCCTACGAATTTCGCCAGACAACTTAGCCCAAAGCCGACCGAAAAAACGCTACCAGTTCATTACGTTAATTAATCTTGATAACAATCAACGCCTCACCATACAGCAGCAAGGCGCTAACATTGCTAACGTACAGTTTTCGCCCGACAGTCAATACCTAAGCTACATTGCCATTACGCCTCGCGCCGTTGATCTCTACCTATATCAACTGGCTAGCGGTCAAACCCGCCGCCTCAACGCCAGCCCGCTCAATGCAGTATTTGGCGCCAAATACCAATGGCAACATGACAGCAAGGCCATTGTCACCACCTTCGCAGTGCCACAAGATAAGCAAGCTCCCCTCGCTGATATAGGCCCTAACATTAGCCATGCCTTGGGCGAAAAAGCACCAAGGCGTACTTATCAAGATTTAATTCAAAATCAGCAAGATGAGCAGGCATTTAAGCAGTTAACCACCAGCCAATTGGCGATCATTACCCTCGATGGTCAACGCACCAATGTCGGCCAACCGCAGATTAACAGTCACTTTGCCCTATCACCAAACGATCAGTACCTGATCGTAAAACAGATACACGCGCCCTATTCCTACATCGTTAAATACTATGACTTTGCCCAGCAGGTTGAGCTATTTGGCCGTGATGGTCAACATATCAAAACCTTAGGTCATATCGACAGTGGCGAGTTTCGCGCTGCTGGCGCCGACTCGGTCAGCGGTGGCCCGCGCCTTATTCACTGGCGACCCGATCAACCCGACACCTTGGTTTTTGTCCTGCCACTGGATAACGGCGATGGTGAACAACCTGCAGCGCTGCGTGATGAAGTGCTCAACTGGCCTGCGCCATTTACTCAAGTCCCCCAGACTTTATTGCAAATGCCATGGCGCATTAACGACCTTGATTGGGCTGAACAAGGCCAACTGTTTGTCACTGAAAACAATGCCAACAAGAAGCAGGAACGCGTCAGCATTTTGGATGTAAGCTTACTGGGTACAGACAACGCTAAGCCCGCTAACCTCTGGTACCAAAAGGCCCAACGCGACACCTATAAAGCCCCCGGTAAGCTCTATCGCGACAGGCAACAAGTGCCTGCCCTTGTGGATATAACCCAAGGTAAATTCAGTCATTATGGCATTGGTGCATCGGCCAAGGGCTACCGCCCTTTCCTTAAGCAAACTCACCTCGACACCAAAGAAGCTAAGATTATCTGGCAAAGCGCGAACGATAAACTTGAGCAGGTCAAATATGTCATCAGTTTGTCACCACTTAAATTAATCATTAAGCGTGAAGACTCTATAACCCCACCACATTTAGTGTTAATTGAGCCACACACAGGCAGCGAGCAACTGCTTTATCAGGCCGATAATGAGCTGGCGGCCTACAAAGGCATGACTCGCCAACTGGTTAACTATCAGCGTGCCGATGGCTTACCCCTCTCAGGCATGCTCTACTTACCTGCCGGATACGATAAATCACAAGGGCCACTGCCCCTGCTAATGTGGGCCTATCCGCGCGAGTATAAAGATGCGAAAGTCGCCGCTCAAGTGAACTATTCAGTGCATCAATACCAAGGGATCAGCGCCAAAGGGCCACTACCATTTGTCGCCCAAGGTTTTGCCGTGTTCGATAAAGTGGCTATGCCGATTGTCGGTCAAGGTCATGTTCAGCCCAATGACAGTTTTCGCTCCCAACTGGTGGCGAATGCCAAAGCGGCCATTGATATCTTAAGTGGCATGGGGGTTGCCGACCCAGACAGAGTCGCCATCGGCGGTCACTCCTATGGCGCGTTTATGGTCGCTAACCTCTTGGCTCACTCGGATCTATTTAAAGCCGGTATCGCCAGAAGCGGCGCTTATAACCGCTCTTTAACCCCTTTTGGCTTCCAATATGAGAAGCGTAACTACTGGGAAGCCCCCGATCTCTACCAGCAGATGTCGCCCTTTACCCATGCCGATAAAATCGATGAGCCACTACTGCTTATCCATGGCGAGATGGATGCCAACTCAGGCACTTACCCGATGCAATCATCACGACTGTTTAACGCGATCCGCGGCCTAGGGGGCACGGCAAAATTGGTGATGCTGCCCTATGAAAGCCACAGCTATGCAGCCAAAGAATCGTTACAACACATGCTTTGGGAGCAGCAGCAATGGCTAGAGCAGTACGTTAAGCCCATTAACGCTGGCATCGACAAGGCCCATAGCACTGAAGCCCCTGAATCTATCGAGTCGTTGGAGTAATATAATGACACAATCCACATTGCAATCGACATCAGAACTGGCATCAAAACTTATATTAGAGTCATGCTTTGCCACTATGGTACGTCTGGCTGCGGCCCTCAGTCGCTCGACTCGCTCAAGTAAGCTTAGCGCGATGCTCGCCACCTTAATCACAACCCTACCTTGCGCAGTAGCGGCAGCGCCGACCAATATCATCTACATCATAGGCGACGGTATGGGCCCCGCCTACACCAGCGCCTATCGCTACTTCAATGATGATCCCAGCACAAAGGTGGTTGAACCGACCATTTTTGATAAGCTGTTAGTGGGCATGGCGAGCACCTATCCCGATGATGACACCTATGTCACCGACTCGGCGGCGGCAGCAACCGCGCTAGCCACCAGCCATAAAAGTTATAACGGCGCCATTGCCGTTAATAGCGACAAACAAGTCTTACCGACCTTGCTCGAATACGCCAAAGCTAAGCAGCGCACTACCGCCGTGGTGGTAACCTCACAGATTAACCACGCCACCCCAGCAAGCTTTTTGGCCCACAATGAACATCGTAGAAACTACAATGAGATAGCCGATGATTTCCTCAGCAATCTCATCGACAACAAGCCAGTTGCTGACCTGATGTTGGGTGGCGGCCAACAGTATTTCGTACGTGAAGATAGAGATTTAGTCGCCGAACTGCGCGCCTTAGGTTATCAATATCAAGACGACTTCAATGCGCTGAGCCAACTCGAACGCCTACCCGCCTTGGGACTATTTGCCCCCAAAGGGTTAGCGCCAGCCTTGGGCAGCCCAGCCCCATTGCGCTTAAGCCAAATGACCGAGCATGCGCTCACATTGCTGCCAGCTAATCCCAAAGGTTTTGTGATGATGATAGAAGCCAGCCAAATCGATTGGTGTGGCCACAGCAATGATATTGCCTGCGCTATGGCAGAAATGACCGATTTAGCCGCCACGATCCAACGGATCGTCGACTATATCGACCAGCATCCCAACACCTTATTGGTGATGACAGCGGATCACTCGACCGGCGGCCTTAGCCTCGGCGCAGATGGGATCTACCAATGGCGTGGTCAACTGCTGCATAGCGTCAAGCAGATGCCCAGCACCTTAGCCAAGTGGCTCTACGAATCGCCAGCACATTTGGCAAGTGAGCAGGCCTTTTACGATTTCTGGCAAACACACTTAGGCTTACCTATCGATGCCGAGCAACGCAATGAGTATCGCCAGCAGCTGCAAACGGCATTAGCACAAGATAATGGGGTAAAAGAAGCCACTAGGCTATTAAAGCAACAAATTGACACCCTGACCTCTACCGGCTGGACAACCGGAGGCCACGACGCCGTCGACGTACAAGTCTTTGCTTATGGCCAAGGTGCAGCGCAATTTAATGGTCACCAAGACAATACCCAAATCGCCAAAAAATTGATCGACTTAATTCACTAAACCTGCTCCTTGGGTAAAGATGCTGGCCGCCAATGTATTGCGGCCGGCTGACTCCCCGCCTCACCTCGCAACAAAATCCTCTATACTGCGGCGTAACAAATGTTATCATTGCCGCCAATCGGTTTAGCCCATTAAGATGAAAGAGAACACCATGAGCAAAAGTGCAAAAGATGCCAGCAAGATGACGCCAGAAGCGCGTTACGACTACCTTGTCGAACAAGCCAAGGCCCACAAAACCCTATGGACATTGCAAGACGCCGATGGCTGCGTCATGCTCACCACTGATGATGAAGATTGCATCCCAATGTGGCCTTGCGAAGAGTCAGCAGCCATGTGGGCCGTAGATGATTGGGCTGATTGTACTCCTTTAGCCATTGCCCTTGATGAATGGCTAGAACGTTGGGTGCCAGGTATGCAAGATGATGATCTGTTTGTTGCCGTATTCCCAGTGCAAGAAGATCTAGGCGTGGTGATCCCGCCTTATGAACTAGAGCAGCGCTTAACGCCTAAGCAGAGCCACTAAGCTCGACTATCACTGGCTCGCCACCGCGCAATCAGCCAGTCGCTCAACAGCGCTTTAGCCAGACTAAGGCGCTTATCTTGTCCTTAGATGTCGGAGCCTCACTCGTGCAACCACCCTCACAGTTACATGACCCCCATCAGCCGCAGCAAACCAGCTCTACGCCAGTCAAAGCGCGGCTACCCAAACGTTTAATTGGCTTGTTACTCTTCTTAAGCATCGCATCGATTAGTGGTCTTGTGGCCAAACAAGGGGAGTTATTTTGCTTGTTGACACTGCTGATGGTGATCGCCGTACTGGGCCGCCAGCGCGCGGGATTGTATCTACTGCGCGGTTACACTGTCGTGCAACTGGGATTGGTTAGTATTTTACCAGTGTTGCTATATGACCCAGATAATTTGCTTACAGGCCCATCGACCTTTCAGTTAGGCGAATGGCAAGGCAAAATCCCCGATTATCTGGTGTTTGGCGCGCTGATTTTATTAGCAATATTGCAAGTGTGGATAGCATTTACCGCCCAAGTGTCAGCCTATTGTCATGTCAAAAATAACATGAACATCATGCGTTAACCTTTATCGCTACATAGAGTCAGGTGCTATCACGCGTGATTTAGGCTTTGTGCTTTGTGCTTTGTGCTTTGTGCTTTGTGCTTTGTGCTTTGTGCTTTGTGCTTTGTGACGTTAAGACATTCAGGCTGGATTAGCGCAGACACAACGCCAATTTTTACCGTCTCTGGTAAATTGGCATAAGTGTTCCAGACACAAAAAAGCCAGCAATGCTGGCTTTTTTATGCGACAGACTCACCATAGGTGGTCAAGCAACTAGGTTATACCGAGAAGCTAGCACCACAGCCACAGGTGGTGGTGGCATTAGGGTTTTTCACAAAAAAGCGCGAGCCTTCGAGTCCCGAAGTATAGTCCACTTCGCCACCCATAAGATATTGCAAGCTCATAGGGTCAACTACTAACTGAACCCCTTGTTTCTCGATGGTAAAGTCACCTTCGTTGACTTTTTCATCGAACGTAAAACCGTACTGGAAACCTGAACAACCGCCGCCAGTCACGTACACACGCAACTTAAGTGCATCATTTTGCTCTTCATCCAACAAGGTTTTTACCTTTGAAGCTGCCGCGTCGGTAAAACGGATTGGCATTGTATCTTCAACTTGTTCAGTCATTACTACCTCTATACATCGGTTTGCTGAGCGAATTATCCAATACCTGACCAATTTGTTCAAGTAATAGTCTTGGCTCAGATAAAATCAGTTTATTTTTGTGTTAGCACGCACACTCTTATTGAATGACAGGGTCAATGGCCTCATTGCCATTTTGGGGTTCATCCTCAAGCTGTGGCGCCTCTTCATGAGCTTCATCTTCTTTAATGACCCTCTCATCGGCGCTATCTGCCGTCGACTCCACTTGTAACAGATCCGTGGCGGCAAACACCAACTCGGCACTGTCGCCTTTACTCCAGCGACTGGCTGGCACAGTGACTTTAGCTTCGACCTGAGAAAGTACGAAGCCTTCAGGGAATTGCACCACGGTTGCTAAAATCTGAAAATAACGAAAGCTGAAGTTAAGCTTATCATCAGTGAGCGACGATAACGGCAGGCTCACCACTTTGTCATCCTGTAGGCCGATAAACGTGAGCTCGGCCTTACCTTTCAATGCTTGCTTACGTTTTTGAAGTTGGGTTAATACCAATTTAACCCTAAACTGGTTAGGCAATAAGCCAGGGCTTAGGCCTAAGTCATGAATTGCGACACCGTCTGCTTGATTTTCTGGCGCCATAATGCTGCGATAAAATGCCAGCTCACGTTCGAGCTCTTTCTGTTTTTGATGTTGAGTTAAAAACATCTTTTGCATATTGTCATTGGCTTCTTGGGCTAACGCCAATTCCAAATTTCGCGAAGCTAACATCTCGGCTTGCTGCGTTAACGCTTGGTTTAATTCGGTGCTATTTTTCGGCTGAGCTGACTGGATTTGATGTTGCGATGACCAGAGATCCCAGGTCAATACACCGGTAAAAAATGCCACTAAGATCAAAAAGAAAAGATAAACGCTCGAAGGTCGAATTTTTCGCTCCATCACTTGCAAGCGATCGATCCAACGATGATAATTTGACATTAAACATTAACCCCTTATAAAAAAATCGACACTCACGCTTTCAGTACGGTAAAGGTTTACCACCATGGTTTCTGTGCAGCAACTCGTTAATCGCCTTATTACTCAATGCCGACATTACCTTAATACAGCACTTAAAGATAAATTGTCACAAGCCCAGATCAGTGTGCAATTGTGCGGCTTGGCACTCGCATTTGCCTTGGTCGCTTCTGGGGTCATTATATTATTTAGGCTATTACTGCAGTGGTTAAATACCTTTACCCACACCCAAGCATGGGATTTTACTGACAACTTTAGCGACTGGCGAGTGCTATTACCGCTTTTTGGTGGATTGTTGATCTGGCTCGTGGCGCTATTGGGCTCTAAACGTTACAAACGCATGGGTATCGCCTATGTCATGCACCGCATGAAACTGCACTACGGCAAAATTCCCTTACAATCGGCACCGGGGCAATTCTTCCAAGCCTTATTTGCCCTTGCCAGCAACTTTTCTGTGGGCCGCGAAGGCCCTGCCATCCACTTAGGAGCTGTCAGTGCCAGTGTTATGGCTGAAAAGTTCCAGCTACCGGACAACAGTGTACGCATTATGTGCGCCAGCGGAATTGCCGCAGGCATCGCCGCAACCTTTAATGCGCCACTGGCCGCGGTGATCTTTGTCTTTGAGGTGATACTTAGGGAATACAAGGTGCATTACTTTTTTCCCATTATGCTCTCAGCCATTTGCGGTGCACTCAGTAGCCAGCTGGTATTTGGTAACATTCATGAATATGAACAGATAGGCATCGACCAAATCCCCTTGTCACAATACCCTATCTTAGCCCTGTGTGGCCTAACGCTCGGCTGCATCGCCGCCCTGTTTAATCACAGCCTGCTAATGGTGACCGCTAAAGGCCAACAATGGCCGCTGTTTGCGAGGCTCATGCTGGCAGGCTTAGTCACCTGCGCTATTGGGCTATTATTACCCCAAGCCTTGGGCAGTGGTGAGCTGGCAATAAGTTACGCCATTAGTGAACACCCCAGCCTGTGGATATTAGTGGGCTTGCTGATAGGCAAGATTATCGCCACCATTGCCGCCATAGGCCTTGGGATCCCAGGTGGGATTATCGGCCCTTTATTTGGGATAGGCGCCTTAATTGGCGCTATTTTAGCCATCATCAGCGCGCAGTTTTTCCCCGGCATTAGCCCCTATATTGGCCTGTACACCATCATAGGCATGACAGCCATGATGGGCGTGTGCCTCAGTGCGCCGCTGGCCGCCTTGGTCGCATTGCTGGAACTCACCCATAACGCCGCCATCATCTTGCCCTCGATGTTTGTCACCATCCCTGCCTTCTTAATTGCCCACCAAGCCTTTAATACTCAGTCGCTGTTTTATAAACAGATGGAGCTGATGGGGCTGGACTACAAAATTGCACCGGTCAAACTGGGACTGCAAAAAACCGGTGTGCGCGCCATCATGGATAAGCGCTTTGTTATTGTTAAAGACAACGATGAATTGCTGCTTGAAGTGCTAAAACGCGCTGAAGGACGCTCAGTATTAATGCGTAACCACCAAGGCGAAATAGAGATGTTGCAATTAGAGCTGCAGCATGACGACAGCAAAAGCACCTTAAGCCGCCACCCGATACAAGGCGTTGCCGATAGCAGTACTTTAAAAGAGGTCTACGAAATTTTAGCCATCGAACGTCGCGGCGAGGTATTCGTCTATCAAGGTGAGGCCGATAATATCGTTGGCGTGATCGGCTGGTCGGCGTTACAGAAACAGATCAATTCTGGTCAAATTTAATGCTAACGAGCTCAGCCGTATGAAGCTTGCGCTAATGCGACAAACCGCTAACGCTCACTTTTTCAGCATACCTTTGTTGGTGTAATGACAACCTATCCCCTAGCTCACCCAAACCACAAATAACTAACCAACTGATTAGTAAGTAATTTTATAACTTTTCATAACTTTTTACATGCTATTGCTCTCATTTAGCCTTAATTTTGTGACCCCGGTAACACTTGCGCGTATTAACGTGAATTTAGTGATGTTTTTTTTATGCGCATTCGATAGGCAGCTCGATTGACGCCAATGACTCACTGACGGTTACGACTAAATATAACTATGAGTACTAAATAACATGCAGCGACAACGTAACAGCCGCTGGCTTATTGCTTTAGTCACATTGGCAAGTATAAGCCTGTGCACCAACAGCTTTGCAGCATCGGATGAGAAACTGCTCAACATGTGTAAAGCATGTCATGGACAGACTGGTCATAATCCGTTTCCCAGCATTCCCAATCTTGCTCAGCAAAACAGTCAATATATGGTTGAGCAATTAACCGCATTTAAAAACGGCCAACGCCAAGACAAAACCATGAGCAAAGTCGCCAAGTTATTAACCACTGAACAGATGCAGCAGATGGCGCACTATTTTTTTAAAGGTAAGGATTAAATCACCATGGCAATCGATAGACGTAATTTTCTTAAAGGGGCGGTAGCCACTTCAGTAACGGCCATGTTGCCAGTCAATTGGGTATTTGCGCAAAACCGTCCAGCAGGCATGGCAGCCATGGATGTGTCTGCGGTGAAGTGGAGTAAAGTCGACCACCTACCTGAACACTTTAAGGTACTCAATAGCAGCCCGCTTAATGCCTTTCCACCTGAACATCTGCTTGACCCAGCCACAACGCCATCGGATGTCGCCTTTATTCGCTGGAATGGCCAGATGCCCGACTTCGAGAATATAAATCCCGACACTTGGGAATTTACCGTTGATGGCGAATCAATCGAAACGCCTAAAACCTACACCATCGCCGAGTTGAAAAAGAAGTTTAAGACTCATACTCAACAACTGGTGCTCGAATGCGGTGGTAATAGTCGAGTCAACTTCTATCCTAACGCCAAAGGTAACCAGTGGAGCAACTCGGCCGTCTTTTGCGCTGAGTGGACAGGGGTTTTAGTCAAAGACGTACTAGCCGATTGTGGCGTAAAAAGTGATGCTGTGTACACGGCACACTATGGCGCCGACAAACACATTAGTGGCAAAGGTGCGGCTATTTCTCGTGGCGTACCGATTGAAGCAGCCATGAATGAAAACGCCCTTATCGCGTGGGCCATGAACGGGGAAGATATCCCTTACATGCACGGTTACCCGCTGCGTATTGTCTTTGGTGGCCGCCCAGGCTCGGTATCACAAAAATGTGCTACCGGCATTGGTGTACGCGATCGCGTGCACGATGGTAAAAAGATGGCGGCTCCCGCCTACCAGGTGCCAAAAAATCCGGTTGCCCCAGGTGAAAAGGTCGACAACAAAGACTTTAAGATCATCGAAGAGATGATTGTTAAGTCCTTAATCACCTCACCACAAACTGGTGGCGAAGTGGCACTAGGTGACAGCATTGAAGTACGGGGTCATGCTTGGGCTGGCGTGCGTGAAGTGACCAAAGTGGAGGTCAGCTATGACTATGGTACCACTTGGCAAAGCGCGTCACTCACCAAACCCGCTAACCCAACAGCATGGCAACAATGGGCCATCACACTCAAACTGCCACAAACTGGTTACTACGAAATTTGGGCGCGTGCTACCGATAGCCAAGGTGATAGCCAGCCTATGGTACAACCCCAGTGGAACCCCAAAGGTTATCTGTTTAACGGTTGCCACCGCATTGCGTTAAGGGTGGGGTAATGAGAAAACACTTAGTTGCGGCAGCACTAATATTGGCAAATGCGCCTGCACTTGCGGCTGACTCGCCAAAGGTGGCCACTTATCCGGTGGATACCGAAACAGGATTAATCATGGCTCCGGGTTGGGAGATGGTAAGGGATCAGTGTAACGCCTGTCACACCAGTCATATTATCCCGCAAAATCCCGGTAGCAGAGCCGTGTGGCGCGAGACCATTGAGTGGATGATAGACACTCAAGGGTTATGGGATCTGTCAGACACCTGGGATCCTGTGCTCGATTACCTGTCGACTTACTATAACGAGACTGGTATCGACATGCAGATCTTTAGGCGTAAACCGTTAGATCCTGAGCTGATGCCCCCCATGCCAACGGCTAAAGGAGACCACTGATGAAACGTTTATTTGTGAGCCTTGGCCTCATCGCTGCACTGCTATTTGCCGCTATTGTCAGCGGCAATGAGCGCCGAGAGTTCAACCAAACGATCGAAAATATGGGGCTAAAGATAAGCCCTAGTACCTTGGCATATTCGGCCGATGTTGAGCAGGGAAAACAGCTAGCCTCGACTCGCTGTATCGCTTGCCATGGCGCGACTATGCTTAAGCTGATGCCAAGCTACCCCATGCTAGAAGGGCAAAAAGCCGCTTACCTGTTTAAACAACTGGTGGCGTTTAAGCACGGCGAGCGCAGCAACCCGATTATGCAAGGGCAAGCTGCCATGCTGTCAGAACAGCAGATGAAAGATGTGGCGCTGTACTACTCGCAGCAACCAACACTTACACTGCGCTAAAATTATATAAGGCTCGCAGCGCTGCGAGCCTTATCGATGAATGCATATCTGGGCGACGCCATCAAGGCCCGCCCATTGTTTTGAGTCCTCCCCTAACAAGTTCCAAAGTCTAACGTTAACAAAAACCGGCCAGCTTGCCCGAGCGCGAGTAATCGCCGACTCTGTGATCGATGACATTGAAAATGCTGAGCATACGGTCACAATAACAGATCAACTTGAAGACAATTTAGTATGGGCTGATATACTCTAGCGGCTCATATTCAAGCGCTCGGTTTTGCCTCACAGTAAAACGCTAACCAAGCGCTGTTAAGTTGCACTTAACCCACAAAATTGATACACAGCATTGCAAACACTGTGCTTATGCCCCGCTGTCACGAACGCGAGAAAAATAGGCAGATAAGGGTCGAACAATCGCCATGGCACTATTTGCAGTGATATTAAGGGGTTGTGGCACAAGTTGAGCAACCCTAATGAGCCGTTACTTGATATTCACAAAGCCGATTTTTAATCTGGCAACTGACTTTAAAGGATCTAGCATGACCCGCTCTGAAACCCTATTTGAACAGGCTAAAAAAACCATTCCTGGTGGCGTTAACTCGCCAGTACGTGCCTTTAACGGTGTCGGTGGTTCGCCACTGTTTATCGAAAAAGCGGACGGTGCTTATATTTATGATGCCGATGGCAAAGCCTATATCGATTATGTTGGCTCTTGGGGACCGATGATTTTAGGTCACAACCATCCAAAAATTCGGGCCGCGGTATTGGCCGCGGTGGAAAATGGCTTGTCATTTGGTGCACCGACTGAACTTGAAGTGCGCATGGCTGAAAAAGTGATCGAGATGGTGCCATCTATGGAACAAGTCCGTATGGTGAGCTCAGGAACTGAAGCGACTATGAGCGCCATTCGTCTGGCACGTGGCTTTACCAACCGCGATAAGATCATGAAGTTTGAAGGCTGCTATCACGGCCACGCGGACTGCCTATTGGTTAAAGCGGGGTCTGGCGCTCTGACGCTGGGTCAGCCAAGCTCACCGGGTATCCCTGAAGACTTTGCTAAGCACACCTTAACCGCCGTTTATAACGAACTTGAATCGGTTAAAACGCTGTTTGAACAGTATCCAGAAGAGATCTCGTGCATCATTCTTGAGCCAGTAGCAGGCAACATGAACTGCATTCCGCCAATCCCTGGTTTCCTTGAGGGTCTTCGTGCCCTGTGTGACCAATACGGTGCGCTACTGATCATCGACGAAGTCATGACAGGTTTCCGTGTATCGAAAAGCGGTGCTCAAGGCCACTACGGGATCACGCCTGATCTCACCACCTTAGGTAAAGTGATTGGCGGCGGCATGCCTGTAGGCGCTTTCGGTGGCCGTAAAGATGTGATGCAGTTTATCGCACCAACGGGCCCTGTTTATCAAGCCGGTACCCTGTCTGGTAACCCTATTGCCATGTCAGCGGGTCTTGCGCAGATGGAAGCACTTTGTGAAGAGGGTCTTTATGAAGCGCTTGCCGATAAAACAAAACGTGTTGCCGAAGGCTTTAAAGCAGCGGCCAACAAACATGGTATTCCACTGAGTATCAACTATGTTGGCGGTATGTTTGGCTTGTTCTTCACTGACGAAGAGAAAGTCACACGTTTCGATCAAGTCACTCAGTGTGATGCTAAGGCCTTCCCAGAGTTTTACCATGGCATGTTAGATGAAGGTGTATATCTAGCGCCAAGCGCCTATGAAGCAGGCTTTTTGTCTATGGCTCATGGCGACAAAGAGATTGAAGCAACGCTTGCCGCTGCCGATCGCGTGTTTGCCAAAATGGCTAAATAGCCCCAGCGTTAAGCAGTAGCGATAACGCGCACGCATAACATAAAAAGAGGACCTAGTGTCCTCTTTTTATGTATCTCCCCGTTGCCATAATGTGCCAGCCACGCTAAGCCGATAAAGTCACATAAAATGAGTAATCCCATAATAAAGCAGAAGCTAATGCTAACGGATGTTCAACGGCTAAAAAATAGTTAAATCATCTACCAAAAGCAGCAATATTAGCAGAACCTACACAACCCACCCCGAAAAACCCAAGGCTCATCACAGTTTTACTGCAAAATTAGACTGAGGTAACACTTGCCTATTCCACTTTCCTATGGTCAGATCGCCAGCTACCACAACAACCTTAATATAACCTTGATTTTAAATCTGCATTCTCACCCCGTTGAGGTGCGGACTTAAGTCGGCTGTAGGACCAATGTATGCTCGACATTTTCCTGATAACCCTTGCTGTGCTAGCGCTATTAAGTATCATTTTTGAAGAGGTCACCCATCTTAACAAAGCCAAAACCACCCTGTTTTTTGGCTGTATAGCCTGGATAACTCTGTTTGTTGCCGCAAACGATGTCGACCACCAGCGCTTAATTGCCCAAGAGCTTAATCACAACCTATTAGAAATCGCCACCTTATGGCTGTTCCTCATGTCGACGATGACCTTTGTGGCTTATCTCAATGCCAAAGGCATGATCCAAGTCTTAGTACAAAAGTTATTTCCACAGCAGGTATCGGTGCGCATGCTGATGATCTTAGTGGCCTTGTTCTCGCTGGTGTTGTCGGCCATTTGTGATAACGTCACCGCCACCTTGGTTTCACTCGGATTATTAACCACCTTTCAACTTGAAAGCCAGATGAAACGCCGCATGTCGGTATTGATCATCTTTGCAGTCAACTCAGGCGGTGTCGCATTAATCACAGGCGATGTCACCACCTTGATGATCTTCCTCGCGGGCCATGTGCATATCTCACAGCTACTGGTGCTGTTTATCCCTGCCGCGGTGAGTGTCATGTTACTGGCAGTGTTGTTCTCGCTTAAAGCCGAAGGCCGCGTGAGCACCACACCGATAAAACGTCAGTACAGCTACATTGATGTGCTGATCGCTGTTATTTTTCTCATCACCATCATATTAACCATGGTGCTGAATATCTTGTTTGGTATTCCGCCGGTATTGACTTTCCTGTCGGGTTTGTCAGTGATGTTTTTAGTGGGCACCACCTCACGCAGTAATAAAGAGGAGTTACAGATCCTCGAATATATTCGTCAGGTCGAATTCGATACCCTACTGTTTTTCCTCGGCATATTATTATTGGTGGGCATGCTTAAAGAGATTGGCACCTTGCATCTACTCACCGAGGTGTATGCCAAATTTGATCCCAATATCTCTAACTTTGTCACAGGTATAGGCTCTGCGCTGCTCGATAACGTGCCGTTAACGGCCGCATTACTGAAAGCCGAGCCCGTGCTGACCACCCCCGAATGGTTAGGCCTCACCTATTCTGTTGGGGTTGGCGGCTCATTACTGGTCATTGGTAGCGCGGCGGGCATCATCGCCATGAGCAAGGTCAAAGAGCTGACCTTTGTGGCCTATTTAAAATATGTCCCTGCACTCATGCTGTGTTATACCTGCGGTTACGGCTTAACCTTATTCCTAGCCTACGAGTTTTTTGGCTAAAGCGCCCAAGCTATCCTTACCACTTAAAAATGCGATGAGCCTGCTCATCGCATTTTTATTTAACTCAGCCTATCGTTATCCGTCGCCTTCTATTACAAACCCGCTTTACTACCAGTCATCTTGATTAAAAACCACCTAGATTAAAAGTCATCAGCGATGACCTACCCGCTTTATTAAAAGCCACTTCATTGCAAGCCAGCGCAATTTTAAGATAAACAGCACCAACTTAGTTGATGGTTATCACGGCATGAGACCCAAACTGCCTCTCGATGAATAGTCCCCAGCATAGAGTCAACTGAAGGGATTGGGTTAGTGCGACCAAAAGCATATACTGCCAAAAATTTACCATAAGCGAATCTCACTATGCCTTTGTCTAAGGAAGCCTAAAACCATCCACCAGCTCGCTAAGCCAGGGAGTGTTGCGGTTGCAGCCGAATAAATCATGTCAAAGGCAGAGGACAAGCGCTCAAGCTCGGCAACCTATAAGGCTCTGACCACAGACCTAAGCGGCACCTGTGATACTTAAGCGATAGCCATTAAGTAAGTCGGGTTGAGTCAACGGTCAAAAAACCATGAGTCAGTAATAAAAAGGCCATGCCTTCTGTATCAGAAGACATGGCCTTTTTTATGCGCTTTTTTATGAATAAGAACAGATCAATTAAGAACAGAACAATCAAATGGCGGGGACTTTAAACTCGGTGCCAGCCACTTCAAGCACCACATCGCGAGGTCTTATCTCGACAATGCGTAATACGCCGCCAATCATATCTCCTTGCTGTAATTCGGCGCCATCGACATTAAGCCAGCGGTTATCAGGGCTACTGGCATAAACATGGGCCAAAATTGTAAACTCAGGGACCTGTAGCTGCACACCTGCCGGTAACTGCCCATATTTAGGTAGTGTATCGGCGCTAGGCTCAGGAATAGGATCAAGCTTAGGCTCGGTCACTGGCGTTGCCACCGCCTTATCTATCTCTACCGCTTTTAATGCCGCCTCAAAGGCCGCGAGTAAATTATCGCTTGGCGGCTCACTTTGACTCACTGTTGCATTGCGCGCCTGTGCGTTGGTTGCGTTGCTAAAGCCCACATCTTTAGCGGCTTCATCGACTTGTGCCTGCAGCGAATTAAGCAAGTCTTGACCACGTTGATTGCTATTCGCGCCTAAAATAATGGGCTCATGTGCATCGTAATCTGTCACTTCGGTTGCCATGGCGATGGTGCGCGATCCCTGCGCCAAATTAGGTCGCTCACTGATAGGTACTGGCTGCGCTTGATAGTCCATAGGCCGTGCTATGGGTACAGGCAATGCGACTTTTCCCGCCAACTGCACATTTGGGCTCGCCGGCTGAGTACCGACGGACACATCGGCTTGTGGGCTGCGACTGACCTTAGGGGGCGACATTGACGCTAGCCCATCAGGCTGTCGTGTCACTGAGCGCTCCGGTAATGGCGCCTTAAAGGCACTTTGGCGTAGCGGGCTGGCACTACTAAGCAACCATGCCGCCAATACTGCTAGCCCCAGCAGAGTGGCAAACAGCGCCCACTTCAATCCAAGGTGACGAGTACGGTTCATCGCCTGATATTGAGCACGCGGGGTAATAATTGCATCCAGAGGCTGCTCTTGCTGTTTCGCCCGCATCACGGCATCGAGTAAAATAGACATCAGTAGCGCCCCCCACTTTCTTGCAGCCGCGGCCCTTGGTCACTCAAGTAAAGATTAAGCTGCACTAAGGTTTGGCTGCCGGCAATGGCATCGGCCCGTAAACCATGCTGGCGTTGAAACGCCCGCAGCGCCTGCTCTAACTCATCGTCAAATTGGTTAACTAAACGCGGAGATTTTTGTTGGATATGTGCCAGCGCATTTTCAAGCCATTGCACCTGCGCAATTGGCGCGCCGCGACCTATCTCTTTAGGCTGGTAACTGGGCGCCTGCCATAAAATTTCGAAGGTGCCACTGAAATGGCGAGTAAACCAAGCTCTGTCGACCCACAATTGCTGCTCGCCCAGTTGCAACAACAGTTGCTCACCTTGGCGCGACACCACAGTGCCATAAAATGGTTGCTGATTTTCATCTTGCAGATACACCACCGCAGGGTAGTTTAACCGTAGCAGCGAAAACCAGTTACCTTGTTGCTGAAAACAATCGAGCCCTTGTTGCTGCGCCGACTGACAAGCCGTTAAGCCGATATAGGGCGACTTGCCCCACAAGCCTAAAATACTGGCGTAGGCGCTATCTATGTTGCGGCTCTGCTCTATAGCTTGACGCAAAATCTGTTGACTGGCGCTCAGTTGCGCTGACTTAGGCGCGCTCATGCTATCAAGGTCATCTGACGGTTGAGGAATCGCCCCCCAATCGCCTGAGCGCTCGCGCTGCGCCACTTGATTAGGCATCTGACTCGATGAAGCGCCCGCGCCTGAACTTAGTACTGCACTGGAATTGGTACTCGGCTCTGCGACCAGATTAAGCACGCCACGCTCATCAGTGTGGTTAAACAGATAAAATGCCCCCGCAAAGGTGAATACCACGGCGGCCGCCGCTGCCGTAGGCCAAAAAAGCGATCGCGACTTAACCTCTTCGCCGAGCACTTCCGTTGCCGCAGTGCGCACCATGTTGGCATCAATCGGCACCTTAGATTGCGCGTAACCTGCCATCAAGGCGCGCTCACACAACAGATTAATCAACCGCGGAATACCGCCACTGTATTGATGCAAGGCTTTGATTGCTCTGCGATGAAACAAAGGCTCATGCCGCCCCGCTACCTGCAATCTGTGCTGCACGTACAGAGCAATTTCTTGCTGAGTCAAAGGCAATAAGTGATAACGGGCGGTGATGCGCTGGGCCAATTGACGTAACTCTTGGCGTTTAAGCAATTGTTGTAGCTCTGGCTGACCAATCAAAATGACTTGTAACAGTTTTTTAGTGTCAGTTTCGAGATTGGTTAACAGACGCAGCTGCTCAAGGACTTCGGCGCGCAGATGCTGCGCTTCATCAATGATCATCACGGTATGACGTCCGCGTTCATGGTTCGCCAATAAAAACTGGCTTATTTTATCGGTAAGCTGCTTAAGACTCGGCTCGGGGCCATATTCGATATTCAATGCATCGCACAAGGTGGCTAACAACTCTAACTCGGTTAGCGAAGGATTAAGAATAAAGGCGGTGTCGGTATTGTCCGGTAACTGATTGAGCAAGGTACGTGATACCGTAGTTTTTCCTGTGCCAACTTCGCCCGTAAGCAGTACAAAGCCCCCCGTCTCACCTAGGCCGTAGGTCAAATGCGCCAATGCCTCACGATGACGGTCACTTAGAAACAGATAATGCGGGTTGGGTGCAATAGAAAATGGGTTATCGTTAAGTCCATAAAACGCTTTGTACATGCAGGCTGTAGTCCCAAAAAATAATTGACACTCCAAACTAATCTTTAGCCGATCCATTGTCAAAAATTAGCCTAAAATATTTGCGTGCCGCCGCATTGCAAACAGTACAATCACGCCTCGTTAGCATGATAAGCTAGAGGCAAAGTAATCAAAGAGACTCTAACTGGTGAAAATTTATCTCGTAGGCGGCGCCGTCCGTGACCAATTACTGCAACTGCCCATCAAAGATCGTGATTACATGGTGGTCGGTGCGACGCCAGAGCAGATGCTGGCTCAAGGTTACAATCAAGTGGGTAAAGATTTCCCGGTATTTCTGCACCCCAAAACCCAACAAGAATATGCCTTAGCGCGCACCGAACGTAAAACGGGCGCTGGCTACGGTGGCTTTAGTTGTTACGCCGCCCCCGATGTCACCCTGGAAGAAGATCTGCTGCGCCGCGACTTAACCATTAATGCTATCGCACAAGATGAAGATGGTACCCTCGTCGACCCTTATGGCGGCCAACGCGACATAGAACTGCGTTTACTGCGCCATGTGTCGGCGGCCTTTGTCGAAGACCCACTGCGTGTGTTACGAGTGGCCCGTTTCGCCGCCCGTTTTCACCATTTAGGCTTTAGTGTTGCGCCAGAAACCATGGCGCTGATGCAGCAGATCAGTCGCAGCGGCGAACTCGACACATTAACCCCAGAACGGGTATTTTTAGAATTAGACAAGGCACTGGCAACCGATGCCCCGCAAGTGTTTTTTGAAGTATTGCGCCAGTGCGCTGCGCTACCTATTTTATTCCCCGAAATTGATGCTCTATTTGGTGTCCCCCAACCAGTGAAGTGGCACCCTGAGATCGATACTGGCGTGCACACCATGATGGTACTCGAACAAGCCGCAAAGTTATCACCAGAACCCGCTATCCGCTTCGCCGCCCTAGTACACGACTTAGGCAAAGCCCTTACGCCGCCAGAACTACTGCCGAAGCATCACGGCCATGGACAAAAAGGATTGACGCCGATCAGGGCGCTGTGCACACGCATTAGGGTGCCTAATGAATATCGCGATCTGGCTTTACTGGTGAGCGATCAACATCAAAATGTACATCAAGCTTTTGAGCTAAAGCCGCAAACTATAGTCAAAATATTCGACAAAGCCGATCTCTGGCGCAAGCCACAGCGGTTATCTCAACTGTTGATTGCCTGTGAGGCCGACATGAAAGGCCGTAGCGGATTTGAAGAGCACGACTACCCGCAGGCTCAATACTTACTAGACTGCTTTGAGGCGGCACAAAACGTTGCTATAAAACCCATTATCAATGCAGGTTTTACTGGGGCCGACATCAAAACCGAACTACAGCGCCAGCGCATTGAAATTATTACAAAGTATAAAGTTAAACATCCCAAAAAGGATACCGAGCACTCACATAAGATTGATTGATGGTGATCAAGGATCAAAATTGACAGAAATTATCCACAGAGTCTTGCTTTTGGTAACTCGTGAGATATTGTATTGCAAGGTAAACACGAAAATTCATAGCAAAATAATATAGCTATGACATAATTAACTGGTTGCAGTTGAGTTTCAACTGCTCCACTTAAATCCAACACACTCTAAAGGGATTTCCCATGAACAAAAAAGTACTTATGCTTGCTGGCGTAGCAATGACGGCCCTTCTTGGTGGTTGTGCAAACACTACTGCTCTAGAAGAAAGCGTTGCAAACCTAGGCAACAAGGTTGATCAACTATCTGCTGAAGTGAGCTCTCTTAAGTCTGAGCAAGGCGCTCTTTCTGCAGACGTTAAAGATGCAAAAGCAGCAGCTATGGACGCACAAGCTGAAGCTAAGCGTGCTAACAGCCGTATCGACAACATCGCTTCTTCTTACAAGAAGTAATTTGTCTCAAAGTTAAGCTTATTTTTTAAGTGAACTTTCAAGGCTTGGTTAATGGTGAATAAATGTGCCACTTATCGTGACACACACCAGACCAAGCCTTAATTTTTGGCGTTATCCAGACTCTCACAGCCAAAGCGAATCAAAGCCGTTAGTCATAACAATCATTACTCGCCCAGCGCCTCTATACCTTGCGGTTAATACAACTAAACTCCCTGCAGATTCTAATACAAAGTTAGCATCTAGCGTCCTTTCAAACCCTCACCTCGACCATAAATGTCATATGTTATGTAAGCCAAACTTCACTTACCGTTATTGAAGAGTGGCTCAACGACAATAACATCCACGCTATGTTGATGGCGGCGTACCTTCTCCATTAACAACAACGGCCTCAATTTGTACCAAGGCATCCATAGGGGTGACGGTAATTCCAACGATTGTTGAAGCCCTAGTTCAGCCATACTCGAGCACAAAATAGAACCTCATTAAGCATTATAGGGCTCCATCGCCTTGGCGTAGCCTGCTGGGGAAAATCTCGATGTGATAATAAGCATCAACAGCAGAGCGAAGATCACCATCAACCAAGCAACCTGAAAACTACCGGTCGATTGGCGAAGTATTCCAGCAACATAAGGAATGACAGCCGTGATGATAAAACCAACCCCCTGTATAAATGCGGTTAATGCGCCGGCTATCTTGGGAGTTGCCAGATGTTCAAGAGCCACAGTTAAAGTCAGTGCAAAGCAACTGCCAAGGCCTGTACCTATATATTAATTCCCTGACCAGCTCAAGTCTGAGCTGTTTACGTCATCACGAGTGATGAGCACTGGAATACCATTTTGAGTCAGTATGGCATCGTTGGCTTTAGCCCTATCGACCTTATCTTGGCTGATGAACTGTACCATTTGACTGTTTAAGGTGATCACCTTATTGCTGGTCTCATCTTCCGACTCAGATAATGGCGAATGCACCTCAATAATATGCCTGCCATCTGGCTCAGCCGATATTTTCACCGCTTGATTTATCACTCGTACGTTATCGCCATACTTTGACTGATTAAATAACCACTCAATATCGTTGGGGTTAAGCCTTATACAACCAGCACTGACGCGCATACCGATACCAAAATCTTTATTGGTACCGTGGATCAGATAACTACCATCGCCATAAGAGAGTTGCATTGCATATTGGCCTAAGGGGTTATCGGGCCCGGCTGGCACCACGCGCGGTAACACTTCGCCACGTTCGCGTAAATGGTCGGCGCGAATACTGGCCGGCGGTGTCCAACTTGGGTTAGGAATACGCGACTTAATTTTAGTCACCATCTCTGGCGTTTCACGCCCCACACGGCCAATACCGACCGGAAATACATGGACTTCACGGCCATTTTCGGGGAAATAATAGAGACGCAGTTCTGGCAAATTAATCACAATACCTTGACGCGGAACATCTGGCAGCAACATCAGTGTCGGTATGGTCAATTCCGTGCCAGGCGTGGGCAAAAAAGGATCGATCCCAGGGTTGGTTTCCATTAACTCTAAAATACCGACATTATATTGAGCGGCAATAGTCTTAAAAAACTCTCCCTGCTGAACCACATGCGTCTGTAACTCACCAATCAGGCGTCCACCATTGGTTGGTAAAGAATACACATTAGCAAGTGTATAGCACGGCAATAACCACAAGATGACCAACAGCATTTTACGCATCATCGATTTTACTTCCTAATTTGGGTGTTAATGGCCTAACCTTAATGAGTTAAAGGGTACCTTGAGCCAAGCCTATTTTCTAGTGCTCAATGTTAGATAAGGCTAATTAACCTTTTCAATCATTTGTTTACGACTCAGGGTAAGGTAAAAATCAACTTCAAGTTGGCTAAAGTCCCCAGTTGACATCTGCCGCTTCACCTTATCGGCCGCTCGCCAAGCATAGGGCGTCATCTCCAATAGGGTCACCGCCTCATCAGGGGTAACATTAAGCGTAAAACTCACTCGCTGTTGATGGATAAGCTCAAGCCCTTTCGCTAAAGTGGGAACGGCAGGTTTTTCGGCTAAATCCTTATAGAGATACTGCTTAATTTGCCACAGATGGCGCGGGCCGGGTGAAACCTGTACAAACAAACCGTTAGGCTTAAGCACACGTAACAACTCTTTGCCTTTAAGTGGCTTATCGATAAGTGTCACAATATCGAAGCACTCATCCACAAAGGGAAGCTGCTTTAACTGGCTGACGATGTAGGTTGCCTCTGGGTGACTTTTAACCGCCGCAAATAAGGCATTTTCCGCCTCACCTATGCCTGTTTGACTGCTGTTTGTTGTCACGCCTTGCAGGGTATCGGTCAGGGATCGCAAGTAAAAGCCGTCACCACAGTCAAAATCTAAGTGGTTAACCGCAACATTTTGGTCTGTCACATATTCTGCCAATGCGAAAGTCAGCTGCTGTTTTAATGCATCTAGCAGCGGAGTAAACACGCCAGACTCAAGCAAGAAACGCTTAGCGCGCATCACCTGACGAGAGTCCATGTGCGGCTTTTTAGCTTGGCTGAAAACCCAATACCCCTGCTCATTTTTATCCAAATGATGCTTCTTTGGGCAATGTAGCCCTTGTGAAGCCTCATGGATCGACATCTGAGCTTGGCAAACGGGACATAAATAATGGCTGTTCATGGGATCTCTTTAATAATTCATGGTAAATAAAAACGTTAAGCGAAAATCACCACACACAACACTGCACCTAACGCTAGGCGATAAATAACAAAGGGTGTCATACCCATGCGGCTAATAATTTTAAGAAAATAATGAATACAAAGGTATGCCGCCACAAAAGAGAGCACGGTACCTAAGCCCAAGGCTTGATAGTCTAGCGCCTCACCACTTTCAATGAGATCTTTAACCACTAAAATAGCGGCCCCTAAACTGACTGGTACCGACATTAAAAATGAAAAGCGTGCAGCCGCTTCGCGGCTCAAGCCTAACATCAAGGCGGCGGTGATGGTGGCACCAGAACGCGACGTCCCCGGGATCAACGCCATCGCTTGGGCGATACCTATCACTAGGGCTTTCTTCCACCCGACCTGAAACTCACTAAACCCTTCTCGCGTCATGCGGTCCGCCCACCAAAGTAGCAAACCAAATACTATGGTGGTAAAGGCAATAACTTCAATATTGCGCAGATGGGTGGCGATAAACCCTTTGGCAGTAAAGCCCACAATCACCGCGGGAATGGTGGCTAAAATAATCCACCATGCGAGTTTGCTTTGCTCATCTTGCTGGCCGCTAGCGATGCTGCCCGTCCAAGCGGTAAACATCGACCACAACTCACGGCGAAAATAGATAACCACAGCCAACAATGAGCCGGTATTCACCGCAACATCGAAGGTTAATCCTTGATCTTGCCAGCCTAAAAGCTGGGCGGGCAGAATTAAATGCGCCGAGCTAGAAATAGGTAAAAACTCCGTAAGGCCCTGGATAAGTGCCAATACAATTACCTGAAACGTATCCATATTTATCCTTTATGATGGATTGTTAGTAACACCAATGAAATTCAATCGGCCACAGCTTTTGCTGCGACTTATCAAAGTTATCCCACAAGGTTTGGTAGGTTTGTTGCTCGACGGGATGCAGTAAGGTCGGCGCGATCTCGGCTAATGGCCACAGTACAAAAGCATTGGTGGTGATCTCTGCCCGAGGCAGTTCTACCGGGATTTGACCCACCCAGTCGTCATACAGTAACAGGTCAAGATCTAAGGTCCGTGGACTGTATTTTTTGGCCCCTAAACTGCGGCCATTATCTTGTTCTATGCGTTTAAACAGCGCAACCACTTGCGCTACAGATAATGGCGTGTCGCCAGCCACCACCATATTGAGAAAATTACTGCCCTTAAATCCCACCGCTTCGCTTTCAAATACCGACGATAGGCACAGGTTTGAAAAGTGATCTGTTAACGCCTTAAGGGCCACATTAAAATAATGCTCGGCATCAATATTACTGCCAATACTAATAAAAATACGCGCCATAGTATTATAGATGACCTCGTTGTATTTCTACGCCGACAGCGGATGCTGAAGGGACGGCACCGGGCTTCATCACTTTCACTTTTACCCAAGGCACATCAAACTCCGTCATCACGCACTTAGCGCACATTTCGGCAACGGTTTCGATGAGTTCAATTGGTTTTTCGGTAATAAGCTCAACTAAACGATTAGAAACCGTTTCATAGCACAACGCATATTGGTAATCGTCGCTGTCGGCGGCCGGGCCATTATCCCATGCCATTTCCAGATCGATTAACAACTGCTGATGGATCTGCTTTTCCCACTCATAAATCCCTATCACTGTTTCCACTTTCAGTTGTGAAATAAGCACCTTGTCCATAATGCCTCCCGCTAGGCAAATTAAGTGTTGGCAAAAAGAGGTCTAATAAGCTAATGAGTCCAACCTTGATATAATGACAAAATTGCACAGATAACTGTGTTTACCCCTTTCGTACAGCTAAAAACCCAAGTAGGATAAGCTGCTGTAATGGCATCGAAACAGGGTCTATGAGAACGGATGACATCGCCCCGCTGCTCATTACAACCGCTCTATCAACCAGTGCGTAAAATATAAGGTTAATGAGAGGCCTCGATGCTAGGTCGCGATAATACCTTAAGAAGGATAAGGAAACCAATTTGAGCTTAACGCTGTTGACCCTAGCGATGATTTTGATCGCCTACTTGGCCGGTTCAATCTCCAGTGCAGTGCTAGTGTGTCGTCTTCGAGGGTTACCCGACCCCCGTAACGAAGGTTCTGGTAACCCTGGCGCGACCAATGTCTTGCGCATTGGTGGCGCGAGCGCCGCAGCCACGGTATTGCTCTTCGATATGCTTAAAGGCGCCATTCCTACTTACATTGCTTTTCGCCTTGGTGTCGATGCAGTCCCCTTAGGCATTATCGCTATCAGCGCCTGCCTAGGACATATCTTCCCTATCTTTTTTAAGTTTAAAGGTGGAAAAGGGGTTGCCACCGCCTTTGGCGCCATGGCCCCTATCGGTGCTGACCTATCACTGGCTTTAATGGTGACATGGATAATCTTAGTCATTATCTGCCGTTATTCATCCTTAGCGGCCATTATGACCGCTTTTTTAGCACCTCTGTATACTTGGTATTTCGACGACCGCTTCACCATCCCCGTAGCCATGTTGTCCATGTTAATCGTGATCCGCCATCGAGAAAATATCGCTCGCCTGTTAAAGGGAGAAGAATCGAAAGTGTCGCGTAAAAAGAAAGAAAAAGCCCAGTAAAAGGGCTACTTTGTACTGGGCTATTCACAGGCTAACGGCACAACTAGACTGGCGGTAATGAATCTAACGGCCAGCGTGGCATACCTTTAACAGCTAAATCTTCTATCTGGCCAGCTTTTAAACGCTGCATACCCGCATAGGCGATCATCGCACCATTATCGGTACAGAATTCACCACGTGGATAATAAACTTGCCCACCAAGATCTTGCATCATTTGTGCTAATGATGCCCTTAAGCGGCTATTGGCACTCACACCTCCGGCTATCACTAAGCGGTTATACCCAGTTTGCTTAAGCGCGCGCTTACACTTGATGGCTAAGGTATCAACCACAGCCTCTTCAAATGCGCGGGCAATATTCGCGCGAGTCTGCTCATCATCAGGCTCGGCGGCAATCGTATTGGCGGCAAAAGTTTTCAGCCCTGAAAAACTAAAATCAAGCCCTGGACGATCTGTCATAGGGCGTGGAAAACGATAACAATTAGGCAGTCCTTGAGCGGCCAATTTTGCCAATCTTGGGCCTCCGGGGTAATCTAAGCCCATCAGCTTGGCGGTTTTATCAAACGCCTCACCGGCAGCATCATCAACCGATTCGCCCAGCACCTGGTAACGACCTATGCCTTCAACCGCGACCATCATTGAATGGCCCCCTGAGACCAACAAGGCCAAAAAGGGAAATTCAGGCACATTATCTTCGAGCATAGGCGCGAGTAAATGCCCTTCCATATGATGAACGCCCACAGCGGGTTTCCCCCAAGCAAAGGCCAACGCTCGGCCAACACAAGCACCGACGAGTAAGGCACCGACTAAACCCGGGCCTTTAGTGTAAGCAATACCGTCAATATCATCTTGGGTGCAGTTAGCATCGGCTAATGCTTGCTTTATCAACGGCACTATTTTACGGACATGATCGCGCGAGGCCAGCTCAGGAACCACCCCACCATAATCGGCGTGTAACTTAACCTGACTGTAAAGTGTATGAGATAAAAGCCCTTTCTCGTCGTCATAAACGGCAATACCGGTTTCATCACAAGATGTCTCTATACCTATAACTCGCATCGTTTCCTGTCTACCTAAATGAAGTGGCGGCCAATTTTACCTGCTCTGTGGCAATTATACCAATCGATAAATAGCCTCCCTCTTCCCCCTTTGCCGCGACGGCGTTATAATGGTCGATTATCACGCTATATCAGGGCTCAGGACTCACCAAGTCCAGCGTCCAGTGCTAAACTTGATCTAAACACCGAGTAAAGATCGCACATAGGATCGCTACAAAGGGGTTTACAAACTATTGGTAGTCGGTATAGAATTCCGCACCATTTTTAAATTAACTTGAGTTAATTAATTAACTCAATACAACCTACACCTAAGGGGTGATGGCGTATGCCAATTATTAAAGTACGTGAAAATGAACCATTTGACGTAGCTTTACGTCGTTTCAAGCGCTCTTGTGAAAAAGCTGGTATCTTAGCCGACGTTCGTGCTCGTGAATTTTACGAGAAGCCAACTACTGCACGTAAACGTGCTAAAGCCGCAGCAGTTAAGCGTCTTGCTAAGAAGCTTTCTCGTGAAAATGCGCGTCGCGTACGTTTATACTAATCTCTTATGAGCCTAATTGATCAGCTAAAAGACCAAATGAAAGATGCCATGCGCGCCAAAGATAAGGTGCGCTTGGGAACTATTCGTATGGCACTGGCAGCCATCAAACAGATTGAAGTGGATACCCGCGAATCTCTGAATGATGATCAAGCCATAGCTGTCTTAACCAAAATGGTTAAACAGCGTCGTGATTCTATTGCGCAATATAGCGCAGCGGGTCGCGACGAACTAGCCGATGCTGAAGCAAGTGAGATTCAAGTACTTGAAACTTTCCTGCCGAAACCTCTTTCACAAGAAGAGGTCGCTAAGCTAGTAGATGCAACGGTCCAAGAGGTCGGTGCATCATCCATGGCGGATATGGGCAAAGTAATGGGAGCGTTGAAACCTAAGGTACAAGGACGAGCTGACATGGCGGCTATTGGCGCCATGATTAAGGCTAAGCTTCAGTAACTTAGTGTTCAATGTATGAATGAGCCGTGCTAAAGCACGGCTTGTTTGTTTGTACTCTTTCAGTTTTTTTTCGCGAAAAGGCGGCATTTATATACCAATGGCGATACCTCGTGATTTTATCAATGAGCTTGTAGCTCGCACCGATATAGTCGACCTTATCGATGCTAAAGTCCCCCTGAAAAAGGCGGGGAAAAATCATTCTGCCTGTTGCCCGTTTCATAGCGAAAAATCCCCGTCCTTTACTGTTAGCAGAGACAAACAGTTTTACCACTGTTTTGGCTGCGGTGCTCATGGCAATGCTATCGACTTTGTCATGGAATATGACAGATTAGACTTTGTCGATGCGATAGAAGAACTTGCAGGCCAATTAGGCTTAGAAGTTCCCAGAGAACAAGGCACGGGTAAACGCCGTGATGAAGGCTTGAGTCGCGACCTCTACCAGTTATTGGATGAGGCCAGCCTGTTTTTTCAAAGCCAATTGAGACAACACCCAGATAAACAAAAAGTGCTCGATTATTTAAGCCATCGAGGTTTGTCTGATGAAGTGATTAACCACTTCAATATTGGCTTTGCGCCCGACGGCTGGGATGGGTTACTCAGTCGTTATCGGCACAACCAAGATTCACAAGATAAACTGCTCACCGCTGGAATGGTGATCGAAAACGATAATGGCAAACGTTACGACAGGTTCCGTGACAGACTGATGTTTCCGATCCGTGATAGACGTGGCAGAGTTATCGGCTTTGGTGGACGTGTCCTCGGTGATGGCACGCCAAAGTACTTGAATTCGCCAGAAACGCCCATATTTCATAAAGGGTATGAGCTATACGGCTTATATGAGCTAAAGCAACGTCACAGAGACCCGCAGCAGATATTAATCGTTGAGGGCTACATGGACGTGGTGGCATTGGCTCAGTTTGATGTGGATTACGCCGTAGCATCGCTCGGTACATCAACAACGGCAGAGCAATTTCAGTTACTGTTACGTAGTGCTAAGGAAGTCGTTTGCTGTTATGACGGCGATAAAGCGGGTATCGAAGCTGCCTGGCGCGCATTAGAAACGGCGCTACCGCTGTTAAAACCTGGCGATCAGGTCAAGTTTATGTTCTTGCCTCAAGGCGAAGACCCTGATTCTATGGTCAGACAAATTGGCAAGCCGGCATTTGAACAATTAGTTACTGAGGCTAAACTATTACCCGAATTTTTATTCGATACCTTAGCCAGCCGCTATGGCACAGATAAAGGCACCTTGGCAAAACAAGCCATGATGCTGATAGAAAAAGTACAAGATACTGTTCTGCAAAGTTTATTACTAGAAAATCTAGCCTATAAGCTCGGCATGAACAGTGCGGAAGAGCTGCAACGAAAACTCGGTTTTAAAGCAACCAAACAGAGTCAAACGCTGCACAATAAAGCGCTCAAGGGACGTGGAACACCATTGCGACTAGCCATCGCACTGTTAGTACAAGATCCCAGCTTAGGTAACGGATTACCAGAGCAACCAGCGCTAAAACATATCAAGATGGCCGGCATCGATTTGCTGACCCTCTTATTAGACCGAACTCGAGCCAACAAGATAAACAGCGCACAACTACTTGAACAATTCAGAGGTGATGACCAATTAGGCACCCTGAAAAAATTGACCCAATGGGAACATCAAGTGGCGGATGAAAATTTGCAGCAAGAGTTCAAAAAAGCCCTGATATGGTTAAACAATCAATACATTGAACAACGATATCAGGAATTGAGCTTAAAACAGCACCATACTAAAGAAGAGCGGATGCAATTAAAAAAGCTCATTGCTGTGATACAGGGTCAGGCTTAAAAGGCAAAATTTGTCTTAAAGTAATGACTTGGGCTAGCACAGCGCTACACACAAGGCTATAATTGACGATTTGCGCGGCACTCGTTTGTCCGTCGTTGTAACAGTTACCCAACTTGGATGATATCTATGGAGCATACTCCGCAGTCGCAACTTAAATTGTTGCTTGCCAAAGGTAAAGAGCAAGGTTATTTAACCTATGCAGAAGTGAACGATCACTTACCTGCAGATATGGTCGATTCTGACCAGATCGAAGATATTATCCAGATGATTAATGACATGGGTATTCGCGTCTACGAGCAGGCGCCGGATGCCGATGAGATCATGATGTCTGAAGACAGCACCGATGAGGATGCTGCCGAAGAAGCTGCCGCAGCACTGGCTACGGTAGAGGCTGAACTCGGACGTACGACAGACCCTGTGCGCATGTACATGCGTGAAATGGGCACGGTAGAACTTCTGACCCGCGAAGGCGAGATTGTTATCGCTAAGCGTATTGAAGAAGGCATCAATACCGTTCAAGCCTCTGTAGCTGAGTATCCTAAAGCGATCGCCATGATCCTTGAGCAATACGACCGCTATGAAGCTGAAGAAGTCAGACTATCAGACATAATCTCTGGATTTGTGGACCCCAATGCTGAAGATGTTGCCCCAACAGCAACACACATTGGCTCGGAACTCTCAGATGACGAACTCGATGACGAAGATGACGACGATGATGAGGATAGTGAAGATGAAGAGGATGATACCCCGAAAGGGCCAGATCCTGAAGAAGCGCGCGAGCGTTTCACTCAACTTCGCGAAGCCCATGAACGCGCATTAAAAATCATTACCGAAAAAGGCCGTGAGCATCCAGAATCGACCAAGGCGTTATTTGAAATTGGCGAAATCTTTAAAGAGTTCCGCCTAGTTCCAAAACAGTTCGATCGCCTTGTTAAAAGCATGCGTGAAATGATGGACAAAGTGCGTGTTCAAGAACGCCTAATCATGAAGTTGTGTGTTGAACAAGCCAAGATGCCAAAGAAAAACTTCGTTAAAGTATATACTTCTAACGAAAGTAGCATCGACTGGTTTAACGATGAGATCGCCGCTAAGAAACCTTATTCAGAAGGTTTAGCTATGGTTGCCGACGATGTACGACGTTGCCGCGCTAAGCTTGATGCGATTGAAAATGAAACCGGCCTAGCAATTGCCGCGATCAAAGATATTAACCGTCGTATGTCAATCGGTGAAGCTAAGGCTCGCCGGGCGAAAAAAGAGATGGTTGAAGCCAACCTACGTTTGGTTATCTCTATCGCGAAAAAGTACACTAACCGTGGTTTACAATTCTTGGATCTGATCCAAGAAGGTAACATAGGTTTGATGAAAGCCGTTGATAAGTTTGAATATCGTCGTGGCTATAAGTTCTCAACTTATGCAACATGGTGGATCCGTCAAGCGATCACTCGCTCTATTGCTGACCAAGCAAGAACGATCCGTATTCCAGTGCATATGATTGAAACCATTAACAAACTCAACCGTATCTCTCGTCAAATGCTACAAGAGATGGGGCGCGAACCTTCACCAGAAGAGTTGGCCGAGCGCATGTTAATGCCTGAAGATAAGATCCGTAAGGTACTTAAGATTGCTAAAGAGCCAATCTCAATGGAAACCCCTATTGGTGATGATGAAGATTCGCACTTAGGTGATTTTATCGAGGATACTACCCTCGAGCTGCCATTGGATTCGGCGACTGGCGAAAGCTTAAGAAACGCTACTCACGAAGTGTTAGCCGGCCTTACCGCCCGCGAAGCCAAAGTACTGCGTATGCGTTTCGGTATCGATATGAATACCGACCACACTCTTGAGGAAGTGGGCAAGCAATTTGACGTAACACGTGAGCGTATTCGTCAGATTGAAGCCAAAGCGTTGCGCAAGCTACGTCACCCTTCTCGCTCAGAGATCTTAAAGTCATTTCTCGACGAGTAGTCATACTGATTTTAACGACCCCAAAAAGCCCAGCATCTTGCTGGGCTTTTTGTTTTCAATGGAGATTAGCATCAGATTGATTAACAGATAACCAATTGAATTCAAACTTGGGATTTGGACCATATTCTGGGGTGACAACGGCAATTAAACCTCGTATACTTCTCAGCGCTTTCGATGGTGACGACCATCTTAAGTCGGCCCCTTAGCTCAGTTGGTTAGAGCATACGACTCATAATCGTCAGGTCCACAGTTCAAGTCTGTGAGGGGCCACCAATTCAGATAAGGCGTAGCAGGTTAGTACCTACTACGCCTTTTTCTTATCTGAACACATTGGGTGCTGTAATGGGTGCTGTAGTGTTCCAAGTCGCATTAGAAAATGTCTTGATAGGCTCGCTTTAATTCTTCATACAAACTACTTTATTTATCAAATATGATGGGGTTCTAATATGAAGCAAAATGACAATCAGCTTTTAAAAATGAGATTAGCGACTTTAGATAGCACAGACTCAATGAATACCACTGTTTATGACGATTCAGACTGGAAAATGGGCGTTTTGTGGTGGAGTGCGTTAAGCCCCTCCTCAAAAGTTTCTCATGTTGAAAGGCATGGGCGCATCTATTCGACTAATGAGGTAAGGGACTTCTATACACATTCTGAAAATGTAGAAGGCTGCTCATGCTCCCTATCTCCAATCTTATTTAATGTTAAGACTGGAGAAGTATTGCAAACTGAACTAATTGAAAAAATGGATTTAGCTCGAAATGAGCATCTAAAAACTTTACGCCTTAGCACCATAACTAACCAGCAACTTGATAACTAACTGATCTCCTCTTTCAACAGCCAACTCCATTGGTGTTTTTCCATCGAATTCGCGTTTAGCCTGAATGTCTGCTCCAAGTTGGATTAACTTTTTCGCCAATATGTAATTACCTTGCCAAACTGCTTGATGCAATTGTCCAACAGGAACATCAATTGAATCTTTTTGAATTGGCTCAGCTTCCTTAGGTTCTATGACTCTCTCCACTGATTCATTAACTTCTACTTGAGCCTGCTGAGTGTTCTCAGCTATTTTAGCCACCAGCATCAAAAGACAAAAAATAGTTAGCCCTTGCACCAATAATCCAATGCCAATCCCCACACCAACCTCTTGAGGCCTGCCGTAATTAGTTATGACCACTACGGCTACAACGATGCTACTTACCAAATAAACCCAAGCTAAAAAGCGACTGAATCCGATCATATACTTCTCCGTTTTGTTTTCGTAAACACAATAGAGCACTAGTACTTAAATGATTCAACACTTTTGCTATCAGGCTACGAACATAAGAAAGCCTTAAAACAAGCCATTTTTCCGCGCCTAGTGACAGGGGGAAAACCATGTCAACTTTGGTATAAGGCCAAAACAGCGTGGTCAAATTCTGCTTGTGTGATCGCACTGTTCCATAGCGCCTGCTTTAACAGAATATGTTGGCACAGGGTTTCAAAATCTGGCTTGGTCGCTCGCCAGTTGTAGATAGTTGCTCTGGTCACGCCTAACGCATTTGCTAGACGCTGAAAGCTAGGGAAAGGCCTATCAACTGCCAAATACTCAGCCGTTGCTATGAGTGTTGAACTGTCGAATTTAGACGGGTACATAACGCGCCCCTTGTGATGTCCGATAAGTGTCTATTTTACCATGCCCGCGCGTACTGGTTTTAAAACTGTCTAGCTTGAGGCGTTTTACTAGCCTTTGCTTTTATGGTGTCTGACTTATCGGCAATGACGAGTTGTAGTAGTTGTAATCTCATATGACAATTAAATATCTGTTACTAAAGAACTTTATAATGACAGTTGTAATGTTGTGGATGTTGTAGGCATTTATCAATACTAACGAGTAGGCTGATATTGCATGACATCTACAACACCACAACAAAAGCACGAAAACTACACTTAACCATTGATAAATAATAGTTTTGCTTGTTTCTGGTATTTTTGTCAGTCTTACAACAGATACAACCCCCATTGCTGGGGGCATTTCAGCATTCAAAGGACTAAGTCAAACGATAACGCGGTGTTACACCTGCTTGCAGGATAAGATCTCCCCGCTCAATACATTCATTTAACGCTTTCCTTATCGCGTCTGATTTGTTGCCTGTCATTGCCTTGAAAGGTGCAACCCTGCTGCGACTTTGGATAATTTCCCGTTCAGTCTTTACGCCACCATTTTCAAACATTTTTAAGATCGTTTCACACTCTGCGGTTTTACCAATTACCCCTTTAGCTTCTAGGATGTACCTAACATTGGTTGCTAACGCCTCAGCCACATTGATAGCGACTTTCACTGTCGCATAGGGAATAAACCCTCCCACAGAGCCACCAGCCATTAGAACATCAGCAACGTGTAATGTTGTCGCTATTTTCATGATCTGAATATCAATTTTGCCGAAGATACCACGCAAAATACCATGAGAATAAAACGCCCCATCCGCTAACAGAGGTTCAATTTCCTGTTGCTTATCTGCTATTGCTTGCCAGCCTTTGGGCTCTATCTCCAAACTAACTAAATTATCAATTGCTGGCAGATGATTTGTATCTAATAGCCAACTCGCAATATCAGTGACAGCCTTATCAAAATCATTGCGTAAGTTGCCATTCATGGGGGCGGGCCTTCCTTGCCCAAACTTTCTTTTACCTAATAATGTAGGCTCGCTCACCATTAAGAAACGCTCGGCTATGCCTGTGCCGTTACTCTTGGCAAGAATGGTATCTATACTGTTTGGCTGCGCCAATAGTGTTACCGCACCATGTACAAAGCCCTGATAGCCTTGGCGCGTTATACGACTAGAACTGTGCCATTCGCCGTTAAAGCCTTTCAGTAACAGGTCATTATCTGCTTTGCGGTCACTGGTTAGCCCTAGCAACACATCACTAAGCCCTTGTTCTGCACTCGCCAGTGAGAAATAGCCATCATTTACTTTGGTAAAATCAGCCTCTAGTGCCTCAGGGGTCGTATTAGAACCTAAGATCCTGAGTACTTTTGCGGGCTCGTCATCCGTTGCGACTTCTCTGCGTTTTTGATTCAAGTCTTGGATGGCTTTAAGACAAGGCGTTGTAGCCGCCCTCAATACCGAACTTTTTGCCGCTGCGGGTGGCTGCTCTCCCACCACATAAAGCCCGATAGGGAGTCTTGTCCCATTAGGATATTGCACACAGTATTTCAGCCCTGCATAGCCTGAAAATATGCCCAGTACCGATAAAATTGCTGTGTTAGGCGGGAACTGATAAAACCTCGCAATTTCAGCTCCGAATTTAACCAGCGCATAGTTATTAGCAATTGCAGCCAAGTCCAATAGCGGAGCTTTAGGCATGTTTCGGTCATGACTTCCACCAGCAAACGGCCTTATAGGGGTTAAGCTGTCGAGCTGATTTCGCCCTTGGGTATCCGCAAAATCAATGCTTTTTACATGATCATTCATTAGCAGGCCCTCGGCATAATGTAACTGCCATTAGCAGCTATGGCGGCCATTTTGGCGTAATGCTCGCCTGCTCCGCTACGGTCATTATCTGCAAGGATAATGATCTCTGCATGAGGCCGTGAACGCCTCACCGCCAGTGCTACCCCGACTAACCCCCCCGCATTAAATGCACAAATAACATGACTAAGGGGTCTATCCTCAGCAACGGCGGCGCAAGTTGCAAAGCCTTCGCCAATGTAAATAACGCCATCAGCTATTACTCGGTCACAGAGCGGAAACATGCCTCCCTTAATTTGTCCTCCAGCAAGGAATGTTTTACGGCCATCGGCGGTAATAAATTGCAAGCTACTTAAACCTATCAGGGTAAAAACTGGGATAACCAGCGTTCCCGCATCCAAGGGTTTACCGTTCACTTTCACGGTTTGTTTTAGCTGTAAACTGCCAAACGGCTTGACGTTTTTTGTCTGTAGATACCCGTTATCTGGCATGGCTATTTGGCAGTATTTACGTGCAATGTCACTAGCTAGCTTTGCTGCCTGTTGTTGTTTTATTAGTACTTGTTGCTGCTGTTGCCTTTGCTGTGCTTCCGCGCGTTGCTGTTGTTGCGCTAACTTGGTTTCATCGATGGTTTGCCCCATATCAAGCCCCACAAGGGGGGCGACCATACAGGCCGCCTGATAGGGTTTAACACCAAAGGCATGGCTCACCAATGCCAAACCATCGCCGCAGTTAGGCTCACACTGGTTGCAAAACCATGTACCACGCCCGTCTTTATCGTCAAAACGAAAGCGGTCTTTGCCCCCGCAAACAGGGCAAGACTGGTGTTTATGGCCACAAATACTTAGCCCTAAACCATTAAGAATTGAAAGCCAACGCCCATTGGCGACTGCCATTAAAGAAGTGATAGTATTACGGCTCATTTTTTATCACCTCTTGCTGTAATACCCATTGCCACACACGTCTATGACCTCTTAGCGAGTACTTGGCGATGCGATACCCCAGCAGCATGAGTCTTTCATTTAGACTCTTAGAATGCTGCGCGGCGTTACTAATGTTTAACGCCTCCTGTATTTGATGGGTATTAATGTAAGGGTGTTGATACACCATTCTTAGCATTTGGCGTTCAATGTAACCTCTCGCCACGCTGCTCACTTTCTCGGGTAGCTTGTAACCTGAGATTGTTTTATAGTCTGGCAAGCCATTGTTATTTGCTATAGCGTGGTTAAAAGAGGCTGCGCGGATCTTGCAGGATTGGGCGCAGCCTTTTTCTTTACTTTGCTCGGGGGAGAGATGGCTCATGATTGAATCCCCCCTGCGGATAGACTTTCTAGCCAATCATCATATTGCTTCACAGTCCACCCTAATGTTCTGCCATTATGTTTTAATGGCTGAGGAAAACGCCCATCCCTCACCCAAACCCAAAGGGTGCGCCTGTCTCTGTTAATTAACTCGCAGATCATTTTAATTGATAGTAGTGTCTGAAGATGGTTTGTCATATCTAAAAGCCTCGTTTGTTGTATAGATATGACAATTGTCAGGTATGGTTTTACAGATAAGGGGGGGTGAGTATTTTGCTACTTAAAAATTAACAGATTACTGTCAGATGTAAAAATCTCCTGACCGCTTTTCTTAGCTTTGTAAATGCTACGAAAGGTTAATTAACCTTAGAAACAGAATTATGAACAGCCTCTAGTTTGTTGTCGTTTTCTCCAACAATTGTTTATTTTCTTTTGCTCTAGCATTAAGTTCTAAGTAACCACTTTCAAGCATCCACTTCATGTGTGCTAATTGGTCCATCTGATCAACAGCAGCTCTTAGCTTTAAATTAGTAACTTTTATAGTTACATTTTTCACATCCCACCCCGCAAATGACTCCTTATGACAATTTTTATTTTTATCATAGCGACGAATCTCATTAGCTTTTAGAGGATACTGCTTACCTGCCAATGCATAAATTAGATTTGTTGCATCACTATCACTCAACGTGTCATTAGCATAAATAAGAGAGCTATCCCACTTGCCTAATAATCTCCCATTATCATCATAATAGAAATAATTAACTTCATATTGTTCAACCAGTTCTGAACCTGTGTTTTTTATACTCCAAAAATCACACAACCTAAACTTACCATCATCAAATTTATTTATTTTTTCCAACCTATGTGAAACCTCCAGAAATTTCTCACCATAATTAAAATTTAATTTAGACAACCTTAATAATTCAGCATCGTAATTTTCATTTCTGAAAATGAATTGATCTTGTTCTACTTGCAATAAGCTGAGAGCTAATAGCTCTGTATCTGTCAATGGAACAAGAGTTGACTCTTTTTCACAACCAGTTATAAAAATTGAAAAAATAACTAAAGCGATTAATTGACTCACATTCGCTAACATAACAATTCTCCAGTAAAAATTCATTTCATCAATCTATTTCTAATGTCGCTAACCCTTGACTTTAAAGACTTAATCAACATAAACCCTTCCATATTTTCAATAGAGTCTTCACAAATTTCATAGTAATTATCATGATCTATTGGATAAATCCTCTTTAACTTCCCAATAATCTCATCAAATTTAAACTTAGATCCTATTTTTATTTCTTCATTCAAAATTGATTCTAAATCTTTTATCAACGTCGGCATTTTAGATTTACGTTTACTATTGCGCCCAGCCTGAGTTGAATCTTCAAGATTTTTTTTCCTAAATATCTCTTCTCGCTGTTCAAACAGGAGTAGATCTCCAAGTTGAAGATAAACATTACTAATAGCCCCATTAAAATCCTGATCTAATTTAGATAATGAATGCCCATCAACAAAGCAACTAAAAATCCAGTTATGCATATCAATCAACATTCCTGCTACCCATACAGGAAATTGGTCATCATCATTTTTAGTGTAACTAAATAATGCTAAATAACGTTCATATTCTTTTTCATTTAAAATATAGCCTACTTTCTCGGTGATTAGTTCTTTAGAGAAAGCCTCAATCTGTTGTTTAAGCTTACGGCGTTCGCGGTTTTCTCTTGCAAGACCAATAAGATAAGGTTTATCAATGAGCAATTGAGCTATAAGATGCGCATCACGGAGAACTGAAGGGAGAAGTACAGAATCAACCCGTAACATGACTTTTATTGCAGGTAAAATACCTCTATCAATAATATCTGATAGTGCAGCTTGTTTAGGATCACTTATCCTTGCAGATCGCCAAGCATAAAAACTGGGCCGATTAAGGGCTGGAAATTGGCAATCAGCAATACTATTAAACAGCGCAATACATTCGATTTCAGCCGCATCTACATGACTAGCTTTATTAGCCATTGCTTATCCCCTCAGCCTAATTACATTCTCTTGTGCTACTTCGTTTAACTTTGCTTCCCATGCTTCAAGGGCGTGGCGCTTCTCGGGCAAATAGCTGTACCTGTCGTAATGCTTACTTGATACGTCATTTAGCGCATGGTTTTGTAATCTATCGCGTATATCTTTTGATATGCCCAGCGCCCCCATTAAGGTTTTACAGGTACGGCGCAAGTCTCGCGCGACAAATACCTTGGCATCGGGTTTCGCTTCTCGATAACGCAAAATGCCTTGGGTGAGTGAGTCAAGGCGGATATGTTGATCAAGGCGGAAACGGTGCGGGAAGATAAACGGGTTTTGCGGGATACGTTCGGCGTGTAACTGCTCCAATATTTGCAACGCGGTATCGGTGAGCGGCAAAAGATGAGGCCGCTTATTCTTAGATACATCGGCAATAATTTCTAACGTGCCCTCTTGCCAGTTAATAGCATCCCAACGACTGGCGGCCAACTCATAGGGCCGCTGCCCTCCAGTGAATAAACAAAGCTGAATTAATTTAGCAATGTGAAACCCCATCCTAAAGCCTTCTCTGGTTTCAAGTTCGGCCAATAACGCGCGGGTTTCATCAAAGGTAAGATAGTTCTCCCCCACCACTTCGGCGGCGGTTTGTTTAGGGATAGCGGCTACTGGGTTAAATTGCAGGCCAAAAAGTACATTACTGCCAATATGGGCGGGATCGTTGTCGTGCTTTAGTCCATAGTTAAAGGCCGCCATAATGTATGACCTAACGCGATTGCTTTGAGTCACTGCGCCCCTGCGGATCATCTTGCCCAGCACTAGCTTGATATCGTTAACCGTAACGTCCTTAGCTTTGGTCGCTGGTGGAATGCTTGGGTAAACCTCTTTTTCGAGTGAGGCCATCACCATTTTATGGGTTCGCTTACCATCAGCGGCCATTTTTTCGGTATAGCCTGTAAAGAGTTGGCCTAGACTGCCCTTTTTAGCCTCTGCTTCGGTTTGTGCTTGTTTGGCTCGCTGCTCTTTTTCAATTTCAGCCTTGGGGTCGATGCCATTTTTCACCATACCCGCCAACGGCAAGATAAGATCCCTTGCATCAACCAGTGAAAGGGACGGATAGCGTCCAAGTGAAATGTATTGCCGCTTGCCTTCAAACAGATATTTAAACGCAAACTCTTTAGCGCCTGTAGTCGATACCCGAACCACTAAACGGCCAGCGCCGCGCTCTCGAGTTGAGTCGGTTAGCTCGTATTTGTTTGCTTTGGGCTTAGCGCCTTTGATTTCACGATCGGTAAGGGTTGAACCTGCCATTTGCATCATCCCCCATAATTGGGTGCTGTAGTGGGTGCTGTAGTGTCGTAACTCAACGGGATATTAGGTTACACTACAAGACAACACATTAAGATGCAAATCACTGTTTGTAATGTGTTTTTTGTCTCATTAGATTATTTTATTGTCTCATTAAAACTCGCTAAAATCAGGACTCATAATCGTCAGGTCCACAGTTCAAGTCTGTGAGGGGCCACCAATTTATGAAAAAGCCGCTTGAAGAAATTCAAGCGGCTTTTTCATATCTGCTAGAACTAGAGGCTGTAAGCCTTTGACCAAATTAAAATACCTCTGATTGTATATCAAATATATAGATTATTTTTTGTATTAAAGCCTCTCACCAAATCAATAGCAAATTCACTATATCCATCACTAAAAAATCATTACCCAGAAAATGGCTGGATGCAAAAAGGGGCCTATCAATAGCGCCTTTAGCCATTTTAACCACTTCTGATTACACAATCAGAGTTGCCTATTATGGCCGTCGGCAGTAGCAAAAATTTCGATTTAAACTCTGGTAATCTTGTCAAAGGCAAACATGTAATAGGTGAAGATAAATGCCCTGTGTTTTTCCGTTTAGTATTCATAATGTTAAAATGGCAATGGATAGAGCGATTAAACAAGAAAATATGCAGTGGGACTAACAAATCGTGTTGTCAGTCAGTTGAACCACTCATTTATCGTTGGCTCAATTGGTATGACAGTAGAGGGTGACCTTATCATTGATAAGCAAAAGGCAGGCTGCGAAGACAAGGGCGTTAAACCTTATATTTAGGCTAACTTTTTAACAAGTTAGCCTAAATATAAGCAAATTTACGCTCTTGCCTTTTCTGTTGATAATTATGCTCCACACCACAATCTAATGTTTAAGCTCGCGCAGAGGTAGTAGACAGAACGTCCTCGCTTGATATGTCGTTGGCAGCCAGATAATCTTGTATAGCAATAAGCAGCTGCCGATAACGAGGTTCAATCTGCCCCAGTTGCAGTACCATCTTACTCCTATCTTGTGTCTGTGCCGCCATCTCTAAGCTATGAAACTGCATTTGCAATTCACTCGCTCCAATACTGCTGGATAACCCTTTGAGTGAATGGCTCAGTTGTCGGGCAACCTCAAATTGACTACATTTAATCGCACTCGCTAAATCAGCAAGTTGTTTAGGAGTAGTTTGACAATACATAGTGCAGATATCACAAAATAAAGCGTTATTGTCCATCAGACGGGCTATTGCAATAGCCTTATCCCACCCTAGAGCAACGGACTCATGCTCACCCGCTGAGATGGCCGTCGCTTGATATGACGATAAAATAGCACTTAATACCGCCTCGATTAAACGCTCTGCTGCAATCGGCTTAGTCACATAATCGTTCATACCCGCATCGATGCATTTCTCTCGCTCTCCCATCATAGCGCTGGCAGTCATAGCGACTATCGGAACATTAATATAAGCCTCGCCAGCCTCGCCTTGACGAATACGTTTAGTGCAATCATAACCATTGAGTATTGGCATCTGGCAATCCATCAATATGCTATGGATAGGTTGATCCCCAGAATCTAGCAGCCGCTGTATGGCCTCATCCCCATTTGATGCTTGAACGAAATGAATGGGTAAACTCGACAATATGCCAATAGCCACCTCAATATTGATATCATTGTCATCAACGATCAATACTCGAGCATCTTTGACACAATTAATATCACTCGACATTAACTGTAAACTCGATGTCACATGTGTAGTTAAGGCTGATTTAGTTAAATCGATGCTACTGCCAACCATTCTCTGCTGTAGCTCAGACATCAGTAATGGATTATTTAAATAGGCAGCCTCAATATTATTCAGTGACCTACCAGACACTATGTCGCTACTTTGTTGAAATACTAATATCTTGGGGAGGTGATTGCACTGAGCGCTCAACGCTGTCCAACGAGCATCGAGTTCGAATAGTAACTCATGCTGTTGCTCAATCACGATAAACTTAGGTAAGTTTGTTGGTAACGATGCACGACTAGTACACAACCACTCAACGAGTGGCTGCGCTGAAACAATTCGCCCATCAAGGCATAAAAGAGAGCGTTCAATGCACAGATGTTGTTCAGGATGAGTCACTAGAATCGCACATGCGGCTCCCTCTAGCTTAGTCTTGTTAGCCATCAACTTATAATCATGGCGAGCCAAACACATAGTCAAAGAAAATGTACTCCCCAGCCCCTTAGTGGACTCGAAGCTCATACTGCCATTTAATAATTCACTCAGCTGCTGACAGATTGATAACCCTAAGCCAGTACCGCCGTATTGGGCCGCGATGCTGGTGGTTTCTTGAGAAAAGGCATTAAAAAGCTTATCTTTATATTCTTCAGAAACCCCCATACCGGTATCCGTCACCGCACACGTCAGCGTTAATGTCTCATCAGCTAACAGTTCAGTTTTTAACGTAACCTTGATAAATCCACTATCGGTAAATTTGACCGCATTATTAATTAAATTAGTTAAGATTTGTGATACCCGATGAGGGTCGCTAATGATACTTTGTACCCTTAAATCGACCACATCAATAATAAATTCAAGGCCTTTTTCTTGGGCCTTAACCGCCATACTACTGCAAATACTTTCAACCAGATTTAATGGGTTGAATGATTTAAAGTCGAGATCTAATTTTCCTGCTTCAATTTTAGACAGATCAAGCACATCATTGATTAAAACAGAAAGTGCATTGACACTGACCTCGGCCATGTCCAAATAGCGGCGCTGCTTATCAGAAAGGGGCTCTTTTCGGACCAAGTTTAACGTACCCACAATACCGTTTAACGGCGTACGCATCTCATGGCTAATATTAGAAATAAACCCGCTCTTCACATGGCTCGCTTGCTCCAGCTCTGCAGTGCGAACCGCGACTTTTTCTTCTAATTCAGCATTAGCTTGCAATATTTTTTGTGCGGCCAGCTTTTCAATAGTGATATCTTTAATCACTATTGCTACGCCGCTTATCTCATTATGCTCACCTAAAATCACCGATACCGATATCGACAACTCCACCTGAGTATCATCTGCTTTTTGTAACTGAGTCTCATGTGAGATTAATTTGTTAGTATCATTTAATTGCGCGACTAATTTAGGCAATTCGATAGCAGAAAGTTGCGGTAACTCATCAAGTTGACGGTCCATAACATAAAGGTAGTCATAACCAAATAGTGACTGTGCCGCACGATTCCAGTTGGTTATTTTACCCTCGTTGGAAAACCCTATAATGGCATCTTTAGAGCCGTTAATGATTGCCGCTGATTGCGCTCTCGCCTTAGCTAAATTCTGATTATTCTTAGCGCTGCGATTAAGCATTACCACCACAAAGACAAACAAAGCCCCTAACGCTAGCATGTAAGTATAAACACTTATGCGTCTACCCATACTCATCTTGTCGGCATGAGTCTTAGGCGTCAGCAATATCAACTGTAACAGCCCATCTAGCGGGTCATTAGAAATGATGATAGGTCGAGTCAATGCATAATACACTTCATTAGCATCAAGCTTATCGGTAACCATTGAAAAATTTCGCGCCACATTAGCGCCAACGTCATAGCGATTACCCCATGTTTTGTCCTGGTCTAAGTCACGGCTAAAGCGCATTTCATTATCAGGATGAAGTAAGAAATACCCTCCTGAATCGATTAAAATAAGTTGATTCGGCGGCGGGGTCATTGCTTCTATCGAATGTAATAATTGATTAGCATTTACGTTAGCAACCAAAAAACCAAAGCGTTGACCAAAATCATCATGAATCGGTATAGCCATTCGCAGCATGGGTCGATAAGGGTATTCAATCTTATCAAACTCTCTATTTAGTGAAATTGGGGAAGTATAGATCTCACCGTCAATCAGCTGCATACTCGCTTGGTAATAATCTCGATTACGTTTATTTTGTAAATTGATATCACTTACCACTTGTACGACACCATCACGCTTATCGACACGCACTAATTCTATGCCATCAGTACCAATGATCCTCAGCTGATCATATTCAATATTATTGCGTAAAAATGCCATAAAAATGGTTTCAAGTCGCTCACGCCACTGCTTGTAAGTGGTGCCATCCAGCGGATCAACACCTTGATGACTTTCAGCACGAGACAAGCCTTCGACGGGGGGGGTAGCATGTAAAAAACGTAGGTCATTGAGATGTTTACTTAAGTGATCTTGCACCTGCTTATCCACCCGAGTACTGATATCACCTAGGGTTAACTGTAAATCATCGATAACTCGATTTTTAAGTTGAAATTCAAACGTAAAAATAATGGCGAGTGACACGACAAAAACCACTACCAAGCAGAGCATGAGCAAAGATGTATTTAGCTTAGCCCATAGATTTGATAGCGTAATAATGTTGTGTTTCATAGTGTTAATTCCTTTTAAAAATCTCGTCCTTAAAAATTACGCTATTAGATCTCCATTAGTTAAGTTAGTAGATAACAATCAATTTCAGCCTAGTTACTGAAGCATACTCTCGTTTTATTTACTAATATTAGCTAATATCACTGAAATCACTGTATTTGACTAGCAGGTAGCGGCACACTAGCTATTAGATATACAACGACCACTGGCCTACTGATACCCAGTATAGTAGGAGAGACTAATAAGTGGTGTCTCAATTAGAAAAGGACTTCTACTATGTTATTCGGTAATGGAGTTAATTATCGTCAAAAAATATTGATTGTTGATGATGAGCAACTCAACTTACACATGCTAGAACAGTCGCTTAACGACTTGGCTGATATTATTTGCAGCACTGGTGGTAACGATGCCTTAATCAAAGCTGAAGCTTACCAGCCCTCAATTATTTTACTCGATATAGAAATGCCCCAAATGGATGGCTTCGAAATCTGTAGTCGACTGAAAAATAATCCCAAGACATGCCAGATCTCAATCATCTTTATCACCGCCCACCAAGAAAGTACTTTTGAGTATAAATCACTCGAATCGGGCGGTATCGATTTTATTAGTAAACCTATCGACATGATATTATGCCGGCTCAGAGTTAAAAACCATTTACTCCTCAAGCAGCAAGAGAAAGCGCTCATTGAAGCCAAGCAAGATGTTCAAGCATTACTCCAACAAATACCTGTCCATGTCACCTATTGGAACTCAGACTTATATCTACAATATTGTAACGATGATGATGGGAAGTGGTTTAATCTCCCCATAGACAAAGCAATATCTCGACATGCTTCAGCCCTATTGCCCGATAACATCTACCAAGAAATAGTACACCGAATTGCCTCTGCAGAAACCGAAGATGATTTTGAAGTTGCTCTAGAGAACAGCCAAAATGATATCCAGTATATACAAGCAAATATGACCAAAAGAGGCGGGCAAGATCAACTCAATGGTATGCTGCTGACATTGACCGATATTAGTTCAATAAGACAAGCTAAAAAGCAGCTGGGTATCGAAAACTCTCGGCTTAAAATTATGCTTAATTCCATTGGTGATGCCGTGATTGCCACTGACAATGAAGCAAAAATTACCTTTATGAATCCGATTGCCGAACGACTGACTGGCTGGGTTATGCGCGATGCTATCGGACTGCATATTGATGAGGTAATGGATATCTGTGACGCTACCACTCAGTATCGAGGACAAAACCCTATTTCTATAGCCCTTAAAGAACAGCGCACTGTCGCCATGGCTCTCAATTGCCAACTCAATAGTCAAGATGGGACCACATATCGAATCGAAGATTCAGCCGCTCCGATAAAAGATGATGAGGGTAATATTACTGGTGCGATTATTGTCTTTCATGATATTAGCGAAACCGTAGCAATGGCGATAAAGATGAGCCATTTAGCCAACCATGACCAGTTAACCGACTTACCAAATCGTATTCTCCTACACGATCGCGTTACCCATGCTTGTACAGTTGCTCAGGCTAACCAACAACAGGTGGCGCTATTGTTAATTGACATTGACCATTTTAAATACCTCAATGATTCATTAGGCCATTCATATGGCGATCTCATTATTAAGCAAGTGGCCAAACGTTTACAGTTACTGGTCGCACCTAACACCACCTTAGCCCGCATTGGTGGTGATGAATTTGTGCTCTTACTTCCGGCAATAGATTCTACTGGGCAGGTGGATTCTATAGCCGAAGATATCGTTACTCGTATAAATACGCCTTTTAGGATCCAAGGCAAGGAGTATCCTCTTTCAGTGAGTATTGGTATCAGTCTTTACCCAACAGATGCCATCAGAGCTGAAGAGCTAATCACCCATGCCGATGCGGCTATGTATAGAGCAAAAGACTTAGGCCGTAACCGTTTTTGCTATTTTTCAGAAGACTTGGAGCGTCAGTTATTTAAGCGTCATGAACTGATCACCTTGCTGCGCATTGCAATCGATACCGATGCGATTAATGTTTACTATCAGGCGAAAGTCGATTTAAAAACGCTCAAGATTGTGGGCGCCGAGGCCCTCGCAAGGTTAACCTCACCCACAGGGAAAGTTATTTCACCGCTAGACTTTATTCCCCTAGCCGAAGAAACCGGCCTTATCCATGAATTAGGTGAGCAGATCCTGACTAAAAGCTGTATTGCCGCTAAACAGTGGTATGAAGATGGCTACGAATTACAGATTGCCGTTAATATTGCGGCCAAGCAATTTACCAACCCCCATCTTTGCGCTTCTGTCGCCAATATTTTAGAGTTGAGTCAACTGAGAAGCGACCTACTCGAACTGGAAGTGACAGAGAGTGCATTAATGCATGATTTCGATGAAGCGTTGACCATTCTTAACACACTCTCAGCACTCGGCCTCACCATTGCCATTGATGATTTTGGTACTGGATATTCTAGCCTGTCTTATTTAAAGTTCTTTCCTGTCAATACCTTAAAAATTGATCAATCTTTTGTCAAAGATATGCTTTGCGATGAACAGAGCCTAGATATAGTGCGCGCCGTCATTCATCTAGCTAAATCGCTCAAGCTTAAGCTTGTGGCAGAAGGAATAGAGGATGATGATCAACTGGAAAAATTAAAGTCATTACAGTGTGAACTTGGCCAAGGCTACTTGTTTAGTAAACCCTTGCCGTTAGATGAGTTTGAACAACTGTTAAGACAACAAGCCGTCACAGGCAACAAACAAGAAATAGACAACACAGGCCATTGATAATGACATCGCTATATTGTTAATCAGCAGAGATTGACTTTGAATAATGGCTCAGCATAGCAATATTAAAATAGACTCTAGCCCTCTATGGTTAGAGTTAGATTCCGCCAAAAAAATAGCAACATTTACTCAACTTGACGAGCATAAATATTAACGTATTATTTTGTCTCCTAAAGTCAGGTCACAATAATCTGACTCTAATCAATAAGCCTCAAGTATGAGCTTGCTTAATATACAGCGTCACAAGGAGAGATAATGACCACAAATAAAACCATTGATATAGCTGACTTTACCAACATAAAAACCAAAGGACGAGGCGCTATAAGTTTCATTATCGCCATAGTGGTCATCATCATGTTTGTGGCACAAACCATGTATACCGTGGATGAAGGTCATGTGGGTATCATCAAACGCTTTGGCGAAGCGACCGAACAGGTTAACCCAGGATTACATATTAAAATCCCTTTTGTCGATAAGGTTGAGGTTCTGGAAATTCGTACCCGTAAAAACGTCGAAAAACTCAACGCCTCAACTCATGAACAGATGCCAGTTACCGCGGAAGTCTCCATTAACTGGACCATTAACCGCGATCAAGCTTTCGAACTATTTAAAAGCTATGGCGGCCTGAGTCAATTTGAGTCACGTATTCTTGATCCTAAGTTACGCTCGGCAACAAAAGATGCCTTAGCACGCTATAAAGCCGAAGAGATCATCCAAAACCGTGGTCGGGTGATTGCCCAGATAGAAGATGTGTTAATTGAAGAGATGAAGCAGTATCCGGTCAAGTTAGACTCTGCCCAGTTAGAAAACCTTGGGCTACCACAAAAGTACATACAATCAATCGAAACTAAACAAACCGAAAAAAACTTGGCCGCCGCAGAGATGCATCGTTTAGAGCGACAAAACCTAGAAGCGCAGCGTGAAGTTAATACCGCCAACGCAATGCGTGATGCGGCTAAAGCCACTGCAGACGGTAAAGCCTACGCCATTAAAACTGAAGCCATAGCAGAAGCGGAAGCCATTCGCTTAAAAGGTCTAGCGGAAGCTGAAGCGATTCAGAAGAAAGCAGCCGCGCTACGTGAGTCACAAACCTTGGTTGATTATGTGCGTGCCCAGCAATGGAATGGTCAAATGCCCACCACGATAATGGGCAGCGATCAAAGCGTGTTATGGAACATGAATAACAAGCGATAACCGCCCACTTTCATACACTAAAAAGCCCGAGATTCTCGGGCTTTTTTATAGGGGCTACACGCTTATTTCATCGATTACCGCTCCCACACTAATTTATATGCCAAGCTTATCACGCATGGTGTAATACCAAGCGCCGAGCGCTGAAAATGGCACCTGCAACAGATGCCCACCAGGGAACGGATAATGGGGTAAGCTGGCAAAGGCATCAAAACGTTTAGCTTGCCCATTAATTGTCTCAGCCAAAATTTGCCCAGCCAAATGAGTGTAAGTCACACCATGGCCGCTACAGCCTTGCGAATAATAAATATTACTGCCGATGCGCCCCACTTGTGGCAGACGAGACAGAGTCAAAAGAAAATTCCCCGTCCAGGCAAATTCTATCTTAACGTCTTTAAGCTGGGGAAAGGTCTCGAGCATCTTGGGGCGAATAATTGCTTCAATATCGGCGGGATCCCGCGCGCCATACACCACGCCACCGCCGTAAATAAGACGTTTATCCCCCGATAAGCGAAAGTAATCGAGCAGATAATTACAATCTTCGACGCAGTAATCTTGCGGTAATAACGACTGCGCCAACTCAGCCCCTAAGGGTTCAGTGGTGATAACCTGAGTGCCACAAGGCATAGATTTAGCTTGTAGCTCTGGTATTAAACCATTGAGGTAAGCATTACCCGCCACAATCACAAACTTACATTTAACCGAGCCATCCTTAGTGCGCACAACAGGGCTATCCCCTTCATCGACTTTAATGACAGCCGAATCTTCAAAAATTTGCCCACCAAGGGACTCCACCGCATCGGCTTCGCCTAACGCTAAGTTAAGCGGATGAATGTGGCCACCACTCTTGTCGAGCAGGCCGCCGATGTATCGCTCAGAATCGACAACCCCACGGATTCCCGATTCATCGAGTAATTCAAGGTGCCCAAGGTGACCATGGCGCTCCCATAAGGCTTTTTGTGATTCTAAATGCCTCATCTGCTTTTTATTGAGCGCAGCAAACACCCCACCGTCTTTTAAATCACATTGAATATTATATTTCGCGACCAAATTTTTAATAATGCGTCCACCCTCGAACGCCATCTCACCAAATAATTTAGCCTTGTCCACACCAACCGTTTTTTCAATCATATCGATATCACGGCTAAAACTATTGACGATTTGACCACCATTACGGCCAGAAGCACCAAAACCCACACGGGCGGCCTCTAACACAGTGACTTTAAAACCTGCTTCTAATAGATGAATCGCCGAAGATAAACCGGTATAACCTGCGCCAATAATACAGACATCAGTCTCAATATTATCGGCCAGTTTTTCGCGTAACTGCTTGTTATTTGCAGACGCGGCATAATAGGAATTTGCATGAGGTGTACAGTTCATATCAACCACCCTGAATTGTTATCGTTATAATAATTATGCTGTTGTATTAACAAGCTACAGCAGCCTTACTGCTGTAGCTTGCCATTATTTTGCGATGCTATCAGTGTTATTCGCTGGCCATCCGGCTGCGCTTATCGGCGCGGCGCGCCATATACCATGAGATAAAGGCTATCAGTGACACCAGTAAAATGATCAAGGTTGCTAGCGCATTGATTTTAGGTGAGACCCCCATCCTTACCGACGAGAACACTACCATAGGCAGCGTGGTCGCACCTGGACCAGAGGCAAAGCTGGCGATCACGAGATCATCGAGCGATAAGCTAAATGACAACAACCAACCGGCGATTAAGGCAGGTGAAATCATCGGCACCGTGATATAGAAAAAGGTCTTGAGCGGAGTCGCGCCTAAATCTTGCGCCGCCTCCTCTATCGACATATCTAACTCACGTAAGCGCGACGACACCACCACAGCAACATAAGCGGCGCAGAAGGTAGAGTGGGCAATCCATACCGTCAACATACCGCGCTCAGCAGGCCAACCAAACAGATCTGCCATATGGACAAACAACAACAATAATGACAACCCCGTGATCACTTCAGGCATAACCAGAGGCGCCGTGATCATGTTCGACAAGGTTAACCTGCCCCATGAGCGAGCAAAGCGTGTCATCACAAACGCGGCCATGGTGCCCAAGATCACCGCCATAGTTGAGGCGAAGAAAGCCACTTTTAAACTGGTGGCAACCGCATCTAAAATTTGCTCATCGCGAAACAACTCGCCATACCACTTAGCCGAAAAGCCGCCCCATACCGTCACCAATTTCGACTCGTTAAATGAGTAGAACACCAAGATAAACATAGGCGCGTAGAGAAATATCATCCCAGCCCACAGCATAACGGTAGAAAAGCTGAGTTTTTTTAGTCTGTTACTCATATCTTTTTCTCCATGCTTCTTGACTGATAACGGTGAAACAACGTGATAGGAATGATCAATAGCGCCAGCATCACAATCGCAAGCGATGAGGCTACAGGCCAATCACGGTTATTAAAGAACTCCTGCCATAACACCTTACCTATCATCAGAGAATCTGGGCCTCCCAATAGCTCAGGAATAACAAACTCGCCCACCACAGGGATAAAGACCAACATGGAGCCTGCAATCACCCCGCCCTTAGATAGAGGCAAAGTGATCTTCCAGAAGGTATTTAAGCTGCGCGACCCTAAATCGGCCGCCGCTTCGAGTAAACTGCCATCTAGCTGAGATAAGTTGGCATACAGAGGTAAAATCATAAACGGCAGATAGGTGTAAATAATACCGATATAAACCGCAAAGTTGGTGTTAAGCATTTGAATTGGGTCTGAAATAACCCCCAACCACATCAACACATTATTGATCACACCGTTATTACTTAATATGCCCATCCAGGCATAAACGCGGATCAAGAATGAGGTCCATGAGGGCAACATCACCAGTAAAATCAACACGGTTTGATGTTGCTTCGGCGCTCTGGCAATGGCATATGCCATCGGATACCCCACCAGCAGACACCCAATCGTAGTGATACAGGCCATTTTCAATGACCCTAAATAGGCATTCACATACAGGGAGTCTTCAAACACCAAGATGTAATTGCCCAGATTAAGTAAGATCTGTAGCGACTCATCGGCATATTGAAACAGTGCATCGTAAGGCGGGATCGCGATCGCTGGCGACGATAGACTGATCTTCAATACAATCGCAAATGGCAAGGCAAAGAACATCAATAACCACAGGTAAGGCACGCCTATGGTCAAATGTTGCCCTTTAAAAAATCGTTCTCTTAGCGATTTTTTTCGCTTTATCGCGACCCCACTCATGATCTTAATACCACTCCACTGGTGGCCTCCCATCCGATAAACACCTTCTCCTCCCAGGTGGGGGAATCAGAGCGGCGATCGCTGTTGGTCATCACCGACTGAACCAGTTGGCCACTGCTTAAGCGAATGTAGTAAACCGAAATGCCACCAAGGTAAGCGATATCTTCCACGACACCTGCACACCAATTATATTGTCCATGGGGTTGCTCTCGGCTGATCTGCGTTTTTTCCGGTCTAATCGCTAACCATACTTGCGTGGTGTCTACGCTAGTCGATACCCCGTAACCTACGTAGAATGGCTGGTCTATATTGGGGGATTGGATAATTACATGGTCAACCTCATCTTCGACAATATCGCCTTCAAATAAGTTAACCGAGCCAATGAACTCAGCCACCATACGGTTAGCAGGACTTTCATAGATATCGATTGGTGAGCCCGTCTGCACTATCCAGCCATCGCTCATAATGGAGATACGCTCTGCCATGGTCATGGCTTCTTCTTGATCATGGGTTACCATCACACAGGTCACACCGACCGCCTCAAGAATATCGACCACCTCGAGCTGCATCTGGGTACGTAGCTTTTTATCCAGTGCGCCCATGGGCTCATCGAGCAGCAGCAATTTAGGCCGCTTAGCAAGCGAGCGAGCGAGTGCGACACGCTGACGCTGACCACCAGAAAGTTGGTTAGGCTTACGTTTAGCGTAAGCTTCCATATGCACCAGTTTCAACATCTCTTGCACACGAGTATCAATTTCGGCTTTAGACATTTTGTCTTGCTTTAAACCAAAGGCGATATTTTGCGCCACCGTCATATGCGGAAATAACGCATAAGATTGAAACATCATATTGATAGGACGCTCGTAGGGCGGCATATCGGTAATATCTTCACCGTCAAGATAAATACGGCCTTCAGAGGGTTTTTCAAAACCGGCTAATATGCGCAGCAATGTTGACTTGCCTGAACCAGATCCCCCTAATAGGGCAAAAATCTCTCCTCGATTAATACTCAATGACACATCGTCCACTGCGCGAACGTCGTCAAATAATTTGCTGACCCTATCGATCTTCAGCAATACTTCTCCTTGCGTCTTTGTTGTCGGTTTATTGGTGACGCCCGAATTGTTGGTCATAGTACTTCTCCACGACAGTGCCTTACTGGCACTTACTGCAACACTAAAAATGAAAAGTGAATAAAAAGGGCAAACCTATTGGCTCGCCCTTATTGAGTGGATCACATGCCCGATTTGACCTTAGTCCACACGCGAGTCATAGCGCGCTGTGCTTTCATTGGACGCACATCGGCAACATATAAACGCTCAAGTACTTCAGGCGTTGGGTAGATAGCCGGATCGTTTAAAATATCTTCGTCGACAAACTCTTGCGCTGGCACATTAGGATTAGCGTAAGCTACGTAGTTCGTGATAGGCGCGATAACCTCAGGGCGTAGCAGGTAGTTAATAAAGGTATGCGCATTTTTGGCATTCTTGGCGTCTGCCGGGATAGCTAGCATATCAAACCACAAGTTTGCCCCTTCTTTAGGAATGGCATAACCAATCTCTTGGCCATTTTCAGCTTCCTCGGCACGCGCTGCAGCTTGAAACACATCGCCAGAATAACCAAAGGCAACACAGATATCGCCATTAGCTAAATCGGTAATGTAACGTGATGAATGGAAATAGGTCACGTAAGGACGTACTTTCGACAATACTTCACCCGCTTTGACATAATCATCGCTATTGGTACTGTTAGGATCTAGACCAAGGTACACAAGCGCCATCGGCAGCATCTCATCGGCAGAGTCGAGGAAAGACATACCACATTTAGACACTTTTTCAGCATACTTTGGATTAAATAGCAGCTCGAGTGAGTCAACGGGTGCGTCTTCCCCTAGGACTTCCTTCACCTTCGCAACATTATAACCAATGCCTGTGGTGCCCCATAAATAGGGAACCGAATACTCATTACGCGGATCGGCCGCTTCAAGTTGCTTCATCAATTCAGGCTTGAGGTTGTTATAGTTACTCAGCTGGCTTTTATCGAGCTTTTGAAACGCACCCGCATTAATTTGTTTAGCAAGAAAGTTATTCGATGGCACGACTAAATCATAGCCTGAACGACCCGATAGCAGTTTAGCTTCAACCACCTCATTACTGTCAAAGACATCGTATACCACTCTAATACCCGTCTCTTTTTCAAAATTAGCCAGAGTATCTTCGGCGATATAATCAGACCAGTTATACACATGTACTACTTCTTCTGCATTAGCCATCGAACAGGCAAACACACCAGCCGTGACGACGGCTACCGTAGACATTTTCTTTAAAAGATTCATGCTATCTCCTTATTTAGCTTGCCAGTAATGTCATCAAGACTTACTGCCGTTGCATGGCCGAGAATGACGGCTTTCGTTGTTATAATTATCCAATGCTACAGCCAGTTAAACGCATCGGTAGATTGCTTCACACTTTACAAAATCTAATAAATTAATATATTTATCAACCTACTAGATGAATTAGAGACCAGATTTAGCTTTCGTCCAGGCTCTCGTCATAGCCCGCTGAACACGCAGAGGGCGAACCTCACGTATATACAAGTTTTTCAGCACCGCGTCGCTAGGATAGATCCCCGGATTATTACGGATCGCCTCATCGACCAAGGCTTGCGCCGGATCATTTGGATTAGCGTAAGCCACATAATTAGAGATCTCAGCTATCACATCTGGACGCAGCAGATAGTTGATAAACAGATGCGCATTATGCTTGTTCTCTGCATCGGCAGGGATCGCCAACATATCAAACCACAAATAGGCGCCCTCTTTGGCTATGGCATATTCAACCTCTTGACCATTGCCTGCCTCTTCGGCGCGCGCCGCAGCTTGAAATACATCGCCAGAAAAACCAAATGCCACACAGGTATCGCCATTGGCTAAATCGGTGATATAGCGCGATGAATGAAAATAGGTAACGTAAGGACGCACCCGCTCAATGGCTTCACCGGCAGCCTGATAATCATCAGGATCGGTACTGTTAGGATCGCGCCCCAAGTAAGATAAAGCTTGCGACATCATTTCGTCGGCAGAATCCATCATAGACAAGCCACAGCTAGCAATCTTTTGCGCATATTGAGGATCGAAAATGAGTGCTAAGGAATCCACCGGCGCATCGTCGCCTAATACCGCTTTGACTTTATCGACATTATAACCAATGCCTGTGGTTCCCCAGAGGTACGGCACCGAATAACGGTTCTGTGGATCGGCTTTTTCAAGCTGTGTCATCAAATCGGCGTTAAGATTACCTAAATTGGTTAGCTTACTTTTATCCAGTGGGGCAAAGGCACCGACCTTAATCTGTTTGGCGAGAAAGTCATTCGATGGCACCACAATATCGTAGCCTGAATGGCCCGATAACAACTTGGCTTCGACCATTTCGTTGCTATCGAACACATCATAAATCACCCGGACACCCGTTTCTTTGTAGAAGTTATCCAAGGTATCTTTGGCGATATAATCGTTCCAATTATACACTTTCAACACTTCTTCACTGTAGACCGCACCGCTGGCCAATGCCGATAATGCGATCAAACAAGATGCGGTTACCCGCTTCAATAATGTCATCGTTTTCTCCCTTGCTACGCCGCTTTCACGGGTAAGACTGTTTGTCATAGTGATAGCCAATTTGCTTGTAACCTTTATCGTTATGGACCAAGGCCGCACAATGGCAACCTTGGCGTGGTTATTATCTACAATGCTACAGCTTACATCCGCATCGAACTGTTTCAGCCCTCTTTGTATCCTCTCCTAGATTAAGGCGCTACGGCGCGATTATTTTTGCGTTAAAAGCGCCATAGGTTAGAGTTGCGTCTGGGTTTGCTTATGGACAACGGGAGGCGCCCATGACACTATTAGTTATACTGTAAGTAACAGGAACTCACGCTCCCAAGAGCTGATCACGCGGCGGTAGTTTTCCAAATCCGCTTGCTTGACCGCAATATAGCCATTGGTGAATGCCTCACCTAAATATTCACGCACCGCTAGGCTTTCAGACATTACTGCTAAGGCCTCTTCCAGTGTTAACGGCAAACTATTACCGAGTCGATTCTCGTTAGCGCGCCCTTGCACTGGCGTCGATGGTTTCACATCTTCAACCATACCCATAAAACCACACAGTAGTGTCGCTGCGATGGCCAAATAGCTGTTAGCATCGGCGCCGGCTATGCGGTTTTCGATACGACGGTTTTGTGGCGATGACTCAGGAATACGTAGACCACAGGTGCGGTTTTCATCACCCCACTCCAAATTAACGGGGGCCGATGTCCCCGGCAGGAAGCGTCTAAACGAGTTCACATTGGGCGCCATCAAAGGTAACAGCTCTGGAATATATTTTTGTAAGCCACCGATATAACTTAAAAATTTAGCGCTCTTGGTGCCATCTTCGTTGGTAAAAATGTTTTTACCTGTCTTAACATCGACCACACTTTGATGAATATGCATCGCACTGCCTGGTTCATCGGTAACCGGCTTCGCCATAAAGGTGGCACACACGTTATGCTTCAGTGCAGCTTCACGTAACGTACGCTTAAACACAAACACTTGATCTGCCAGTGATAACGCATCACCGTGACTGAAGTTAATCTCCATTTGGGCTGTGCCCTCTTCATGGATCAGGGTATCGATATCTAAGCCTTGCGCTTCACACCAGTCATACATATCTTCAAACAGTGGATCGTATTCATTAGCGGCATCGATTGAAAACGACTGACGACCAGACTCACGGCGTCCACTTCGACCAATAGGTGGGCTCAATGGGATATCAGGATCTTCGTTGGGCTTGGTAAGATAAAATTCCATCTCCGGCGCGACAACGGGTTTCCAGCCTTTATCTTCATAAAGCTTTAATACTTTTTTAAGCAGGTTACGCGGTGACAATTCTATCGGGTTGCCCATTTTGTCATAGGTATCGTGGATCACTTGCGCGGTGGCCTCTACACACCAAGGCAACATAAAGATGGCTTTATCATCGGGGACACAAACAAAATCAATATCGGCTTTGTCGAGTAAAGAGTCGTAAATTTCATCGTCGACATAGTCACCCGTCACCGTTTGCAATAATACGCTCTCAGGCAGACGCATGCCTTTTTCGTCAATAAACTTGGCTACTGGGGCTATCTTGCCACGGGCAATCCCCGTCATATCACTGATAACACATTCAACTTCTGTAATTTTATTTTCTTTTAAATAGCTGATTAACTTTTTCATTTTTATTATCTCGTTCGTTGCGCTGCTCTTTGTTGGCAGGCTTTATTAAAGGCGGTAAAAATTGCGCGATAAAAAGGATTGTCTAATACCTTCCATTCCGGATGAAACTGCACACCTAGCGCAAAATTTTTCGCATCTTTGACGGAAAACGCCTCGACTAATCCATCGGGAGCGTAAGCTTCTGGCCGCAATCCAATGCCCAAGCGGTCGACACCTTGAGTATGTACAGAGTTAACCTCTGCTAAATTGCGGCCCCATGCCTCGTGGAGCAGTCCTCCGGGTTCAATCTGGATCGGATGCGATATCCCATACTGAACCTCTACTGATGCGGTTTTATCTTCGCGGTGTTCAATATAACCACCCACTTGATATAATTCTTGATGCAATGAGCCACCATAAACCACATTCATTTCTTGAAATCCTCGGCAGATAGCCAGCACGGGCACTCCAGCTGCTATCGCCGCCTTTAACAAAGGCAATGTGGTCGCATCGCGTTTAGGATCATGTAATGTATCAGGGGCACTTGGTGCCCCCTCGTAATGATGAGGCTCAATATTTGAGGGGGACCCGGTAAAAAGAATGCCATCTAGACGAGGCAGGATCGCCGCCGCGGGGCAGTGACCTAAAGATGGGATAACCAGTGGCCAAGCACTGGTTGCGTCGGCAATACTTAGTAGATATTTGTCGCCTACAATATTAAACGGATGTAGGCCTAGTTGTTGATTACAAGCTGTCACGCCAATAACAGCAAGTCCTTCCTCAGACATAGATCACCTGTTGATGTAGTTATTTTTCTTATAGTTGTTAATAATGAGCAAAGACTAACTTTATGTTCATTTTTTCACACACTACACTGAAAAATAACACGAGGCAACAGGTGTTGCATACAAAAAACAAACACTCGAGCAACAAAACTATTAAAACCGAATCAAAACAACAAAACGATCGCTAAACAGATTGTTTAACGCAGCTGCAGCGGCTAATGGTTCGAAGCAAACCATAGTATCAGGCATCGTTTACCATTCTATAATGCCGCCCCCACCCTCATAGTAAGTGGGCAAAATTATTTACACATAAAGCGAAAAATGGGCTGATACAAAAAGGAAAATGGCGTTACTGACAATATAAAGTAACGCTCATAGGGTATATTGGCCTAAAAATTTGCGGGGGTAGTTGCGCTCACGATACGACATGACACATCAAATGGATTGCGAAATCTATGGGGTAATTCACTGTTAAAGTAGTAACTATCACCAGCGCAGAGAACAAACACTTCATCGCCAACGGTGACCTCAATTTGCCCCTCAATCACCATAGCAGCCTCTTCACCTTCGTGTTGCAGCATCTCTTCACCGGTATCGGCGCCAGGGGGGTATACTTCATTCATCACTGACATGGCGCGGTTAGGATAATCCCGACCAATCAATTTGTAATCGAGGTTACCATCACCAATGTCCAACAGTTCGCCTGCGCGATAAACCACCTTTTGTTCACTCGGCTGGCTTGTTTCGATAGAAAAAAAGTCCACCAATGACATAGGCAGCCCAGATAATACTTTCTTTAATGAACTGACCGAAGGACTCACACTGTTCTTTTCTATCATAGAGATAGTGCTATTGGTTACGCCTGCGCGTTTGGCCAACTCTCGTTGGGATAACCCCTTCATTTTCCGAACAGCTTTGAGATTTGCACCTATATCCAAAAAACATCTCCTATCCAGCCGATTGGCGGCAAAACAATTTGTCATACTAGTTTGTATCAAACAAAAAAGCATGTTAAATATAATCAACAAGTGTGAATTATAACTAACCCGAAGGCTAAAAGTACACTACTCGTCGGGTAGATTAAGTCGAATAACAACAATAAAACCCGATTTAGGAGCCAAAATGCCCAGTAAGCCGCCTATCCACAGTGATCATTACCCCCAGTCCTACTACTTCGCCACGGCTAACGCATTAGAGCCACAACCTAAACTGACCGAACACATCAAAGTAGATGTCTGCATTATCGGCGGTGGCTTTAGCGGTATCAACACTGCTATTGAGCTGGCTCAAAAGGGCTTTAGCGTGGCCTTGCTTGAAGCCAAACGCATTGGATGGGGGGCATCGGGGCGAAATGGCGGTGAGCTTATTCGCGGCATAGGCCATAATGTGGAGCAGTTTCGCAATGAGATAGGAGCCGAGGGGGTACAGGCGATCCATGAGATGGGGTTTGAAGCCGTCGACATAGTCAAAAACCGTATTAAACAACATAATATCGACTGTAACCTACAGATGGGTTACTGCGATCTCGCCATCAAACCTCGTCATATGACAGAGCTTGAAGCGGATTACCAAGAGATGGTTGCTCAAGGGCGCGGTGAAGGATTTACCTTGCTACACAAGCACCAAATCAAAGAGGTGATTGGCTCCGACTGTTATAGCGGCGCATTGGTTGACATGAACAGTGGCCACCTGCATCCACTCAATCTTGCGTTAGGCGAAGCTCGGGTGGCTCGTGCTTTAGGGGTGCAGATGTTTGAATACAGCGCCGCCACAAAAATTATCAAGGGCCAACGCCCGACCGTCATCACCGAGCAGGGACAAGTGGATTGCCAATATGTGGTGCTGGCAGGCAATGCCTATATTGGCCATGAACTCGAAAGTTATGTCGGCGGTAAAGTACTACCTGCAGGCAGTTACTTGCTGGCGACAGAGCCCCTGACTCAGGCCCAGTGTGACGAGATAATCCCCAAAAATATGGCCTTTGCCGATCTGCGTATCGACTTAGATTACTTTCATTTATCACAAGATAATCGCTTACTATTTGGCGGCCTGTGCACCTATTCGGGTAAAGATCCTAAAGACATCAATGCCGCACTGCGCCCCAACTTAGAAAAGGTCTTTCCGCAGTTAAAAGGGGTCAAAATTGACTACGAATGGGGAGGGATGATAGGCATTGGCGCTAATCGTTTACCGCAAATAGGACGCCTACCCGACTGTCCCAATATTCTCTATGCGCAAGCCTATGCGGGCCATGGGGTTAACGCCACCCATATGGCGGCCAAGCTCATCAGTGAAGCACTGACGGCTCAGGCTGAGCGCTTTGATATTTTTGATAAGGTGCAGCATATGACTTTTCCTGGTGGGCCGACCTTTAGATCGCCCATGCTGGCAGCCGGTATGCTCTACCATAGATTTAAAGATCTGTTTTAATCGATAACGATTTTCGCTAGCTGAAATGCAATTTAATACAATCGCCAAAAGGAGCTATGAGCTCCTTTTTTATGATTGTTAAATTGAGGTTTACGACTCTTATTGCGACGGCTTAACGACGACTTCAATTAATAAGAGAAGCGGTTAAGCATCGGGTGAAACACCAGGTTCACAGGGGCTAATGGGCAAGTGATGATGACGGCCCCATTCGCTCCAAGATCCATCATAAAGCAGCGTTTTACTGCAGCCCGATGCCACAGCGGCCAAAATCAATATACAAGCTGTAATGCCTGAGCCACAAGTAAATATCCGCTCGATATTATCACCACCGTCCTGTTGAGCAAATAACGCTTGTAACACTGGCGTTGCTTGTAATTTATGCCCATCAAGCACCTCGCTAAACGGCAGATTAATCGAACCTGGAATATGACCACGGCGCACATTGGGGCGAGGTTCTGCCACTTCACCATTAAAACGCGAGGCGGCGCGGGCATCAAACACGTGTGCATCGTCGGCATCAAATCGCGCCAATACATATGCCATATCGCATACTAAGCCCGCTTGATATTGGCCCTTGAAGTGACCTTGACGCTGGTGTTGGAGATACTGATCGGCCGTGGTGCGCCCCTCAAGCAGCCACTGCGATAAGCCACCATCGAGCACAAACACACGCTCAAACCCCATCACTTTAAACATCCACCAGGCACGTGGTGATGAATAAATACCTTGATTATCATAAATAACCACAGTGCTATCACTGTCGATACCGAAATTGCCAATACCTTGATTAAACTGTTCGACACTAGGCATGGCATGCACTTGTGTAGCGCTGGTATCGCAAAAAACTGTTTCTAAATCGATTTTCTGCGCCCTAGGTATGGCGATAAATTTATCATAAACAATAGGCGTCTTGCCTATGACGTTATCCATACTGGCGTCGAGAATAATGACATCTGCTTCAAATAGATTGGCTTCAAGCCATGCAGTGCTAACTAAAGGGTATTGCATTGTGACTCCAAACTGGCTGTGCCAATTGAAAAATCATGATTGTTTGGCAACATATACGAATAACCTAGCTCGGTACAAGCAAAAAAATACCGATAACAATCTCGGTATCAACTGTAGCTATACAATCTGCGCCCCTGCCTAGTGGGATGTAAATGCTCCCCATAAAAAACCGCACACTATGCATAATGATAGCGTGCGGTTACGGGGTTATCGCCAGCAACGCTTAGCGAGTAACTGGGCGACAGGCGGTGCTACTTTAAGGCCTTTGACTTAAAGCGCAATCCAAGTGGCCTTGATTTCAGTGTATTTATCAAAGGCATGCAGCGACTTGTCACGACCATTGCCCGACTGTTTATAGCCACCAAATGGCGCCGTCATATCACCGCCATCGTAATGGTTAATCCAAACCATGCCACTGCGCAGTGCCTTGGCAGTTTTATGCGCCTTGCTGATATCGCTCGTCCATACGCCAGCAGCCAGTCCATAGATAGTGTCATTGGCGATACGAATGGCGTCATCCATGCCCTCAAAACTTATCACAGACAACACAGGACCAAAGATCTCCTCTTTAGCGATGGTCATCTGATTGTTCACATTGGCAAAGATGGTTGGAGCCACATACACACCACCCGACTCAGCCATCACCTGCTCGCCGCCTTGCACTAAGCTTGCCCCCTCGGCAACACCTGAGCGGATATAGGCCAATACGTTATCGAGCTGCTGCTGGTCAACAACCGCGCCACAAGTGGTGTCAGGATCGAGAGGATGACCCGGTTGCCATGCTTGCATCTCGGCGGCGATCAAGCCTATCAACTCATCCTTAACCCCAGCTTCCACCAGCAAACGAGAGCCAGCGGTGCACACCTCACCCTGATTAAATGCAATGGCCGATGCTGCGGCAATGGCCGCTTCTTGCAAATTAGGCGCATCGTTAAAGACGATATTGGGACTCTTGCCCCCCGCCTCTAACCAGACTCGCTTCATATTAGACTCGCCAGCATAAATCATTAATTGCTTAGCTATTTTAGTTGAGCCTGTAAACACTAAGGTATCAACATCCATATGCAAGGCTAATGCCTTACCCACAGTGTGCCCGAACCCTGGTAACACATTGAGCACCCCCTTAGGGATCCCGGCCTCGATGGCTAGCTGTGCCACACGAATAGCGGTTAACGGCGATTTTTCTGATGGTTTTAATACCACACTGTTACCGGTTGCCAGCGCAGGGCCGAGTTTCCAGCAGGCCATTAACAACGGAAAATTCCACGGCACAATGGCCGCGACAACGCCCACGGCTTCGCGGGTGATCATGCCTATTTCGTTATGAGCCGTTGGCGCAATTTCATCGTAAATTTTATCAACCGCCTCTCCCGACCATCGCAGCGCTCTAGCAGCACCAGCAACATCCACGCAGGTGGAATAGCGAATAGGCTTCCCCATATCTAAGGTTTCTAATAAGGCTAATTCATCTTGATGTTGCTCAAGCAGTGAGGCAAAACGAATCATTACCTGCTTACGTTTAACGGGCGCCATCTGTGACCAATCACCGCGTTCAAACACGGCTCTACTACTTGCCACGGCAATATCGGCATCGGCAAGATCGCAACAGGCCACTTGCGCCAACACCTTGCCATCAATAGGGCTAATACAATCAAATGTCTCACCAGACACCGCAGCGCAATATTCGCCATTGATAAATGCCTGACCATTAATTGATAGCGAATCTGCCATCTGCTGCCACTGTTCTCGACTTTGGGGAGTACTCATTCTGACCTCTTAGCGGGTGATAAATCATCATAACGTTTGCAATCAACTTGCAGCGCGCTATTAAAAATAGCTACGCGTCTGGCTGCCTAGATTACGCCTTTCGTTAATAAAATTTCAATATTTTTTACAAAAAGATATTTTTTGCTACAAATAACGCACAAATCACTTTCATGTTCATTATTTCTGACATAGCATAGCAAATATCGACCACTCAAAAAAACAACAAATAAACCGAATCAAGGTAGATGATATGGAACACGATAATAAGACAGGGCAAACACTCGACCACTATTGGATGCCATTTACCGCTAACAGACAGTTTAAACAGAGCCCGCGACTACTCGCTCAAGCAGAAGGTATGTATTACACCGATGTGCACGGCCGTGCAGTGCTCGATGGTACTGCAGGCCTGTGGTGTTGCAACGCAGGACATGGCCGCAAGGCCATTTCTGAGGCGGTGAGTAAACAGATCCACGAAATGGATTACGCCCCCTCGTTTCAGATGGGCCATCCTCTGGCATTCCAACTAGCCGAGCGCCTTGCCGACATCGCGCCCGCTGGCATCAATAAAGTGTTCTTTACTAACTCAGGTTCTGAGTCAGTCGATACGGCATTGAAGATTGCCCTCAATTATCATCGCGCCCGAGGTGAAGCCACTCGCACCCGCTTTATCGGACGTGAGTTGGGCTACCATGGCGTCGGCTTTGGTGGGATTTCGGTCGGCGGCATCGGCGGTAACCGCCGCACCTTTAGCCAGCAGTTACTCCAAGGGGTCGATCACCTGCCTCACACCTTAGACATCAACACCAATGCCTTTTGCAAAGGGCTACCCGAAACCGGAGCAGAAAAAGCCGATGTGCTAGAGCAATTGGTTGCCTTGCATGGTGCTGAAAATATCGCGGCTGTGATTGTCGAGCCTATGTCAGGCTCTGCTGGGGTGATTTTACCGCCACAGGGTTACCTTAAGCGGCTACGTGAAATCACTAAAAAGCATGGCATCTTATTAATTTTTGATGAAGTGATCACAGGTTTTGGCCGCGTAGGTGATGCATTTGCGAGCCAGCGCTGGGATGTCAAACCCGACATGATCACCACGGCAAAAGCACTCAATAATGGCACCATTCCCATGGGCGCAGTGCTGATTGATGATGCGATTTATGATGCCAGCATGGATGCCCCCGAAGGCGCCATTGAGCTGTTCCATGGCTACACCTATTCAGGCCATCCAGTGGCCGCGGCAGCAGCATTAGCCACGCTCGATATTTATCAAGAAGAGCAACTCTTTGCCCGCTCGCGCTCACTTGAAGATTATTTTGAACAGGCGGTGCATAGCTTAAAAGGGCTGCCCAACCTTATCGACATTCGTAATACCGGCCTAGTCGCAGGCCTGCAATTTAGCCCAAGCGAAAAAGGCATAGGCAAACGCGGCTTTGGCATTTTTGAGACCTGCTTTAATAACGGCACCTTAGTCAGAGCGACCGGCGATATCATCGCCCTATCACCGCCACTGATTGTCGATAAACAGCAAATAGACCACATGGTCAATACGCTCAGTGATGCCATCACTGCGGTGGGCTAGTCGGCCAGCGTCCATCGAATCCATCTTTATATACCATTTTTAGGAATACCAGTGTTATGCAACAGATAAACCATTACATCAACGGACAGCACAGCAACCAGAGTGAGCGTTCAAGCGCCGTATTTGAACCCGCCACCGGCGAACAAAGAGCCAGTGTCTCTTTAGCCAGCGCTGCAGAAGTGGCCGGCGCCATTGAGCTGGCGAAGAAAGCCCATGGCCCTTGGTCACAGATGACGCCGCTGAATCGCTCACGCATCTTATTTAAGTTTAAAGCCTTAGTCGAAGCCAACATGGATGAACTCGCGGCGATGATCACCCGCGAACACGGCAAAGTACTCGATGACGCCAGGGGCGAAATCATCCGTGGTTTGGAAGTGGTCGAATTTGCCTGTGGTATCCCCCACCTTTTAAAAGGCGAGCATACCGAGCAAGTGGGTGGTGGCGTCGATGCATGGACATTGAATCAATCCTTAGGTGTGGTGGCCGGTATTGCGCCCTTTAACTTCCCTGTTATGGTGCCCATGTGGATGTTCCCTATCGCCATCGCCGCAGGTAACACCTTTATCATGAAGCCGTCAGAAAAAGATCCTAGCTCAGTGATGCGCATGGCCGAACTGCTTAGCGAAGCGGGTTTACCTGATGGCGTATTTAATGTCGTCAATGGCGATAAAGAGGCGGTCGATACCCTGTTAACCCACCAAGATGTTCAGGCAGTGAGTTTTGTAGGCTCGACCCCTATAGCGCAATACATCTATGAAACCGCCTCGAAACATGGCAAGCGCGTCCAAGCATTAGGCGGCGCTAAAAATCACATGTTACTGATGCCAGACGCCGATCTTGACCAAGCCGTAAGCGCATTGATGGGCGCGGCTTACGGGTCTGCAGGAGAGCGCTGCATGGCCATTTCGGTGGTACTCGCTGTAGGTGATGCCGGTGATGCATTAGTCGACAAACTGCTACCGCAAATTAAGGCGTTACGAGTGGGTAATGGCCTAGAAACGGATATGGATATGGGGCCGCTCGTGTCGGCGCAGCATCTTGACAAGGTTCGCAGTTATGTTGATATCGGCGTGGCCGAAGGCGCGACACTGCTTGCCGATGGCCGTCAATTGAGCGTTGCCGATCACCAGCAGGGTTATTTCCTTGGAGGCTGCCTGTTTGACCACGTCACACCAGAAATGACCATATATAAAGAGGAGATCTTTGGCCCAGTACTGGCAATTGTACGCGTTAAAGATTATGCCCAAGCCCTTCAGCTGATCAACGAGCATGAATTTGGTAACGGCACCGCCATCTTTACCCAAAGCGGCGAAGCGGCGCGCCACTTCTGTCATCACGTTCAAGTGGGAATGGTCGGTGTCAATGTGCCTATCCCTGTGCCAATGGCGTTCCACAGTTTTGGCGGCTGGAAGCGTTCTTTATTTGGACCACTGCACATGCATGGCCCCGATGGCGTACGTTTTTACACCAAGCGCAAAGCGATCACCGCTCGCTGGCCTAAACCGAAAGAGGCGCAGGCTGAGTTTGTTATGCCGACAATGAAATAAACCTATAAAACGATTAAAAAACAGGTGAAGTTCTCACTGCACCTGTATATGTTTAACCATTGGAGATGTAATGACAACACAAGTCGATGCCATCGTTAACTTAGCTCAGCATACTGCAAAGATTGAGCACTATGAGGTGGCCAAAGAGAAAGTGATCTCTGGTGACCCAAAACAACAGCTCGAAAACCATTATTCCAGCCCATGCGATCAGTTTCACACTGGTGTATGGCAAGGCGAAAAAGGCAGCTGGAAGGTCAATTACACTGAGCACGAATATTGCGAAATTTTAGCGGGAAGCAGCCAGATCACCGACAGCTTAGGCAATAGCATTACCGTGACAAAAGGCGATCGCTTTGTGATCCCAGCAGGCTTCGCCGGAGTGTGGAAAGTAATTGAACAATGTAGAAAAATTTACGTCATCTTTGAACCGAAGTAACTGAGTTCGATTGTGAGTAATCGCCATGCTGTCTCAGCAATTGCAGCTGTTGTTTGGCTAAATTTGGTATTTTTACTCGTTTAATAATACCGATGTCAACAAAGTGAAATGGAGATATTACCGTGCATAAAAAATTTAATAAGAAACGGATTGCCCAAGTGGCAGGTTTGACCTTAGCCGCAACCTTACTCTCACCATTAGCGCAAGCTGAAGTATCTGGCGAAGTCAGTGTCACTAACGACTACCGCTTTCGTGGCGTGTCACAATCGGCTGGCGATTTTGCCATACAAGCTAGTATCGATTACAGCATGGACAGTGGCTTCTTCGTTGGCGCTTGGGGCAGTAATGTCGACTTTGATGATCCAGAAGATGGTAATGGTGCCGACATAGAGGTCGATCTCTATGCAGGCTACGCGGGAGCCATTGGTGAAGAAGTCGAATATGACGTAACTTTGCTTTACTACACCTACCCAGGTGATGATGTCTCGCAAGATTACCTTGAAGGCGCTGTCGGCTTCTATTTTGCCAACTTCCATGCAGCCTATTGGTATACTAATGACTATGGTGGGAGCGACTTAGATTATCACTACACTGAGCTAAACTACGGTTGGGAATTTGCCGACAACTGGAGCCTAGACCTGCATGTAGGCTACAACTTTGGCGATGCCCCTGATGATGATATGGGTAAATATGTCGACTACTCAATTGGTGTCTCAACAGAGCTTGCTGGCATCGGCTTATCTGCCGCTTGGTTAGATAACGATATCGATAGCGAGTACCAATTTGATGAAGGCAGCTTCCGTAATGACAGCACTTTCTTAGTCTCGGCAAGTTACGCTTTTTAAGCACTTAACCTGATATGAAGTGCAGAGCACTCATTGCCCATCAAAAAACCGCCATTTGGCGGTTTTTAACTATCACTCAATACATTTACCTGTAACGCATTTAACATAAGCCGACACTAGTCGGTTAATTTAGGGCTTTCACCATTACGGATCTTATCGGCCAGTAAGCGCCACTCCTGCCCTAGTTGCTCATGATTTTGTTTTCGCTCTGGAAAAGTCGTAGATAAACGCTCAACCAATTCAGCTTGTTGTTCACATAAACGCGCCCAGCGGCGTGCATTAGAAAGCTGCATAATGTCATCCTTAACTGATATAAATCGATCCCTGATGATCACCCATTTAGCTAACACCACTACAGATGCGATAACATTGTAGTACAGACCTCTCAGGTACCGGCCTTAGTGACGTCTTAACCTATTGGTGTTGGCCACTAAAAGCCACTGGTGCCAGCAGGTCAAAAATAAGTATAGTCATCTTTTAAAAAGTTGATCTGCAGCGCTATGAAAAAGCCGCCAGCGGGAGTATCTTGATTAAAAAGTGCAAAAAGGAGCTAGCATGACAGCGACAGTACTCAAAGTTATCTTTATTCTTGTCGGTTTAATATTGATATATAAGCTTATTTTTAGTGGTAAGAAAGGACTTACTCTGTTTGAGATGCATTTTAAACAGGGACGCATGACCGAACACAAAGGCAAAATCCCCGAAAAGTTTCTGCGTGAATGTAAGGCGATCGCCAAGGCAGAAAAACTCACCTGTGTGGTGCGTGCAGAAAAAGCCGGCGAGGTTCGCTTGCATGTCTCAGCCAATGTGGGCGATAGCATTACCCAGCGTATTCGCAATGTATTTCCATTCGAATACTATGATAAAAAAACCATCGACAAATCACGCCAAGCAGGTTAATCAAGCAAGGCTTGCCTAATGCTCAAGTTAACCTTGAGCGTTAGGGCTAGTTAGGGGGGAAAGCCTATTATTGGTACAGCCGACCATCACGACGCGCCTCATCGATGATCCGCTGATTATCTGTCGCCATAGGATCCTGTATCTCGACAGGCCCGTCATTAGCATCCTGTTCAACTTCAACATTGATAGGGCTTATGCAAGCAGTTAACATAAGTAGTCCTACCGAGAGCAACATTAAGATTACAGTGGTTAATGGCTGATGTTTCATCTCAACGTTTCCGTCCAGCAAAGTACTCTAGCGCCCAGACCAAAGCGATCCCTGCGCACATGGCGACAAGCGCCCAAATTAACTGTGACGGTTGGCCGGTAATGACCTCAAACTGCATAGGGGATAGGTTTTGTTCTAACAGTGGAACTTGCTCACCATGGGAGTTAGTGCGCCACGTCAGTACTTGTTTCCATGGCCAAATTTTACCTAAGGTGCCCAGCATCAAACCGGTCAAAAAAATCAATGTGGCGTCATGATACTTGCGCAGTAATGCCGATAAGAGATGACTAAATGACAGCAAACCAACAATACAGCCCGCCGCAAAAGTCGCCAACACTGCCACATCGATATTTTTTGCCGCGCTCAGCACCGAGGTATACAGGCCCAGTAAGAGCAAAATAAAGCTGCCGGAGATCCCCGGTAAAAGCATGGCACAAATCGCAATACAACCACCAATAAAGATATTTAAGTAGGTCATCTCCATCACGATAGGGTTGAGCATGGTGATGCCCCACGCAAATACAGCGCCAATCGCAAACAAGGCTAAACGCACCAGACTAAAGCCTTGCACCTGCTTTAACATATGCACCACAGAGATAATGATCAGACCAAAGAAAAATGACCACACAGGAATTGGATGAGCCACCAAAAGATAGGTGATCAATTTAGCCAAGGTGAAGATGCTGGTCAAAATACCACCAAACACCGCTAGTAAAAATGGGCCATTGATATGGTCAAATGCGGCCTTAATTCCCTGCTGACGAACTAACTTAATCAGATTAGGGTTAATGCGACGGATACTCTCTAGTAAGGTGTCTAAAATCCCGGTAATAAATGCAATCGTGCCACCCGAAACGCCCGGCACCACATCGGCGGCGCCCATCGCCATGCCCTTTAAATAAGTCAGCAGGTATTTCACTCAAAATCCTTATGTTAATGATTATCGCTTAGGCTCTGAGCCTCTAATGAGGGGATTATACCCATGCTCTCGATGCAAGTGGAAATGAACTTTGCTTCATTCATCTCTGTCGTCACTGTCGCGCGCTACAGTGCCCCTATTGTTAACTAATTGTGATTAGGCTAATCTAGTCACTCATCAGACCAGATAAATATCATCATAGACACTCATAATGAAACAGAAACCCACCAAAGTTATGCGCCTCTACCACAGACTGACCAAACTTCCCCTTGGCAATAAGATTTTCTCCATCATGGTGGCGCGCATGGCCCCCTATTTTGGCACGATACGCCCGTTGATCACCGAGTTACGCCCCAATTACTGCCAATGCCTGATCAAAAAACGTAAGGCGGTGCACAATCATATTCAGACCGTGCATGTTATCGCTATCTGTAATGGCTTAGAAATGGCCATGGGTGTGATGGCAGAGGCCTCTATTCCGGCGCACTTAAGGTGGATCCCCAAGGGGATGAGTGTCGACTATACCGCAAAGGCGGGCAGTGATATCCGCTGCGAAGCTGTGGTACAACCCGAGCAATGGGTAGAGGGCGATCTATTAGTGCCCGTAACCGCTTATGATCAACATGATGTTGTCGTTGTTAAAGGGCATATCAAACTGTGGATCTCGGCCAAACCAGCCAAATCATCAGCTTAAGCTGTTGTTAAAAAAGTAATTATGTCACGGTGCGCATTAATCACCACAAGGCCAGATAATCTAACGACTCACCTTGCGCACGCGCCCGCGGCCCTCACTAGAGATGCCAACCCTGACCATGGCGACGGGTTGGTTATCGCGATATAATCGCACGCTATCAGTAGATTAACCCATATACAGGCGACTGATTGCTCTGCTCCCAAGGATTAACCAGATATTCATTATTGAGCTGATACACCTTGAGCACTCATAGCCCCATCTCCCCATACAGGATGTAGGTATCCCCATTGAAACCACTAACAGGCACACTCGTTAATTGGAATAACGACAAGGGTTATGGCTTTATTCAACCTGACAATGGCAGCGAACGACTGTTTGTACATATCAGTAGCTTAGGGCCGCAGACAACAGCGCCCAAACTCGGTGTAAAGCTGCATTACCAGACATCAAAAGACAAGCAGGGGCGCAGCTGCGCTCTCATCGTCAATGATAAGGGCGCGCCCGTGTATCAGCGCAGAGGCAAGGTTAACACCAAAGCCAAACACCATAAGCGCAAGGCAAACTCAGGCGTTAGCGGCCAACTTGGGGTTAGGTTACTGCTGATCAGCGCCTTGTTTATCGGCCTCTTCCTTGCCAGCCTAATGCAACGCTTACCCATAGGCTTAATACTCTATTATCTCCTTGCCAGCTTAATCACCTACCTTGCTTACGCCCAAGATAAACAGGCGGCGCAAACTGGTCAGTGGCGCATCAAAGAAAATAGTTTACAGCTCTTATCACTCATTGGCGGCTGGCCTGGAGCACTGCTCGGACAACATTCATTGAGGCACAAATCTAAAAAAGTCACCTTTCGCCTTGGCTTATGGTTAATGGTGCTATTAAACAGCACCTTGCTCATCTGGCTGGTAACAGATAACGGCCAAGCCATGCTCAAGCAATGGCTAAGGTAACCCTTTTTCAATAGCTTACCCCAATGAGATAACTATATTTAGCCCAAGAGATTGGTTATCATGGCGCCAGGGTTCACTAGAAGCATTGACTATGAGAGTATTATTAGCGGTTGTCGTTATCGCAGGTGTGCTGTTCTATTTCTACACCAGTATGAACAACCAAAAAGCGGCCAAAGAAAATATCGAAATTGGCCGGCAATTTTTAGCCGACAATAAAAACCAACCGGGTGTGGTTGAGACCTTATCAGGCCTGCAATATCAGGTACTGGCTAAAGGAGAGGGTAACGCCCATCCCAAAGCCAGCGATACCGTGACGGTGCATTACCATGGCACCTTAATCGACGGCACTGTCTTTGACAGCTCAGTTGAGCGCGGTGAGCCCATCGCTTTCCCGCTTAATCGGGTGATTAAAGGGTGGACCGAAGGAGTACAATTGATGAGTGTTGGCGATAAGTATCGTTTCTTTATCCCAAGCACACTCGCCTATGGCAACCGCTCAACGGGTAAAATTGTAGGCGGCTCGGTGCTAATTTTTGATGTTGAACTCATCAGTATCGACAACTAGCAGCAAGAATGTCGCTCGCTCAACAAAAAACGCGCCCCAAGGCGCGTTTTTTTATGCATTAATCATTAGGGCCTGTTGATCTTTGCTGGTTGAATTTTGTTCGAGACAAAAACGTTTTAATTCAGGCGAGTGGATTGCAGCCTAGTCATCTAAGCAAAATTCACTTAACAAAGAGTAAAACGTTTTTAGCCGACCCCTTCGGGCAGTGTTTGTTGGGTATTTCTACTGCGTTCTCAGCTTTTTATGTAGAACAACTACACCACAAAGCTTCTGCCTTGTATAAATACCCAGCAATTCGCTGCAAAAACAACCTTAAAAGATCAACAGGCCCTAGTACCCAAATGGGTTATCGATTGAGTGAGCAGGCTCGGTAAACCATACCGGGCCCTGCTCTGTCATGTAAAAGTGATCTTCATGCCGCACACCAAACTCACCCGGCACACACAGCATAGGCTCATTACTAAAGCACATTCCGGCCGCCAGTGGTGTGTGATCGTTTAATACCAAATAGGGCCACTCATGGATATCGAGTCCAACACCGTGACCCGTACGATGAGGCAATCCTGGCACGTCATATCCTGGGCCAAAACCTGCGGCCTCCAGCACATCACGCGCGGCGCGATCGACACTTGCACAGGTTGCACCAATTTGAGCCGCATCAAATGCCGCAAGCTGAGCCTCTTGCTCTAACTGCCATAACTGTCGCTGGCGCGCACTTGGCGTGCCAAACACATAGGTGCGAGTAATGTCTGAATTATACCCATGTAACTGGCAACCAGTATCGATAAGCACAGTGTCATTTAATGCTAACGCCTTAGGCGATTTCACCCCATGGGGGTAAGCGGTGTCTTCACCAAAAAGTACAATACAAAAATAAGAGCCAGCAGCAATGCCGACCGCCTTATGTGCGTCGTTGATAAAGGCTTCTACCTCGGCTACCGTGATCCCTTCATATAAGATACGCGCCGCCGCTTGGTGCACCGCTAAGGTCATCTCTTTAGCCCGTTGCAGCAGGGCTAACTCCTGAGCCGATTTGATCATGCGACAATCCGCGGTAATGGTTTTGGCATTGACATACTCAAGATGCGGCGCCACTTGACGTATACCGTCAAAGATAAAAAAGGCCGCCGACTCATCGATACCTACCTTACCTTGCGCCACGCCCATCTGCGCTAACACCTTAGCGCACAAGGCATAAGGGCTCTCATCTTCATGCCAAGTATTGACCTCACCTTCAATCACCATAAAGCCGAGTAAGGTCGATAATTCAAATGCCGGCGCGATATATTGCAGCGCACCGTTAGCCGGTAAGATGGCCCCCACCATACGCTCGCTGGCATACCAGCGCGTGCCGGTAAAATAATACAGATTAGTCCCCGCATTAAGGTAGATGGCATCTATCCCCTGCGCTTGCATTAATGCTTGCGCCTTGGCAATTCTCGCCTGATATTCAGCGTGGCCTATTGCTTCAACCCCTTGAGTCATATCAACAAGCTTGGCTAACTCCTGTGCTGGCGTTGAACCACCTATACCGTTTGTCGTCGTTATTGTCATTACACTACCTTTGATGCATCGGCGCTATCCTGAGACCGGTTAGCACCACTCATCTGATTAAATGAAGGGATAATTATTTGGCATAAAGTATACAAAAATTTGGCCGCGATTAAATGGCAAACCGCGCCCCGCCGTTGACCCACTTACCGCAATAAGCAATAAAAGAGTGGCCCATTGTTAACCTAGGTTAGATAAAAAGCCGCAGTCCCTATAATAACGACTGTGGCTTAACACTTGCGATTAACACGATAAGCGCGTTAAGACTCAAGCTATGATTCAAGCTTTTGCTCTTTGCTTACCGTTATTCGCCCCCACGCCATCAACAACAAATGCATGGCGATCAGCGGAATGCAGGTCACAAGCATCACTTCCCAGCCCATATTATGTAACACCCAGCCAGCGCTGAGTGACGCCACCGCTTGGGCGCTAAAGACAAAGGCATCGTTAAATGACTGCACCTTAAAACGCTCATCACTATGATAAAACTGCGGTAGCAATACCGTACCGCCAACAAAGAGAAAGTTCCAACCTACCCCGAGTAACACCAAGGCTACCCAATAATTGAGCAGATCATGCCCCAACAAGGCCACCACAATGGTGATCCCATAAGCGGCAAGCCCCACCAGCATCATAGGCTTGGGACCAAATTTTGACATTAAATAACCACTGAATAACGAGGGGAAATACATCGCAATGATGTGACTTTGAATAACCCATTTAGTATCGGCTAACGAATGGTGCTCAACATGGTGCATATGCAGTGGTGTCGCGGTCATGATAAAACTCATCATGCCATAACCTATGGTGGCCGCACCGATGGCGGTCCAAATCTGGGGTTGCAACAAGATCTGCTTTAAGTCTCGACCGTCGCCGCGCTTAACCACCTGACGCCCCATAGGCTCATCGACGTTTTCATAAAAGCTTAATATCACCGCAGCGATTAGGCACACTAAGGTTAAAAAGATAAAAGCGCCCACATAAGGCTGGCTTATCAGTTCAGATCCTAATACTGCTAATTCGGGGCCAAAAAACGCCGCCACCAGCCCGCCGACCAATACCCGCGATGCGGCTTTAGCCCCATCAATGGCCGCCACCGACTCCATCGCCGCAAATCGATACTGCTGCACCACGGCCCCGGCAGCGCCCAGCATAAAACCGCTCACACAGAATAAGCCAAACCAATGCAACTGTGTGGCAATCGTTGCAACGACACCGGCGCAGGCGCCTAACAATGCCCCAGAAATAAACACTGTTTTACGCCCAAAACGGCGCATCAAGCGGCTCACCGGGATCACAGATAACGCTACGCCTATCACCATCATGGCGATGGGGAGCGTCGCTAATGCGGCGCTTGGGGCCAACTCGACACCAATTAAGCCCCCTAGCAACATCATCATCGGCGTGGCGCTCATGGCGAACGCCTGCGCTAGGGTTAATACCCATACATTTCTTGGCATTAGCTTACTTCCTGCTCAGTTATCTTATTGTCATTATTATCAATACAAGATAAACCAGTATGGCCGTTGCAATCTAGTACAAATCCTTAACGGCACTTCCAACCCACGCCAGCAACTGCGATAATCCTTGCACTTAAAGCCCGACGCCACAGGATTGTGGTAATAACAGGAGCCGTAATGACCCAACCGATTGCAGAACGCCTTAGCGCCGTGCGCGCCGAGATGACAACCGCTAATATCGATGCTTTTATCGTCCCTCGAGCCGATGAATACCTCGGCGAATATGTGCCAGAACGCAACGAACGTTTACACTGGTTAACCCATTTCACCGGCTCTGCTGGTATGGCTATCGTGCTAAAAGAGCACGCCGCCATCTTTGTCGATGGCCGTTACACAGTGCAAGTTAAGCAACAAGTCGATGAGACGCTGTTTCAATATCAAAGCCTCACCGACACGCCGCAGATCCCCTGGTTAATAACACAGCTGCCGAGTGGTTCTAAGGTCGGCGTCGATGCTCGCTTGCATTCACTGAGTTGGTATCAAGATGCCAAGACCCAGCTCGAACGCGCAGGCATTGAGCTGGTCTGTGTCAGCGACAACCCTATCGACAAGCATTGGCATCATCGCCCTGCGGCATCGACCCATGAGATCATTTTATTTGATCAACAAAGCGCCGGAGCCAGCAGCCACGATAAACGCACCCACATTGGCCAATTGATTAAACAAGCCGGCGCCGATGCGGCGCTTATCGCCGCACTGGACTCATTTTGCTGGTTGCTGAATATTCGTGGCCGCGATGTGCCGCGTCTACCTGTGGTTCTAGGCACCGCTTTGCTGCATGCCAATGGCGATATGATGTTGTTTACCGACATCAATAAACTGCCCGCGGGCATCAGCGAACACGTAGGCGCAGGCGTCAGCTTTAACGCTGAAAGCGAATTAGAGACGGCGTTGAGCCAACTTAATGGTGTTAAGCTATTGGCTGACCCCAACAACACCAACGCTTGGATGCAACTGGTTGCCAAGCAACATGGCGCTAAACTTATCGCCGGTAACGATCCAGTCGCCTTACCTAAGGCGCAGAAAAATCCAGCAGAATTAGCCGGCATGACCGCCAGCCATATCCGTGATGGTGTGGCCGTCAGCCAATTTTTAGCGTGGTTAGACAAGGAAGTGGCCGCCAAACGTCTCTATGATGAAGGCCAACTGGCCGATAAATTGGAAAGCTTTCGCCTAACCGACCCGCGCTATCGCGAGCCGAGTTTCGATACCATTTCGGCCGCAGGCGCGAATGCGGCCATGTGCCATTACAACCATAACAATGGCACGCCCGCAATGATGACCATGAACAGCCTCTATCTGGTCGACTCTGGCGCGCAATACCTCGATGGCACCACAGATGTGACTCGTACTATCGCCATCGGTGATGTCACCGATGAGCAGCGTAAAATGTTCACCTTAGTGCTTAAAGGACATATCGCACTCGATCAAGCGCGCTTCCCTAAAGGCACCACTGGGCAACAGCTCGATGGCTTTGCGCGCCAATACCTCTGGCAGCACGGCTTCGATTATGATCATGGCACCGGCCATGGTGTCGGCCACTTCTTAAGTGTGCACGAGGGGCCACAGCGAATAGGCAAAAACAGCAACAATGTGGCTTTATTACCCGGCATGGTACTGTCCAATGAGCCGGGATATTACCGCGCCGATGCGTTTGGTATTCGCATCGAAAACTTAGTCGCCATTCGTCCATGCCCAGCATTGGCTGGGGCTGAAAGAGAGATGTATGAGTTTGATGCGCTCACCTTAATCCCCATTGATACGCGCCTAGTTGAGCGCCCGTTGCTGACAACTCAGGAGCTCACTTGGCTTAATGATTACCATCAACGAGTGCGTGACACCTTATCGCCATTGATGCAAGGTGACGCGCTAGCTTGGCTATTACAAGCAACCGAAGCGATTTAAGCTACGTTAAAGTGATGACCACTTTTCTGTAAAAAATATCGATAAACGGCACCGAATCTAGGTGCTGTTTTTATTTCTACTGATAAAAACTCACTCAAGGCTTACCTCGCATTACATCCAAGGCTCGAACTTTATTAAACGCACTTGCTCCAATACAATAAAAGTGCAGGTTTTAACCAAAAATTTTGCTATACTCCGCGGCCGCCATTTGGCGTCGGTCATTAATCTAGCGATGCGTTCTCTACTGATTAAACAGACCAAACTAAATTGTTATATTGTCGATATGTTGAATAGGTAAAAACAGGATACCCCAATGAGATTTGAATCTTTTAGTTTTGCTCCAGAGATTGTGCGTGCTATCTCCGATTGTGGCTATCAAAAAATGACGCCTATTCAGCAGCAAGCGATTCCGGCTATTCGCCGTGGTCAAGATGTACTTGCCAGCGCGCAAACGGGTACCGGTAAAACGGCGGCCTTCGCGTTGCCGATACTGCAAAAGATGGTTGATAAGCCAAGCGAAACCCAACGCTCAAACACCCGCGCCTTAATTTTAGCGCCCACCCGAGAGCTCGCGGCTCAAGTGGCTGACAATATCAAAGAGTACAGCCGCTATCTGCCTATCTCTGTGCTGACCATTTATGGCGGCGTCAAGATGGATACCCAAGCGCAAAAGCTGAAAAAAGGGGCCGACATTATTGTCGCCACGCCCGGGCGCTTACTCGAGCATATCCAAGCCTGTAACTTGAGCCTGTCGAATGTGGAATTTTTGGTACTCGATGAAGCCGACCGTATGTTGGATATGGGCTTTATCAGCGACATTCAAAAAATCTTACAAGCAGTAAACAGCAAGCGTCAAAACCTGTTGTTCTCGGCGACCTTCTCTAATGCCGTTAAGCAACTGGCTAACGAAATGTTGGTTAAACCAAAGCTTATCAGCGTGGACAAACAAAACACCACAGCGGTAACCGTCAGCCAAGTGGTTTATCCGGTAGAGCAACGCCGCAAGCGTGAGTTACTGTCTGAGCTTATCGGTAAGAAAAACTGGCAACAGGTGTTAGTGTTTACCGCCACCCGTGAAGCGGCCGACACCTTAGTGAAAGAGCTTAACCTTGACGGCATTCCTGCGGCCGTGGTCCACAGCGAAAAAGCCCAAGGCAATCGCCGTCGTGCGCTGCGCGAATTTAAAGAGGGCAAGGTACGTGCATTGGTTGCGACCGAAGTGGCCGCTCGTGGCTTAGACATCCCAGCGCTGGAATATGTGGTTAACTATGATCTGCCCTTCCTCGCCGAAGACTATGTGCATCGTATTGGCCGTACAGGCCGTGCCGGTCGTAGCGGCGTCGCCATCTCTTTGGTAAGCCGTGAAGAGGAGCGCACCTTAGCCGATATCGAAAAGTTGATCGGCACTAAGATCCGCCGCATCACTATTCCGGGCTACGAAGTGGGCAGTCGTGAGCTGCTGATTAAACAGCTGCAGAAGCGTCGCAGTTTCGCCAAGAAACAACAACGCAGCGACAATGTCGGTGCCCAAGTTGTCGCCGAGAAAAATTTAGGGGCTCGCCGAGTCAAGTTGAAGAACTCTTCTAACGCTAAAATTAAGAAGCAAAAATAATCGACGTACGGTCACAAAATTATTGACCAAACAATTAAGGCACTTAACAGTGCCTTTTTTGTGCGCTGCGCTTAATGATGCATCGCAACCATGGGCTCCTGCGAAGATGTGCACCGTTCTCTATTGCGAACAAGCCTTAACGCAAGGCTGCTTACTCTCCTTTGCTCACTGCGGCATACCTATAGGGAGTTAGCCACAGCTTAAGGTATACTCTGCGGGCAAATTGCCCGATTTTTTTGTGCTCGGAGAAACCATGACAGAGCAAACCTATAATCAAGCCCTCGTTGAATTAGCGCAAGCAGGACTGGCCGCGTTGGCAGCACGCGCCGACAGCCCCAACGCCCTTAAGACCGCCGCGGCCGAGAGTCACTTTATCTGCAGTTGGATGGCGCAGTCGCTAAAGGAGCGCCGTTTTTCAAAACTGGTGGCTGACGATCTAAATCACTGGATCCGCGACGGACGTAGCATGGGCGCCGCAGCTAATCTGCCGGGGTTACTGGCTCGTATCGACCAGCAATACCGCGCAGCGATGGACAACCACACCATTGGGGCATCGCTGCAAACTATGCTCGACTCTCTCAACGAGGATGACTGGTTAGTGATTGTGGATTGCGAAGTCAGTGGCAAACTCAAGCTCTACAGCGATGGCCGCAACAGCTTAATCATCTCTGTGGAGCAATATGAGCAACATATTGCCGAGGGTAAATTACTACAACCTATTACCCTTTATGTGCGCAGTGATGAACAAACGCTAGCTAAGCTAGCCGCCGAGCATCAATTGTTGCTCAGCGCTGGTAATAAAAAAGCCAGCTTAATTAAGCATCATAAGGCCTATAAGCTCTATCCTAATAATCGACAGCCGGCGCTTGCCCTGCTCGTCAAATAACTCAAATAACCCCGATAGCCAGCTAACGAGACAGCCCATGACATCAAGATCACACTACCATGCCCTGTGCCAGCAGTTTAAAACCATCTATCATTTTGAGCACTTACAAGCCCTTGGTGACTGGGATCAAGCCACCATGATGCCAGCGGGCGGCAGTCAGGCGCGGGGTGAAGCGATGGCGCAATTAGCCTTGCACATTCATGCATTAAAAACCGCCCCCAGCCTAGCGGAACACTTGGCCCACGCGGCCGACGAGCCTTTATCTGCCGCGCAACAGGCTAACCTGCGTGAAATGCGCTATCAGCAGCTGCAAGCGACCGCACTGCCGGGCAAGTTGGTACAGACGAAAACGCAATTAACCTATGCTTGTGAACATGCCTGGCGCGCCCAGCGACAACAAAACGACTGGCAAGGGTTCAAACCAAATTTAGAAGCCGTTATCGCCTTGGTGCGAGAAGAGGCGCAGATCTTAGGTGAGGCGCAGCAGCTTGCCCCCTACGATGCACTGCTGAATAAATTTGAGCCCGGTACCACTATGGCGCAAATTGATCGCGTGTTTGGCGACCTCAAAACCTGGCTACCCTCGCTCATCCAGCAGGTACAGGCCAAGCAGCAAGCGTGGCCAACCAAGGCGCTGCCGCACGCGACAATCGCCCAGCAAAAAGCGCTCAATCTAGATGTGATGACCTTACTGGGGTTTGACTTTAAGCAGGGCCGACTCGATACCAGCAGCCACCCCTTTTCAGGCGGGGTTCCGGGCGATGTGCGCATCACTACCCGCTACGATAAGCATGACTTTTTAACTGCACTCTTTAGCACTATCCATGAAACAGGCCACGCCAGATACGAGCAAGGCTTACCCCTTGAGTGGCGCGGCCAGCCCGCAGGTAATGCACGCTCCATGGCGATACATGAAAGCCAAAGTCTATTTTTTGAGATGCAGATGGCGCGCGGCACGGGCATATTGCCGCTATTACAGCAACGCATTAATCACCATTTAGGCTGCCAGATCAGTGAACTTGAGCTACAACATTGGCTCACTCGAGTCTCACCGGGGCGCATTCGCGTCGATGCCGATGAGGTCACTTATCCCTGCCATATCATGTTGCGCTATGAGGTGGAAAAAGGCCTGATTGAGGGGCGTTTAACGGTAGCCGATCTGCCCGAATTTTGGGACGCATCGATGCAATCACTCTTAGGCCTATCCACCCAAGGGGATTACCGCAACGGCTGTATGCAAGATATTCACTGGCCAGTGGGTGAACTGGGTTACTTCCCAAGCTATAGCTTAGGCGCCATGTATGCAGCCCAGTTTAGCGCCAGCATGCAAAACCAAATTGGCAGTATCGATGCATTAATTGCCGCGGGCGAGCTGACATTAGTGACCCAATGGTTACAGGACAACATTTGGTCAAAGGGCGCATTACTGACAACCGATGAGTTAGTCATCGCCGCTACTGGCGAGACACTAAACCCTGCGCACTTTAAGCAGCATTTAATGACTCGCTATCTCTAATGTGCACAGCGTAATTTACCTAAGCTTGTTTGCCTAAGCTTGTTTGCCTAAGGTGATTTGCCTAGAGTAATGGCATCCAGATAAACCGCCCCGTGATCACCTTATACTTGCCATCATGGGGCGGGTAATGCCCAAATTGATTAGCCTAGCCAGCTGTGAGACCATCGTTAGCAATAATCCATTAAAAGATACCCATTCATAGAGCACACCGCCATGATTATCCGTCCTATTCACACCGCTGACTGGCCCGCGATATTGCAGATCCAAGATGAGTGCTACCCCAATATCGAACCCGAATCACAACAGGCGCTACACAGTAAGGTACAACTGTCACCAGACTCTTGCTACGCCATCGAGCGTAACGGGCAATTGATTGGCTATTGCCTCGCCCATCCTTGGCAATTGGATCAGCCGCCAACATTAGAGCAGGTAGTAAGCCAACCTAGCCACTGCGATACCCTGTATCTGCATGACATCGCCTTATCATCCAAGGCCAGAGGCTTAGGGGCGGGTGAGCAGGTGTTTAAGCGCTTAATCGATAATGCCAAACAGCACAATGTGACCAGTATCTCTTTGGTGGCTGTGGGCGGTGCCCACACATATTGGCAACGATTAGGCTTTAAATCGCGTATAATCGACAAATCCCTCGACGGCTACCCAGCTGATGCCTGCTATATGGTGTATCCATTAGCCTGAGCTGGGTCTGTAAGTCGATGAAAAATTAGTTAATTACATATTTAAGAGAGCAATATGGCCCGTAGAGTCGGTTACACCTTTAACAAGCAGTACAAAGAGATCAACTTCGTTTACGACAAGTACAACGACATGTATGAAGCGGTAGCCGCCGCCGAAGGCGTCGATTTAACCCGTTATCATGCGATGGAAGCCCAAGTGGCGATGACCTCTAAAGGTTCACAAGCCGTAAAAGATTATCGCTTAAAAGAGTTTGAGCGCTTTGGCTTTACCAAGATTCACTTTATTCGCGATGAAGTCGAATAATCCGACTTTCATTGCAGCATAACAGCCCTAGTTAACCTGTAAATGTAGGAACTCTAATGTCCAATAGTGAACACGCTAACTTTCCTCGAGCGGGATTTTTTCGCCGCCTCGGGGCCATCGTTTATGACTTATTACTGGCCGTGGCGGTATATATGATCGCAGGCGCCATCGGCTTTGGCGTCTTTACCGCATTAAGCTCGTCGGGACTCTTGGCGATGAATGGCTTTGAACATGTCTCAGATCTGCTCAATGGCACACCGCTTTACAAGGGACTATATCAGCTGTGGATCGCCTTATGTGTCGGTCTGTTTTATATCCTATTTTGGAGTTATGGCGGCCAAACCCTTGGCATGCGCGCTTGGCGTCTTAAGATCCAGCACCCTAACGGCCAAAGCTTGAGTATGATCACCGCGGCGGCGCGTTTAGTCTGGTCACTGCTCGGCATAGGTAATTTGTGGATTTTAATCAATGGCGACAAGCTCGCGCTGCAAGATATGATGACCCGCTCAGAGGTGGTAGTACTGTCTAAAGAAGCCAACCAACTGCGTAATTGGCGTGGGGTCTAACCCTAAACGCCAGCGTCAAAAAAGGACCATTTAATGGTCCTTTTTTGTGCTAGCTACAGAGCACTAGCTTTTAAGTTTCTAACAACAGCTTTAAAGCCTTTCAGCCTTGAAGCACTAATAGCTTCCCTGCCTTCAAACTAGCCTCAAGGCTATTTACGAATGTAGTAAATTGCCAAGCTACTGAAGATCAGCGGCGGCGTAATGGCTCCAAGGATAGGCGGTAAACCATACACTAAGGTCATGGGGCCAAATATCTCATTACAGATATAAAAACTAAAACCGGCAATCACGCCTAGCAATACCCTAGCGCCCATAGTCACAGTGCGTAGCGGCCCAAACACAAATGATAGCGCCACCAACATCATCACAGCAACCGTCACCGGCTGCATCACTTTGCGCCATAACGCCAGTTCATAACGGCCGGAGTCTTGGTTGTTGATCTTTAAGTAGTCCAGATAATCCACCAAACCTTCGATAGACAACCCTTCGGGTTTCACCGACACCACACTAAGCTTATCTGGCGTGAGCGTAGACTCCCAGCGATAAAGGGTTAAATTGGTAGAAGTGACTCGATCTTGATTAAGCGTCGTTTGGCGCACATCTAAAAGGCGCCAATGGTCGCCCGAATAGACTCCACGCTGCGCCGCAATAGTGCGTATTAGGTGTAGCTCGGCATCAAACTCATACAGCACGATATTACGCAAACTATCAATACTTTGTATTTCGCCGATATTAACAAACAGATCGCCATCTTTGGCCCAGATCCCGCGGCTCGATTTAAACAAACTGCCGCCAGAAATCTTAACCGCTTGCAGCTCTTTAGCATGACGCTCGGCAACTGGTGCGCCCCATTCCCCCAATGCCATCACAATTAGCATCAGTGGCACCGCAGTTTTCATCGCCGATAAGGTAATTTGAAATCGCGATAATCCTGCTGATTGCATCACCACTAATTCAGAATTAGAGGCCAGCATGCCCATGCCTATCAATGCCCCGAGTAGCACCGCCATCGGGAAAAACATCTCAATATCACGAGGGATCAAAAACAGCACGTAAATGCCGGCATCCACCATGGAATAACTGCCGCGCCCCACAACACGCAGTTGATCGACCCACTTAATAATGCCCGATAAACCGGTAAGCACCAGCAAGCACAATGCCGAGGTTGTGATCAACGTGCGGGCGATATAGAAATCTAAAATTCTCATGCGCCCACCTTCTTACCTTTAAGAAGACCGGCAAGTTTGGCCCCAAATGGTCGCTCCTTACCCAGCAACAGTATGCCTAAGAAGAGCGCCGAGGCATGGATCCACCACATGCCTAAATAAGCTGGAATAACCTCATCTTCTAATGCCTTACGTCCGGCAATCATCAAACCAAAATAGCCTAAGTAAAGCAAAATAGCCGGGAACATCTTGGCAAACTTACCTTGACGCACATTTACCCGTGCCATGGGCACCGCAATTAAGGTCATAAAGGGGATCGCCAACGGAATGGCTAAACGCCAATGAAACTCGGCGACGGCGCCAGGCCCTTCGGTTGCCATTAGCTGATCGATAGGTAAAGCCGATAACTTACGCCTACGCTGATCCACCTCTTGCTCTTTAATCTGCATCTCGTACCCGGTAAATTCAACCAACTGATAATCGAGCTGATTGGGGGTATTTTGGTACTGAGTGCCATCGTTTAACTTAAGTCTTTGTGCCCCAGTTTCATCCTCTACCACGCTACCGCCTTGGGCAACGACGATGTTGGACTGCCCAGAGTCATCTTCTGGATCAGGCAATTGAGCCACAAATACTTTATCTAATTGATTGTCTCGGCCAATACGTTCAACGAACAAAACCGCCCGACCATTAGGACTGGTTTGAAAGCGCCCCTGAGTGATTGCCGCAAGACCCGCTTCTGACTGGGCATGTTCTAACACGCGGTTTTGCGCCTCTTCTGCCCAAGGCGTCACGTAAATCGATAATATGCCCGTAAATAGCATATTGGCTAATGCCAACAACAAGGTAACCCGAGTGATATACCACTCGCTTACCCCCACCCCGTGCAACACCACCATTTCACTTTCAGCGTACATCCGCCCATGCGCGACCAAAATACCAAGAAACAGACTTAAGGGCACCACCAGCACGGCAAGATAAGGCAGATTAAGGCCAAGCAGGGTCATGACCAAGGAAGCTGGGAACTCTCCTTCGGATGCATCGGCAAGTACGCGAACAAAGTGTTGGCTAACAAAAATAGCTAACAACACTAGCAGTACCGCCATTTGCGCTTTTAAAACTTCTCGAATCAAGTATCTAAATACAATCACAGGCAGGATCCAGTCCCTAAACTTATATTTATGCTGGTGTCAGCCCACTTTTCATGTAGACTGTCTACTTTTGGTAGTTTTGTGACCAAACCTTAACTAAACATGGCAAAAGAACACCCATAAAATTAACAGTGGTGTACCATTTTTTAGAACCGATTTGGACATAAGCAGACATTATCTAATAAATATTAAAATTTGTCTTTAAGAATCTAGGAGAGCTCATGGAGTTTAGCGTTAAGAGCGGCAGCCCAGAAAAACAACGGTCAGCCTGTATTGTCGTTGGTGTCTATGAACCTAGACGCCTATCTGGTATTGCTGAGCAACTCGACAAAATCAGTGAAGGCTATATTAGTAACCTTTTACGCCGTGGCGATTTAGAAGGTAAACCAGGACAGATGCTATTGTTGCATCATGTACCTAACGTGCTAAGTGAGCGCGTACTATTGGTGGGTTGTGGCAAAGAGCGCGAGCTCGATGAGCGCCAATACAAGCAGATCATCACCAAAACCATTAACACCTTAAATGAAACGGGTTCGATGGAAGCGGTATGCTTTTTAACAGAGCTACATGTTAAAGGGCGCGATACCTACTGGAAAGTCCGTGAAGCGGTCGAAACCACTCAAAACAGCCTATATTGCTTCGATGCACTCAAGACTCGCAAAGGCGAAACCCGTCGTCCGCTACGTAAATTGGTCTTTAATGTGCCGACACGCCGCGAGCTCACCTTAGGTGAACGTGCTATCGAACACGGCATGGCTGTCTCTTCGGGTATGCACCTGTGCCGCGACGTGGCCAATATGCCACCCAACATCTGTAATCCCGCGTACCTTGCCTCACAGGCACGTCAAATTGCCGAGCACCACGACACCTTAAGTGTCAGCACCATAGGTGAAGAGCAAATGGCCAAGCTAGGCATGAACTCATACCTGGCTGTTGGCCGTGGCAGTGCCAACGAATCTGTGATGACGGTGATGCAATATCAAGGGTCGGTTGACAGCACAGAAAAACCTATCGTGCTGATAGGTAAAGGCCTTACGTTTGATTCTGGCGGTATTTCTCTCAAACCTGGCGAAGCCATGGACGAAATGAAATACGACATGGGTGGCGCCGCCGGTGTGATTGGCGCAATGAAAGCTCTGTGTGAGCTTAAACTCCCCATCAATGTGGTCGGCATCTTAGCGGGCTGCGAAAACATGCCGTCGAGCAATGCTTACCGTCCGGGCGATATTCTTACTACTATGTCGGGGCAAACCGTTGAAGTACTCAATACCGATGCCGAAGGTCGACTGGTATTGTGCGATGTGCTGACTTACGTTGAGCGTTTCGACCCAGAGCTGGTGATCGATACCGCGACCCTAACAGGCGCCTGCGTGATCGCTCTGGGTAAACATGCCTCTGGATTGTTCTCGTCACATAATCCATTGGCGCACGAGCTGCTTAATGCAGGTGAGCAAAGTGGTGACCGCGCATGGCGCTTACCACTGTGGGATGAGTATCAAGAACACCTTGAAAGCCCTTTTGCCGATATGACCAACTTAGGTGGCCGCCCAGCAGGTGCTATCACCGCCGCGTGCTTCCTGTCGCGCTTTACCAAAAAGTACAATTGGGCCCACATCGACGTTGCAGGCACAGCTTGGAACAGTGGCGCGAATAAAGGCTCAACGGGTCGCCCTGTTCCTTTGCTCACCCAATTTTTGATCAATCGTGCCGGTGTTGAACAAGGCGAGTAATTGACATCGTAACAGGGTCATCATCACAGACAAAAGTGAAGCACTCAGCTTCACTTTTTTGTATGCTAAGATAGCAAAACAGTCACCAAAATCTATTGTCATTTCCAACCACTTGTAGATGTACAGTAAAGCGACTAACCTTAACAACAAATAGACCTGACAAGGGATGCTTGGTGGAAGATACCATTTTGAATGCAGACTTTAATCTCGACACATTTTCTTGTCGCAATTGTGCCAACAACACCCAGTTATGCTTTGATTTTACCATGGCCTTTCAGCCCATTATTAATATTAAGCAACAGCAGATATTTGGCTATGAAGCCTTAGTGCGGGGCCTAAATAATGAATCGGCCTTTTCCATTATCTCCCAAATCACTGAAAATAATCGTTATGCCTTCGATCAAGCGTGTCGCGTGAAGGCCATTGCATTAGCATCCAAGCTTGAGCTTGATAGCATGCTGAGCATCAATTTTTTACCCAATGCAATTTATCAGCCCGAACGCTGTATTCGCACTACTCTTGCCGCCGCCAAAGAGTATGGCTTTCCCACCGATAAAATCATGTTTGAATTTACCGAAGTGGAAAAAATCGAAGATGGCGATCACGTTCGGCGCATAGTCGAATACTACCGCTCGCTGGGATTTATCACAGCAATCGATGACTTTGGTGCCGGGTATGCTGGACTGGGGTTATTAGCCAATTTTCAGACTAATATAATTAAGCTCGACATGGATCTTATCCGCAATATCGACCAAGACATTGCGCGCCAAGCGATTGTAAAACATACCCTTAATATGTTTAACGAGCTCAACATCACCTGCCTAGCCGAAGGCATAGAAACTGTCGAAGAGATGGTTTGGCTGCGTGATATTGGTATTGACCTGATGCAGGGTTACCTGTTTGCCAAACCGGGATTTGAGCACCTGCCACACGTCGACTTTTCACAATTTTAACGCCTCAATCGCCATCTAAGATTAAGAGAGCAGCCAAGGCTTCCTCATCGTTAGGCCTCAACGTTAGGACTGTATGAGTGAGTCTGCTATCGCGCGGCATGAAGTCGCGCCTTTGCGCCACCATAACCCTATTCAGCTTACTCTCATAAGCGAGCCATCAACTCACCAATCAACCGTTTGCCTGCGCCCCAAAAGCCATAACCACAGTAAGCCACACGCAAGGTAAAACACGAGTTAAAGCACGCTCACCACCATTAACGCCCCCTGTTTTACTATCGAGCCACTTTTTTACAACTGAATAATCCTGATATGCCCTCGATATCTCTGCTTTAGGTTTCATAACATTTCAAGGGGCGAAACAAGCCACTAACAGCCAGCGAAATCAACAGTGATATACACCAAGTATTTATTAAATTGCGCGATAAACAGCCAAGCGTATTGCTGATATTTTGATTGATATTTTTTGATTTCTCAGCGGCCAAAACAGTGTGATTAAGTTCAATATACGTCAAAAAAGCTAGCCTCATAATAACGCCACTCATGCACTCCTTGCCGCTTACGCTTTCATCGCCGAATCCCGTATTGGTTGAGTTCCATGAGAGACAACGTTTGCCGCTATACCTAGAGTCAATGCCTCTAAGGGTCATTGTCTTGTGGCCAACGGGTAGCAGACACAATAACAGGGCTCAGCTGATATCTTCAGCTCGGCCCCCAAAGGAGGTGATACACCCAATACGGTTTAATGTGTCGATATTTATCATCTGTTTATTATCTCTGCATTTAGGCAGCCTGTAAGGGCTGCCCTTTTTTATCTACTGCATCGCCGCATAAATGTGAGCTAAACGGATATCTTTGTTGCCATTGGGTTGGCATCTGACTGTGGAAATTGTTAGGGTGTGATGCGCTCAAACCTTGTTTGATGCTACCTCTTTATATTTGCTCAAAGGAATCACCTATGTCACGTCTGTTACTCCCCTTATTCACACTGCTTTTCATGACATTTGCGATACCGGTTAATGCCGCCAACAATGATGAAACGGTAGACACTCCTACATCAACGGCCCCTTTGACTCACTCCCAAACCGATATTCTCGATAGGCCTCTGGTTGAGCGCTATATTCTCGATGAACTCAAGCTATTAAGAAGCGAGCAACAAGACCTTGAGCGTCGCATGATAGTGAGCATTACCGACCGCGAACTGTCGGTTGCCGACAAGTCGCTTAACTATGCCAACGTGACCGTAACCTACTTCTTTTATATTATCGCTGGCGTCGCCTCGCTTATCGCCTTTATCGGCTGGCAATCACTGCGCGAGATAAAAATGAATACCGCCAAACTCGCAGCCGACCAGCTCGATAATATTACCGAACAATATGAATCTAAATTTAAGGAACTGGAAAACGAGCTTAAACGTAAGAGCCGCATCATCACCAAGAACAACCGTGATATTGAAATTATTAATGAAATTCATACGCTGTGGTTACACGCCCAAGGCGCGCAAACCCCAGAGCAAAAAATCGCGGTGTACAATGAGATCTTAACCATTCGCCCGGGCGATCTCGAAGCCATGACTTCCAAAGCCGATGCCGCCATGGAGATGCGCGAGTTTAACTGGGCGCTCAGCCTGTGTAATCGCGTGCTCGAAGTCGACTCTAATAATGCCCATGCCCTCTATCAACGTGCCTGCGCCTTCGCCTGCCTAGGGCAGGAAGATCGCGCCTTGTCGGATCTGCAGCAAGCCATTGAAAACAGTGTCTCCTTTAGAGAGGTAGCCGCCAATGAAGCCGACTTTGCTAACCTAAGAGACAACCCAAGGTTCGATATTCTCATCTCATCGACCGAGAGTTAATACAACGCCTGTTCGGCAGGTGTGTGAGTTTGAAGGTCGTACCTTCATGGCAATCTATCACCTGCGGTGAGGGTTGATTAAGCGTTAACCTTCGCTGCTATCAATCACCTGCGGTGAGGGTTGATTAAGCGTTAACCTTCGCTGCTATCAATCACCGGCCGTGGGCATATGTGCAGATACTTCTGCTACACGGTGAGTGAAGCGTAGCTTCGAGCCCACGAACGAGAGGCAGGGATGCCGAACTGGCTTTTAGATAGGGATATCGTTGTGAGCCGTCCGTGGAGGCTCGACGATGGCATCCCTGCCATCAACGTCCGCAGCCGCATCTACACTGGGTTATTAACTCTCTTCGATGTAGCTTCATTGGGTAAGGTGAGTGACGTACTAGCGAACATTTAGCTGAGTTCTTGTTTATTGGATGTGTTTGAAGGTCGTAACTTCATTGCTACTTAACGCCTGTCCGGCGAGGAATGTGCAAACACTCTTTTGGCTCGCCGAGATTCCATCCATGGAGGCTCCACGGCGACATCCTGTCGCCAAGGGCCAAAACCGCGTTTACACTGGGTCATTTCGTCTCTTCGATTTGGCTTCATTGGGTAAGGTGAGTGACGTGTTAGCTAACATTTAGCTGAGTTCGTATTTATTGGATGTGTTTGAAGGTTGTACTTTCATGGCAATCTATCACCTGCGGTGAGGGTTGATTAAGCGTTAACCTTCGCTGCTATCAATCACCTGCCGTGGGCATATGTGCAGATACTTCTGCTTCACGCCGTAAATCCGTCCGTGGAGGCTCGACGATGGCATCCCTGCCATCAACGTCCGCAGCCGTATCTACACTGGGTTATTAACTCTCTTCGATGTAGCTTCATTGGGTAAGGTGAGTGACGTACTAGCGAACATTTAGCTGAGTGCTTATTTATTGAATCTGTTTGAAGGTCGTACCTTCATGGCAATCTATCACCTGCGGTGAGGGTTGATTAAGCGTTAACCTTCGCTGCTATCAATCACCTGCCGTGGGCATATGTGCAGATACTTCTGCTACACGGTGAGTGAAGCGTAGCTTCGAGCCTACGAACGAGAGGCAGGGATGCCGAACTGGCTTTTAGATAGGGATATCGTTGTGAGCCGTCCGTGGAGGCTCGACGATGGAATCTGAAGTGAATGGATTCACAAATGCCGCGATGACAGGGATGTCAGAGAGCATCCCTGCCATCAACGTCCGCAGCCGCATCTACACTGGGTCATTTCATCTCTTCGATTTAGCTTCATCTGTTAATATTTGATACAAGCTATTATTTTTACGGAAAAAAGCATACTGAAATGTGGCATAACATGTTGATTACAACCAGCAGAATAGATTAAAGTATCACCAATCAAGGACAGAGCTAGGCCAACTCGACTCAAACATCGACCACGCCATTCAGGGAAGGAAAAGCCAACCACCATGCGCCAACCGACGCCCTCAAAAGTTTTCTCTGCCCCCATTTATTTCATGCTTGGCGCCCTACCTTACAAGGTAGCGTACCTTGCAAGGTCTCACTAATAATTTCCAGGGAAGCTATGACCAAGAATCGAGTGCCAATTCCTAGTGATCTTTCTGCCGAGGTAATGTTTTCATCGGATAGAACTTGTTGTGTATGCAGGGAGAGGGGAAAGGCGACTCAAATTCATCACATTGATGAAGATCCTAGTAATAATAAATTAGAAAACCTATCCCTTCTTTGTCTCGAATGCCATAACGACACTCAGCTAAAGGGGGGGGTTGGTAGAAAACTAAATGCCCCCCTAGTTATAAAGTACCGTGACGAATGGATGGAGCGAGTCTCGGAAAGAAGAAAAATAGCTGATGAAAGGGCTGTAAGCAGGCAGGTTGGTGATGTGAGTATAAGCCAACAGATTGAAACACAGGTTTCTAGACCACATCTACCTGTTGAGTTAAAAGATCCACCAATGGATTACATAAACTCCTTGCCTGAATTTAAGCAAGCACTGTTATCTCAAGCACAACCTAAATGGGATACTGGGCTAACAGCAACTATGGTGCAAGCAAACTATGATTATATTGATAGTTTGACCGGTGTGTTAGTCACGCTATCAAACTATTACTCTCCAGCCCAATTCGGTGAACAGTCAGCTCAAAAGTACTTTTCAGAGATTATTTCCTCAAGGTTTCAGTGGCATAGAACTATTTCCGAGCCTCATGGACCAGGAACTGGTGGAACAATAGTTAATGTTACAGTTGGTGGTAGTGTAATGAGTGATCTTGAGAAAATGGTAGAGGATATGGTCATGGCTCTGGTCGACTATGACGACTCATTTGACTGGAGAGGCTGGCCAAAGCGCTGGCGAGGTAACAAAATTTAACAAGCGCAGGCACTGGGACAAAATTTCCGCTGCGCTTCAATTTTGCCCGTGTTGCGGGCGTTATATTTTATCAGCAATCATCAGTAATAGAGAAATAATATGGAAATAGTATCAATAATAAATTACAAAGGCGGCGTCGGTAAAACAACAGTGACATCAAACTTAGCTGCTGAGTTGGCATGGGAAGGAAAGAGTGTACTAATCCTAGATATGGATGCACAGGCTAGCTTAACATTTTCTTTCGTTACTCCAGACTACTGGGATAAGCACTTAAAAGAAAATAGAACAATTAAAAGTTGGTTTGATTGCATTAGCCAAGGAAACCCTACTATGCCTTTGTCAGACCTAAGGGTAAGACCAGAGGTTGTTAACAATTTTCTAAAAAATAGAAGCAGAAGTGGATGTGTAGACATAATTTCTTCTCACCTTGGCTTAATAAACGTTGACCTTGAACTTGCAACATTGCTGGGCGGTGCAAGTCCAACGCAAACTCAGAAAAAATACCTCAAGGTTCATGGTAAGTTGAGAGAGGAGCTTAATAAGCTAGCTAAAGAAATGAACTATGATGTTGTGCTCATTGATTGTCCACCTAACTTTAATATTGTTACTAAGAATGCTTTAATTGCCTCCGACAAAATACTAGTACCAGCCAAGCCTGATTACCTTTCTACTCTAGGTATAGACTACCTTAAAACAAGTGTAGAGACCCTAATAGATGACTTTAACTTCTACGCTAAGAAAGATGATGAGTTTAACGAAGCATCTCCTGAGTTTATGGGGGTAATTTTCACTATGATTCAAATTACATCTGGTAAACCAATATCTGCCCAACGACATTACATCTCTCAGACGAAGCGATTAGGTGTTCCTGTATTTGATAGTGTGTTCCGGGAAAATAAGACGATCTTTGCTGATGCTCCACGAAATGGTATGCCTGTAGTCCTCAACTCATACTCAAATAATACGCACTCTGATATTGTTGGTGAAATTGAAGAGCTTGTTGGTGAGTTTAGAAATAAGCTAGGATTGTAATATGAAGCACAATATTATTGTAAAAAACTATTTATCTTCCTTGGTGTCATTAATTGATGAGTTAAGTGAATCAGATTTGACAAAGTTAGAGTCTGGTGAATTCGAGATTTCTTTAAGATTAGTGAAAAAAGCTAGCCAGAAGCCAGAAGTAGTTAGTAAAAAAGAGTCTGTGTTAGTTGATTATGATCTACTTATTAAAGAGCTAGATAGTGTCAAAAGCAGAGAGGCAGGACTTGAAGTTATAGAAAAACATTTAAAACTAAAAAATGACCTGATTTCATTCGCAAAATACATTGATGTTGCTTTCTTAAAAAGTGAGAAAGTATCGAAGATTAGAGAAACCATTGTGGATGCAACTGTTGGCGCTAAATTAAGGTCAAGTGCAATTCAAGGAAAAGAAATATAACAAACCGTTTAGGAGTGATTCGCAACGCGTGGCATTTTTACTATGTGTTGCGTTTAGTGTTTAAGGTGATTTGCTATAGCATCGGTATTGCGTTGCTCACTCCTTAACAGTGCGTAAAATGCTTAGGAGAAAAAATAATCTGAACGAATATATACAGAGAATTAAAGTTCTAACACGGAAATGTCGAAAAAGTTGGTGTATCCATACACTGCACCTGCTGCCAAGCTATTCAAAATAATGAAGCATTGGTCTTCAGCAGGCAAAATTCAATTCCAAAAGGCCTTGGCCTACCAACCCCACATCAAATACTTCATGTACCCAAACACGGTCAAATCGAAGAGAGCAATAATCCAGTGTAGATGCGGCTGCGGACGTTGATGGCAGGGATGCCATCGTCGAGCCTCCACGGACGGATTTACGGCGTGGAGCAGAAGTATCTGCACATTCCCCGCCGGACAGGCGATTGATAACCATGAAGGTGCGACCTTCAATCACCCCAATAAATGCCAATGCGGCCAAACGCTACCACCAACAATATTACCCAATTTGTTATTCGACAAATCCCCTCCCCCTCTGGTTTAACAACTCACTTTTAGTGTAAAATCTCCCCTTTCGTCAATCATCAAGTCAGACTCAGCCAACATAGAGCCAGATAATGCCAAACGCCCTGTTTTACCTGATGCCGCAAACACTTCCTAAAGCTGGGCAACCTGCTGCCGCAGCAGCTACGGTGACATCGGCGCTCGATGATGTTTACCGTTTGGCGTGTCAACTTGCGCAGCAAGCGTTTGCTCGCCAGCAATTGGTGTATATTCATTGCAACGACCAACAGCAAGCCTATGCCATTGACGAAATTTTATGGCAATTTGAGCCAACAGCATTCGTGCCCCACAACCTAAAAGGGGAAGGGCCAACAGGCGGCGCGCCAGTGGAAATTGGCTTTGATAAGCTCGGCCCTAATAAAAATCGTCATCTTCTGATAAATCTTGCAGACCAAGCGCCGCAATTTGCGGTAAACTTTGGCCAGATTATCGACTTCGTTGCTAACGATGCAGCCATGAAAGCGACCGCCCGCGATCGTTATCGTCAGTATCGCCAGTTAGGGATCCCCCTAACGACCCAACAACCAATTAATTAGTTTGAGAAGCACACGCTCCTATGGAAAAGACATACAACCCGCAGTCAATCGAACAAAGCCTCTACCAGAACTGGGAAGAGAAAGGTTACTTTAAGCCGCACGGCGATGAGTCAAAAGGCAACTATTGCATCATGATCCCGCCACCAAACGTGACGGGCAGTCTGCATATGGGCCATGCCTTCCAAGATACCATCATGGATACGTTAACCCGTTACCAGCGCATGAAGGGCAAAAACACCCTTTGGCAGGTGGGTACCGACCATGCCGGTATTGCCACCCAGATGCTGGTTGAGCGCAAAGTGGAAGCCGAAGAGGGTAAGAGCCGTCATGATTTAGGTCGCGATGCCTTTATCGAGCGTATCTGGGATTGGAAAAACCAATCGGGCGGCACCATCACTAAACAGCTACGTCGTCTTGGCGCATCGGTTGATTGGGATCGTGAGCGTTTCACCATGGACGAGGGGATGTCTGAAGCGGTACAAGAGGTGTTTGTTCGTCTGTATGAAGATGAGCTCATCTACCGTGGTAAGCGTCTGGTTAACTGGGATCCAAAGCTGCACACCGCGATCTCAGATCTCGAAGTTGAGAACAAAGAGAAGCAAGGTAGCATGTGGCATTTCCGCTACCCGCTTGCCGATGGCGCACTGACCGCCGACGGTAAAGACTACCTTGAAGTCGCCACTACGCGCCCTGAAACCATGTTAGGTGACAGTGCCGTTGCTGTGCACCCTGATGATGAGCGTTATCAATCACTGATTGGCAAGTTTATCCTGCTGCCTATCGTTAACCGCCGTATTCCGATCATTGCCGACGATTACGTCGACATGGAATTTGGTACCGGTTGTGTAAAAATCACCCCAGCCCATGACTTTAACGACTACGAAGTCGGTAAGCGTCACAACCTACCCATGTTCAACATCTTAACCATGGACGCGGCCATCCGCTCAACGGCCGAAGTGGTTAACAGCGACGGCACCGCCAACAACGAGTTAGACAACGCTCTGCCAGAGCGTTATGCCGGCCTTGACCGTTTTAAAGCCCGTAGCGCCATTGTTGAAGAGTTTGAAACCTTAGGCTTGCTGGGCAAAATTGACCCACACGGATTAAAAGTGCCTTATGGCGATCGCTCTGGTGTGGTGATTGAGCCACTACTGACAGACCAATGGTATGTGGCCGTAGCGCCAATGGCGAAAACCGCCATGGAAGCGGTTGAAAACGGTGATATCAAGTTTGTACCACAGCAGTATGAGAACATGTACAACTCTTGGATGCGTGACATTCAAGATTGGTGTATCTCGCGCCAGCTATGGTGGGGACACCGTATTCCTGCTTGGTATGACGAAGCGGGTAAAGTGTACGTTGGCCGCGATGAAAGCGAAGTACGTGCTAAGCACGGCTTAGCCGATACCGTAGTGCTACGCCAAGACCCTGATGTACTGGACACTTGGTTCAGCTCAGCCTTATGGACCTTCTCAACCTTAGGCTGGCCAGAAGATACTAAGGCGCTTAAAACCTTCCACCCAACCGACGTGTTGGTGACAGGTTTTGACATCATCTTCTTCTGGGTGGCGCGCATGATCATGATGACCATGCACTTCATTAAAGATGAAAATGGCAAACCACAAGTGCCGTTTAAGACGGTCTATGTGACTGGCCTTATCCGCGATGAAGCGGGTAACAAGATGTCTAAGTCTAAGGGTAACGTGCTCGATCCTCTGGATATGATTGACGGTATCGACCTTGAAGCCTTAGTCGAAAAACGCACTGGCAACATGATGCAGCCTCAGTTGGCGGCGAAAATCGAAAAGAGCACCCGCAAAGAGTTCAGCGACGGCATCGAAGCCCACGGCACAGATGCACTGCGTTTCACCTTGGCATCAATGGCCTCCACTGGCCGCGATATCAACTGGGACATGAAGCGTCTCGACGGTTACCGCAGCTTCTGTAACAAGATCTGGAACGCATCACGCTACGTGTTAATGAACACCGAAGCACAAGCCGATGATGCTGCAGATGATGCAGTAGGCGAACCATTAGATTGTGGCCAACATGGCGGCGAAATGGAGCTGTCGTTAGCCGATCGCTGGATTATCGGTCTGTTTAACCAAACCGTGAAAACCTTTGATGAGCACATGGAAAGCTACCGCTTCGACCTAGCGGCCAACACCATCTATGAGTTCACTTGGAACCAGTTCTGTGACTGGTACTTAGAGCTCACTAAGCCTGTGATGCAAAGCGGCACTGACGCCCAGCTTCGTGGTACTCGCCACACCTTGGTGACCATCCTTGAAGCGATGCAGCGCCTGATGCACCCAATGATGCCATACCTCACTGAGACGATTTGGCAGCGCGTTAAACCGCTGGCAGGCGTTGAAGGCGACACCTTGATGCTCGCGCCGTTCCCTGAGTATCAGGCGGACAAAGTCGATGCAGTTGCGATGGAAGACCTTGAGTGGGTGAAGCAAGTGATCACTGCGGTGCGTAACATCCGCGCTGAGCTAAACATCGCCCCAAGCAAGCCGCTTAATGCACTGCTGCGTGGCGTGAGCGAGCGCGACAAGGCCCGTATTGAGACTAACCAAGCCTTCTTTAAGACCTTGGCTAAACTTGAAAGCATGACCATTCTTGGCGACGACGACACCGCGCCTATGTCGACCACGCAGTTGATTGGTGACATGGAGCTACTGATCCCGATGGCGGGTCTTATCGATGTGGCGGCAGAGATGGCGCGTATCGACAAGCAGCTTGAGAAACTAGCCGGCGAGTTTAAGCGTATCGAAGGTAAGCTATCTAACCCAGGTTTCGTGGCGAAAGCCCCTGCTGCCGTGATTGAAAAAGAGCGCGCTAAGCAGGCAGAATACCAACGTGATATGGACAAGCTCACCGAGCAAAAAGCAGAGCTTGCCAAGCTAGAAGCTTAACCCCGTTTGCGAGCTACAAGGTTTTAGGGCTGGAAGGTCTGAAGACTTGAAGACTTGAAGACATAGATAGCAATAACCGCTTAACAAGAAAGGCAGTCATAAGACTGCCTTTTTTATTGTCGACATTTTTATTGCTAACGCCTTTATGGCTTAAGTCTAAAGCTATGGCGTTAGAGGTTGAGCCAAAAAGGCTCACACCTTGTAATAAGCAATCTCTTGCGCCGTCGACTCGGCCAGCTTTGCCAACTCTTGGGTCGCGGCATTGCTTTGTTCGGCGCCTGCGGCGGTCTGCTCTGCAATATCACTGATGCTGGTGATATTAATATTAATCTCTTCGGTTACCGCACTCTGCTCTTCTGATGCGGTAGCGATTTGCGCATTTAAGCCATTGATCTGCTCAATACTTTGCATGATCTGCTGCAGCGCATTACCCACCAGCTGCGATTTATCGACACTTAATTTAACCTGCTCGGTGCCGCGTTCCATCATCACCATAGAGTCTTTAGCCCCCTGCTGCAGACGCTGGATCATCTTTTGGATCTCCTCGGTTGAATCCTGTGTCCGTTTAGCCAGCGAGCGCACCTCATCGGCCACCACGGCAAAGCCACGCCCCTGCTCACCCGCTCGCGCCGCCTCAATCGCCGCATTGAGTGCCAGTAAATTAGTTTGCTCAGAAATGGCTTGGATCACTTCGATAACGCTGCCTATCTCGTTTGAATGTTGTGATAGCAGGGTCATCGCCTTGCTGGCATCTTCAAGCTCGGTGGCCAAGGTTTGGATCACCGCCATGCTCTCATTAACCACAGTTTGACCATGGTGAGCCGCCTCATTGGCGGCTTCGGATGCATGGGCAGCCGAGGCTGCACTGCTAGCCACTTCACGCACTGTCGCGGTAAATTCATGTATCGCGGTGGCAACCTGCTGGGTTTGTTGCTGCTGTTCAACCACACTACGCTGGGCTTGAGTCACCACCACAGAGTTTTCTTCTGCAGCGCTGGCCAGTTGCGCTGTCGACCCATGGGCATTTTGTACCACCTGCTGAAATCTAGCGGTTATCCGATTGACATAATTGGCTATATGGGCAAACTCATCATCGCCCCCTAATGCGATACGCTGGGTTAAATCACCACTGGCAATATCATCGGCGGTCTGTTCAAGCTGCACAACCGACTGATTTACTCGGCGAATAATCAGCGTGGCACTGAATACGATCACTAACATACTGATACTGGAAAAAAGCACCACTAACAGAATATACAGTGCCATATTGTCTTGAAATGTTTCATAGCTGAGCTTGCCTTCATTAATTTGCAGGTTTAAAAAAGCCTGCGCTTGGCGGGTGATCTCGCTCAACATGGGGTTAATTTGGGTGAGTAATATATGATTCGATTGCGTATAGTCGCCTTGACTGAGCGCGGCGATGGCGGGGTTAAAGCCTGCTCTGGTCACTTTATCCAACGAGGTGGCCAGCTGCTGTACTAACTCATGCTCTTTTGGAGCTAAATCTGAGGCTAAAATTTCATTATCGACCACATCCGCAAGCAGTGTCAGCATCGCTTGGCTATCTTCAACATGCTGACTCGCTGGATGATTGTGCATGGTAGCAAATTCACTCGAAGGATCATGCTGAAACCCTAGCAATAAGGCACTGCGCGCCCCTTCTAAGGCATTTAAAATTTTACCGGCGCGAATGCTGTGCTGCATGCCTTGGCTGTATAAGTCGCTGATGGAGTCGCCCGCATCTTGCATACCGGTTATCCCCTTATAACCCAATAGAGAAAAAGAGAGGATGACTAAAAACACATTAAGCTTTAATTGAAAGCGAACCAATTTAAAACGTTCGAAAAAGCCATGAGCTTGAGATGGCGTAGCCTGTGTAGTGGCTTGCAACGATTCATTTTTTAACCTAGACATACCTATTTTCCTCGACTCACCCATATTCAAAAATGACAGATAGCTGATGATGTATGTACAGGCTTATCTGCATACCACACGCGGTATTTACTCCCTTGGAAGGAGAGCAATGCCATCAAGCCCCCCCCAATATTATTAACAATTATCATCATAAAAAACAATGTTTTATACCTACAAAGAAATACTAATGACGGATAAAAACCCTAAATATCACCGGCGCAGGTGGTATTATCCCGCCAACCACGCCGCCTACGCCCCCACCTACCACACCGGCTCCTGAGCCTAATCCTAATCCGGTACCAAACCCTGAACCAGAGCCCCTAATCCTAAACTAGCCCGCCCCTGAAGATAATCACTTTGGTTTTTAGGACGAAATTTAGGTAAAGTGTGCCACGACATCACAAGCCATTAGCGCAATATCAACATCGTTGCGTATAAAACAACAATAAAGAGTGCCCATCACATTACATAAACACATGCTTTACTGATGATAAAAAATGAGCCGGCAAACGTTAAGGTAATGCTTTGTTTTAATTGAGAAAATAACAATACCGCAGCCGTTCATTTTAACCATTAGTCAACAGCACGCCATTAATGGGACTGGGATAAGAATTAAGAAGGAAAGGTATGAGCGATTCCAACAATACTTATGCAGATAATGACCTGCGTGAAGTGAAACAGCTGGGTATGTGGGCCTCCATTGCCAGCTTAAGTTATATTTTTTGGATTGTCGGCGGCATGGAGCTGGTAGAGCGTATCGCTTACTACGGCGTCAAAGCCAGTGCTGGCCTATATGCCAAAGCGCCGGTGTCTGAAGGCGGTTTGGGCATTAGCTTGCACGACTATGGCGTTATCATCTCTATTTGGGCCTTGATGCAAACCTTTATTCCTGTGTTTACCGGGGGCATTTCCGATCGCGTCGGTTATAAGGAAACGATTTTCGCCTCCACCCTAATCAAAATAGGCGGCTATTTAGTGATGGCCTTATTCCCCAATTTCTGGGGGTTCCTATTTGGTGCCATGTTATTAGCAGGTGGTACCGGCATCTTTAAGCCCGGCATTCAAGGCACCTTAGTGCTATCGACGGGGAGGCAAAACACCTCGATGGCGTGGGGGATTTTTTATCAGGTCGTCAACATCGGTGGTTTCTTAGGGCCCCTCGTTGCCGTGCATATGCGCCAGCTCTCTTGGGACAATGTGTTTTATGCTTGCGCCGCGATTATTTCGCTCAACTTTCTCTTTTTATTGGCCTATAAAGAGCCGGGGAAAGATGAGCGTTTAGCGCGTAACCTTCAGATAAAAAATGGTGAAGTGACGCAACAAGCCCTATGGAAAGACGCTTGGCATGAACTTAAAAAACCAGTAGTGATCTACTATATGTTGGTGTTTGCTGGTTTCTGGTTTCTGTTTAACTCGTTATTTGATGTGCTGCCTATCCACATTGCCGAGTGGGTCGATACTAGCGTGATTGTTACCAGTTTGTTTGGCCCTGAGGGCACCTCAAACGGAATATTGCAGTTCTGGCTCGGGCTCGATAACAGCGGCACCAAGGTGATGCCAGAAGGCATGCTTAACCTTAACGCGGGTATGATCATGACCAGTTGCTTCTTAGTCGCAGCACTGACCGCTAAATACCGTATCACCACCGCCATGTTAGGTGGCTGCTTATTGAGTATCTTAGCCTTTGTATTTATTGGTGCGACCAATGCGGCCTGGATGATTGTACTGGCCATCGCCATGTTTTCTTTCGGTGAGATGATGATTAGCCCGAAAAAGAACGAGTTTATGGGCAACATCGCCCCCGAAGGTAAAAAGGCCATGTATTTAGGCTTTGTGATGCTCCCCCAAGGGATAGGCTGGGGATTGGAAGGCTATTTTGGCCCTAAATTATATGAAATTTACGCCTCAAAAGAGATCTTCTCCAGAGAGCTATTAGCTGAGCGCGGCATGAGTGTGAGTGATGTGGCGGCGATCCCACAGGGTGAAGCCTTCACCACGTTGGTGAGCTATACCGGCGAGTCGGCGCAATCGCTCACCACCTTACTGTATAACACTCACAATATCGGTATGGCGTGGTATATCATCGCGGCAATCGGCACCATTTCGGCTGTGGGGATTTTCCTTTACGGTAAATGGCTACTTAAATTACAACAAAGTCAGTAATTTAAGTGTTTCACGCCTGATTATTTACAGGTTGTGATTGGCATAAAAAGGGGCCGTATTCGCCCCTTTTTACCTCCACAGCTCATCGATGTATTCTGACTGATGTCAGCACTCCTACTCACTAAGTATCCCAGCGGCTCTCTATATTCTTTGCCATGATACCAAGGGCCTGTTGATCTTTGCGGGTTGAATGTTGTTCGAGACAAAAACGTTTTAATTGAGGCGAGTGGATTGCAGCCTAGTCATCTAAGCAAAATTCACTTAACAAAGAGTAAAACGTTTTTAGCCGACCCCTTCGGGCAGCGTTTGTTGGGTATTTCTACTGCGTTCTCAGCTTTTTATGTAGAACAACTACACCACAAAGCTTCTGCCTTGTATAAATACCCAACCATTCACTGCAAAAACAACCTTAAAAGATCAACAGCCCCTAGGGTATAAAATTAAATCGCGGGCTGATATTTACGACTTTATCGGCAACTCCCCTTGGTGGTATTAGTACTTAAGTCGCCTGATTAATTGAAATACCAATGGGTGAGCACCTGCTCACTTAATCAATTGAATTGGCATAAACTACCGCACGCTAAATAATCACTCTCGACCATAGAAACCGGCTATAAAAACGAGCCATAAAAAAGGGGGACCGCGTAGGTCCCCAAAAACTGCGTTATCTCAGTGAGCTATTAGCAGGGATGAGCCCACTTAACGAGATTTATTGTTATGGCTATCTTGGGTACACATACCTGTTAGTGAGCGCCTCCCATATGAACCTTATCAATACCATAAGTCTTACCTTCAGCGTGACAAGTTGCACAAGACTCAACGGGAAGATTGGCCGTATTATCGGGTGAGCCATCCACTGTCGCACCATTACTCTTGAAGTGAGCCTTAGCCGCTTCTGAAGAGTGGGCATGACAGGTACGACATGCTTCAGCTGTTGGGCTAATAAACTCGGTAGCACCGGCATTAACAGCAATTGCGCGTTTACCTGAAGCTAACCCACCATCGGCGGCAAATAAACTAACACCATCTTTATGACAAGCAGTACATTCAGTGGCAACAGCAGGGTAACCAATAGTTTCCAAATCAGAGTTTAAGTGAATGGCGGGGAAGCCACGGTTGTCATCCCAAAGACCGCTATGGAATCTATGTGCTACAGCAAACAGGTCGCGAGTACTATATTTTAATCCCTCAACAGTCTTAAAGATTGGCTTACCATCGGCATCCACTTCATCACTCTTATATTCGACAATTGGGTGATATGAACCACCCCAAGTACTATTGTGACAACCTACACACTGGTCGAAGCGTTCATTACCGTAATGCTTAGCAATACCTAAAGATGTGTGACAAGCATTACATTTAGCTTCATCAGCAGTCACGCGCTCTGGTACGGCGAAACGAGAAGGTATTGCACCACTTCCGTCGGCATTAGCAAGGTTCCAGTAGGTGGGCTCCATAGTAATAGCGAGGTACTCTATCGCGGTAGAGGCATCTGCACATGGCGCTAACTTACCTTTTGCATCAGTACAGACAGAGAAACGAGGCGTAATGGCAATACTCTTTCCATCGAGATTGAATTCTCCTTGTTGAGTCACCACCAGCTTACCACCGGCTGCGACTACGCCATTAAGGAACACCGAACCACTAGTGTAATAAGTACCATCGGCATCAACCCAACCCGTCTTCATCTCATCATACTTGGTATAATTTGTGAATTCGAAGCCATCGGCAACAGGAGTACCATCGACAGTCACATCAAAGGTCACAACTATTTCATCAAGATCTGCCGTTGCACTTTCAGTATAAGCAACTGAACTCACTGCAATCTCAATAGAATCGGTTGCTATGGCTCTAACACCCACTTTATGGGCAACTGCTGGGCTGAGTCCACCAACATGGCAGGTCATACAGGCTGAATCATCTGCTTGTGGTAATTGATATTCAGAGTGGCCTTCACCGGTTTCAAAGTTAACGGTAACGTGACAGCCCACACACGCTTCACGGTAGACATTAGCATTCCACTGCTCACCGTTATCATGACATGCGGTACATTCGTTCAGCTCCGCAGGGAAGTGGATCTCGCCAAACTCATCTAACGCATCCCCTTTTAACACGCCCCAATCTGCAAGGTGGCCACCCGCGTGAATGGTGTGGATCATGGCATTGAAGTTAGGGTTATAACCTTTTTCAGGATCGTTTTGATCGGCGGCATAAGCAGGATTATGACACGCGACACAGTTTTCAACTTTTTGATAGTTGTGATGAGCACCAATATTGGCAATGCGCATATCGCTGTCACCATAGCCTTTCAGCTCACTGTGACACTGAATACACGCGGCATTAGATACCGCATCTTTGGTCGACACGGCTAACTCACCCGTGGCTGGAATGAAGTCCAGCGGAGCCGAGAGTAACTTATCTGAGATATCCTCACCGCTTGCGTCAGTCACATCATAGCTACGGATCATCACCCTAAACAGGCTATTAGGATCGCCTGCGGCAGAGACAACAGGAGCATTTCCATCGTGTGTCCAAGTACCGGTATAGCTACCTGGGTTGGCAGGATCTTCAACTAAGGTACACGCATCGACTTCTGCGCCGCCACGAGCCGTGGCTTTCCCCGTCAATGTACAGTACATACTCGAGCCAAACTCATTCACTAATGCATTATTTGACCACAACATGGGCGCGCCAACATCGGTAGTGTTGACCACTTCATTGGTGACATATAAGGCTATCTTGTCTAAGCCAGTAAAAGGTACCTCTTCTCCTTTTGCATTTTTGCCGGTCACATCGAATTTAAGGCTAAAAGCCTCTGTGCCCACAACGACGATATCGGCAGGTTGTAAGGTTAGCATGAAGTCTGCTGCTGAATTGACCGTCTTCACAACAGACCCAGCTGGAGTTCCTGGGGTTCCAGGTGTTCCCGGCGTACCAGGGGTGCCAGGTGCACCGTCTTGACCATCATCACCATCGCTACATGCACTCACACCAATGGCACACATGAGTGCCACGGCTAATAATGTTGTTTTATTTTTTTTCATCGCCATATCCCTTTCTAGGTATTTGCTGCTATTGCAGTTACCCAAATATAAGGGAGAGAAACCAAATTGTTAGTAAATTGTGCTCGAGTTGTGACTGCAATTTATAGATTCATGAATGGAAATTTCGAAATCTACAACGGTAAATTTCAATATGCAGAACTGATACTTCACTCAGGATGACTAGCAAGTAATTGCTTGAGTAATTGAATAATTAGCTCACGTTGCTCGATTGAGTAGCGCCGATATTCCAGCGCATTTTCGATAAGCAGGTATTGCGGTGACATGCTATCACCATGCAAACGTTGCACCTGTTCACTGGGTAGCGGTATCACTTTGATACCGGGTAAGGCGCTGCAGATCTGCGCCTCAGAGTAAGGTAAGAATGACAAAGACCCCATGGTCAGCAGGTGGCTATACCATTCATCTCGACAGCTGACTCTGTCGATACCATCGAGAGGGATCCCCGCTTGGCGGGCAAATACTTCTAATGGATCGATTTTGTCATTAAAGCCCTTGCCATTTAGGCACAGAAACGGATATTGGCAGATGAACTCTAAAGTAAGTTGTGAGCTTACCTCCCAAACAGCATGCCCCTCTTGAGCCGCAACACACAGGCGTGATAACCCCCCAACCGACTCAATACTGAGCGCATGCTCGCTATCGGCGGCAAAGGCGATGCCCATATCAAGCTCGCCATTATGGATTAAGTCAGCCGATTCACAGTCCCAAGCCACAAACTGTAATCGCCCCATTAACTGTTGATGCTCACTTTGTGAAAAAGCTAACGATAAGCTGGCTAAAATACTGGGGATCACCGCCACTTTGAGGCTATCTCGGCTTGGCTCACAACTTTGATCGGCCACCGATTGCTCTATTTTTAAGACCGCATCACAAAACTGACAGACAGGCTCGTATAAAAACTCCGCCATGGGAGTGGGCTTTAACCCCAGTTGACGCCGATAAAACAACTCATCATCAAAGGTTGCACGTAACATATTCAAACAACGGCTAATTTTAGGCGCTGATACATTAAGTTGTTTGGCAGCGACGTTGGCGTGTCCGGTTTGAAAGATCACCTTAAACACCATCAAGCAGAACACATCGAGCTCACTGATTTTTTTTAAGGTTTGACTGGTCATCGGCGCTATTGTCTAGGTGGGTCATCTCATGTTTATAGCACAACGATTCATCACCACACTAGCGGGGGATCACATCTTTCGCAACAAAACATTAACCTTTGTGATAATTGTGGTATCGATCTTTATCTTGCAAAGCAGCCATGTCACCTGTTGATAGCGCCCTACTATATTGTCGCCACCTCTTGCGGTGTTAACTCACGGTTCTGGCCTGGTTGCAAGCATTCATCTAACGCTAAGGTGCCAACCGATAAACGGTGCAGTGCTACGACGGGATTGCGAAAACGACCAAACATACGCTTAATTTGGTGATATCGCCCCTCATACAAGGTCACTAATGCTTGATGCCCCTGTGCAGCGTTCACTATGGTTAACTGAGCTGGCAAGGTGGTGATATCTTCAAATGCAAAATAAAACCCTTGGGCAAAGGCCTCTATATACTCCTGACTCAAGGGGTTTTTAAGGGTCACTAAATAGGTTTTAGCCACTTTATGGTCTGGCGCCATAATGCGTTTAGACCACTGGCCATCATTGGTCAGTAGCACTAGACCAGAGGTATTGAGATCGAGCCTGCCCACAATATGCAGATCGCTATTATCTGTGCCATCGAGCAAGTCGATGACCGTTTTGTGCTGCTCATCTTTGGTGGCGCACACCACCCCCACAGGCTTGTGCAACATGATGTAACGCGCGCGGCGCTGCTGCAGCACTTGGCCGTCAAAAACGATATGACTAAATTGGTCGACCCTTAAATCAATGTCACGTGCTAACTGGCCGTCAACCGTCACCCGTCCTTGGGCCAATATTAGCCGTATCTGCTTTTTCGGTATCTGCGTATGGCTGCTAATAAACCTGTCTAATCTTGCCCGTTTAGACTGCATTATGACTCACCAGCAAGACCAGTTACAGGTGTCACTTTATAGGCACAGCGACGCGCGCCCTCAATAATGTGCTCCTCTCTGCTGACTGTCGCTACCCCCTTAAATAACCATTGAAAAAGCTGTAACTCTGAGCGGCAAAAATTGACACAACTGCTGGCTGCGGCGCAAATAGGACAATGATTTTCCAGCAACCAAAAGTGATTATCCTCCTGCTCAACCGTGGCAACGTAGCCCTCGTCGGTTCTTAGTCTGGCAAGTGCATGCAGTTTATCGAGCACACTGGCATGATGCGCCAATGCACTTTGATAGAGCACTTTACTGGCTTCTTCTCTATGGCTGATCAATTGTTCTAGTCCACTATCACCAAAAACAACCTTAACCGACTCAATCAGTTGGAGAGTTAAATCATCATGTTTATCAGGGAATAAGGCGTCGCTTTTTTTGGTGAGAGACCAATAGCGTGTCGGCCGACCACGGCTGGCCTTGCGATCGTCAAAGGTCAGCATCCCGGTCTCTTCTAACCCTTGCAGATGCTGGCGCACCCCCATGGTGGTTAATGAAAACTGTTCAGCCAAGGCCTTGGCGGTGCACGGCCCAGTCACTTTAATATAATCGACTATTTTTTCACTGGTTTTCTTGGTCACTCTCGGCTCCTGGCTCAGACTGCTATCTGACTATTATCTGCGATCAATCATGTCTAGCCAACCAATAAGTAAACTTTTTTATTTACTTTATACTTTACAAAATTAAATAAAGCGATTACCTTATAAAATATTAAATAAACAAAAAGGTTTACAATATGAATCTCCTCATCGTCAGTGCCAGCCAAAGAACCCCATCTCAGAGCGCCAATGTCGCACGATATATCGCAGAGCATAGTCCTCAATTTCAGTCCATTAACCATGTTGAACTGTGTCAGTATCAGCTACCTTTTTGGGATGGTGACAGGGCGAGCCCTGCATTACTCGATAGCGACTGGCACAGCATTAACCAGCAGGTCATACAAGCCGATGCCTTAGTGCTTATCACGCCAGAATGGGGCGGCATGGCATCGCCCATATTAAAGAATTTTCTGCTGCTGTGTGATGGTCAAGACACCGCACACAAACCCGTGCTATTAGTGGCGGTATCGAGCGGTATTAGTGGTGCCTACCCGATTGCCGAGCTCAAAATGAATGCACTAAAGAACAACAAACTGGTGCCCATTCCCGATCACCTCATCATTAGAAACAGTGAAAATGTGCTGCAACAAGGTACGCAAGATGCGCGAGAACAACAACTGAGGGGGCGAGTCGATTACAGCCTGCACATGCTGCATCAATACGCTCTGGCATTAGCCACCATACGCCATAACCACCAGCATCAAGCTTACCCCAAACAGCAGGAATACAGCTACGGCATGTAGCCTCAAGTCATATACACAAGGAGTTGACAATGATCCATTTAGAGCATGTGAATTTAGTCGTTAAAGATATCAACACCAGCCTAGCCTTCTATCAGGCGGCATTGCCTCACTGGACTATCCGCGGTGGTGGCGAAGCAACTTGGTATGGCAAGCCGCGCCACTGGATCCACTTTGGCGATGACTACCAATACTTGGCCTTTAATGATGATGGTGAAGCAGAAAATCGCGATTTGACGGGTCATCAAGTGGGGCTCGCCCATTTTGCTTTTGTCACTCATGATCTTGATGGCATCATCGACCGCTTAAGCCACGCAGGGTTTGCTGTCGATAAAGAAGGCGTGAGCAATCCACACCGCCGCAATGTCTATTTTATTGACCCTGACGGATTTGAAGTGGAGTTTGTCCAATATGTAAGTGATAACCCAAGTGAGCGCAATCATTACGAGAACGCCAGTTAGGCATCATTGTCGCGCCGATGATTTAAGCCATTATTCCTGATAAGCCCCGCATCTTAGTTAAGCAGTTAAAACAGGCGATTTAGCTGCTTAACCCAACCACACCAGCAGGGTAAACAGCACCAAATAGAAGAAAAAGCCACTCAGATAGACCATGTAAAAGTCATTTTTAGCGAGGCGTTTTTGATGATGAAACATCGCAGGCCAATAGAGCGGTTTCTGGATACGCCCAAATGAGACTATCGCAAGCACTACCGCGCCTGAGGTATAGAGCACAAAGGAGAGCAATAACTCCCAAAAAAACCAGATAACGAGTTCGGTAACAAAGCCTGCAGCCATCAGAGCCTCCCTTCAGTACATTTTTGCTTTTCTAAGGTACGACCAATTTAAAGTATTTCTGCCAAGTACTACGCCTAATGGCCTGCCATTTTAAATAAAAACAGCACAAACACAGCAGCTAAAACACTACCTATGATAACCATTGTCGTCAGCGTTTTTGAGCGCCTCATCGATTGAAACAGCGCAAAGTAGGTCTCCATTTCAAGTATGTCCATCAAGCAGAATTTTCCGTGAACAACAGATTTGCTTGTGATTGTCTCTGGCTTATCAGCTTGATTAACAGTCATCGACTTTCCTTAGCGAGTTGGGTTGATCGGATGAATTGACGAGTGAATAGCCAACACTCTAACCAGCCAAACCGTATAAATCCCGTTAATAATTGTTAACACTAAGCCTACCCTCTCATAACTTAAAGGCGAGTTTGAGGAATAAGTTAAGCCTTGATGGCTACCGCGATAACTTAGATGAGAAGGCTAAGGTTTAAGCTTTCATGTAGAAATGAATTTCAAACTGAATATCATCAGTTAGCGGCACGATACTGTGCCAATATTTAGGGTGGGATATCGCCGTTTCATTGGCTTTTAATCTCACCTCTCGTTCAGCCTCCCCCTGCTTGTTCTTATACCCATAAAACATCAATTCACCACTTATCACATGGATCTGCTCGTAAACACCGCTACGGGTAAAGTGACGCTGGGCATAGATTGCTGGAATATTATCTTTACCGAACACTGCTGTTGTTTTGCACTTTACATAACCCTTTGGTACGCACGACATAAACAACCGCCTTATATTAAAGTTTGTTGATAAATCAGATCTAAAGCTAGTACATCGTTGCACAAATTTCTATTGTCATTACACTAGGGGAAATCGTTTTAAGTGACTTTAGATTCTCTATGAGTGACCCATTTCACTACACCACCCAATTTACCCTTGATAAAGCCTATTATGCAGAATGCTTTGACCAATCAGTGACGCAAGATACATCGATAAAAACCTATTACAAAGCCATCGGTTTTATTGTCATTGGCACGGCGCTACTGCTTACTGGTAGCAATAGCTATGCGTCATGGTTTATTGTCGGCCTTGGGGTACTAGAAGCACTTAGCGTTAAATTTAAACGTTCATGGTGGCTGATGAGACAGATGTGGAGCAAAGCCGCTGGTAATGAAACCACCCTGACCATAGATGAGCGTGGCATTAGCACTCACTCTTACTGTGTCGACTCGCTTATTGCTTGGGATGAGATGTATCGCATTAACGAAACCGATAAAGGCTTCCTCATCACCTTAGCCAAAGGCACCAGCTACGTATCAAAAAGCCATTTAAGCACACAGGCCTGCGATTTTATCAGGGCTAAGATATAAGACTTATTAGCCACATAAAGGCTAACAAAGCCAACTCCCTACCTGAGTACAAATCCAATAAACGGATGATGACTAAGCCCTAAATGCGTAGTGACATCTGCATAAGGGAATAGACATTCACTTAGGCAGGTTAACTTATTACGATAAAAACAGTATTCATTAATCTCGGCAAACAGAGCGTTGTCGATCACTTTTGGAGTCACAATGAACCATAAAAAACATGCGTTAACTGCGCTTGTTGCTGGCTCGGCGCTACTATTGTCAGCCTGCCAAACCACCAATCCTTACACTAATGAATCACAAAATGCCAAAGCCACTAATGGGGCGATTATTGGCGCAATTGCTGGCGCTGCTATTGGCGTGGCCTCCTCAAGCAAGAGCGATCGCGGTAAAGGTGCCTTGATTGGCGCTGCATCGGGCGCGGCAGTCGGTGGTGGGGTGGGTTATTATATGGATGTACAAGAAGCCGAGCTGCGTAAACAACTGCAATCGACGGGGGTAAGTGTAACTCGTAGTGGCAATAATATTATTTTGAATATGCCTAACGAAGTGACCTTTGGTGTTGACCAGAGTCAACTCAGCGCTCGCGCTAAGCAGGTGCTCAACAGCGTCGCGTTAGTGGCTAAAGAATATGATGAAACCAGACTGAATATTGTTGGCTATACCGATAGCACTGGTAGTGAGTCCTATAATTTACGACTATCACAAGTTCGTGCCAGTGAAGTGGCCAACTACTTGATGTCACAAAATGTCGCGCCTAGACGCATCGTCTCACAAGGCATGGGCGAATCACGTCCCATCGCGAGTAACAATACTCAGCAAGGTCGAGCACAAAATCGCCGCGTGGAAATAGTGCTAAGCCCAATCAATTAAGGCCATTGCCGCCTTAATCCCAGCTTAACGGCTCAGGCTGCCATTTTGCACCACTGTCGATTGCAAATCTTGGCAGCCTGAACATCACTACCTGATTACGTTTTTTTGATTTCACCTACAGGTAAGACTGAGCGACCATATTCGGCGTTGATCACCTGAGCCATGGCAAAATAGATGGCACTGGCGCCACAGATAATCCCCTCAAACCCAGCGATAGTGCCAATTAACTCACTGCCGGTAAAATCGCGTGCCGCCAGTAAAAAGAACAGTAGCGTCAAAGATCCAAACACAAACTGCTTTGCCCTTGGGTAGCGCAGCGATGCCACAAACATAAATGCAGTAAAGGTGCCCCACAATGCCAAATACCAGCCCATAAAGTGCGCTGGACTGGCTGCAATACCACCATTAGGCAAGATGATAAGTCCTACCAAGGTCAGCCAAAACAATCCATATGAGGTAAAGGCTGTGGTGCCAAAGGTATCTCCTCTGACAAAACACATAATCCCCACAATCACCTGTCCTAGCCCCCCATAAAACATCCCCATCGCGAGGATCATGGCATCAATTGGAAAATATCCGGCGTTATGGATATTGAGTAAAATGGTGGTCATGCCAAATCCCATTAAGCCTAATGGCGCAGGATTTGCGAAGGTGGTAGACATTAAATTCCCCTAATCAATTGCAATGCAGAAATACGCGCCCCTTATAGGTCGCGCAGCAAGCGGCGGATTCTAGAGCAGGTGCGGTGCGACAGCAATACACCGTCGCGTCTAAGTAACACAGGGGAAATAGTACTTAAATACAAATGCTTATACTGAAAATCATAGCCAGCGTATCATTGATAAAAAATATAACTTCATAAAATCATAAACATAGATATAACAGCGGCAATAACCTCGCCTAACCGTCAACATTACGCAAAAGCGCGATCCAGATCACAAACAACAGAATTACACCAAGCCTTTGCGTTCCATAAACCTGACAAGAGCAACAATTATTGTGTGCTAGCGCCCAATAACCAGCGCCATCTGCGCCAGATCACAAATTTAATCAGCAAAAGCTAAAAAAACAGTAGGGCTGATCTAGATCAGATTAAAATGGCGCGCAACATCTCACCATGCCCATCAATAGCGACTCTCAGCAATAAATTCAGTATTCATGATCTGATGATTCCGCGGTGATATCGAATGCCTTCTCATCCAGTAAGTCACGCCTGTGAAATCGCCAGCACATTCATCTAACTCTTGGATGTGTCCAACAGCGATATTGATAGAAGCGCAGCTTGATATTGTGGCAATGGCAGGAGAACCCATGATTCTCTTCACTTCGCCATAGTTTGCATTAATAAAGGGGGGGTTGTGAGCAGATAAAGTAATACTATAGCATTAACAACGTCATCGACCACGAATGTATCACTTTGTATCTCACCCATTGAAAAAACAGCTTAAAAACGGCTTCAATGTTAATCTGTAGCCTAGAAATTTAATTACTCAATAAATGTGCCACCTCATAGTCATAATGAACAAAATCATCACAGTGCTACTCACCGCTGCTCTATTATCATTTGCAACTTATGCCGATGAGGCCGTTAGCTGCGATGATGGCAGTGAATGTATTACCATTGGGCTTTGGGATATAGGTATTGCTGTCGGCTATGGCGTAAAATCTAACCCCATCACTCAGTTTGATGACATCCCCATTTATATCATCCCAAGCCTGGCTTACTACGGTGAACAGTGGTTTTTCGATAACGGTAATCTAGGCTATAGCCTGCTAGAGAGCGAAAATATCACTGTCAATATGACCACCAGTTTTAGCAGTGATAGCGCCTATTTCTCTCGCTGGGATCCCTCCAACATTTTTGTTGCTGGCGGCAGTCGCGTATCAACAGAACTGGCTAATTCGAGTTCATTTTGGGATGTGGATGATCTGTACGCATTAAACTTTAACGAACTTGAAGATAGAAAAGTTACCGTTCTGGGTGGCGTTGAAACCTTTTTCTATACGCGTGCAGGTATCTTTAATATCGCATTGGCCCACGACCTACTTGATGTCCACTCAGGTATGGAAGCCCAGCTAAAATGGATGTATCGCTTTGCATTTTCACAGTGGAAATTAGAGCTCGCCGCCAGTGCCAATTGGAAGAGCCAAGAGATCGTCAATTACTATTACGGTGTAAGAAGTAGCGAAAATTATTATTGGAATCAAGCCTATAATCCAGGTTCTGCAACCAATTTAAGCTTAACCTTGACGACCCAATACGCCATTAATCAACACTGGGAACTGTTATTCCTTGCTCACTATACCGACCTTGCCGATGAGATCGTTGCCAGCCCCTTAGTCAATAAGCACAGCAGCAATACCTTCTTTGTTGGCGCAGCCTACAGGTTTTAGGACAAGTGTATTCGTTTATTAACTCGCTTTTACCAGCCACTTTGCTCTGCATCTTCTGTGCAAATTCGGCCCTTGCTATCGACGGTGAAGCGACTGCGACCTTATCGGTGTCGCCGCAATTTTGCATTACCGCTAGTGAAGAGCAGAACTGTGATATCGAGTTGCTATTGAGTTGGCATACCACCATACCGCAAGTAGTATGTATTTTATCCAATTATCAAGCCTTACCTAAATGGTGTGCAGACTCAGCAGACATCAAAGCCCTGTCGCTAAAGGTCTCTACCCAAGAAGATATTCAATTTATATTGATCAATAAACTGACGCACCAAACCTTAGCCGGTGCGCAATTAAACATTACCCCAACAGCGGAGCCTCAAGCTCGTCGCCGTTTTCGTAACCCTTGGAGTCTATTTTAATGTCAGAAGCTCAAGCGACCCATAGAGTCCTGCTTGTCGAAGACGATATCCGTCTAGCAAACCTCATCGTGGATTACTTAAAGTCCCATGGAATGCATGTTGAAGTCGAACGTCGTGGTGATACCGTGCTCACTCGACTGCTTAATTACAAGCCCGATATTATCTTGCTCGATATCATGTTACCCGGCATGGACGGGCTCACCTTGTGCGAAAAGCTACCCGACTATTTTGCGGGCCCCATCTTACTGATGAGTGCGATGGGCTCCAATGAAGATCAAATCAAAGGTCTCGACCTTGGAGCCGATGATTATGTCGTCAAACCCGTCGACCCCGCATTATTAATTGCCAGAATCAATAATCTGCTGCGCCGCAAAGCGAAACCTATGCAGGCCGAATCACATTGTTTAACTTATGGGCGCCTCAGCATTGATCCCCACACACAAACCATCCGCCTAGGAGAGAAACAAGTCGACCTAACCAGCCATGAGTTTGAGTTATTATGGTTACTGGCCTCACAAGGAGGCCAAGTGCTGAGCCGTCAGTATATCTACCAATACCTACTCAATATTGACTTCGATGGTAAAGACAGAAAGATTGATGTTCGCATCTCACGTTTGCGTAAAAAGCTAGGTGACAATATTGATACCCCATTTAGAATTAAAACCGTGTGGGGCCAAGGCTACCTATTTGCCCCCGAGGCATGGAACAATTAAGCGAAATAACTTTTGAAACGACTGTTTATTAGCCTCTACTTGATACTCAGCATCAGCGTGCTGGGTATTGGCTGGACGCTGGACAGTATTTGGCAGAATAATGTCGAAGACAGCGGTGCCACTAACGCACCGCTGGTCGCGTTGGCGAAACTACTGGCCACTCACCCAAAAAATGAGCGAGCAAAACTGCTGGCCCAGATAGGCAACAACCGTCTCTATCCACTGCAATTATTAGATTCCAAACAAATCGCCTTAATTGATAGCGACCAACTCAGCACAGATAAAGTGTTGGTGACGGCCCAGAATGACCAGCATGAACTGCATTTTATCAAGTTAGATGAACAGCAGATATTAATGGCAGGCCCCATAGAGTTGGCCCCAAATGAGCAACTCAGAAGGTTATTTACGCTGTTATTTTATCTATCATTAGCCTTAGTGGTATTACTGTGGGTGTGGCCACTGTCGCGGGATCTACAAACATTAAGGCTGGCAACTAAAGCCTTTGGCCAGGCCAAGTGGGACACCCAAATCCAGCTACCTCCCCACTCAAAAGTCTTGCCATTAGCCCATACCTTTAATGAGATGGCTAAACATATTAGTGCACTAATAGAGAACCAACGCCACTTGTCCAATGCGGTATCCCATGAAATTAGAACGCCGCTAGCACGATTTAAATTCGCACTCGCCTTGATGCCTCAGTATTGTCACCCTGACACCGATATCGAGCGACGAGCAGCCTTTTTAGCCGAGATGCAGCAAGATGTCGAAGAGATGGAAAACCTGTTACAAGAATTGTTGACCTACGCCAGTTTGGAAACTAGGCGACATACGCAGCCTCAGACCCAGTGCGATCTCCCATTGGTTGTACGGCAAACGATTGAACGTTTACACCCCCTCAGCCCCATACCTATCCATTTTACTATCACGGGAGATGAGCGCCCAGTGAGCGCCGATCCTGCGCTTATCGATCGCGCCCTGCAAAACTTACTGGTTAATGCACAGCGGTTCGCCAAGCAGCAGATCAGGGTCGAACTCAGCTTTCTTAACAAAGGGGTCAGTATCTGTGTTACAGACGATGGCGAGGGGATTGCACCAGAAGAGCAGAGTAAAATATTTGAACCCTTTTACCGCAGCCAAGTCACAGCACAAGATAGCCAAGGACACGGTTTGGGGCTCGCCATCATCAAACGCATCATGCAGTGGCACCAAGGTGAAGTGACACTTACCAGCAAACCGGGCGAGACACAATTTACCCTCTTTTGGTAAGCCATTAAGCTTGCTCATCAAAATCTAAACGGGCAGTTTGTGCTAATCTCGCTTGCAATATTTCACTCTTTTTGGCTTTGTGTAACGCCAATAATCGCCGGCGTTTACGCTGTTTACACAGGCGGATCACATCATATTTTTGCGCATCTGAAAAATTGAGCCAATTGAAACGCTCATCTCGGTTACGTAAACAACCTTTACAGTAGCCTTTCGCATCCGTCTGGCACACGCCAATACAAGGGCTAGGTATCGCAAAAAACTCTAATTGTTCCACTTACCCTCCTTTTCGGTTGTGTGCTGTCACGGCCAGTGTGACTGAGTATCACCAGCGACAAGTGTTAATAAAACATAACCTATATGATTCAAACTGGCTAATATTAAGCCATGCAAGAATAAATTAAAGCTCGCGATACGCTGCGATGCTATCAAGGTTAATCGCTTGATTTTTACGCAGCTGTGTTAACCTTGAGCAATAGAAATATCCGCAAGGGAGAATAAGTAATGATATCGACACGACTGGCAAGCCTACTGTTTTGCAGCCTAGTGTTACTAGCCTGCAGCAGTAAACCAAATCAAGATTACGACACAGGTTATGATTTTAGTCAGCTACACACCTTTTCTGGCATCACCACTGCGAGCAATAGCGATCCCCTAAGCGCCCAACGAATTGCCGATGCGATTCAATCATCTCTGCTGACGCAAGGGTTTAAACAAGCCGATGACACGGCTCAATTTAAGGTCAATTACACCTTTAATATTACCGATAAGCCTAAAAAGTCGGGGCTATCTATTGGGCTGGGTACTGGCAGCTGGGGCAGTTCTGGAGGAGTGGGCATAGGTACAAGCGTGGGTGTGCCTATTGGTAATGACTCGGCTAAATTACAAACAATTCAGATTGATATAATTGATATTAAGACACAACAACTGATTTGGCGCGGAAGCGACAATTTTAGTTTTGATACCGGCGGGGAAGATAAAGCCCAGCTAACACAGCAAACTGTGGCTAAAATATTAGCCCAATTCCCGCCGCAAGAGTCATTAAAGTAACCCTGCGGCTTAAACACATGGGTCACCGCTAGTCGCTCACCAGCCCATTAACCGTATCGGCAACGTTTTGCGCTCCTTTGCGAATGTCGCTAATTAAAGACTGGGTTAATTGCAGCTGTTGATTACACTGAGATACCTTGGCTTGAATGGCTAACATCCCCGCTTCAGAGACCTTGGTTAACTCACTATTACGTTTGACTATCTGTTCGATATCATGCGTGGCTCGGGAGGTATTGGCCGCCAAGGTTCTGACCTCATCGGCCACAACTGCAAAACCACGGCCATACTCGCCGGCTCTGGCCGCTTCAATTGCAGCATTAAGTGCCAGTAAATTGGTCTGATCGGCAACCTTAGCTATAGTGCTCACGATATTGGTAATTTGTTGTGATTGCAGTGCTAATTGCTCCATTAAGGCCGCCGCTTCCGTCACCGATGCATCGATATCATTAGCTACTTCGGAGGCTGAATCGAGCATATTTGCGCCATTTTGAGCAATATCGACCGTCTCCACCGCGCTTTGACGAGCCAGTTGGGAGGCGTTTTGCACTGCTTGTTGGTGCTCAATACGCGGCGTCACATCGCTGGCAAATTTAACCACTCGCACCACATTACCCGCTTCGTCAACGATCGGATTATAGGTAGCTTCTAGCCACACGGTATTACCCTGCTTAGTAATACGTTCAAACAAGCCAGATTGAAACCGGCCTTTAGCCAACAGCGCCCAAAAATCGGGCTGTTCACGTAAAAAATTATCGGTACAAAAAAGCCGATGATGTAGGCCTTTTATCTCGTGATGAGAGTAACCTATGGTGTTACAGAAATTACTATTGGCATCGATCACTTCACCATCAGGGGTGAACTCGATAAACGCCAGGGATTTATTTAATGCATTAAAAATGGCTTCTTGACGATCGAGTTGTAGGCGGTCTTCGGTCACATCACTAGCGATTTTGACAACCTTACTTACTCGGCCTTGTTCGTCTTTGACCGGCACATAGGTGGCTTCAATCCAAATGATAGAACCATCTTTGCAAATGCGTTGAAAGGTACCTTGATTAAGTTTACCTTGTCCCAGTTCCCGCCAAAACTGTTTATAACTGCGATCAGCAACATACTGACTTTGACACATCATACTATGATGCCGTCCTTGGATCTCTTCAAGTGAGTAACCGATAACCGCTAAAAACTGCTTATTGGCAGTCAGCACCTCTCCATCGACAGAAAATTCAATGTAAGGCACGCTGCCACGGATCGCACTTAAAATGTGATTGTCAGTGCGCAACTCTGCATTATATTGCGCTTGTTGCTGCTGCAACGCCAACTTACCACGACCAAAACCAAACATACGGCTACACCTTAACTTCTGGGGGGCTTGCCCCTACATACAACCAAAAATACCCACATCAGTATCGACTCAAGATAACTAATCGCAGGCATATTCAACTTTTAGACTAAAACATTTTATCGCAACCGCGCAGGTGGCCACTAACAATATCACTACGACTTAAGACTGACGACATCATTCACAATTAACAGCACAGATACGCAGCGCACAGCAGAAAGGTTCAAATGACATGCAACTATTTTACTTGTTTTGAGCAATACTACTCAGATGAAAGCCGCACTAAACAAACCAAGGAGTTATGCCAACGCCTTGGTATATAACAGCACCACAATATTAATCATTAGCGCCTGTAACATTAGCCTCAAAGGCCAATACACAAAGCTGTCATAGTGAAGTATCTTGATGATCCGCTATCGAGTCATGCAATACGATTACAGCTAAATAGCATAGCCAGATAGGAATTTACGCAGAGTGGAAAAAGCCTAGCTTGCCAATAATCACTCACTGTTATCGGCAAGGCATAGTAAACATTAAGCATCAATGATGAACATCTAGCGTAATGAGATTAATGAAACAGGTAATTTAACCAACCTTGCATTCTCACCAGCACCTTGCGCATAACGGCGACGTGAGAAAAATGCTCGGTATAGATGGCGATCTCCCCCGATACGCCGGCGGGGAAAGATTGGCTAATCTGATTATTATCGACTTTGATCAACACCACCACTCGCCCGGGCAAAGTCAACATACGCGAAGGCATCAAACTCCCCGTCGATTGCAGCTCACCTTCGGCCATCGCTGGTAATATTTTAGCCACAGTGCCGCTAAATACTTGTCCGGGCGCTGCATCTAAGATCACTTCAGCAGTGTCCCCCTCCTTGAGACGCAATAGAGAGTTCTGCCAAAATGCGCCTGCCATATAACGCTCTTCATTAGGAATAAAGCTTATCACTGAACGCAGCGGCATAGGTACAGCAACAATGCCAGGGCGTAAGGCCATTTGAGTCACTATCCCGTCAGACGGTGCATAAACCACAGTTTGATCAAGCTCATACAACGCCTTATCTAATTCGGCGCGGAGCCCCGCCACTTTAGTGTTAACCCCATCAACATTAGATTCATAAGCCAAACGAACCCGCAGCTCTTCCGATTTCGCTGCGGTATATTGCGCTTCGGCCGCTAAGTATCGTTGCCGACGATTATCAAGTTCAAGCTCACTAAAGGGAGAGTCGACACCAGCTTGTCTTTGGCCTTTATCGTAACGGTCAAAGGCCGACTTGGTGCGGTCTCTATCGGCTAATGCTAACTCAACACTGGCTTTAGCGGTACGCCAAGCCGCTTCCAACTGTGGCACCTCTAGCTCGGCAGCCGCTAGCGCCGCTCGCTTTTGCATCACCACGGCCTCAAAAGGAGTGGGATCTAATTTAAACAGCACATCGCCTTTTTTTAGAGGTACATTAGGTGCAACATGCACCTCGGTAACAACGCCCCTAACGGCAGGATTAATCGGCACAGACACAAACATCTCTTTAGCATAAGGCGTATAGGGATGGTTGTAATTCATCAGCAGCACCAGTCCACCAACAATAAAAACACCGCCCAACACAGCAGTCGGCACAGTCCACTTATTTAACGGAATATGGAAAATCTTAAATATGGCGATGCAGCAAGCTGTATAAGTCAATACGATTAATAGATCCATCTTATGATTCCTTCTCATCCAACGGTGGGGGGATGACACTGGCAGGTGTTGGTACATCCACCCTCGCCTCCTCCATCGCCTGCATTCGATGCTCTAACTGCGCCACAGTCTGATTGAGTTGCTTAACTTCCTCTTCCAACTGTAATTCTCGCTCAACCACTTGATTAAAGCCCCACCCTCTATCTTCTCGATATAAGGTGGCCCATATCCATAAAAAAGGCCAAATGGCATGTAAGGTAAATAAACTCACCCAACCTGCTACATGCAATGCATCTTGCTGAGGATGATTGCGTTTTTTAGCTATTTCATAAGGAATATCATGGATAACAATGACGCCATAAAACAAAAATATACCAACAAAAATAATCACCCCCAACGCAAAGTAATCCAAAAACATGGCGCTCTCCTTATTTGTTGTTACGCTGCTAATCTCGCAAACACAGTGGTGGCAACACCACCCAGTTAACATTTTCATAACACACAAGAATAGCAATAACTTACAGCTGCATCACACTTTTTATATCGGCAGAGTTTGATACAGCTATCGCTTGTACACTCGATGACTCGAAAACCGTTTAACTTTGCTGTAAAAAGGTAAGATATTAAAAAATACTAATAAAAACTGGTATATCCCCTTAGCCAAAATGAATAAAAGGTACCCACACCATGATAGGCACTCCCCACACTAAAGGCGCGCTGCGCGCCATGCTGCTCGGCTGCGGCGAACTAGGAAAAGAAGTCGCAATCGAACTGCAACGTTTAGGCGTTGAAGTCATTGGCGTCGACAGATACCCCAATGCACCAGCCATGCAAGTCGCCCACCGATCACATGTGATAAACATGCTCGATGGCGAGGCTCTGCGCCAAGTGATCACATTAGAGCAACCGCACTTGGTGATTCCAGAAATTGAAGCCATTGCCACTCAAACCTTGGTCGATATGGAAGCCGAGGGGCTCAATGTCATCCCGACAGCCAAAGCCACCCAACTGACCATGGATCGGGAAGGCATACGTCGCCTTGCCGCAGAAACCTTGGCCATTCCCACCTCGCCTTACTTTTTTTGCGACACTCAAACTGAATTTGAACAGGCGGTAAAAGCGATTGGCCTTCCCTGCGTGGTAAAGCCCGTGATGAGTTCATCAGGTAAAGGGCAAAGCGTGATCCGTGAAGACGCCCAAGTCTTGCCTGCATGGCAATACGCCCAAGAGGGTGGTCGTGCGGGCGGCGGTCGTGTCATTGTTGAAGGCTTCGTGCCATTTGATTATGAGATAACCTTACTGACCATTAGCGCTATTAATGGCATCCATTTTTGCGATCCTATTGGCCATAGACAAGAAGATGGCGATTACCGCGAGTCATGGCAACCACAAGCGATGTCGGCCAACGTATTGGCTAAATCGCAACAGATTGGTCGTAAAGTGGTAGAGGCCCTAGGCGGTTACGGTCTGTTTGGTGTCGAACTGTTTGTTAAAGGCGATGAGGTGTTCTTTTCTGAAGTATCTCCCCGCCCACACGATACCGGACTTGTCACCCTGATCAGCCAAGATCTGTCAGAATTTGCGCTGCATGTGCGCGCCATCTTAGGCTTACCTATCGCCAATATTGCGCAGCATGGCCCATCTGCATCAGCGGTGATCTTGGCTCAGGGCCAGTCCAGTAACTTACGTTATCGCAATATGGCCGCGGCCTTAACCGAGCCGAATACTCAACTGCGTCTGTTTGCCAAACCTGAAATTGACGGACGCCGTCGACTCGGAGTCGGCCTTGCCCGTGGTGAGTCCATTGACGATGCGATAGAAAAAGCCTTAACGGTTGCGGCTAAGGTCGAGGTTATCTTCGAGTAATCATGCCCCAGTTAGCCCATTGCCAGCAACTAAAGGCGGTGGTGTAAAACATTAAAAAAGGCGCTCAAGCGCCTTTTTTAATTCACATCTCACACTAACTGACACGGTTAATGGGTTTACCCGACAGGTAGCCGGTTAAATTACTCAGTGCAATATCCATCAAATTTTGCCGCGCTTCACGAGTCGCCCACGAATTATGTGGACTAATGCTGATATTGCTCGCCGTGATCAAGGGGTTATCGACCGCTGGCGGCTCACTGGACAACACATCGACACCGGCGCGAATAGCCCCTTCATTCAACGTATGGGCTAACGCAGCTTCGTCGACTAGGCCGCCACGAGCGGTATTGATCAGCAGCGCATTGGGTTTCATCTTTGCAAGGCTGGCGGCATTGATCATCTTATCTGTCTCAGGCGTGAGTGGACAATGCAAAGAGATAATATCAGCTTGCTGGTATAACATGCTCAGCTCACACCAGCTGACACCTGTAGGTAAGTCAGTTTTTGGCTGCGGCGTACTGACCAATACCTGCATCTGAAATGCACGCGCTATACTGGCCACCTGACGGCCGATAACGCCATAACCGATTAATCCTAAGGTTTTACCTTTAAGCGATTGCAGCGGCGATAAGGTAAAACAAAAATCAGCACTTTGACTCCATCCACCTGCGATGACCGCCTGATGATGCTCGGCGAGCTTTTGGGTGTGATGCAATATGTGGGCAAAAACCATCTGCGCTACGGCATCGGGACCATACCCTGGCACATTTGTAACCACTATCCCCCGCGCAGCTGCGGCGTTAATGTCAACCACATTCGTGCCGGTCGCTAAAACACCTATGTAGCGCACGCAGGGCAGCATGGCTAGGGTATCGGCATTAAGCTCAGTTTTGTTGGTTAATATAATATCGGCGTCATGAGCACGCTCTAACACTAATGGCGCTGCGGTGCGCTCAAAGCAGTGAAAGTCACCGAGCGACTCAAACCCGTGCCAGCTCAGGTCGCCCGGATTTAAGGTATAGCCATCGAGTACTACAATTTTCATCGTTATTATTCTCATCATCCGTTAAGTGAGATATCGTTTCTGCGCCCGTTAAAAGCGTAACTTTAGCCCTGCATTGACCTGCCCTTGCCACATGATGTCGGCACTTATCTGCCAGATACACTGGCTAGCATCACAAAATAGCGCATTGTCACTGCTCACAAAGGTGGCGAATGCCCGTGCATCGGTAAACAGCGAGAGGCGCGGATTCACTTGATACTCAATCCCGGCACCAAACCCCATCGAAAAACGCGTTTCGTTGCCATAATCGTTATCGGGGCGCATTTGGGTCAGCCCTAGACTAGTGGTGATATAGGGGCGTAAGACACCATGAGAAAAATAAAGCGAGCCGCCCACGTGCAGGTAATCGACATCCAACGTGGTTAGTTGCTTAGGGGTAACATTGCCGCGGCGATTAAGCTCTGTGGCCTGATGGCTATAAAGCAAATAGACATTGCCGGGGTCACGAGTGTGAATGCCGACCATGATGCCGTAGTGGCCGGACTCGCTGATATTAATCCCACTTTGGGTTTGGGTATTAAGCTCGATGGCATCGAATTCTGTGGCGGCAAAACTGTAGCCACCAAATGGTGCCACAAACATTCCGGGTTCTGCCTCTACAGGCGCACCGAGCACAGGGGTTGACGGGACAGTTAGGCATAGCAGCAAAGGTAATAGACAGCTGACTTGATATCGACTTGTTGTAGTTATCGCTTTCATGTTTATCTCCCTGCGCACCATGATGGCGCTAATCCATTGGTGAGCTCAGCCACCCATTGGCGGTGGCTGAGCACTGGGTTTCAAACTGCTTTTTACTCGCTACCTCATACCGCGATCTTGTTTGACTCTATCATAAGCCGCTTGAATATCTTGGGCTTTTTTCTTAGCCAGCTCCATCATCTCGGGAGGTAACCCTTTAGCGACTAATTTGTCTGGGTGATGTTCATTCATCAGCTTACGATAGGCCCGTTTCACCTGTTGATCTGAGTCGGCTTCGGTTAACCCCAGCACACTGTAGGCGTCGGCAATCGATGTCTGTTGCTGGCCACCACTGCGGTGAAAATTAAATTCCGCCTGCCAGCGTTTAAGTAACTCATCGAGCTGCAATCGACTGTAACCCAGCTCCTTGGCGACCAACAGTAAGATGGCATGCTCTTTAGCATCGAGCTCTCCGTCGGATAAGGCCGTCTGGATCTGGATTTCCAAAAACATCTGCACCAGATCTTTACGTCCCATAGACAATAAGCGAAAGCTTTTGAGGCAAGCATTGAGATCAAAGTCGCTGGCTTTACCTTGGTTAAAAGCCGACTGTGCGTCGCGCCGAGCCTGGCCACTTAGCTGCAGTTGATCCATGAGCGCGCTAGCGATGCGAATATCTGTTTCGGTGACATGGCCAGAAGCCTTTGCAACATGGCCCATCACCGCAAAGGTGGTATTAAAAAACAGTGTTTGGCGATTACTGCCCTTGCCAATAATACCACTGAGTTCGGCGCGCTTTTTGTCGTATAAATGGCCTAGCCATAATCCTAAAATTGCGCCAAAGATACGACCAAACATAAAGCCGATCGCAAAACCAAATACCTTACCCCAAATTTTCATCTATTAACCTAATCTTGTTTTTTATCTAGTGTTGTCATGCGCGTATTCAGCGCCGCTAACCGCTCGACCGTACCCACATCGCACCAAAAGCCGTTAAAATGTTCACCGGCAACTAATCCTTGCGCCATCTTATCTTTAAGGAGAGGTGCCAGTGCAAACCGCTTACTGGTGGTGCCATTAAACAGCGCTGGCTGGTAAATTCCCATACCTGAAAAGGTCAATTTACTTGGGCCTGCAGCGCTCAGTCGCCCCTCAAGTAAGGCAAAATCCCCCTCTGGATGCTGTAACGGATTATCGACTAACCACAAATAAGCCAGAGCCTCGCCCATTGCAGCCTTGATAGCCATTAACGAGAGCGGCTGGGCGGCAATGGTTGGTAAAGCATCAATAAACACATCGCCGTTGATCACTAAAAACGGCTCAGATCCGAGCAACTCTAAGGCATTTTTAATCCCACCACCGGTTTCTAATGCTTCGGTTTCACCGCTGTAATGCAATTTCACCTGCCAACGTCCACCATCACCCAAGGCCTGGATAAGCTTATCACCCAGCCAAGCATGATTAATGACTATATCGGTGACACCAAGGGCGGCTAAACGCTCAATGTGGTAGACAATCAGTGGTTTACCAGCCACTTCAACCAGCGGCTTGGGTATCTTATCGGTTAGCGGTCGTAAACGCTCGCCACGGCCTGCGGCTAAAATCATCGCCTTCACAGGGTCTGCTCCATCTTAGGGATCACTTGATTATCTAACCAGCTGATAAAGGGGTGTAATGCCAAGTAGCGCTTGCCGATATCCCTAACATATTGCAATGTGAGCATTATATCTTGCATATAACCGGGCTTACCGTCACGGTAATTTAACCGACAAAAGATACCTGCGGCCTTAAGATGACGCTGCATGCCCATTAAATCAAACCACTGCCGATATTGCGCCAAAGTGACATCCTGCCCCAGCACATTGTCAGAGAGTAATTGCAGGTAATGCTGCTGCATCAAGGTTTCAACCACCTCGTCTGGCCAGCGCACATAACAGTCTCTAAGCAGCGACACCGCATCATAGGTGACAGGCCCTATTACCGCATCTTGAAAATCAATCACAGCTAACTGCTTATCACACAACATCAAATTACGGCTATGAAAGTCGCGGTGCATTCCCGCGCGGGGCTGCACTAACGCACTATCAGCCAGTATCCGATAGGTATCGGCTAGCATCTGCTGAGTATCAGCACTGCTCTTAAGTTGTAAGTGGCGACCGATTAACCAATCAGAAAAAATATCTAACTCTCGATAAACGAAGGCCTCGTCATAACTAGGTAGCGGGACGCCATCGACTCTGGTGACCACACGAATAGGGGTGAGCAAACATAATGCCTGTTGATAATAATCGCTGACATTGGCAGGTGTTAATACACTCAGTAGCTGAGTATCACCCAAATCACTGAGCAATAAAAAACCTTGTTCAATATTTTTTTCAATGACTTGGGGGACGTTAATCCCCTGTTGATGATATTCATTTGCTAATGCGATGAACGGACTCACCGCAATTAAATCTGGAGGAGAGTCCATGGCGATGTAGCGTTTAGGTCCCAGAGTTACCCTAAAATAGCGACGAAAACTGGCATCACCTGAGATGAGTTTGATGGTAGCATTAGCGCTCAGCACGCGTTCAATCCACGCATTTAAGGCAATAAATCTTAGATCTGACAAGGGCACCTCATGGCTCTTAAGCAAAAATTGCTTTATTATAAAGCAAAATGGAAACAGCAATTAAGATGATTCTATCTCTTTTGCTAGGTTGCTTGCGCAGATAGATGCAACTATTCTCTCCGATAATTTGTCTAGACTAAGAAATCACAAAAACGATAAAAGATGCATATCCGTTACTTATTGGCTTTAATACTGCTTCCACACCTAGTCTTAGCAGACGAATTAGATCGCACCGTCGATGCCGACACACAATGTCTTGTGGAACCTCCTGTGCCTATTCCAGCGGCCAATAGCGCTGATGTGCCACTTGATTTACAACAGATACAAATCGTTTCAGACACCACAGAGGCTAAATTAGGTGATAAGGCCACTTTCACGGGCGATGTCACTTTCAGTCAAGGTGGACGACACATTGCTGCCGATAACGCGACGTTAGATCAAGCCAATCAACGCTTAGATGCCGATGGCAACTTGGTGTTCCAAGACAGTATGTTTACCGTCACCGCCGACTCATTGAGCGCGCAGATGCGTACCAATAGTGCCGAGTTAAGCGGCGCCCAATATTGGTTACATGGCCAGCAAATACATGGCGATGCAGAAAAACTAGAAATTACTCAAGATAATAACCTACATCTGACCAATACCAACTTCACCACTTGTCCACCGGGCGATACCTCTTGGTTGCTCGAGGCTGAAACCATCAAAATCGACAGCACCGAAGAGTGGGGAGAATTGTGGGATGCCAAATTAAGAATTGCTGGTGTGCCGGTTTTTTATCTGCCTTACATGACGATTCCTGTCTCAGAAAAGCGTAAATCAGGCTTTCTGTTTCCGTTATTTAGCACCAGCACAACCAACGGGGTTGAACTTGCTACCCCTTATTATTGGAATATCGCGCCCGAATACGATTTAACCTTTACACCACATTATATGTCGGCGCGGGGCCTGTTCTTAAAAACGGAGTTCCGTTATTTGACCGGTGAAGCCCAGCAAGGCGGTGTAAATGTTGAATATCTAGCCAACGACAACTTGCTGACAAATCGCTCTGACCGTTACTTATATCACTGGCAACATAAAGGCGCGATTGATGATAATTGGCGTGTGTTAGCCAATTTTACCGATGTCTCTGACAACAATTACTTTAACGATCTGAAATCGGACGTCTTGCGTGCCACCGATAACCAATTGTCACGCATTGGCGAAATCGCCTACTTTGAAAATAACTGGGATATCACTGCCAGAGTACAAGATATTAAGGTATTAGGCGAAGATGAATCGCCGTATCAAGTGATGCCACAAGTGGGACTAAATTACCGCAGTCCTGAGTTGTGGAGTGGCTTAGATGTCAATCTATTAGCCGAAGCAAGCAATTTCCGCCATAAAGACAATCAGTACAATAGCGCCAACAGACTGCACTTAGAACCCAGTATATCCTTGCCAATCCATGGCCCAGCGGGCTCATTAACCAGCGAGCTTAAACTGCTACAGACCAACTACTGGCAAGACACTGATAATAAACCCAACTCTGAGCTAGCCAGCACAGTAAGCCGTACCTTACCCCAGGTGCGTATTCACGGACAGATTAATTTTGAGCGTTATACCGACTACTTTAATGTCAATTACCGTCAAACTTTAGAGCCCCAATTTCAATACCTATATGTCGGCTATGAAGATCAATCGCAAATCGGCATCTACGATACCTCATTACTGCAAGATGACTACTATGGCCTGTTTCGCGATCGCCGTTTTTCAGGCCTCGACCGTATTGCCGATGCGAATCAAATGACACTGGGATTAACCACTCGCCTGTTTGATGAGCATAACCGTGAAACCTTCCAGTTCAGTATTGGCCAAATTTATTACTTTGAAGACAGTAAAGTCGGCCTCATCGAAGCATCACAACCAAACCAATATTTTCAACAAGAAAATACCTCCAACTCGGTATTGGCGGCTGAGTTAAATACTCAAATATACAATGATTGGTTTATGAGCGGCGCGATTCAATACGACACCAAAAATAGCTACAATAAAAAGAGCGAAGTCACATTAGATTTTCGACCAGAAACCAATAAACTGCTCCAACTAAGTTACAGATATGTACCTGATTTAATTAACAGTAACACTAATGAATCGGTTAATGTGTCACAAACAGGTGTGCGTGGCGCATGGCCAATCAGTGACAACTTGTATATTGTTGGCAACTGGTATTATGACCTCAATGAAAGCCGAAGTGTCGAAACCTATACCGGATTCCAATACGAATCTTGTTGCTGGGCGCTGCGCTTAAGTTATCATTATCGCATTAAGACCAACTACGACGATGATTTAGAACCCACCTTTGATGACCGAGAGCTGTTTGAGCATGGCTTCTATCTGAACTTTGTTATCAAAGGCTTAGGCGGCTCAGGCCCATTAGGTGTGGCAGATATGCTCGATGATGGTCTGTTTAATTATCGTAAGCCGCTCTACCTGAAAAACTAGGATAAGATAAATTAGTTAGTCTTATTGCTGAACCTAGATACGGACTTGTAGTCCAATCAGAATAATCGAATTAAGTGGTCGGTCAACAATGACAAACGACCTCAATATGCCAAGGATTTTTGTGGATGAGACCCTGTAAACAACTGATTATTGCGTTACTCACATTGGCGATGAGCCACAGCGTTATGGCCGTTCAGGCTTTAGACCGTGTAACGGTACAAATTAACGAAGGGATTGTGCTGGAAAGCGAAATCACCAACATGCTGAATACAGTTAAAGCCAACGCTAAAGCCGCAGGCCAAGCGTTACCGTCTGACGAAGCCTTGCGTACTCAGGTAATTGAACGCCTGATCATGACCCGCTTACAGCTGCAGATGGCAGACCGTATTGGCCTACACATTGGTGACTTACAGTTAGATCAAACCATTGAGAATATTGCTAAAGAGCAAAATATCACCGTAGCCGACATGCAAGCTAAAATTGCTGCAGACGGATTGAGCTGGGCGCAATATCGTGAACAACTACGTGAAGAGATCACTTTAGGTGAAATTCAACGTATTCAAGTTCAGCGCCGTATTCAGGTGTCGCCACAAGAGATCAACAGCCTAGTCAAGTTGATTGAAGAACAAGGCATGCAGGAGGTGGAGTTTCAAATTGGGCACATCTTAATTGAAGTGCCAAGTAACCCCAACAGCGAACAGTTAGACAGTGCCAGTAAGCGGGCTAATATCGTATTGAAACGTCTGCAAGATGGCGCCGACTTTAAGCAAACAGCCATTGCTTCATCTGCTGGCCCTAAAGCCCTTGAAGGGGGTATTTGGGACTATATGAACGTCAATGAAATGCCAACTCTATTTGCAGAACTACTCACGGGTGCTAAAACTAATGACATTATTGGCCCTGTTCGTAGCGGTGCTGGTTTCCATATTATCAAGGTAATGGACGCGCGCGGCCTACAAACCCAAGAGATCGATGAAGTCCGCTCTCGCCATATACTAATAAAACCATCGCCAATCCTATCGGAAGAGCGCGCTAAAGCCATGCTCGACAACTTTGTGCAGCAACTGCGTGCCGGTGATGTTGATTTTGCCGATTTAGCGCGTCAATACAGTGAAGACCCAGGTTCTGCCGCCAAAGGGGGTGAGTTAGGGTGGGCCAATCCTGCGGTTTATGTGCCTGCGTTTGCACAAACCCTGAACTCACTAGACGTTAACGAGATCAGCGAACCATTCCGCTCCAGTCATGGCTGGCATATAGTACAGCTTGAAGAGAAACGTAAAACAGATGCGACAGACAAGTTTAATACTAATCGGGCCCATCAACTGATTTTCCGCCGCAAGTTTAATGAAGAACTGCAAAACTGGCTGGATGAGATGCGAGCTGAAGCTTACATTGAAGTATTTGATGCCGATTTTAACCGAGGTTAATCATATTGACGATTAAACGTATCGCAATCACGCCGGGCGAACCGGCTGGTGTGGGACCAGACTTAGTCATCCAACTTGCTCAGCGTACTTGGCCCGCTGAGCTTGTTGTTTGTGCCGATCCGGCGTTATTAAAAGCCAGAGCCAAAAAAATTGGCTTGCCGATCCAACTGCGTCCTTTTCAACCAAATCAAGCCCCTAAACCTCAAGAAGCAGGTACATTGACCATAGTACCTTTTCCCTTGGTCACCGAGTCTGTATGCGGCAAGCTTGACGAACAAAACAGTAGCTATGTCATTGAAACCTTAAGCTACGCTGGCGAAAAGAACATGAGCGGCGAATTTGATGCTGTCGTGACAGGCCCTGTGCATAAGGGGATTATCAACCAAGCGGGTATTCCATTTAGTGGCCACACCGAATTTTTCGCCCATCAGGCAAACTGCCAAGATGTGGTGATGCTGTTGGCTGCGCCCGGGTTACAGGTCGCCTTAGTGACCACACATATTCCACTGGCATATGTGTCTAAAGCGATCACTCGCGATCGCCTGCATCAAATCATCAAGATTTTACACCATGATTTGGTGAACAAATTTGGCTTACAAAACCCCAAAATTTATGTCTGCGGACTCAATCCGCATGCAGGAGAAGATGGCCACTTAGGCCGAGAAGAGATAGATGTTATCAGCCCTGCATTGGAGGAGCTGCGTGAGCAAGGTATGAGCCTGGTCGGTCCCTTGCCTGCTGACACCCTATTTCAACCAAAATATTTAGAAGATGCCGACGTTGTCTTGGCCATGTATCACGACCAAGGCCTGCCAGTGCTCAAGTCACGAGGCTTTGGTAGTGCGGTTAATATCACCTTAGGCTTGCCCTATATTCGCACCTCAGTCGATCACGGCACGGCATTAGCCCTTGCTGGCACAGGTGAAGCCGAAATAGGTAGCTTTGTCTGCGCATTAAACAAGGCTATTGAATTAGCCACTACGAACGAGTCACAAAAAGAGAAGTAATGAGTAATAAAGTACATTTAGGCCACACAGCAAGAAAACGCTTCGGACAAAACTTTTTGACCGACAGCAATGTGATCAATCGAATTGTTGGCGCGATTGCCCCCGACAATGACCATGTCATGGTTGAAATTGGTCCAGGCCTAGCGGCATTGACAGAACCTGTTGCCGAAAGCATTGATAAGCTGACTGTAGTTGAGCTAGACAAAGACTTGGTGGAACGCCTTAAAACCCATCCATTTCTTAAAGATAAACTCGAGATCCACCAAGGTGATGCGCTTAAGTTTGACTTTAACCAGCTAGTGGAAGAAGGCAAGCAGATGAAGGTGTTTGGCAACTTGCCTTACAACATCTCTACACCATTAATGTTTCATCTATTTGAGTTTGCAGAGCATATTGAAAACATGCACTTCATGCTGCAAAAAGAAGTGGTGCTACGTTTGTCGGCTTCACCCGGCACTAAGGCCTATGGTCGCCTCACAGTGATGGCGCAATATTTTTGCCAAGTGATGCCAGTATTAGAAGTACCACCAGGATGTTTTACCCCACCGCCAAAAGTTGACTCAGCCGTCGTGCGCTTGGTGCCTTATAAAAATAAGCCTTGGCCATGTAAAGATGTCGATTTATTAAGACACCTGTGTACTACCGCATTTAATATGCGCCGCAAAACACTACGTAATAATCTCAAACAGATGTTATCTGATGAAGACTTTGCTTCGCTCAATATTGATGCGACCAAACGCCCAGAGCAGATAACAGTAGAACAGTATGTAGCCATGGCCAACTTAGTCACCGATAAGAGAAACGGCTAGGTCTCTTAGCGGGGGAGTCATTCCCCGCTCTCTCTGTTACATTTAGGACATTCAATGAAACCACTTGAATCCTCAATTAAAATTGAGGTAAAAACTGAATATATCGAAGAGCAGTCATCCCCCGAAGAAGACCGTTACCTCTTTAGCTATACTATTACCATTATCAATTTAGGGGATCAAGACGTCACCCTTATTAGCCGTATGTGGTGTATTACCGATGCCAATGGCCATTACAGCGAAGTTCAAGGAGCTGGCGTGGTCGGCGAGACGCCAACCATAGCGCCTAATACCGCTTATCAATATACCAGTGGTACCGTGTGTGAGACCCCCTTCGCGGTGATGGAAGGTCATTATGTGATGGTCACTAAAGATGGCCGTGAGTTTAAAGCCCTCATCGCCCCCTTTCGCTTAGCTGCACCCGGGCTTCTCCATTGATCCTGTTAGCTAAATCAATCCATTTTTGACTGAACGAGTAATCGATGGCCACCTATTTTATCGGCGATATACAAGGCTGTTTTGATGAGCTACAGGCCATATTAAGTAAGGTCGATTTTACCCCTTCAAAAGATGAGCTCTGGATCGTTGGCGATATGGTAGCTAGAGGCGATAAGTCACTAGAAACATTAAGATACATCAAGTCGCTAGCGGGTTCTGCTAAGCCTGTTCTGGGTAATCACGATCTGCATTTATTGGCCTTACATGGTAAGCTAAAACGCCCAAATCCCAATGACAAACTTGATGCTTTACTGGCTGCCAGCGATATTAATACACTTATCGATTGGCTGAGAATACAGCCACTTGTTAGGCAACATAGCGCACACAAATTATTGATGACCCATGCGGGTGTACCGCCACAGTGGGACGTTGAAACCGTTATACAAGAAGCCAATAGTGTACATGAAGCTCTGCGACGCCCCGATTATTTAACTGAGCTTATCGCCAAAATGTACACCAATGATGTCGATACTTGGTCATTATCAATGCCCCCCCTTAAGCGAAAAATCTATTGTATTAACGCCCTAACCCGTATGCGTTATTTACACCATGACGGTCGTTTAGACTTCGGCTGTAAACAACCACCTGACAGTGACGCTCATTCAGGATTAATCCCGTGGTTTGAGCAAACCAGTTTAGCGGCACAAACCCACACTTTAGTCTTTGGACACTGGGCCTCATTAATGGGGAAAGTGGCTCATCCAGCACTAAAGGCATTGGACACTGGTTGTTGCTGGGGTCAATATTTGACTCTCTGGCATTTAGAATCAAATCAAAAAATTACACAAAAAAGGTTAGAAAAAGGTTAAGCTAAGGTATTAATAGCCGATAGAGCTAAAATAACCCCTGCCCATCCTATGCATATATTGGCAATTAGGGATATAACAACAAAAATGGAGCCCCCTATGAAATTAAACGTCGCAACAAGAGTGATTGGTGGATTCAGCGTTGTAACTTTATTGCTAATCACATTAAGCGTTGCATCGTTAATCACCAATAACAATATCAAGAGCAGTACATTAATACTGCAAGAGCTAAGCCTTCCCGCACTTGAAAGCAGTAACCACCTTACACAAAGCCTTGCCCTGCAAGAAAAACAACTATTAGTGGCTTACCACAGTACTCACTCGGCACAATTACCACAGATACAAGCAAAGTTTGCCGATGACTCAAAAGCATTTATCAGCGAGCTAAGTAACTTACAAACCATTATTCAAGGACACCAACAGGGACAAGGACTCGATACGCAAATTTCAGCCCTTAAAAATAGCTATCAAGCTTTTGAAGATAACAGTCAAAAAATGATTTCAGCGCGTTTACAGTCGCTACAAACTCAAGAGGCTTTACTTGCTAAGCTCGACGATCTTGAAATAGCAGCCGACGATACCGCCTCGTTGCTGCTGGATCTTATCGATCTGGAAATCAGCGAAGATCCTACCGAGCGCGAGATAGCCGCCACCGCCAGCAATATAGATAACAGTTTTAGTAACCTCATCACCAGTAGCTACGATCTGGTTAATACCAAAGACAAATCTAAATACGACACCATCACCAAAGAGTTAAGTTATATTCTAAGCGATGCCAGTAACAAATTAGCCTATGTGAGCCGACACTGGGAAGGCGTTATCGATCAGCAGATGCTCGATAATATCAACCAAGAGGCTGCAAAAGTCCTTGTTATGCTTGATGGCCCTAATGCCATCCAAATGCAAAAAGAAAAACAACTCGGCTTTGACATGGCTGCGACCGATCTATTAAGTAAAGTAGAAACTGACGTCGATGCTGTGAATAAAAGCATGATTAGCTTGAATAAGTCGATTGAAAACATCTCACAAACCATCAGCAACAATGCAATAAGTGATATCGATAGCGCCAGCTATAGCACCATGGCACTGGTTATCATTGCGATTATTGTCGCTATCATGGTAAGTATTGCGGTGATCCGCCCACTAACGCGCTCATTGGGCGAGGTCAATAATGCACTCGATATACTAGCGTCGGGTAACCTCACCCATAAATTGGATGATTCGGGCCATGATGAATTTTCCGAGTTATCGCGCAACTGTAATCGCTTAGTCGATAGTTTACGTACTCTTATTCAAGGTATTTTGGATAGATCTAATCAGCTGGCTGCAGCTGCAGAGCAAACATCGGCCATCACAGCGCAAACCACTGTTGGTATTCAGGAGCAGAAAAATCAGGTCGATCAGGTCGCTACCGCGACGACGCAGTTAAGCTCTAGTGCCATGCAAGTCACCAGCAGTGCCGATGAGGCCCTTAGTCAAATTAAAAATGCCGATGAAGAAGCTCAGCATATGCGCACCATTGCCGATGACAATAAGCGTACGATTTTAGCCTTGGCCGATGAAGTGACCAAAGCTGGGCAGGTGATCAATAAACTGCATTCGGACAGCGCCGCGATTGGCTCGATATTAGATGTGATCCGTGGCATTGCAGAACAAACTAACTTACTGGCATTAAACGCCGCTATCGAGGCCGCACGAGCTGGCGAACAGGGCCGAGGCTTTGCAGTGGTCGCCGATGAGGTTCGCAGCCTAGCCTCGCGCACACAAGACTCGACTCAAGAAATCCAGCAGATGATTGAAGTATTACAGCAAGGTGCGCAGCAAGCAGTATCTGTGATGGAGCTTGGACGAGAGCAAGCCAGCCATTGTGTTGAGAAAACTGAACAAGCTAATCTAGCGCTCGAAAGCATTAACAATGCGGTACATCGTGCCCACGATTCAGGCACCCATATTGCTAATGCAGCGCAAGAACAAAACATCGTTAGCCAACAGGTGTCTGAGAAGCTTGAACATATCGCCGCAATCTCAGAAGAAACCGCTATCGGTGCAGATCAAACTGCGCAGTCTAGTCATCAGGTGGCACGATTAGCTGAAGAGCTACAAGCCTCTGTAGGCGAATTTAAAGTCTAGTAGGTACAAACAGCATGCTTGCACGCTGAAGAGTGAGTAGCGATTCACTGAGGAGTAAATAAAACCAAGGTAAGCCTTACCCTGCTCATCAATCAGCAATCGCGTTATGATTTTGAGTGTTATATGCGCATTAGCCCATAAAAAACCGGACATCTAGTCCGGTTTTTTATGGCTCAACACTTAATCCTCTAGAGATTAGGTATAAGACTAGCTTCCTGCAAGACGCTCTTTAATTGCAGAGGTCATCGCTAACGCGCTATGACCATTAGCTTCGGCCCATTCGAGGATATTTTGTCCATCCGCCTCTTTAGCCGCTAAATCAGTAGTAGAAAGGCGTTTCGCAACGAATGCTCCTACGTCATTAGCACCACTTTTCATTGCAAAGCGTAACAAGCTATCGCCATCGCAAGAGATATCTTGATAGACGTTACGCAGTTTTACACGGGTCTCTTTCAACTTTTTACGTAAACGGTTTTTATCATCCGCGTGCACGTAATTACAAATGTTTGCAACAAGTTGATCGTTGGCTTTTACTGGCACAGCATAAGATGAGGCCACTAACATCACAGCAATCGTCGTAGGTAACAGACGCATTGGGTACTCCTATAATATTTATTATTTTTTCAATAGCATAAATGGTAACAATTACGCTAAAGACTACTCAGGATAGCACCCACAACTTAACATTTTTTTACCAAGTTGATAAAGCAATACTCTAAACCTTTCTCATTCGTATGCGCTTCATTGGTCACTCGTTCCCACGACCCATCATTCCAATCAGGAAAAAACGTATCGCCTTCAACATCAAGATTAATTTCAGTCAAATAGAGTTTATCGGCTCTAGGCAGTAGCGCCTGATACAACTGACCACCACCAATGACAACAAGCTCATCGCACTCACCAGCCGCTTGCAGCGCAGTCTCAAATGAAGTGACACAAGTGACCCCCTCTATGGTGAGACCGGCCTGACGGCTAATGACAATGTTGTGACGCCCCGGTAACGGACGACCAATAGATTCGTAGGTCTTACGCCCCATCACCACTGGTTTACCTAAGGTCATAGCCTTAAAATGGCGCAGATCTTCAGGCAGATGCCATGGCATCTGATTATCTTTCCCAATGACGCGGTTATTGGCCATCGCGGCAATCATAGCAATTTTCATAGTAGCTCCAACGGTCTAGGCCGCTTCAATTAGAACAGATTAAATCAACAGAGTTAAATGACAGGACGAGTGCGAAAATAGAGCAGACTGGGCATCGCCAAGCCAACCGACAGCGCCCCCAATATAAATACCGTTTTTAACCCATTGCTGATCACTTCAGCAGTCAGTTCGGGGCTCACCTGCGACTGGGCAGACAGTTGTACTAACGCAATGACGGTATTGTAGGCATAAGTCCCGGGGATCATAGGTATGATAGCCGCTACTGCATACATTAAAGGCGGTGCGAGATGACGTTTGGCAAAGCTAATCGTCAATACGCCGACCAATGCAGCCGCCACGAACGTGGCCCATTCAATAGGCAAGTTAATATGTAATAGCAAGGTTCTGACGCTGTGGCCCGTTGCGCCGGCTAACGCACAATAAGGTAAAAAGCGTTTAGGCACATTAAATACCATGGCAAATCCTACCGCGGGTATCGATGAAAATAACGCATCGTTTGCCAATTTGAGTAAGAGTTCTATCACAGGAATAACCCACCTAACTGCATCGCGATAGTAATACCAATCACCGAGGAGACCGTCAGTAAAGTGGCGTGGCCCCAACGCGAGATCCCCACGTTAAGGTGTCCCTTAACCATATCTGAAATCGCATTAATCATCGGAAAGCCCGGCACCAACATCAATACACTCGCAGCCATAGGTAACTTGGGTGTATTGGTGAGATCAAAGTGATAGCCCATTTGCGCCACTAAGGTTGTCACAAAAGCCGTGACGGCAAAGTTCACCAATAAATTGAAATGGCGCTTGGCAATGGCTAAGCGCACAAACATCCCCAGCGAAGCGGCCAATATAGTGATGATTATCGCTACCATATCGCCACCAAATAGGTGACAAAAACTACCGCAGGATAAGCCAATCATGGGGATTAAATAGCGCTTAGGGTAGCTTTTAGGTCGTATACGAGACACGCGCTTACGCACTTCATTTAAGCCGTATATGCCTTTCTCTGTTAATAGACAGATGCGCTGTAGTTCACAGATAATGGTCATATTAATGCCATGTTCGCGAATTCGACGCGTGGTGGTAATACACCTTCCATGCACTAAGCTGGTTAGCACGAGGGAATTAGAGGAGATAGAGATTTCAACACTGGCCAAACCTAATGCCAAACCAAGGCGCTGGCTGATCTCTTCAATGAGTTCAGATTCAGCACCATAGGCTAGCAAAAGTTGGGCAACCCGGACAACTTGCCGAGTAATATCATTTTGAGTATCTGCGTACACGTGGTTCTCAGAATGAAAGTAATAATAAGCTAAGCTTATCTTTGATAGATGATCTCAACATCATAATCATCATCGTCAAAGTCATCATCATCCAAATCATCGCCATCATAATCTTCGTTGACAACATCTTGAGTCTGTTGATGATAATTATCCCACTTGAATTCAACTTCAGCATCAGGATCCGCTTCAACCTCTTCAGGTAGCGCAGCAATAAAGTCCATCAACTTCAAGCTAAGTTCTTGGGTACCTTCGCGGTTATACGCAGAGATAGTAAAGACTTCGCCTTTCCAATCTAACTCTTTAACAATTCGCTCTACGCGCTCTTGAATTTCTTCTTCAAGAAGCAGATCAGTCTTGTTAAACACTAACCAACGTGGCTTACTCGCCAGTAATGGAGAATGCTTTTCAAGCTCGGCGACAATAGCACGGGCTGAATCAACAGGGTCGCTGCCATCGATAGGATCAATATCCAAAATGTGCAGTAATACTCGGCAACGCTCAAGGTGCTTCAAGAAGCGGATCCCCAAACCGGCCCCTTCTGCAGCGCCCTCAATTAAGCCGGGGATATCAGCAATCACAAAACTTTGCCCATGACGTGGTGTCACCACACCAAGGTTAGGCACTAAAGTAGTAAATGGATAATCAGCGACTTTAGGCTTAGCACGAGACACGGCACGAATAAAGGTTGATTTACCCGCATTTGGCATACCCAATAAGCCTACATCGGCGAGTAGCATCAGCTCTAGGCGTAAGCTACGTACTTCACCTGGCGTACCAAGAGTCTTCTGTCTTGGCGCACGGTTAGTACTGCTCTTAAAACGCGTATTACCTAGGCCATGGAAGCCCCCTTTTGCCACCAGCAATTTTTGCCCATGGGTCTTGAGATCACCTAATGCCTCTTGGGTCTCTTCATCAATGGCGCGCGTCCCGACAGGCACCTTAAGGATAAGGTCTTGACCACTGTGGCCAGTACAATCACGACCGCGACCATTTTTACCGCGCTCGGCAAAATGAAAGCGCTCAAAACGGTAGTCGATCAGGGTATTAAGGTTTTCATCTGCTTGCAGATAAACACTACCACCATCACCACCATCACCACCGTCGGGGCCACCATCAGGCACATATTTTTCACGTCTAAAACTAACGCAACCACTACCACCATCACCAGCTTCAACTCTGATCACAGCTTCATCGACAAACTTCATACCAACTCCAGGCACCACACAATAGACCGATTATACTGCCAATCTAATCGTACCGCCAAAAAACAATTTCTATATTGAACTTCAAACAAGATACACAGGTTTGAAGCAGCAATGTGTTACTGGTGCTGGAGCAACGTAACCGGCTCATTTCACCAGATTTATAAACAATAAAGCCCTACCAGAGGCAGGGCTTTATAAACTATCTTAGGTGGACTAAGAGTTAAGCTTCGATGCTAATGAACTTACGGTTATTAGGACCTTTAACTTCAAACTTAACTTTACCATCAGTTAGTGCAAATAGAGTATGGTCACGACCAATACCTACGTTAACACCTGCGTGGAATTTAGTACCACGTTGACGAACAATGATGTTACCAGCAAGAACTGATTCACCACCGAAACGCTTAACACCAAGACGTTTACTTTCTGAATCGCGGCCGTTACGAGTAGAACCGCCAGCTTTTTTATGTGCCATGAGTTAGACTCCTATTAAGCGTTGATAGCAGTAATTTTAACTTCGGTGAACCACTGACGGTGGCCCATCTTCTTATCGTGGTGCTTACGACGACGGAACTTAACGATAGTTACCTTTTCGCCACGGCCATGGCTGACAACTTCAGCAACAACCTTACCACCTTCAACTAAAGGTGCACCAACGTGTACAGTTTCACCATCAGCAACCAAAAGAACTTGGTCAAATTCGATAGTTTCGCCTGTAGCGACTTCTAATTTTTCTAGACGAACTGTATGGCCTTCAGCAACACGGTGCTGCTTACCACCACTTTGAAAAACAGCGTACATAGCTATTTTACTCCGATATTTCAAGCACGCAGACCTTTTAATGTTAGGCTGGGCGCTATAAAAGCTTTAATGACAATGGTCGCGGAGTTTACGCTAAGTTGATTAGGCTGACAAGCCCTAATTCACTTTGATCAAAAAAAGATCGGAATTACTCTCACATTAGTCTTCTAATAATGTCTTATTCAACATTTTTAGGTAGAATCTCAATACTATAACATTTTTGCCTTAATTTGGGCTGCCTGAATTACAAAATACCACTAGAAGTAGAGCCTAATATGGATTTGAACGCCATTCGTCAGCTGGCTGATGCTGATATGAAAGCCGTCGACCAACTGATCTATAAACAGTTGGAGTCAGATGTAGCCCTAATAAACCAACTTGGATTCTATATTATCAATGGCGGGGGCAAGAGAATGCGCCCGCTGCTGTCCATTCTGGCCGCCCGCGCGATTGCCTATGAGGGTAAAGCTCATATCAAGCTTGCGGCAATTGTCGAATTTATTCATACCGCTTCATTACTGCATGATGACGTGGTGGATGAGTCAATGCTAAGGCGTGGTCGAGAGACAGCTAATGCGCTTTTTGGCAACAGTGCGAGCGTGTTAGTCGGCGATTTTTTATATACTCGCTCGTTTCAAATGATGACCGAGCTAGGCAGCATGCAAGTGTTAGAAGTGCTGGCCGATGCTACCAACGTGTTAGCCGAAGGCGAAGTGTTACAGCTAATGAACTGTAACGACCCTGATACCACGGAAGAAAGCTACATGCGTGTCATCTACTGCAAAACAGCTAAATTGTTTGAAGCTGCGACCCGTTTAGCCGGGGTATTAGCCGATAGCAGTATTGAGGTGCAAACCGCATTAGCTGATTATGGTAAATTTTTGGGCACGGCATTCCAGCTCACCGATGATTTATTAGACTACACAGCCGAAACTGAAGAGCTAGGTAAGAATATTGGGGATGATTTGGCCGAAGGCAAGCCAACGTTACCACTTATCTATGCCATAGCGAATGGTACCGACGAAGAGCGAGCTTTAATTCGTCAAGCGATTGAGCAAGGTGATGGTTCAGGTCATATTGAGACGATTCTCAATGCGCTCAACCAATGTGGTGCTCTCAAATATACGGAACAAAGAGCGCTAGAAGAAGCTGATAAGGCCATTAGCGCCTTAGAAATACTCCCTGAGAGTGACTACAAGCAAGCGCTAATATCGCTCGCTAAAATCGCCGTAGCGCGTAATCACTAATACGACCTTAGTGATAATAAAAAATGGAGCCTGACGGCTCCATTTTTTTATCAACTTAGTACTTACTTAACAAATAGTACTTACTTAACAAACTCAACACCTAGCTTGATATCAGCTTTTAAGGTATCTAGCATGGCATCACGCGCATTAGCTTCAAACTCACTTACTTCACCGTAAGCCAGCACTTGCTCAACGCCGTTCTTACCTAGTAGAATTGGTTGGGCGAAAAACGCTGCATGCTCGCTGCCACCATCAACATAAGCACATTCAACAACATTCGCTTCACCTTGCAGACCACGAACCAATGAAAGACCAAAACGACACGCCGCCTGCCCCATAGAAAGTGTTGCACTACCGCCACCGGCTTTAGCTTCAACCACTTCGGTACCCGCGTTTTGAATACGTGTAGTCAAAGCAGCCACTTCTTCATCGCTAAAGGTCACGCCTTCAACTTGAGACAACAGAGGAAGAATAGTAACACCGCTGTGGCCACCAATAACATTCACTTTCACATCAGCCACATCTAACCCTTTGGCTTCGGCCACGAAGGTTTCAGAGCGGATAACATCAAGAGTGGTTACACCAAACAAACGATTCTTATCATATACGCCTGCCGTTTTTAATACTTCAGCAGCAATAGCCACAGTCGTGTTAACTGGGTTAGTAATAATACCGATAAGCGCTTTAGGACAAGTTACTGCACACTTTTCAACGAGGTTTCTAACGATCCCCGCATTGATGTTAAATAGATCTGAGCGATCCATACCAGGCTTACGCGCAACACCTGCAGAAATTAGCACCACATCAGCACCTTCTAGTGCTGGTGTTGGGTCTTCGCCCGCGAACCCTTTGACTTCAACCGCTGTAGGGATGTGGCTTAAGTCAACCGCAACACCAGGGGTCACTGGCGCGATATCGTAAAGGGATAATTTAGAGCCGGCAGGCAATTGAGTTTTAAGTAGTAGAGCAAGAGCCTGGCCAATACCACCAGCGGCACCAAGTACAGCAACTTTCATAGTTATCTCCGTTAATTCTTGGTTATTATGTGACATAGATCTAAATTCACAGATGGCGCAACATTACTGCAATCACATCAATAATTCAATTATCCCTTAGTCGTGTAGCAAGATATTTTATAAATAACCCAAAAAGTGCATGTATTAACGGTTAGTCGATGAGGGGTTGGCTTAACTCACTTAGATTAGATACAACCGCTACATTCATCATTAATCATGCCAAATGAAAAGGATACCTAAGTAAGCGGTAGTTTCGATATTTACACGATCTTCCACAATAGTGAATGAATGTTTATTCATTCACTTCGAGTAAGACTTGACTTGCTTTGCATAGCTATTCACAATGAGCCAATTTTACGAATACAAGATGCCAAATTCATGCAAGCCAATAAAAACCAAGAAGAACTCGTCAAGACCTTTAAGGCTATCTTAAAAGAGGAACGCTTTGGCTCTCAGAGCGAAATCGTCAATGCGCTTCAAGCCGAAGGTTATAACAATATTAACCAATCAAAAGTATCGCGCATGCTAAGTAAGTTTGGTGCGGTGCGTACACGCAATGCTAAACAAGAGATGGTTTACTGCCTCCCTGCAGAGCTAGGTGTGCCTACGGCTGGCAGCCCATTGAAAAACCTCGTATTGGATGTCGACCATAATCAATCTATGATTGTGGTAAGAACCAGCCCAGGAGCTGCACAGTTAATCGCTAGACTGCTGGATTCTATAGGTAAACCAGAGGGAATATTGGGCACCATTGCTGGTGATGATACGATTTTCATCTGCCCGTCGAATATTCAAGAGGTCGGTAAAACGTTCAACACGATCAAGTCATTATTTAACTATACCGATTAAAGTGTTTTATAGCACACTAGGTCAAGGAATCGATAGTCTCTATTGTAGCGGTTAAATGACAAATTCTGGATCAAGACTAATTACGATTTACTAAAAATAGGCGCCAATGGCGTCTTTTTTATGCCAAAAAAATGGCTCCAATTTAGCCATTAATGCTCAATCAAAGCCTGTGTCACTGAAAATCATATAAAAATGCCGATAAGAGAAACTTATCGGCATTTAATTAGCATGCAAGATCTTATCGCTTTTGACGCTTAACCAGCCTGCCAAAAAGGCTTGGTTAAGCCCATTCAGGCGAATTTTATTGCAGCCCGCTTTTGATGGCTACTGATTTTACGCCAGTGTAATGACCACGCGGAAAAAAAAGAGTCCAAAGACTTGGCCGACTGTGATTAATCAATGGCGCAACGACAATAGGTTGCCGCTATTCACTCGTCGCTTTCGGCAGCTGCATTTTGCATAAAATCTAGCGAAGGAGCAAAAAACGCCGATCCCGTCAGCGCTTGAGTAAAGTGCATTAAGTGATCATGATTACCAGCTCCATCACCGTGGATCATGCTGTGGAGCATCTTTTCAAAATGCTCTGAATTACGGCACAATGAGATAAACATCAACCCCTGCTCTTTCATTGAGCCATAAGGCATACTCTGCCGTAAGATCTCCATCGAACGTCCTTGGCTATCTTTTAGGTTAACCCGCTTAATGTGGCTGGTAAGAGGCTTATCCTGCGAGGCATACTCGATATTATCGATTTTAGTCCTACCTATGATATCTTCTTGTTTTTTCTGAGGAAGTCGATTCCATTTGCTCAAATTGTGCGCGTATTTTTGTACATGAACATAACTACCGGAACGGAAGATTGCATCTTCATCGCCAACTAAGGCGACCTCTTGGCGATGACGTCCTTTAGGATTTTCAGTACCGTCGACAAAACCGGTGAGATCGCGCGCATCCATAAACTGAAAACCGCGCTCTTCATCAACCAGCTCGACTAAACCTTCAAACATTTGGCACACTTCATTAGCAACCAAGTGCAAGATGTCATAACGATCGCATCTCAGATGAATAAAGAGATCATACTCATGTGCAGGAGCATCTCGATTATCGGCATTCATCGCCGGAAACGGTTTCAATTGAGCTGGACGAGACAGGGGATACAAGCTGTCCCAGTAATTAGCACCAATCGCGACAAAACCATTAAAGGCACTATCGGCATATTGATCCGATAATTCATAAATGTACTGCGCAACATTGGCTACACAAGGGCGTAATTGTGATTCCACACCGTCTTCGGCATTAAACATCAAATATACACTATGCAAATTTCCTTCGGCACACACACCTAACTGTTCACGTGGCATAACCTGACTATCCATATAGACCCTACCTTTGTCAGTTTCAATTTCGGCTATATTGTCCGAAACTTTAGCGATAAATAGTACTACACAAGCCACAAACCGTTAAAAAGAAACCGTATTAATGGTTAGATTAACGTTTATTAATCATAACAACCACCGCGAGTTACAAATATGTTACTCAGCAGGCGATAATAAGACCAACGAATGAGGGATCACTGCTAGGTGAACTCGCTCACCCAAGGCTAAATCGTTTTTAGCACTGCGAACATCATAACCTTGTGTACCGACCAAGACTCGATAATAACAATTACTGCCTAAAAAACGGCGCTCGACAATCAATCCATCACCCTGACCGTTGGCATGAATGTCGATCTGCTCTGGCCTCAGCAAAAGTTCCCCCTTGTGCCCCACATCAAACAGCATAGGTGCTGTGCTAACAATCATACCCAGCGGAGTAGACACAGTAAAACCATCTACCACTTGAGCGGCAAGATAATTTCCTTCACCTAAAAACTCAGCAACGTATTTATCGGCAGGTGCACTGTAAAGGGCTTCAGCACAGCCATATTGCACTATCGCTCCTTGATTAAATAGCGCCAGTTTATCTGCAAATACAAAGGCTTCATCCTTGCTATGGGTCACAAAAATTGCACTAACATCGCGTTGTTTTAAAATGCTGCGGATCTCCAGCATCATTTCATTGCGCACTTTGGCATCGATATTTGAAAAGGGTTCATCAAGCAGTAATAACTCAGGCTCATACGCCAGAGCGCGGGCAATCGATACTCTCTGCTGCTGGCCGCCCGATAACTCATGTGGATAACGTTTCTCTAAGCCATCAAGTTTCACCAAAGCTAACATTTCAGTTAATCTGGCTTGCCGTTCGGCACTAGTTAAGCCTTTGACTCCAAATAAAATATTGTCCGCCACCGTTAAATGGGGAAACAATGCATAGTCTTGGAAAATCATTCCCACTTCTCTTTGCTCACTCGGCACAAAGTGCTCATCTCCCGACAACAACCGCTTATTGATGCTAATGCGGCCAGCAGAGATAGGTTGCAACCCCGCAATTGCCCTGAGCAGAGTCGTCTTACCACAGCCACTAGGCCCTAATAGCGCCGCAATCTCTCCACGCTGAATATTAAGACTAAGGCCATTTAAAATTACCAGGCCTTGGTAATTACTGTGAACATCTTCAATTTTGAGTGTCGACATTTAAGTATTATGCTCCAATGAACGGTTTAAATAGATCAGCGGAATGAACCCCACAAGTACGATCACAATGGCCGCCAGAGCGCCATGCTCTAACTGTTCATCTGAAACGAACTGAAACACATAAGTGGCAAGATTTTCAAACCCTACAGGCCTGAGTAGTAACGCCGCAGGTAGCTCTTTCATGCACTCAATAAACACCAACAATACGCCGGCAAAAATGCCTTTTCTCAGCAAGGGCAAGTGAACCTTACGCAACAAAGCATTGGGTCTTAAGCCCATGGTGATCGAAGCCATATCCAGCGTTGGACTAATACGCTTGTAACTGCTTTCCACACTACCGATTGCAATGGCCACAAATCGAATAGAAAAAGCAAAAATTAAAGCAAATATGCTGCCACTTAACACTAAGCCAGGTCCTTGCCTGTCGAAGTAGGCATAAATATCATTAATGGTAAAATCCATATATGTGAGCGGCACTAAAATCCCGATCGCCAGCACTGTGCCGGGCAGCGCATATCCTGTAGACGCTAAACGTGACGGTAATAGGTCGCTGCGACGTGGGCTACAACGCCTAACAAACATCAACACGATAGCAATCACGGCTGTGAGTAACGCCACCAGCAACGCGATATAGAGACTATTAATACTGTATTGTAGAAACTCGTGGTTCCAACTGACCTCGAAATATTGCCAGGCATAACTGACAAGTACCCCAAAGGGTAAGAGAAATGCCAGCAGTAATAAGCCAGCACAGTAAAACGTTGCTAACCACGCCTTAGGTGCTGATAACGGATAGCGATCACGCTCATTAAGCTCGGCCTGTTTCTGAAACAGCTTCTGCTTACGGCGCGCAAAACGCTCACTGCCAATCATACAAAAAATCACCAACAACATAATCGCCGACAACTTAGCGGCAGCAGATAAACTGCCATAACCTAGCCAAGTGTCATATACCGCTGTAGTCAGTGTCGGCACCGAAAAGTAACTGACGGTAGCAAAGTCAGCTGCCGTTTCCATCGCGACCAGTGAAGCGCCGACGGCTAATGCGGGCCTAGCCATGGGCAAACTTAAGCGCCAAAAGCTTTGCCATGGGGAGCATCCCATCACACGAGCCGCATGTTGTAAGCTAGAGGATTGCTCCATAAATGCGGTGCGAGCCAACAAATAAATATAAGGAAACAACACTAAGGCTAACATGACAGCAGCGCCCATCAAGGTACGCACATCAGGGAAATAATAGTCTTGGGGCGATTGCCAACCAAACACAGCACGTATCCCCCGCTGAATCGGGCCAGCATAATCGAGCAAGTCGGTATATACATAAGCCACGACATAAGCAGGCATGGCTAAGGGTAACAACAAGGCCCACTGGAAGAGTTGGCGGCCAGGAAAGTCACAGCGGGCAATACACCAAGCCGCAGGCAGTGCCAATACCACTGCACCAATACAGACACACAGCATCAAGGCCAGCGTATTGAAAATATATGTGGGTAATACGGTGTCGAGTAGATGAGCAAATATAGCCTCACCGGGCACAGCAGCCTGCACAATAATGGCTAACAATGGCAGTGTTAAGATAACTGCTATCAAATAACTGATCAGTGACCAACGTCGAGCAAAACCTAAAATCATTCGTTATCTCATTTGCCTTGATCAGATAATTATCAAGGATTAACCTAAATCGAAGCTTAAATAAAAACGATTATAACTTACAAAAGTGTGCGCCCTGTGGCTAAAAAGCAAAATAGCCTTCTAATAAGAAGGCTATGTCGAGACCAATAGCGCGTAAAGCTGACTATTTTTTACAGATCAAACTTCACTTCATCTAATAATTTTACGGCTGCCTGATGATACTCTGCCAATTTAAAAATGGGTAACGCATCGGCTTTAAACTCTCCCCAAGAGGCCACCAACTCTGATGGTGCAACATCCACCTTGACCGGATACTCCATATTGATTTGCGCATAAGATTGCTGCGCAGCATCACCTGACAAATATTCCATTAATTTAATTGCGTTGTCTTTGTGGGGGGCATGCTTGGCCAACGCCATACCCGAGATATTAATATGCGCACCGCGATTGCTTTGATTAGGGAAGTTAATATTGACCGCCTCAGCCCAAGCCACTTGGTTAGGATCTTTCAGCATTTTTCCTAAGTAGTAACTGTTACCAATGGCGATATCACATAGCCCCTCTTTAACCGCTTGTACCTGAGCACGATCATTACCCTGCGGCTTACGGGCCAAATTGGCTTTAAAACCGTTTAACCATGTTTTGGTTTCGGCTTCACCATGGTGCGCTATCATAGAGGCAACTAAGGCAATATTGTAAGGATGCTTACCACTGCGAGTACAAATTTTGCCTTTATATTTAGGATCAGCAAGATCTTCATAAGTAATATCTAACGGCCCTAAGCGCTCTTTAGAAGAATAAATATTTCTTACTCGCTGGGTTAATGCAAACCATTCACCGCTGGGTGAACGCATTGATTGCGGGATATTAACCTCAAGTACTTCGCTCTGCACAGGGGTAACCAAATCTTTATCGGCCAATTCCATTAAGCGAGAAAAATCAGACGTCAGCACTAAGTCAACTGGAGATAAGCGCCCTTCTCTAGCAATACGTTCGGCAATACCATTTTTAGAAAAGACCACATTCACCTCAATACCCGTCTCCTTGGTAAAGTCAGTTAAAATAGGGTCAATCAAAAACGCTTGTCGATATGAGTAAATCGTTAACGTATCAGCAGCACTTGCCATTGATGTCATGCAAGCCAAACCTAGCGCAATAACGCCTTTAGTAAAGTTCATTTCAACTCTCCAGTTACAAACCGACAATGATAATGGTTATCAATTGCGACTAGGGTAATCAAAACCTCTCATAACGGCAAGTTGAATTATTAAAAAAATCATCTGTAGCGACAATTTTGCACTTAGCTAATAGCAGTGACTACACTAAACAAGTAAGCGTAAAACCAGACAAGCGATAACATCACAGAGAATATATATGCCAATCAAAATCATCGCGTTGCTCTTGGCGCTCATGCTACTGCTGTATCTGTTTAAACACAGACTGGGTATAGGGCGGAAAAAGATAACAAAAAAAGCACGCAGCAAAACCAAAATTAAGCCTATTAGTGAATACCCGCCTCTTGCTGAGCAGCAATATTCCTCAACGAATACAAAATTTCATAGTGTCGAAATTGTCAATGATGCAATGGATTGTACCAGCGCCCACTCACTGCAAGGTAAACGTTATCTTTCCGCACAAGCGCCTATGCTTCCGCTGAAAGGATGCAGTACAACACCGTGCCGTTGTCGTTATATTCATCATGCCGATAGACGCAAATTCGACGGGGAGCGGCGGTTACAATTTGGCGTCACTCATGAACTTTACGGAACCTTTGGTGAACAAAACCGAAGAAGCTTCAAGCATAACGGCCGCCGCCAATCCGACCAACCATAATATTGGCGTACAGTAGACCTACTTGCAACGAGTAAAGCAGCGTACTGAGTGGCACGATAAACCACAGTATTAATACTTAGAAAAAACACAACAAACCCAAATATAGTCAATTTAAAACAGATACTTAATATAATAATGGAGAGCTTGCGCAGTTAAGAAAGGACGATACCATTACAGCAACCGTCATTGCTCTTTAGGTCAATCAATCTTAATGCAAGTCGCCTTAAAGCGAGGATACGTTATCTACTGGTTCCACTTTATTCGACTAAATGATGGCCCTCAAGGCAGTTGCCATCAAAGCCTTGTTACCAGTATTTTTCAACCGTGATTTGACCAGGCGCTCGGCGTAAATTAGTGGCTAAACCACGCTCTTTAAGCTGTTGAGTCAGGCTTTTAATCATCTCAGGGTGACCACAAATCATCACTTGAGCATCTTTTGGGGTTAATTTAAGTCCAACTTGCGCCTCAATAACGCCTGCAGCCACTGCATCGGGTATACGGCTATCTATGGTGCCAACGCCTTTTTCACGAGTTACAGAGGTGACAAGTTCAAACTGTTGCGGATAGGTTAACTTAAGCTGCTGTAACTCTGGGTAATAAGCTAAGTCGTTCGCCTGCCTAACCCCATAAACCAAAATCACCTTATTAAAACGTAACCAAGGTTGATTGGTTCGCATCATAGAAATAAAAGGTCCTACAGCCGTACCTGTAGCAAACAGCCATAAATGTTGGCCTTGAGCGGGCAGTTCATCTAATGTCATAAAGCCTGTCGCTTTAGTGGAAATATCGATGCTGTCGCCAACATTTAACGTCTGTAATTGCGGAGATAACTTGCCCTCTTCTACGCTTACCGCCAATATTTCTAGATACTGACTCGAAGGGGCATTAACCAATGAATAAGCTCGAGCCACTCTTTTATCATTGATAACTTGTGAGAGCTTAATAAACTGCCCAGCAATAAAATCACCAATATCAGCAGACAGCTTCAACGTAAATAATCGTTCGTTCCAATCTATACGCTCTACCACGTGTGCCTGTTGCCACATTAGCATCCCCTTTGAGAGTTAAATCAAGGTCGATAAACACCATCATTGAGGTTATTGAGAGTAGAGTCAAGGTAACATCCTATGCCGCGTAACTCGTTTGCCCCTTAATAAGCCACGACAGGATTAAATTGCAACCCCTTATATAGACTCAACTTCTGGGTTAAAACTATCACGAAATGCTTGTAATCCTTGCTGCACCAAAGAGTAGGTTTGCTCCACACCATCGGCAATATCCCCTTCAAGGACTTTTAAACCAGATAGAATATCTTTAGCTTCATCAAACCCCTGATCAATCGCGCCGCCAATAATCTCCATAAATGAGCTAAGCTGTTCGTCAAAGGTCATATTACTGTTTTGCTCTTGATGTACGCTAAAAAACTGCGTAGCAAAGCTAACAATGCGCTCAGCTGTCGCTTCAGCTGAGGTATCAACGCCCTGCTCGACTGCCGTTTCAATCGCATGTTGCCCCATGCTGGGGGCTAGATGCTCATTTATTGAGGCTATTGCCGCCTTATAGAGTAACCGCATAGGTTCATTAGCCGAACTGAGATTCACTGCTTGTTGCGCCGACAAAATGGCAGTATTCATTAGCTGTTTGCTGGTTGCCTGGGCGGTGTTAGTGTTAGCCACATCCGCCACCTGCTGGCCGTGATTCGTATTGGTTTCTGATTTATTACGTGCCGTTTCTGACACGGCGGTGCCATGATTATTAATCTGCATAACTGCCTCTCTAAGCGATAATGACTCTTTGGTCTAACGTCTACTATCGACCATTTTTCGAACAACTTTAGCTTTTATCCCTAGCTCTATCCACCTTTACTATATGACACCTAAAAGTGTATCAAGGTGATACATTTTAAGTAAAAAGTGCTAATTAGATCGAGTTTTATCCTCAATTAGATTACTATGTCGCGACTATATTGTGACATAGCGCTACTATGGCAAAACAACTCTTGTGCAGTATATTCATCATAACCTGGTGTTTCTGCCCATAGCTGGGCCGCAGCAATAGTCAAAATATTAAAACCGTTATCATCAGACTCGTCGAAACAACGATTGTGTACGATTCTGGTTTAAACCAAAGTGGAAAACAGCAAGTCAAAAAAAAGCGTTTTAGAGAGTTATTAATCTACAGTTGTTTGCATGACTCTCGATAGCACTAGCTTTATACGCTACACTTGACTACATTAGCGATGTATGGAATAGCGGCACAGCTAGCATAAAGTCAATACAAGGAGAACATCTGGTGAGTGATTCGTTTTTTGGAGCGGGTGGGAAAAGTAAACCTCTCTCGGTCAGCTGTCAAAACTGTGATCGGTTAACCATCATCGAAGGTGAGACTATCTGTTTCAAGGGGGGAGAGATCATACGACTTACGCCCTACAATGCGGGGAATACAAAACTCAGTCTACTTTGTGATGGTTGGAGACCTATTAATACCTCAAAAACAGCCTAATCCTTGTCTCTTTAGCGACAATCATTAATTGTAACAATAAACCACCACTATGGTATGCCGCCACTACCGCAGTGCTTCCTTGATTATGGTTACCCTACAAGCCACCATATGTCTTTACTTAGGCTCATCTCTGTGGTTGACCAGCCGCATTGGTTTTCTTGGTTTCTTGTAAAAATCTGACAGTGGAGCAATTAAGCCCACCACTTGCAGAGATATCAACCGAAATAGTAAGTCCAGCTTATCGCAACCGAATGAGATAAGCTGACCTATTAATTAACTCACCAATAATCTCAATCGACTAGTAATTAATACTGGTGCTGTACCGTCCATAATTTATGGTACAAGCCCTTGGCTTTTAACAAGCTATGATGATCACCTCGCTCCACTATCTTGCCTTGGCTAAGCACTATAATTTGATCAGCATCTACCACGGTCGATAGACGATGGGCGATCACCAAACTGCTGTGGCCTTTTTCCATCTCTTTTAGTGCAGTCAAAATAGCTTGCTCCGAATGACTGTCCAGCGATGATGTGGCTTCATCAAATACTAATAAGGGCGATCCTTTTAAAATGGCTCGAGCAATAGCGACTCGCTGCTTTTCACCGCCTGAGAGTTTTAGGCCGCGCTCACCCACTTTGGTATGCCAGCCGTCACTAAGCTGCGCAATGAATCCGGCTAAGTGAGCCATCCTAATCGCCCCCTGCACCTGTTCATCAGTGGCATTGGGTGAGCCATAACGAATATTTTCCAGTAGTGAATCATTAAATAGCACAGTATCTTGCGGCACTATGGCTATTGCTTGTCGCAGAGCATGTTGACTCAGTTGTGTAATATCCTCATCGTCAATATAAATGTGCCCAGACTGTGCCTCATAAAAACGAAATAGCAGTTTAACTATGGTAGATTTGCCCGCGCCACTGTCGCCTACAATAGCCACTTTTTTACCTGCGGGTAATTCGAAACTCACATCATCAAGGATCTTGCGGCCATCATAACTAAAACTGATATGTTCAAAACGTAGACTACCTTGTGTCAGTGAAGGACTGGTGGCACTGGGCTTATCTTCAATCATGGGGACTCGGTCTAATAAAGAGAACATGCGCTCAATATTGGCTAGGGCGCCGCGGATCTCCCGATAGACAAAACCTAAGAAGTTCAACGGCATAAACAGCTGCATCATAAAGGCGTTAATCAACACAAAATCACCTATAGTCATTATCGCTGCGCTAACCTGCTGCGCAGCTAACGCTAGCATCAAGGTCATCGCGAGCGAAATAATCAATGCTTGCCCAGCATTAAGGGCAAACAATGATAAGCGATTACTGCGCTTTGCTCGCTCCCAGCGTTGTAATGCTTGATCGTACTTTTGCGCCTCATATTCTTCATTATTGAAATACTTAACGGTTTCATAATTCAATAAACTGTCGATAGCGCGGGTATTCGATTGTGAATCGGCCAAGGCAGCTTCACGAACGAAACCGGTGCGCCACTCGGTCGCTATCACTGAAAATAGAATATAAGCCACCACAGCGCCTAAGGTGATCAGCGCAAACAGCCAGCCGTAGTTATAAAACAAAATTCCCACCACCAAGGCGATTTCTAACATGGTGGGGACAATATTAAACACCATAAAACGCATCAAGAAGCTGACGCCGCTGGTACCACGTTCAATATCACGAGACAGACCGCCGGTGCGGCGCTCTAAATGAAAGGCTAGATCCAGCCGATGTAGATGTTGAAATACCGATAAGCCAAGACGCCGAATCGCTCGCTCTGTCACTCGACCAAATAAGGTATCGCGCACCTCAGAAATGACGGTATTTAACAGCCGCATTCCGCCATAGGCGACGACTAAGGCTATGGGCACGCTAATAATTTGCTCTGTCGATGCTTTATCTAAAGTATCGACAATCTCTTTGAGCACAAAGGGTAAACCAACACTGGCCAATTTAGCGATAACCAAGCATAGCAAAGCCAGTATCACCCGCCCTTTAAACTCCAACAAATAGGGCCAAAGCAGCTTCAACACATGCCAATTTAATTTATCTATAGGTCCATCAAAATAGAGCGTGGGGCGCATAGCGGCTCCGTATTATAATAAAAAACATCAATGGCCAATGGGTAAAACAGATTGGCTTAAGGTTGTAAATCTCGTTTAGCGTTTGCTATTGCCCACGGTTAGAACGTACTCACCACCTATAGATAAGATAAGATCACTTAACATACCCAACGAGAAATGACCCACAAGGAATTCTCCTGCCTGCATATCAAACAATCGCTAAACCAATCGGTCGATGGACTTTAGTGTTACTTTTGTGGTAAATAACGATTAAAAAGTATTAGAATTAGGTTAACGTTTTGCCGAGTGATGTGTCATTAATAGCCAATAGACACATAACCTCAAGGGGTTATCAGATCTTGCAATTTTTGATAATCTTGGCATCACGTAAAAGTCGCTCAATCGTATTGTATAGAGCATCGGGAATAACCCGCAAAATGTTAAGGAAGCCGATATGCCACAATCATCTGACGCGCAATACCCACCATTACCGTTAATACAAACTTGGGTATGGATGATGACAGAGTCGAATAACCCCGAAATTCAACAAAAAGGTCAGAGTAATTTAATCTCCTCTTTTGGCAGCTTAGCCAAGGCTAACGAATACCTGATTGCTCAACAACATCGTTAATCGCATTTACATTAGTGCAAGAGGAAGCCATTGGCTCCCTCTTCGCATTACTTAAACTGTTTCGCGACGACGTATAATACTTTGGTTCAGCAAGCCCAGTAATGTTTCCGTGTCTTGCCAGCCCAAACACGCATCGGTAATGCTTTGCCCGTAACGTAAAGCTTGCCCCTCCACGTGATCTTGCCGCCCTTCGACGAGGTGACTCTCGACCATCACGCCAAAAATGGCTCGCTCACCCGCACTTATCTGTCCTGCAATATCTTCAGCCACCAGTAACTGACGTTTAAACTGTTTGCTGCTATTAGCATGGCTAAAGTCCACCATGATATTGGCAGGCAACTTCGCCTTAAGCAGTTGCTCTTTAATCGCTTTAACGTGCTCTGCACTGTAATTGGGCTCTTTGCCGCCACGCAGAATGATATGACAATCTGGATTACCTTTAGTCGACACAATGGCAGAATGGCCATATTTAGTCACCGACAAGAAGTGGTGTGGGGCACTGGCGGCGCCAATAGCATCGATCGCCACTTTAATGGTGCCATCGGTTCCATTTTTAAATCCCACAGGGCAAGATAAGCCCGACGCTAATTCACGGTGAACCTGAGACTCAGTCGTGCGGGCACCTATTGCCCCCCAGCACATCAGATCGGCAACATATTGCGGTGTGATCATATCTAAAAATTCACCCGCAGTCGGCACTCCCATATCGTTTAAATCCAGTAACAACTTACGCGCAGTGCGCAAACCATCATTTAATTTAAAGCTATTATCCATATCAGGGTCATTGATTAGCCCTTTCCAACCCACAGTGGTGCGTGGCTTTTCAAAGTAGACCCGCATGACAATCTCAAGTTGATCTTTATATTGCTCCCGCACCTTCACCAACCCTTGTGCGTATTCTAGCGCCGCTACAGGATCGTGAATAGAACACGGACCGACCACCACCAAGAGGCGATCATCTTGCTGCTTTAATATCTGATGAATACTCTCACGTGCATTAAAAACGGTAGCAGATGCATTTTCAGTAGCCGGAAATCGCTCAAGAATCGCGACTGGAGGTAATAACTCTTTGATTTTATTTATACGAACGTCGTCATTTTGATAATACATGGTATATATTTACACTCCGGCTAACGATTAAAAACAGGTCTCTCTTTTGCGCTACTTGTTTAAATCTATCCAGTATTATCGAGTATTGCAACTAAACAGAGCTGTAATACAATTAAAGATGATAAATAACATTTTTATCAGTAAGTTGGTAAAAGTGAATTTAAAATTTCATCGACCCTAATAAGGCCTTTACGCCACCAAAAGCTCCAGTAAGATTTTATATGACAGCAAAAATTAGCTTCAAGTAACTGCAAACCTCACTTCATCTAGAATTTTAATTATCTAGGGCCTGTTGATCTTTCAAGGTTGTTTTTGCAGCGAGTTACTGGGTATTTATACAAGGCAGAAGCTTTGTAGTGTAGTTATTCTACATAAAAAGCTGAGAACGCAGTAAAAACACCCAACAAACGCCGCCCGAAGGGTTCGGCTAAAAACGTTTTACTCTTTGTTAAGTGAATTTTGCTTAGATGACTAGGTTGCAATCCACTCGCCTCGATTAAAACGTTTTTGTCTCGAACAAAATTCAACCAGCAAAGATCAACAGGCCCTAGAGTTTTCATTAATCCAATAGGCTGCTTACTCGCTAAACAGAAGTCACGCAGCAACGCGCCATGCTAACGCCTAGAGCCCATGGCTTAATTGAAACTAGCGGCAAACAGACTTTCCAATTCAGGTTAACAAAGAGCATAGTTAATAAACGCAGACTCTTATTCATGCCAATTAACTCACGATGACGTGATGAAACTATCACAAACAGGCGGTTACTTGGATTAGTTACGAACCAAGTCAATAAGATGCGCCGCAGCGCAAACACTGTGCACTAACATAAACCCTATAAATCCATGGGCACTACTCTGATGATAACTGCGCCAATTTAACGCTTCACTGCTGCCTTGCGTCACAAACCACATCACCCCAGTAAACGAAACTAACAACAGCAATATCAGGCCAATCCCCTCAATGACACTAAAGAGGCCTCGCCCTCCTGCCGCAGGAATGTTGCCGCGCTTTAGGCCGCAAATATCACGACTCAGTTGAGTAAAATCCCCCATAAGCCAAGGAAAAAACTGACGCCACTTACCCTTAGCAACATTAGCCAGCAACATCGGTACAGACAAACCAGCAACAACCATGCCCAAATAAACATGCAAATAGTCCCACACTGAAGCGTTCGGCCTGATGCTACGCCCCATAACAATCCAACTGCTGGTGAGGATTAAAAATAGCGATAACAAAATCAACAGCAGATGTTGGTACTCTATGATTTTATTGATCAGTTTACGGAGCATATCAGTCATCTCCTAGCCTTAAGCCACGCTTACAATTGATGTAATTGACTCGCATATTCGCTCACCTTATCCCAATCGGTATATTCCACTCGAGTGTCTGGCGCCGTCGGCCCTTTAGTGATCCACATGATGAAGCGAATAATATTTCTGTCGAGAGCGTTGTAGCCTTGATAATCTAGATTCCCCCCAAATACTGCCAGTAACTTAGGTTTCCAAGACGTTTTAGCTAAAAAAGCCTGCATATAAGGGTTGGTTTCTGGGGTATTTTTAGCCGGTTTTCTGGCCACTAGACTGACCGAAAAAAAACTGCTGACCTTGTCATTTAAGGCCTGCATATTTTGGCTGATGAAGTGATAGACTGCAGGATGATGTTTACCGTGACGAATACTGGCACCCAATACCACTTTATCAAAAGCTTCAAGTGCTGGTACAGCATCAATACTGGTACAGGTAACCTGATCGCCAAAAGATTCAAGATGTTGCTTGAGATGCTCAGTGACCTTACGTGTTTGTCCATGCACGCTAGAATAGATAATTAATATTTTACTCACTGATACCTCTAACTTTATTAATATCAACCAATAAAATCATCATAAGCGATTTGTGGCAATATTTTATTGAAACAGATCACGAGGGTTAGCAGCAAAACATCGGCTAAGTTTACCTGCATCACAAATACAACCATTACTCCTTAAGGGTAACGGCACTCATCCCAGAGCTCAATAACAAGCTCGCGCTCACACCTAGCCATGGATAATCCGCAGCTTAAGTCCTAAAACTCCAACCAAGAACAACTGACTTACATCAGCAATAAATAAGATGAAATTAAGCAAGGCAAGGCTAATAATAGTGCGATAAACTGCTTATAACTTCATCACACAATTACATATTTAACCATGACAGAAAAGGGTGCTAGTGCTTCACAACACAATCAGTTTGATGTTTCTGCTCGCAAAAAGGCCTTATCACTTGGCCGCTATTTAGGCTTGAGCGGTGAGGAAGGTTATCGCCCTTCCATGGCATCAATAACGGCGCGCGCCCAGCAACGGCAGACTCTGTTGGTCAACCAATACCAAAGTAATCTAGAAACTATCTATACCATTGCGCTCGCACAAACGCCGTCAGATGTGATTGGCGCTGACTTAGACCCCGACTGGATACATCAATTTTTTCAGTTAGCAGAGCAGATCCATAACCGTAACATGCAAACCTTATGGGGACGTATTTTAGCCAATGAGCTCACCAATCCCGGCCGCTTTAGCTTACGCAGCCTATCGACCCTCAAACAGCTGACGCACAAAGAGGCGCAGATCTTTGAAAAAGCCTTAGGCATGAGCGTGACCATTAATAATGAATCTAAGCTGAAGTTACTCATGGGGTATCGCCATTCTGGTGGGATTGGACAGCTGTTTCGCAAGTCAGATAATACCCATATTGCCCTGTCACAATTTGGCTTACCCTACTCTGCCATCTTAACCTTGGTGGATGCCGGATTACTGCATAAAAGCGAGTTTGAAACCGGAGTGCTCAACTCTAAAACCGCCATCAGCCTGACATTATCGGGTAAGTGTATGACACTCACCCCTAAACATGGAAACCTGCAATTTAACTACTATCGCTTAACTCCTACGGGGGATGAACTTGCCCAATTGGTGCGCCCTAAGCCAGATGAAGAGTATGTTAAAGCGCTAAACGCCTTGTTTAGTAAAGATTTTAAAATTGATTATTGACCCGTTTGCGCCACATTGCAATTTGCCGATTGAGGATTAAACCAATTAAGGTTTTGAGCTAATCCAACCACTTCACCAATAATCATCAGCGCTGGCATACGTAATTGTGGCGATGCAGCTAATTGATCCAGCTCATCCAAGGTCCCGATAAAGCTTCGCTGCTCATGGGTCGTCGCTTTAGATACGATCGCAACTGGTGTCGCTGGTGCCCGTCCAGCTTCAATAAGCCCTTGCTTTATCGTCTGCGCATTTAGAATGCCCATATAGATCACTAGGGTGTTTTGACTGTTGGCATAACTTTGCCAGTCGAGCGGGCGACTCGCCAATTTGCAATGCCCAGTAATAAAGGTCACGCCTTGAGCATGATCTCTGTGAGTCAATGGAATGCCTGCATAGGCAGATGTGCCGCTCGCCGCCGTTATGCCGGGGATCACTTCAAAGGCAACGCCGGCTTCAACCAAGGTTTCTAGCTCTTCACCACCGCGGCCAAAGATAAATGGATCTCCTCCTTTGAGGCGCACCACATTTTTGCGGGTGTATGCCTTAGTGACTAGCAGTTGATTGATCTCATCTTGAGCGGCGCTATGTTTTCCTGCACGTTTACCTACGGCAATTTTCTCGGCAGCTATCGGCACTAAGGCCATAATATCTTCACTCACCAAAGCATCATAAAGCACCACATCGGCTTGTTTTAAGATGCGAAAAGCCTTGAGCGTCAGTAGCTCAACATCTCCAGGGCCAGCACCAACCAGCCACACTTTGCCGCGCTCCTGCTGCCTAGGTAAAGTAATTAGTTCCATGTCCGCATCTCTGCCAATATATAGTCAGCTTAATATAGCGCCATTTTTATTACTTAAAAAATATATAATAATTAGATTCTATTCCATTTAGTTATTAGTGGCGCGTCAAAGAAGAGGCATAACCAAGGCGAATAAGCTGTTGAAATCGGCGCGGAGCAGATAAAAGATGCAGTATGGCGACTCAAATGTTAAAACAGATCTAGCTTTTACTGTTATAGCTACATTAACTCATATGCTAAAAGGAACGCTTGGATGAAAATAGCTCAGTATCGTTATTGGATGCCTCTGCTTGGACTACTTACGTTGGCTATGCCAGCCTTTGGCGCTGAGCAGGTAGAAACATCCTCAACGAAAAAAAGCGAATCGTTAGTCGATGAAAGGATAAAAGTGGAGTTGGCCACCGCAGACTTTCCCTTTGTTATCACCCCACACAAAGTCAACTACATCTTACCTTTTACCTATAACACCAGCCCTAACATCGACCCTTTCAGAGAAGAGATAGAAAACACTGAAGCCGACATAGATAAAATGGAAGCTAAATTTCAAATTAGCTTCAAGTTTCCGTTGATGTATAACGTATTTGGCGACAATGGTCACTTGTACTTTGCCTACACCAATCAATCCTATTGGCAGGTCTACAATAAAGAGATCTCATCCCCGTTTCGCGAAACTAATCATGAACCGGAAATATTCATGCTATTCAATAACGATTGGCAAATTGGCCCGCTAACTAACTCACTATGGGGTATCGGCGCGGTGCATCAATCCAATGGTCAAACAGGTGATCTCTCCCGAAGTTGGAACCGTATTTATGGCACCATGGTATTCGATAGTGGCCCTTTTGCATTGAGCGCCAAGGTGTGGTGGCGTATTCCAGAAGATGCCAAAGAGACGCCGACGTCGGCAAGGGGAGATGACAACCCTGATATTACTGATTACATGGGTAATTTTGAATTACAAGCAGTATATGGCCTAGATAAACATCGATTCACCATGCTGCTACGAAACAACTTAGATAAACCTAATTATGGTGCGGTAGAGCTCACCTGGAGTTACCCCATCATAGGCAACTTAAGGTTTTATGCGCAGTATTTTAATGGCTATGGCGAGAGTCTGTTAGACTACAACTCACACACCAATAGAATTGGGATAGGTTTTTCCATAAACGACATCTTATAAACGTCAAAGCATTGGCTCAGCACGAGAGGACAAACAAGCAGCATGATGAAATTCGGTCATCAATCCATCATCAATGGCTTTGGATTAATCATGCTAATCAGCTGTTTGCAGCTAACGGCGATCGCGCTGCGCAGCGAGCCGCCTAAGGCCCTATTAACGAGCCAAGAGATCCGCGACGACTTGCAATTTCTACAGCAACAACTGGTAGAGCACTCCTCATTTGCCGCTATCGCACCGCAGCGACTAGCACTCATAAGCGAGCGAGCTCAACGGCTGGCCGAGCTAAGTGCATTACCCGTTAAGCGCACTGATTTTGCTATGCAGCTGCATAAGGTCTTAGCACCTTTAGATGATATCGCCAGTGACATATCGGATGTTGATAGCGCCGCTAAGCTGCCCATTCACCTTCAATACAATGAAAATGGTTGGCAAGTGCTTAATAACGACAGTACGCCAATCGATAACGAGCATCCCTTTATTACTCATATTGATGGCGTCCCCATAGCCCGATGGATCGATGCTTGGCAACTGTTTTTAGCACCATCACAGCAGTCACAACCCGATCAGCAAGCCAAACTACTACACCATATTTCGCTACTGAGAAAAGAGATAGGCATCATGCCTAGCGACCATGTGCGTATCACCTTAAGAGATCTGCAACAACATATCCGTCAGCTTAATGTCTCATTGCAATATGCCGCACAAACTGCGCTAGCGCCTTTGCCTAAATCGGAGAGCTATTTTGATGCTGTGCGCGGCCAATTTAGCCTACATGACTTAAGTAAGCTCCCCCAAAATAGTCAGTTACAAAAAGCGCTGAGTCAGTCGTTATTAACGCCGCTGACCATTATTGATTTGCGTAACGCCTATGGCCATGGCGATCAGCTGTTAACTTGGCTGGCACAACACTACCGCGACCAAAGCCTAGCGCCTAGTGTAAATGCCACTTCAGCACTTTACGCCATTGCCCGATATAGACGAGCGCCGAATCAGCGCAGCGACTATCTGTCGCCATTGCAATTTATTGCCTATGATAACCTCTCCCATGATGAACAACTGCAACTAACCCGAGCCAGTCAACAGATCCATACTCAGTTTGATGCTCGCTTTAGTCAATGGCATGCACGAAAATGGCCCCACAGTGAAGCTAAATTAGCAATCGGCCGAGCGATGTTTTCGCCCGCCACACTCACTAAGCCAAGTGTCACTGAGTCTACATTGTCCCCCTATCAAACATATTCACAGCCAATGCCTCAATATAAGCCCGCTTGGCCAACAGGATTAACATCTGCAACCAGTCAACTAGGGCAGCTTGTGTTACTCATTGGTCCCGACTGTCGCCAGCAATGCCAGTGGATAGCCCACTTTGCCCAGCAATGGTCAAGTACCCTCTTAATCGGTAAGCCGACTCGCGGTAGCTTCGATAGGTATTACCTCATCACATTGCCCAACAGCAATATTAAGGTGAGCATTAGCAGCAGTGTCATTTATGATATGTTCGGCCAAAGGTTATCAGGGCTAGCAACCTATCCTGATATTTTAACCAATATAGACGACTTTTTATGGCGTAATTCAATCATCTCGCTCATCCATTTACACGCCAGTAAAGACTCTTCAGAATGACCAGGAAGCCCTCTAGCAATCACTCAAAGTCCACATAAAAGGATCAATAACATGAAGACATTAATCAACCCCCTATCGAGCCGATGGGCCCACATTAAGAGGCTCACAAGCGTTCTGATCCTCGGCCTAACCTGCGTTAACTTTGCCCATGCAACCGATTTAAAAGTAGGCGATAAGGCGCCAGACTTTAGATTGCAAGCAACCGATGGCCATTTCTACCAACTACAAGATTACCTGGGCAAACAAACCTTAGTTCTGGCTTGGTACCCTATGGCTAATACTCATGGCTGTACGTTAGAGTGCAAATCACTGGTGCAAAAAGGCCACCTTATTCGGGAGTATAATGCCGTTTATATGATGGCGAGTGTCGATGATCTTGAAGATAACCAAAAGTTTGCCGAAGAACAAAAAGCCGACTTTCCTATGTTAAGCGACCCGACAAAAGCCACGGCTAAAGCTTTTGATGTGCTTAATTTAGTGCGAGTCGCCAGCCGAGTAACTTTTTATATCGGAAAAGATGGAACCATCTTAAAAATTGATGACGATATCAACCCTGCCACCGCAGCCGAAGATATCGCCGCCACCTTAGCTGAGCTAGGCGTAGAGAAACGCAGTTAAGCCTTAACTTAACCCTTCGAAGGCAAGGTCGTAGGCCTTGCCTAAATCAACTGTTTTAGGCTTATCTGCCTTCAACTCACCAGTTCGCTTATCGGTAGCTTTAAGCGTCGCTGGATGCACCAGGCTCAACGGCACATTAGCGATAGTCAATAACACTCCCTCAAGGATAAAAGTGCCTGCTCCACCGGCACCTTGCCCGGTTGTGGCGCGGCGATTAAGCACTAACTGCGCCACATTATGTTGCTGACAATAGCTCTCAAAAGCGGCGCAAAACAGCTTAATATCCTCTGTAGTGGGAGCCTTCGGAATAGTCAGTTTATTGATTTTACTTGCCAGCACCCTATGGCTTTCACGGGTACCCTCAACACTCACTAAACGGGCTTCATTCCCCTTTAAAAACACACCTGTTATCACCATAAGACCCACCTGCTGTAAAAACTAAAAAGCCCCACCACTGTGGCTCACCATAGTGGTGGGGCTCAAATCGATTAATGGCTTATTTGTCGCTTGCTGTCTGCATAAATGTGTTAATCGCTATGCCGTTAGCATTGACATCAAAATCCACCTTTATCTTCATATTGTAATCTTTAAGACCAGCTAACTCTTCAGGAATTGGCTCACCACTCATCTCCATCAGCGTCATCATAGGCGTAAACAGCTTGCTGTAATCGGCCGATAACGTCAGCAAACCATTGCTTGATAACGTCTCATTCACTAAGCCATCAGCAACTTGTTGGGCCTTATCACCACTGTAGACAGCCAAATGATTACCTTTAAGCGCCATATTAGCGGTAAAGCCATAATAAGCCGGTAATTGCAGGGCACTGCTTAAATCAACAGGGCTACCATCTTTAGGAAGTTGAATATTGGCTAATTCTGGTGCAAATGGCTTCACCATATTGAACAAGGTGGCGGGATCCTCTGCCGACAGCGTCACGATTGCATCCAAGGTTTTAATCTCTACATCCGCCGCCACTTCATTTAGCTCATAGTTAATAAGCGACACCGATACCCCTTTAACTCCATTAGCCATACCAGCAAACATACCTAACATCGCCGGACTTTGACCTTCCATCTCAGCTTGCATTTGGCGCAGCGGTTCACACTGATACGATGGCGTAAGCAGATCGTCCCACACTTTTGTTATTGCTGGTACAAACTGATCCACATCGATACCTAAACCAACAGAAAATACACTGCTTGAAATATCTTGCGTATAAGCAGGTAAAAAGCCACGTATCTGTTGAACAGCGCCCATGATCACCTGATTATTACTTTCAATAACCGTGCTGAGCCCCATGGTGGTCTGCTGCTTAGTTAACTCAAAATTTGTGTATCCCATTACGGTTCTGGGCCAGTTGTTGGCGATACCATTAAACTCATCGCGGCATACTTGTGAGCGCAATTCGATAAAGGGATCTTCATTAGCCATGGCAAAGAGACGAGTTAACTGCTTAGCCAATTGATTGCCGTCACGAGTGGTAATGCCCTTCACCAACTCCTGATGATTGATATAGCTCAAGCCATCCTTTAAAAACCCGTGTTTAGCGATAGTCTCTTCAATAATATGGGTGTCGCCAATGGGGTTTGTCACCGCCTTAATACCCAGAGCAGTTTCCAGTAAAGTCGGCTCATTAAAGCTGGTCGATAACGTCATGGTTAGCAGCCCATTATCGATAGCGACGACCAGATCAACCCGCTCTGTTTCATCTTTATCCATCAATGAATAGGCGCGGTAATTGACATTACCCAAGGAGCGCATTTCATGAACTAACCCACTTTCAGCCTCGAGACTATCTAACAACGCCCAAATCGCCTCAGGTTTAGCGACGTCAAGCTTAAGTACAGGGATCGCACCTAAGGTATAAAAATAGCTGGTGATATTTTGCGGTAAACCAAAGGTATCAATGAAGGTCTGCCCATCTTTAATACTCCCCATATAGCGATTAAATAATCCGAGGAAGAACTTAGCGCGCGGATCACCTTCTTCACGCATCAACTCGCGTAGCTCTTCAGGATATTGCTTTTGCGATGCTGGAATACTGTCTATGTAATCTTTGATAGGAAACGGACTAAACTGAGCGGAGAATAGAGGTGTGTCTGCTGGAATATAGGCCAACATCGCATTATTTGGCTGCTCCTTTTGCTGCGAAACCCAGTAAGCGCCTGCTCCGATAGCGATCACAGTTGCCGCCACTAATGCCTTTTTCATTAACTAACTCCCTTTAAATATCAATAATCTGCTAAGGCGTTGAAGTCGCTTTAGCCTACGCATAAAAAATTAATGGCACAAATAATACTATATGGATGAATAAAAAGGGAAATAACTATCTATAGGTAAATAGATAACGTAAACGATTTAGCTTAATCGAGTGGCATAATCACAGTAATAAACTGGGCTCAGGTAAAAACCGGTGGGGAAATAAGATAAGGAGATAGCTAGGCTTGGCGAGTTCAGACACCTGGATAGTCACGCCGGACTATCCAGGGCCACTACGATAATTAGTTAGCGCTAGCAAACCAATCAAGCTTTCGCTGGCGTCGATAATGCTGCCATGCCTGCTGTAACCTTCATAAAGGAAGTAAAAGTTACGCTATCCCAGCGGGATAAGATGCACACAAAAACCGAACAACATATCAAAACCATCTACGGGAACTTACAACTATAGAGCAAATAACCAGCCTGTGCATAACTATGTGCAAAAAAAGTGCGCAAAGCATAATATAGTATTAAGACTAACGTCTTATTAGCTTATCTATCATAACGATAGTGACAACGTTGCGATTAAAAAGCGCCACCAGCGCCTCCCCAACAAACCTTAAATCTCATAGTGCAGCCCACATTCACGCTTCAAGCCATTAAAACGCGTCTCCTCTTCTGTCATTCCCAATGTTAAGGGTTGGGTAGAATGAGTATCACCCACAGAGACATAACCTTGTTCCCACAACGGATGATAGGGTAATTGATGTGCAGTCAAATATTGATGTACATCTTTATTACTCCAATCGACTATGGGCAGTAATTTATAACGTTCGCCATGAATCGCTAAAATAGGCAAAACTTCGCGTGTGCTGGCTTGACTGCGTCTTAACCCTGCAAACCAAGTGCCAATATTAAGCTCTTGTAGGGCATTTTGCATCGGAAGTACTTTATTGATGCGATTATACTGCTCTAGACCATCGAGCCCCTGCTCCCACAATTTGCCAAATTTGGCCTCTTGCCAAGCGGCGCTCATTGGCGCTCGGTATACTTTCAGGTTCAATTGCAAGCTCTCGGTCAATTGGTCAATAAACTGATAAGTTTCAGGAAACAGGTAACCTGTATCGGTTAAGATCACCGTAATATCACTCTGAGCCTGACTGACCAGATGCAACATCACTGCCGCCTGAATGCCAAAACTGGATGACAAACCATGCTCACTAGGTAAATAAGCTAGTCCCCACAGGACACGTTCGGCCGCTGTCAGTGTCGCAAGATAGTCATTTATCTTTGCTAATTCACCTTGTTGCTCTACTTTAGGTGCACCAAGCAGCGCCTGTAACTGGTTTGGCGATATCATTAATTTATCCATGAAAATCCCGGGCGGCATCTAATACCGCTTTCACTATGCCGACACGCACAGTGAAATTACCAAAGGTTTCTTCCGTTTCACGCTCATTGACATAGCGAGCAAACAGGGCATCGAGTTCGGCTAAAATCTCCGCCTCTTGAATATTTTCTCGGTAAAGCTTATTCAAACGCGTACCTTCAAAGCTGGCACCAAGATAGAGGTTATAACGCCCAGGGGCTTTACCTACCAAGCCAATTTCAGCCGCAAAGGGACGAGCACAGCCATTAGGACACCCCGTCATACGAATAACAATACCTTGATCGAGAAAACCATGCTTTTCCTGCAGCGCCTCGACTTTGGTCAAGAAATCAGGAAAGTAACGCTCCGCTTCTGCCATCGCTAATGCACAAGTCGGCAGCGCTACGCAGGCAATGGAATGACCACGGGTTTCGCTGATCAATCTGCCCATCAAACCGTGACGGCGCGCAATCGCTTCAATCTGTGCTTTATCAACCTCGGCAACCCCCGCGATGATGATGTTCTGATTAGAGGTCATACGAAAATCCCCTTTGTGTACCAAGGCAATTTCACGCAGTCCAGTTTGCAACGGCTGATCCGGTAGATCTTTAATCCGACCGCCTTCGATAAATAGGGTCAAATGCCATTGGTCATCAACGCCTTTTATCCAACCATAACGATCGCCGCGATCGCCGATCACTACATCACGTTTAGGCTCAAACTTAATGCCAGCACGCTTTTCAACTTCAGCTTTAAAGGCATCAAATCCATGCTTTACGATGGTGTATTTAAGGCGTGACTGTTTACGATCGGAGCGATTGCCCCAGTCACGCTGCACTTTAAGTACCGCTTCGGCAAACTTAAGGCAATCTTCCGCTTTAATAAAGCCAAAATCATCACCCAGACGCGGGAAGGTGGCAACCTCGCCATGGGTTGATCCCATACCGCCGCCTGCCACCATATTAAAACCAATTAACTCACCCGCTTCAGCTACGGCGATAAAGCCAAGGTCGTTGGTGTAGACATCGACATCATTATCAGGCGGTACCGCTACCGCCATCTTAAATTTACGCGGTAGGTACGTTTTGCCATACACTGGCTCTACTTCATCGCCCTCACTGACGGCCACCTTATCATCACCTAACCAGATCTCGGCGTAAGCTTTAGTACGCGGCAAGTAGTTATCCGACAACTGCTTGGCCCAATAAAAGGCTTGCTGATGCAGCTTAGACTCCACCGGGTTGGGATTACACATCACATTACGGTTGACGTCACCACAGGCTGCGATTGAATCTAGCGCCTCTTTGTCGAGATCCTGGATCAACGTTTTCAGATTACGCTTTGGAATACCGTGATACTGAAACGTCTGACGTGTCGTAAGACGAATGCTATTTGAGCTGGTGAGGTTTGCGGCAATTTTATCGACTCCCAACCATTGCTTCGGCGTACACACCCCACCCGCCACTCGAGCACGCAACATAAAGCTATAAAGGGGTTCTAGCTTTTGCGCTTTACGCTCATTGCGTTGATCACGATCATCTTGCTGATAAAAACCATGAAACTTGATCAGCTGCTGGTCGCCTTCGCTGAACGAGCCAGTCAATGAGGTATCTAGCCCCTCTTCGATAGTGCCGCGCAAATAGTTACTGTCGGTCTTTAGGTGTTCATTTACTGATAATTTTTGTTCGTTCATGGCTAGTGCCTCATCCTTTTCGAACAGCAGCATGACCACTGTTCGTTAATCTGTTTAGTCAAATCTACGGGTATCAAGACATAGGGTTAATAAACATCTTTTTGATAACGTTTATCACGGCGAAGTTGCTCTAAATATGCTGTGGCCGTCTCTTCATCTTTTCCGCCATATTGCTGCACCACATCAAGCAGAGCTTGATGCACATCTTTAGCCATTCGCTCGGCATCGCCACACACGTAGAGATGGGCCCCCTTTTCTAACCACTGCCACAAGGCCTCGCCGCGCTCAGCAATGCGATGCTGCACATAAACCTTGTGCGCCTGATCTCGCGAGAAAGCGGAATCAAAGCGGGTTAATGTGCCTTGTTTAAGATATTGCTGCCACTCAGTTTGATACAGGAAATCTTGCTCAAAGTGCGGATTACCAAAAAATAACCAACTTTCTCCTGCCGCACCTTGTACGGCACGCTCCTGCATAAAGGCCCTGAAAGGGGCCACACCGGTGCCAGGACCTATCATAATCACAGGCGTTTCTGGATTGTCAGGCAAACGAAAGTGGTTGTTCGGCTCAACATAGACCTTAACTGCTGCACCCTCTGCTGCGGTCGCTAAAAAGTGTGACGCGCCGCCAAAACGGGCAACACCTTCACGCTCATCCGCAACCAATGCCACAGTCAAATGGACTTCATCGCCCACCTCGGCTTGGCTCGATGCTATCGAATAGAGGCGCGGCGTGATTGGGCGCAATAACTCGACCAACTGGAAAGCGGTAATATCAACCGGATACAGAGCAACCAGATCGGCAAGTTGATGATGAAGCAAAAACTGACGCGTCAACTCTCGGTCTTCGCTAATTACCAGTAATGCTTCATCACCGCTTAGTTGTGCCCAGCTTTGCACCAGTCCAGGGTAAAGCTGGGTTAATTCGCGCTTATCTTTAAGCGCCTCAAAAAGCGATAAACTTTGATCTGCAAGCGTCACCTGCGCTGTGCCATCGAGGGACAAGGCACTCAAAATCTCATTAACCAAGGCATCTGAATTACTAAACCATACCCCTAGTGCATCACCCACTTGATAACTGAGCCCAGAGTCAGCGAGATCAATCTCAACATGGCGCACATCTCTGTCTGAATCACGCCCGGTCAATTTTTGGCTCACTAGCACCTCGGCGCTATAGGGTTTTTGCTTAGTGTAAGTTGCTACAGTGGCGCTGCTGACACCGTCTATTGAGACCACGTTCGCGCTAGACGCCGAGATTAACGGCTTAACGGCAGTCAACACCTGCTGCTGCCATTGGCTCGCAGCCACATCATAATCAACATCACACTCAGTTAGCGGCACAATCGATTTGGCACCTAACGCGGCTAGGCGCTGCTCAAAGTCTTTACCGGTTTGGCAGAAAAACTCGTAACTCGAGTCACCGAGCGCTAAAACAGCATAATTAAGCTGCTCTAAACGTGGCGCACGTTTCGATGCCAAAAACTGATGTAGCTCAATGGCATCATCAGGGGCCTCGCCTTCACCATGGGTACTGACCACGGCAAGTAGTAAGGTCTCTTGTTTCAACTGGCGCACCTTGTAGTCGGCCATAGAAACGAGGTTAACGGCATAGCCTTGTGCTTGGGCTTTTGCAGCCAAGTCGGTCGCAATGCCTCGACCATTGCCAGTTTGACTACCATAGAGAAGGGTTATGGTTTGCTCTGGTGCGCTAGCCGCACTGACGTTATCGCCTGCCGCTTCGGCAGTCGCCGACAGATAGCCGCCGACCCATGCCAGTTGCACCGCAGTAAGTTCACTCGTGAGTTGTTTTAGCTTATCGACCTGTCCTTGAGACAGTGGCGAAGCCTGTGATGAAAGCGCTTTTAACAGCATGAAGGACGGCCCTATATCAGTGTAATAGACCTAGCTTAGAGCCTTACTTGAAAAGCAAAAAAGAATAAAATATGATTTTTAATATCTTTTTGGAATATGCAAAGTGCATTAATTGAGCTACAAAAGTGAGGGTGGCAAATCAAAACTGTAAAAAATGGGTAGTTAAGCACAGAATTTAAAATAAGAAATTGTGGTCTAGCGCAAATTTTTTGCTCTGACCAGTGTTAAAAAGCCAAATATGAAAAATTCGCGCTTGTGTATGCTTTTAGACACGCCACAATAATGAGTCAACTTTAATAACGACGTCTGTCCCTAACTAAGAGGTTTCTCAGTGAAACTAGGTCTACTAAAAGAGAGCCAAGCCGATGAAAAACGCGTTGCGTTGATTCCGGCAAACGTGACTCGGTTAATCAAAAAAAACCTCCAAATCCTTGTCGAAAGCGGCGCTGGCGAAAGCGCAGGTTTTAGCGATCAACAATATCAGGAAGCCGGAGCTATTATCACCCCCCGCGAACAAGTGTTTGAGCAGGCTGACATCATCACTGTGGTTAACTGCAAAGGCAGCCAATTTGATGAAATCAAAACGCTGGCTAAAGCTAACCAACTGTTTATCGGCATGATGGATCCCCTAGCTCACCCAGACAACGCCACGGCGCTGGCCGCAACGGGCACCACAGCTATCGCCCTTGAGCTGGTACCACGCATCACGCGCGCCCAAAGCATGGATATTCTATCGTCAATGGCGACGATCGCTGGCTACAAAGCGGTACTACTGGCCGCCCATAAAGCCCCGCGTATGTTCCCTATGATGATGACGGCTGCAGGCACCTTAAAACCGGCCCGCGCCTTTATCATGGGCGTTGGTGTAGCTGGCCTACAGGCATGTGCGACCGCTAAACGCCTTGGCGCCGTGGTGGAAGCTTACGATATTCGCCCCGCCGCACGTGAACAAATTCTATCTGTCGGTGCCAAGCCTGTCGAGCTGGATCTGGAAACTGAAAACACCGAGACCAAAGGCGGTTATGCCACCGAACAAAGTGATGACTTTATTAAGCGCCAACAGCAAGCCATGACCAATGTGCTAGCACAACAAGATATTGTTATCACCACTGCTGCCATTCCTGGTCGCAAGGCGCCAGTGCTTATCACTACAGCCATGGTCGAGGGGATGAAACCTGGCACCATCATTGTCGATTTGGCTGCCGAAACTGGCGGCAACTGTGAGCTGACCCGCCTCGATGAAACCGTTGTGCATAATGGCGTCACGATCTTGGGTCCTTCGAATGTACCAGGTACAGCCGCAACCCACGCCAGCCAAATGTATGGCACCAACATCGAAAACCTATTGAAATTGCTCGTCGATAATGACGGCCAACTTCATTTAGATTTTGATGATGAAATCGTGCGCGATACTGTCGTCGTGCATCAAGGAGACGTGGTTAACGCCCGGATCCGCTCGCTATTGGGCATGCCCGACATTGCTGCGCCAGAGGAGGCTCAATAATGGATATTTTATTACTACTCACCCTATTCGTGGTGGCCGTTTTTCTTGGGGTGGAACTGATCACTAAAGTCCCACCAACCCTGCATACCCCGTTAATGTCTGGCTCTAATGCCATTTCGGGTATCTCACTGGTAGGCGCATTGCTATCGGCCGGTTCTGGCGCGGGTGTCTGGGTTAACGTATTAGGATTTATCGCTGTGGTACTTGCCACGATTAATGTGGTCGGTGGCTATATGGTTACCAATCGCATGCTTGCCATGTTTAAAAGGAAATAAGCCAACATGAGTATGACGATTATTTATCTCGCCTACCTCGTGGCCGCGAGTCTGTTTATTTTGGGCATTAAAGGGTTAACTAAACCACGTACTGCGGTACGTGGTAATCAGTTGTCGGCCTTAGGTATGTTTATCGCCGTGGTCGTGACCTTATTCGATCAAAGCATTTTAAGCTATGAGTGGATCATTGCCGGTGTGCTATTAGGCGGGACCATTGGGGCCTTGATGGCCACCAAAATCCAAGTCACCGCCATGCCACAAATGGTCGCAATGCTTAACGGTTTTGGCGGCGGCGCATCGCTATTTATCGCATTAGCCAGCTTCCTTGACCCTGACTCGGCCACCCATATCGTGGCGCTGATCTCAATTGCCCTAACGGTACTCATAGGTTCGGTTACCTTGTCGGGCTCGTTCGTTGCTTTTGCTAAGTTACAAGAGTTGATCTCAGGTAACCCAATTAAAGTGCCTGGCAATAAAGTGATTAATGCCGCTTTATTGATCGCTGCAATCGGTTTATCGGTCGCTATAGTGCTTGACCCAAGCAACACTATGCTTATTTATGCGCTCGTAGCGGTGTCCGTATTATTGGGCTTGTTCTTGGTCGTGCCTATTGGCGGCGCCGATATGCCAGTGGTAATCGCCTTGCTGAACTCTTACTCGGGTATTGCGGCGGCGACAACCGGCTTTATCACGGGTAACACGGTATTGATTGTGTCGGGTTCACTGGTTGGAGCCTCTGGCATCATCTTGACCCAGATCATGTGTAAAGCGATGAACCGTTCACTGTTTAACGTGTTATTTGGTGTGATGGCCGAGGGCGGCGAAACCATCGATGCCGACGAAGTTTATGCTGGCAAGGTAACCTCCTCTTCACCAGAAGAAGTGGCGATGCTGCTAGAAACTGCCGAGCGCGTGGTGATTGTACCGGGTTATGGTTTAGCGATGGCGCAGGCGCAACACGCAGTACGCGAACTCGCCTCAGTGCTAGAAGCTCGCGGCGTTCAAGTGCTCTACGCGATTCATCCGGTCGCGGGCCGTATGCCAGGGCATATGAACGTACTCCTAGCTGAAGCCGAAGTGCCTTATGAGCAGTTGATTGAAATGGATGAGATTAACCCTCAGTTTGAGCAGACTGATGTGGCGATTGTGATTGGCGCAAACGATGTAACCAACCCTATGGCGCGCGAAGATAAAGGCAGCCCAATTTACGGCATGCCTATATTAAATGTCGATAAGGCACGCACTGTGGTAGTGGTGAAACGCTCTCTCAGTCCAGGATTTGCAGGCTTACCCAATCCGCTGTTTGCAAAAGATAATACCTTGATGTTATTTGGTGATGGTAAGAAAGCCATTGTCGACTTAACCCAAAGTTTGAAAGAAGCTGATTAATATCGGTATGGGTTAACCCCAATAGGGATTAACCCAATAGCGTTCGACAAGGACATTCATTAACAAAAAGACCGCTGGGCGGTCTTTTTTTATGCTCACTCTGCTCTCAAGAAAGCTTCCCATTACCTACAGTGCACTTTAGGGCCAAGCCGACAGCTGCGTTAATCGATTATTTATTATTTTAGGCATCTGACAATATCAACACTAAGCTCAATAATACCGACCTTAACATTGACTAAATGTAACAAACTGAGCGTATAACTTGCTTAAGTTATTGTGTTCTGATTATATATTCATCATGTAACGCATATTTTAATGCTTAGAAAAGGAGATTATGATGCAAGGAAGCACGCTCAACAATCATCCGTTATTATCTTTTGAAGATAGGCGCGTCACTCAAGCTAAATCAGGTGAACACTGGGATAGACTCACTAACGCGCAGCGGTTTGCGTTTTACACTTTAGCCAAACTGGGCTACCAACTGCTATTTGTTAGGCGCACGCCACACACCTCCACCGCTATAGTCAAGCAGGAAGAACAACTGGTGACTATTAACGATGAGGGTGACATCGACTTTAATCCTAATGTAGTACTACGCGAACGTCGCCCACCACGGCAACAGCTATAGAAAAAAGCAGGACAACACCATCAACACCTAGGCGTTAAGACTCGCGGTTAACTATTGAGCCTCTCGGTGTGTCAATGAGGTTTAATCACCACTCATCGTCTGCTCATCTAACCACGCTAGCGCCTGCGCTTTCCCCATAAGGTGTTCCAATGTCGGTCGAATCACATCGGCCATTTGTGCCCGGCGCCAAAACATATAGTGCGGTAACCTATGGTTAACGCCTTGACCAAAAAGATAATGCAATAAGCTAGCAAACTCATTTAATTCATCTATCTGATATTGTTGTAACGTCGGATAAATCTCATCAATTAAGTGATCAAAATCCTCAAACTGCCCCAGCTCCTGCCAGCTATAACTATGCAGCAACTGAACCAGCATAGGTGCAGACCAGTGAGAGAGAGCAATCACATTATCAAACACCGCAAGATTACGCTTATGGTATTGCTGCCAAGCTAAGTGACGGCCTTGTCCTTGCTGTGCCAGCGACCATACGAGGTAGGTATCGGCCAGCCACTCATGTTGATAACCCGATAGCGGATACTGAGTTAACAATGCTGACGCAGAAGAGGTCACGGCCAAATGCCCCAACTCATGCCAGAGCGTCATCTGCACGGCATTATCAAGGGCTAAGCTATACAACTTGCCGCTCCAACGTGCCGACGATAACCGAGGTATATTATCAGGGTTAAGCAACACCACCCCGGTTATCGCGGGGTGGTCGATAGGTTTTGCCATGGCGCCACGGTGGCCCAGCTCTTTAAGAAGCTCACGCTTTGGAGGCAATTGCTGACGCGCATCGCGGGGTAACTGGGCTAAACATTGAACGAGCTCAGGCGTATGACAGACCAATGCTTGCCCATGGGACATAGGAACCCACAGCCAAGCGCTGGCTAGCAATAGCGCCTCAGAGATCACTGTTTCGCCATGATATTTTGTATTATCGCCGTAGTAGATACCCCATCTTCAAAGCCTAGCACTTCAACGCTGCCACCGGCGGCAATCACCTCTTTACCCCCTGCGATATCCTCAACCTGATAGTCGCCACCTTTCACCAACATATTGGGCAGCAGGCGGGCAATAATGCGTTGCGGTGTATCTTCACTAAATGACACCACCCAGTCGACCGACGCAAGTCCAGCAAGCACCGCCATGCGGCGCTCCAGTTGATTGACCGGACGACCATCGCCTTTGAGACGTTTTACTGACTCATCATCATTAACCGCCACAATCAAGCGATCGCCTAAGGCTTTGGCTTGCTGCAAATAGCTCACATGGCCCGCATGCAAAATATCAAAACAACCATTGGTCATCACCACGCGCTCGCCGCGCAGCTTAGCCTCTTCTAGCGCATAAACTAACTGATCTTCGCTTATCACGCCAAAACCGCTCTCGCCATGGCTTAAGTTTAAGGCGGCGATCAATTCGATACGGCTAACCGTCGAGGTGCCTCGCTTACCGACAACAATCCCCGCAGCCGTATTGGCAATAGCACACGCTTGTGGCAGATCGCTCCCCGCGGCCAAGGCGGTAGCAAGCGCCGAAATAACCGTATCGCCAGCCCCAGTCACATCGTACACTTCACGGGCCACGGTCGGAATGTGTAGCTCAGGTGCGTTAGCGGTGATAAGAGTCATGCCTTTTTCTGAACGCGTCACTAACATGGCTTCTAAATCATGCTCTTTTAGCAACGCCTGCGCCTTCTCAACCAGATCGGCTTCATCACGCACGGTTCCCACGACTTGTTCAAACTCCAGCATATTGGGCGTTAATAACGTTGCGCCGCGATAACGAGAAAAGTCACTGCCTTTAGGATCGACCAAGACTTTAATGCCCTTAGCTTTCGCTCTGGCAATAAACTCTTGCGGCTTATCTAATGCGCCCTTAGCGTAATCAGACAGCACCACAACAGACACATCAGTAAATTCGCTCTCGGCACTATTTAACAGCGCTTGGCTGTGTGCTGGCAGATAAGGCTCTTCAAAATCTAAACGTAACAACTGCTGATTACGTGACAAAATTCTGAGCTTAGTGATTGTCGGCTTCTCAGCTACTCTGAACCATTTAGGCTCAACGCCTAGGGCCTGCACACCTTGGGTAAGCGCAGCGGCGGTTTCATCTTCGCCGACAATGCCCGCTAGGCGAACATTGCCGCCCAGGGCTGCAATATTCAGAGCCACGTTAGCTGCGCCGCCCGGTCTATCTTCGACCTGGTTGACTCGCACCACAGGTACCGGTGCCTCAGGAGAGATGCGCCCAGTCGGTCCGGTCCAGTATCTGTCTAACATCACATCACCGACCACAAGAACTTTAGCTTTTTCAAATGCTGGCAGAGAAATCTTCATATTGGGCTTATCTTTTAAAAATTAATCCATGATTATACCTAATTTTACCTAATATTTGAGTTAGAATATGCAGTAATTTTGGTTAATACATTTGAGTGACTCGTGGTCGAAAAAGCAGAATTCTCCGTAACATTTTGTCATCCTAAATATTGGCTTCTCTGGCTGGGTGTTGGCTTGATGCGGCTCACTCAGTTGTTACCCCTACCGATGCAGATGTGGCTGGGTAAAATGCTCGGACGCTTCGCCAAAAAAGTGGCCGGCAGCCGAGTGCATACCGCCAAACGCAATATAGAGCTGTGCTTTCCTGATATGCCGGCGCAAGAGCAAGCACACTTACTCAATCGGAATTTTGAAGAGACAGGCAAAGCCATCTTTGATATCGCCAACGCATGGTGGTGGTCTGATGCCAAAGTGCAACGCCACATGACGATTAAAGGCCAAGAGCATGTCGAGCAAACTCTTGCTAACGGCCAAGGCGTGATCTTATTCGCCGTGCATTGCCTCCCCCTAGAGATGGGTGCGCGTATCTTTGGTCAGTTTCAACCCGGCATTGGTGTGTATCGCCCACATAACAACCCATTAATGGAATACCTTCAGGTCAATGGTCGGTTACGCTCCAACAAAGGCTTAGTGCCTAAACGAGACTTACGTCAAATGGTGCGCAGCCTCAGAGCACCCGATGTCATCTGGTACACGGCGGATCAAGACTTTGGCCGTTCAAGCGCGGTCTTTATCCCTTTCTTTAATGTGCCCGATGCCGCCACCATCACAGGCGCAACCACCTTGGCTAAGCTGGGTAAAGCTAAAGTCTTGCCTTTTGTGGTCGAACGCAACAGCGACGATAAAGGCTATACCATTGAAGTCCAAGCGCCGCTGGATAATTTTCCCGGTGCCAATGAAGTCGAGGATGCCATTCGCGGTAATCAGATCATCGAGTCGATCATCAATCGAAATCGCGCCCAATATATGTGGTTACATCGCCGCTTTAAGACTCGCCCTAATCAAGACGATCCGTCGCTGTATCAATAAGCTTGATCATAACGCCAGCACTGCGCTGGCGTTTTGATTGCTACCCGCTGCAAGTCACCTCCCATAATCACTTTGCATCGCAAAGAGCTGCACACTCAGCGCCTCCCGGCGGCCCTTTTACTCTGGTCGATAACCCATGTTGTGGTCACTCAAAACAGCGAACCATCTAAGACAATTTATCTCACTTACAGGCAAACATGCTAAACGGGCCCCATTCGATTATTGTCATAATATGCTGATATACTGATGCTATTGGTCAATAACCCACAGCGTTTATGTCACTCTCTCCACGCCAACGATTCGCCCAATTACAAAATGAAGCCCATTTTGTCGATGATCCCCACCAGCGAGCCGCCATCGAGCAGTTAGAGCGCGTGTATCAACAACTCCACAGCCAAACGCCGCACATTAAAGGCCTCTATCTATGGGGAAGTGTCGGCCGCGGTAAGACCATGTTGATGGATCTCTTTTGCCAGAGCCTACCCACTAAGGTGCCACTTAGGCTGCACTTTCATCGTTTTATGGCGCGTATTCATCAAGAGATGCGAGTAGAGCATGGCCAGCAAAACCCGTTAGAGCGGATTGCCCAGCGCCTCGCTAAGCAGTGCAAGGTTATCTGTTTCGATGAGTTTTTTGTTGCCGATATTGGCGATGCGATGATTTTAGGCAAGCTGTTTGAGGCCTTATTTCGCCGCGGTATCGTGCTGGTTGCGACCTCCAATACGCCCATCGACAAGCTGTATGAAAACGGTTTAGCTCGCGACCGTTTTTTACCTACCATCGACCTGCTCAATGAGCATACTCAAGCGTTCCATCTTAACGGCCCGCTCGATCATCGTTTGCGGCAATTAACTTATCAACAAACCTACTTTTACGACCATGCAGCTCGGTTTGAACAACTGTTTCAACAACTGTGTGATGACTCTGAGGTACAAACCCAGCCTCTCGAGATTTTAGGTCGACAGATCCCCGTGATAAAACGCACCCGCAGCACAGTTTGGCTAAGCTTCGATGCCCTCTGTGATGGGCCGCGATCTCAACTGGACTATATTGAGCTAGCCAGTTGTTATCGCACTATTTTACTCAGCGACATTCCGCCGCTGGGCGGAACGCCGCGCTCATGGATTCGCGCCCGGGGCACCGAAGATGGCGCTCTGGCCACTCAAGCTGGCGAGCGGCAGTTACACTACGCCGCCAATGACGATCCTGCGCGGCGCTTTATCGCTCTGGTCGATGAGCTTTACGATCAACAAGTACAACTGTATTTACATGCCGCTCTGCCACTGGAGCAGCTTTATACCCCTGGGGCATTGGCCTTTGAGTTTCAGCGTACCCGGAGTCGGTTGATTGAAATGCAATCGCGACAATATTTAACCGCTACACTTACCGCTGCCGATAATAGCGATCACTAGAGACGCGATATGCAAGCCACCATTGATATCACTTGGTTAGATTTAGCACTGTTTATGTTGCTGCTCAGCATTCCTGTGGCCATTAGTCATTGGCTACAGCTGGGGATCGGCCGAGATATCGGTATTGCGGTACTGCGCATGACGTTGCAGCTTTTGTTGGTCGGTATCTACTTACAATTTTTATTCGATCTTAATAGCGTCTGGCTTAACTTGACGTGGTTAGCCACCATGATATTGATTGGCGCCAGCGCGATTCTAAGCGGGGCCAAATTGCCTAAACGGCTGCTGTTTTTGCCCATATTGACCAGTATAACCCTGTCGTTACTGCCTGTGCTGGCCATTTTACTACTTGGGTTACTGCAGCCTACGCCCAGCTATAGCGCCCAATATTTAATCCCACTGGCGGGCATGTTGTTAGGCAATAGCCTCAGCGGCAATATTGTTGCCCTGCAGCGTCTATTCAGTGCCCTAGCGGAAAATCGCAGTGAATATGAGGGTCGCCTAGCCCTAGGGGCACGGCCGAAACAAGCGTCAATGCCCTTTGTGCAATCTGCACTAAAACAATCACTTGCACCAATTTTAGCGTCTATGGCCACAACCGGACTAGTGACACTTCCCGGCATGATGACAGGGCAAATTCTCGGCGGTAGCGATCCCATGCTAGCGGTTAAATATCAACTGATTATCTTGTTGGCTATCTTTGTCGTACTCAGTGTATGTGTTACAACCAGCTTACTACTCTCAGTGCGAGTAGCCCTTAATCCAAGTGGCAAGCTACTGATAAATAAGACCAACTAAACTAACGGTATTTACTGACTATGTTTTCATATTCGGTTAATCCATTGGCTTGCACAGTGCTTTTCACCTGATCTATACCTTGCTGCAGCTTTTGGCGCAATTCTGGGTCACTATCCTTACTAAAGGCATAATAAAGCTGACTATCTTTGAGGGTATAAACCACCTCAAAATCATCGGCATTTAAGCCAGAATTTTTGATTAACCAACGACCGACTAACTCATCATATGCCCATAAATCGATCCGTTTTAACTCAAGCATTTGTACTAAGTAACGCGCGTTATGTGCCCTGTGGATCTGGTCTTTATTCACGCCAAGGGCCAACAGTGATTGCTCGCCAATATCATCTCGAATAACACCGATATTATATTGCTTAAGCTGGCTCTGTTGCGTTATTTTCAGCTGCCTAGACTTTGACGCAAATAACACGATCCTAGTAGCCGAAATAGGCCCGACCCACTCAAATGTGGACTCACGATAAGCCGTACGTGTCATAGAAAACAACACGGTATCTTTGCCTATTTTTGTCAGTTTATAACCTCGAGCCCACGGCACGAGCTGGATCTGGCTAGGGTCAAATTCAGTCTCAAATTTAGACACGGCGGCATCGAGCAGATCGACAGCGATCCCTGTCAGTTGATAATTATCACGATAGTTATAAGGGGGATAAGATTCGGTAAAATAAGTGAGATGGGACAAGTTATTAGCGAAAGTAACTGTCCCAATACAAGAATATAAACAAACCGTAAATAGAGTCGCAAAGCGCAATCTGGTCACATAGAGATACCGCTAGATAATGGTAAATTTCAGTGTAGCAGACTGAGAAAAAAGCAACCTATTATTCATCACCCCCCAAGATCTGCTGATAAATATCGACCACACCTTGTGTATGCGACTCGACCAATTCAATAGGGAGCTTGCCGCTCTGCTGTTGCAGTGTTAGGTGATGACTCTCATCTCGAAGATAACAATAGGCCTGAGTTAAATGCTGTGCACTAAGATGCGGCAACAGCTCAAGTTCCGATAACGTCTCAAATATACGGACATTATCAGACCAGGTCGCTAACTCTGGATGGGTATGGGTATGCGCTAAGACCAGATATTGGGCGATAAACTCAATATCGGCAATGCCGCCGGGGCTCTGTTTTAAATCGAAATAACCCGGTTCGACCTTCAGCAGATGGTTGCGCATTTTCTGGCGCATTTCACGCACCTCTTTCGCCAGCTGAATATGGTCGCGAGCCATGGCCAGTACGTCGCGGCGCAACTCACTAAAACGCACAGCTAAGGCATTATCACCAAACAAGAATCGCGCACGGACTAAGGCTTGATGCTCCCAGGTCCAAGCTTCCTCTTGTTGATAACGGCCAAAATACTCAATTTCACTCACCAGTAAACCCGATGCTCCCGAGGGACGCAGGCGCATATCCACTTCGTATAGTTCACCCGAGGTGGTTCGAGTCGAAAACAGATGTAGCACACGCTGGGCCAGCTTTAAGTAAAAGTGGCCGATATCCACAGGGCGATCACCATTGGTTTGGCTACTCTGTGGGTATTTTTCACGGCTATAGTCATGCAAAAACACTAAATCGAGATCTGAACCATAACCAAGTTCTATGCCACCCGCTTTACCATAACCTATCACGGCAAAACCCATCTGCTCGCCTTGTAGGTGGGGCGGCACCCCATGGCGCGCCACCACTTGTTGCCATGCCTGCTGAATCACCTGCTCGATGATCGCCTCGGCCAAAAATGTGAGATGATCGCTCACCTGCATCACAGGCAGTACACCGGTGACATCGGCGGCGGCAATTTTTAATTGCTGCGACAATTTAAACTGCCGCAAGGCTTCCATTTGCTGCTCCATATCGTCTTCGGGAACCCGCAGTAAATATTGGCGTAATTCACTGGGGTAATCGTCGAGCGATGTGGTGTCATACAGCTGCGATGGATCGATAAGCTCATCAAGCAACATGGGAAATTTAGCTAACTGCTGGGCAATCCATGGGCTGGCCAAACACAGGCTTACCAATTGCTGGCGCGCGCCGGGATTTTCAAACAACAGCTCTAAATAGGTGGTGCGAGTCAAAATTTGATCCAGTACCTTAGAGACAGGTGTAAAGGCCTTCGAGGGCGCCGCAAGATGGGTGAATTCCTGCAACAGCAGAGGCATTAATTTGTCTAATGTATCTCGTCCGCGTGGGCCTATGGTGCGCTTGGCGACTGTCTCGCGCCAACTTTTTAATGCTGGCCATAAAGCGCGATCGGCAATGCTTTGCTCTTCCATCAGACTGTGTGCATCGTCATCGTCTTGCACATTCCATAACGGTTGCGTCCACAGCTCGCAGATCTCTTCGGTATCCTGCCCACCGACGGTGTCGTTAAAATAACGGTGAATTTTACTCATCGCCGTATCGATATGGCTGCGAAGCTCGGCCTCATCAGCCATGCCCATGGCAAAACAGAGACGCTGCCAATCGAGTTCGCTGCTAGGTAAGGTCTGAGTTTGATGATCGCCAATGGCTTGTAATAAGTTTTCGACACGCCTTAGCAGTTGATAGCTGTTTTTAAGCTCATCGACCGCCAAATATTCAAGTTGGCCTAGGCTGTAAAGGGTATCGATGGCGGCAAACAGACTTTGCTGGCGCAATGCGGGCTCACGGCCACCGCGGATCAATTGAAAGCTTTGCACCACAAATTCCACTTCGCGGATCCCACCTGCGCCCAGCTTGATATTATCGGTCAACTTACGGCGGCGCACCTCTTGGCTGATCAACTGCTTCATCTTACGCAGTGACTCGATGGCCGAGAAATCTAAATAGCGGCGATAAACAAACGGGCGTAACATGTCATGTAGCTCATCAGAAAACGCGTTCCATGGCCCCAGCGCACGCGCTTTAACCATGGCGTAACGCTCCCAGTCTCGGCCCTGCTCTTGGTAATAATCTTCTAAGCCGCTAAAACTGACCACCAAGGGACCGCTCTCACCATAAGGGCGCAGGCGCATATCGACCCGATAAACAAAGCCATCGACCGTCACTTGGTGAAGTAAATTCACTAAGTGCTGGCCCATACGAATAAAGAATTGTTGATTGTCTAAGGCGCGCCGACCACCACGGGTTTCTCCATGTTCGGGAAAGGTGAAGATCAGATCGATATCGGAGGAGAAATTAAGCTCACGTCCCCCCAGCTTTCCCATGCCCAAAATCATCAAGGGCTGCGCAACCCCTTCGCTATCGCATGGCGTACCATGTTGCGTGCACATTTGCTGATAAAGCCAATCGCGCGCCGCAATAATGAGAGCTTCGGCTAGCGCCGATAAATCCAATAGGGCTTCATTGAGTGAGGCATAGCCTTGAAAGTCACGCCAGGCCAAACGCACCATTTGCCGATTGCGATAGCGGCGCAATATGGCTTTGACCTGCTCTTCATCGCTGGCACCCGCCAACAAGGAGTTTAACTCGTTGCTGAAATCGGCACGGTCTAGACTTGCTAATTGACCTTCAAATAACGACATTATCCAGTTAGGGTGACGGCATAGCTGCTCGGCGACAAAGTCACTTAAACCGAGCATCTGGCGTAATTGCGCCTCTTGCTCCACGCCTAACTGCTCAGACATATCAGGCCAAACGTCAGTCAGGCGTTGCCATTGCGAGTCTGCAACCTGCTTAACCACTGCGGGTAACGGGTGATGCGTGATATTTTCCATAGCCTAAACAATCCCTAACATTTAAACATTCGACATAATATGTCTTGAATGATATAGATATGCGTTAATTTGTGCGATATGGCTTATCGAGCCCTGCGCCGTGATAAAAGGGCCACAGGAGACGAAATTGATCGCGTTTAAGGGTTACTATAACCCAACTAGTCGCTATATTATGCAAAGAAGTGATCAACGGTTCACCCTTTATCCGTTGCAATCTAACCTTATGTTTATGGAGAAAACATGGCAGTAATGCTAATGCGTATTCTCACCCTGACCTTACTACTGGCCTTAACAGGCTGTGGTGATGACAGGCCAGAAAAAATCGCAAAATTTCAACAGCTCGCCCAAGAGCGCATTATTAACCTTGGTCAGATGCTCGACAAAGGTGAGATCCGAAATGCTAACCTGCTCAGGCAGTATGTTGAGGTACTTGAAGGACAAAAAACCGATCTCGCTCCACTACTGCGTGAGTTAGCTAAAGATGCAACGTCAGCCGGGCCTATGTATACCTCGCTGCAACGACGCCTTAACGAGCTTGGTGATGGCAATAACTTTGTCGATCTGGATCAACAACTCAGCGAAGCAGAAAACCTCTATCAAGCCGCCGACCCCAGCCTATTTAACGATATGTTATCGGATCCAGTTAACGTGGTCGCCGACATGTCAGATGGCGCCTTGGCGCGGGTCAACGCCATCAGCCGTGAAGCCGCTGTGCTGGCTAATGGCGCCGAAGATTTTGGCGCGGGCAGTCAGTTAGTTGGTAACCCCGCCTATGGTAATTGGCAAACGGGCTCCGATGGTATGTCGTTTTGGGCCTGGTATGGCATGTATGCCATGTTCTCTAATCTGGTACGCGGCCCAGTGTATTACGACCGCTGGTCGAGCCGTCGTAACTACAGCTATTACAATGATGTAGGCCGCTACCGTTACACGTCACCGAAACAAGCTCAGGCGCAAAATCAAACCTTTGAGCGAACTAAGAAGCAGTTTAATGCCCAGGGGAAAAAGTTCGACAGCCCCTATGCCAAGCCGCGAGCAGGCTCTACCAGCTTGTCACGCCAAAGCGCCAGTGCACCTAAAGCCAGCACAGCTGGGCGCAGCAGTGGCAGTAAATTTCGCTCTAACTACTCCAAAAACAGCAACTTTAGAAATTCAGGCAGTCGCACGACACGCGGTGTCCGTCGGGGCAAATAAAGGAAATTAAGATGACAATATTGCAACACTTCGGCATCACCACCGAACTGGCCATCATTTTAGGGATCGATCTTGCTATCGCCATTATCCTCCTCACGGCGATGCGCTACCTACAGGGCTGGACCGTTAAGGTGAACAGCACCCATGAACTGTCTGAGCGCGATAATTTTGCCTTTGGCATTAGCACTGCTGGCGCAGTGGCAGGCTTAGGCATAGTGCTAACAGGCGCCATCACAGGCGAGGCGGCCGAGTCATACTGGGTCGAAGCTATCGGCATGAGCGCCTACGGTATCTTCGGCTTAATGCTAATCAAACTGGGGCGCTTTTTACACGATAAGATCGCCCTTAACGAGATTGATAAAAATGCCCTCATCATTAAGGGCAATATTTCGGTGGCAATTGTCGATGCCACCGCTGCCATCGCTACAGCCATTATTATTCGCGCGGTACTGATTTGGGCTGAAGATCTGACCTTAGATACCTTTATCGCCATCTTTAGTGCATTTGCCATTTCACAACTCATGTTGGTGTTACTCACCCGCATCCGTGAAAAAGGCTATGCTAAACGCCACCAAGAAGCCTCAATGCAACAAGCTTTAGCCCAAGGCCAAACTGCATTAGCCATTCGCCATAGCGGCTATATGTTAGCGATGGCGCTGAGCTTTAATGCCGCCAGCCACTTTATTATTTTTATCCCCGATGCCTATATCAACAATATTATTGGCTGGTTGGTATTTTCGGTGATCATGCTGCTGGCGCTCTCTTTGCTGCAAGCCTTGGTGAAAAAGTTAGTCTTAGCTAACATCAATTTGGCCGAAGAGGTAGAGCTGCAACACAATGTGGGGATCGCCACCGTTGAATTGGCCATTAGCGTGGCTATCGCCCTTATTTTAACCAGTTTGATGGTGTAACCTAATCGCACCAGCAAGGATGTAATGCACTCTTCTCCCACGACTGCGCCAACCTCGGTTGGCGCCAAAAAACTCACCTGGTTTGACGATCTACTGTTACTGGGTATCATGGCCGTGCTAGCTGGCTGCGGTCTGATTTACGAATATTTATTGTCTCACTATGCCGGGCGAGTGCTCGGCGCATTAGAAGCCGCCATCTACACCATGATTGGCTTGATGATTGTCTCCATGGGCATTGGCGCCTTTGCGGCGCGAAAAATTCGCTGCGCTTATACTGGCTTTGCCATTTTAGAACTCAGCGTCGCTCTGTGCGGCGCCTTGGCAATTTTAATCACCGCCGCCGTCATCGGCTTTGGTCAGCAGCTGCCAATGTTGATTGCTAACACTATCGGCCTGCCGCCCGATCAACTGCCTCAAGGCGGCTTTATCGGCAGCCTGCAAAAATTAAGCGAGTACCTACCCTATTTTTGGGGAGTGTTGCTGGGCTTGATGATCGGCATGGAGATCCCGCTGATCGCCAGAGTCAGGCAGTCCCTGTGTGAAGCCCATTTGCTACACAATGCAGGCACCATTTATGGCGCCGACTATATTGGCGCCGGGGTTGGCGCGGCGATTTGGGTAACATTGATGTTAGCCATCGATATTCAACTCGCGGCAGCGTTAACCGCCAGCTTTAACCTGCTCGCTGGCTTCATCTTTATTTGGCGCTTTTGGGATAATATCGCTCACGCCAAATTACTGCTCGCAGGCCATATAATCGCTAGCGGCTTGTTGGTCCTGCTCGCCAGCCATGGTCCGCAGTGGGAGCAACAATTTAATAATTTGCTCTACAAAGATAAAGTGATCTATGCCAAGGCGACCCGCTTCCAACAGCTTACCTTCACCGAACGCTTACGCGGAAACAATCTGCCTGCGGTGTATTCGCTCTACATCAATGGTCGGTTGCAGTTTTCTAGCCAGGATGAGCATATCTACCATGCGTTTTTAGTCCATCCAACCCTCGAAGCCAGTGCGCGCCATGATAAGGTACTGATCATTGGCGGCGGCGATGGCTTAGGCTTGCGCCAAGTCCTCAAGTGGCAGCCGCAGCAGGTGACGCTTATGGATCTGGATGCGGACTTAGTGGCATTATTTAAAAACCCCGATGACACCATGCCGACGCGCCTGCGTCACGCCCTGCTTAAGCTCAATGATGATGCGCTTAACGATAAACGAGTAGAGCTTGTCTTCGATGACGCTTTTAATGGCGCCGATAAACTGATCCGCCGCGGCGATAAATTTGATGCCATTATTGTCGACCTGCCCGATCCCAGTCACCCGGATCTGAATAAACTCTACTCCGACATGTTTTACCTTAAACTCAAAGAGCTACTAAGCGCTGACGGCGCGATTACGGTGCAGTCGACCTCACCCTACCATGCGCCAAAGGCCTTCATCTCCGTGGGTAAGACCCTCGCCAGTGCTGGGTTTAATATGCAGCAATATCATCATAATGTGCCCAGTTTTGGCGAGTGGGGCTGGAGTATCGCCACCTTAGCGGGCAAAGCGCCACGTGAGCGCTTGCAACCCCTGACCCAGTTATCGATAGCCGAAGATTGGTTAACGCCTGGGCTGATCAAGGGGGCATTCGAGTTTCCGGGCAACTACTATCAATACGCCGATGAGGTAAAAGTGAATGATATTGGCTCAATGCAACTGTATCAGTATCATCAACAAGCTTGGTCTGAAAATGAAAATCTAACCCTATTTTGAATCGTAAAATAGCACTTGACATATTATGTCTCAGTGCTATCTTTAACCGCAGACATAATATGTCAAAGAGGACAACTATGAACATTCACCAAATTGCCAACCACCTCAATGATCTTGGCGACAATAGCCACACAGGCTTTCAGTTCGATTGCTATCCCATTGACGGTGATGTCGAGGTGTTACAAGTCAATATTGTTGGACGTGAAGAGATACCGTTATTTGTATCAGTCACGGAGAATCAGGTGTTATGCATCAGCTACCTGTGGGGCGAAGATGAAGTAAAACCTGAGCGTCGCAGTCAGATGTTCGAAACCATGCTAGAGCTTAATATTCCAATGCCACTGTCCTCTTTTGCCAAAATTGACGACAAATATGTGGTGTACGGGGCACTGTCGGTCAATTCGAGCATGAAAGAGATTGAACAGGAGTTATCGGTACTGTCAGATAACTGCTTAGAAGTGATCGATGAACTCAGCGAGTTCTTAAACTAGATTCAGACCAAATTAAATTATGGTAACTGTGGGCGAGACATCCGGTTTTTAGCGCACGGTTATACTGTAGAGGAGTCTCATTATGGGTATTCTAAATAAGATTTTAACCGCGTTTCGCGGCGGCGCGACCGAAGTAGGCCAAAGTATTGTTGATGCCAACTCCACGCGTATTTTTGAACAAGAGATCCGCGATGCTGAAAAGCACCTCACCAAGGCCAAGCGTGAGCTAACCGACGTGATGGCTAAAGAGATGCAGGCCAGCCGTGAAATCGACCGCCTAAAACGTGCCATCGCCGAGCATGAAGGCTATGCCACTCAGGCATTAGAAAAAGGCAATGAAACCTTGGCGCTAGAAGTGGCAGAGAAAATAGCCCAACTAGACCAAGAGCTTGCCGAGCAGCAATCGGCTAACGACAGCTTTAGCGCTCATGCGATTCGACTCAAAGAGTTGGTGCGTAAAACCGAACGTCAGCTGGCAGATTATCAGCGCCAACTGAGCATGGTTAAAACCACTGAGAGCGTGCAAAAAGCCACGGCAACCATTACTGATTCATTTGCCAGCAGCAACTCAAAACTGCTGAACGCTAAAGATTCACTAGAGCGCATCAAAGCACGTCAACAACAGTTTGACGATCGCTTAAAGGCCTCGGAAACCTTAGCCGAAGAGAACAGTGATAAGTCGCTGCAATCAAAGTTAGCCGAAGCAGGCATTGGCGAACAAAAATCCAATGCCAATGCGGTGCTCGAACGCCTCAAAGCCCGCAAGTAATCGATGTTACTTTGCTCAAAGCACCTCAAGGTTTTCCCTCGAGGTGCTTTGAGCCATTTACGTTAGTGCTAGGAGTATCACATGGGATTCTTAAAAGGGCTTTTTGGTAAAAAAGCCCCACCGCCACGTCAACTAAGCCACCCCAATCAGCTCCAAATTGGCGACATGATCACCCTCGATGATAGCTTCGCGCTACCCGAGCAGCTACGCGGCCAACAACTGCGGGTCGAAGCGGTCAACACCTATGAATTTGAACGTCGACAATCGACCGAGTGGGTGTTAAAAGGTCATGGCAATGACACCCTATTTTTATCGCTCGATGAAGATGATGAAACCCATCTGTGTTTCGCCCTAAAAATTACCCGCAGCCAAGTCGAACAGATTGTCGACCTTGACCAATTTAGCGATATTTTTGAAGAAGATGTTCAGGCAAGTCTGACTATATTGCCCACAGTTCCTGAATCGCTTAGCGCTTGGTTAGGCAGCCAATATCATCAGATTAACTTTGCTCAATTTGGTTATTTCCATCGCCAAGATTATCGCGGTATGACCCCCCCTCAAGATGAAGGCACTAACAGTGGTGAACCGTTTGAACTGTATCAACTGCTTGACGATGACGAACGTTATGGCATTGAAGTGGAGGTCTATGAAGGCGGCGATACCGACGTCATGCTGACCCTGTATCGCCCACTGAGTGACATTCGCGAGTACTGGCCAGGAAAGTGATAGGGATTGTCGCGGTGATCCAATTAACCCTAAGCGGCTTACCGCATCAAGCTGAGGTAACCAGAAATGAGTAAAGTTAAACAACCGCTCCCGGAGCAGTGGTTACAAAATCAAAAGGCCGCCAAGGCCACGCAAGTCGCATTCGACCTTGATGAAAAGTTTCAATACTCCATTCGAAAAGCGGCGCTGGATGCTGGGGTCAGCCCCTCGGATCAGATTCGCTCTATCTTAGGGCTATCTGTGACTAAGCGTCCCAAACGCCCAAGGCTAACGGTATCCCTCAGCCTAGATGATTACCAATTATTGGCGCAAAAATATAACGTGCCCCCCAGCGAACAGCTGGAAATAAAACGCCGGGTATTGGACGACTTGGTTCATTTTGTTGGAGAAAACGAATAAGATTGTGGCTCAAATACAAAATAAAGGGGCGCGGGATTAACCCGCGTCCCGTTTAGGGAGCCATTTTATGGCAGAGAAAAAACGTTGGTTGCCGCCAATGGAGCAGGCCCCATCACCGTTTCAGCTAGCCATGATGGCGTTATCATTGATTTCAGTTGTCGTGGTATTGATGCTCACCTTTGCCAAGCTCGACACCGAAACCCGCCGGCTTTTATTATTTGTCGATGCCAGTATCTGCACCATATTTATCAGTTATTTCTTCATCAATCTGTTTCGCGCCGACGATAAACGTCACTATATCAGACACAATTGGATCGATCTTGTTGCTAGCATTCCGGCGATTGAGCCTCTGCGCATGGCAAGGTTATTCCAAATCTTACGGGTGATTCGTCTACTCAGAATGACCCGCTCAATCATTGTGCCTATGATGAAGCAGCGACGACAGGCCACGCTGGCAAGCTTACTCGTGGCTTTGGTCACCTTGCTTACCTTTGCCTCAGTATTAATATTAATTGTAGAAAGTGGCGAACCTGGGTCGAATATCCATACCGCTGAAGAGGCGATTTGGTGGGCGCTGGTAACCATTTCCACCGTAGGTTATGGCGACCATTACCCGGTCACCACCATTGGCCATGTTATCGGCGGCATAGTCATAGTGTGTGGTGTGAGCTTTTTCGGGGTGATATCGGGCTATATGGCCTCGATTTTTATCGCTCCCGATGAGTCAGAAAAATTAGATACTCAGAGCGAAGAAATTCGTAGCGATCTTCAACATGCCCTGCACCGGATGGAGCAAAACCAAGCCACATTACTGCAAGAAGTTACAGAACTAAAACAACAACTCAAACAACAACTCAAACAAGGTAAATCGCTCGAGTAAGTTAATCCCGCCCATAACACCGTCATTGACTGTTCACGCCGAGAAATGAGTTACGCTTCAAAACTAAGTCGTGTTAGCACTAAGGCATATCAGGGCTAAACCATAAAGCTTCCCCCCTATTTGAGCTAACTTCGGCTCGATGCCGTGAAAAAGGCACCGAGCCTTAAGCGCTAATTTAACGCCAGAAAGGCGTGGCCTTCAGCGCCGAGCGGCGCGAATGCTCCATCGCGACCAATAAACTCTGTTGCTGAGAATCGAGCCAAGGTTGAAGCGCAATCCCTTGCGCTGTCGCCAGCTTGGCTAAACATTGATAAGCATATAAGGTGCGAACCCCTTGTGCTAAGTCATTCCAAGGGGCGCAAAATAGCGATCTTAGTTTGACGCGATACAAGTCACCATACGCGATACCCACTAAGTGACTCTCCTCTAACGCCTTACCCAGCGAAAGCAAGTCATCACAGTTCCATGTGCGCTCGGCTGACATCATAGTACACATTTGCCGCCATGAATCTTCTAACTGGTTATTGGCAAATTGCACCAGCTCAGACGAGAGATTAAGTGGCAATAAGCCCTCTCGACAGGCAAATAACAAGTTAACCAACTTGAGCTGCAAGTGACCATAGGCGTTATCAGCCAACATGATTTGCATCACGCAAGGTAAATCCTGTGCAGCTAAAGCCTTAGTGATTAACGGCTCAATCGCCTCCACTTGCGGCAGGGTCGTTAATAAAGTGGCCCTGTGAGTTAATAGGGTGCGGTAACCCAAACTAATATCAACCGGGGCCAGATGTTGCTCTAGGCGCGAAAAAGCCTGTAATAAGGACTCATCTAACAGACCAAATTGCATCAAAGTAGAGCGCAGCAGCCTGATACAAGCGCGCAGCCGATATGCCAGCTCTGACTGCTCAACACTCTCGCTGGACTCTAACACCAAGGCTTCGAGCAATTGCCAACGCTCCAGTCCGATACTAAGCACAGTTAATAATGCCTGTTTTGGCGTCGCATTATCACCTAACGCGATAACATCGAGTGGTTCAAGTGGTGGTGGGCTTGCCATGGCGGCCAAGCAATAGCCTCGCTGCGCCTTGCTGGCTCGCCCCAAACGCGCGGGGATCTGCTTGGTCACTTGCTCGCCCAGTATCAATAACGCCTGCGTTTGGCCAGCAAGCAGCTCAAACTCAATTTCACATATAGGTTCGCTGACACCATTGGCACAAACGGTGCCGATATCTAAAGCCACCTCGACTAAGCTATCTTGTAGATAAATATGCCAAATCATCCGGCTAAAATCGGTATCAAATAACGAAGTTAATCGGCGCTGCACTTTATCTATGTCAGCACCTAGCGGCCAAATTTTAGACGGAAAGCGTGATAAATCGACCTTAGGTTGATCGATATCAATATTGTATTCGGGACGGGAATGCACTCCGCCTTCGACACTGCCCGCGGTCTTGATGGTCTGCTCATAATGGCCATCGCAACCGCGAATACGCAGCCCCATGTCCCATTGCCGCAGCTGTAAGTCTGGGGTATCAAAATAACTATTACTGAGATGTTTTACGCCTTTTGACTCACTATGAGGTAAACTGTTTAGCAGTGATATCAAGGCTTCTCGTGCACTTTTCGGGAAAAACAGTTTAAGTTCTATTTCGGCTGCCATTCGCCAATTGCTCACTTTTTGATTAATAAATTCGATTCTGTAATGCAGCTTTCATTATTATTTAATGAAAACGTCATAATGTAATATTGCTGTCACAAAAGCACTTTAGGATTACGCTTTGCAGTTTCTATATAACTCGTTAGAATAAAAACTGTCAGTTTTTATATAAAAACACAGTTTCAATACGTGGACGCTTGGGTTAACATGCGCCCGCATTTTCCAACAGTGGAATAACCTAAATAGGTACACGGCAATGCCAGTAAACTCTATTTTGGGCGTGTTTGCAAAATCGCCAATCAAACCGTTACAAGAACATATCGATAAAGTGCACTACTGTGCGTCGATACTTGTACCATTTTTTGAAGCAACTGTCGCAGGTGACTGGGACAAAGCAGTTCAACTTCGTAAGCAAATTAGCCAAGCGGAGCGTGAAGCGGATGATCTTAAAAGAGAGATCCGTCTGACTCTTCCTGGTGGCCTGTTTATGCCAGTTGAACGAACCGACTTACTGGAGCTACTTACCCAGCAAGATAAGATCGCTAATAAGGCGAAAGACATTTCAGGCCGCGTCATTGGCCGTCAACTACTTGTCCCCGCAGCTATACAAGAACCCTTCACCGCCTATTTACAACGCTGCATTGATGCTGTTGTGCAGGCTAAGGAAGCCATTAACGAACTCGACGACCTACTAGAAACAGGTTTTCGTGGGCGTGAAGTCGATCTTGTCGCTAAGATGATCAGTGAACTCGACCAAATTGAAGAGGACACCGATGATCTACAAATCAAAATCCGTCGCCAGTTATTTAGCATTGAAAACGAGCTAAATCCTATCGATGTGATGTTCCTTTATAAGATAATTGAGTGGGTTGGTGACTTAGCAGATCTTGCTGAGCGCGTCGGTTCTCGCTTAGAGCTAATGTTAGCTCGCGTCTAAAAAACAAGTTATCAAGGTATCAACATGGTTGATGTATTAGTCACCAACGGCCCATGGCTTATTGCTATTGCGGCCGCATTTGGATTTTTAATGGCGTGGGGTATCGGCGCAAACGATGTCGCCAATGCAATGGGAACCTCTGTAGGTTCAAACGCGATCACCATTAAACAAGCGATCATTATTGCGATGATCTTCGAATTCGCTGGCGCTTATCTTGCCGGCGGTGAAGTTACCAGCACGATTCGAAAAGGGATCATCGATTCAGCGTATTTTGTCGACTCACCAGAGTTATTGGTTTACGGCATGATTGCGGCGCTATTAGCCGCAGGTATCTGGTTAGTAGTCGCCTCTGCATTAGGATGGCCAGTATCGACGACTCACTCCATTGTGGGCGCGATTGTTGGTTTTGCCTCGGTCGGAGTGGGTGCTGACTCAGTGGCTTGGGGCAAAGTGTTTGGCATTGTTGGCTCATGGGTAGTCACGCCAGCCATTTCGGGCTTTATTGCCTTCATGATATTCCAAAGCGTACAGAAGCTGATTTTCAACACCGAAAATCCACTTGAAAATGCTAAACGCTATGTGCCGTTCTACATGGGGTTAGCTGGTTTTGTAATGTCACTTGTGACCATCAAGAAAGGGCTAAAACACGTTGGTTTACACTTTACCGATCTTGAGTCCTATGTATTAGCCATAGGCATTGCCATCCTTGTTGGACTTGGCGGTATGGTTGCGATTAAACGCCTCAAGATGAGCGAAAAAGCCGATCGTCAAACCCAGTTTGGTAACGTTGAGAAAGTGTTCGCCATCTTGATGGTGGTTACCGCATGTTGTATGGCATTTGCGCACGGCTCTAATGACGTTGCTAACGCCATTGGCCCACTGGCAGCCGTTGTTTCTGTCGTTAATAGTGGCGGCGAGATCAGCAGCAAAGCTCCATTGGTATGGTGGATCCTGCCTTTAGGCGCTGTGGGTATTGTGATGGGTCTGGCTATCTTTGGTAAGCGCGTCATGCAAACCATAGGTAAAAATATTACTCATCTTACCCCAAGCCGTGGCTTTGCCGCCGAGCTAGCAGCCGCTTCTACCGTGGTTATCGCCTCGGGTACCGGCTTACCTATCTCTACCACACAAACCTTGGTGGGTGCGGTATTAGGCGTCGGCATGGCGCGTGGTATTGCCGCTATCAATATCGGCGTGGTACGTAACATAGTGGTATCTTGGGTGGTCACTTTACCTGCAGGTGCTGGCCTATCGATCATCTTCTTCTTTACCATTAAGGGTATTTTCAACTAATCGCTTGATAGTATAAGTAGAAGCATTAAAAGGAAGCCAAATGGCTTCCTTTTTTATGGGCGCGACAGAACAAGATAGGCTATTGACACGGCCCATAACGATAGCTTATCGCTGATCTCTATCATCATTTGATAAAATATCAGCCATGCTACCCCTTGCAAAAAGGCCGTTAAATCCCTAGCATGTGGCAATATTTCGTTGAAGAGAACTCAAAGTGTTAAGACTCCTATCTATCGTTGCATTGATGTTGCTGTCAACCACTCTTTTGGCAGCTGAGCAGACCCGTTATATTTCGGATAATGTCTACACCTTCCTTCATGGCGGGCCGGGTACTCAGTTCCGTATTTTAGGTAGCGTCGAGGCAGGACAAGCCATCACTTACCTAGGTGAGACCCAAGGAGACTATGTTAAAATTATCGACCACAAAGGCCGTGAAGGCTGGGTCGATGCTAATCTTGTCACCAGCAGCAAGAGCTTTCGCGTGCAGCTACCCGAGGTGGAAGCCAAGCTGGCACAGGTACAGTCCGAGCTCGATACCTTGACCAATGAAAGCAGTAATAGTACTCAGCTTATCCGTCAACTTCGCTCTCAACTTGCCACCAGTGAGCAGGCGCTCGCCGAAGCCAGCAGCGAGCGCGATAGCGCCACACGTGAGCTAGCAAAGATTCAAAATAACGAGCGTTTCGAGCAACTCAAGCAAGGCGGTATGATTGCGGGTATCGGTTTAATTCTTGGGGTGATCATCGCTTACCTACCAAGACCCCGTCGTCGCCAAAAAAATCGCTGGTAATAACGACCGCTTAGCATACAAGCCAGCACTCAAGGTGCTGGCTTTTTTATGCATCACGCTTTATTGATAGCCGGACTCAATCGTTTTACTGCCATATCAACCCCATGAACCCGCTCGGCCAATCGATGCTCAACCCTGATCTGATAAATGCACTCCATAGGCTATGCCAACCAAACTGCGCTAAAACGAGCAAACAGATATTGCAGCGGACGCATGGTTAAAGGCTGTGTAGAGATTAGCTGCTTCTTGGCAAAACCGACCTGGTTTAACAGGTTATTTACAGTCAATTTCAAACACCATGCAATTATCAGCTACGAGCCTTACCCTTTATAAAGCGGGCATATGACACCTTACATTCACATCATTTCAAACAAGGATCACATAAGTTTTCACAATGGTGTTCCTCGTCACATTTTGAATGTATAATCGGCGCGCTAAGGCGCCAGGTTGTATACAAAAATAATACTAAACGCCTTTTAAACTGACCTTTTGTTCAAGCCAAAACTGTCCCTAATGTAGGTCCAGGTGGAAGTTACTACTATGTTCAAAGCAAGTGAAGTTCTGACTGGTCGTTATGACTCAGCTACCCTAGATGAGCTTTTTGAAGCGATCACCCACAACTATATTGTCGATGAAGAACAATACCTCTCAGAGCTGATCCAATTGGTGCCTTCGAGTGAAGCAGAGATCCAGCGAGTCACCCAACGTGCGCACGATTTAGTCAGCAAGGTACGTCAATACGATAAAAAAGGCCTGATGGTCGGTATCGATGCCTTCTTGCAGCAATATAGCTTAGAAACTCAAGAAGGCATTATCTTGATGTGCCTAGCCGAGGCCTTGCTACGCATACCCGATGCCGAGACCGCCGATGCACTGATTGAAGACAAGCTCTCAGGGGCCAAATGGGACGAACACCTCAATAAGAGTGGCTCCACCTTAGTCAATGCCTCGACATGGGGATTGATGCTAACCGGTAAAATTGTCAACCTAGATAAAGAGATTGATGGTAAGCCCAGTAGCCTACTCAACCGTTTAGTTAACCGCCTAGGCGAACCTGTGATCCGCCAAGCCATGCTGGCAGCGATGAAGATCATGGGCAAGCAATTTGTATTGGGGCGCACCGTTAAAGAAGCCCTAAAAAACAGTGTCGATAAGCGTAAGCTAGGATATACCCACAGCTACGACATGCTCGGCGAAGCGGCGCTCACCATGAAAGATGCGCAAAAATACTTCGACGATTATTCCAGTGCTATCGCCGCCTTGGGCGAGCAAGAGTACGATGAAAGCCAAGCGCCGCGCCCAACCATCTCGATTAAGTTGTCAGCGCTGCATCCTCGCTATGAAGTCGCTAACGAAGACCGCACGCTCACCGAGCTATACGACACAGTTATCAAATTAATCAAGCAAGCGCGCGCCCTCAATATTGGCGTCTCTATCGATGCCGAAGAAGCCGATCGCTTAGAACTGTCGCTCAAGCTATTCCAAAAGCTGTATAACTCAGACGCCGCCAAAGGCTGGGGCCTGTTAGGCATAGTCGTGCAAGCCTACTCTAAACGCGCCCTGCCGGTATTGTGCTGGCTAACACGCCTATCGAAAGAGCAAGGCGATGAGATCCCGCTCCGTTTAGTGAAAGGGGCTTACTGGGACAGCGAGCTAAAATGGGCACAAATGGCTGGTGAAGGCGGTTACCCGCTCTACACCCGTAAGGCAGGTACCGATGTCTCTTACCTTGCCTGCGCCCGCTACCTGTTGTCTGATGCCACTCGCGGCGCCATCTATCCGCAGTTTGCCAGCCACAATGCGCAAACCGTCGCGGCCATTGCCGATATGGCGGGCGATCGCCAGTATGAGTTTCAACGTCTGCACGGCATGGGCGAAGAGTTGTATGACACCTTGCTGGCCGAAGCTGGCGTGAGCACAGTGCGTATCTATGCGCCCGTTGGTGCCCACAAAGATCTGCTGCCTTACTTGGTGCGTCGACTGCTAGAAAATGGCGCCAATACCTCGTTTGTGCATAAACTGGTAGACCCTAAAACCCCCATCGACTCTTTGGTTGTCCATCCTTTGACGACCCTACAAAGCTACAACACCCTAGCCAATAATAAAATTGTTCAGCCAGCCGATATTTTTGGCGCCGAACGTAAAAACTCTAAGGGACTCAATATGAATATCATCTCGGAATCTGAGCCGTTTTTCGCGGCGCTAGACACCTTTAAAGACACGCGCTGGAGCGCGGGCCCACTGGTCAATGGCGACACCCTAACGGGTGACACCATAGAAGTGCTCAGCCCCTATGACACCACTCAGGTGGTCGGTAGCGTCGCCTTTGCCGACAGCCACGCCATAGAACATGCGCTCGCCAGTGCCCATGGCGCCTTTGGCTCATGGTGTGCAACGCCCGTTGAAGTGCGCGCCAACGCGCTACAAAAGCTAGCGGATCTATTAGAAGAACACCGCGAAGAGTTGATTGTCTTATGTACCCGTGAAGCGGGTAAGAGTATTCAAGACGGTATCGATGAAGTGCGCGAAGCGGTCGATTTCTGTCGCTACTACGCGGTGCAAGCCAAGAAGATGATGGCCAAGCCTGAACTGCTTCCCGGCCCAACGGGTGAGCTCAATGAGCTGTTCTTGCAAGGTCGCGGCGTCTTTGTGTGTATCAGCCCTTGGAACTTCCCGCTAGCCATCTTCTTAGGTCAAGTTGCCGCCGCGCTTGCTGCGGGTAACACTGTGGTGGCTAAGCCTGCCGAACAAACCTCAATTATCGGCTACCGCGCGGTGCAACTGGCTCATCAAGCGGGGATCCCCAAAGAGGTGCTACAGTTCCTGCCTGGCACGGGTGCTAGCGTTGGGGCGACCATCACCGCCGATGAGCGCATAGGGGGCGTCTGCTTCACTGGTTCAACCGTCACGGCCAAGCGCATCAACCTAACCTTAGCCCAGCGCGAAGGGGCTATCATTCCGCTAATCGCCGAAACTGGTGGCCAAAATGCCATGGTAGTGGACTCAACCTCGCAGCCGGAGCAAGTGGTTAATGATGTGGTGTCATCTTCCTTTACCAGTGCAGGACAACGCTGCTCGGCGCTGCGAGTGCTGTTTTTACAAGAAGATATCGCCGATCGCGTTATTGATGTGCTCAAAGGGGCGATGAATGAGTTAACCATTGGCGATCCCAACTCGGTGAAGACAGATGTCGGGCCGGTGATCGATGCGACCGCCAAGGCCAACCTTAATGCCCATATCGATCACATCAAGCAAGTAGGCCGTTTGATTAACCAACTTGAGTTACCAGCTGGCACCGAAAATGGCCACTTTGTGGCGCCGATTGCGGTAGAAATAGACTCGATTAAAGTGTTAGAAAAAGAGCACTTTGGGCCTATCCTGCATGTGACCCGCTACAAGGCTGCTGATTTACCTAAGGTTATTGATGAGATCAATTCAACCGGATTTGGTCTTACCCTAGGGATCCATAGCCGTAACGAAAGCCATGCCCTCGCCTTAGCCGACAAGGTTAATGTGGGTAATGTCTATATCAATCGCAACCAAATTGGCGCTGTCGTTGGCGTGCAGCCTTTCGGCGGACAAGGCCTGTCGGGCACAGGCCCTAAAGCCGGTGGTCCACACTACTTAACCCGTTTTGTGACCGAAAAGATCCGCACCAATAACATCACCGCCATCGGTGGCAATGCGACCCTATTATCTCTGGGCGATAGTGATGACTAATGCCATTAGCGCATCCCATAGCGTAAGTAGGCAAATAACAAGTAAGCCGATATCCTAAGGTGTCGGCGACGATAAATAAAAAGTAGATAAATAAAAAGCCAGTTGCAATGCAACTGGCTTTTTACTGTCTGCTTAACGGCCCATCGCCGGCTTAAGCAAGCCTAATTTACACTAAGCGCCGTTGTAAGCTGGCATAGTATTCATCCTGTTGCAGCAGCATTTGATGGCTACCACTTTGACGGATCACCCCATTTTCCATCAGATGAATACAGTCCATCTGCGCCATTGCAGTTAGGCGGTGGCTTATCATCAACAAGGTTTTATCTTGAGCAAATTCAAATAACAGCGCCAAGATCTCACGTTCGGTGCGTTGATCTAACCCTTCGGTAGGCTCATCGAGCAGCAATAACGGCGCATCACGCAATAGCGCTCTGGCAACCCCAATACGGCGCTGCTCCCCTCCCGACAACTGTCGCCCACCTTCACCAATCCAAGTATCCAGTGGCTTATCACCTTGAGTTAAAGTACTTAAGCCCACTTTATTGAGCACCTCAACGAGCAGCTTATCATTGGCCGCCTGCGCCTCCTGCCGGGCTGCACGACTTAAGCCTTGTGTCTGGATCTCCGTTTGCGTATCGAGCTGGGCTAAGGTTAAGTTATCGCGCAGGGTTCCGGCAAACAGGTAGATACGCTGGCTCACCACTGTCATGCCTTGGCGCAGGTGTTTTTCGCTGTAGGCTGAAATAGGCACCCCATCGAGCATGATACTGCCCGCTTGCGGCTGCCACTGACGAGTGATTAATGACAACAAACTCGACTTGCCACAACCAGTTTGCCCAAGCAGCGCCACCTTGTCACCAGCCTGCAGGGTTAAATCGACCCCTTTGAGCACGGGCCTATCTGCCGTATAGGCAAAATCGACCTGCTGCAAGCATAACGCGCCGTGGCTGACTCTATGCTCTGCCTGCTCATTAAAGATGATGCTAGGCGATTGCAGCGCCACCTCATTGACTCGCTCGGCGGCCATCACACACGCAGACAGGTGCTGAAACGCTCCCGCTAGCGGCATCAACATCTCGATACAAGCCAGTGTCATAAACACCACCAACGCCAGCATGGGCCCCGGCGGCAGATGTTCACCCACCCCATCGGCCGCCATATATAGCAGCAGTACCACGGCCAGCCCATGACACAAGACCAACGCCGCTTGGCTCAGCGCAGTGACATTGGCCATCGCCGCTTGGCTGACAAACAACTTTGTCTGCGCCCTATCAAGCTCGGCGCGAAACCGTGGTAGCGCGCCAAATAGGGTTAACTCGGCCTGTCCCTGCACATATTCGAGCATTAATACTCTAAAGTCGCGTTTTGCCTCAAGCTGGGCGATGCCTGGGCGATGGCCTAATGCATAAAAGATCAACGGCAATAAACACCATAAGGCCAATAACACGCCGCACAGGGTTAACGCTAAGGTGGCATCAAACCAGCCCAAAAACAGGTATAGGGCACCGATCATCAACAGCGAAGCGGTCATGGGAGTGATTAAGCGTAAATAGAGATGATCCAGCGTATCGATGTCTGACACTAAACGATTCAGCAGATCGCCACCGCGCACCGCCTGAAGATCGCTCGCGCTCAGCGGCATCAACTTGCGCCATGCCCAGCACCTAAGCTCGGTCAATAATTTAAAGGTGGCCTCATGGGTGGCAAGGCGCTCACCGTAGCGACTGGCGGTACGGGCGATGGATAAAAAGCGCACGCCACCTGCGGGGGAAAAATAGTTAAACGCCTGCGCGGTCGCCACCGTGAGTCCTGCAACCGCCGTGGCCGAGAGAAACCAGCCCGACAGCGATAACAAGCCAATGCCAGCCATCAAGGTGGTGATACTTAACAACAGTCCAACGCCCATCATCAGCCATTGGCGTTTAAACAGCCTTAAAAACGGCAACAGTTGGCTTATTCCTTTACGTTTCATGACAATGCCTCGCTTAAAGCCTGCTCATGGCACAGCTCCCGAAATAGCCCCTGCTGGCTCACCAAGGTCTGATAATCGCCCTGCTGCACAATGCGTCCCTTGTCTAACACCACTATCTTGTCCATCTGCTGCAGAGAATCTAGACGATGAGTCACCATCAAGGCGCTCGCGCCTGCCATCGCCTCATCCAGTGCCGCTAATACCGCTTGCTCACTGTGGCTGTCTAAGCTGGCAGTAGGCTCATCAAGTAACAAAAGCTGCGCCTCTTGCCCCAGCGCACGAGCAAGGCACAAGCGTTGAGCTTGCCCCACCGACACCCCGGCACTTTGCTCCCCTATGGGATGGGCTAACCCGAGCGGCTGCGCGTCGACAAACTCTCTCACCTGCGCCTTTTCCAAAAGCGCCAGTACGCTGGCGTCGCTCATCTCGATATTACTCATCGCCACGTTATCGCGCACCGTGCCATGAAACAGCTGCGGCTCTTGCCCCAGCCATGCCAAATGGCGGCGATAGCTGACTCTGTCGAGTGTATTCAGCTCGATGCCATTGACCAACACCGACCCTTCATAGGGTAAAAAGCCGAGCAACATATTGAGTAAACTGCTTTTTCCTGCCCCGCTAGGCCCCACCAACGCCATACGTTGCCCAGCCAATAACGTCACACTCAGCGGTCCGGCCAACGCTTGGCCATCGAGGCTACGCACGGTCACATCTTGCAGCACCAGACTCAGCGGCTGATTAGAGGCAAACGGCGCCCCCTGATTGCCGCCACTATTGTTATCGCCACAGCCACTCTCGGGATGATTAAGCAAGGCCATTAACGCTTCTGCCGCGCCGATGGCCTGCGCCTTAGCATGATAATGCGTGCCCATGTCCCGCAGCGGTTGATAAAACTCGGGGGCCAAGATCAGCACAAATAAACCGGTAAACAGGGTGAGGCCAGCGCCATAATGCCCAAAATCGAGATGGTCAAGAAAGCTAAAACCAAAATACACCGCCAATACCGCAATCGACACAGCAGCGAAAAACTCCAGCACGGCGGAGCTTAAAAAGGCCATGCGCAGCACCGCCATAGTGCGACTGCGAAACTCTTCAGAGGCGGTTTCAATCGCTTTGATCTCACGATCGCCGCGATAGAACAGCTTAATGGTACTCATGCCTTTAAGGCGGTCCATAAAGTGGCCACTTAAACGCGACAAGGCGGTGAAGTTTTTACGGTTGGCATCGGCAGCGCCCATGCCCACTAAGATCATAAATAGCGGAATTAACGGGGCCGTTGCCAGCAAGATGATGCCCGCGGCCCAGTTTATCGGAAACACCACCGCTAAAATGGTCAGCGGAATAAAGCCCGCCAGCAGCATCTGTGGCAGGTATTTGGCGTAAAAGTCATGCAGATCTTCAACCTGCTCCAATACAATGCTGGCCCAGCTACCCGCCGGCTTACCTTTTATAAACACGGGCCCCAGTTGGGTTAACTTATCCAGCACCGCTTTACGGATCTGCCCACGCAGCAAACAGCCCGCTTTAAAGCTAATGCGCTCGCGGCCATAGGCCAATAATGCCCTAAGCGCTATGATGCCGATGAGGAGATAAAAATGGTTGATGAAATCGGTTTTGGGCTGCGATTCGATGATCATGCCATGTAACATGGTGGCCAGCAGATAGGCTTGTGCCACTAAGGCTAAGCCCGTCAATACACCAAACAACACAGTGAGGTTAAGGTAGATGCCACAGGCTGATTTTTGCTGTTTCAACCAACGGGAAAGCACTTTTTCTAAGCTTTTGTCCATGGGGCTCCGACGACATTGAGGCGAGGGTAACGGCGTATATTGCCAATCCGTGAAGTATCGCAGGCAATGGGGGCTTAATAAACAGCGACGTGCGTAATTGTTAGGCGCTTCACAAAAATTGAGCTAGATCAAAAAAGCCAGCACTTTTGGCTGGCTTTTTGGGCGATTCATCAATAACAACAAGGTTTAATCTTGCTTAATATAGATCTCGTCGTCATCTTCATCGGCATCTGGGTGCGCGTCACGCCACTCTTGCGCTGCCGCTTCTTTTGCCGCTAACGCTTCTGTACGCTCTTCACGCTGCTTAGCGCGGCGCTGATTGCGTACCATTAGGTTTTCAACGATCTGTTGCAGGGCGCCATTGCCCCACTCTGTCGCTTCCGCTTCGGTTGCAAAGCCAGCTTTTGACTTAGAAACCACGGTTTTACGCGCAGTCATACGACGAGTGACTTGTGCACTCCAGCCTTTTTCGGTTTCAACAACACGAAGGGCATACTTTTTATCTTTTAACATGATTCAGTCCTAACATAAGTAAAGGCATAGATCTTCGAGTGTCTAAATATCTACCACCGGTTGGGCGAGGCCCGCGATGGGTTTTGCCCGAAAGGCGGCTATTGTAGTCTCCTTTGCACAAAACTCAATCATGGGCGAGTGAATAATACTAATCAATTTAAATAAGGGGTCAATTTTAATAACCAAAAAAGCGCTGACATCAGGTGCGTTAAAGTATAAGCCATTATTAAAATTGAGCTTAATGACATATTCACCCTCGTTTTTAGCGACGCTAAGCCCAGCTAAATATATCGCCTAACGGCCTAGTCATCTACAGCCGACGTTCGATATTACAGGTGCCTTAATCCCCCCTTAACCACACAAGGTGTCTTACGTACCACTTAAACGCTATACTTCCACCCAGCCATTGATAGCCCATGGCTCCCATGCCTACACATTTACTCGCCATGTTTTAGCGAATAATTAGCGATTTTTCAGTAAATCCTGTAAGATGCACGCCCGCCAGCGTACCTGGCACCTGAATTTTGCTGCCCATGCAGCCCCAAGAGACCCATCTATGAGTTTTACCTCCCTAGGTTTATCCGCCCCTATCTTAAAAGCTGTAGCCAATAAAGGTTATGAAACACCCTCTCCAATTCAAGCCCAGGCAATTCCAGCCGTGTTAGAAGGTAAGGATGTAATGGCGGCGGCACAAACCGGCACGGGCAAAACCGCAGGCTTTACCCTGCCACTGCTCGAATTGCTAAGCAAAGGAGAACGTGCTCGCGCCAAACAAGTGCGCGCACTGGTGTTAACCCCAACTCGGGAGCTGGCTGCACAGATAGCAGAAAGCGTCACCACTTACGGCAAATATTTACCCCTGCGTAGCGCCGTAGTATTTGGCGGCGTCGGCATCGGCCCGCAAATCAGCCAAATTAATCGTGGCGTCGATATTTTAGTGGCCACCCCAGGGCGTTTACTCGACCTCTATAACCAACGCGCCGTTAGCTTTAGTCAGCTAGAAGTGCTAGTGCTCGATGAAGCCGACCGCATGCTGGATATGGGCTTTATCCACGACATCAAAAAAATCTTGGCCGTACTCCCCGCCAAGCGTCAAAATCTGATGTTTTCGGCCACCTTCTCCGATGAGATCCGCACCCTAGCCAAAGGCTTGGTTAACAATCCGGTCGAGATCTCGGTAACGCCGCGTAACACCACAGCCAATACGGTAGAGCAGTTAATTTGCCCAGTAGACAAGACGCAAAAATCGGCTGCACTGGTGCAATTAATCAAGCAACACGATTGGCAACAAGTATTGGTCTTTAGCCGCACCAAGCATGGAGCTAACCGCCTCGCTAAGAGCTTAGATGCCAAAGGCATCACTGCTGCGGCCATTCATGGTAATAAGAGTCAAGGCGCGCGCACCAAGGCGCTGGCTAACTTTAAAAGTGGTGAAGTCCGCGTATTGGTTGCGACCGATATTGCCGCTCGTGGCCTCGATATCGATCAACTACCACAAGTGGTCAACTTTGACTTGCCGAACGTGCCAGAGGATTACGTACATCGTATCGGCCGCACTGGTCGCGCCGGCGCCGCAGGTAAAGCGATTTCACTGGTGAGTAGTGAAGAGAGCAAATTACTTGCCGATATCGAGCGCTTAATAGGTAAAACCCTGCCACGCACCGAAGTGGCAGGCTTTGAGTCGACTCATAAGCTCCCTGAAACAGACTTAACACCTAAGCGTCATGGACAAAACCGTGGCCCACGTAATGCTAAGCCCAGCGGCAATCGCCCAGCGCGTAATAGCGGCGGTCACAACCGCAATGACGATAAGCCGCAAGGCAACCGTGACGGCCAAAGTAAGCGTCGCAGTGGCAGTGCCGATAAACCAAGCACCGAAAGCCACAACAAGAGCCCATACCAAGGTAAGAGCGAGCACAGAGACGGCAACGCCCCGAGTCGTCGCCGTACGCGTCGCCCAAGTGCAGCGCAACCCGCTAAGTAACGCTTATCGATAAGTCATAACCACACTATGGTCAGTAGCAATACTGGCCATTTTTTATCTGCATCACCAGCATTAATTCGCTGCATATCAGCTCACGCCTCTCCCCCGCTCCCCCCTCAACAAAGTAACATCGATATCTCGCTATCATTTAAGGAAAGTAATCGTGATATGGATAATGAATGAGCAAGCGTGACGAGATCAAATAGGCAAAATAATATGACAGCACTGCAAAGCAACGGTTTATTCTTCCTGTTCAACTTGCTCTGTGCCTTGTACTGTTTGTACAGGAACCCACCCTATCTCGCCAGTGGCCCTTGAGACTCGATACCAACAATTAAGCTCAAAAAGTACTGACAGTTTTTCACCTAACACGGTATTAAGTTCCAATGCGTCATAATCATTGAGCAAATGACCAAACGCGCCACAATCCGACGGTTCAATATATTGAATCGGCGCCCACCCTTGCACACCCGAACTTGTGGTTACCAGCATCCAATTAGGGAATTCATCATCCATATGGCCAAGACTTACTCTATCCCCTTGTTTCAAATAGATAGGGTTGGGGTATTCAGAAACATGTTGTTCAACGACTATAACTTCCATCGATTTCTCCAAGATAATCATCCCGCTTAGGCGGACAAAAAAGGTTGGCTAACATGATAGGCGCGAAGCCTAGCCAATTGCTGTCGCACCATTTAAAATCATTGCGAAATCGACTATTTATTATCGCTTAAGGCTATCTTGACACTTAAACCAATTAAGATGGTTCCAGATACTCCCTCAAGCACTCTTGAGTATTTTTGTGATGTTGAGCTACTCAACAATATACCGCCTAAACAGGCATAAAACAGATTACAGCATGTTGCCAACACACTAAATAATAAGCCTAAAGTGAGCAATTCACTCGTGGCGTTGGGTGAGGTAGGATCAATAAACTGCGGTAAAAAAGCAAGAAAGAACATCGCAACCTTAGGGTTTAATACGCTAACGATCACACCCTGCTTGAAAACATGACTCTGCTTGCTATTCGTTTGTTCAACGCAAAGTTTAGATTCATTTTTATAACAATGAATAAGCGATTGAACACCGAGATAAAGCAAGTAGATAGCACCTAAATACTTTATTACCGCAAACAAAAATGCTGAACTCAAAATTAACGCAGAAAGCCCTAAAATCGCGGCTAACGTGTGGAGCAAATAACCTACGCCCAACCCCAACGAAGCTTTAATACCCGAATGCATTTTTCCTTTCATTGTGTTTGTTACAATGTAGATAACATCAGGGCCAGGGATCAGATTAATAGAGAGCGCTGCAATGACAAACAGCACCAGTGTATTCACTTCCATTACAATAACATTCCTATGTCAATTTAACGCCTTGCTAAGCCAATTTTCACAGTGACATCAGCACTCGCTGGGCCTGCTTATCTAGGCACTCTAACGCATAACGAAAAGCTGTTCTAGGCATTTTGGCATGGTTAGCTTTCAAGTATTCCACGACGAGTTGAGGTTCGGCTAGCCTAAAGTGTCATTTAAGATCCCGACCTCAACCAGCATGAACTCTCGCGCCGCTATTTACTATATAAGGTATCACTTCCAGCAAGCTTGGGCTTGTTCAACACTCGGAATAAGGACGCGGCTACGCGCATGTAACACCTCATATTTTTGGTTCATTATAACTCTATGAAGTGTCTACTGTTCTAGGGGCTTACCATGCTGACCTTAAAAGTATCTACCAATCAGCTACGGAGGAGGAAGCGTTACTCGAACTCGAGCATTTCAGTAATACCTGGGATGACCAATACCCTCAAATCAGCAAGTCATGGCACAACCATTGGCATAACTTAAATACGTTCTTCAACTACCCTCAGGACATTAGTAAGGCTATCTACACTACCAATGCCATTGAATCATTAAATAGCGTGATTAGGAGAGCGCTGAAAAAACGTAAGGTGTTTCCTAATGATGACTCGGCCAAGAAAATGATTTACCTTGCCATAAAAGAAGCCAGTAAAAAATGGACTATGCCCATTCGAAACTGGCGTACTGCGATGAGCCGATTTATTATTGAGTTCGAAGACAGAATTGTGAAGCATATTAACTAAATTGCAGTTACACAGAATCTGTTACACCCTCTTCGTCGTTTTTCTAGGTGAGTATAATAGTCATCAAGCTCTTGCAATGAACCAACGGGCCCTCTAAAAAGTTTGCCAAAATCAGTCGTTAATTTTAGCCAGTTTTCGACGGGGAGATTAAGCCTTTGTAAGATATTTTCTGCACTTTTAGACATAGCGCCTCGTTTATCTTCTCGGATAACTCTTCCGGTTTCATCCACCAACTCAAGGTAATCTTTAAAGCTGAACGCTATGCCTTTCGGTTGTTGTGCTCGCTCATTGCCAATAAACGCCAAAAGATGCTTAGGCTGCTCACCTTTCAGTGCAGCATTAACACGTAATTGGATACTGGTGTAGTCACTGTTCTCTGGAGTACTGGCCATCTTAGCTCTAACAGGGTTTAACTCAACATACGCCATACAAGCTAACAGTGCCGCTTCATCAAGTAAGGCCTGGCTTTTAAAGCGACCCTCCCAAAAATGCCCTGTGCAGTTATCCTCCATGTTGGCTTGCCTAGCGATGGGCTCATTGAGGCAGCGCATAAACCAACTGATATCACTGAGCCTTGAACGATATGTGGCAATAAGGTGTTTTAACTGGCTAACGTAATGCACTTCAATTAGCTCACCTTTGGCAAAGCGTTGAGTTAGGTCATTACCAGTAAACAACTTATGCCACTGTTCAACCACTTGCCTATCTGACCAGTTATTAGCCGTCTCGATATCGATATGAAGCACTAGGTGAAGATGATTNCTCATGACACAATAGGCCGCTACATCAATGGCAAACACTTCTGACAGCTTGAGTATTTGGGCTTCAACCCAGCCACGGCGATGGTCATAGTTTTTACCCGTGTATTGGTCTTCTCCGCATAAGAACGCACGGCGAACGACGCGGCTACAACAATGATAATAGGCTGTGTCTTCGATACTTATTTGAGTTCTGCGAGGGCGTGGCATAAAAACCTCCTTGTTCAATGCTCAATCAAAGCATAGCCGGAGGTTAACTTCTGCGCCATTAACGATGGGTGTCCTAGTCAACAGCTAACGATTAGATGCCGAAAAATCAGCCAGATATTGTAGTTTTAGTTATCAGCTTTCCGTCGCTTCCAGTAATTACGATGATGTTATCACCTTTCGACAAAAACACTGATTTCTTATCTTTTGAAGATGAAACAATTATTCTGTCAATTGGCACTTCATCTGCATGATTAAATTTAAAAACTTCAAACATACATGGAAAATTATCCTTGCAGTCGCTGGGAGTAACGTTATGTTGTGAACGCCCCAAAGCTGCCCAACTAGGACGACCTTGTTGATAGGTTGTTCTCGGCCAAAAAACTGAAATATCCCATTTATTAGGATTTGAACTCCAAATTTTTTCATTATTATAAAAAATAAAAGGGGTTTTTATTTTCCTGTTTTTGGCTGCCATAGTGTAAGTTGGATGCTCATATAATTCATTGCTTTGTTCTATACGCGTTGTTTGATCAACAGTAAGAGTTTCAAGTCCTATAATTGTTTTTAATTTACTTGCCAACCACTTATCTTCACTTATGTGTGCATACCCGACATGAATAAGAACTTTAGCTTTGGGGTTTTTATCGAAAATCTTTTCTTTAATGGATAGTGCAGCATTAGTTTCACGTTCTTCAATTGTATTTGAATTTCTCGGCTTGTAATTATCATAAGATATTATTTCGAAACCCATTTCTTTTGCTTTGAGTATTAAATTTGCAAATATAGGTTCTTGTGTATAGTAGCCAGCTTTGCTAGTAATATAACCATTTTTAATTTGCTTCGATGCATTATTGTTAAGTGATTCAGCAGCAATATAACGAAAGCCTTGTTTCCATAAACCATCAAGTAATCGGTAAGTTAATACTCTGTGTTGACTTCTATCGTGGGCTTCATTAATCATTACTATTTGATGGGTTTCAGCTTTTTTCAGAATTTGATGAATTGCACCTTTAACTTCAAATTGTGTTAAATCATCCAAAGTGTAAGTGTTCTCATTTGAGCTTCTATCGTTAGAGATAAGTACTTCCTTGTATTGACCAGCAAACGAATAATAAACGCTAAGTTCCTGCATTAAAATATCAAATGCAACAGAATCAACCTTGTATTCTTTCGATAAAGCTTCAATAAGCGGAAGTTTTTCAACTAGACTTGTTCCCTGGGATATTTCTTGAACTTTTTCGCCAACTTTAACAGCTTCCAATAAAAATAATTCAGTATCAGTATTAGCTGAACAATAGGTGGTGAATAGAATGAAAATTAGTAATAGAGATTTTATCACGGTAATTCCTTTTAAGTGTGTTCCATTATGCTTAAGTAGTCCCGAATTCAGATAATAAGTGCACCACTCATGGTTAAACGGTGAGGAGAGATCAACTGCCTGTTGGTGATACTCTGTAGTCGCCAAACAAACATGAGTAGTTACCATGAATTACAAGCAGTTGATCGAGGGACAACGATACCAGATTGAGGCCTATTTACGCGAAGGTTTCAGTTATCGGGAGATAGGAAAACGTCTGAAAGTAAGTCACAGCACAATCAGCCGGGAAGTAAATCGCAATCGAATTCGGGATAACCATTACTTGCCGGAAGTCGCTCAGGTGAAGGCATTAAAACGCCGTAGTCAGTCCGCGAAGTCTAGAGTATCTGAACTGACCATCACCTTTGTTGAGTTCGGTCTCAATGAGAAGTGGAGTCCAGAACAAATAGCCGGTGTCGGTAAAATCATCGGATATAACGTCAGTCATGAGTGGATTTATGGCTATGTCCAGCGTGATAAATTATGCGGCGGCAAGTTGTACAAACAGCTACGCCAGAGTCACCGAAGATACCGTAAAGGTAATCGCGCGAAACGTGTGATTATCCCGAATCGCGTTGGCATAGAGCATCGTCCCGCTATCGTGAACAAGAAAAAGCGGTTCGGAGACTGGGAAGCTGACACGGTTCTGGGCAAGCAAGGTACGGGCGCGATTGTCAGCCTNGTTGAGCGGAAAAGTAAGCTGTACCTGATACGCAAAGTGCCAGCGAAAAGCGCAGCCGATGTGGCCCGGGCAATGGTTGGCATGCTGTGGAAATATCGAGGTTGTGTCCGAACTATCACAGCGGACAACGGCAGCGAGTTCTGTGACCACGAACAGGTCGCAGAAAAGCTTAAAACGGATGTCTACTTCGCTAACCCTTATTCGTCCTGGGAACGCGGACTGAATGAAAACTTCAACGGTTTGCTGCGGCAATACATACGGAAAGGCACCGATTTGCGGACGGTAACAGATAGGCAAATTAGTGAGATTGAACGGGCATTAAATGCCAGACCGAGAAAGTGCCTCGGCTTCAGGCAACCTGTTGCGGTATTCAATGAATTACGCAAGGCAGCCTAATTTAGCGAGTGGTGCACTTCGGAGTTGAATTCGCGGTTAGCTAAGGTCTTAGTATTTATGTGTAACATAGTTTGCAGGGCGTAAATCACTTGTTGGACTAGACCCTAGCTACATCCAAGTTGTTTAGTTACTAGGGAATCCCCAGATAATTTCTTTTATAATCAATTAGTAGACACGCATGGTGCTGTTTGATCTAATCAATTTCGCCAAAAACAAACTAGAACAACACCATGCGTGACATTACAATACTACATGACTCTACTTAGCAATCAATGCTCTTCCATCCACAAAAAACGTCTTAATTCTCTTATGGTTGCCACTAAATCATTACTAGATGGTGATCAACTCTCTTTGACCCAGCTAGGCCGTAATATCTCTGGTAATGTGGCGCCTAAGCACAGTATCAAACGCATTGACCGCTTGCTCGGTAATCACCACCTCAATAATGACCGAATGGCGATATATCGCTGGCATGCAATGCATCTTTGCGGTGCTAACCCAATGCCTATCGTGCTTGTCGATTGGGCCGATGTAAGAGAACAACTCCGCTTAATGACATTGCGCGCCTCCATCAGTGTTCAAGGGCGCAGCGTGACCCTTTATAAGCGTACTTTTGAATTCAAAGATTACAACGCACCTCGCAGCCACAATGTTTTTCTGACTGAGTTGGCAACGGTGCTTCCGAATAGCTGCTGTCCGCTAATCGTCACCGATGCTGGCTATCGCAATACTTGGTTTGCTCAAGTAGCAAGTCACGGCTGGTTTTGGTTAGGGCGTGTTCGTGGTGACGTCAGTTATCAGCATGTTGGCACAAAAATACTTTAACCTTTAACTCACGAGTCGTATCAAATGAAGTTAAATCGAAGAGGAGTTAGAGATGGGTGTAAGCGTGCTTTTGGCCTTCGAAATCATGGATGATTTCGCAGAGCCCACACGGACGTGCTTGCGGTGAGCCAAAAGCGCGCTTGCACATTCCCCGCCAGACAGGCGATTAATAACAGTGAAGGTTCGACCTTCAAACGCTTTCAATAAATAAAAATGCAGTCAACCGCTACTCAAGCAAACTAAAAAATGCCATACCTTCATTCCAAGGCCACCAAACTTTGGTGGAACCCCCATCTTGAGCAGCCCTTCTCCGGTAAGAATGGATATAAAAAAGCCACAGCGGGAGGGCTGTGGCTTCTAGCGGTGATATCCATACCACCTTTAGGTCAAACTGGAACGACGTTACTAATTATTAGATAATGTTTAATATTAGTTTTTCTTTGAATATTTAGCAGCTTCTTCACCTGCTAGACGACCAAAGGTGATGATGTCTGAGATGGCGTTGCCACCTAAACGGTTAGCACCATGTACGCCGCCAGTCACTTCACCCGCACCGTATAGGCCAGGGATCACTTGCTGCTTAGCATTCATCACTTCCGCTTTCGTATCAATCATCACGCCGCCCATGGTGTGGTGAACACCTGGAGTGACTTCAATAGCGTAGTAGTTGCCTTCATTCAGCGCACGAGGCAGGTTTGGACGTTCGAAATCAGCATCTTTGCCGCTAGTGACAAAGCTGTTATAGCGAGCAACGGTTTCGGCCAAGGCTTTACCGTCGATGCCAACCCCATCCATATCGCCTAGCTTAACTAAGCTGTCAGATGTTGGTGCGACACCTAAACCAATGTACTTATCAATTTTCGCCAATGACTTACGGACTGAATCATCGAAAACTAAGAACGCAGATTTACCTGTTTGCTCCAAAATCGCGGCAGATGCTTTATCACGAGTAGTGATTTCGTTGACGAAACGCTTACCTTCACGGTTAACTAAGATAGCGCCATTACCACGTACCGCTTCGGTCACCATCACGCCGCCTTTAACAGACAATGTTGGGTGGGCTTGGATATATTCGAGATCTTTCATCGCCGCGCCAGCATTACCCGCCACATCGATACCGTCACCAGTAGCGCCTGGTTGGTTAGTCGAAATAAAGCCTTTCAACTTAGCATCGAGCTTAGATACGCGCTCGTTATTTTTAGCAAAACCACCGGTTGCTAAAATCACTGCATCGGCTTTCACCCAGTAGTAACCCTTGTACATCCCCTTAACTAGGATACCTTTCACTTTACCGCTATCATCTTTAAGTATTTCGATACCACGGGTGTTCATACGTAAATCGATATTACGTTCAACGGCATTATCATAAAGCACTTGTACTACATGAGCACCTACACCAGCACCGCCAGTTGGGCGATGTGAACGGTTAGCCGATGCGCCGCCCATGCGGCCAACATCGTTTAAATCGGCGCCCATGGCGGTCATCCAATCCACAGATCCTTTAGAGTGTGAACTTAAGATTTTTACCAGCGCAGGATCGTTAATATCACGACCGCCTTTCATGGTGTCTTTGTACATCATCTCTGGGCTATCGGTAATATTTTTAGCCTTTTGTTGATCGGTCCACGCTGCATTCATACCACCGGCGGCCAATTTCGCATTACCACCGATAACAGGCTCTTTCTCGATAAGGATGACTTTAGCGCCATTGTCGTGAGCCGATACGGCAGCAGAGAAGCCTGCACCACCAGTACCCACAACCACTACATCAACGGTATCGCGAGGTGCGCTAGCAAGTGCCGCTTGACGCTCAGATTTATCTTTAGCGAGTTCGGCAATCGTCGGTTCATTACGTTGCCATTTTTCCGCATATGGCATGTCAAAATCGAAGCTGTGGCAAGAGTCACAATAGACCATAGATTTTTCGTGCGCGCTGTGACAAGAGGTACAAGCAACATCGCCAGGGAAATGAGAGTCGTGAGCATTATAATGCTCGTGCTTAGTGGTTTCAGCGACTTCAGCCATGGTGCCGTGACACGCGACACACTGTTGGTTTTCATAGGTTAAGCTATCATTTGAAAGCTCACCATCTGGAGTATGGCAGCTATCACACTCTTGGTTTTGAGCGTGAAATTCAGCTAGATTATCTGCGGCAATTGCATTGCCCATGAGTCCTGTGGTGCCCATAATCGTGGCTAAACAGACTGCAAGTTGTAATTTTTTCATCTTTATACTCTCCTTTCCACACTCAACGGCGATGACGCTATAAGTCTAGAAACTTTTCATTATTATAATGATTCAAGTGACGCCCACTCACATTGCACAGCGGCCGACATTTATATTGCTCGAGTTAATCTTTGTCTATAAACCCAACTACAGCAAGGCCAATACCCCCAGCGTTAGTGAGAAATGCTGCCTTAATCACAACCGCTAGGCCACACTATGCAAAGTTGCATAACCTGCAAGTGGGATATGCAATTTTGCATAACTCATGCAGAGCCAGATCACTCAGGCGATAGCCACCAGTACAGGCCATTAATGCAGCCTCATTCAATACTTCACCGATTGCTAATTCGCGCAGTGCAGCACAGTTTCTTAAGCCATTATTCTCTACACTCAAGCCCATGAGACTAATACTACTTTGCCTTATTTGCGCCTCGCTGCCAGTGCTCTCCCAAGAGAGCATAGTGTTTGGCGTACACTCCAATACCGCCCCTTTAGAATGGCGTAACAATGGCGTTGACCAAGGTTTTAACCTTGAGCTCATGGACAGAATTGGCCAACTGACGGGCAAACGCATCATAGTGCGGCGTAAGAGCTTTCAGCAGCTGGTTGCAGATGTGCACAACCCAGATAGTGATATCGATGTGATAGCCGTGGTCAGCCCGGTGAACTTTAGCCGTGAGCTAAATCAATCGGACCCCATCTATTCCACCCACGCCAAGGCTTATACCCTACAAGGCAAAGCACTTATCAATAGTTGGAGCGATCTCGCTGGTAAGCGAGTGGCCATTAAAAAAGGTGCTTTTGTCGATGTGTATCTGTCAGATCATCTGCAACGGTTTGAGCGTATCGATGTCGATCTATACGAAACCGGTTTTCAACAACTGATGGATGATCAGGTTGATGTGGTGTTAGCCGAAAACTTTGTCGCCCGGCGACTGCTGCCCTTTTACCCATCGGTGAGAAGCTCCAGCGATGCGCTGATCTATGGCGCCTTTAACTTTGTCAGCAACGGCAAAAAAACCGTATTAATGCAGCAGATTAATGACGCAGTGCGTCAGCTTAAACTCTCGGGAGAATATGACAAATTAGTCAACAAATGGTTTGGCACCGGGCGGGAAAAGGTCGATTTAACCTCGACCCAAAAACGCATGTTTTCACTGGCCATTTTAGTGGCGCTTATGTCCGCTATCGGAATGATTTACACCGGATTTATCAGCGCGAGCCTACGCCGCCAAAAAAGGGCGCTTAAAGAAGAGTTAGAACAGCGCCGGCGCGCCGAAGCGGAGATATCGGTTATTTCGACTCAGTTTCAGTCGGTGCTCGATGGCATTCCCCATGGCGTCACCATCATAGATAAGCACCTTAAGCGCCTGTGGAGTAACGATAATAATATTGAGCTGCTCGTTAATCAGCAATTTCATTACCTCGACGGCCAACCCTTTGACCTTAAACAGGCGATCAATACCGTGCTGACCCAGCAGCGGTCACAAACGGCTGACATGCAGTACCAGCAAGAATTTTGGCAACTGCAGATCCACCCGATCGCCAGCGATCAGGTGGTGATATTGCTCGAAGAGTCCACCGAGCAACATAGGTTGCGCCAGGCCAACGAAGAGGCCAGCCGCCTAGCCTCCCTAGGTGAGCTTTCGGCCGGCATTGCCCACGAAATCAATAATCCCACAGGGCTGATTGTGCATGCCATTTCACTGCTGAGCGCGGCAATCAAGGATCTAACACCTGCTGCAACCCACTACCAAAAGCACAACCCATTTTGGCGCATTGCCGGACTGGCACCACACGATGCCATGGCCGAGATGGGCCAAAGCTGTCAAACGGTTGAAGAGGCCGCCACGCGCATCAGCCGTATTGTTAACGATCTTAAATGCTACGCTCTGCCCAACTTAGCCCAAGCACATCTGCCTATCGCCCTTAACGATGTGGTGCAAGTCGCGCTGCGCTTAACCAATAACCAATGTAAGAGTTATCAAATCACCACCAACCTTTGCCCAGCAGATCCACTCATTAACGGCGATGCCCAGCAGCTACACCAAGTGTTGATTAACCTTATTCAAAATGCCTGTCACGCCTGCGACCCTTACACTGGCGCTATCTGCATCACCACCGAGGTTGATGCAGACCAAGTGCTGCTCACCGTGAGCGATAACGGCTGCGGCATGGACCGCGCCACCTTAAAACGCATCACAGAACCTTTCTTTACCACGCGCAGAAATAACGGCGGTTGCGGCCTGGGCTTGTCGGTCAGCAGCAAGATAATCAAACAACATCATGCTCAAATGCAGATCCAATCGAGTGTCGACCAAGGCACAAGCATCCGCTTAACGTTTGCGTTAGTACAACAGGATTAACCCCATGAAATTGGCCAGAAACATACTCTTAGTCGACGATGAAGCCTCATGGCTACGCACCTTAGCCGTCACCCTTAACCGCTTAGTGCCCGAAGCTGAAATCGACACCTGCGTCGATAGTCGTCAGGTGATCAATCGCCTACAGGTGGGCGATTACGCCTTAGTCCTACTGGACTTAACCATGCCTTTCGATTGTGGCGAAACGCTGCTGGCGATGATCCGCAGCGAGTTTCCTAACACCCGGGTGATCATCGTCACCGGCGTCAATGAGGTCGATACCGCAGTGCGCTGCATTAAAAATGGCGCTTACGATTACTTTATCAAAACCGATAAGGTGGAAGAGTTGGCTCAATCGGTACGCCGCGCGCTAGAAGTGGTGGGGCTGGAGCGTAATTACCAGCACATTAAGGAGCGTTTCTTAAGTCGCACCTTAGACAATCCACAGGCGTTTAATAATATTTTGACCTGCGAGCCGCAGATGCTCGATCAATTTCGCTATTTAGAAGCGGTCGCTTTTAGTCCTGAGCCTTTACTTATCTTTGGTCAAAGTGGTACCGGCAAGTGTGAATTTGCCCGCGCCTGCCACAGCCTCTACAGCCCACAAGCGCCATTTTTAACCATTAATCTGGCGGGGATCAGCAGCGAGGTGTTCGCCCAAAAGATGTGTGGTCATCTACACCACTATAGCGATGGCCAAGTCGATGCCGTGGCCGGTTTGCTGCATCAAGTGGGCGATGGTGTACTCTATCTTAATGAGGTGGGCGCCCTACCACTGGCGGCACAAATCACCTTATTGGATCTGCTCGAAACCAGGCAATATTATCCACTGGGCAGCGACAGTGCCTATCCGGTGCGATGCAAATTTGTCGCCTCGACTCAAGATGATTTACTGAAATTACACCAAGCGGGGCAATTTCGTAGCGATCTGCTGTATCGTTTACGTGCCCATAAAATCAAGCTGCCACCACTGGCCAACAGGCCGCTGGATATTTCGATGCTGATCAATCACTTCATCGCTCAGGCGGCCAGCGAGATGGCGTTGCCCGCACCACAACAACCGGCCGACTTGGCCGCTAAACTGGCGAGTTACAACTTTCCGGGTAATTTGCATGAACTTAAGGGGATGGTATTTGATGCGGTCAGCCGCAGTGATGGTGTCGCGCTAAATATCTCCCCCTTTATGGAGGCGATTAACGAGCATAAATCGCTGACACAAGCGCCATTAGATACGCTGGTTTTTCCTAAGGTGTTGCCTAGTTTAGCCCAGATGAATCAGGCGTTAATTGATGAAGCCATGAGCCGCACCGCCAATAATCAAACCGCGGCGGCGCAGTTACTGGGCATTAGCCAAAGCGCCCTGAGTCGGCGCTTAAAAGGCCATTAATTGCCACGCAGCATGAGTGGCTTGGCGCCACTCATGCATATATACGTGACTTAAGCGGACAGACTTAAGCAGGCTTGAGCTGCGCCTCTGGTACCTTAATAGTCTCGATGTCATAAGCCTTTTCGCTGGCATCGACTATGGTTAACACCGCCGCATCCCCCACTACATTGCAAGAGGTCAACACCATGTCGATCACCCTGTCTAGCGCCGCCACAATCACAAAGGCTTCGAGTGGTAATCCCATCTGATGGATCAACACGCCAATCATCACCATGCCACCACCAGGTACCCCACCAGCGCCGACCGATAACAAAAAGATGCTGAATAACAATGATGGCAACTGCTCCATCATGATGGGAGCGCCAAAGGCATTGGCGACAAAGAAAATCGCGATGGTGACATAAATCGACACACCGGTCATATTCATGGTCGCCCCTAGTGGCACGCCAAAACCTGCGACTGCGGGCTTAACCCCCAGCTTTTCTGTTAAGGTGCGCATGGTCACCGGAATGGTGGCATTGGAGCTTGCGGTAGATAAGGAAAACAAGATTTGCTCTTGTGTCTTAGCCCGAAACGCCTTGGCCGACACCGAGGTAAACAGACTGACGGCGATGGGGTAGATGATAAAAATCCACACCAACAACAAGGTAATGATCACCAGCATATATTCCATCACACTGACAAATAAGCTGGCCTCTAACGTGGCGCCTAACTTCAGCATTAAGGCAAACACCCCATAAGGCGCTAGCTGCATCACGACGCTAATCAGCTTCATCATTAGCTTGTTGCCCTCTTGAAACCCTTGGTTTAACAAGGGAACGGCATCGTCCATCGACTTAATCACCCCACCGACCAATAGCGCCATAAAGATCACCTGAAGCATATTGCCTGAGGAAAACGCGCTAACGGGATTACTGGGGACGATATCGACAATCAGTTGCATCAAGTTAGGTAGCTCAGTGGTGGCTATCACAACGTCAGAACCTGAGGCCATATCGATACCGACACCGGGCTCAACAATCAAGGCCACCGCCAGTGCAGTAGAGATGGCGAGCAGCGTATTAATAATATAAAACCCAAAGGTTTTACCACCGAGGCGGCCAAAGCTCTTCAGGTCGTCTAGCTCCAGTACACCACAAACAATGCTGACAAACACCAAGGGCACAACCATCAACATGATCATATTGACAAACATGGTACCCACACCGCTAGCGATTTTGACCACCCATGCAGTTAACTCGCTGGCATCAGCCAAACCGTATTGCAAAATAGTGCCGAGCATGACACCCGAAAAGAGCCCGATAAAGATGCGGGTAGAAAGTGATTTTGTCATCTGTTTGCCTATTAAATTTAGCGTATCTGCTGCACGCTTTTATCTGTGTATCTCATCGATAGAGATTAAGATGTGAGGCGGGTACTCCCCCTGCTGATGCAGAGATAGTGGATCATGCTGGCAAGCTTTTCAATGGCCTTTGAAAAAAACCTCAAAAACAACAAGCAGATAACAATGAAAAATGTAAGAAATTAGCCCAATATTAACAAGTAGATATAGAGACATCGCACAGACACCCGTAACACCAAACTTTTACATTGACCCATAAAAACAAACCTAACCAGTTAATTTACAACTGGCAACACCAGTTTTTACCACTAAAAAATAAAACCAAAAAGGTGTATATATCTACAAAATCAACACCAAGCAAACCAAACCACTACTGACTAAGCGTCACTAGTGAAATACACTAGCCAACGTCGCTGAAAAAAGCGCCGGCCAGTGCTGAAAATAAGCAATAAAAAAACCATTAAATCAAAGTGTAAACACTTGATTTAATGGTTTTAAGAACGATTGCTTTATTTAAAGGTTATAACTTTTTTGATCAATAGCGGCTTAGACCCAAGGCGTTATCCTCAGCAGGCTAGGCCAACCAAAGCTCCACATCGCGAATAATAAAGTTACCACTGTAAGTGGGGTGCGGCTCACCAATGGGCTCTAATTCAAAATAGCGTCTGTGCTCTTCTGGCAATCCTTCGTAACCGCAGATCACCTGATACAACCAGCTCTCAGGATCCCACTCCAGCGTTTGCTGTTGATGGTATTGCAATGCCGATTGCCTTAAGCCTGAGTCGATCACCGCACAAAAATAATCATCGACCGCCAACTTGAGGGGGTTATCGGCAATTTCAAAATCTTCAGCATCGACCAAGGCAAACGCCACATCATGTTCGCGCACTAAGGTGTCACGCTCGACACGGCTAATGGCTTTCACTTGCGCCACCAGCTGTAACAGCTCAGCCTCATAGCCTGTGTTACTCACATCAACCGCCGCAGGGGCTAAGAGTGCCTCGGCGCGATTAAACAGAACTGGCAACTGCTTGTGGCTGACATGATCTGCCACCTGATAATCGGGATGTTGATCTGTGTATAACAACCAGCCCTTAAGTAAGCGTGTTCGCCCTTGGATCTGCCTAAAACGTCCAAGCAACTCCAATAACCGTCCCTGCACCACACTGAGTTCTTGGGTACAATCACTCAAGGCTTCTTGCAAGGTGGTGACCAGCAATTTACGCAGCTCACGAATATCACCGGCCAGCTCGCCAAGCTCGCTAAATTGGAACATCTCTAAGCCATTGAGCAGCTCACTGACTTGGCTTTGGGCCAATTCGTTTTCGCGAATTTTGGCATTGATGGTGCCGACATAACCAAACTCATTATTAATCCGGCTCCACAATACCCGTATCGAATAACGCAGCCCTTCAGCAAAGCTGTAAACGTGCTCACTCAGATCGGCTAAATAGGCTTCGCTGGCGCTGTAATCTACCGCATGGCGCGCCTCTTTATAGTGGCTCGCCAAGGTTTTGATGGTGGCAAGACCCGAGCCGACATTGGCATCGATTTGCCGATTACGCTCATCACTTAAGGTCTCTTCTAATAGCGCGCGCACCGACCGTTTGAGGCGTAAATCTTGCCCGGGTTCTGGTCGCCACAGGATCTCGGCTTTACGTAGCTTATCGATTGCTGCCGCGTTATCGCCCCCTTCGGCCACTGAGCCCGATAGATACACATCCATGATAAGTTCGCTATGCCGCCCCAGTAGCTTAAGTAGCGTTACCCCGGATTGGTGTAAGTTACTACTCATATCAGATCAAGTCCCTTTGGGTGGCGGTTTCGGCCTGAGCTTCAAGGCTTAAGCCTTCAGTCTCGTCGATAAAACGAATCACTTCATAGAGGTAATCGAGTTTACCCGTGGCGATGTAGATCTGCTTTTCCACGTTAGGACGCAGCAGATACCCCAGCTCCACCAAGCGTTTAAACACCAACTTAATTTGTGCATCCACCTGAGTACTGCTAGAGCCAAATAAACGGTAATGGCTGATCTTAGCCAGCTGCTCACGAAACGCGGGGGTATCTTCGATGCGCATCTGCAGTTCGCTTAAGCGCACCGCCGCCCCTTCGCAAAGCGGCGCATCTTGACCACTGGCTTCTTGCACCAGCACCAGCCATTCGACCAAAGGGATCAATGCATTACAGATATCGCGAAACTGAGACGATATCACCTTGCGCTCAGTGTCACCGAGCTGCAAGTAACCACAAAAAAACACCTCGCCTTCACCGGCCGATGCCACTGTACGGTTAATGCGGTTAAGGTACTGCTCGACACTGTCGCGGGTTGTCGATGACTTTAACGCACGCCACGCTTCTTCGTTACTGGTGCGGCAGATAAATTCACCGCGCAGCAAACTTTCAATCAATGCGCCTTGGCCGACTAATACGGTTTGTGTGCTAGTACTCATTTATCCCGTCTCCTTGGCAAAACGCTGGCTTAACTTGTCGGCAATCGGATTTAATTGCGGCTTCACGACCTGTAATTTCTTGGTCTGTTTATTGATGATATAGCGGTTAACAAACAGATTTAGCACCTCTGACTCAGGGTTAGGGAATGCCCCTAACACGCTGATATTGTTGTTTTCACAGGCATCAAAAATCTTTTTCACGTTACCGTGGTGTAAGGTGCCTAACTCATCGATAGGCCAATGAATGGTCACATCGGCACGGCCACGCAGTAAGCGGGTAAAAGCCAGCAAGAACTTACATAAAATCAGGTAGGCCATACCATGGCTCGACGACTCATTAAGCTGTCTATCGGTGCGGATGATGAGGTCGCTGTTACCCTCTTTTAGGCGCAGCTCAATCTCTAATAACTTGGCGATGCCACCCGTTAATGCCGCGCGGCCAATAATGTCTAAGGCGCGGCGCATGCTGTTGGTGTAGTGCTCGTCGGGCAATTCGGCAAAGCCGTCGGCTTTCCATTGACGGAACGCCTTAACAAACACCTCAAGCTCTGGCCAAAACTCCAGTTCGCTGATGCGCGAGCGGATACGTACCGCCGACTCGCTCACCCCATCGAGGAACAGCTCTTCACCCACTTCGCGGGTAATACGCGCACTTTGCGAGGCAATACGGCGGTCGATATCGGCTAACACATCGTAAAAGGCGGTCAAATCGATACCAAAGTTACGCCCTTGCTCACGCAGGCCCATCACGGCTTGGGGCACCATCACATTGAGCAGCTGCTCAAGTTGTGGCACGAGCTTACGATAATCGAGTAGGCGAATGCCTTTATCGTTAATAAAGCTCGACTCTTCGCGCGCACGATCCCAGATCTCCGACAGGCTCGACCCGGACTTACTGGCGATCACCGAATCAAAATGTTCAATATATTGCTTCACCGATCCCAGCAGTTGATCGCGGCGCAGTAACTGATCTTCACCTTGACGCAGGCGCTCAGCCAAGCTGCCTTGCAGTTCATCATTGCTTGCGGGCAATTTTAGCTCGGCCAGTTTACGCATCACGCTGCGCAATTTAGTGAGGTTTTCAGACGCTTCCACTTGAATCGCATCCGATTGCTTACGCTGGCTGTCGAGCTCCTGACGTCGCTGCTTGATCTCGTTGGCTTTGCGGGTCAACTGCTGCTCTAGCTCAGCGACCGCCATCTTGACCTTACTCAGCTCAGTTTGCAGCTTAGGTTTGCGTGACAACCAGGTGTGCTGGTACCAGTCATCGAAACGCAGCACTTCACTGCGGCGCTGTTCGGCTTTGCTGATGTCACTTTCAAGCTGACGTATCTCCTGCTTGAGCTTAACAATTTTGCCTTCATCGACGCCGCGAGATTTAAGCTCATCTTTGTACCACTGCTCACAGGCTTTTTGCTCTGCTTTGGCGTCTTGACGGCGCTGGACGATATTGTTTTTCACTTGGGCTAACTGGTTGTCCAGAACCCCGACCACCTCTTGCCAGTAGGCGTTTTTCTCCATGCGGGCTTCGAGCTCTAGCTCTTTTTGCGCCGCTATCCACTCTTGATGCTGGGCATTAAGCTGCTTAATCTCGCTGTCGATACGGCTAAGGCGTTTTTGTGCCTCGGCTTTACGGCCGCTCAACGCTTGATTGATTTTCTCTTGTTCGCTGCGTTTATCATCAAACAGGCGACGTAGATCGTCACGGCTATTCTTATAGGCGGTCTTGGCAAAGGTCAGCTCACGGTTGAGCTCATCGAGTTCGGCGTTGCACGCCACCAGATGCGCTTCGGCCTCGGTTTGCAGCGCCTTGGCCGCCGCCAAGGCCTCTTCGGCCTCACTGTAACGGCTACGCAGCTCCTGCTCTGACGCGGCATAATCAGGGATATCAATGGCTTTAAGATCTAGAGCGATACCACAAAAGCTCTCTTGCGGCTCGGTTATGGTTGGGTGTAAGTCGCTGCGATGCAGTAACTCAGGATTAATCAGCTTACCAATATTGGCTTCCCACCCGCTGACCTCTTTGCGCAGGTATTCAAGCAGGGTGTGAGATTGGGGAAACAGCACATGGTGCAACTCGTCGAGGGCAGTTTGACGCTCAATGACCCTCAGTCCCGCTTGGCGCAGGGCTTCGTTGGCGTGATCGCGTTTGGCTCGAAGCTTGCGCTCATGGCTGCTTAGACGTTCGACCTTGGCATTGCACACCTCTTGTTCTTCGTCAGCTTGAGCGATCCGCTCATCGAACACGGCCAAGCTGAGCTTTTCCGCTTCGCTGTAGGTGACATTGTTAACCTGCATGGTCAACTCGGCGGCCGAGAGCTTTAACTGATAGGCTTGTTCGCTGTGTTTCGCCCGCCCCGCTTCCAGCTGCTCGCGCCATTGTTGCTCTAGCGCCGCTAACTCGTTACGGCCCTGCTCTTGCTGCTTGTCGCGGGCTTCGCGATGCTTATCTTGCTCTTTATCGAGCTGCTCTAATTCGCGGTTAAGGTTGTCACCAATTTTACTGCGACGCGCATTGTATGCCGCCTCGACATCTTGGTGTTTTTCGGTTTGCAGCTTATGGCGCTCGGTTAAGTTATCTAAACTGGCGCGCCAGCTTGGTAGCTGGTCGAGATCCAATTTAGCCTGCTCAATATCGGCATCGAGAAACGCGCCGTGCTGATCTTCGATTGCGTCTAGATCGGCTTCAAACTTAGTCACATCGCCCTTGGCGGCAGACAAGTCTTGATTGAGCTCATCGCGCTGCTCGCGCCACTCCTCGTCGAGTTGGCGCAGCTGCTCACCTAACGCCTTGGAGCGTTGCTGATTAAGCTCTTGGCGCTCAACCTCGGCGGTTTCATCTTTACTGTAACCACGCTTCAGGCCGCTCAGGCGCTGCTCGGCGCTGAGTAACTGATTAAATTCCTGTTCGAGCTTGTCGTACTCGGGGCGGATCTGCTCGAATCCTTGGATCAACTGGCTTTCACGGATCCAGGCTTCCACACGCTGTGGATTGAGGCGTGAGCTGGGCGGATTGACCCCATCTTCCTCTAAGATGGCGGCGATCATCGATTTGATGGTCTCCATCTTGCCTTCTTTCGAGTGCACCGCTTTGGCCAGTTTTTCGATATGGCGCAGCGAGTGTTCCTGCTGGCATAAGGAAAACTGCCGCGCATAGGCGCGCAGCTCACTGCGGTTACTGCCCGTGCTCAATAAGGTGCGATCGTTTTGTATGATGGCGCGATATTCTCGGGTATTGAGTAAATTACTCACCGACACGCCGCTGCGTTTCATCTCGCGGCCCAGCTCTGCCATGTTATGGCACAAAATCGAGTCACCTTGCTGAGACTTCACATAGTCTGCCAGTTCAAATGCTTTGGCGATAAAACGGTAATTAACCCCTTTGCCATCGCCCGCCGATGCCAGCACCGCTTGGCTATAAAGGCCATCGTCACGCACATATTCATAAATGATGTAACTGGAATCGTGCGGCAGATACCAACGCTCGAAACTATCACGGGTTGAGGGCACGACTCGGCTCGGATATTCGCCATAAAATACTGGCACCAACCGCTGCAAGGTGGTTTTACCCGAGGCGTTGGTCCCACAAATATTGGTGTGTCCGTCGAGGGCGAGTTCAACAACGCCAGGTAGGTGCGTGTTTATCAGCACTATTCGATTCAAACTAGGCATCTTTTTCCTTAATGCAAACGGCGCTAGGGCGGTCATAGCGCGCATAAAAACCTCCCCACGCCAAGGCGTAACGGCAGGCAGCAACAATCTAATGGTCACTAAAGTAAATCAAAGCGACAGGCTTGGCAATCGAGCGGCGCCCGAGGCGCTTTTGGACGTTTAAAAAGCACGCTTACATCGCAAAATCAGCTTAATAATGCGTCAATAAGATACAGTGAGACGACTTAACCGCGCCCACAAAAAAGCTCGCACTTGGCGAGCCCTTAATATATAGCGAGTCACTTGGCCGTTAGGCACCTTGGTAATCGATGCGCCGCGCTTCATAACGCGCCACCATGGCGTCCATATCTTGCTCTTCAATAGCGCGCAGGCCGCTCAGTACTAGGGTTTTAACGCCGGTGCCCACTAACTTATCACCACAGCGCAGCTCAAATTTAAGGGTGACATCGCCGCGCTTACCGTCTATCACTAAGGTTTGTTCCACCAGAGACAGTTCAATATGGTTAAAGTCCAATGTGATTAAGTCGAAAGCCATGCTCTCGTAGATCACTAATGGACGAGCGGGATTGATCATCACCCCTTGCTCGCGCATTAACGGCACTAATACGTGGGTAAAGTTAAGCCCTGAGAAGGCCACATAGCTGCGAATAAAAGATTCGATTTGCACATCACACAAGGTGCTGTCGCCGCTACGCTCGACACTTAGATATTGTTTATCTTTATGGTCACAAATGGCAAAACGCTCACCCACCTGAGGTGGAAACACCAAGGACACCCCATCGCCCACCATGCCTTCAAACTGAAAACGCATCTTTTGGCTCAAGCCATATTGACCAAGTACTAAGGCAAACAAGAGATCGCCAGGCACGCAAAAACGTTTGGCTGCCACATCATGGATGGGGTTAAAGTCTTGTGCGACCTCTTTGGCAAAATCACTGGCTTGCTGGGCCGATACTGAAACACTTTGCTGTTCTTTTTTAAAATAAGGGCTTAGAAACATATGGGCTCGTTCAATCAGGGTTATCCAAAATTGGGTGCGCTAGTATATACCTGTTTACAAAAAACACTCACCCGATGACTTGGGGACAGTGATTAGTACAAATCAATTAGTACAAATCAATTAGTACAAATCAATTGGTATAAATCAATTGGTATAAATAATAGGTGTTACGCTATCCCTTTCGCGATCATTTTGGGTCAGCTAGCATGATTTGGTAGCTAAAATGGCTAAGCTGAGTTAGCTTTAGCGACAGACAGATTTTGCACGGCAATAGGGCCCTCTTGGCCTGCATAATAGGTCTAGGCGATGTCGATTATCGGCATCTATCACCCTCTTTATGAGATTGAACATTCTATGTCTAATGTGGCGTCTACCCTGTCGGCTATCGACACTCAGTTGCATCAGCTTGTTAAAGATATTGATATTTTAGAAGCTGTTAAGCCGCTTAACTACCTGCAACAAAAACAGGCCTTCTTTGATAACCACTTCTCCATTGAGCCTCGCTTTATCTACGCCGACACCTCAATCGACCCGTTTAAGCTCAAACGCGATCTGTTTAATCTGCCGCTCGAGACGCTAGATGATCCCGATATCTACACCTTGTATCTGGACATTGTTGACTCATATGTGGATAAAATCGATCAGTTTAAATCTATCGGCAGCAGTGAGTTTTTGTATGACTCGCTGCGTTACTATGGCGAGCCTAGCGAGAAAGATCTGCGCAATGCCCAGTTCATTTTGCACCTGCCCGATCTCCAACAGGATGGCGATGAGCCCCAGCTCGACGCGCAGGCAATAGGCGAGTTGTTGCAGCAGATGGCGCAGCAAGAAGACTACCAATGGCAGTTGCAGTTTGACGAGACCATGGTGGCCAACGCCTTAGTGTCTGGCACCACAGTGCGTATTAACAGCCATGCCCGCCTGAGTAAAACCGATGCGCTAGCCTTGGCGCATCATGAGCTAGGGGTACATTTAGTCACCTCCCTCAATGGTAAACATCAGCCGCTGAAAATTTTGTCGCTGGGCTGTCCACTCAATACCATGACTCAGGAAGGCTTGGCGATTTTAAGCGAATACCTGTCGGGCAATCTTAGTGTTAAGCGCTTAAAAACCTTGGCGCTCAGAGTGATTGCGGTGCGCTCGATGATCGAAGATAAAAACTTTCGCACCACCTTCTTAATGCTTAAAGAAAATTATGGCGTCGAGCCCAACTTGGCTTACACCATTACCGCACGGGTATATCGAGGCGGTGGCTATACCAAAGATCACCTCTATCTCAAAGGCTTTAGCATGATCTTAAACGCCTATGAAAATGAACCGCTGTTTAATCACCTGTTGATGGGCAAAACCTCATTGGCTTATCTGCCCATGTTGTCGCGCTTAATCGCAAAAGGCATTTTATCTGCGCCGAAGTACATTACCCCCGCCTATAAAAAACCAGTGGCAAACAGCGCAGTGAATACCTTTATCACCCACGCCATTCGCTAACATTTGCCGCGTGCCATGCAACTAAAGCCCATAAAAAAAGGAGGACGCGAGTCCTCCTTTTTTTATCATCTATACAAGCTGTAACCCTAACTGCCGGTCAATTTTTGCCACCAAGACAAGGGCTGACCACAGTTACGCACAGGGCGATAACTCTCACGCAGCGCAGGTAAGGCCATCACATTGTCGCAATCGGCCTCTTGCGCCACCCCGGTATCACGATCGAAATAACCTTGCACCACGCCCTCAACTGGGGTGCGCCTTAAACTGATGGGCGCACGCTGGCGTAAGAACTCCTGATACACCGCCATAGCGCCGCTGCTGCCATAGAGTCCGGTTTTACCATTATCGTCACGGCCGACCCACACTGAAGCGACATTTCGCTCATCGAAACCGGCAAACCAAGAGTCGCGTGAATCATTGCTGGTGCCGGTTTTACCCGCCAGCGTCACCCCAGGAAAGGCGCGGCCTAAACGGCTTGCCGTCCCCGACTGCGTCACTTGTGTCATGGCGTACTGCACTAAGAAATCGCTGGCCACCGGGATAGCTTGATGGGTCTTAATGGGGCTGCCCGCTAAGGCTTGATTGTCCATATCCAGCACATGGGTCACCGCACTAAGCTGACGGTAACGACCATTATCGGCCAAGGTTTGATACACCTGTGCCACCATCAAGGGCGAGCCATTGACCGCCCCCAATAACATTGAGGGATACTCAGATATTTTATCTGGCCAGCCCGCCTTATCTAAGGTGGTAGCCACCGCATCGGTACCGATAGCCATGCCCAAGTTAACCGTGGACACATTCATCGACTTTTTAAAGGCTGTTAACAAAGGCACCTGACCCGAAAACTGTTTATCGACGTTTTGCGGTGACCAGGTTTGGCCATGCTGGTTTGTTAGGGTGATCGGCTCATCTTTTAACGGCGTCGCCAACGTGTACTTATCAGCTTGAGTCAAGGCGGTAGCGTACACAAAAGGTTTGATCAATGAGCCTATGGGGCGACGTATCTCTACCGCACGGTTAAAACCATAATAACTTGGCACTTTATCACCTACCATTGCGGCAATACCTGCCGAATACTTATCGGTGACCACCATGCCCACTTGCAAGGCTTTGTCGCGCTTAGCCAACTGCTTCATGGTCGACTTCACCGCCGTTTCGGCGGCTTCTTGCGCCATAGGATCTAACGTGGTGTACACCTTAATGCCCGATTGCTGCAACAGAGCATCGCCATAACGCTCGCTCAACTCATGGCGCACCACGGCAAAAAATGCCGGTAACTTTTGCTGCACCGATTTATCAAACTGGCGTAATCCCAGCGGCGAGTCTACCGCAACCTTATATTGCGCTACAGACAACTGCTGCGCCTCCATCAACAGTCGCAGCACCAGATCGCGCCTAGCTTGCGCCCGCTCAGGGTAGCGCCACGGATTGTAATAAGATGGCCCTTTGATCACTGCCACTAAAAAGGCTTGCTGCGGCAGGGTCAGCTCGGCGATGGGCCGACCAAAATAGAACTGCGACGCCAGCCCCATGCCATGCACGGCTCGGGCCTTATCTTGCCCCATATACACTTCGTTGAGGTAGGCTTCTAAGATCTCATCCTTGTCATACCGAAAGTCGATAATGATCGCCATTAACGCCTCGCGCAGCTTACGCACAATTGAGCGCTCACTTGAAAGAAAGAAGTTTTTCGCCAGCTGCTGGGTTAAGGTCGAGCCGCCTTGTACCGTGCGTCCCGCGCTCAGGTTAACTAATGCGGCACGTACAATCGCAAAGGGATTCACGCCGTGGTGCTCATAAAAACTGCGATCTTCCACCAAAATTAACGCATCGACAATCGCCTTAGGCATCTGCTGCGCATCAACAAAGAGGCGATCTTCGCCGTCTCCGGCGATCATTCTGTCCAGTAACACAGGTTCAAGGTGGAACACCGCCAGTTGACGATTATCGCTTTGACGCGCGACCGATTCGACCCCTAGGCTATCAAACGTAATCATCACTCGCAGCTCGGCCTGCGAGCCTTGTGGATGCAGAAAAGGCCGGCGCCACAGATCGACCCGGGTGCTAGAGGCGGAAAACTCCCCCACCTGACGCGGATTAGCCACCTTGCGGTAACCGAGTAACTTGAGCTCGGCGATCAATTGACTATGGCTCACCGCCGCCCCAGGGTAGATCGCCATAGAGCGACTAAACACCTGCGCTGGCAGATGCCATTTTTGCCCTTCAAATTTACGCGCGATAATTTGATCTAAATAGATACTGTAAATAATCAACGCCGCCAGCAGTGCCAAGGATAGCTTCCACACGATGGACCAGATTTTTCGTCCCCAACCGGACGTGGTGCGCGGGGCTGACTTTGACGTACTGCGCGCCTTAGTTTTGGGGCTCGCCTTGGTCGAAGATCGAGCAGGCTTTGCGGCGCGCGGTTTCTTGGGTGTCTCTTTGCTTGTCATCTTAATCCCATAAAAATAGCTAACGGTGGGTCATTAACCGTTACTTAATGTTTTTTTCTTGGTGAATTTGGTCGGCACCGTATTGGCCGGATCGTCAGGCCACAGGTGCTTAGGGTAACGCCCCTTCATCTCTTTTTTCACCTCAAGATAGGGGCCAGCCCAAAAATTGGCTAAATCGGCAGTCAGCGCCAACGGCCGCTGAGCAGGTGATAACAACGCCATGGTCACCACCAATTTACCTTGCGCCAAAGTCGGGCTTTGCGCCATGCCTAGCGCCTCTTGTAGACGTACGCTCAGTAGCGCGCGCCCCGACGGCTCATATTCTATATTGGCACGGGTTCCCGTCGCCATGGGCCAGTGTGTCGGTAAGTGCTGCGCCAAGGTTTGCTGCAGCTCCCAAGGTAAGAGGTTATGCAACAGGCTATAAAAGTCGAGCGCTTGCAGCTGCGTCAAGCGACGCACATTATCCAGATAAGGTCCCAGCCAAGTGGGCAAGTCGGCTAACAATGCCTCATCATCCATCGCGGGCCAGTCGCCAGCAAGCTGATACTGGCGTGCCAAGGCCACCCGCTGACGCAGCTGAGTGACTTTGTCATCCAAATTAAGCACTGCTAGCCCTTTGGCGCGGATTAAACCATAAATGGCCTGTTTAATCTGTGCCGCGTCCAACTGCGCTATCGGCTGTTGATCTATCACTATCGCTCCAACTCGGCGCTGGCGTAGCGCGTAAAAGCGCGCTTGGTTATCATCCCAGCCACAATCAATATGCTCTGTGACCAGCGACTTTAGGCTGTCGTTAAAGCAGGCAGGATCGAGCCGACTGGCCAGATATACCCGGCCACTACTTTGGCCTTGTGACTCTTGAAAATCGGCCACCACCAGCCAAGGCGCACCACTGAGGCTGTCATCAGTATTGAGCGTCACCCCCACGCCTGCGGCTAATTGATAGCCGCTTACGCCTCTGGCTTTGGCGATTCGGTCTGGAAACGCCAAGGCCAGCAACACGCTAATATCATCGGGATGAGCCAGGCTGATGGCCTGAGCGAGATCGCCTTGACCCCGCCCTTGCCCATCAATACGTGCCAAATAACTGCGGGCTAACTGCGCACTCTCGCCATGACGCGCATCGCCCAGATAGCCACTGATATCGGCGCCGCGACGAGCGCGGCCGCGTGACTCAATCACGCCCGCCAGCACTGCCGCTAAGGCCAGCAAAGGTGTACTGCTATCGGCCTGCTGCCACTGCTGCGCCGTTAACAGCATATGCGCCAAACGCGGATGGCAACCTAACTGATACGCGGCGCGGCCATGAGCGGTGATTTTACGTTTTTCATCCACCAGCTGCAGTTGTGTTAATAGCGACCAAGCGACCGCTTCATTGGCAGCCGATGGCGGGCTGAGTAATGGCAATTGCGTTAACGCACTCACCCCCCAATAGGCGCCGTCAAGCACCATGGAGGTTAAATCGCCGAGTACGATTTCAGGTTCATCGGCTTGCAGCAAGCGCCCTTGCTCCTCTTGGCCCCATAGCCGAATACAATGACCGGGGCACAAGCGCCCAGCACGACCGGCGCGCTGGGCCGATGACGACTGGCTGATCCGCTTTAATGACAGCCGAGTCACGCCAGTCTTAGGATTAAAACTGGCTTGGCGTTTATAACCGCTGTCCACCACCAAGGTGATGCCCTCGATAGTTAAACTCGATTCGGCCACATTGGTCGACAGCACCACTTTACGCCGCCCATCCGTGGCCGGAGCGATAGCACTATCTTGCTGCGCTGCAGGCAAACTGCCGTAGAGCGGCGCGATATGATACTCCTTAGGATCGAGGCGGGTCGACAGCTGCTGGGCTAAGCGATTAATTTCACCTTGGCCGGGTAAAAATGCCAGCAGCGATCCTTGTGGGTGTTGCTGCAAGGCGGTCACTATCACTTGGGCCATATGCACCAACCACTCTTGCTGAGCCCCCACCGCGCGGTATTCGATGCTCACAGGGTGACTGCGCCCTTCACTTTCGAGCGTCACCGCATTGGGCATTAAGCCATGCAATGGCAGGCCCGCTAAGGTGGCCGACATTGCCATGATCTTAAGATCGTCACGAAACGAGGATTGTAACTCTAACGCCAAGGCTAAGCCTAAATCTGTGGTGAGGTGTCGCTCATGGATCTCATCAAAAATAATCAGTTCATAGCCGCTCAGCTCAGGATCCTGCTGGATCATGCGCGTGAGCACCCCCTCGGTCACCACCTCAAGCCGAGTATTAGCGCTCACCTTAGATTCGCCGCGCACCCGAAAGCCAACGGTGTTACCTATAGTTTCGCCGCGCTGCTTAGCAATAAAATAGGCCACATTACGCGCCGCCATCCGTCTTGGCTCTAACATCAATATCTTACCGCTAATTTGCGGCCAATCGAGCAGCGCCAACGGCAAGGCTGTCGACTTACCCGCGCCTGTTGGCGCTTGTAAAATCAGCTGCGATGAGCTGGCCAATGCGCTTTGCAAGGCAGGGAAAAGATGTTGAATGGGTAGTGAGTTCACAAGGGGCTATCTGTCGGCAAAAACTGCGGCAAGTGTACCCGTTATGGGCCGAAAAACAAAATGCACCTGCTAGCCTAAGTTAACCACTAGCATTGAGTTGCTGATGCCAGCCTAGACCATCACTCGAGCTCAGTTTGGCTAGCGGTACTGGCTTGCCAATAGCATAACCTTGACCATAGTCGACCCCAAGCTTGGCTAAATGCTTACCAATCTCGATGGACTCGACAAATTCGGCGATCACTTCAAACTGCATGTCGCGCCCCAGTTGGCAAATAGCGGCCACAATGGCTTGGTCGGCTTTATCCTGACACAGATTACGGACAAACTGGCCGTCAATTTTAACGTAATCAACATCGAGTAATTTGAGGTAGGCGAAACTAGAGAAACCTGAGCCGAAATCATCCAGTGCCAATTTACAGCCCATGGGTTTGAGTAGATTAATCAATTCGGTGGCTAAATCGAGCTGCTTTACCGCGGCGGTTTCTGTAATTTCAAAACAGAGTTTGCGCGCTAATTCTGGCTCGGCTAACAAGCGCATCTCTAGCCAATGCATAAACTCGCGATCGCCAATGGAGAGCGCCGACAGGTTAACCGATACCATAGATAACCCTTGCCATAAGGCTAAATGGCTCGCTCCCCAGCGCAGCACATTGTCGATCACCCAGCGGTCAACTTTGGCGGCGAGGCTAAATCGTTCGGCGGCGGGTAAAAAGATAGCCGGCGACATCAGCTCACAGTTTTCACAGCGCATGCGCAGCAATATTTCAAAATGTAAACCGCTATTGTTTGCCTGTAGCATCTCAATGGGTTGGTAATATAGCTCAAATCTGTCGTTGGCCAGCGCGCCAATAATATCGACCGAGGCGCTCATGTCGATATTGAGTCGCTCCACCATAGGATCATCGCTGGCATACACATACCACCCGTTACGGCCACTCTCTTTCACAACCCGGCATGCCGCATTGGCACTGCGAAGTAAATCAGAAATGTTGGCTTGGGGATCTTGGCTCTGCGCCAAGCCGATACTGACACTGACGCTGTGTTTGCGCCCTTCCCAAGTAAACTCATGTTGGTTTAATGCCTGACAGATCCGCTCAGCGACTTGCTCGGCAATGTTGCGATCGATATTGGGCATAAAGATGCCAAACTCATCACCACTGAGCCGTGCGACCACATCGCCTCTGCGCACCAGGTGGGTAAGCCTTGATGACACCTCGCATAGCAGCCTATCGCCAGCCTGGTTGCCACTGACATTATTGACCACCTGAAAACGATCGAGATTGATAAAGGCCACAAAGGTACTGCGTTTAGCTGCGCAAGGCTCAGAGTCAATATAGAGGGTTTCAAAATAGGCGCGATTGGGTAAGCCGGTCAACCCATCAAAGTTGAATGTGGCATCTTGCTGCGGGGCTAATGTCTGCGACGCTTCAATGGGCTCAACCATCATCAACAAGGTGCCATCCTCTGCCGATAAGGAGAGAAAAGTCACTCGCGCCCTGTCCTGACTTAGATTGCTCTTCATCTGTAGCTCACAGCTGGCCTGAGTTAATAAGCCATCGCGCACCAACGCCATGGTGGCATAACATTGGCTGACCTCTTGAGGTTGCACTAAGCTGGCGACCTGTTGCAGCATCTCTACCTTAAACGAGGTGGCGGCGCAGTGATTATAACGGATCACTCGGTTATCACTACCAATATGCACGCAGCAGATCGGCATACGATACAAATGCTCAATACTTTGTAACTCAGTGCTTTTTACCGCTTGTTGTAAACGACACGCCTCTTTGGCATAACCTAGCATATTGCCCGCCATAGTGAGCGCGTTAAGGCTCGACTCACGCCATTGACCATCGTAGTGATAGCGATAAGCCCCAAAAATATACCGATTGCCCAGTACCGGGATCAGCAGCACACTGCGAAGACGTGATACCACAGACTGTAGGCTATCACCCTCTTCAATCACGTTGGCTACATCTTGGATAATGGTAGGATGAGATAATGACGCATAGGAGTGTAAGCGGCGGCGATTAGCCACCCGGTTTAATAATTTTTGCGCATCGCGCTGACTAAATAGCGTGCCATCATCTTGATACATCGCCTCAATCTGCACGCTCAAACGAGCTGGGGTTAGGCGCAGCAAAAACAAGCCATTGCAGCCGGTGAACCGAGCTATGCCCAACAATGCAGCATCTAACTCGTCGACCAGATCATAACCCGACAACGCAGTGGCAACCTGCTGCAACTCTTGTTCTTGTGGTGGCAGACTAAGCTTAAGTTTACTCTGTAACATGTCTAGTCGCTTCCTTATGACCGCTTATTGAATACACATATTATGAACATCAACACTCTCAGAGTCGCGACAATGGGTTGCGTACCGTATCATAAAGCCTTGTCGGCGAGCTCATTCAAATCGTTGTTTTGTATATCTGCATCACAAAAAACAGAACACTGCATTAAGAATAAAAATCATAAACTTAAAAAAGAACAATAACACTACCCATAAAGTCTAAGTACACTCAAGTTCAGTATTCCATTGGCGTTAACAGATCGTCAATGGTTAAAGCACAGTTAAAGCACAGCTCAAACCAGTGCTCAGCGCAAAGTCAAACGGGGAATAAAAATATGCACAAAAGACTGTTTCTGGGCGTGAGCCCCACCCCAGAGCACATACTGCAATTAACATCGCTGCAGCAAACACTACCGACCGATGGCCAAGCCGTGCCACGCGCCAACTTGCATATGACGCTGGCGTTTCTCGGCCAAGTATCCCCCACGGCCACCACACAGTTAATCGATGAGCTCAATCAGTTAAGCGCACAGCGTAAGCTTAGCTCATTTAGCGTTTGCCTGAATGAACTCATCTTATGGCCTAAGGCTAAAGCCCTGTGCTTAGTGGGTCGGTTTGATGATCCTCACCTAGTAGCATTGCAACACCGTTGTCAGCAAGTGGCCGCAAACCTGGGCCTGCATCAGCAACGGCATCCCTTTATGCCGCACATCACCTTGTTTCGCAAAGCCAAACAATTTACCCCGCTGGCCGTCGAGCCCATCACACTTAATACCAACACCCTGCATCTGTTCCAGTCGGTGAGCGATAACACCGGCGTGCACTACCCCATAATGCACTCATGGCCGTTAGTGACTCCTAAGCCCCAACGATGACAAACGCGCACAAAAACGCGCCCATGGGGCGCGTTGTTATTTCATCAGCAAGTCAGAACATTAATCTTCTAATAACGCTGCAATGGTGAGCATGCCGTGAGTCGTCGCGCCCGCCGCCCATAGGTCATTAGCGCTATCGGCAAAGGCTGCAGCCAAATCCACATGCAACCATTTGGCCTCTGGCGATACAAATCGCCACAAGAAACCCGCCGCATTGGATGCGCCGCCAGCGCCTCCCCCTTTCATAGGACGGCTGTTAGCAGTATCGGCATAGGCAGATGGACACATCTCTTTATGCCACGGATCTAACGGTAGTGGCCACACTCGCTCTGCAACTATCGATGCTTTAGTTTGCGTCTGTGCCAACAGGTCACTATTGGGGGAGAAAATCGCATTATAGTTGGTGCCAACCGCCATTACCGCCGCGCCAGTAAGCGTAGCCGCATCGATAATCAATGGCGCGCCAGTTTCGCTGGCCGCTTGCAAGCCATCGGCCAGCACCAAACGACCCTCGGCATCGGTATTGACCACTTCCACCGAGACGCCATTTTTATACGTCAAAATATCACCTAGTTTGTAGGCGTGTCCGCTGATCAAATTCTCGGCGCAGCAGAGAAACAATTTCACCCGCTTATTCAGCCCAGATTTAATCGCCAGCCCCAATGCTGCCGTAACCGTGGCCGCGCCGCCCATATCGCACTTCATCCCCAGCATCCCCTCTGAGGCTTTAATGCTGTAGCCGCCCGAATCGAAGGTGATCCCTTTACCCACTAAGGCCGCCGACACAGGCGCATCGGCATCTAACGGATTAAAATCTAGCTCAAGCAAAGCAGGCGGACGCTCACTGCCCCGGCCCACGGCGTGAATACCAATCCACTTGTGTTGCAATAACGCTTCACCTTCGATGATACGGTAACTCACCTTATCACCACCTATTTGGGTTAACCATTTTGCCGCTTCGGTTGCTAACGTCACTGGTGCCAAGTTTTCGGGAGTGTCATTAATCAACTGACGAGCAAAGTTAGCGCTATCGAGGCGAGCATTAAGCGCCGCTTGCATGCCTGCATCACCACTCCAAAGGATCTCTCCCGCCCCTTTGGCGGTAGCAAACCCTTGCGCGAACGCCCACTGACTATTGAGATCCCAGTCGTTACCACACAACTGCACCGCCGCTAACCCTTGGCCACGTAATTTACGGGCGGCTTGTTGTACTTGGCGCAGCTGATCGCCCGCCTGCAGATGGATATGGCCTTGCCCTTGGGTAAAAGTGACATCGGCGCTGCCCCAATGGGCTGCGGGGGCATCGTTAGTCAGGTAGATCTTCATCGTATCGCTCATTATTATTCCTTGTTACGACTGGGTTTATCGACAGCATGTTATGTGCTCTGCCGTCATTTCGCCCAGTATAACCATAAACGGCATCGGGTTTCTAATACCGATATCTGCCTTTACCAATTCTGCAAATTCTGACGTTTCTGATGTTAATGCCAAGCCTCGATACAAATCACAGCCATAGTCGTCATCGGCCTGCTTTGATAGACTTTGCGCCCCGATGCTTAATGGATAGGTCAGATCATGCTTTTTAGCCCCCCGCTTCAACAGGGCACCTTAATCAAACGTTATAAACGCTTCTTGGCTGACATCGAGCTGTGCGATGGCTCGCAGATCACTATCCATTGCCCTAACACAGGCTCGATGCGCAACTGTCTGTTTCCCGGTGAGAAGGTGTGGTTTTCCACCTCAGATAACCCTAAACGTAAATACCCAAATACTTGGGAGTTGGCGCAAACCGATACTGGCCACCTTATTGGTATTAATACTGGTCGCGCCAATGCGCTGGCCGCCGAGGCGATAGCTGACGGAGTCATCACTGAACTGCAGGGCTATAGCCAGTTGCGCCGTGAAGTCAAATATGGCAATGAAAACAGCCGCATCGACCTGCTACTTGAGGACGCCCGCTTAGGTCGCTGCTATATAGAAGTCAAAAGTTGTACTTTATTAGAGCAGCAACAGGGTTATTTTCCTGACGCCGTTAGTACCCGTGGCCAAAAGCACCTGCGCGAGCTAATCGAGATGGTCCATTTAGGTCATCGCGCCATACTGCTGTTTGTGGTGCAGCACAGCGGCATTGACAGGGTCAGCGCGGCCCAGCATATCGACCCCGATTACGCCCAGCTGCTCTTTCAGGCTCATCAAGCCGGTGTGGAAATCTTGGCTTACTGCACCGAGATGTCCACCGAAGGACTGCACTTGGCTAAATCCTGCCCTGTTAGCCTATAAATCACCGTTAAAAGTTGAATAAAAAGCAAATAGAGGACATAGTCGCAAAATATCAAACTTTACAGCACAAAAAAATTTGCGTGGCAAATAGGTTTCTGATATAGATATCGGCCTTTAAATAACAGCCGCCCTACAACGCAAATGATTAACAGGAGATGCGTTATGCCTGAAGGCACTAAAAAACTTGGCGTACTCGCTATCGCAGGAGTCGATCCTTACCAGGAGAAACCCGGTGAGGAGTACATGAATGACGCTCAACTGAATCACTTCAAAAAAATTCTCGATGCGTGGCGTGGCCAACTTCGTGAAGAAGTGGATCGTACCCTGACTCATATGCAAGACGAAGCTGCTAACTTCCCAGATCCTGTCGACCGTGCAGCTCAGGAAGAAGAGTTCAGCTTAGAACTTCGTGCACGTGATAGAGAGCGTAAGCTGATTAAGAAGATTGAAAAGACGTTACAAAAAATCGAAGAAGATGATTTCGGTTTCTGTGACTCTTGCGGTATCGAAATCGGTATCCGCCGACTCGAAGCCCGTCCAACAGCCGATCAATGCATCGACTGTAAGACGCTCGCCGAGATCAAAGAAAAGCAGATGGCAGGTTAATCTGACTTAAGATGAGCGGGGATTATCCCCGCTTTTTTGTCTCTTTCTTAAGTTAAATTGATTCAGTGCAAAGGCTGCATAGTGCATCTTAACACCTACATAGGCCGATTCGCGCCCTCTCCCTCAGGCCCACTCCATTTTGGCTCGCTCATTGCCGCTCTTGGCAGTTATTTGCGTGCTCGTGCTCAGCAGGGTCAGTGGTTGGTGCGCATAGAAGATATCGATCCCCCACGAGAAGTGCCTGGCGCGAGCCAACAGATCTTACGCACCCTTGAAGCTTACGGCTTGCATTGGGATGGCAACGTGCTGTATCAAAGTTCACGACTGGACGCCTATGAGGAGCAGTTACAGCAACTGCTAAGCCACAACAAGGCCTATTACTGTCAATGTACCCGCAAGCAAATTCAGGCCATGGGTGCAGCCTATGATGGCCGTTGTGCCCAGCGCACACCGCGCCATCGCCAAGGCGCTATCCGTATTTGTAATACTCATCCCGTGACGCAGTTTTATGATCAACTGCTGGGCGATATCCATATCGACGCCGACTTTGCTAGCGAAGACTTTATTATTAAACGCCGCGATGGCCTGATGGCCTATCAATTAGCCGTGGTGATGGACGATGCCTTACAAGGCGTTACCGAGGTGGTTCGCGGCAGCGATCTGTTAACCTCTAGTGCGCGCCAAAGCACTCTGTACACCTTATTAGATCACCCCACACCCCACTGGCTGCATCTGCCGCTGGCCTGCGCCGAACCGGGGCGAAAACTATCAAAGCAAAACCATGCCCCCGCTATCGACACCCGTGCGCCTCAGGCCAGTATCAATGCGGCGCTGGCGTTTTTAGGCCAAGCGCAATGTGATGTGGACGATGTGGATAAGATGCTCACCCAAGCGGTGAGTCAATTCGATATCTCGCGGATCCCTAAACAAACCGAGATTTTGCTGCCTAGCAATCAGAGTGAGCAAACCTGACGCGCGACATCACACCTGTGATACGCCGCAAACGCCGTGGGTATACTCTTTGAGCCATAATTAAGTTATGATAGCGGCCTTATTTTAACCCTGATATCCAGATGCATGTTGAGGTGTCCTATTTTTCGCCGTATTAGTCAATTCTGTAAACAGCTTTTTGACGACAATCAAAACACCACAGAAACCACACAAGCGGGACTAAGCTTAGAGATCGTTGCGAGAAAACATCACGCCATCTCTCGCAAGCAGATTAGCGAAAACGCTATAAAGGTACTCTACCGACTGCACAAGGCAGGCTTTAAGGCCTACTTGGTGGGCGGCGGCGTGCGCGACATTTTATTAGGCCTAGAGCCGAAAGACTTTGATGTCGTGACCAATGCTACCCCTGAAGAGATTAAAAAGCTGTTTCGTAACTGCCGCTTAGTCGGCCGCAGATTCCGTCTAGCCCATATCGTGTTTGGCCGCGATGTTATCGAAGTCGCCACCTTACGTGGTCACCATGTCGACAGCGCCGAACAGATCTCCAAAACCAATGCCGAAGGGCGTCTGTTGCGTGATAACGTCTATGGCAGCATAGATGAAGACGCCGAGCGCCGTGACTTTACCGTCAATGCACTTTATTACGATATCAGTGACTTCTCTATTCACAGTTATGGCGGCGGCTTGCAAGACTTGCAATCGCGCACCCTACGCCTGATTGGCGATCCGCAAAAACGTTACCGTGAAGATCCGGTGCGCATGCTGCGCGCCGTGCGTTTTGCCACCAAACTGGGGATGACTATCGACAGCGCTGCTGCCGACCCTATCTATGAGTTGGCCCCACTACTAAAAGATATTCCAGCGGCGCGCATGTATGAAGAAGTGCTGAAACTCTTTTTCCACGGCCACGCCCAAGATAACTATCACATGATGCGCGACTTTGGCTTATTTGAGCCATTATTCCCCTTAGTGGAAAACATTCTAGTAGAGGACCCACAAGGGCCTGCCACTAAGATGATTGAAGCCATCATGCGTAACACAGATGACAGGGTCAACGCCGATAAGTCGGTGACACCAGCTTTCTTCTACGCGGCCATGCTTTGGTACCCGCTGAGTCAGCGCGCCGATGATATCGCCTTAGAGAGCGGTCTCACCACCTATGATGCCTTTTATGCCGCCATGGGCGATGTGATGGAGCAGCAATGTCGGACCATTAGTATTCCGCGCCGTTTTAGTACCCCTGCGAAAGACATTTGGCAGCTGCAACTGCGTTTCGATCGTAATCAAGGCACTCGCGCCTTTAAGTTTATCGAACACCCTAAGTTTCGCGCCGCTTACGACTTACTGCTGCTGCGCGCCGAGGCCGAAGGTGGCAGCATCGCCAAATCGGCAGCCTGGTGGAAAAGCTTTGTTGAAGGCAGCGAAGAACAACGCAGTGTGATTGCGCGTAGCACCCACAAAGGCAGCAAGAATCGCAACACTAATCGTCGTCGCCGCAGCCCAAAAAAACCGGTTAAACCAGCAGAATAATGACTCGCGTTTATATCGCCTTGGGGGCCAACTTAGCGTCCCCTAAAGCTCAACTTGACCAAGCTTGCATCGCCCTTAAGGCACTAGCAAGTGACGGTCGAGTGGCTGTTTCGCCCTATTACGCAAGTGCCGCCATGGGTGATGTCCCCCAGCCCGATTACCTTAACGCCGTGGCGTGCTTCAACACCTCTCTTGACCCTATCGCGCTTCTCGATGCCTTGCAGGCTATCGAACAGCAACAGGGGCGAGTACGTCATATCCGCTGGGGCGCACGCACCTTAGACTTAGATCTGTTGCTCTATGGCGCACAACAGATTGACCTACCACGACTGACGGTGCCCCACTATGGCATGAAACAACGCAGCTTTGTGTTAGTCCCGTTACACGATCTTGCGCCTGAGTTGGTGTTGCCTTGCGGCACCGCCGTGGCCAGCTTAATTGACGACACCCTCTTAGCTGAAGTGCAACAACTCAGCCCGGATCATTGAACTTAAGCCACAGTTAGCATATAAAGCACACTACTGCGGATATTGAATCCTTTTATTCATTAGATTTAAGACCATCATTATGTCCAAGATAACGAGCGCTACCTTGCTTAAATTTAAGCAAGAAGGAAAAAAATTCACCGCATTAACCGCCTACGATGCCAGCTTTGCAGCGGCTTTCGACAGTGAGGGGGTAGATGTATTACTGGTAGGTGACTCCATGGGAATGGTGTTGCAAGGCCATGATGATACCCTGCCCGTGAGTGTCGATGATATTGCCTACCACACACGCTGTGTGCGCCGCGGTATTAAGCGCGCGTTATTAATCGCCGACATGCCTTTTATGAGTTATGCCACTCCAGAACAAGCCATGATAAACGCCACGACGCTGATGCAGGCCGGTGCCAATATGGTCAAGGTTGAGGGTGGCCATTGGCTGCTAGAAACCGTGACTAAGCTCACCGAGCGCGGCATTCCTGTTTGTGCTCACCTAGGCCTTACACCACAGTCGGTGCACGTCTTTGGCGGCTTTAAGGTACAAGGACGCGATGCCAGTAACGCCCAGCGCATCTTAGATGAAGCCAAAGCATTACAAGCGGCAGGCGCCCAACTACTGGTATTAGAATGTATTCCTGTCGCGTTGGCGAAAACCATTACCGAAGCACTGACCATTCCCGTCATCGGTATTGGTGCAGGCGCTGACACCGATGGCCAAATATTGGTGATGCACGATGTGCTGGGGATCTCCAGCGGCTATATTCCACGCTTTTCGAAGAACTATTTGGCACAAACGGGCGAAATTCGTAGCGCCATTCGCGCCTATATCGACGAAGTGGCGAACGGCACTTTCCCTAGCAGCGAACATACCTTTAGCTAACCCTAAAGGCATTAATACAGGTAGTCGTTAGATGTTTACCACCCAAGATATCGCTCAAGTCAGAGAGCAAGTTCGTCTTTGGAAACGCCAAGGCGAAACCGTGGCCTTTGTGCCTACCATGGGCAATTTGCACTTAGGTCATATGACCTTAGTAAAGGAAGCCGCTCAGCGCGCCGACCATGTCGTGGTCTCTATCTTCGTTAACCCGCTGCAATTTGGCCAAAATGAAGATCTCGATGCGTATCCTCGCACCTTGGCCGCCGATCAGGCTGCCTTAGTAGAGGCTGGCGCCGAACTGCTGTTTACCCCCACACCTGCCATCATCTATCCCAAGGGGATGGAATTGCAAACCTTTGTCGAAGTCCCCAAGATCTCTGATGAACTCTGTGGTGCCAGTCGTCCCGGCCATTTTCGCGGCGTCGCCACCATAGTGTGCAAGCTGTTTAATATCGTTCAGCCCGATATCGCCGTCTTTGGCAATAAAGACTTTCAACAGTTGATGGTGATAAAAACCATGGTTGAAGATCTGTCCCTGCCCATTGAGATCGTCGGTATCGACACCATACGAGAACCATCGGGATTGGCCATGAGCTCACGCAATGGCTATTTGAGCGATGAACAAAAACAACAAGCCGCCACGTTAAAACAGACAATGGACGCCATGGCTGAGGCCATATCCCAAGGGCAAGATGTAGAGCCGGCAGTGAGCGAGGCGGTTCAGCAACTGAGTCAAGCTGGTTTTAAGCTAGATTACTTAAGCGTACGTAATGCGGCCAACTTACATCCTATTGGCGCTGACGATAAGCAGTTGGTGATCTTAGCCGCGGCATATATGGGCAGCACTCGTCTTATCGACAATCTCTGTTTTACCCGCAACTAATAGACGAAAGCACTCTTATATGTAAGCACTCGGCAAACATTTAGGGGAAGGCGATATCGTCTTCCCCTAACGCTGCAACCTTACCCTAAAACATATAACCAACCGCCAGACTGAATACTTGGTGCATCGTCTAGCGATATTTTTATGCACTACTGCACCATCCTTCATCGATGCAGAGGTGATGATGGCTAACTGATGTAAGAAATTAAATAACCTGATTGCGCAAATTTCATCACTACCGCCAAGGTTTTGCTTAGGGGACTGCCATTGAGTTATCGCCACCTGCCGCTCGACCTTTATAGACTAACACCTTGAAGTCAAATTAAATTAAATTCAACAACAGCAAAACAAACTACAACAGACAAGACGCAGCGTGACCTACATCACACAGCGCTTATGTCGTTTTATTCTCCGCAAATCCCAAAAATGAAATTATCAGATCATACATTTGCATTTACAGGGTGTTTTTCGCTTAAAAAACCATCCAAAACACTATTTTCGACTAACAAAACATCCTAGCACACTAATTTGTTATCAACAGGCCATCATTAAGTGTGATATTAATCACGCTCTAATTTAGCTGCGAACGAGGTGGCTCACAGCCATCTAACCTAAACTTAAGTAATCGTCACATGATGATCTAGATCATATTGGCTTTTGTTGAATTAGCGTTTAGTACGCACCTAAGGCTAATCGAGTGAACTCAACTCACTGATCACCCCACAAGGCAGCGCTGCACCCATAGAAGTCAGCTCTAATATAATAGTTAGCAATAACACAGTTACGACAGTAAGAGGCAATCATGACCCTACTTCAACTACTCGCCAGTTTAACGCCAGTGATAAGCGTTATGCTATTTTTGGTACTCCTTCGAATGCCAGCTTCACGCGCCATGCCAATCTCCATGGTGATGACAGGTTTAGCCGCCGTCTTTATCTGGCAGATGGACACCACTGTTCTCGGTGCATCGATTGTCGAAGGCTTGTTATCGGCATTGACCCCCTTAAGCATTATTTTTGGTGCCGTGTTCCTACTTAATACCTTAAAATATTCCGGCGCTATGGATACCATTCGCGCCGGTTTTACCAACATTAGCGGCGATGCGCGAGTACAGGTGATCATCATCTGCTGGCTATTTGGCTCATTTATCGAAGGCTCAGCTGGTTTCGGTACACCAGCCGCTATCGGAGCACCGCTGCTGGTATTACTGGGTGTGCCACCGATTGCTTCGGCAGTTGTTGCGCTAATTGCAGACTCGACCAGTGTGTCCTTTGGTGCTATTGGCTTACCAGTACTATTTGGTATGGAACAGGGCTTAATGTCAGGCGGCGTCAGCATGGCTGCCGAGCAGATAGCCGAACACGGTGGTCACTTCGCTGACTATGCCCAGTTTATCGCCATGCATATGATCACTATCGATCTCATCACAGGAACCCTGATCCCTCTGGTCATGGTGAGCGTGTTGACGGGCTTCTTCGGTCGTAACAAATCATTTAAAGAGGGCTTAGCGGTGTGGAAGTTTGCCCTCTTTGCGGGCCTAGCTTTCACCATCCCAGCGTGGTTAATAAACTTCTTCGCAGGCCCAGAGTTCCCTTCTGTTATCGGTGCGCTTGTCGGTATGGCTTTGGTTATTCCTGTCGCTCGTAAAGGTTACCTACTGCCTAAAACCCCTTGGAATGATTTTGCTGAAAATGACGACCTAGACATCAACAAGGTTGAAACTAAGGCACATTTTTCACAAGTCGCTGCATGGACTCCTTATATTATTATGGCGGCGCTACTGGTGCTATCGCGCACCGTGGCGCCAATTAAAACTTGGCTAACAAGCTTTAACATCAGTTGGACAGGTTTGATGGGCACCGAGCTGAAAGCGGGCTTTGCGACCTTATATGCCCCTGGCGCATTTTTTATCTTAGTGTGCCTGCTAGGCTTCGTGCTGTTTAAGATGAAGCCATCGGCTATCAAACAATCGGTCACAGTGTCGTGCCGCTCGATGTTGCCGACCATCATTTCACTCGGTGCCTCGGTGCCTATGGTAAAAATCTTCCTTAACTCTGGCGCTAACGACTCAGGTCTGCAATCTATGCCTGTGGCCCTGGCCGATATGCTAGCAGGCTCTATGGGCGCGGTATGGGCTTGGATGTCGCCTATCGTGGGGATCTTCGGTGCCTTCCTGTCTGGTTCTGCCACCTTCTCTAACATGATGTTCTCAGGCCTACAGTACAGCGTGGCCGACAACATAGGTATGAACCATGCCATGGTACTAGCCCTTCAGGGCATAGGTGCAAACGCGGGTAACATGATGTGTGTGATGAACGTGGTCGCGGCGGCAACCGTTGTTGGCATGGCCGGACGAGAGTCTGAGATTATTCGCAAGACCATGCCTGTGGCGCTAGGCTATGCCTTAATTGCCGGAACTATCGCCACCCTTTGGGGCGGTTTCTAACCTCCGATACACGGGCTAAGGGCGTGATAAGCGCCTTTAACCCCGATAAAAAGAGTAATGTTATGTCGATTAATTATTCAGCCGTCGTCGCAGATTTAAGAGCTAAGCTGGGTCAAGATGCGGTCACTGATGATGCGGTACGTCGCTTTGCGTGGTCAACCGATGCCAGCTATTTCCGGATCGTGCCAGAAGTGGTCGTCCACGCCGAAACGTTAGCAGATGCCAAGTTCACCCTAGAGGTCGCGCGCCAGCACCAAGCCCCAGTCACCTTCCGCGCCGCCGGTACCAGCCTTTCGGGCCAAGCCATTGGCGAAGGTATTTTACTTATCTTGGGCCATGATGGCTTTCGTAAAATTGAAGTCAGTGCCGACAGTACACAGGTCTCTCTAGGGGTGGCCGTGGTAGGCGCCGATGCCAACTTGGCGCTGAAGCCATTTAGCAAGAAAATAGGTCCGGATCCTGCGACACTGGCATCTTGTAAAATTGGTGGTATCGTGGCGAACAATGCCTCGGGCATGTGTTGTGGTACGGCGCAAAACAGTTATCAAACGATTGCATCAGCCAAGTTACTGTTTGCCGATGGCTCAGAGCTCGATACCGGTTGTGAAAAGTCTAAGGCTGCCTTTAGTGAAAACAATAAAGCGCTGCTCGACTCGCTCGTTGAACTTGGCATCATGACCCGCAGCAACGAAGTGCTCGCGAATCGTATTCGTAAAAAATTCTCAATCAAAAACACCACCGGCTACAGTATCAATGCCTTAGTCGACTTTAGTGATCCATTCGATCTGATCAATCACTTGATTGTCGGCTCTGAAGGGACGCTCGCATTCGTTGAAGAGGTCACCTATAACACAGTTGACGAGGCTAAATTTAAAGCCTCTGCGATGGCGGTATTTTTCAATATGGAAGATGCTGCAAGTGCGATCCCACCGATCAATGGTCAAAGTGTCGCCGCGGCAGAACTATTAGACTGGGCATCCATTCAAGCGGTGACAGGTAAAGCCGGTATGCCCGAATGGCTAAGCGACTTACCAGAAAATGCCGCTATTTTGCTTATCGAGTGCCGTTCGAACGATAAAGAGACCCTTGAAAGCTACACCAAAGATGTGGTGAATAAACTGTCGCACATTGAAACCGAGCGCCCAATCACCTTCACCGATGATCCTGCTGTATTTGGCAAATATTGGGCGATGCGTTCCGGTTTGTTCCCAATCATTGGTGGCGAACGTCCAAAAGGCACCTCGGTTATCATCGAAGATATCGCGGTTGAAGTAGAACACCTCGCCAACGTTGCCAAGGATCTCACCGAACTGTTTGGCAAGCATGGTTACCCAGAAGGGGTGATCTATGGTCACGCGTTAGCGGGTAACTTCCACTTCATTATTACGCCAACCTTCGCCTCACAAGAGGATATCAACCGCTTCCACGCCTTTATGCAAGATGTGGCCGAGATGGTTATCGATAAATACGATGGCTCAATGAAAGCCGAGCATGGGACGGGGCGTGCCGTTGCACCCTTTGTTGAAATGGAATGGGGCGCCGATGCTTACACCTTGATGAAGCGCATCAAGCAAATTTTCGATCCACAAGGACTACTTAACCCAGGTGTGATCCTTAACGATGATGCCAATGTGCACGTTAAAAACATCAAGCCCTGCCCCGTGGTCGATGACTTTGTCGATAAGTGTATCGAGTGTGGTTTCTGTGAGAAGACCTGCCCCACTTCGGCGCTTAACTTCACCCCGCGTCAACGTATCGCCACCTTGCGTGAAATTGCTCGCCTCGAACAATCTGGCGATAAGCAGGCGGCAGAAGAGATGCGCGCAGCGGCCAAATATGATGTCATTGATACCTGCGCCGCCTGTCAACTCTGTACCATCTCCTGCCCTGTTGATAACAGTATGGGCAATCTGGTACGTAAACTACGTACGCCTTATATCACCACCACAGAGCAGAAGGTACTGGATTTCCAAGCCAAACATTTTGGCGCGGTAAACCAAGTGATCAGCACAGGCTTCAATGTGCTCAATATCATCCATAAGGTCACCGGTGATAACATCACCAATGGGTTGATGAAAATGGGCCGCATGGTGTCTAAAGAGGTGCCATACTGGAATCCAGACTTTGCCAAGGGCGCTAATCTGCCTACGCCATCGCCGGCATCGCCAGATAAAGAAACCATCGTCTACTTCCCTGCTTGTGGCGGTCGCACCTTTGGCCCAACACCGCTCGACCCTGACAATCGCACCCTACCCGATGTGGTGGTAACTCTGCTTGAGCGCGCGGGCTATAACGTGGTGACCCCAGACAACACCCGTCATCTGTGCTGCGGCCAGATGTGGGAGTCGAAAGGGGACTTTAAAAACGCCGATGCGAAACGCGATGAGCTGATCGATGCGCTAAGCGCCCTGAGCGATAATGGCAAAGTGCCCGTGGTCGTCGACGCACTCTCTTGTACTTACCGTACCCTAACGGGTAACCCTAAGGTTGAGATCACCGACTTAGTCGAATTTATGCACGACAAGATCTTACCTAAGCTGACCTTCACCAAAAAGGTCAACATCGCCCTGCACTTTGGTTGTAGCGCCCGTAAGATGAAGCTTGAACCTAAGATGCAGGCGTTGGCCGACGCCTGCAGCATGGGCGTTAAGCTACCCGAAGGGATCGAGTGCTGTGGTTACGCAGGCGAGAAAGGCTTGTATAAGCCAGAGATGAACGCCAGTGCGCTGCGCAACATCAAAAAGCTCATCCCTATCGATATTAACGAGGGCTATTACGCCAACCGTATGTGTGAAGTGGGTCTGTCACATCACAGCGGGATCTCATATCGTCATCTAGCCTATCTGCTAGAAGAGTGCAGCCGTTAATCATAACAACTTAAAATAATTTAGGTTTTAAATAACCACACCCAAGCAAACTCCGCGATGTAAGCCTTTTACATCGCGGTTTTTTATATCGCCACGCCAACCTAGATATCACTTCCCCCAAGATGGTTGATTTTCGCCCAAACGGTCAATTTACACACCATTAACAGATGAAACACTAGTTTTCAGCGAGAACTTACGCCATAGTATGGGGGGTAAATTGCTTAAATGGACATGTGACGCTGTTTGAAAAAGGCTGATTGAGCCAGTAAATCCTTAGGCTGCAGCGCTAGGTACTGGTATTAGACGCCTCAGCACCCCACATTTTATCGGTGGCAGATAGAGGACGTATCGCCAAATGGAAAAATTGTTATTTGTTGCAGTATCACTGGCTCTGGCTCTGCCTGCACACGCCACCAGTATTTATAAATGCGTCAAAGGTGATAAAATCGTCTTCAGCCAAATCTCCTGCCCCAAAGATTTTAATCAACACCAAGTCACCTACCAACTTGGCATCACCACAGAAACCAGCTCAGAAGCAAACGAGAATGCCCGAGATCCGTTACAAGCATTACTCAATCAAAGCTCGATTTCAAAAGAAAAACTATTACAACTTATCGACAGTGAGCTCTACCGTCTTAAACAGGAAAACAGCTATTACGATATTTTGCGCGCCAGCGAGCGACAGAAAATCGACCGTAAACGTTACTGGCAAAAACAGGCTAAGGACGACCCGGAGTTTGTAGCCCAGCTGCAAGAGATGAATAACCATTTCGATGGATTGATTAACATAAATTTAGCCTCAATCAAATTATTAACCCAGCACCAAACCCAGATTGAAGCCGAATCGGCCGAGCAGAGTTCGTCCCAAGCGGCCGCGAGCTCCTTGCCCTAACCAATAGATACTAAGCCAACACAGATGTTATGCTCATTACTGCGCTCCTCCTGCTGGCTATGGCATAATCTAGCCAGAAACAAGATTCATGCAAGCGACACTCAACCATCTCGGCATTAAAAGGTAAACCATGCTCCATTGGCCCATACTGGTTAAACACCCAGACGATAACCAACTACAACTGATTGAAGATATAGAGCAATGGCAAGATGAGCTGCCCTTGCTCGACACAAGGTCGGTGGTGATTATCGACAGCCAAGGCCAGAGTTATCGCTGGCAAGTACAGCCCTTAACGGCCGCGGGGGAATTTCATTTGAGTGCGCCCCACAGCTTAGCCAGCATTATCGACTGGGTGCGCTTGCATGCCAGCCAAAATGGTCACTGCTGCACCGCCAAGCTGGGGGCAAATAATATTAGCCGTGTGTTTGAGATACTGAAGTATTTAGAAGAGCGCTAGTGCCTCGGCAACTCACCAAGGCACTGCTATTTGATGCATTAGCTTCTTAAGCCAATACCACGGCTGATCAGGTAGTAAGCAACCGCCCATAGGGCACTACAGAACCCCACCATAATCGCAATCGACAGGGGAATGCTAATATCGGCATAACCCAAGAAACCATAGCGGAAGACGTTGATCATATAGACTACAGGGTTGAGCTGCGACACCCCCTGCCAAAAGTCAGGAAGCAAGGTCAGAGAGTAAAACACGCCGCCCAGATAGGTCAGCGGCGTCAGCACAAACGTGGGCACTATGCTAATGTCATCGTAGGTCTTAGCAAAGACCGCGTTTATCAGCCCACCTAGCGCGAACAAGATGGCCGTTAGCAACACAGTCACCGCCACCAGCCCAGCATGGTGCAGGCTAATGTCGACAAAGAACATCGCCACTAAGGTGACAATCGTGCCCACGCATAAACCGCGCACCACGCCGCCGCCAACGTAACCGGCAATCATCACATAATGGGGCACGGGAGCCACTATCAACTCTTCGAGGTTACGCTGAAATTTAGCGCTAAAAAACGATGAGGCCACATTAGAATAAGATGCTGTGATAACCGACATCATGATCAGCCCTGGCGCGATAAACTCCATATAAGAGACACCGCCCATCTCACCAATACGCTTGCCGACTAAGTTACCAAAAATAAGGAAATACAAAGTCATAGAGATCGCTGGCGGCACTAAGGTTTGTACCCAGATGCGAGTAAAACGGGTGATCTCTTTAATCAAGATACTCTTAAAGGCGGTAAAGTAGACCTGTTTCATGCTTAATCCTGCACTCATTTTGCCGCTCCTTTACCTTGTTCAACCAACTCCACAAATAACTCCTCTAAGCGATTGGCCTTATTACGCATCGACAACACTTCGATCTGCTGCGCGCTCAATTGTGCAAATACGCTATTGATGCTATGCGCCTTCTCCACGTCCACCTCTAGGGTATGCGGGTCGACTAAGCGACAATTGATGCTGTCAAGCTGCGGCAAGGTGTCGAGGTTGTCGCGCAGATCAAACACAAAGGTTTCCATGTTTAAGCGGCTCAGCAAGGACTTCATGCTAGTGCACTCCACCAACACCCCTTTGTCGATAATGCCGATATTGCGGCACAGCATTTCCGCCTCTTCAAGGTAATGCGTGGTTAAAATAATGGTCACGCCTTGCTGATTAAGCTCAGTCAAAAAAGTCCACATCGAGCGACGTAGCTCAATATCGACCCCAGCGGTCGGCTCATCGAGGATCAACAAGTTAGGCTCATGCATTAGGGCGCGAGCAATCATCAAGCGGCGCTTCATGCCACCCGACAAGGCGCGCGCTGGGCTGTTGCGCTTTTCCCACAGATCCAACTGATCTAGGTACTTCTTGGCACGCTCGAGTGCCACTTCACGTGATACGCCAAAATAACCGGCCTGATTGATCACAATCTGCTGCACGGTTTCAAACTGGTTAAAGTTAAACTCCTGAGGCACTAAGCCTATCGACATCTTGGCTAATTCAAGCTGAGTATCGATATCGTGCTCAAACACCTTTACCTTACCCGAGCTTTTTTGCACTAAAGAACAGATAATACCTATGGTAGTCGACTTACCCGCCCCGTTGGGACCCAGTAGCGCAAAAAAGTCCCCCGCCTTCACCTTAAGGCTTATCCCTTTTACTGCTTCGACGCCGCCCTTGTAGGTTTTTCTCAGCGAGTCGATAACTAACGCATATGGCTCATCGGTCATGAGTAACTTCCGTAATGTTGCATTAAACACCAAACAAAAACTCCCGCACTGGGCAGGAGTTTTCAATCGTATCGTTCGCTCTATTAATCGAGCGGCACCACTTTCGCAATATAAGGCAGATTACGATATTGCTCGGCGTAATCGATACCATAGCCGACAATAAACTCATCAGGAATGGTAAAGCCGATAAAGTCGACCGGCACTTGCACTTCGCGGCGCTCTGGCTTATCCAGCAGCGTACAAAGCGCCAGGCTCTTGGGTGCGCGCAGCAGTAACAATTCGCGTACCTTATTTAAGGTGTTACCTGAGTCGATAAGATCTTCGACGATCAATACATCGCGACCTTCGATATCCGACTGCACATCTTTAAGGATCTTCACATCCCGTGAACTGGTCATGGCATTACCATAGCTAGATACCGACATAAAATCGATCTCCACATGACCCTTAATACGGCGACACAGATCCGCCATAAAGACCACAGACCCTTTTAGCAAACCCACCATTAATAGACGCTCGCTATCGGCGTAATGGGCATTAATTTGGTCTGCAAGGATATCCAGTTGTTGCTCAATCTCATCAGCCGAGATCATCACTTCGGTGGTGTGTTTCATACTACTCTCAAAATTGTCTTAATTGTCGCTATTGCTGGCACTGTGCTTATCATAGCCCCAACGCTTAGTTAACGCGTGGTCTACGCCCAGATGGTCTAAGATCCGGGCGACCATGAAGTCTACCAGATCTTGTACCGATTTGGGATCATGATAAAAACCCGGCGCCGCTGGCATGATGGTCGCCCCCAGCTTAGACAGCGATAACATATGCTCTAAGTGTATGCTGCTAAAAGGAGTTTCCCTTGGCACTAAGATCAACTGACCACGCTCTTTTATCACCACATCGGCGGCGCGTTCGAGCAAACTGTTGCTCATCCCCGTCGCCACGGCCGCTAAAGTGCCCGTACTGCAAGGGCAGATCACCATCTGCTTAGGCGCAGCCGAGCCAGATGCCGGCGGTGAAAACCACTCCTCTTTGCCCAGCACATGCAGTTCACCATGAATATCAACGCCATTTTCCGCAAACAACGCCAGCAACTGCGCCTTGGCTTTATCGCCATTGGCACTGAGCTGCAAGCCATGTTCGGTCGCCAGCACCACCCGCGCCGCACTGGAGATCATCAAAAACACTTGGTAGTCGGCCACCAGCAAACATTCGAGTAACTTAAGCCCATAGGGCGCACCCGAGGCGCCTGTCCACGCTAAACTGATCGCCTTGGCCTTTCTTGGATAATTCATCACACTCTCTTTAGCTGCTGTAACTGAAATAGTGGTAAGTTGGAATGCCCTGAGCAATAAGTGATAAGTGAACTGTAAACTCAAAACTCGCCACTCAATAATTGCCGCTTAACACTCAGCCCTTAGTTAACTTAATCTGTCGAGCAACTTGCCATGCAGGCCGCCGAAGCCGCCGTTGCTCATCACAATAATGGTGTCACCGGGTTTGGCTTCACTCGCCACCGCCTCGACCACATCCTCTATTTGATACAATATAGCCACAGGCAATGCCGCCTTAGCCATCGCCGCCTCCACATCCCAATCGATATTATCAGCCTGATACAAAAATGCCGCATCGGCCAGCGCCATCGACGTCGCCAAGGTGTCTTTATGCACGCCGCGTTTCATGGTGTTCGAGCGCGGCTCTAACACCACTAAGATACGTCCCTCGCCCACTTTCGCCCGACAACCTTGCAAGGTAGTGGCAATCGCCGTTGGGTGATGGGCAAAATCATCAAATATGTCTATGTCATTAACAGTGCCAATCAGCTCCATACGGCGCTTAGGCGGAGCAAACTTTTCAAGCGCCTCGATAGCCGCTTGAGGTTTTACGCCTACATGGCGCGCTGCCGCAATCGCCATGGTGGCGTTTTCAACATTATGCTGCCCAATCAATTGCCAATCTAAGATGCCTTGCGACTCTCCCTCGAAAAACAGCTCGAATCGGTGACCATCATCACGTTGCAGCTCGGTATGCCAACCCGTATCGACCGAATTAACACTATAGGTTTCCTGCTCACTCCAGCAGCCCATATCGATAACTTCGCGCACCGCAGCGCTGTCGCTTGGCCAAATGATTTTGCCTTGACCCGGCACGGTACGTATTACGTGATTAAACTGACGCTGGATCGCTTGTAAGTCATCAAAAATATCGGCGTGATCAAATTCAAGGTTGTTGATCACTAAGGTGCGCGGTTGGTAATGGACAAACTTAGAGCGCTTATCGAAAAAGGCGCTGTCATATTCATCGGCTTCGACCACAAAAAAGGGCGAACCACCCAAGCGCGCCGATACACCAAAGTTTTGCGGCACGCCGCCAATTAAGAAGCCCGGCTCGTAGCCACACTCTTGTAAGATCCACGCCAGCATACTAGCGGTCGAGGTTTTACCATGGGTGCCCGATACCGCCAATACCCAACGCCCCGGCAAAATATGTTCGGCTAAAAACTGCGGCCCCGAGGTGTATTTCAAACCGCGATTAAGCACCGCCTCCACACACGGATTGCCCCGGCTCATGGCATTGCCAATCACCACGATATCGGGTGCATCATCTTCACTGTGCCCAAGCTGACTAGGATCAAAACCTTGGATAAGTTCAATGCCCTGCTCTTCGAGCTGAGTGCTCATAGGCGGATAGACGTTGGCATCGCTGCCGGTAACCTTATGGCCATTGGCTCTGGCAAGGAGTGCGAGGCCACCCATAAAGGTGCCGCAAATGCCTAAGATGTGTACATGCATGGGGTTGGCTCTGATGAGGAATAATCAGCTGGTATTCTAACGATTTGGGATACCATTGTCAGTTAACAATGGTTTAAATAACTATTTGAGTCGTGGCTGGAGCCGCTAGGAATGTTTTTCAAACTCCGTTTGAATGGCTAGCGCCGAGAGTGCGGCCTTACGGCCGAAGAAAGTCGTGGGATTCCGTTCCACACCTGATTAGGTATGGCCTTTCGGCCTGAATTGAGTTTTCCAAACTCCGTTTGGATCAAAGTCGTGGGTCTTCAACCCACACCCGACCAAAAGGGGAAAAGCGCTTGTTCCCCTTTTGGAAATCCCTCAGCGCCCCAGACGAAGTTAACTGCATTAAGTAGGTGCCTGTGAGTGATTGCGGTAAATGACTAACGCCTCACATTCGCCATCCATGGCTCACCTGAGGCTACCTCGGCATCCATGCCTCGCTCACGTCATTAACCCCATCCCTCTTCAGCAACTTCGATGGGGACAAATTGTAGCTTCTGACCACAACTTTAATAAAATATTCCACTTAAATCTGAGTGGTTATTTATCGTTTTCGTTTATCATTAAAGCTGGCCAAAAAGCAGGGTTTATCTGATAAAGTATATTTCCTTTCTTTTTTATTATCCCAGCCATTAGTTTCATACTATAATTAAAATCATAAATATATTTAGGTTCACTCTCAATAATCAACCCTAAAAAGCCATACCATAATAAAAGTTCAAAAATCCTTTCACAATATTGTTCATCTACACCAAAATCAGCTAACACCATGAAAACATCAATTTTACTAACTAGCGGTTCACTTCCAATAAATGCATAAAGAATATCATCACCATTATTTTCAACATCATTTATTTCATAACCTATATCAGCAAGTAAATCTGTAGAGTAAGCAGTCAACCCTTTATTGATGTCCTCTTCTAATATTCGATCATGGTTCAGGTTAATAGCAAAACTCTTACATTGACTAATCAGATTCAACAAAAATCTAGGCCTCATCAATGATCTATCAATGAGATATTGAGAGCTGTCCTCACCAACATAATGACTTACGCAAACTTTTGGCCACAATGACGAAAATGAATCGTCTCCAGTAATGTCATTTGAAACGATCCTCAACCTGATTAGCTCTCTCAATAAATCTGGGTCAGTCCAATCAAGCAAAACACTTGCCTCCTTACCCCGGTCAGATGTTTCTTTGACTAATAGCTCGTACACATCGTTCCTCAAAAAAACTATCGTATTTACAACTACGTTTGATTTACTAAACTGCCTTTCTATTTTTTTTGTTGCATCAATAAGCGCTCTAATAATTAGTAAATCTTCTTTCTTAAGGCCTGATGTCGGCCAACCTTTATCAATATTATCAAATAAAAGCCAACAAATTTCTTTCTGCGCCATATAATCAATGACTTGCCTAGATAGATCTCTTACATCATGACAATATAACATTTCAGTCAATTTCGAAGTAGACAGCCTAACGTTGGTATCATCACCATGTTTCGATCGGTACTCTGTCGAAATCTTTTCCATTAAAGAACTCATCCTTTCTGAAAAATCACCTTCAGTTTCATAGCCATCAGCATGATATAAGTCGGCTAATGCACGATAAGGTTCATACAATGTATGGTCATGCTTATGTTGATCTCTATCTTTCTCAAGAATCTTGTAACATATTTCCAAGAGTAAAACATATTCCCAGAAAGCCATAATTGTATGCTGAAATGTTCCTTCCTCTAAAAATGATAATATTATTTCTTTAAATTTAATTAACTTATAACCATCAGGTTTCAAATCTAAGACTATATTGCCTTTTTTATTTCTCTCTCTATCTCTTACTTGCAAAAATATTGCAGACTTACCAGCCCCCTTTCGACCAACCACTATATTCGCTTCACCTCTAAGGGACTTAAGGAATTGATCTGTTTTCAAATAATAACTCTCTAGAGTTCTCATCTCATTTTCTGCAGAAGTTGCTCCTAAATCAACAGACTGTAAAAATGTATCCTCACTATTAGTTATAAATTTTGTATCTTTTTGAAACTGCTCAGCAACCTTTGCAGCAAATTCAGCAATATGTTCATTTACATCATCAGGATGGTATGACGTATTTACGAAATCACGATAATCTAACGGGACGGGATCATTTTGATGCTGAAGGATACACAACGCTTTTCGCATTCCATCAGCTAAACCAGCAATAAAAGCCCCTCGCATATTATGAATTTCAGCACCTACTGCACTACTTGATAAAAGTGGAACAACTACGCCATGAGATTGAGATACTTGTTCTATTGCGTCATTTGCGGACAACCTTGGTTGTTCATTTGGATCAAAAGAACGAAACAAATAACGAGCTTTTTTTATTCTAGAAACTATACGGGAAGCCCAATCTGTCTTATGTAATCCTTCCAACAAATATACTGGTGACTTTATATTTATTTTATTAGGTATATTTAATGAGTTACAAAGACTTGCTGAACTAATAAACTCACTTAATTCATATGAATTCTGATATTCTTGATATCCTAACGTATCAAAAATCCCAACCTCCCTAATAGTAGGGCTACCTTCTATAATGCTTTTATTCTTTGTTAACAGCAATCGCTTACCGCAGCCTATTGCATATCCAATTTCATAAGTAACATTAAAGTTTAACACCGATATATCAGCAACTAAAAAATCACAAAGATCTATACCTTCTAGAACTTGTTCAGAAATAAAATGACCAGGTATATTTAAAGCTTTCCAAGTTTTAACTCTTAATGATGTACTTTGTACTGCCTTTTCAATAGTTTGCCCAATTTCAGCAGGCAATGATGCATAAGCATAAAACCCTTTTTGCTCACTTTCCATGACACTCTCCCTGCACATAAATGGAAATAAATAGGCTTACCCAAGTTCACCTATTTCATATGTTTAACGGTCTAATAACTTTAGGCTTGGGATGCATGCATCTAGAAATTTTCTATATAAGTTAGCAACTTAAATATGATACGTCTTCCGTGATGTTAGCGTGGCCTAAGCGCGAGGTAAAGCGTGCTGAGAACCACCTCCCCTTTTACATTTTAGATTTAATTAACATACATATCCGAAACATACGTGTCGAGCATTTTTTATGCAGACTTTGGTTGTATAAACTCAATTGTAACAATTACTTAATTAGCTACTAAATTAAGTGTTCGCTAGGGTAAACTTTAACTTGCTACGACCAAACTCGGGTTGTGGCTAGATAGACCCCATCGAAGTCGCCGAGGTGAGATGAGTTAAATATCGTGAGCGAGGCAGGGATGCCGAGATAGCCTTAGGTGAGCCAAGGATGGCGAATATGAGGCGATAGATAATTAACTCTATCGAGTGAGGCTCCTAATCAACGCAGTTAACTTCGTCTGGGGCGTCAGGGTGGATGCAAGGAGGGCGAGGACGAGCAGTCCTCCTTGCCCGGGTGTGGGTGGGAAACCCACGACTTACCTCGGTCGTAAGACCGCATAACCACATCAACAATAAATCCATATTAAATTTTGATATCACCAAACTCGTGTTGTGGCTACAAAATTCCCCATCGAAGTTGCCGAAAGGCGTTGGAATAAATAGCGTAAGTCTGGGCTTGGATACCCGGCTAGCTTTCGGCTTTCCCTTAAAAAGAATGGATGTACCATCGGAAGTGTTAGCTATTTATCCATAAGCATGAGGAAGTACAACTTCATCTGGGGCGGCATGGGGAGATGCAATAGGAGGATTACTGTTGATCCCCCCACTCTTGCACTGGTGTGGAATGCCATGACGTTAACCCAAACGAAGTTTGGAAAAGCTTTTCTTAATCGCAACACTGCACAAATCCCGCCCAAAAACCCAGTCGAAAGACTGCAATCTTCTAGGTAAACCGCACTTAAGAAAACCTATCGCCACAATCGCCGTAACCGGTTTTACATCTAGTTTGAAATGAACAATAGTGTGGAGTGTACTTATTGATAGCGTTTAGATAGCAACTTCTTTTTACAAGAGAATAGGAGATTGACCAATGTCTAATAACAAATGTCCAGTGATGCATGGCGGCGCCACTGAGAGCAGTATGTCCAATACCTCGTGGTGGCCGAAATCATTAAACCTCGATATTTTACATCAACATGATAGCAAGACTAACCCCATGGGTGCGGACTTCAACTATCGAGAAACCCTCAAGAGTCTTGATGTTGCTCAGCTCAAAAAAGATATGCATGCATTGATGACCGACAGCCAAGACTGGTGGCCCGCCGATTGGGGGCATTATGGCGGCCTGATGATCCGCATGTCTTGGCATTCGGCTGGTACCTATCGTATCGCCGACGGTCGAGGTGGCGCCGCTACAGGTAATCAGCGTTTCGCGCCCATTAACTCTTGGCCGGATAACGTTAACTTAGACAAGGCACGACGCCTACTTTGGCCAATCAAAAAGAAATATGGCAACCAGCTTAGTTGGGCCGATTTAATTGCCTATGCAGGCACCATAGCTTATGAGTCCATGGGCTTGAAAACCTATGGTTTCGCCTTTGGACGAGAAGATATCTGGCATCCCGAAAAAGACACCTATTGGGGAGCAGAAAAAGAGTGGCTGGCGCCTAGTGGCAGTGAAGGCAGCCGTTACTCGGGTGAACGTGATTTAGAAAACCCCTTGGCAGCCGTCATGATGGGGCTTATCTATGTTAATCCTGAAGGGGTCGACGGTAAGCCAGATCCTCTGAAAACGGCTCATGATGTGCGCGTCACCTTTGAACGCATGGCCATGAACGATGAAGAAACCGTGGCCCTTACCGCCGGGGGACACACTGTAGGCAAGTGCCATGGTAATGGCGATGTAGAGCTGCTTGAGGCTGAGCCAGAAGGGGCTGAAGTCGAAGACCAAGGCCTTGGCTGGTTAAATAAAACTAAGCGTGGCATTGGCCGTGATACAGTATCGAGCGGTATTGAAGGCGCATGGACAACTCATCCTACACAGTGGGACAACGGCTATTTCAAGCTGTTACTTAACTATGAGTGGGAGCTTAAAAAGAGCCCCGCGGGTGCTTGGCAGTGGGAGCCCATTAACATTAAGGAGGAAGATAAGCCCCTTGACGTTGAAGGCTCATCTAAGCGTTACAACCCCATAATGACCGATGCTGACATGGCCATGAAAATGGACCCTGAGTATCGCAAAATCGCTGAGAAATTCCATAAAGATCAAGACTATTTCTCCAAAGTATTTGCTCGCGCCTGGTTTAAACTGACCCACCGTGACTTAGGGCCAAAAGCACGCTATTTCGGCCCCGACGTACCGAAAGAAGAGCTGATTTGGCAAGACCCTATTCCTGCTGGTAAGACTGACTATGATATTAACGCCGTTAAAGCTAAGATCGCAGCAAGTGGTTTAACCGTCAGTGAAATGGTGACGACCGCATGGGACAGTGCCCGCACTTTCCGCGGCTCAGACAAGCGTGGGGGTGCCAATGGTGCACGGATCCGATTAGCGCCGCAAAAAGATTGGCAAGGTAATGAACCGACACGTTTAGCCAAAGTGCTTGGTGTACTCGAAGGTATTGCAAGCAGTAGCGGAGCAAGTGTCGCCGATGTCATAGTGTTAGCGGGTAACTTAGGCATTGAACAGGCAGCCAAAGCGGCGAATGTTGAAATTAGCGTGCCGTTCGCTCCGGGGCGTGGTGATGCCAGTGCCGCTATGACAGACGTTGACTCTTTCGATGTGTTAGAACCCATTCATGATGGTTTCCGTAACTGGCTTAAACGAGATTATAGCGTCAGCGCAGAAGAGTTACTGCTTGACCGTAGCCAATTGATGGGGTTAACGGCGCCAGAAATGACCGTATTACTTGGTGGGATGCGGGTTATTGGCACTAACTATAACGGCACCCAACATGGGGTATTTACCGATCGTGAAGGTGCGCTAACCAATGACTTCTTCGTCAATCTGACGGATATGAATTATGCATGGAAGCCTGCCGGTGAAAACCTATATGAGCTCCGCGATCGGGCCACCGATACGCTAAAGTGGACCGCTACGAGAGTGGATCTGGTGTTTGGCTCTAATTCGATTCTTCGTTCGTACGCAGAAGTGTACGCGCAAGATGACAACCAAGAGAAGTTTGTCAAAGACTTTGTTGCCGCATGGACTAAGGTGATGAATGCCGATCGCTTCGATTTAGCCTAGCCGCAAACCCGTATTAGCACATCAGCGACTCTCACTATGTGCTAATACTCATTTCAACTGAGCCATAATTTGTGATGAGTGATGCCTAGGCATCATTCATTGCTTTTCCCTGTCACTAGCCTCGTGATTGCTGCGCTTACCCTAGCCTTGCGCCGTGACATCTATCATAGCCTACTAAGTCATAAGTCTGAGTATATAAAGCCTGCTCTCGACAATAAGTGCATTCTTAAGCCATAAATACACAACTATCAATCAGGGTTACTGATCTCAAGCACAATTCGCAGTATATTATTGCCAATCCTCTTGCTACCGACTCATGGAACTCAATTCTCAATGGATGCTGAACTACAACGGGTGCAAGCCGAACTCGCGGCGCTTAAACAGCGTAACGCCGCGCTCGAGCGAGAAAATGCTAAGCTCACCCTGCTTAATGCTCGCGCCGAAGAGAAATTGTGTGCCGCCCTCGATGGCACCGGTTTATGCCTTTGGGAGCAGCATATTCCCAGTGGTAATTTAACCATCTTCAATCGACCTTGGGGCGAGTTGTTGGGTTTTAGCCGCGAAGAGCTGGCAGCACATATCAGTAGCTGGAAACAAAACTTACATCCAGATGATAAAGAGTGGGTGATTAAGGCATTTGAAGATCACGTCAATGGCCTAACCGATGAGTATCAAGCGGTGCACCGTATGATCCACAAAGATGGCTCAGTCTCTTGGGTGTCCGATCGTGGCCGCATCATAGAACGCTGTGCCGATGGCACTCCGCTGCGAATAATGGGGACTCATATCGATATCACTCAAGAAAAGCGTTACGAACTTGAGTTAGCCCAACTGGCCTTAAGCGATCCGCTCACCCACCTCAGTAACCGCAAAGCCATTACCCAAACCTTCGAAGAACATCAAGCACAGACCAGCAGTGGCGGGGCCTTATTTTTTATCGATCTTGATGATTTTAAAGGGATCAACGATGGCTTAGGCCATAAATTGGGCGATCTACTTTTAATCCATGTGGCAAATACCTTAACCAATCTAAGTCATAGCGGCCTAAATGGCCAGTCGGCGCATTGCGCTCGGCTTGGCGGCGATGAGTTTGTTGTCCTGCTCCCAGCCATAGATGAAGCGCTATTACACCAGTTCGCTCAAAAGATACTCAATGTTTACCGACAACCGCTAGAACTCGAGGGGCAATTGGTCTCTCTGGGGTTAAGTATCGGCATTTACCGCTTTAATCACACCGACACCTTCATCACCTGCTGTGAGTATGCTGATACTGCCATGTACCAAGTCAAAAAGCAGGGCAAGCACGCCTACCGTTTTTGGCGCAGTAAACCTACAGCCCCCGCCACCAGCGAACAACTGACCAATTGATCCCGCTCACTTAGTGCACCTCTTGCTTAATCAGGGCAACCACAGTTTGTTTAAGCCAATCGAAATGCGCACTAGGATGGCGTTTGGCACTGACAAGATAGAGCCGTGGCAGAGGATGATCCGCATACAGTAGTGCAGTGTCTATGGTCGATAAACAGCACACATGCAAACCGGGTAGTAGATAACTTTGTTCATACACCTTGCTGTAAGGCACTATGCTGAGAGTGTGATTGTCGGCCAAATAGCGGTAAAGATCATGAAACCCAAGGCTGGTTTGCATATTGTCGCGTGGCGCAAGATGACAAGCGCATTTTTGCTGGCGGCAATAGGCCTCAAAAGGATCCAGTGCAGCCTTATCAAGTTGATTAAATGCACTTAAATAAGGATAGTTCGCCATATTGGCTAAGCTTATCTCCTGCTGCAATATTGGGTGTTCTAGGCCGCACAACAGATAGAGGTGTGATAACGTTTTCAATGGCATAACACTAAGGCGTTGATCTTGTTGCAGCGCGCTCGGATTAGACTCACTCACTACCGCCATATCGATAAGGCCATTGGCGATGTCATCTAATACCGCTTGTGAGCCGCTACGCAGCTCAAAACTTATCGGCAGGTGCGCCTCGTTTATGGCCGCGCTCAATTGCTGGGGAAAATGGGCGATCAAGAGATCGCTGACATAGATCACCATCGCCGCATGTGATTCGGCAGCATTAATATGATTTAATTGATAAAGGTGCTCTGAGCACTGCACTAACTCCTTCACAATTGGGTATAACTGGCGGGTAAATTCGTTGGGTTCGAGGCCATGTTTTTTTCTAATAAACAGCGGATCATTAAACATCATCCGCGCATGCTGTAAACAACGACTTACCTTAGGGGCAGGTATATTCATATCGATGGCCACTGACGAGGCAGAATGCTTTTCATACAAATTAACTAGTATATTAGCACTGAGCATATCTAAACTATCTAGAGTTATATTTTTCATTTTAAAAATACCTCTACCGATTTAAAATACACCAGATCAAAGTATAGTTAATAAGCGAAATCCGACAATAACATTATTGACAACTCATGCATAAATTAAATTATGCGCAGCGTATAACTTTAAAATTCATATATTTATACATGAAGAGTAAAAACGCCAACTTTAAACAACTAAAATAGATATGCCGCAAATAATTAGATATTTATTAATTGAGATTGGCATATCCACCTCACGATAATCTACAAGTTGAAATTATAGAAATCAACTATCAGATCATGCGCTAACTTTTAATAATTTGATTTCAATAATTATTGTAAATATCACACATGAAGCAATAATAAAATAGAGAGAAAAAGCTAAGTCCCCTTGGAGGTTTATCATGAACGCCACCGCTACCGTTATTTTAAGTTATGCTTTTATGTACTTTGTTTTATTTATTATTGTGCCTCTCGTTATCGTGACCTTCGTAATGACGTGCATTAAGTTCTTTAGATCAACTGATGTACAGATGGTTGATGCGGCCGTAAGCATCAAGCCTCATCTGCTTGATCAAGAGTCAATGCAGTTTCTAAAAAGCTTAAAATCGATCGCGAGCAATCGCTACGATGTGCTGTACGGGGCGTCTCTGGTTAACGTGGTTGATATTGATGATTCGATTAAAAACCACGAAGAGGTACAAGACTTCATGGAACATTGCCACCTAGATTATGTGGTCGTCGACAATGAGTCTTCGGCAGTTAAACTGGTGGTGAGCGACACTGATCGCAGCTCACCTGAGCAGGTTAAGTTTATCGAAAAATGTTTAGATTACATTGGGGTGCAATTTATCAAGTTAGATAAACATAAGCAGTGTGATGAGATGCTGCTACGCAATGCACTCGCCGCCTAATGATTAACATTAATCTCGCTGTCATTGCCCAACCGAGCGTCAACCCAATACCTTGGCGCTCTCACCTCCGCCCGAGGTCATGCTCACCCTAAGGTGTAAGGATACGGTATGTGCCACATCAGCCGTTACATCTCAATACTGCTCACGTTTAGTGCCGCCGCATTAATTTACTGTACCCAACCTGTCATTAGTATTGCCGCCGAAGTCACGGCAATAACCAATACAAGCGCCAGCAGCGATACCTGCCTTAAATGCCACAAACGTAATGGTCAGATGCTCGGCTTACATGGCAACCCAGGCTTAGCCATCGTCTGCCAAGACTGCCACGGCGAAAAGGGCAACCACCCCAAAAAAGGGGCTTCCCTCAACCAGTTTGGCATCGACAGCCCTTTGCCTGCCCAGCAGCAAGCGGCCGTGTGTCTTACCTGTCATGATAATGAAACCTTGGCCGACGCCGACTGGACTCACAACGTCCATGCCGTGCGCGTCGGCTGCGCTCAATGCCACCAACTTCATCCAGAATCCGACCCTATGTTGTCGTTAAGCCGTCAGCAACATTGCCAGTTATGTGTTACCTGCCATAAGGTCAATCCATAGGAGGCCTGTTATGCTACATTCAAAACGCCAGTTTCTTAAAGGATGTGGGGCGCTGCTGGCAGGGGCCTCTGTATATGGCATCACCCAGTCTCCGTTAGCAGAGCACAGTGACACGAGCTCAGAGGCTGACATTAAGTACGCCATGGTACACGACGAAAATGCCTGCATCGGCTGTAATGCCTGCGTTGAAGCCTGCCGCGAGGTCAATCAGGTGCCCGAGGGGGTAACTCGGGTCAAGATTGAGCGCCGCGGGCCCTTTGGCGAGTATCCCAACCAGAGCTACCGCTTTAGCCGAGTCTCTTGCCAACATTGTGAGGCCGCGCCTTGCGTCAGGGTTTGCCCCACAGGCGCCGCTTATATTGACAAAGACACGGGTATAGTCGCAGTACATGAAGAGCGCTGCTTCGGTTGCCAATACTGCATTGCTGCTTGCCCTTATCAAGTACGCTTTATTAACCCAGAGACTCGCACCGCCGACAAGTGTGATTTTTGCCAGCAAACTCAGTTAAAGCAAGGGTTACAGCCAGCCTGCGTGCTCGCGTGTCCAACCAAGGCATTGACCTTTGGCAACCTTAAAGATGCCGATTCTGCCTTAGTCCACCTACTTAAAAGTAAGCCCACCTACCGTGCCAAAGTGGACTTAGGTACGCGGCCTAAGCTGTTCCATATCCAAACCATCGATGGGGAGATAATGCTATGAGTGCTTTTCATTTTGAAGGCCTGGTATGGCATTGGCCTATTGCCATCTATCTGTTTTTAGCGGGCTTGTCTGCTGGCGCAGTGTTTTTTGCCATCATGCTCAAACATGTTAAGTTAGCAGGCGAAGCCTATCATTCACCCTTTGTGCAAGCGGCGGCGATCATCGCTCCCTTAGCCCTATTTGGCGGTTTAGGGATCTTGGTTATCGATTTAACCAAGCCACTGGATTTTTGGAAGATTTTGGTGTTTTACAATATCACCTCTGTGATGTCGATGGGGGTGCTGGTTCTCATGGCTTATCAGGTGGCGTTATTTGCTTGGATTGCCTGCATCTTTAACAAAGGGATCTTGCAGTTATTAGGCGACAAGTGGATGTGGCTGCAGCGCGGACTTCGATGGCTAGTGGCCAAAGAGGCCGCCATCACAGGTATCTTAGTAATATTATCGATTTCCTTGGGCGCCTATACCGGCTTTTTGTTGTCGGCGCTGATTGGCTTTCCACTCCTGAATAATCCGGTATTACCCTTACTGTTTTTAATCTCGGGGCTCTCCTCTGGTGCAGCGGCAACCTTATTGGGCGGTGTGTTACTGCGCGGTAACCCTAATGGGGTTGAGGTGCGCTTTATTCATGGTATTGAGATCCCGCTGATCTTGGTGGAAATGGGCCTATTATTTACCTTCTTTGTCGGGTTGATTTTATCGGGTGGACAAAGCCAAGTGGCGGCCCTGAACGCTATCGGTTACGGGTTCTGGGGCTGGGTATTTTGGGGCGGTGTTATCGGTATCGGTTTAACCTTGCCACTGGCCTTTAATTTATGGATGAAGGTATCGGCCGACCGTAAATTTACCTATGTCGCGGTCACGGCTAGCTTTAGCCTGATCGGGGTATTTTTACTGCGTAACTTTATCCTCTATACCGGGCAGATGACCATCGCCTAGGTGATACCATCAGCACTTGGCATAGGCCTTATCTCGCCAGTACGCCCCATGAACAGCTGCGTACTGGCGCTCATCTTTACCAAACAAGCATTGAACCCCAGCACGCCGAGCACGTATACTGCTTACGAATAACACCTATGCTTAATGCGTTGATAAATGAATAAATATCATACTATTGCTGGCTTTTTTTTGCTGTATTGCTGCAATGCATTAAGCCTAGATCTGAGCCAATATGAGGACGATGTTGCCGCGTTACTGCGCGAGTATCAACATAACGCTCCCAGCTTAGCGCCCTCGGTATTAGTGCTTAATCAGGCCGAGCAAGAGCACACCTATGTCGATTTCGAACGCGGGCTGATTGTGGTTGAAAGTGTGAATAAAGCTTCGCTCAAACAAGCGGTGATCCAAGTGCTGCTGACTCAGATCGATCCCGAAGTGATCGATGCCAAAACCGCCCACGATTTTGGCCTCATCAATGGTAAACAGAAGCCCTTTTTTTGGGGGCAGGTACACGATCAAGATGGCCACCCCATCGAGTTTCATTGGCGGGCGGCGCGCTTTGCCGACTACCTTATCAATCAAAACCTTAATCAGCAAAGTGCCACCCCAGCGGCCCGTTTTCGAGTGGCAATTCGCATGGTCAACAATCACACCCAAATTGCCGGCAACAAGTATATTGAGTTTGTGCGCCAGTCGGCACGTACCTACGGGGTTAAACCTGATTTGATCATGGCGATCATGGAGACCGAAAGCGCCTTTAATCCCTTAGCCAAATCACGCTCTAATGCACTAGGGTTAATGCAGATAAAGGCCAACACCGCTGGGCGGGATTATTTTAATTTAATTAAAGGCTATGCCCATACGCCGTCAGCGGCCTATTTATACCATCCACAAAAAAATATTGAGGTCGCGACCGGTTATTTACACCTGCTCTCTAGCCGTTACCTTAAGGGCATTGACGATCCACAAAAGCGCGAATACGCGGTGATATCCAGTTATAACGGTGGCACAGGTAATTTATGGAAGAGCCTTAATCCCCGTGGCGATCGTCGCCAAGCCCTAGTCCGCATCAATAACATGACTCGCAGCGAATTTTATTGGTTTTTAACTCAGCGCCATATTCGACAAGAAAGCCGTAACTACCTAAAAAAAGTCACTAGCAAACGCCATAAATACCTTTAGAAGACATAAGCAATCATATCCTTAGCTAACAGGCTAGTTGCAGCGCTCAAAATGTGACCACCCATGCAGTTTTATTCTATTAGTGGTGCTATAACCACTCAACAAAGGATGGTGCCCAGCCTTACCCATTGATAAACACCACCACGGCTATACGCCCCTACTGATGAGTCACAGTGCTAGGGCGAATAATCGATGAGTACGACAAACTAACACAGGCTAACGCCCTGTGAGTGTATCCGTCATATACGTCTACTGCCCATCCTAAGTGAACAGTGAACCTTATCGGTGGCCCATCACCATCCCCAGCCACTGACAACGCAAGGAGCCAGGCTATGTACAAAAAAATCAGCCGCTTAGATTACTTTACCTTACAGGTATTTGTCGGCTTGGTTGAACTTAGAAATGGCATCGCGGTTGCTGAAAAACTACTGACTACTCAATCTAAGGTCAGCCGCTCATTGATGTGCCTGCGTGAGGTATTAGAAAATGAGCTATTTATCCGCCAGCAATATGGCTTTGAGCCCAATCATATTGCGCTACGCCTCTACCCCATGGTGCAGACCATTCTTGAGCAATACGACAAAATTATCGCCATCACCATAGGCAAAACCTTAGAGCCATTTCAGTTGACGATTGCCACATACGAACAGTGGTCATTAATGGTGATGAATAACCTGAAACACACCTGCCACTGTATTGAAGGCGGGGTCAATATCAATGTGATGCCATGGTCAGAAAACATCAGCCAGCGCTTGTGTCAGGGTAAAGTTGATTGCACCATCTCCACCGAACCTATCCATCATCCCATGGTGAATAACATTAAATTGGGTGATATTGATCATTTTTTTATGGTGGCTAGAAGCGGCCATCCGATCTTGAGCTCGACACAACCTCTGGTCGATCTATTTAACTACAACATCACCTTAGTCAACACCAACCTACATGAGCAGCAATTACACGGCATAGAGCAGTATGCCCAGGCCCATAATATCGATCTTAATATTGTGCTTCGAAGCCCTAGTTTGCGTATGTTGGTCGACCATACCAGTAGAAGCGATGATATTTGCTTGCTGTCATCTGTGATGTCACTGCCCTACTTTGAGCACCGCAGCGATGTGGGGTTTATCGATGTCTCCGAGCAGTGGCTTGCCACCAGCGGTCTGCCCTGTGACAGCTATTATCTGCATTGTCATCAGGGGGTGATTGAACCTCTGGCTAACTGTTTAAAAACCATGCTGACCGACAAGTTGCACGACATGCAAGCACGCTATCATGGCAAAACACCATCACTTAACTACACCAAGCTTAAACCTGTGTGCGGCGAAGGTTGTGGTTGTAATAGCGACTCTCGTGATGCGACTGGCGGCTCAAACGGCAAACCGCTTTAAACTCAAGGCGCTGGGCGCCGCGTAAAATGCAATCAATAGCAAGGCAAGCTCGCAAGCTTGCCTTGTTAATTTGCTCAAGAATAGAGCCTTTTTATCGATAGATAATTAGGGGCATAATATCAATATAGACTAACCGACTAGCGTAATACCTTGCTTAAAAATGCCTGAGTACGCACCTCTTTAGGGGCGCTAAACAGCGCTTGCGGTGAGCTATCTTCCACCACATAGCCCCCATCCATAAAAATCACTCTGTCGGACACATCTCGCGCAAAGCCCATTTCATGGGTGACAATCACCATGGTCATGCCCGCTAACGCCAAGGACTTCATCACATCGAGTACGTCGCCAACCATTTCAGGGTCGAGCGCCGAGGTAGGCTCATCAAATAGCATTAATTCAGGCTGCATCGCCAAGGCACGAGCAATGGCCACCCGCTGCTTTTGTCCACCCGATAAGCTGGCAGGATAAGCATTGGCTTTATCTTGCAAACCCACTTGTGCCAGCAACTCCACCGCCTGACGGTCGGCCTCAACTTGGCTCATCAAGCCAAGCTTTACTGGGGCTAAGGTAATATTTTGCATCACGGTTTTATGAGGAAACAGATTAAAGTTTTGAAACACCATCCCCACTTTTTGACGCAGCTTATCGATGCAGGCGCCTTTAGCCGTGATCGACTGACCATCGATAACAATATCACCTTCGGTCGGCTGTTCTAGCAAGTTGATACAGCGTAAAAAGGTACTCTTACCGCTACCACTTGGGCCAATTACGCTCACCACTTCACCGCGGGCAATATGCTGACTAATCCCCTTGAGCACCTGATTATCACCGAAGCTCTTATGTAAATTGGTTATCTTAATCACTTTGCTTTAGCCTCTTTTCCAGTTTTGACAGCATAAAGGTGAAGCTGTACGTCAGTAGCAGGTAGATGATTGCACAGGTAAATAGCGGCACACTGTCCTCAAAGGTACGGCTACGAATGATTTCGCCGGCGCGCATCAAATCGACGCCACCAATAAAGCCTATGACCGCAGTCTCTTTCAGTAGCACGATAAACTCGTTGCCAAGGGCGGGTAAAATCTTCTTTACCGCCTGCGGCATGATCACCTCTTTCATGGTCATCCCTGGAGACAAACCTAATGACCGCGCCGCCTCGGTTTGCCCTTTATCCACCGCTTCGATACCGGCGCGAATAATTTCAGAGATATAGGCGCCGCTGTTAAGGCCAAAGGCAATAATGGCCGCGGTTACCTTGTCGACATCTAAAGAGGATAATACGATAAAGTAAAGGATCACTAACTGCACAACCACTGGTGTACCGCGGATCACACCTACATATAAGTCGGCAGGCCAACGTAGATACCACTTAGATGACATCTTCATCATGGTGGTGGTAATGCCTAATATCGCCCCTAAGATCATGGCGAAAAAGGTGACCATCAAAGTGACCTTGAGACCATTTAAAATCAGCAAGATACCTATTAAGCCGTCGTCACCTATCGGGGTGAACAGCGAAGTGTTAATTGCATCTATCATGGATTGCTCACTTCATATGTTGGGCGATCAGTGCATCATACTGGCCACTGACCCTCATATTGGCCAAGGTCGTATTGATACTCTTAAGTAGCTCAGGCTGGCTCTTGCTCACAGCAAACCCATAAAACTCAGGCTCGAAGTCGAGGCTGATAAGTTTCAACTCTGGATTTTTAGCTAGGTAGTTAGCCGCAGGCTCACTATCAAATAGCACCAAATCCACCTTGCCATTTTTCAGCTCTTTAATAGCTTCAAAACCGGTATTAAAGGCGGTTACCTCTTGGGTATATTGCTTTGCCATGATGTCGGCCGTTGACCCTAACTGCACCGCAAAATGCTTGCCTTTAAGGTCATCAAGGCCGTGAATAGCTTCATCATTTTTATTCACTAACACCACTTGGGTTGCTTCATAGTATGGCGCCGAAAAATCAACGCTTTTTTGGCGTTCGGGGGTGATGGTCATCCCCGAGGCGATAAAATCAATTTTACCTGAGTTTAATGCCACGATGAGCGAATCAAACTTCATATTTTCGACCTTTAAGGTCTTGCCGGCGTCTTTAGCTATCTGACGCGCTAAATCTATATCGAAACCTTTGATTTCATCGCCACTAATACCACCGACATATTCAAAAGGTGGGAAGGCTGCATTGGTTCCAACCACGAGTACATCATCACTTTTACCACATCCAGTTAACAACAAGGCTACAACCAAGCTAAAACTGCCTAATAACACGGATTTGTTCATTGTAAACTCTCTTTTTCTATAAATACCCCAACAGCCACAGACTATAAGCACCCGCCCTTTTCGTGTCAATAAATATGCTGTTTATTCGATTTTTAATTCACTTTCAAGTTATAGATGTGGTCCTCTTCCCGTCAGATGACTGATAGATAGCGTGAGCAAACACCATTTTGTGCCACCCAATGACAGTGAATGTGATAGCATTTACACCTACTGCGCCCTGCAATTGGCGCCCATTATTCGGAACGCGAAAGCGCTCCTCTTTTCAAAGGAAGCCATTGTGAGCGAAGCTGGGATCCGTCTTAACAAGTACATCAGTGAAAGTGGTATTTGTTCTCGCCGAGAAGCCGATCGTTTTATCGAGCAAGGTAATGTTTTTATTAATGGTAAACGTGCTCAAATAGGCGACCAGGTCTCATTTGGCGATAAGGTGAAAGTGAATGGCCGCGATATTGAGCCAAGAGACGCCGACGACTTGGTATTTATCGCCTTAAATAAGCCTGTCGGCATCGTCAGCACCACCGAAAATGCCGAGCGCGATAACATCGTCGACTTCGTCAATCATAGCGAACGAGTGTTTCCCATTGGCCGCTTAGATAAAGACTCTCAAGGGCTGATATTCCTCACCAATAATGGCGACTTGGTCAATAAAATTTTGCGTGCTGGCAACAATCACGACAAAGAGTATGTGGTGACAGTGAACAAGCCGATCACTGAGGCGTTTTTAACAGGCATGCGCGCTGGCGTGCCCATGCTTGGGGTTATTACCAAGAAGTGTAAGGTAGAGCAGCTCTCTACTTTCGTGTTTAAAATCGTACTGGTACAAGGCCTTAACCGCCAAATCCGCAGAATGTGTGAGTATTTCAATTTTGAAGTGACCAAGCTTGAACGCCAAAGCATAATGAATGTCTCCTTAAAAGGATTACCTTTAGGAGAGTGGCGTGACTTAGATGAGGAGGAACTTTCAACCCTGTTTAAGCTTATCGAACACTCTTCATCTGAAGATAAGAAAAGCCCCAAAAAAGCGGTAAAAAAGCCTGCCAAGAAACCCAATAAATCGCTACGGGATAAGATTGAAGGCCCCGAGCACTTTATGCAACATCATGGTAAAAAGAAAAAACCTGCTGGCGCGAATAAAGGTAAGCCATCCCACTCTAGACGCCCTAAGCGTTAGCGCTCAATATAAAAATAATGCAACGAGTCGATTAACCCGTTGCATTATCGATTAGCCTACCTGCACTAAAAGTTATACGCGACCGATACGCCAATGTTTCTTGGATCAACGATTGCCACATAACCATCAGTATAATTGCGTCTAGGAGGTTGCCTGACCGTCACGGCTTGCTCATCGAATAGGTTGTTGACGAAACCACTAATACGCCAGTTTTCATTTTGATAATCGAGGTTAAAACGTGTGATCACATAGTCACCCGCGACTCGTTCCTCGCTATTATTGATATCACCAAAGTATTCACCGACATAATGCCCAGATACGCCTAAGGTTAACTCATCATTTAGCCAGTACTTTAAACCTACATTCGCGGTAACATTAGGCGCGGAATTAAGCTCATTACCTATGATGTCACCATAGGCCTGATCGGCCGATTTAATCTCACTTTCTAACAAACCAAAGCCACTGGTTAACTGCAAATTATCAGTTAACATCGCGGTCAATTCGACCTCGAGCCCCATAGTCTCCGCCTTATCAATATTGGTGATCCTACGTTGGCTATTCGATGCTTGATAACCCTCAAAATCGTTATAGAACAAATTGACATTCAAGTTGATATTGCCATTAAAGAAATGACTGCGTGAGCTGATCTCATAGGTATTAACCGACTCTTCGTCATAATAGTAATACTCATTATCGGCTGAGAGCGCACCGCCACCAGAGTTGTAACCTTGACGCGCACTGATCGATAAGGTGGTCGAGTCATCGACAAAATACTGTAAGACGAATTTAGGTAAGGTCACGGTATTATTCTTGTTTAACTGCTCATTGAACTCTTCGCCAGTTGATAACACGGCGAAATTACGCGTTTGCTCCTCATGCATGACTCTGCCACCGAGGGTCAGCCCTAGATGTTGGCTCAACTGATAATAAAGCTCTGCGTACACAGATTCAGACTCACTGGTGTCATCACCTTGATAGGGATAGCTTCCAACGCTAGCGAAATCTTGGTTACGTTTATGAAGAGACAAACCAACAAAGCCATTAAGGCTTGGGTCATCTAACCCAAAACTGTATTTTCCGTCTAAGGTGTAGCTTGTATCATCCATGGCAACATACTGCTGGCTGGTGATTTTAGGTTCGTAGGAGTTAAATCCCCATTGGTAATCCATATAGGCCAATAACAGATCGACACTTTGACTCTCACTAAGTTGATAATCAAATTTAACCGAATGAGTATGGGACTCGGTATCCATATATCTGTGCATGATCGACTTAAAGGCCCATGGATCATCACCGGAAAAAAATTTGCGCCCGGTATTGCCCTTCTCATGATTGTAGGAGTAACCGTAAAGCACTGTTAAATCTGTTAACCCTGCAGGTTGCCAGAGTAATTTTGCTCGCCAACGATTGGTCGTCAGTTCATTTTGGTCAAAGCTATCGGGATTACTTGCATAGATATGTTCTTCTACAAAGCTATCGCCGGTGACATTTTGACCACTTACGCGAAATGCCAGTTGGTCATCTAAAATCGGCCCAGATAGCATCACCGCACTGTCGAGGTAATTATCTTGATTACGATAACCAATGCGAGCCGCACCATTCCAATCAAATGTCGGATCTAAAGTCTTAATAAAGACGGTACCACCAATGCTATTGCGTCCATTTAACGTAGATTGAGGGCCTCTAAATACTTCAACTTGCTGAATATCCCAAAGGCCTGTATCTCCAGTTAAATCGGCGATAAAGGGTTCGGCCACTCCATCAATTAAGGTTGAGACCCTAGCATTAGCACCACCAGAAAAGGAGTTAAACCCTCCTGCGGCGCCATTACCCGTCACACCTCGAATATCGGGAACTGAGCCACTCAAGGCCACCACATTTGGGACCTCGGCGAGCAAATTTGAAATCGATTGATACTGGCCACTATCTAAGATCTCTTTATCAATCACAGATACTGATGACGTCGTGTCTTTAAGACTACGTTCCATTTTTTCCCCGTGCACAGTGATCACCTCCATCGGCTTCACGGGAGCATCGTCTGCTATCGCATAGGTGGTCAATAATAACGGCGAACAGAGCAAAGTCAGGGTGGGGAGTTTTTTTTGAAGCGCCTTATTGTTCATATAAACCCTCTGGTTAAGGCAAGAAAGGTGAGACGTAAATTAACAGGCCAATAATTTACGTTAACCAAAGATTAAATACAATTGAGAATCAATATCATTTACATTACTATATTTGTCAGCTTGAATAACTAACGTAACAAGGAATGAATACCGTGATGTTTCAGTTGATGGCTCTAGTACTGAGTTTTATAGGTACGGCCCTTATCTACTTAACCCGCAAACACCAGCGGGTACTGCGTCAACCTCTACCAACTCCGGCAGCCCTGATGGGATGGAGTTTACTGCTGGCAGCATTGCTCAGCTGGTTACAATTGTTAACCACGACCGCAGCTATATTCACTTGGTTATTTACCGCCATTAGCCTATGTGCCTGCATTCCATTTATCACCTTAATCCGCAAAAAAGAGCGCTCTTCATGAAAGTGTTATCTCCTGTCAATAAGATCCAACCGCAATGGTGGCAAAAAACGCTGATCGCTAGCCTGTTAGGATTCAGCTTGGCTTACGGCATCATAGGTTTATTCGCCTGGTTTGGCCCCGGAGGTATAGATGCGCCGACCAAAGTGCAATTTAATATGTGGCTGGTTTGCCTATTGTGGCTGTGCATTTTCAGCTTGAGTTTTATGTTCAAAACTGCACGTAATGCGCTGTTTTATTTAGGCGTAGCAAACCTAGCAAGCCTGCTTTTATTCGCCGTTTTGAGGTGGTCGCTGTGAAAATTCGTTCCGATATCCTACGCACATATCAGTCTATCCATACGTGGACAGGCATCATCGCCGGCTTATTTCTGTTCATCGGATTTTATGCCGGGTCATTGACCATGTTTAAGCCCCAGATTACTCAATGGGCAACACCACCTAGCCATCATTTACCCCAAGTAGACACTTCACAGCTTGATGATTTAGTCAAACAAGCGATGGCAAACCACGATAAAGCCAAACAAGGTTTTATCATTAGTTTCGATCAAGATAAGTCTCCCATGGCCTGGTACGAAAAGGGCGGTGGACGCGGCCTAAGACTCGACGATAGCCTGACTCAGGCGAGCCTCAATGACGATAATCAATTGACCACAGTGGCCAGTTCGAGCAATAAACTGGGCAGGCTCATCGATCAACTACACCGCACCGCAGGGATACCGGGTAAGATCGGCCATGAAAGATTAGGGGTATTAGTACTGGGTATCGCATCGCTACTCTATTTCTTGGCGCTCGTCTCAGGGGTGATTTTTTTACTGCCCACAATGATGAAGACCCTGTTTGCGCTGCGTAAAAATAAAGGAGCTAATCGCTTTTGGCTCGATAGCCATAACCTAGTGGGGATCTTTAGCCTCCCCTTTCACATCATTATTGCTTGGAGTGTCGTCATATTTGCCTTTCACGATGTACTCTACGGCGGGTTAAGTCTGGTCTATGGCGATAAGCCGATGTTCTCCCCCAGACCCCAGTCCAATATCAGCTACTCGGTTGCCGATCTGCCACCCGTCACCAGTTATCTAGAGAGAATCAATGCCATGAGCGAGGGCTACCGCATAAGCTCCATGGCGTTCTCTAGGCTGGACAGCAGCAACCCAAGCCTTGCGGTAAAACTGGTTAGCGATAATACCATCATGCGCGGCGGCTATAGCGATTACATCTATATGAATCCTTATACCCAAAAAATCGCTTTCAACACCATTGCCAACGACGAGGCTGGTATCTATACCGCCATCGTTAATAGCTTTTTCGGTCTACACTTTGGTAACTATGCCGGTTACTTTGGCCGTTGGCTTTATTTCGCTATGGGGTTGCTAGGTGCCTTTTTGTTCTATAGCGGCAATTTATTGTGGCTCGAAAAGCGCCGACAAAAACAGGGACAACAGACTCGCTCAAGTTACCTGATGGCCGCGTTAACTGTAGGTGTCTGCTTGGGTTCGATATTAGGCGTTTGCGTCGCGATACTCGCCACGAAATGGCTCTATATATTTGAGCTTCAAACCAACTACTCTTATCTCTACTGCTATTACCTTAGCTTCTTTGGCGCTATTGGCTACGCTTTATGGCGCGGAGCGGCAATTGCGGCGATTCACTTATTACGGAGCTTAGCGGCCACCTGTTTACTGATCCCGCTGACATCCCTAGCACTGGCTTCTCCGCAATTATTTGAGACGTGGTCCCTAGGGGGACTTTATGGGGCATCGGTTGAAATTGTGGCAACAATATTTGCATTGCTGTTTTATATTGCCAGCCGAAAAACATACTTAAGAGCACATCGGGGGGAGCCAAATAGCATTTGGGCAATAGCCACCAAAGCCGAAACTGTTCAAAGTATATCGCCTTTAAAGGCCGAGACGGCTTAAGCCTTAAGCCAATAACAACCGCTAAAATTAAACTCATAGCTGACATAAAACCAGCGCAGTCACTCAAAGTGACTGCGGCTGGCTCCCCTAACGCAACTGCCTGTGCTCAGTCTTTTAAACTTCATTTAAGTGGGGCAATATGTTCGGCACACTAAACAACCTATATTCAGGTTAAATAAAAAATTCACCACACTTAACCCTTTTAGCAAACTCGGCCGTTTATAAGCATAGGATTGACAATCTCTAGGCTCAATCAATGACTAACATCCTTATTTCGGAGTAAACAATGAAAAAAACCATATTAGCAACATTAACGGCAAGTTTGTTGAGCAGCACCCTGGCTATCGCAGCCACAAAGGCTGAAGCCAATGAACTCAATTTTCCCCATATTGAAACCGTCGGCACCAGCCAGGTGATGGTTAAGGCCGATATGGCGGAAATTAATGTCGAAGTGGTCAGCGAGGCTAAGACTCCGGCAGACGCTAAGGCTAATTCCGATAAGGCGGTCGCAGACTTTTTAGCCCGTTTAGCCGAAGCAGGCGTCGAACGCGACCAGATCCACAGCGCCAACCTTTCACTGCAAGCCAAACAGCAATACAACAGTGACACTCGCACCACAACCGAAGTGGGTTATCGTGCCAGTCGTCAAGTGACCGTCACAGTAGTGGAGCTGAAACAACTAAATAAAATATTAGATACGGCGCTTGAACAGGGGATTAATCGAGTTAACAATATTAGCTTTACCTCGAGTAAAACCGACGAATTAATCGCACAGGCACGCAAACAGGCGATCGCCGATGCCCAGCAAAAAGCCAAGGCCTTAGCCGCCGAATTTGGTACAGAGGTAGATAGAGTATGGCAGATCCGTTATTACGATCAGCGTCAGGTACAGCCGGTGATGTATCGCATGGACGCCGCACCAAAAGGCAATGTTGCCGAGAGTTATCAGCAGGCGCAAACCACGGTGAGTGACCGAGTCGAAGTGATCTATCGCTTGAAATAAGTACGGTTAACGAGGGCCTGTTGATCTTTGCGGGTTGAATCTTGTTCGAGACAAAAACGTGTTAATTGAGGCGAGTGGATTGCAGCCTAGTCATCTAAGCAAAATGCACTTAACAAAGAGTAAAACGTTTTTAGCCGAACCCTTCGGGCAGCGTTTGTTGAGTATTTCTACTGCGTTCTCAGCTTGTTATATAGAATTACTACACCACAAAGCTTCTGCCTTGTATCAATACTCAATCATTCGCTGCAAAAATAACCTTGAAAGATCAACAGGCCTTAGATAGGCCGCCTCATCAGATATAGATACTGCATATCAGATAGGGCGGCAAGCTAGATCTCATTGATAAACTCAGCAACATCGACTTTTAACAATCTATTTCAACAACTTAGTCATCTTGATTCAATTGAAGCTTTTTGGCTAGCGGCTCAATAGCCGCCCCTTGAATGACAATAGAAAATAGCACCATAAAGAACACGATATGCACTAATTCGATGGCGCCATCGACTCCTGCAGCCGCCGGAATTAACGCAAATACAATTGGAGTAGCCCCCTTTAAGCCTATTGATGAGATAAACAGCCGCTTTTGCCAACTGGCCTGCCTAAAGGGCAAGTAACACAGCTGCACCGCTAACGGCCGCGCCACAAACATCAGCAATACTGCCGGCAGCAGTGACAGGGTAAACACCGACATCAAGGTTTGGGGAAACATCTGCAGCCCCAAGACAATAAACATCAATGACTGAGCTAACCACGACATGCTATTAAAGAAGTGGCGCGTCACCTCGCCGCCACGCTTGATTCCATTGCCTAACACGACCCCCGCAACGTAAGAAGCAATCAAAATATTGCCGCCCGCGAGTTCACTGCCGTAGGCCGCAAGCACAAAGCATGCTAATACGAACACAGGGATCAGACCATACTCTTGCAACTGAATATGATTAAGCGCCCATACGCCCAGCTTAGCCACCACGAAAGCAATTAAGATACCAAACAGAATTTGCAGCACTAAAGTTTGGCCTATCTCCCATGCCGATATTGCTTCATTGGGCGCGAGGGCGATACCGGTTAAAATCATCACCATCACCAGCGCGACAGGATCGTTGGTGGCCGATTCAAACTCCAAAATACGATCGGTCTGCTGCTTTAATTTGAGTTTTTTCGCCTCAAGAATTGAAAACACCGCGGCCGCGTCGGTAGATGACACCATCGCCGCAAACAACAGACAAATAATCGGGCCCCAGTTGGTGAGCGGATAGAGTAATAATGCCAACAAGAGTGTTGTCAGCACCACGCCAAAGGTCGCCAACACACCGCCCTCTTTGTAAGCCAATTTAATGCTCTCGGTGGAGGTATTAATACCGCCCACAAACACGATCACATTAAGGGCGACCCCGCCCACCATCGAAGTGACGGCCAAATTATCATACACAAAATTAAATTCGCCATTGCCCAGCGCTAAGCCTACTCCCATAAAAATCAGTAAGCTTGGCAGCCCAAAGGTTTTAGACGGATGATGTAATAAAATACCCACGGCAATCAATGCCGCAATTCCCAGTAAGATAATTTCGTAAGACATCGATATCCTTTTTTAGACGGCTAAAGAACTCAGCCTAAGAAGACGCATGGGCGCCATCGATTCTATAACTGTATATGGCTGATGAGCCCAACCTCCACCAGCCAAACACGTAATGCAGACTTAATAGGTTAAGCCTAACGCCGTGTTAAATAAGGCCGCGCTAATAAGACAACCCCAACGATTAAGAAAGGCACGCTCAACATCTGCCCAGCACTAATGGCCCAATCTTGGGCGTAGGCCGCCTGCTTTACCTTGATCTCTTCGATGATAAACCGCGCGCTGAACACCAACACTAAAAATAGACCGAAAATCGCACCTTGTTTTTGCTTCATCTGCGTAGTGCGATAGATGAACCACAGGCTGATAAAGATAATTAAATAAGCCAACGCCTCATATAACTGAGCCGGATGGCGAGGTAGGCGATCGATACGCTCAAAAATGATCCCCCAAGGCTTATCTGTCACCACACCTAAGATCTCTGAATTGGCAAAATTGGCCATGCGCACAAAAAAGCCAAAGATGGCGGTGGCGATCGCCAAGCGATCGAGTAAAAACAGAAAGGGTAATTTGGTCTTAGTATGATAATAATACAGGGCTAATATGGCCCCTATTCCACCGCCGTGGCTGGCAAGTCCACCTTCCCAAATCGCTAAAATTTTCAACGGATGGGCAAAATAATAGCCAGGATCATAAAACAATACATGGGCTAATCGCGCACCGATAATGATGCCTACCACACAATAAATCAGTAGGTTATCTAACGACTCTACATCTAAACTTTCACGTACATAAATACGCTTCATCACCTGAAAACCGCTGGCGATCGCCAAGGCAAACAGTACGCCATACCAATGTATTTTAAGTCCCATGAACGAGATCATCACAGGATCGATATTCCAAACTATGTGCTGCAAACGCTTTACTCCATAAGGTGCAGGCCGAGTGACCCGCTTAAATAATCTGCCAGTAGGCATTTTCACGCGCTTGGCGCGCTTATTCAAGCTCATACTATGGATTAATCGCGATAAATTAGCTAGATAACCTGAGTCTTACCAGCATAAAAAAGGGCTTAGTCACGAGTGCGACTAACCCCCTGATACCATGCGTTGCTGTGCTCGCAATCGCATTCGTTCTCGGCTAACGTTTGAAGGGTAAAATACTGGCTAATGATGCTCCATTTACGCCGCAAACAAGCCTATTAAAATCATGGTTATTTGACTGGTATTATTTTGCCACAGCAGCAAACAGCTGATTAAATTTCTCCAGCCCTTCCTGTACCGTCTCATCACTAATGGTTAATGCGGGCAAGAAACGGATCACGTTACCGTAAAAACCACAGGCCAGTAGCACTAAGCCATGTTCGGCGGCATTGGCGATAATGGCTTGGGTAAGTGCTGTATTGGGTTGGTCTTTGTCACCATCGACAAACAGCTCCATGGCGATCATCGCGCCTTGATTGCGCACCTCGCCAATCAGCTGCGGATAACGCTGTTGCAGCGCGGTCAAATGCTCGTTAAATGTCGCGCCAATCTGCGCCGCACGCTCAACTAAGTTTTCTTCGGCAATGACCTCTAGTACAGCCAGCGCCGCCACGCAGCCCACGGGCGAGCCACCATAAGTACCACCAAGACCACCGGGAAGCGGCGCATCCATAATGTCGCTCTTGCCCACCACGGCCGCCAGTGGGAAACCGCCGGCAATGCCTTTCGCCATGGTGATAAGATCCGGCTCCACCTGGGCATGTTCGAAGCTAAACATCTTACCGGTGCGGCCAAAACCACTTTGAATTTCATCGGCAATTAATACAATGCCATGTGTATCACACAGCGCGCGCAATGCCTGTAAAAATTCAGGTGGCGCAATATAAAAGCCGCCTTCGCCCTGCACTGGCTCAACAATAATCGCTGCCACATCGCAAGGGGCGATATCGACCTTAAACAGGTTTTCAATCGCTTTAAGTGAATCTTTCACGCTCACATCATGCAGCGCCATTGGATAAGGCGCGTGGAAGATATCACCGGCAAAGGGGCCAAACTGATGCTTATACGGGCTGATTTTACCCGTTAGCGCCATGGTTAAATTGGTACGGCCATGAAAACCACCATTAAAGGCGATAACGCCGCGACGCCCCGTGTGCGCACGGGCTATTTTGACGCAGTTTTCCACGGCTTCGGCGCCAGTGGTCACAAAAATCGCTTTCTTATCACTCGGCCCCGGGGCGATAGCAGTCAGCTTTTCGGCCAGTTCAACCGCCGATTCATAAGGATTAACCATCACGCAGGTGTGGCTAAATTTATCCAGCTGCGCCTTAACGGCTTCGACTATTTTTGGATGGCTGTGGCCGGTATTACATACCGCGATGCCTGTGCCAAAATCGATATAACGTTTGCCTTCCACATCCCACAGCTCAGCATTGCTGGCACGTTCAACATAGGCGGCATAGGCGTTGCCCTGACCTCGGGCGATGGCGTTCACTTTACGTGCTTGTAAATCTGCGTTGCTCATTTTGAAATCCTTTAATCTTATTGAGTTACTTATCCAGTCCGCCAAGGCACAGGTACTTAATTTCTAAATAATCATCGAGTCCATATTTTGACCCTTCACGGCCATTACCCGATTGTTTTACGCCGCCAAAAGGCGCAGCCGCATTAGAGATAATGCCTTCGTTGACGCCAACCATGCCATATTCAAGTCCCTCAGCAACACGGAAAATACGGCCAATATCGCGGGCATAGAAATAAGCGGCTAAACCATATTCGGTATCGTTAGCCAGCGCCAAGGCTTGTGCTTCATCGTCGAAACTAATGATAGGTGTGACAGGGCCAAAAATTTCATTACGTGCCAGCGCCATATCATTGGTGACGCCAGTCACTATCATAGGCGCAAGAAAGCTTTCGCCTAACTCACTGCGCCCACCGCCAGCAATCACTGTCGCGCCACTGGCCACAGTGTCGTCCACCAGCTTTAGCACATCGTCGACCGCGGTTTTAGAGATCATCGGGCCAACGGTGACCCCCTCGCTCAAGCCATCTCCAACCTGCAAACCCGCCACGGCGGCGCTGAATTTCTCGGTAAACTCGGCGGCCACCTTGCTTTGCACTAAGATGCGGTTGGTACACACACAGGTTTGACCCGCGTTGCGGTATTTCGACACCAAAGCGCCCTGCACTGCGGCGTCGATATCGGCATCATCGAATACGATAAAGGGCGCATTGCCACCCAGCTCCATCGACACTTTTTTTACACTGGTGGCGCACTGGGCCAGTAAAATTTTGCCCACCGCAGTGGAGCCGGTAAAGGTAAACTTAGCCACGTCTGGATGCTGGGTAAGCACCTTGCCCATACCCGCAGCGTCTTCACCCACCACAATATTAAACACCCCGGCTGGGATCCCGGCGCGCTCGGCCAGCTCAGCCATGGCGAGTGCCGACAAGGGAGTCGACGGCGAAGGGCGCGCCACAAAAGTACAGCCTGCCGCTAAGGCCGCTGCGGCCTTACGAGCGATCATCGCGTTGGGGAAGTTCCATGGGGTAATCGAGGCCACCACACCAACTGGCTGCTTGATCACAATAATACGCTTGTCACTGGCTGGCGCCGGAATGGTGTCGCCATAGACACGCTTGCCCTCTTCGGCAAACCAATCGATAAAGGCCGCGCCATAGGCAATTTCACCCTTGGCTTCTGCCAGCGGCTTGCCCTGCTCTAGGGTTAATATGCGGCCCAAATCATCTTGATGTTGCATCATCAAGTTAAACCATTTACGCATCAGTGCGGCGCGCTCATTGGCGCTCTTTTTTGACCACGCTGGCAGGGCTTTTTTAGCGGCCACTATCGCCGCTTGGGTTTCATCACAGCCAGCATTGGCCACCTCGGCCACCACCTGTTGATTGGCGGGATTGACCACCGCAAAACGGTCGGCGCTATCGACCCAGTTACCGTCGATATATGAGGCGAGCTTGATTAACTGGCTATCTTTAATTCCCTGCATAAATACTCCAAATCAAAAGGGCTGAGCTTTTAGTCACTAAATTTGTCTATTGAATAGCAAAAGCAACTCAGGTTAAATACAAAATAATCAACACAATGTTTTATGACGGTAAAACTTATGAGCAAGCAATCGATCATCCCTAAGGCTGTCACCGAATATGACCTACGCTTGCTGCGCATTTTTCGCACCGTAGTGGAGAATGGCGGCTTTGCCGCAGCCGAAGCCGAACTGGGTGTCACCCGCTCGACCATTAGCGTGCATATGTCCAACCTTGAAAGCCGCATGAAACTGAAATTGTGCAGCCGAGGCCGTGGCGGATTTGCCCTGACCGAGGCGGGACAAGCCGTGTATCACGCCTGCATAGAACTGTTTGACTCACTCAATGATTTCTCTATGTTTGTGAATAACCTAGGCGAGGAGCTGATCGGCGAGTTGGTGATCTTATGTGCCGATCAGTTAGATCACACCATGCAACAGAAACTGGCACAGGTGGTGGCCTACATCCATGCGCGCCAACCCCAGCTACACCTGATTTTAGACGGTGAAGCGCTGCACCATATCGAGAAATCGTTACTGCAAGACAAGGCCCATGTGGGCTTACTGCCAAGCTATCAGCAGATTGAAGGATTGCACTACCGCACACTGTTTAGCGAGCCTATCTATCTGTGCTGCAGCGCTCAGCACCCCTACTTTGAGCTCAGTGATGCCCAGATCAGCGCCGAAATGCTGTCAAAAACCGCCTCTATCCACCCTGGCGTCGATATCGATCCCGATGGGCGCGAGCAATTAAAACGCTTAAATTTGTCAGCAAAAGCGTATCAGTTTGATACTCGTAAAACCTTAATTTTATCGGGCTGCTATATTGGATACCTGCCGCTAAGCTATATCCAGCAAGAGCTAGAGGCGGGTCAGATGAAGATAATTCACGGCGATGCCGCCAGTTATCCGTTTAATTTGTCGATGGTGTATAAGCACTCGGCGCGAGAAACCGCCAAAGTCGAGCTGTTGATGGCGGCGTTTAATGAAGTGTTTGGCCTAGATATGCCCAGTTAGGTCCTATCAAGCCGTTAACTTAACAGCCAGCAGAGCACTCGCCAGTGTTTGCCTTTCATCACCAGCTCGGATGCCTAGGCCCTAAATTCACCGGCTCATCGGCAGACTGAAAGCTTGCCCCCAAGATAGGGCTATACGAGTTCCCCCTAAAAGCGCGTTAGTAACTCGGCGCTAAAATCTTGCGCGCCTACCGTTAGCCCTAAACGCTCAATCTGCTGATTAATCCGGTTTAGCTCAACGTCCACCTCACCTAGGGTCAAGGTGTTGTCATCTAACAGGTAAACAAATTTTAAGCTAGTGTAATAGAAGCTCAAAATAATCAACGCATTGACATCGTTGTTCTGTGCCGCAAGTTTAATGGCTTTTAGTTTTCGATAGATGCGATTATGCAGCGCTTTTAAACGCGACACATAATAGATCTCTTTAAAATAGGCATGATGCCGCTGTCGATATAACACCCCACCACATAAAGCAAAAGCTAACAGTACGCCTAAAAAATTAAGATGAAAATTACCCGTCGATTCGCCAGTCGCTACTTCAACTTGGCCCCATATCCTGATCAACAGCTGGCCCATTAGTAACGACAAGAAAGCAAGGCAAGCAATAAACACTATGATCACGCGGTTTAAATGTTCACGGTAGGTGATCTTGTCTATTTCGATTAATTTCATCTGACGTCTCTGTAAATAACCCAAAAAATAAGGCGTAAGATTACCATGGCTTACCCATAAAATGGCATTACACCACTATATTTAAACTAGGTGTAATTACGCTCATTGCCTTGTCGAGTCGAATTGCATGCGATGACGTGATAACAGATTTAACAGAAACAAAACAAATAGCAGTAAAAACATCTAGACGTCTAAATTGACAGACGTCTTTCAATCTCATATCCTCTTGCTTAATTGAGATGACCACATCGCATCGAGGCGATAGGTTCCTGCAAGGAGGGCATGGGAACCCTAGGTCAGCACCTTGTTTTAACGACACGTACTCGCCTAGCGAGGCTAAGCAGTGAGAGAGAACACATTGACAACACCGACACATGAGCAACATGCCCCCGCTTCTAGTGAGCCACAGGCTTCTTTTATTGCCTTAATACCCTTACTGGTATTTTTAGCCTTATTTATTGGCGCTGGCGTCTACTTTCAAAACCAAGGAGTAGACTTTGCCTTTTATCAACTTCCTAGTGTCATCGCCATTTTACCCGCCATCATTTTGGCCCTACTGATCTCTAAGCAGAAGCTCAACCAAGGGATAGAAACCTTTATCGCTGGTATTGGCCATTCCAATATTATTGCCATGTGCTTAATCTATTTACTGGCTGGCGCATTTGCCTCGGTCGCTAAAGCGACAGGCGGCGTTGATGCCACCGTCGCTTTAGGACTGTCGTTAGTCCCCTCTAACCTGTTGCTTCCGGGATTTTTTGTCATCGCCGCCTTCATTGCTACTGCCATGGGCACCTCAATGGGCACTATCGCCGCTGTAGCACCTATTGCGCTCGGCGTGGCTAACGAAGCCCAAATTGAGCTAGCGGTGATGGCCGGGTCGGTGATCTCCGGCGCGTTATTTGGTGATAACTTGTCGATCATTTCTGACACCACTATTGCGGCGACTCGCACCCAAGGCTGCCACATGAAAGACAAATTCAGAGAAAACCTGATTTTTGCTATTCCGGCCGCCATCATCACCATGATCTTCTTTACCCTAGCAGGCCAAGGTCAAGCGGATGTTGCGCCACAAGAAATTGATTTTATTAATGTCATCCCCTATTTAACCATTTTGGTTTTGGCAGTCTCAGGGCTTAACGTGTTTGTGGTACTGACTGTGGGCATATTGCTTGCTGGTGCGACCGGGTTATTCACCAGTGACTATGACTTCATCATCTTTGGTAAAGATATCTACGCAGGTTTCACTAACATGCAGGAGATCTTTATTCTATCTATGTTAGTCGGTGGACTCGCGGCCTTAATGCAGCAACAAGGCGGCTTAGCTTTTGTTAATAAACAGATTGAAAAATTGATCGCCCGCTTTTCCAAACATAAAGGTGAAGCATCGACGCGTGCCTCTGAACTGGGTATTGCAGGCATGGTTGCCCTGACCAATACCTGTGTGGCAAATAACACGGTATCGATTGTGGTAACGGGTAATATCGCCAAAGACTTAGCAGAGAAACATCAAGTTACGCCTAAACGTGCGGCCAGTATCTTAGACATCTTTTCATGCATAGTGCAGGGACTGCTCCCATATGGCGCGCAGGCATTATTGATCGCCTCTATCTTTGCCATCAGCCCCATTGAAGCGGTGAGCCACGCTTGGTACTGCATGGTATTAGCACTGGTTGCTATTGCAATTGTGATTTTACGTAAGCGCCATTAATGCAGCGCAGACACATAGAGAAACAACTGTTAAGGAATTAATTGCAGTTGTGTATTAAGCGTTAATTATGGTTTAAACTACCACCTTAGGAATATAAGGCGACCACTCACCCTATCGTTAGATGCATCTGTAAATAAACGATATGAGACAGTGATGACTGATCGCCGAATGAATCAAGGGAGTGCAACTACTGCACTCCTTTTTATTTATCGCAATCCTAACTGGCGATGTTATGACAAGATATAACCCCATCAATTACGATTTCCACCGCATGGTGATTTTTACTATTTTAGCTGGCACAGTCGTCGCCATTGTAGGAATATCCATTACCTTACTCGCCCAATACCAATTGATGGGCAACTTGATTTTTAGCCAACTCCCTAGCAATTTGGGCAACTATATTCGCTCGCCACTGGCATACATTTTTAACATGGGGCTGATCCTCACCGGCATTTGTATGTTACTGGCCATGTACGGTTTACAGCAGTTGCACTTGAACCAATTTAGCCACACCATAGCCCTGGTGGGATCCGCGGTAGGCATTAGCATCATACTCATGGGGATCTACCCGATTAATTACCTGTTTGAGCACAGATTATTTTCAACCACTTTTTTAATCAGCACCCTAAGCCTCTATTGTATTAGCTTGTTAGGCCATATTAATCATAAAAATATCTGCCCAACGCCACTGATGATCGTCAGCCTGTTAGGCGTATGCTGCGCCTCAGTACTCGCGTTCATGCTCAACTGGGATAGTTTAAGTTTTGATCCCTGTCCCCATGGCGAACAGGTTCCCTGTGTACTGACCTATCTGCTGTGGTGTCAAATCCATTTAGTAACCATCTGGTGCATCATACTGGCGCTCAGTATCAAGAAGCTGGCGAGAAAAAGCTATTACGACTCGATATCGGCCAAGCTGGCTGTCACCTGGTAAACACCCACAACCAATTAAGTTACTAGATAAATAATTTAAACAGTTAATCGATTGAAGTATCTGACTATAATAAGCTTTTCTATCCCTATTTTAATTTAATCAGAGTCCGTCATGCGTTTAGCTCAATATATAGCCCTTACCGGTTTATGCTCTCGCCGCGGTGCGACCCGACTTATCCGTGATGGCCAAATCAGCATCGATGGCCGCCTAGCTAATCATATCGACAGCGTTACCCTAATCGACACCCCGCAAGGCCAAGCGGCGCAGCAACACATTTGCTATCAAGGCAAACCTTTGCCCGCTGTGGAGCACAAGCAATATTGGATGCTCAACAAGCTGGTCGGCACCGACTGCCGCCTGCTGCCCCACGACCCATCTAGCCTGTGGCATCTACTGCCCAAGCAGCCGCGCCTTTACCCTGTGGGGCGGCTGGATAAAGACTCACGCGGCTTATTACTCTTGACCAACGACGGGGAGTTGACACAGCGTTTAATGCACCCCGATTTTCACCACCGTAAACGTTATCGAGTGCGACTCAATAAAGCGTTCGATGAGCTATTTCTTACCCAGATGGCTGCTGGGGTTAGCTATAAAAACCTCACCACCTTGCCCTGCCAAGTACGGCGTTTAGATGACAGTCAGTTTGAAATAGTGCTCACCCAAGGGTTAAACCGCCAAATACGCCGTATGAGTCAAGCATTGGGTTATCGGGTAGTCGACCTTGAGCGTGTGGCCATTGAGTCTTTATCACTTGGTGACTTACCGCCTGGACAATTGCGGCAACTAACAGATCATGAGCTAACCGCATTGCAGGCCAGTATTGCATAAGGGCTCGGCCTAGAAATAAAAAGTTGGCATTTTTGAGTTTTATTTGAGTAGCGTTTGGCGTATTCGGTGTTGGAGTGAGTGAAGCCTAGCTTCGGGCTCACTAAAGAGCAACAGGGATTGTCGAACTGACTTGTAGACATGGACGTTATTCCAGCACATCCATGTGGGAACGGCGAAATCATCCATGATTTCAAAGGCTAAAACCGCACTTACCCTGGGTTATTTCCTCTGAGATAGATAAGTCGGTATAGGTATGGCGGTGGGGGTTGGTGGCATGGATGCCACCGTCGAGCGTATAGGGATATACTTGCAGCGACCCACCGAAATACCTGCACGAAAGGCCTGCTGCAGGCAATTGGTTGCCATAAAGGTTAACGCTACCATCAATAAATAAAAACTAACTCGACTAAATGCTACAAGCCAAAAATGCCAGCCCCTTCATTCGAAGGCCAGAACACTAATAAGATGGTACGCCCCACCCACACGCTAAACTTAACATTGTTAGGTTCAGTTAAATAAAGGTGACCATCATGACTACTATTCGCGTTATCGGTATCGATTTAGGAAAGAACACATTTCATCTTATCGGCCATGATTACTCAGGTAGAGAAGTCTTCAGAAAGAAGCTTAACAGACAAAAGCTGCTTCAATTATTATCAGTTCATGAACCTGTTATTGTTGCGATGGAAGCTTGTGGTGGCGCTCATTGGCTGGCGAGGCGGTGTGAGTCTTATGGACATCAAGTCAAATTGATTCCTGCTCAGTATGTTAAACCTTACGTAAAAACAAACAAAAATGACTTCATCGACGCTGATGCAATTGCAGAAGCGTCAATGCGTCCAAATATGCGTTTTGTCTCTCCAAAAAGTGAATTAGCTCAAGTATGTACAGTCGTCCGAAAAATCAGAGCAGGTTATCTCAAGGAAAGAACAGCGTGCATGAATAGGATTGGTTCAATTCTTCTAGAGTTTGGGATAAGTTTTCCGAGAGGGCATCACAACATGAAGAACCTATTTCAGTATTTGGCCGATAATAAAGAACCCGTTCCACCAATGTTAATTTTGGAGCTTAGAGAACAATTAGATCATTACAATCAATTGAATACATGGGTTAAAGAGCAGGAAAAGAAATTAGAAAACTTGCTGAAAGACGATGAATTGTTAACTCTTTTACAAAGTGTCCCAGGAATTGGGCCAATGACAGCTTCTTGTTGCTTGTCAACTGTAGGGAACCCTACCGATTTTGCTAATGGTCGTAATTTTGCTGCTTGGATTGGTTTAACGCCATATCAATATTCTACTGGTGGCAAATCAAGAATGCTCGGAATATCGAAACGAGGAAACAAAGAGCTTAGAGAACTATTCGTCCATGCTGCTAGGGCTGTTATCTGGAGAGATGGGACGGCTGAACGTTACTTTGGCTCTTGGCTTATTGACCTGAAACGACGGAAACCATTCAATGTTGCCCTTGTTGCTTTAGCAAACAAATTGGCTCGGATAGCATGGTCAGTAATGGTGACTCATAAAGCTTTTGAAATAAGAGTTTAAATCAGATTTGCAGATGATATATAAAGATGACAAAACGGTTAGACCACCAGATTGAAGACCTGATGGACAGAACAGCAACATAGAATGCTTTCACGCTTTTGAGGACAATCTGGCGCGGATCTCATCGTAGAGCTGGGACTAATGCAAGTCTCAAACAGACTCTGAATACATTAGCGCAAACCAACTCCGTTATTTTTGATTTATCACTTGCAAAACGGGGCGTACCATACATTCTGTCCAAAAATAATTTAGCTTTTAATGGTTCTGTGGATACCAATTACGGCTAAATCAAAGAGAGTGATAAGTCGGTATAGGTATGGCGGTGGGGGTTGGTGGCATGGATGCCACCGTCGAGCGTATAAGGAAATACTTGCAGCGACCCACCGAATTGCCAGCCCGGAAAGCCGCGGCAGGCCATTGAAGATCAAATGCTACAAGCTGCCCTTTGGATAGCACTAATTCGAGAGCTTTAACTCGATCACATTCCCCTCTGGGTCGTTGATATAAACCGAGCGCCCGAAACCTTGGGCCCCATAACGCTTGGCGAATCCCTCTGTGGTAATGTCAAACTCAGCGAGATAACCCAGTAATGCCTGCTCATCCATTGAGGTGATGAGCAAGCATACATGGTCGACATTACGGCCATCTTGCTGCGGTGCCTTGCCACCGAGACGGCCGAGTTCACTATCGCAAGTGACAATATCAATGAGGGCGGTGCCTGCACGCAGTTGAGTTAAGCCTTCTTCTGCTAGCTGCCGCTCCAGATGGCAGCCAAGTACCTGCGTATAAAAATGCAGCATAGCCTCAAGCTTGGTGGTACGAAAAACCACATGGTCCACTCCCTTAACCTCTATCATACGCTGTGACCTCCTATGATGATGGTGCCGTTATTTATCGCTGATTGCTCTAAGAGTAACCAGTTGATTGTCCACTTAAACACAAATTGCCCCTGTTATTCAAAAATGGGGCTTAGCTATTTTGTTATTGATATGATTTAGGGTAGCTTGTGGTTATCAGCTTTGATGGAGCCTTTTATGAAACAAGGTAAGCATGACGCACAACTGTTAAAACTCGCCATGGATATTGGTGTAGGTTACGCAAAAAAACGCGGATTTGCCGATTTCGGCAAAGGCATCTCTCCTAAAGATAAAGTCGAATGTATCTACCGGCTGTTAGTGCAAGATAAACTAATCCAGCCCTTGGCCACAGACAAAGAAGATGGGCCGAATATGAAGCACAAATTGATCTTATGGATCAGTCGACAGCTGCCAGAAGATCACCCGCTGCTTAACTAAACATAGCCATAGGCGTTGGTCACTCGACTGATGCCTATGCTCTTTTGCCCCTTGCCACGCCACTCATTACGCTACAACCATGACAACGTATTGGCTAGCGATCCATTGGGATCTTGCAGCCTTGATTAAGTAACTTACTGTATTAAATAGCTTACTGTTTATAATTATTAGGGATGCTGATGACCAACAGCATTCATATTGACGCCTATAATCTATAATTAGTCATCGGCTAAGCATTTGAAAGAAACCTTGTCTGTTAATTGCGGTGGCTAATATAATTAACCACCGTGAAGACACTATCACTGATAGGCGTTAAACCGATGGCGTCACTAGCTGATCGTCGGCAGGGATCACCAACACATTGCTACGGATACGGCTCAGCATGGCTTCGGCAGTATTACCAATAACACAGCCAAGCAAACCACGGCGCTGACGAGCCCCAAGCACCACATAACGAGCCCGTAAACGACAGGCCAGTTCATATAAACACAGATCCGGCTCACCCGCTAAAATATGAATATTATCCTGCGGCAAGCCAAGCTCATCGAGCTGAGATTGATAACGCTGATGAGCCTCTTTAACCAGAGTGCGGGGATTGATGACATCCATATCCCTGAGGATCTTAGGTACTCTTACCACATAGGCCAGATGTAATACGCACCCAGTGGCCTTGGCAAGTTGGCGAGCATAGGCAATCACATTATGGTTAAGTTGCTGCTTTATCGGTTTATCACTGCCTAAATCCACCGCCATCAGCACGCTATTGGCGCGATTTAATGGATTATCGGTCAATAGCATCAGCGGAATTTTTACATTACGGATCAGGTGCCAGTCCACAGGTAAGTAGTGGTCGGCATCCTGAACGGCTTTAATCATAAGATCAAAGCCATGGCGCATAGAATGATGACAGGCATGTTCGAATAGATCTTTAGTCCACACAGTGTTGACTGGAACATCGTCTATCTTAAGTGATTGCAGCTGCGCTTCAATGTCACTGTTACGCTGCTTCATTATTTGTAATTTCGCCGAAGCGGCAAGACGAGGGCTATAACACTCTTTGCCACTAAAAGACTCATAACTATAGTCAAACACCTCGGCCGTTTTACCCAAGGCACTAGCAAGCTCCACTCCTGTGGCAATTGCATCGGCTTGTTGCTGCTTTTTTTGCGAAATGATAAACACCTTATCCATGGTTTTCTCCTACCGCTAAACCTTAAGTTGAGCTTAGTCACGGTTTGTGACTTACGCCTTGATCTTGGTCATAAAATTAACCAAGCTCACTATCATATACACCATTGTGGCAAGAGGCCAATATTGCCATAGATAACTCTGTTCTGGCACTCTGTTTAGGCATACCCCGTAATGGCACGCAAGGGCAAACGGCATCATCGCTGGTCACTATCCACTGTGATAGACGAGATGCTAACGGGACGCTTAATCGGCCCGAGCTTGCTCAACTGGCACAGTGACCTTGCCTAAAAAGAACACCTAAGCGTCTCTAGCACTCCCCCCGCTAAATGGGTAGCAACAGATAAAAAAATACCCATCATTCGATGGGTATTTTTATTAGCTTAACTGGCTCTCAGTGGCATCAGTTAACGGGTGACACCACAAACAGTAGTTCACCTTGTGAGACCTGCTGACCGTTGCTGTTAAGAATACGCTCAATGCGATATTGCTTATCTTCAGGGTACAGCACAGCGCCTTGGCGGTTAAAGCCTGCAAGCGTCACCTGTGAGAACATTTTCATCGCTTCGGTTAACGCCAGCGTCTGATCGACAGTAACGATGTCACCCTCTTTGACGAAGTCCGCTTCACCCGGTGCTGGCGAGGTATAGAAGATACCCGCACCTTGTGCCAATACTTTTAGCTCATTACTCTCACCGACTCGTAGCGACTCGGTATCGACACCCACAGTTTCCGCTGCAGCTTCCATTTCGGCAATCAGCTCAGGAATATCCAGCTCAGCCATGAAGCGTGGCAGATAGTTAGTGTCATACACCCCTTCGTTGAAGGTACCATCTTTTAAGATACGCGTGAGCAACGGAATATTGGTTGCAATACCTTTAATAACCACTTCGTTGGCAAGATAGTCATGCAGCTTGTTGATCACATCTTCGCGCGACTCACCACGGCAGATGATCTGGGCGATCAAGCTATCATAGTATGGTGATACCTCTTTACCTTCACCGGCGATAGAGATGATTTCGATATCATCGCGCTCAGGCATCGCATATTCGGTGATCACCCCTGGATGCGGTAATAACTGCAGTATACCATTGCTGTCTAATGCTGCTTTCTCGGCAGTGACACGCACTTCGATAGCATAGCCAATCTCTTGTGGCTCAAGGTGCTCAATAGAGCGACCCGCGGCAATGTCGAAACCGGCGCTGACGATATCAATACCCGAGGTTGCTTCAGTAACCGGATGCTCAACTTGCAGACGAGTATTCATCTCCATGAAGTACACTTCATTGGTATCGAGGTTGTAGATAAATTCTACCGTACCTGCACCCATGTAATCGGTGGCGTCGCCTAATGCGCGCGTGTATTCCATCACCTTCTGCTTAAGCTCATCTGGCAACATAGTCGAACCAGACTCTTCAATCACTTTCTGGTTGTTACGTTGTACCGAACAGTCACGTAACCCCAGTACCTTAGTGTTACCAAACTGATCACGCAGTAGCTGCACTTCAATATGGCGTAAAGAGGTAACATATTTCTCTAGGTAAAGGTCACCATTACCAAATGCCGCCGCCGCTTCGGTAGAGGTCTTTTGGAATAGAGAGATCATATCTTCTGGGCGCTCAACAACTTGAATACCCTTACCGCCACCACCTTGTACCGCTTTAAGCAGCACAGGATAGCCAATTTCGCTGGCCACGTTGACCGCTTGCTCTGCGTTGGTCAAGATACCGTGACTACCTGGAACCACAGGTACATTTTGCGCTTGCGAGGTTTTAATCGCATTCGACTTGTTACCCATGGTCGTCATGCTATGCACACTAGGGCCAATGAAGTTGACACCGTTATTAACACATAATGCGGCAAATTGCGGGCTTTCAGACAGGAAGCCAATACCTGGGTGCAGCGCATCAACTTTCTCATATTCAGCAACTTTCAGCACTGAGTATGCGTTTAGATAACTTTCATCAGAAGTGTTACCACCGATACAGACCAGCTTATCGTTTTCATCAAGCATATCGGCTGGTACCGAGGTCATATCGGGATCTGACGCCACTAATACCACGCTAATGTTGTTGTCATGAGCCTTACGGATTAGCTTAACCGCAGTACAACCACGAGCATGAACCAATACTTTCTCAATAGGCTTCATCAACTGACGAGGATCATCTTGTACTATCTCATCCTCGGCCACTTGCATTTCAGGCACTAAGGTTGAAATGGCATTGCCAATAACATCTTCAATCTTAGCCGTTGGCTTAGGCATTAATGGATCGATACCGCTAAGTTGCTCATCTATGGTGTCGCTAAATGGATTGGTGACCAAGGCGTTCATTGCGCCCGGAACCTTAGACAGATAATTCGACAGCGTCGAGGTGGACGGCAAGTATGCTGGCACTACCATCTGACCTGCAAACGGCATATTAGTGCCCGACAGGTAATATGTTTGCACCAAAGGATGGGTCACAAAACTGGCCTGAGCACCACCGGTACAGTCCCCGAAACCAAACATCAAGACTGGCAGTTCGTTATCACGAATGAAACGAGTAATACGGTCGTTCACCACCGCCATAGAGAACAGCGCCGCCGCCCCTTCTTTGGTCTGCATACCACCTGAACTGATGAAACAGATAACCGGCAGTCTGCGTTTAGCACATTCGATCAACAAGGCACTGAATTTCTCGGCGCTGGCCATATCGAACGCACCCGCTTGGAATGCGGTATTGGATACGGCGATACCCGCACGAATAGTTTGCCCCTTGTACTCAACATTGGCGGTCCCCGTGATCAAACCGCATGGACGAATGCCTTTATCGAGTGCATCTTCAATCGATAAACGGAAACCTGGGAAATTAAGCAGGTTAGCCGACATTTTGTCGCCGTTTAGCTCATCAAAATCACTGAAGAATTTAGCAATGACATTTTCCCAAGTCATCTTACCCTTGCGCTTCTCATCGCGAAGCACTTTCTGGATAAGCAGATCTTGATAACCCATGGTCAAGCGGTTCCAGAAGTCTTTACGACGACCAATGCGCACAGGGTTGATGGCACCAGTGTAGTCGCTGCTCTTCTCTTCGCTGGCAAAATACTCAGGCAGTAGACGCTCGAAGAAATAGGTCAAGATAACGAATAGACTGTCGTTAAGTTGCGGGAAACCGACGCTCTTCCACTGCTCTGTTTTAGTCAGCAGATCGGCACGGTTTGACTGCGACATGAAATACTTCAGCCACTTATAGAACTTGTTCTTATCGTTAGCAGTATCTTGTTTAGAGATAGCGCGATCGATTGAGTCATGTAGCAGGTTGTCGACAGAGGCGCGCGATAAACTCTTCGTCATCATGGCTTCTTTCGCGATTGAGGCTAAGTTACCCACCACGTTGTCATACAGCGCATTGAAAATTAAGATGTTATAACATTGCCAAATAAAATCTTCGCGCAGTTCGTCATGGACGATCACATCCAGAACGGTCAGCTGATTAAGCTCTGGCCAATCGGCTTGTGTCACTTCATCAGGCAAGCTTTCTAGATATTGGATTAAGCCTTTGAAGTTGTTTTCGGCGTTGCCTTTCCAACGGTGGTATAGCGACCAACCGATATTAAATAACAGTGCCTTACGCGCCTTCTTATAATTCTCTTTAGGCTCACCTAAAATAAACCGCGTCAGCATGTTTCGTTCAGTAGACACATCATCGCGCTTGGCGGTAAAGTTGCTCCATAACTTATTAAGATCTTCATCGTAAACCAGTTTATCTGGGCTAGATAGCCAAGACTGGAACACCTTATCTTGCTCTTGCTGAATACGCGCCAGCAGATCGCCCTCTGGTACGCTCACCTTAGATAAGCGGCCATACTGCTCTTGAGAAATCGAATGAATACGACTACGTAAGGTTAAGTAACGCAGGTAACGGTATGAACTACCGAATAAATTGAGGTGCATCGTTGGGTTATCAGCAACCGATAATCCTGCCTGCTCTTCTAAGGCTGACAGGTTCTTCGACGGACTCAGGAAACGATTTAAGCTGCGGTCATAATGCTCACGTAAATCTTTCGACTCGCGCACAAACTGCACCGCGGCATTCTCAACCGCTTCTATACTGCTAATGATCGCACGGCGAAGATTATGCTGACGCTCATCTTTATCTGACGGTGAAAAATCGATAATGCCATCAATACAACCCGAGGTGTAAAGCTCTTCTGGCGATACGCCCACCGACTTAGCACACTCTTGCCATGACAAGTTGTACTTACGCGCAATGCTTTGCAAACCTTGAGGCTGAATGGTGTTAAAAATACCATCACGCAGTGACAACAAAATGTTGGCCGCGGCCAAGGGGATTGCACCACCAGAATAGCCAGCACCAATCACGATACCGACCGTCGGAACATCGACGTTGGCACTCTCGGCAATGGCTTTAGAAATCGTATGTGCTTGGTTTTGACTGTTCGCCACTTCACCGGCATCGGCACCAGGGGTGTCAATAAGGTAAACGATAGGCATAGACAATTCGGCAAAGTGACGAATGGCCGCACAAGCCGCTATATGATGCTCAGGCATCCACGCACCATTACTAGTGGTGCGCTCTTGAGCAATAAAACCGATACGGCGAGTGCGAGTGCCAAAATTGAGCTCAACCTCAGCACTGTAAAATGGGCCTAAGTGTTTATCGGTGATCAACTTGCCCTTGAGATCGGCAATAACGCGCTTAGCGCCAAGGCGGTTTTTATCTAAGGTGGGTTGAATCACTCTAGCAACGTAACCGTCTACGTCTAACTGTTCCAATTCCTTAAGATTAGACTGAATCGTCTCTTCACTTAATAAACCGTTAATCTGCTCTGACAGACTCTGCTTACTGTGTTTTGGAAACAGAGAAAAATCTTGTGCCAAATGCTCTGCTTGAAGAAAAAGCGGATCGGCAGTTTGAACCTGAGTCGTGTTTGTGGGCTGATTGGTGCTGGTCATCAATTGATCCTCTGCTTTAGCCTCTAAAATTTTTAGCCCATAAATATAGCTTTGTTATAGGGTCAAATGCTATTAAACTGGCTTAGACGCTATGTTCCATTTTTGAGACAGTGATAAAATAATGCCAGATTTGAACGGTATGATGCTATTCGCAGCGGTAGTGAGGGCTAAAAGCTTCTCTCAGGCGGCTCGCGATATCGGCATGCCAAAATCCACCATAAGTCGTAAAGTCGCCCAACTCGAAGAGCAGCTAGGCGTACGTTTATTGCAGCGTAATACCCGTAATTTAAGCCTGACTCAAGTGGGTGCATTATTTTATCAACATTGCAGTAGTATTAACGATGAAGTTGAAGCTGCCAAGGCCACCATTGAAAATACACATAATGATGTATCTGGTTCATTACGTGTGGCTATTCCGGTATCCTTTAGCCAAGAGCTCATCGCTAACCTATGCAGTAGCTTTATGCGCTTATATCCTAACGTGGCACTCGACGTCCAATTTACCGATAATGATGTTGGTTTAGTGGGTGAAGGTTATGACATCGCCATCAAATATGGCCCGCTACAATCCTCTGACTTGGTGGCGCGTTTATTGTTAGAACGTCAACCCATATTAGTGGCCAGTCCAGCATATTTAAAAGCCAAAGGCACCCCTGCTACACCACAGGAACTGAGCGAACATCACGGTATTTTACTTGGTACTTCGCGCTCAGCCCCGATTTGGCCGCTAGGAAAAGGCCAACGTAAAACCATGGTCAATTTTAAACGAAAAGTGAGAGTAAACAGTGCCATCATGGTGAAACAACTAGTATTAGATGATTTTGGCATTGCCATGCTATCTAATTCTGTGTGTAAAACCGAGTTAGCTAGCGGCAGCCTTGTACCACTTCTGCAAGACTGGCCCATCGAGCCTTTCAAAGTATATGGGGTGTATTCGAGCAGGCGTCAGCTGGCGACGAACATTAGCGTGTTCTTAGATTTTTTTACTAAACGCTTCAGCAGTCATGAATCGCTGCAGTCATTAATGATGTAACAGCGCTCATCATTCACAATAGTGACTAGGCTGAACCACCAAGCTCTCTCAACCGCCGCGAATCCTTAAATGGCATGGTATTACTTGCTATATGATGCCTTGATAAAAAAATAAAAAATCGGCAATAATTAAAATAAAATGGCTAACACTTTTTAGTATTAGCCATCTAAGATTAGCCCGCCGCTTGACTCAATTTCACATAAATTAATGACCATAGCGCTATCATCGTCATATCTTAAGCAAGATCCCCTCTGTAAACTGTCAACTGCTAGAAACGATACGGGAAACGTAAACTTAATTGATAATCGGGTGAATCCTCGGTTAAACCAGCACCAATGCTTGTGACCATAGACAGGTTCTCAGTTAGCGCCAATGTCGCGCCAAGGCCAAGCGATGCGGTATTGGTATCTGTCCTAGTGATATCTTGCCAATCACTGCCTTTAGGACGCTGCTGAGTTTTAGCGTAAAACCTCTGGTTAAAGCTCATGCCAATACTCATTCTTTCTGACACCGCAAATGCAAGCCCCAAACTGTAATCAATGTAATCCCCCAAATCGATCTCGCCGGGCGATAATCCAGGTAACCCAGATAGATCGCCATACTCTTCAGGGATAAAGGTGCCGTAGTTGAGATTAAAAAATACAATCGCGGGATCATAGGTTTTAGCCAAACTAAAACCGGTTGAGAGCCCTAACACGCCAGCCCCCGTCGCAATATCCACAGGATAAGTTAAATTACCCGACTCAGACGATTCTAGCTCAATACCAAAAGGATCTGTCCCCGTGGGCAAACGTACCCTGACGTTCCAAACCCAATCGGGCCAACCATTACCCTCGGTCATTACCCGATAGTAAGCGGCTAAACTCATATCTCCAATTTGTCCACCTTCAACCTTGGCAGACTCATATAGTTGGCTCGAATTCCCCTCCCCTACAGACTCATATTTATTAAGGCGATACACATAAGGAAAACCCATTTCGAACTGCCATTGGTCATTGAGAGTATAGCGCGTAGTTAAGTCAAGCTGGACCGTATTAGAGCGTATTCTATCGAGGTTTAAATTACCTAAAAATATGGCATCTAATGCAAGAAAACCTCGTAAAACCAAATCCTTACGCCCATAATAGCTGTAGGTCATAGAGGATTCGACAGTTAACTTACGATCAAACACATTATGCGCCTCTTGCAACACATCATCTGTACTGCGAGAGCGTTCCGGTTCCTTTTTCACTTGTGCTACCGGGGCTGAAGACGCTGGTTCTTGAGCACGCGGTTGTTGCGGTTGCCGTTCGATCGTTTGAGCTGCTTGCTCCTGCGCATCGGTGGTATTACGTTGAGACTGATTAAGCGTTGCTTCTTTCGCTAAGATTTTTTGCGCCATTTGATTAATGGCTTGCTGCTGCATCTGTGCTTGTTTATTAAGGAAGATGAGCTGTTTTTTTAGCAATTGAAGCTCGTCAGCTTCTGTCATTGAAGCTTGATTTTGATCGTTATCAGCCGCGAAACAGGGGGAATTAACACACGCAATCGATACTAGCAGGGCAACCTTAGTCCATTTGACATCCATTGATAGTTATCCTTAATTAACTTTATATACTCGCCTGAAAACTATAGACCAATTCCCATGATGTCGCGTACTTGTAAGCCCATTAATTGTCGCTCTTTTATTCCAATATCAATTCCTTGATAGCGTATTAATGAACTGTTAGTAATTTGATTAAACCCACCAATAATATTGATTGATTGCATCAACTGACCATTACCCTCTTGAGACAATACTCCTTGTGCAAACGATGCTGATTGTAAGTCGACCCGATAACCCAATTCACCGCTTTTAGCAGAATAGAGCACATTACCACTACTGTTAACTAAGGTTTGTCCTAATATGATTTCGACACCATTAGCCAGTGGAGCTAATGCTCCCTGGGTGATATCGAGTTGATTGTTTACGTTATTAAAATCACCTGTGATTTGAATTTGTTGCTGCAAGCCACTCGCCTGTCCAGAGGTGGACAGTCCCAGCGAGTTATCCGTTAGCGCCCCTTTATCAGCAATGGTAATGACAAGTTCGGGACGATCATTTGATGCCGACATCTCAATTTGCATGCTCACCTGCTGAGCGAGCCCCTGAGCATTGAGATATTGGGTTTGCATCAATAAACCAAAGTAAAAGTCTTGGCCATTTTGGGTGTATTTCCCCCTCTGCTGAGCCAACTCCTGATCTGATAATGGCGCTTGTGCATCAAAAGCATCTAATGGCAGATTGGATGCTAAAGCTGAATTGGCCAATAAAACCCCTGTTACTAAGCAAAATTTCATTTTGCCTCCTTTAAAGCATATCTGCATATTGGAAACCAAACTCTAATAGTTCAGCATCGGTTAATGGTTGCAATGGGCTTAGCACGTTATACGTTAATCTGTTTCTAGGCGTTATAAGCGGATTATCTTTAATGTATTGATTACCTATAACGACAAAGACAATTCCGTTCCATTTGTTGGCAAACTCTTCATACTCTAGAATACGATTTCCAAGTGCAGGGTCGCCAAGAAAAACCTGATTTTCAGTAAACCGTCTCATCACAACAAAATGACTGTACCCACCATCATTTAACAGCACTATCGCCGGAATTTTTAACAGTAGAAGCTCTTTAACTCCCACCCTATATCCTCGGCCACGCATATTCTGCGTTGCTAAGTAACGTTTCATATCTAACAAGGAAAAACCTTGCTCTTGCACTAATTCAATATCTGCAATCTCGAGCATACCCAATAATACATGCTCTTCGCTTATCTCATCTTGACCATATCCATACTTAAGAATGCTAGCTAAACTGGCGGCACCACATGAAAAGTCTGTTCTTTGCGGCACCACAAATTCAAACTTACGCTCTCTGATACTTTGGATATTTTTAGTGTAGTTCCCCATGCCGGGGATCATGCCAGTCAACATTATTTCAGCTGCAATGGCATATTGATAAATGCCTAAACACAGGCATAACAATAAATACTTCATCTGGGTGTCCTTAGTGATGCAGCAGCTCAAAGCATCTTGAGCCACTGCGATACTAAAAGAATACTGAGCAATTATTGTTCAGATACGATAGCTCCTCCAGTCATGCTTGTAAGAGACAGGTTGTTTGACTGCAGGTTGCCAGTACCAGACGCCATATTTACGCCAATATTACCTGACGCATTTTGGAAAGCACCACCCGCTATAGCAACGGTATTAGTGGTTTTTTGAGTGACGGTTTCAATAAAGAAAGGCATTGAACCAGTCACAGTGCCAGCTAGCTCAAGTGTACCTGATTCATCAAAATCGAGAGTATCACCACCTGGGTTTTCACCGTCCATATCCATATGACCCCATAATACGGAATTGTCACCATCATCATGAGCCCCATTATCCTGCCAAATTTCTGGATAAAAACCACCATTCTGAGTCGAACTTCCCGCATAAGTACCCGATGCACCTAATGTTAACGTCACATCAACAGATTCAGCTGTATTCTGCACAACGCTTTCATTTAAGGTGATATTATGACCTGAAACTTGGTTATTTGAGACCGTCGCTTCACCTAAGCTACCCGTATGTGCTGAAGCAGCCATATTATTGGCTTGAACATTGTTAGCACCTGATGCGATGTTCACACCTATATTACCCGAAGCCCCATTGAATGCTGAGCTACTAATGCTGGCACTATTGGTGGAGGCATAATTCCCGGTACCATTGAATGTACCACGTTGGCTACTGAAAATTTCAGCATCACCAGAGCCAAACGCAAACGAGGCGTCTATCGATGCGAGTGCTGCAGAATTTCCTTGCACATTATTGTCGCCCGCCGCTTGGTTTACCCCAATATTACCGCTGGCATTACTAAAAGCCTCATCGGAAATTGAAGCCGCATTATCAACGTAAGAGTTACCGACAATATTAGCGCCCACTTCTTGATTGTTCTCAACCACAGCCATACCTAGGCCATTAACCCCGATATCACCTGAAATTTTGACTTTACCTTTATACTCAAGATCCTTGGTAACACTCACTTCCTTTTTGAGCTCAACAGAACTATCTGAATCTGTTTCACCATTGGCAAACGCATTGGCACTAATTGCTGCACTAATACACATTACTAAAGTTAATTTCTTCATTTCCATTTCTCCATTAGGATGATTTAATTCCCACTTGGTAACTGCAGCGAGAACTGATTTATGGCGGTGTTACCATCGCCAGAAATTTGGTTGATTTGCACTATACCTTGCACATTTTCAAAACTATCAGGCGCGATAAAAGACTGATTATTATCAAGATGACCAATAGGCAAAGCACTGGGACTGGTCACACTTTCAAGTGACTTGTCATCGAGACCAAAACCAACAACAGATTGAAGCGCTATGGCCCCAAGATTGGCTTGAATGTTTCCTTGACCACTGACCTGATTGATACTGATCAGCCCTTGGCTATTTTCAAACGCTAACTCTTCGATTGACGTTTGATTGATAGCATCACCGTAAGTACTGTCGGCTATGTAAGGGTTTTTCTGATTAGAGAGGATGACGACTTGCCCACCGATCGCATGACTATTGGTTTGTAAGTTTTGATCGCCAGCTGATTGATTAATTGCTACTCGCCCCTGAGCATTTAAAAAAGCCTGCGGCGCGATAATGGCGGTATTACTAAGCGAATTAAGGCGATAACTCTGGGTACCAACACTCGGGTTTGTCACACTTGAGCCATCTACGTTGGACTCTCCCATATCTGGGCTATTACTATCGGCAGCAACAGTACAAGCCATCGCGCTAAATAATAAACATATACACGGTTGTCCGTAACTTAGTCTCATTTAGCCCTCTTCATTAAGATTGGTGGTAGTCGTCTAATGAATGAAGCAAACAACAGGCCAAAAAATGAAACGTTAAAGATCAACACCTTATATTATTAATGAAAAAAAACGTCTCAAATTTAAGACAAAAAAAATAATAAGACCTTGATCTTATTATTTTTAAAGATTAACGTCAGCGTCTCACTACTGAGAATTAAGAGTCGATTGCATAAATGTCATGCTTATCAATTAGGCGATATAATGTTGCTCTTGATATTTGCAAATCATTTGCCACAACATCCATTTTTCCGCTATGTTTTTCCATGACTTGGATAAGGGTATTTTTTTCTACTTCATCTTTAATTTTCTTTAAGCCTCTAGCAAAACAGGATTGATTAATTGAATTTTCAAGTTCTAGATCAGAGGCTTGTATAATACCAGTTTCGCATAGTAGTACCGCACGACGAATACGATTAATTAATTCACGCACATTACCTGTCCACTGGTGCTCTAACATAGCGACTTTAGCTTGTTCGCTAAAATGACAACCCCCTAAAGCATACTCTGAGGCATATTTCTGACAAAAGTGCTCAGCAAGGGAGATGATATCCTCCTTACGGTCACGCAGTGGTGGCAACTCAAGCGTGAGGCCATTTAAACGATAAAACAGATCTAAGCGGAACTCACCGCGTTTAATCGCTGCATCTAAATCGATATGTGTCGCGGCAACAATACGCACATCAACAGAGGTCGGCTGACTTCCACCGACTGCATCAAAAGTACCTTCTTGTAAAAAACGCAGCAGATTAACCTGTTGATCCAGTGGTAAATCACCTACTTCATCCAAAAATAACGTACCGCCATGAGCTTGGCTTATTTTGCCTTTATGCCGGTTTATGGCTCCAGTAAAAGCCCCTTTTTCATGGCCGAATAATTCAGATTGCACTACACCTGAAATCAATGACCCGCAATTTACCGCCACAAATTCACCTGATGTACGTTGAGATTTTTGATGTATTTCGCGAGCTATCAGCTCTTTACCCGTGCCACTTTCTCCACGAATAAGAATAGGGATATCGGTTGGTGCCGCGCGATAAATTTGTTTACTCAAGGCCTGCATCACCCGAGAGCACATGATAGTTTTTGAGGGAAAATGTTGGGAGTTATCAGCTTGGGCTGCACACCTTAAGCGCATTCTAATCAAGCCTAATGCGTGCCCTAATATGCGTGTTAACCTATCGGCATCAAATGGTGCCGTATGATAATCCCAAGCATATTTTGAAATAAGCATTTGAATACTATTGAATTGTAACTGTTTATTTTCAACCAACATTAATACTAAGGCATTTTTATTTAGCTGGTTAAGTATCAACTCTGCCCAATCGGTTTGATCCACACCTCTTAAATCCAGTAGTAATATATCTATATTAAAATTAAAACTTTGCATATTCTCAACATCATGAAATTCGGTACAAATACCATGAGTCTTTAACCCTTTACACAACCCATCATCATAAACATGCCCAATAACGTTAAGACTCCTCATATCAAGCTCCCATTCTTGTTTCTCAACACCATGACAACTCCTAAATTTAACGAACCCATTGAAAACAAAATTGAAAAAAACAATTAAAATATCAATATAAATTTAAAATTAGGACCTCAACTTTACAGATGACTTAGAATAAGAAAGTATAGTAATAAAATACTATTTAGATAAAATAAATTTTATTAACTCAATATAATGAAAAATACATAACATCCTATCCTTAAACATCGTTAGTCACCCGATGGTTACCATGACATCCTAGTATTATCATCATTGAGCTTAGGTAACTTTCCATCGTCGTTATTCTGATGCATACTGAGGTCAAAATAGCACCATGTCATAGCAGTTTAGGCAACTGATATTGCGTGTATTTACCGCACAAATAACCCTTGAAAGGATACGGCAATGATTCACCTGCGCTCGGCACTGCTATTCACCTTGCTTGCAACAAACCTTATCGCCTTACCTACATTAGCTAAAACAGACGTTGAAGAGGCGCGTTTACCTAAGGCCAGTGCGGCCATGCCAAACGTAGTCAATCGATATCAGGCGATGATTGATGACTTACGGCAAAAATACTTACGTCAGTCTGACGAACTAGTGATGACCCAGATGGTTGCTCGTCAGGGTGAGCGATTGTGGCAACAAGCGGTCAGGGACGTACAATCTGGCGGTCAGGATGATAGGCCGCTCTATTGGAGTCGTCTAGCGATGAAAACTCAACTAAAACAGCATCAACCTGCATTTAACATTGCCCCCTGGCAACGCAACATATTGCTTAACGCTGTAGAGAAATCCTCCCGTGGCTTTAGCGACATCAATTTCAAACCTAATAACCAAATTCGCATACTCTTAACGGGCTTCGATCCCTTCTTTCTCGATCGCGATATTGACCAAAGTAACCCCTCAGGCTTAGCTGCTTTAGCTCTAGATGGTTACCACTTCACGGTTAATGGCAAGCAAGCTCAAATTGAAACAGTTATGGTACCAGTTAGATTTGCCGACTTTGACCAAGGGATCATTGAGTCACTTCTCACCCCCATCTATCGCGATAACCGCGTCGATGCTATTTTTACCGTCAGTATGGGTCGAGATAACTTCGATTTAGAACGCTTCCCAGGCCGTAACCGCAGTGCCGATGCTCCCGACAACCTCAACATCATGACGGGGGCGACCCCAGCCGCACCTAAAGCACCATTACTAGAGGGCAACACCTTAAACGGCCCTGAATTTGTGGAGTTTTCATTGCCAGTAGACGCAATGCAAAACATCGAAGGACGCTGGCCAATCAATGACAATCGAACTGTGACCACATTAACAAAAGGAACTTTTAGCGCCGACTCATTACTCGAGTTGCAAAATGCAACCTCGGTTGAAGGCTCTGGCGGCGGTTATCTCTCCAATGAGATCTCCTACCGTGCCGTGCTGTTAGGGCAGCAATTTAATAGTGCCATTAAGGTAGGCCATATTCACACCCCGCGGGTCAGTCGCCACGATCCCGTCACTGAGATGGCGATTGTCGATCAGATAACCACTATGGTCGAAGCCGCAGCAACTCGGTTATAATCCCCAGAACCAACAGCGCCCCTAACCACACTGGGGCGCAAACATAAGATTTAAGATGTATCAACGCATTAACACACTAATTAAGAAAGATATGACGCTTAAGGCTTGCTTATCACCTGCTGCAACAACACAATTGCCACAGACAGACAACCAAGCACAAATACTGGCCCAAGTTGACCTTTGTTACCAACATGCTGAGCATCAATTACAGCGCCGTTTTCCTCGCCCAGAAGTTAACTTTAAACTCAGAGGTAAAAGTGCTGGTACAGCGCATTTACAACTCAATAAGTTGAGGTTTAATGCCGTCTTACTCGAAGAAAACCCAGAGATATTTTTAACTCAGGTCGTCCCCCACGAGATCTGTCATCTGCTCGCCCACCAGCTTTATGGCCGCGTCAAGCCCCATGGCATTGAGTGGCAAACCCTAATGACAACTCTGTTTAAACTGACACCCAGCACAACTCACAGCTTAGATACCCGTTCAGTACAAGGAAAAACCTTCGCTTATCGCTGTGATTGTGGCCCGGTTTCGTTGAGCATTCGCCGTCACAATAAAGTGGTACGAGAGCAAACTCGTTATCGCTGCCGGCGCTGTAAACAGACCCTCACCTCGGCTTAGTCGAGCACGAGATGACCAAGATTATCGACAAAGCAACGCAACATCGAGCGACGTCGGTTCTCCTCGCCGCTTGCTTAAGCTGCGCCCCATCCCGTAAAATCGGCACCAAACAGCCGAAGTGCTGTCATTAAGCTTGCCATGGCCCTGTCGCGTCACTCGCCACTGTGCCTGGCAAGCTTTGTTATCTTTTTAGGGATTAGATGTGTTAAGAAATATTTATGCTCGGCACCATTTGGTGCTGAGGGCTGTGGCGTTGCTGGTATTATCACTGGTGTCGGCCAATACCCTTGCCTCGCACCCTAGCAGTTTTAACCAAGCCAAAAAAATTGCGCGCACGATTTACAGTCAAGACCTTACCACCACCAGTTTTTATTGCGGCTGCGATATCACCATTAAGGGGAAGCTGTGGCAACCGGACTTTAATCGCTGTGGTTACCAGGTGCGTAAGCAACAAAAACGCGCCAGCAGAATTGAATGGGAGCACATAGTGCCCGCGTGGGAGTTTGGTCATCAACGCCAATGTTGGCAACAAGGTGGCCGTAAACATTGCGGCAAGAGCGATAATCTGTTTAAAAAAATGGAAAGTGACCTGCATAATTTGGTGCCTGCTATCGGCGAAGTCAATGGCGATCGCAGCAACTACCGCTTTAGCCAGTGGAACGCAACACCGGAGCAGTATGGTCAATGTGCCATGGTCGTCGATTTCAAGTCTCGTAAAGTGGAACCACCACCCCATACCCGTGGACAGATCGCGCGTACCTACCTTTATATGCAGCAGACTTACGGCTTACAGATTGCCAAAAGTCAGCTAAACCTGTTTAAAGCATGGGATAAAACCTATCCAGTTGATACTATTGAGTGCCGACGCGATAACGCCATCGCCACACGTCAGGGCAACCATAACCCATTTGTGCAAAGCCAGTGTCAGCAACAAGCCAAGATACAGCAAACTGCGGAGTAGCAGATGAGAATACCCAGAATTTACCAAGCAGGCTCCTTAGACCTAGCCTCTAGCGTTATGCTCGATGCTGAAGCGGCTGGACATGTAGGCCGCGTACTGCGAATGGGCCCAGGTGAACAGCTTGAACTGTTCAATGGTGATGGTCACAATTATGTAGCCGAGATCGTCAGTGCCAGTAAGAAAAATGTCGAAGTGAAGGTCTTAACTAAAACGGTTAACGACAATGAATCACCACTGCACCTGCATCTTGGGCAAGTGATCTCCCGCGGCGATAGAATGGACTTTACCATTCAAAAGTCAGTTGAACTGGGCGTGAATACAATAACACCTCTATTTTCAGAGCGTTGCGGAGTTAAATTATCGGGCGAACGCTTAGAGAAAAAGATTCAGCAATGGCAAAAAATTGTGATTAGCGCTTGCGAACAATCGGGTCGCAGTGTGGTCCCTGTCGTGCGACCCGCCATGGCATTAGTAGACTGGAGCCATGAGAGCAGCACCGCCATTAAGCTCAATTTACATCCAAGAGCCTCACACGGTATCAAAGGCTTAGCACTTAATACCACGCGTGTACGCCTACTGATTGGCCCAGAAGGTGGATTATCGGAGCAAGAGATTGCGCTGACAGAACAAGACAACTTTACCGATGTGCTCTTAGGCCCAAGGGTACTGCGCACCGAAACGGCAGCCTTAACTGCCATAAGTGCACTACAACTTAATTTCGGCGACTTGGGCTAACCCAATCGCCACAACGAATGCGCCACAATTGAATAAGGAAAGAGAGATGATTAAGCTTGGCATCGTGATGGACCCCATCAGCGACATCAACATCAAGAAAGACTCTAGTTTCGCCATGCTGATGGCGGCCCAATCTCGGGGTTATCAGCTGTTCTATATGGAGATGCATGATCTTGCCATGGTCAATGGCGTCGCCATGGCGACCATGCGCCCATTAACTGTGCAGCAGGATGAGCAAAACTGGTATCAGTTAGGTGACGCCGTCGACACCCCGATGGCTGAGCTCGATGTTATCTTAATGCGCAAAGATCCGCCGTTTGATACCGAGTTCATCTACGCCACTTATATGCTGGAGCGCGCCGAAGAGCAAGGTGTGCTAATCGTCAACAAGCCGCAAAGCTTGCGTGATGCCAACGAAAAACTGTTTACCGCTTGGTTTAGCGAGTTTACTCCCGAAACCATAGTGACGCGCGATGCTGCGCGTATTCGTGCTTTTTATCAACAAAAGGGCGATATCATCTTAAAGCCATTGGATGGTATGGGCGGCAGCTCGATTTTCCGCGTGAAGCAAAACGATCCTAACCTTGGGGTGATCATCGAAACCCTCACCAACCATGGTCAGCAATATGCCATGGCGCAAGCCTTTATCCCAGATATCACCTCAGGTGACAAACGGATCTTAGTGGTCGATGGCCAACCTGTACCTTATAGCTTGGCGCGGATCCCACAAAAGGGTGAGACCCGTGGTAACTTAGCCGCTGGCGGTAAAGGTGTGGCGCAGCCTTTGTCAGAAAGCGATTGGGCCATTGCCAATGCGATTGGCCCTGAGTTGAAAAAACGTGGACTGATTTTCGTCGGTTTAGATGTGATTGGCGACAAACTGACTGAAATTAATGTCACCAGCCCAACCTGTATCAAAGAGATCCAGGCAGCCTATGACGTCGATATTACCGGCATGTTGATGGACGCTATCGAAGCTCGTATTAAGTCATAACCTGGAGCCATGATGAAGTTATCAACGCTTATAGCCACCTGCTCACTTGCTACGGCGCTGCTGCACAGCAGCATGATAAGTGCCAATCCATTATCGCCAGAGGCGGCCCCTAGCCGTCCTAAAAATATCGTGATCATGATCGGTGATGGGATGGGGCCTGCTTATACCAGCGCCTACCGTTATTATCAGGATAATCCTAACACTCAAGAGGTTGAGCAGACTGTGTTCGATCGCCTCGCCATCGGCAGTGCCAGTACTTATCCGGCAGCGGTGAGCGGCGTGGTAACCGATTCCGCCGCCGCGGCCACCGCATTGGCGACTGGGGTCAAAAGTTATAATGGCGCTATATCGGTCGATACCGATAAGCAACCCATTGATACCATCATGGAGCTGGCGAAAAAACGCCATATGAGTACTGGCGTGGCGGTCACCTCGCAAATCAACCACGCCACCCCCGCCGCCTTTTTGAGCCACAACGAGAGTCGCCGCAACTACCAAGCATTAGCCAAAAGCTACCTCAATACCGATGCAGATGTCCTCCTTGGCGGTGGGCAAAAGTATTTTCCAGCCGCCCTCATTAAAGAGTTTGAAGCTAAGGGCTATCATTATCTTGCCGATTTCAGCCAACTCTCACAGGTAACGCAACCTAAGGTCATTGGGCTCTTTGCCGATGTGCAATTACCCTGGGCGATTGATGAGCCTGAGGCCAATCGTCTTAGCCTGATGACAAGTAAAGCCCTTGAATTACTCTCAACTAATCAGCAAGGTTTTGTCTTATTAGTCGAGGGCAGCCTTATCGACTGGGCCGGCCATAACAAGGATATTGCTAGCGCAATGGCGGAGATGCATGAATTTGCCAGAGCCATAGAGGTGGTTGAGCAATACATTCGTAACCACAAGGACACCTTGTTAGTGGTGACGGCCGATCACAATACGGGAGGGTTATCGATAGGTGCTAATGGTGACTATCGCTGGGACAGCCAAGTATTACGTAATATAAGTGCCAGCCCTACGACGATTGCCACCGAGGCCATAGCCGCCGATGACTGGCGCACCGTAGTTGAAAGTCGCTTGGGTTTATCACTGAATGAATCCGAGACTCGCCAACTGGCAAATGCTCGGATGCAAGGCCACAAGGTACTCGATAACGCCATTAAACGCCTTATCGATACCCGCTCTAACACTGGCTGGACAACCGATGGTCATACAGGCATGGACGTGCAAGTCTTTGCCACAGGCCCTGCGGCAAGCCTATTTTCTGGCTATCAAGATAATACCGATATCGCCAACAAAATAATCAGCCTATTACCCAAGGTGATGCCAGCCCAACAATCCCAAAATCAAGACGCTCCAAAAGCGACAAAGATAACAGGGGTAAGCCAAGAGCCCAAAGGCCAATCATTAACACAAAAGCCTAGCGCCATGAATGCCACGCTCACCCAGTAACAAGCACTTACCACAACGCAATTAGCCCTTAATGTGCTTAACTTTACGGCTTAAGTTGGCGAAATACATAAGGGCTTAAGTGCTGAACTTGGCATTGGCAGCCTAATGCTGGCGTGCAGCATGGTTAAGTGCGTACGCAATATGTGCCAGATATCAGCAAGTGACGATTAATCACCACCTTCAATTTATACTCCAAGCACAAGGTATAGATGATGGTGAAGCAGCAAGATGCCAAGCATTAACAAGTCGCTACTCCAGACTAAAATAGACTTAACTCTATATAATTAATAGGTTAGACAAAAATCAGCTCGAAAGCAGAATAAAATGATTACTTATAATCTCTACCCATGGGATATAATCAAAGCAAATTTTCCCTATGATATTGGTTATTCGTGCTATCTAATCCATCAAAACTGATCGAAAGAAACAGTGATCTACTTAAATCAAAAGATGTTTTACTGCTCAACATTGAAGGTGACCTATTAGCAAAAGAGCTACAGAGCGTCGCGAACACGGTCAGCACCTTAGCACTGGATTTCAATCACCATTTACAACTATTACCCTATGAATCAGCGAAGTTGCAACTGCATTTTGGCCATCAAATGGCTAATGATGAACGTTTCGATTGTGTGGTGCTGTTTTATCCCAAGTCTAAAAGCTTAGCCCCTTACCTGCTGAATTTGGCCGGCCTGCATCTTAAACAGGGTGGTCAACTGCTCGTGGTGGGTGAAAACAAAGGCGGAGTGCGCTCACTAACAAAACAGCTGCCAAACTACTTTGATGCCGCGAGTAAACTTGATAATGCTCGTCACTGTTTGTTATTTAGCGCCGAGCTAATAGAAGTTGCACCAAAAATGAACCTCAATGATTGGGTCAGTCGCTATACACTCGAGACTCCGCAAGGCGCATTAACCATCTGTAACTTGGTGGGGGTATTTAGCGAAAAACGCTTAGATGACGGCACGAAATTATTGCTTGAACATCTGCCGAGACTCTCGGGTAGAGTGCTCGATTTCGGCTGCGGTGCAGGTGTGATTAGCGCCGCCTTACTCAAGGCAGATCCCGCTATCACTATGGAATGTGTCGATATTAACGCCATGGCGCTGGCCTCATGTGAGCTCACACTCGCAGCTAATAATATGACAGCTAAAGTCTATCCATCAGATGGTTTAGCACAAACCCAGGGGCAATTTGACGCGATTATCTCTAATCCCCCGTTTCATGATGGCTTACATCACACTACGAATATCGCGACGCAATTTGTACAAGATAGCGCCCAAAAACTCACCCGCGGTGGTCAATGGCATATCGTGGCCAATCGCCACCTGCCCTATAGCGAGGCTATTGCTAGCACTTTTAAGGGCGTCAATGTCAGCGCAGAAAACAACAAGTACAAGGTGTACTCGCAGCGCAGCTAACCCCTTGTCGGCAATGATGTAAATACATAAACAAGCCAGGCGACAACCGTCGCCTGTTTTTTTTACTACAACCTAGTGTCTGTTACTGTAAAGCACACCCGACTAACCGCCGAAAAGCATAATCCTCCACCAAAGCCATCGTGCCGCATTACTAAATAATCCAATGATTTAATTTGATTAATGTAGCGCGACCCAGCTCAATACTTAGTAAATAAAGGCTTCATCGGCTAAACTTTATGCTGTTATACTCAAGAGACTAATTATAAGAGTCAACTTGTGGAAACACTTATGCTGTCCCCTGAACTAATCGAACTAAGTAGTGATGGTACATTAGCTCAACTCAAAGTGACCCCGGCTATCCATGGCCCCATTTCCGTAGAAATGATTAACCAGCTACTTTCGCTAGGTGAATTCACCAAGCTATATCCACTTAAACCTGTTATCGACAAAGCGGTCATACAAGTCAACCAACTTATCGGTCAAGATGATGGCCACAAGCCACAACGGTTTAATATTGCCGAGCGCCGTTATGGTAAACTTGAATTCAAGATCGCCGACGACAAGATGAGTGCCGCCATGACACTCACCGCAGCATGGGGTGGTAAGGAGATCACCTTGCCCGATATTCTTAATGCATTAAAAAAACACGCCATCTGCATGGGGTTAAGCAAGCTAAAAATCCAATCAGCACTGCAGCAATTAGCCCAGCTACGCCCAGGTGAGCAGTGCACCGAAGTGATTGCCAATGGTAAGCCGGCAATTAACGGTACCCACGCCAGCATTGAGCGTAAAGTGCCTCTGGCCCGAGAGCGCTTACTGCAACCGCAAAAACGCGAAGATGGCACCGTCGATATGCGTAATCTCGGTGCCGTCATCATGGTCAAACCGAATGACGTGTTAATGGTTAAAACACCTGCAACTAACGGCTCTGCCGGTTACAAAGTCAATGGCGATAAGCTACAGCCTGCGGCGGGTAAAGATATCAAAATGGTTGCCGGTAATGGTACTAGCTTCTTGAAACATGATAGTAATACCCTCATCGCTAGCGTGGCTGGCCAGCCAGTCGAAACCAGTAACGGCATGCAGGTCGATGATGTTTTGCAAATAAAAGATGTCGATATAGGCTATGGTAATGTCGATTTTAAAGGCAGCATCTTAATCACAGGTGACGTCCATGAAGGTATGGTCGTAAAAAGCAGTGGCGATATAACCGTCATGGGCTTTGTCGACTCCGCCTATCTCAATGCCCAAGGGGATATCACCGTCAGCAAAGGGGTGATCGGCCGTCAGCTTAAGGATGAGCAACTGTCGACCACCTTAGAAGCTAAGGGGCAGATCTCGGCGCAATTTGTGCAATATTCTAATTTAACGGCCGACAAAGATATCCTGATCACCAAACAACTGCTGCATAGTCATACGGAAACCCAATCAAGGCTCACTGTCAGTGACGCCAATGGCCGTCGAGGCGACTTAGTCGGCGGCATAGCCAAAGCCAATAAAGGCATTAAGGCGGTAATTATCGGCGCTACTGCGGGCACCAAAACAGAAATCTATTGCGCTATGCACTTAGGTGACCTGAAAGAAACATTAAAACAGTTGGATCACGGCATTAAACAGATGGTGGTCGCTAGGCTCAACATTGAGTCGAGGCTAAACAAGTTGCCACCGAAAGCAACTTGGCAAGATGATGAATTGATGGTTGAACAAGTCAAAGGGATGCTGGAAGAGAAGCGTCGCATTGCCGCCGAATGCGCCCGTGAGGAGGTTGAATACAACTTACTAGAGCAAGAAGTAGAAGATTACTATCGGCAATATCGGGTCGAGGCTGGTAAACATATTTTTGCTAATGTCGAACTACACATAGGTCCTGCCCACCAGCGAACTCAGCGCGAACACGGCTTCTGTATTGTCACGAATCATAATCAAGAGATAAGCTTCGACTATAACCGCCATTAAGCGCCCCAACGCCCCATCATTCACAGGTATAACTTAATGTTATGCCTGTTTCATTTTTAAGGCGTTTACAGGCATAATTTGCCCCATATGATGCCAATCAACTGAGATATAATGTGGAACTCCTTAAGATAGAGTGTTTGGGTAAAGAACTAAGATTAGAAGGCTCAATGGCAGGCTGGCAACAACTGTATTGGGGTGGACAATTAGTGTCGGCACTACCAGCATCAGCCAACAATGAAGGCTTAAAACAGCATCAGTTTGAACTAAAAAGTCCATCGGATGATGACCAGCCAAGCATCACCATCACGCTTTCTATCGACTTAACATGGCAACCTTTTCATCTAGAATACAGTCTGTTAAAAGACGATGACCTCATCATTCAAGGCAGCCGTAACAGCAAAGACATAGAACAACAAACGCCGGCACAACCGATAAAAGCCAAACCACAATTTAGCTGGGTTGGCTTAGGCTCATTGGGGTTTAAATTATTTAAGAGTGCCAAGGTGATCAAAGTGGTACTCGCTGGCGCCAGTGTGGCCGCCTACTCTTGGCTATTTTCGTTCCAATTTGCCATGGCGCTTATCGCCTGCTTAGTGTTTCATGAATATGGCCATATCCGCGCCATGCAATATTTTGGCATGAAAACTAAAGGGATTTACCTTATTCCTTTTATGGGCGGCTTGGCGCTTAGTGACGAAAAAATCAATACTCGTTGGCAAGATGTGGTGATTTCTATCATGGGGCCCACCTTCGGCCTATTGATGTCGCTGGCATCCTTATTGGTTTACTGGGTCACCGGCAATATCTTTTTTGCCGGACTAGCGGCCTTTAATGCACTACTAAACCTATTTAACCTGTTACCTATTTTGCCCTTAGATGGCGGTCATATTCTTAAAAGCATCAGCTTTTCGATGAACAGCACGCTGGGACTGATGGCCTGTATCGCTGGCGCCGCAATTGGCGTGTTTATTAGCTACACATTAGGTTTAGCACTGCTAGGTTTCTTGCTGTTAATTGGCAGCATGGAGATAGTATTTGAATGGAAAACACGCCATCAGAGCCACCTACTGCCGTTAGACAGATATGGGCAACTCTTCTCGGCGATTTGGTATCTATTAACCGTGGGCGCGTTAGTGGCTATCATCTGGTATTTTGCCGGTAGCGGCGACGAGATGCTCAGTCTGCCACTGAAGATACTACAAAGCTAATACCTAGACTGTACTAACTTAAACAACATAAGAAGGTGGGCCTAGCCTGCTTTCTTATGTTTCACATCGACATGCTCAAATTGCAGGCATAAAAAAACCTGCTACCAAGCAGGCTAATGTCTCTCATCGATCAATTTGGTACAGATGGCGAGACTTGAACTCGCACGACCGTTAGGCCACTAGCACCTGAAGCTAGCGTGTCTACCAATTCCACCACATCTGCAATGTCATTGACAAAAAAACCTGCCACAGAGCAGGTTTCTTATCTCTCTATGAGAGTATTTGATAATGGTACCGAAGGACGGACTTGAACCGTCACTCCCGAAGGAAACGGATTTTGAATCCGTCGTGTCTACCAATTCCACCACTCCGGCTTATCAAATAGACCTTGCTAAAACATCTCTGCTGAGCAAGTGAAGCAAATTATACCTTCGCTTTAGCCAATGGCAAGTCTTTTGAACACGATTAATGGTCGAGTGGATAAATTTCAGCCGCATGGCTTGTGAACAGAAACTTAAATGGGGGATTGGAGGCAAAATAAGGCGATCGCCAGCACAGATTTAACCAAATCATTGCAGATTAGAAATGCTTTGACATCATTAATTGATCAAGATCAGCATAAATCACATCTAATAGCGCTAATTTAGCCATGACATCTTTATAAACATCTGCGAAAGAGGACTTCTCAAATGGCATTTTGGTTAGATTTAATGTTCGGCAACCCCATTGGTTTAATGTCTATGTTGGTTATCTTTACCACCATTGGAATAATGTCATACATCATGTGGCTGTTTATATCGAAGTCAAAACCAGAATAGATAGGGCTTTTTAAGGCTCAGTGTTAATACACATTTCTAATGCAAAGGGGGCTCAAGCCCCCTCTTTTTTTTATACCGCAATAACTTAAGCTGCGTGTTTACGACTTGGCACCATGCTGTGAATAAAGTGTGGTCTCGCTTTCATCAACAACTGGATCTGCTCTTGATTTGGCTCACCTTGCGGCAAGCGTAGTACTTGGCGGTTAAGGTGGCTTCTGGCGGCCATTGATATTTTATAATCGGCAGTGGGCCCTTGAATCGCATAATGCTTTTGGTTACCTAAGTATTCTAAAATATTGCTCTCGAGTAAGCTTTTCACTGCCGCTTCATTTTCGGGCAAGGTCAAGATAGTCTCACCTTGTAAGAAAAACTCTCGTAATAATGCTCGCTCAGTCGGATCGAGTAATAACACTTTCTTTTCGATCACCTCAACAGTACGTTTCCCCTTGAGATGAGTAATCGCCTCGTCAATAAAATAGTTGGCAACCTTCATCAACAGATAAGCCACGCCAAGAAGCAGCACTAACCCAATAATGTGCGCATTATCATTGACCACGCCCTCTAACTTAAGTGCACTAATCACCGACAGAGGGGCAAACATCAAGGCCGCACTGACTAATGTTAGCCATAGGATTAAGTTAAACATCACTTGCTGTGGCGTTGCATGCTTAAAAAGAGTCAAATTCAACTTTTCCATTTTAGTATCCAGTGTCAAAAAATCTGCAGTCGCTTAGACAATGCAAATTAGATACCAGAAATAGGCAGAATAACGCCCAAAATAAAATAAAGTTGCATGACTTAAAAATAGACCCACTGCGTCACGAGATGACTCAACCCCATAGGTGGTTTTACTTTATAGGCTTGTACTATCTATATGCTACGTGGCCTATTATGACGGCCGAAATGGCTCTTGAGTTATTCGCCTTAAGTCACTCGGGCAGCAACCTTAGTGATAGGCTCCTTAACCTTTGCGGCAATCACTTCACCGCCATAGGCGAGTGCGACGCCATGAAATACGATTAATATTCACCATTCACATGGCGCTTATAACACCCACTCAGTCAATATACTGATAGCATCAGTAACATCCGTTCACTGACAATATTATCACCGGCTAAGCAGTTTGCTGAACATCACCCCGTAGGTACGCTTTACTTGTTATAAGCTTTAGCCGCAAGCTTGCTCAGCACTCGACTGACGGCAACAAAACCAAAGGTACCAGTCACGACAGTCACTGCCCCAAAACCTGAGGCGCAGTCCATACGCATGCTGCCTTCGGCCGTCGCCTTGGTATTACAAACGCTACCATCACCTTGAGGATAAACCAGTTGCTCGGTCGAGAACACGGCTTCAATACTAAAGCGGCGCTGCACATTTTTTGAAAAATGGTATTCGCGGCGCAGTATATTTCTGACTTTGGCCAGCAAGGGATCTTGGTAGGTCTTTGCTAAATCAGTTACCTGTACCTGGGTAGGATCCGTTTGGCCCCCCGCCCCACCCACAGTGACTATGGGTAACTTTTGACGCTTGCACCAGGCAATAAGCGCCGCCTTAGGTTTTACCGCATCGATACAATCGATAACATAATCGAGCGAGCCGCCGGCTTTTTTACCATTAAAATACTCAGCAAGATTATTAAGAGTAATGAAATCTTCTACCTCATTAACACGACATTCAGGGTTTATCTGCCGAATACGCTCTGCCATCACAGCCACTTTAGACTCGCCTATGGTCTCTTTAAGCGCATGTAGCTGCCTATTGGTATTTGTCACACAGATATCATCGAGATCGATTAAGGTAATTTCGCCTATGCCGCTACGTGCTAATGACTCTGCCGCCCACGTGCCAACGCCACCAATTCCCACCACTGCGACATGTGACTGCGCAAACAAGGTTAACGCCTTAGTGCCATAAAGACGGCCAATACCAGCGAATCGATTTAAGTAAGCATCTGTAAGTGTTGGCAAGCTCAAGCTGTACTCCAAAATAGAGATTAAAAATAGAGATTAAAGACATGTCGATTTTATCCTAAACACCCACAAAGCGAAAATAAAACCCTGTAATACACTCAGAGTGAATCATAACCTGAACACGGTATGAGGCGATTCCGATTAACATTGTCCCGTTCGACATCGACCGTAGCGCGTAGCCCATGTCGGCACCCCACTTTACCTAACAACACGGCTCAACACGGCTCAACACGGCTCAACACGGCTCAACACGGCGTAATATAGCGAGCTTTGTTGATCAAAGCACAACTGAACAACAGGATTATCACACCTTAGGGCGCCATTACTCGGTAAACAAACTACAATGTTAGCTCCTGCTTATTGAGCAATACCCAATTAACCTTGTTAATGAGTCGCTTGAGTGTGTTAACAGGAGAATAATTGCGGCTTACGCCTGACGATTACTTTTTACACAAGGTGAGCAAATTGTTTGCAAAACTTGGCTAAAAACCTATCTCAATGGGTAAAAATTTGATCTGAGCCACAATTTTAAAATTATAAAAAGGTACACTGCTGACCATCTTGTTTCGGGTAGGGATGCTCGTAACAAAATGTGGAAACGATGTTAACAAACATTACAAAATGGAACAGAACTCAGTTCTTGGGAGCACAACACATGAAAAAATCTTTAATCTCTGCATCAATCGCCTCTGTACTTACTTTGGCTTCATTCGGTGCGCTAGCCGATGGTCCTAACTTTTATGGTCGTTTAGACTTGTCTGTGACCAATTCTGACGAAGGTTATACCACGCAAGAAAGTAAAAAAGGCACGATTCTAGAAAACAACTTTTCAAACCTAGGAGTGAAAGGTAGCGAGAAGATTGCAGAGGGATTCGACGTTGTTTACCAAATGGAATTCCAAGTAGAAAACACTTCTTCTAAAGGTGACGTATTTAAGGCGCGTAACACTTTCTTAGGCCTTAAAACCGTTGCTGGTACAGCTCTAGTTGGTCGCAACGATACTGTATTTAAGCAATCAGAAGGTAGCATTGACCAGTTTGGTAACAGCAACGCCGATATCGACCGTTTAGTTGGCGGTCAGACTCGTTCTGCAGACGGTGTCTGGTACTACTCACCCAAAATTGCTGACTTAGTGACTATCAATGCTACTTACTTGATGACTGACAATAATCAAGCAAATGTTGATAATGCTGATGACCAATACGCAATCAGCGCCACTTTAGGTGACAAGAAGTTCAAAGCACAAAACTACTATGTAGCAGCGGCTTATAACAAGGGTATTCAGTCAGGTGGTGAGTCAATCGACGCGTACCGTGGTGTAGCCCAAGTAAAACTTGGCGACTTCAAAATTGGCGGCCTATTTCAACAAACAGAGCTAACATCAGATAGCTCTGTAGATGGTAACACCTACTTCGTCAACGTAGCTTACAACCTAAACGGCGTTAACCTAAAAGCTCAATACGGTAAAGATGAAGCGGGCTTTGGTAAATATTACAAAAATGCTGTGGGTGACCAAGGTCGTGGTACTGACATTAATGTACAAAACATCACTGTCGGTGCTGATTACCGCGTAGCTAAATCAACACTAGTATATGGCCACTATGCTATGTATGAAGGTGATCACAAAGTTGGTGCAGCTAAAGTAGATCTAGCTGATGACAACGTGTTCACTGTTGGTGTACGTTACGACTTCTAATCGGCTGAGTCTCTGACTCTAGTTCGATAAAAAGGCGACCTTGGGTCGCCTTTTTGCTACTTACCATTGGACATAATAACCTAGCCCTTTCTCACTAAGCGATACACAGATTCAGTTAACCAAGACACCTGCTTGCTAACAAAGCGTGGGTTTTGAGCCAACACATCATCACAGCGCAAGCGTTCAATCTCGAAGTATTCGCTCATGTTAGTCATCACCCAACCGTCAGATACCGCAAACGGTGGGCCATTAAGGGCGGCCTGAGGATAATCTAAGGTAATGAGTAAACCAATACTTTGGGGGGCTACAAGCTTGGCTAGCTGCTTAACATATTGCTGGCGCATCGCTTCGGGCCACGCGATTAACGCGGCTCTATCATAAAAGGCAGTGCACTGGGCTGTCAGATGAGTCGGTAAGGTAAATAAGTCACCTTGATAAAGGGTAATCTGTTCGGTGCAATAACGCGTATGCTCCCCGAGGGATTGAACCTCGACACTTAACTCATTGTCGGTGAAAAACTGTTCAACAGCAGCTTGATTGAGCTCGCAAGCAACCACTTCCAGCCCTTGTTCGGCCAAATAACACAGATCTAAACTCTTACCACACATGGGCACAAATACACTTGCCCCCGATGCCACATTTAACTGCGGCCAGTGCTCAATCAATAATGGGTTGACCTCACCTAAATGAAAGCCTATCTGTTTCGATGCCCACTTTTCGTGCCAAAAACTTGGTTGCATATCTAGCTCCGCTGCGACTCCTGACAAATAATCTGCGGGGTACTTTACTGCCAAGTGCAAGCGGGTGCAAAACTAAGCTTAATTAAATGTACGGAAATCAGGCAATATTCAATACCTTTTGTACCCGTCTGAGCCAGACGCAGTTTTCACACTCACAGTTGCGCCGCGACAAATGGTGTGGCGTTAAACTCGAATCGATAAAATCAACCGCAATCAACAACTGCTGCCTTAACTCCTGCACCGATTTTTGCTCAACGGCCACCAACTCATCATTATGGTTCATCCAAGTGCATTCCATCCCTTGGTGACAATGAATACATTGCAGATCTGTGCTGTTAAAAAAACCGGCATGGGGGCAAAACTTTAACTCCATCGACTGCACAATACGTTTTCTAGGATATTCTAATAACTCTATTAACAGGGCCTTATCGGGTTGTGACATCACACCCTCCTATTGTTCGGATATCTGCTATTAACTTAAGCGGTTAATATTTATATTAGCTTTAGGTTACCTTTATGGCTGTGGTTCATAATTGATGTAGGTCAACATCGGCAGCAAAAAAATCAGTTAGGAGTCCCAAGTATGAAAAATCTAGCTATTGTGCAGTTGCCTTTGTTCTTGTTATAAAAACCATATTCATTATTAACGACAGCGACCATGGCCAATCTCAGCGCAGCGACGCCACAGTTACAGCATTTCTATATCTCTGAAGAGCAATCTATCTATCTGCTTAAGGCGGATGATGCGCGTAAACATAAGGCCTGGATCCGCCTGTGTAAGCAGCAATTGCTCAAACTAGGGTATCGAGAGATAGAATTGGTTGGAAAAGGCGCTTACGGCTTTGTTTTTGCTGGCGTCGATGCCCAGCACAATGCCCACGTATTTAAATTTTCCCGTATGACCCTGCCGCAACACATTCAAGACCGCCTCGAAGAGGAGGCCTTTATGCTGTCGCAGGTGGTCCACCCCAATGTGCCACCTATGATTAAATTTGAGCGTGTCGGTAAGCAGGGCATTTTGGTGATGGCAAGGGCCCCTGGAGAAGATCTCGATAAGCTTTGCCTGCGTAAAGGAGCGCTACCTGTGGCAATGATCATGAGCATTGCTCGGCAGCTCGCTAATATTGTGCAGTATCTGCACCACGGCCGGCCCCTCGTCCATGGTGATATTAAACCCTCTAACTTAGTTTACGATGTTGACAGCCAGCAGCTGTCATTAATTGATTGGGGCTCGGCAGTCTTTGCCCAGCGTGATGGCCAAGGCAACCCGGTGAATGGCAATGTGATGGATCTGCTCTCAAGCGATCAACAACATACTAATGCCCGCATGGGGGATGTCTATTTTATTGGGGAAGAGCAACTCAATGGCGCACTGTCGAGCCCAAGGTTTGACGAACAAGGGGTTGCGGCAACCTTATACGCCTTGGCTTCTGGACAAGCGAGCCGCTTTGGCAGCAAGGTGATCCCAGCCACCAGTATCGGCTTGCCTATTGAACTCGCCCGTACTTTAGATGGCATGCTCAGTGACGATCCCAAAACCCGCAATCAAGCTGGTGACTACTTTCTCAAAAGCATGGCTCATAGCCATCGGCTGCATCTACCCGAGTTACCCCGCCCCCCCCTTAAACCTGACATACCTGTGTGGTCACTGCCCCGCAGCAAGGAGGTCGAAACCGTCAGTTACAGCTCGCGTAAATCGTTTCTTAAAGAGCACAATAGTGACGACCCCATCGCTAAGATGGACGATCTACAGCTTGAGAAATATTATCGCAACTTTATGGCGGGTATGGGGGATACCGAGAAAGGCTTTATCGCCGCCGTTGGCAGAGTCGGGCAATATTCAATTGTCGGTGGGCTGGCAATTCATTGGCAAGAGTCTGGCGTTTATATCGACTCTAACCTCGCGACCTATAACCGCGATGAAAAAGCAGCGTTGGTACTAGCCGTGAATAATATGGTGACCTTAGCGCGAGGGATACGTCGCATTGGGGTGTTTAAGGCTTGTTTCTTTAATGCTCGGGATACATTGCATCTCGAACGCAGCGATACCAGCCAGCCCTTTAAGCTCAGCCCAGATCAACAACTCCCCTTTGAAGTGGGCGATGTGCCGTCATTAGAAGATAAGTCGCGGCTACACTCTTATTTTGAAGATGGCCGCGATCCCGATGAAAATCTCGAACTCCCTAAAGCGATTATGACTGAGCTGGGCTGGATAAATCAGATTCATCATACTGGCTGTATTATTTTTGAGGTGCTTCCCCACCACATGAAAATTCACAGCTACTTACGCTTGCTGAACCCAAGGAAACAAGCAGCATTTCGCGCCAGTTTGGACAGGATCTTAAGCCATGTGGATAAAATTCAGGGCAAAGGGGTCTCAGGTTTTATGAAACTGCCTTATAAAAATACTCGCCGTTTTAACCATATCGACAGCAAACCCGCGCACTTTTATCCTAAAAATCCTAAGGCACTGCCCACAAAAGATTAGTGTTTGGGCGGCTGTTTATCGTCACTCTTGGCATTATCTTGCTTGTCGTCCAGACGTTGAGTATCAGACTCATCATGCTTGTGTTCATAATCACCATCGAAGGTATTGCCTTGATCGCCTTTAAACGGATCCTGACCAAAAGGCGAACGCCCACTTGCTGAGTCGTGAGGATTAAAAGGCCCTTGACCAAAATTGGCGTGAAAACCGCCTTGGCGCAGCACTTTTAATTGCATACGTTTATACAATAACGCCGCCAGTGGAATACGGGTTATTGGGGTCAGTAATAGTAAGCCGATAAAGTCAGTCACAAACCCTGGGATCAGCAGCAACAACCCGGCGATGGCCAACATCATGCCCTCGACGATTTCTTGTCCTGGCGCCTCACCTCTTGCCAGCTTTTGCTGTACCTGCATTAGGGTATGGATCCCCTGACTACGCACCAAAGAGACCCCAACTACGGCAGTCAGTAAGACTAATCCCACCGTAGTCCAACTGCCTAAGGCTTCACCGACACGGATCAGTACGTTTAACTCAATGACTGGTACCAGTACAAAGATCACTAATAGAATAAAAAACACACTGACCTCACTAAATAATTTTTAATTCATTGAAAACTAAATGGGGCTGAAGGGGTCTACTTTCAAGCTGGGCAATAAAACCTAGCCATTCGGCCTAAGCATATTACCTTGGATAATCTCACTATTTTAACCGTCGTTTAATGCAACCAGACGGTAAAAGTCGTAAAGTATCCGCCATTGAGAGTAACGCCATGCTCGCTGCGATGTGTCGCAATATTTAGGTATAACACCAAGCATCCACGGCTACAGCGCAAAATCACAACCTAAGAAGACGATACTAACATGCATGATACCTGTTTATTAGTCATGACGACTTGCCCAAACCAAGACAGTGCTATCGCCATCGCTCGCGCCTTAGTCGATGCGAGGCTCGCGGCTTGTGTGCAATTGTCAGCGCCGGTGACCTCGGTTTACCTATGGCAAGGCAATCTGTACGAAGAGCAAGAGATCTCATTACAAATAAAATGCCCCAGTCAAGCCTATGATGAGGTTGCTGAGCTGATATTAACTTTACATCCCTATGATGTGCCAGAACTTATCGCTACCGAGATAGCTTATGGCTCTGCTGCTTACTTAGATTGGATAAAAGAAACTACACAAATATGAAGAAAATACTGTTTATTGTTCTTGCGTCATTTCTGCTGCTTGCCCCCGGTGTACAAAGTGAAGGCATTTTCGGCGCCAACAAATTCGATTTCCTAAAGGATGAACCCAAACTAATGCCTGTGGATGAGGCATTCGTTTTTGATTTCAAACAACAAGACCAACACCTTGAGCTCAGCTGGGTAATAGCCGATGGCTACTATATGTATCGCGACAAACTTAAGTTTGAAGCGGACGGCGCCACACTCGGCGAAATACAATTGCCCTCAGGCAAAGCCCATACTGATGAGTATTTCGGCGAACAACAAGTCTATTACACTTACGTTGAAATTCCGCTGGCCATCAAACAGGCTGCTAACAATAGCACGCTCAGCGTGACCTTTATGGGCTGCGCCGAAGGCAAACTCTGTTATCCGCCAACCAAACGTAACGTACAGCTCACAGAAGTTGCCGCTAACGACGGCGTGCTACCAGTCAGCGATAACACCGCGATTGAAGACGCAGCGGCCAATAACCCGCCAGAATCTAGCGCCCCGATTACCGAGCAAGATTCACTAAGCCAGATGTTATCAGGCGATAATTTACTGTGGACCTTAGTGATCTTTTTTGGCTTAGGCATAGGTCTAGCATTAACTCCTTGCGTATTCCCCATGTACCCCATTTTGTCGGGCATTATTGTCGGTCAAGGTGAAAAGCTATCAACGGCCAAAGCATTTAGCTTGTCGATGGTTTACGTACAAGGTATGGCAATCACCTATTCCTTACTTGGGCTCGTGGTCGCCTCGGCGGGAATGAAATATCAAGCAGCCCTGCAACACCCTGCGGTATTGATTGTATTGGCTATTTTGTTTTTCGTACTCAGCTTATCCATGTTTGGTCTATACGACTTAAAACTGCCCTCAAGCTGGCAAGAAAAAATGAACCGCCTCTCCAACAACCAAAAAGGCGGCAATGTGGCAGGCGTGTTCTTGATGGGCGTGCTTTCTGGTTTAGTCGCCTCACCTTGTACCACTGCGCCACTCTCTGGTGCCTTGGTTTATGTGGCGCAGACTGGCGATCTACTGCAAGGCTTTTTGGCACTATATGTGTTGAGCATGGGCATGGGCTTACCACTACTTATCATTGGCTCCTCAGGTGGCAAACTCCTGCCAAGAGCCGGCGCATGGATGGATGTGATAAAAACCATCTTTGGCTTCCTGCTGATTGCCGTATCCATCGTGATGCTAGGCCGCATTTGGATCGGGCTCATCTCAGACCTGTTATGGGCACTATGGGGCGTGAGTTTAGTCGGTTACCTGATGCACCAAAATAAACAGACTGAATTTACCTGGAAGCAAACCGTACGTTCAGTTTTACTATTATTAATGCTGTTAGCTAGCTTCTCTTACGGCTTCCAAGCGGTCATGAGCAGCCTGGGTTTCCAAGCCCATAACGGCAATCAAACGAGTGATCACATGGTGACCCACAAAACCATTAAGTCACTGGCTGACCTGCAAATGGAAATTGAGGCCGCCAGTGCACAAGGTCAACCTGTGATGCTAGATCTCTACGCCGATTGGTGTGTGGCTTGTAAAGAGTTTGAAAACATCACCTTTAAAGACTCAGCTGTGCAACAGCGTCTAGCCCAGATGGTATTTTTGCAAGCCGATGTGACCAAAATGGATCAACTCGATGTAGAGCTGTTAGAGCATTACGATGTGTTGGGACTCCCTAGCCTATTGATGTTTGACGCTCAAGGGCAGTTACGTGATGAACTGCGTGTCACTGGCTTTATGAAGCCAGCGGCATTTGCCAGCCATCTCGATCTCGTCATAGAGAAAAAATAGCAATAACCCGCTCATTTAATTTAGCTTTAACAAGCCTCCCTCGGGAGGCTTGTTTATTATTAACACCGCAATCAATGGGATACTGCCGCAGATAAAAAATGGTTCTGTACGGTGATTTTTTTATTTATTGTTAATCTAAATCTTATATTATAAGCGCTGTTTAGTGTCATGGAACACACCTCATCCCCCCAAGGAGCAACATGGAACCAGCCATACTCATAATCACCTTAACTTGCGGCATCTTAGTCAGTCGTATCGGATTACCCCCCTTGATAGGCTATTTAGTGGCTGGCTTTATGTTGTTTTTGTTTGGCCTAGATGAAACCAGCTTGCCCCTGCTGGAGCAGCTCGCCAACTTAGGTGTCACCCTGCTGCTGTTTGCTATTGGATTAAAGTTGGATCTGCGCAGCTTATTTAAAGTCGAGGTTTGGGCAGGATCTAGCCTACATTTAATTGGCTCTATGCTATTTTTAGTCCCCCTGCTGAAACTGCTGGGTCTGTTAGGACTAGAACAACTTAGCGGGTTAGCACTCGATCAATTAGCCCTTCTCGCCTTCGCCTTGAGCTTTTCCAGCACGATTTTTGCCGTCAAAGTGCTTGAAGATAAAGGCGATATGCAATCCCTGTATGGCCGAATCGCTATCGGTATTCTGATCATGCAAGATATCTTTGCGGTCGCATTTTTAACTATATCTAAAGGTGATATGCCCTCTATATGGGCTCTGGGCTTGTTGTTACTCCCCCTTGCTAAACCGCTTATTTATAAAGCATTTGACCGTGTTGGCCACGGTGAGTTACTGGTCCTGTTCGGCTTAGTAATGGCGTTAGTTGTCGGCGCAGGCCTATTTGAGTTAGTTGGCTTAAAACCGGATTTAGGCGCCTTGGTCATAGGTATATTATTGGCGGGACACGCTAAATCATCGGAGCTGGCTAAATCACTATTTTATTTTAAAGAACTATTTTTGGTTGCCTTCTTCTTAACTGTCGGCCTAAATGGCTTACCTAGCTTTAGCGATATTGGCCTTGCCGCCGTGTTAGTCTTGGTGGTGCCAATTAAGATAGTGCTATTCCTCTACCTACTGACCTACTTCAAGCTGCGCTCGCGCACCTCATTGATGACCTCATTTAACCTAGGTAACTACAGCGAATTTGGCCTCATTGTAGCAGCGGTGGCCACCAGCAAAGGCTGGTTACCAGCCCATTGGATGGTCATCTTAGCGGTGGCGTTAAGTCTCAGTTTTCTCTTTGCTGCCCCGTTAAATGCAGCTTCCAGCCGTTTATACCAAAAGTATCAAAGTCGGCTACAGAAGTTAGAGCGCCATCCACTGCACCCTGAAGACAGGCCCATTAGAGTCGGTAATCCACGCTTTTTAATTTTAGGGATGGGCCGAATTGGTTCTGGAGCCTACGATGAACTGGCCAATAAGTTTGAAGGCGAAATATTAGGAATTGAACATAAACAGGAATTAGTCGATTTTCATCGAGCAGAAGGTCGAAACGTGGTGCAGGGGGATGCATCTGATACCGACTTTTGGGAAAAGCTCGACCGCGCACCAAATCTAGAATTAGTGCTGCTGGCGATGCCTCACCATACAGGTAATGAGTTTGCCGTAGAGCAACTTAAACGTCTCGATTATCAAGGCAAGCTAAGTGCTATTGTGCAATACAGTGAAGATGCAATATCCCTTAAAGAAGCGGGTGTTCACAGCGTATTTAACCTCTACGAAGCCGCTGGTGCGGGTTTTGTTGAGCATGTGGTACATGAACTTAAGTCCGGTCAACAACACGAAGCCGATATTGTTATCGAGCCCCAAGCGAACGCCAGCTAATCATCTGAGCATCTATTGATATTGGCTACCTGCTATGTCCTTGATAGCAGGTAGCGGCTTCCCCTTTGCTCGCACCGCTTATGACTAAGTAACCAAGCGGAAAACTCATCTCACCTGCAGAATCTCGACATGGCAACAACGCTCCCAACGCCTTTCCCCCTCGTATTGCTGTCAACTGCGCCCCCATAGACCCTAGGGCCGGTTGATCTTTGTTGGTTGAATGTTGTTCGAGATCAAAACGTGTTAATCGAGGCGAATGAATTGCAGCCTAGTCATTTAAGCAAAATGCACTTAACAAAGAGTAAAACGTTTTTAGCCGAACCCTTCGGGCAGCGTTTGTTGGGTATTTCTACTTCGTTATCAGCTTTTTATGTAGAAGAATAACTACACCACAAAGCTTCTGCCTTGTATAAACACCCAACAATTCGCTGCAAAAATAACCTTATAAGCTCAACAGGCACTAAGATTGATATCATATTCGCCGATAAGCAAAAACTGCGTTACACAATCGGTAAACTCATGATATAAAAATGACAAGGAACGAATCACGCTCCAACAATGGCGTGAAAATACTGTCACCGATACTCGGTGCAGAGAGTGCTCACCTTTTTCTGAGAAGCTTGATAGCATGGCAAATCCCGCGCAACGCGCCAATAAATTATTTGTGCAAACCTTTGGCACCAATGCTGACGATCTCTATCGTGCCCCTGGGCGTGTCAATTTGATCGGTGAACATACCGATTACAACGACGGTTTTGTATTGCCTGCTGCAATCAATTTTCACACTATCATCGCAGTAAAAAAGCGTGAAGACGATCGCTTTAGAGCGGTGTCGGATGCCTATCCAGGCAAAATTAACAGTTGGCACTTTGGCCAAGAAGGCAAGATGGACCCTGAGGATGGGTGGATAAACTACCTCAAAGGCTTTACCGCCGCCATGGCTGCCTCAGGCCTGCCAGCAAAGGGGATGGACATAGCTGTGGTAGGTAACGTGCCACTAGGCGCAGGGCTATCCTCTTCAGCCGCATTAGAAATTGCTTTCGGAACAGCCGTCAACGATTGCAGTCAGCTACGCTTATCTCCATTAGCCGTAGCCCAAATGGCGCAGCGTGGTGAAAACCAATATGTGGGTTATGCCTGTGGCATTATGGATCAAATCATCAGCGCCATGGGTCAACAAGATCATGCATTACTAATTGATTGTGAAGATCTCGACAGTGAACCCGTGCCAATCCCCGAAAGCCTAAGCCTGATTATCGTTAACTCGAATCTACCGCGCGGTGAAGTCGAGGCCCAAGAAGCGATACGTCGTCAACAGTGTCAACAGGTGGCAGATCACTTTGCTATCGACAGCCTACGTCACTTAGATTTAACGACCTTAGAAGCCGCTCGCACACAGCTGCCCGAGCTTATTTATCGCCGCGCACGCCACGTTCTCAGCGAAAACCGGCGCACTCAAAATGCCGCCCATGCATTGCAAGACGGTAACATTGGCCGCTTAAGTGAGTTAATGGCGCAATCTCATGCATCGATGCGTGATGATTTTGAGATAAGCTTGCCGGAAATCGATACCTTAGTTGAGATCATAGCTCAAGTGGTAGGCCAACAAGGTGGCGTGCGTATGACGGGTAAAGGATTTGGTGGTTGCGTCGTCGCACTGGTTGACCATGAACTGACCGACGCTGTAGTGGCGGCGATTGAAGCCCAATATCAAATGAAAACTGGGATAGAGCCGACTGTTTATCTTTGTTCGGCCAGTGGCGGAGCAAGTCGAGTTGACGAAAGCTGGCTCGATGACGAACTCTATTAACCGTCAATGAGTCACGCTTAACGGTTAAGCGATGCTTGCCCTTTGACCTCCTCGGTAACAAACACGAGGATATGGGCTAAAGGCCTGTTGCCGTTACGTGGCTGCGAATGATTTAATCGAAACAAGTTTATGACGGCGCTAAAAAAGAGGGAGCCACAGTGTAAACGGGAACAAATGCCGTTGCTCACACAGCAGGGAGCACCAATTAGATCATATATTTACATCAATTGGTATAACATAGATTTAAAACATTATAGCGTTCAAACATTCGATGGAGTAAAGGTTGAGGCTAAGCATCTTAGGCAGAGGCCCTAGTTACGCTAGAACCTCATACCCAAATGACAAACACGAACATCAAACCTTATACCTAACTGACAAGCGGGTTGATACAAGTTAACACTTAATTTTAATCGTCATCCGACCAATCGTCGAAGCCATCATCATCGAGACTATCGACTTCCAGCTCAACGTCATCGTCGTCATCAGAATCGACATCAATTTTCACTTTCTTAGGGGCCGGCGCTGGCTTAGCATGAATAGCTTCAACCCAGGCAGAATGCTGGCGCATAAACTGCTCTCGGGTAACCTGCCATTTAGCATCATATTCAGCTTTCGCGGCTTTGATCTCCTCATCCGTAAGGTCATGCAGATTTACCTTAACGATATCAACTGCATATTCAATCACGGCATCTCTTGCCGTGTTGTAAAGATAAACGCGTCCCGCTGAGGCTTCAGGGAACTCTTTATCATGAATGAGAATGGTGTTACCTCGTGCAGTACGAAGCTCACCATACCAGACAGATTCTGTAGAAGTGTCATACATATATGCTAATACCCTTAAATCAACACATACCAATATAAAGTTATTAAGCTGACAATTTCGTTAGCTTAGTCATTGTCACCACACAGAAATATTCTGCAGCGATGCTTGCGCACATTCTTAATAAATATCGGCAGAAATCAATAGCCAAATCGATCTATTTCATCTAATTGCTATCAAATTGTGCATTCTATCGATACTAATATCGAATTTAGCCGATCAAATCAGTTATTCAAGTTTTTTCTAAGCCTAAGCACCATCAAGTTCTATCGTGCCGCCGCTTCGCTGCTAACCCGATAATTCACCTGCCGCAGCCATCTTAAGCACTATTTTACCTGTGTGTTGACCAGACTCCATCAAACGGTGCGCCGCAACTACCTCACTAAAAGCAAACTCGGCAAACAGCTGAGGCACCAGAGGCTGGGCTGAGGAAGTAGCAAATAAGGGCCACACTTGCTCACGCAATGCATCAGCTATTTTTGCCTTCGCCGCCACCGATTGCGGTCTAAGTGTGGCGCCTGTCCAGGTAATACGCTTAGCCATTAAGCGAAACACATCGACATTCGCCGTTACGCCGCGTAACAGTGCTATGGTGACTAAACGCCCCTCGAGCCTTAGCGCTTTCAAATTAAGATTAATCATATCGCCCGAGGCCATGTCGAGCACAACATCGACACCATCAGGAGCAATAGCTAAAATCTGCTCGAGTAATGTGTCATCTCGGTAATTAAGCGCGTGATCAGCGCCTAAATCGAGGCAATACTGACACTTTTGCTGGCTTGAAGAGGTGGCGATAACCTTAGCACCCAATTGCTTAGCTAGGGCTATCGCAGCTGAACCTATACCGCCCGAGCCACCGTGAATTAGCACAGTCTCTCCAGCTTGCAAACCACCGCGCATAAATAGATGCCCCCACACGGTAAAAAATGTCTCGGGCAGCGCCGCCGCTTGTGCCAAATTAAGCCCGTTAGGGATAGGTAAGCAATGAGCAGCCCAAGTCACCACCAGTTCGCCATAACCACCACCAGGCACCAAGGCACAAACCTTATCGCCAATACGCCACTGCGTTACCGACTCCCCGAGGGCGACAATGGTACCCGACACTTCAAGGCCTAATACTGGGCTAGCGCCCTCTGGTGCAGGATAAAGCCCTTTACGCTGAGCGATATCGGGGCCATTAACCCCAGCATAGTGCACCTGAATCAATACCTGATCGGGTGCAGGTAACGCCACCTCCCCCTGAGTCAAAGAGATCACCTCAGCCTCGCCAGGGTGACTAACATGCGCCTGCAGGCAAGATAGCTTACGTTTATTCATAGATGACTCTCTTCGATTAATGTGGGTGACAAGCACTAAGTCACCAATGGCTATGGTTGACACTTAATGCTGTTTATCGCTCAGCGTCAGCATAGAGATAGGTGCATAACGATAAGGCAAATCTGCTCGCCTTAACCTAAGGTTAAGCCTGTTCATACCGGCGCGATAATAAAATGTGTCTCAGTAATGGGCAATTCAACCCTCTACATTCAAAAACATAACACTATTGACACCATCAAGCCTTATTTAGCCTGTTCTCTGGGAGAAATAATTTTATATCATCTTATTTTTAATACATTTTAATTATTTATCTGGCGGATCTTATTTAACGTTCCTCACTGAAGCAATAAAAAAGCGGCCCGTAGGCCGCTTTAAATAAGCGCATTTTAGATCATAAGCATTATTGCTTTAAGGAGCGTTTTAACACTCAGTGTTACAACGCTAAAGTGGCAATCGTGAATGAACTAGCGTTACCAATAAACTAGAACTGCACCGTAATAATATCAGAGCACAAGTTGCTATCGGTTTCACAGATAACATAGCCAAATGCCTCGCCTTCCACAGTGCTAAAACGGTCACGGTAATTACCATCGTTAGCCGTTGTGGCGATCGCTTCGCCATTGCGGTAGATAACAACAGACTCGCCTATTGCACCGTCCCAGTTGAGATCAACCATGGCGCTGCCTCGACGCGAAAGCTTAGTTCGAACCACACTTGCGCTAACAGCACGCTCAAATAACTCGATATCGTTTGAATAAGTGTCGGTTCTGCCTTCGCTATCAGTGACCATTAGTGTAACGGTATACACACCAGCACCCGCATAGCTGTACATAGGGTTAACTTCGCTAGACAAGCCAGCACCGTCACCAAAGTCCCATTGATAGCTCACAATATCATCATTAATATCGCTACTGGTATTGCTAAAGTTAACATCGAGCCCTTCAATAGCATACTCAAAGCTTGCTACAGGAGCAGCTGGTGCAGCGTCACCTAATGCAGTGATCACTAATCCCCAATTATTAAGGGTTCCCGTGTCTCCGCTAACATTATCGGTAATCGATAAGGTCCAATCGCCTGTCGCCATTTCACCATCGAAGTCACTTAGCACCCATGACTTAACAATATCATCAGCACCGCCGCCATCTCGGTTATGTAACACCACTTCGGTGCCAGCAGGAGACGTTAGCTTAACCACGAGATCGCCAATCCAGGTATGCGTAATATTCACATCGGCTGTTAAACCAAATATAAAAACAGGATCGGCAACATGAATAATGCTGGTGATCCCCTCAGAATTATCATCAGGAATCGCAGTAACCTCCTCATTGTCATAAGGAATATCATTCAACCCTTGTGGATAGACAGACAATGAAACCACTTTTGACTTCACCGTTGCCCCATCATCACCGGTCACTGTGATCTGATAATCTCCCCACGCCGCTTCAGCTTCAGTGCCGACATTTAGGGTAAAGTCATCACCAGCGCCTACTGTCGATGATGAAAGTGACACGCCATTGAGTGCAGGTGTCGTTTCAACGGTCAGCGCGACCTCACCATCCCAACCTGCTACGCTACCCACACTAAAGTCATAACTGACCGCGCTGCCAGCCTCAACCCTTTGTGTCATCGGGGTTACCGTAAAGCGATAACCCGGCTCAGGATTAGCTTGTTCGAGTGCATTAGCCACATTTAGACGAGTACCAGCCACCGTTTTACCAGTAAGCGCCGCATTAGCGTCGCCAGAGATCATGAGTAACTCTTTCATCTCAACGGGAGTTAAATCGGGATTGATTGACCAAACCAGAGCCGCGGCCCCCGCAACATGAGGAGATGCCATCGAAGTACCAGAATAAGAGGCATAGCCACCGCCAGGAACCGTCGATAAGATTGAGCTGCCGGGTGCGCCCATATCCACACTGGTTAGCCCATACTGGGAAGTACCCGACATATTGTCATCGCGGTTAGTGTTGGCAACGGCAAAGACGACATCCGACTCGTAACTTGCTGGGTAGCTAGGTACGGCATCATTATCTGTGCCATCATTACCCGAGGCGGCAACAAACAAAATACCGGCTTCACCACCCGCATCAATCGCATCTTTCAATGCCTGACTAAATGCACCACCGCCCCAAGAGTTGTTAGTGGCTTTGATGTTTACCCCATGATTAATTTTTAAATCAGTCATGTAATCGATACAAGCAATGGCACCTGCGGTAGAGCCAGAGCCGCCAGCATCGAGGAACTGACAACCAATAATACTGACATCCCAGTTAACTCCGACCACACCAACGCCATTATTACCTGTGGCACCGATAGTGCCAGAAACGTGAGTGCCGTGACCATTGCCGTCCATAGGGTCACCATTGTCATTGATAGCACTGTAACCATAAATATCATCGATCACGCCATTGCCATCATCATCGATACCATTGCCGGCGATCTCCCCTGGGTTAACCCACATATTCGCTTGCAGATCAGGGTGGTTATAATCTACGCCACTATCAATCACGCCGATGACGATATGACTATCACCTGTGGTGGTATCCCACGCCTCAGGAGCGTCTATATCGGCATCGGCTGTACCGCCATCTTGCCCAGTATTATTTAACCCCCATAACGATGAGAAATTAGGATCATCAGGCGTACCGCTTACCTTAATAACATAGTTTGGCTCAGCGTACTTTACTGCAGGATGGCGACTAATAAGCTTAATCGCTTGATCGATATCTGTGCCTTTACGTAATGACAATCGAGCCAGCTTACCATTGAGTAATTTAGCGAAGCGGTCATCCACTCCGTCAGCATTTGCATCACGAATTGTCGCATTAACGAGATGCTGAGCCGAGGCACGCTCACTTGGCGTGGCATTGTCTTTATAAACCACTAACAGCGAGTCTTTTACATACTCATGCTGAGTGGACGTTTTGGCAAGCGCTGGGGCGGCTGAAACAGCGATAATACCGGCAATAGCCGCTGTTAAAGGTGTCAGTTTGTTTATCATAAACACATTTCCTATTAGTCCTTTATATTTTACGAACCGGTACTCCATACATCGACCAAGCCGTTAGGTTGTCATCAATTGACACCCTAATCCTCAGCGAATCGCCGGCGAGAGTTAACGCGGAGATTGTTGCCACATAAGCCAAGATTAGAAAAGAGGCTTGCGACGCTTTAATCCTTAACTACTAGTAACATGGGCTAGGCCTTACCAAGTAAACCTAACGCCGACAAAGCCTTTAAGCCTTAAATATCAACAACTAAAAATCATTAAACGGTAAGGTATCGACGTTGTAGCCTGCCACAATAAGTAGACCTTTTTCTGATTGCAGCGCTCTGGCAGCCCTGTACCTTGACTATCTAACGCTGAATAGGATACCTAGCTAGCAGCTAGCTATGTATTTCATCAGTGAACGTAAATAAAGAAGCTGCTTTTCTTTACTTATATCGAAAGCTTAAGGAGTGTTACGTGTCAGTAGTTAACCGAATGGGAGCCACGATTGCCCTCATATTGATCTCAGTCGCTAGCCAAGCAACTGAGCTTGATAGTGGGCTAAACGCCCTTCCAATAACACTGCAAACTTTACTTGAAAGCTCTGGACGAGAAAATGCCATCAAGCTAACCCAATTAGGTGTATTAAACCATGCATACCTAAATCAGTCGGGTGAAGGCAATATCACCAACCTACTCCAGATGGGGAGCGGTAATCAGGCTCAGGTGATGCAATACGGTCAAGATAATGAGGTAGAGCTTCTGCAGGCCGGATTCGATAACCAAGCCAACATCACCCAAATTGGTAACGAGAATGTAGTACAGCTCAACCAGCTAGGAAGCGCTAATTTTTCAATTGAACAGATTGCCGATGGTGCAGCAATCACAATAACGCAATATTAAATACAGGGAGCGTCAAATCATGACACCGCAAATCAAAAAATCGTTAATCGCATTAGCTATCACCGCAAGCTTAAGTACTCAGGCTTTTGCAAGCACTAGCAATGAAGCTACCGTCAAGCAAAACGGTGTAGAACAAGACGCAATTGTACTGCAAACGGGTGATCTTAATATCGCCGATGTCAATCAAGAAGGGGCAGCACAAGCGGCCAGCGTCACCCAAAACGGTGATTGGCACGAGTCTTATATTGATAGCCGTGGTAATGACAACACAGTGGCGACAGAGCAAACCGATGACTGGCACGTATCGGATATCACTATAGAGGGCGATGGCAACGACGCCAGTGTGACTCAGTCGGTTTTTTGGAACCAAAGTACCATTGAAATCACCGGAAATGATAACCAGACCACAGTCTCTCAAACTGGCTCATTAAACGAATCGAATATTGAGCTCATTGGTGATAATAACAGCACAGATGTGAGCCAAAACGGTGACGAAAACTTCAGCGTATTTCGCGTTCAAGGTAACGATAACGATGGCACCATCATTCAGAACGGTAGCTCAAACCAAGCAGGGATGATCGCGCTCGACTTCAGCCCTAATATCGGCAATAACAATGATGTAAGCCTGACCCAAAATGGTGATTTAAACCTAGCCGGTGTTCGTGGTATCAACGGCGATGATAACACCATTGAAATGACTCAAGAAGGTATCTTCAACACTGGCTTTATCTATGCCTTAGAAGGGTCTGACAACGACATCGAGTTTGACCAAAACGGGGCTTTCAACAACGTGGTACTGCAGTTCAGCACGGGTGATGATAATAATGTATCTGTCCGCCAAGAAGGCTTTGCTAACTCAGTGGGTGATTCCTATGTCGCGGTTATCGATGGCAGTGACAACCGCATTGATATCATTCAAGAAGGTGATAACAACTTAGCTGAATTTGAAATCACGACAGACAGTAACGACGTTGATTTAGACCAAAAAGGGGATAACAACTATGCCGCTTTTGGTGCTTATGCTGGCGATGATAACGACTTTGATCTCTCTTCTACAGGCAATAACAACCAAATCCATGCGTTTGCTGCTGGCGAAGATAACGACATTGAAGTGTCTCAAGAAGGTGACGACAACTTCGCCTTCGTAGAAACCATTGGTGATGATAACGAAGTCGATGTGAATCAAGATGGTATTGGATTTAATGAAGCTATTGTTTCAGTTGCGGGTTTTGAAAATACCGATGTTACTGTGTCGCAAGATGGTGAACTTAACTTAGTTGATTTGATCATCACAGGTGATGAAAACTTTGCCTCAATCACTCAAACAGGTAACGGTAACTGGGTTGGGGGTAACGAGGGGGTGAGTTCTTTCAAGGTATCGGGTGATGCAAACAGTCTCACCATTGCACAAACCGGTAATGACAACTTAGTAGAAGGCTCACAAACGGGTATGAATAACGTTATCAACGCAACCCAAATTGGTGACTTTAACGTAGCCACTATCGTACAAAACTAAAGTAGTTGTATCGGCTAACCTAAAAAGGAGCCTTTAGGCTCCTTTTTATTATCGCTGAATACTTTTTTATACCTCAATAAATAGAGATACCTAGCAACCAAAATGGGTTATTTATTGTGGGTTAAAATGACTAAGTTCTAAACTCAAAATGTGCTTGATGACTCTGTGCCCAACGCAAGAGTTCTACGCGATTGCGCGACTGGGTTTTTCTAAAAATAGAAGAGATATGAGCCTTAACGGTATGTTCGCTAATGCAAAGTTGATGAGCAATCTCTTTATTCCGCGCTCCACTAGCCACCAACTGAATGATCATACGCTCGCGCGCCGTTAGCATTTGCAACATAGATACTGTATCAGCAGGCATTTCATCACGAGAATCTAGCTTCTTAACTAGATGATTAAACGCCTCACTAATTAATACTCTGTCATACCAAAGTTCATTATCGATCATCTTGTTTAAACCCGTTAATAATAGATCCATGCCTTGATCATCAAACAGCAAACCTTTAATGCCTAATAACAGCGCCGATCTGGCATCTAAGGTTTGCCGATCAACTTGATATAACGCCACAGGGCCTTGAGAAATTAACCGAGCGGCCATTAAGGGGATACCTTTACTGTCAAGTGCAGCCCCTTTTTGTGACACCAAAAACAAGCGGCGACGATCTTGAGCTACAACCAATTCGGCAGGCTTTTTGATCACTTGGGTATTGATACCGATAGACTCGGCTAAAACGGCTAAATGACACGGTGCAGCTACTTGATGAATAAAAACAAGTTCATCGATATTGCTCATTAAATTCTCTCCCTGAATTAACACTGCCTAACAAGGCTTATCGGCTCGCTGATGCCCTAGTTAACATTAGCTACCGCCACAGATGATACATAACGATACAGAAAACACCAACGGTTAACAATCATGCAACACAGATACATCTAACCTTGCCTGACACGATATAGCGATACTCAACTAAGCCCCAATTAGATAAGATTAGAGATAAAAGAAGAAGTTAAGTTGAAGTGAAATGATAAACAATGGTGTGGCAAACAATATGTATTTGCCACACCATTTTAATAAAAAAAATCAAGAAGATAACGGATTAACACCCGCTATTGATGCTTCCGACGGACTCCAGTAGCCCATTTTAATCCCTTTGTCGACTAATTCTGACACTGCCAACTCAATGGCTTGTAAGACACAAAACTGCACAGGTTCATTGGTCGTAAAACCCACCTCAGCCTCTGCCAAACGATTTAAGCTGGTAAAACGCATCAAGCCTGCACGCATCTCCTGCGAAAACACTCGCTTAGTGGTCGACACCGACATCATCACTTTTCCTGTATGCACATCGACGGCTCGAAGATAAATAGTCACTTGATCTTCACGGTACATTTCAGAGGCACCAATACCGTAATATTCGACCCCTGCGCCACCGGTACTAATGTTAGTCTCGTAACTGATGATCCCCCCCTCTAACAGTAACCGGGCATTGGTCAATTGCGGCACATCATCATTACTCACTTTGGGCGCTTGATTCTTAGTGATTTTGCGTTCGGTTAACAGGTTCTGTAACCCCTCTCGCTCGACAGGCATAAACCACTTAGAGTCTAACAAGGTCTGTACCAACATTGAAGTGGCCCCCTGAGTCACCGCCGTAGAGAATGAGCTGACATTTTGCTGTGGCTTATATTGTCCCGTCTGATCTCGAAACGAGTAAACCGCTACCGGAATAGTGTATTTAGGGCCTGGTTTGGCGATTAACTCCTGCATAGTGCTGCTAATGGGATTAATTTCAGCTTCAGTAATATTCAGCTCAGGTTTGGGCAGTAAACTGCATGCCGATAGACTTAAGCTCAAGAGTAAGATACTAACTTGTCTCATCATCTATCCCCCGTAAACTGGCATTTCAATCACGGTAACCTCACCTGTCGTTAAGTTGGTGATGGTCAACATCACCCCCCCACCGATTGAGGCCACCTCAATCCTAAACTCACCAGTATCGTATGTACCATCGGTGATATCACCATTAGCAACCCCACGGGTAATGGTATTGAGAATATTACGCTCCAATGATTCTTTAAAGCGCGTGATAAAATCCTTTTCGTTACTGCCAGCCGTATTATCATTTTGTGCATTGGCTTTATTAAGCAGGTAAGAGCCATTCAATGCCGAGCCGCCAAAACTCGGATTAATCGGGGTATAGACCAGTTCAGTCGCCGAAACCGAACTAGATAAAAGTAGTATAGAAGCTATTAACATCCTGTTATTCATTATGATTATTCCTAATATCCTTGATTTTTATCAGCCAGTTCACCGGTGATAGCATTTGCTCTTGCCTGCGCAAGATAATCGATTGTCAACAAAATGGCCTGCTCAGCCCGCTCTTTAATTGGGCTAGCTCTACGACCAAAATGGGTTTTGTAGATGGTAACGCCATTAACTTCCAGCGTAAGTAAGGTCCCAGCCTGAGGGAATACCGTTTCATACAAGGTGACATTGAACCCTTGAGTGAAAGGCAGATCACGCCAATAACTGGCGTAGTAAAATACAAAGTCCTTCCCGAAACGAGTTACCGTACGGTCAATCACTAAACCACTAATCTCTATATCATTGTCTTGCGCCTGAATAGGTGTAACACAGCACAATATTAATAGTAGTAGCGCCGAAAACTTGGTTCGCATCATCATACCGCCCCTGTAACATCGCAACTTGACATTGGCTAAGGGCTACAGCAGCGCACATGCCCAACACCTACGCCAAATACGTTTTAAGGGGCTTACGCTAGCAGCAATTATCATTTTTTGGCAGCCAAAAACCTTACCAAAGGGCTACCTGATAAAAATCTAGCATAAAGGAGTAATACTTTCGGGTAATGCAGGAAAGCCGATAATGACTAGGGTTGTGGCTAACTGCCGTAAAATTTAAGCAATAAAAAACCCAGCCTAATGGCTGGGTTTAGATGCATCTTACATTACTGTAATTACTGGGATCTAGAACGGGATATCGTCATCCCAACCATCATCCAAATCCGGAGTAAAGTTTTGCTGTGGCTGCGGCGCAGGACGCTGCTGTGGCGCCTCTTGCTGCTGCGGAGCCACTTGAGGCTTAGGAGCATAAGCGGGTGCTGCTGGAGCCGTTTGCTGCTGTGGCGCACCGTAACCTTGCTGAGGAGCGGCTTGTTGCGGTGCTCCATAACCTTGTTGCTGCGGCGCAGCTTGCTGAGGTGCTGGACGAGCAGCCGGGGCACCTTGAGCTTGCGGCGCATATTGGTTTTGCTGTGGCGCATAACCACCTGCACTTTGCCCCATACCGCCTTGCTGACCACCTTGACCACGGCTGTCTAACATCTGCATTTCACTGGCATTAATTTCAGTTTTGTAACGATCTTGGCCAGTTTGCTGATCTTGCCACTTGCTGGTTTGCAGTTTGCCTTCGAGGTAAACTTTAGAGCCTTTCTTTAGGTACTCGCCCGCGATCTCCGCTAAGCGGCGATACATGACGATGTTGTGCCATTCTGTACGCTCTTGCACTTGACCCTGCTGGTCTTTCCAAGACTCACTGGTCGCCACTGTAAAGTTGGCTACGGCATTGCCATTTGGCATGTAGCGTACTTCAGGGTCTTTCCCTAAGTTACCGACCAAAATTACCTTATTGACACCACGACTGGCCATTGAAATCTCCTGCGATATTCTTACAAATCTAATATAAATACTGCTTAACGGGTGAGGTCTACTCAAGTCCCAAACAGTTAATTGACAGAGCCTAACACAGCTCGCGCTTGTCTCAAATCGAAATGCTCATCAACTTTCAAATAAGCGACTTTCTCCTCAAGTACCACGATAGCTTCAACGACACCTGGAAGCTGTGACAGCTCGGTCGCCATGGATCTAGCCTGCTCTTTACCTTCAACTTCGGCTTCTAATGTATAGCTCTTTAACAGCACGGGATTCTCCATGCCTAAGGTTAATAGTAGCCAAATAAACATCAAGCCGAATGCTACGGCAAACACCCCCGCCGCGCCGACCCACTGGTAAGCGCCGCCGCCGAGTAAACCACCACAAAATGCCCCTAAAAATTGGCTGGTCGAATACACGCCCATGGCTGAGCCTTTATCCCCTACCGGGCAAAATTTAGCAATCAAGCTCGGCAGTGAGGCTTCAAGATAGTTAAACCCAGTAAAAAACAGCACGATCGCAGCGCTTAGCACCACTAAGCTATTAGCAAATAATGCCATGGAAGCAAGTGCTGCCATCATGATTAACAGGGCAATTTGAAAGGTAGCCTTGGTGTTTTTCTTCTTAACGCCGATGATGATCAGCGGCACCATAAGGAAAAACGCGCCGATAAAAGCAGGAAAATAGAGCATCCAATGCTTTTCTTTGACTAACCCCGCATCGACTAAATCCAGCGGTAAGGCGACAAACACCGCGGTTAACACCAAATGCAAAATAAAAATACCAGCGTCAAGCCTAAACAGCTGTGGGTCTTTGAGCATGGCTTTAAGCTTGGCCGGCGCGGCAACCGTATCACCTTTCGGCGCTTGGCTAATGGGATTGGGCACTAATAGCTGCACTATCACCATGCCCAGTAACGCCAAACCTGCTGTCATGGCAAACAACCCCGATAATCCAAGGTGCTGCGCGACAATCGGGCCAACCAGCAAGGAGAGCGCAAAAGAGAAACCGATACACATACCAATAATCGCCATCACTTTAGTGCGCTGTTCATCGCGTGTTAAATCGGCAGCTAAGGCTAATACCGCCGCAGCAATTGCGCCCATCCCCTGCATAGCGCGCCCGGCAACCACCCCATAAATAGAGTCCGCCATGGCTGCAACCACGCTGCCGATAGCAAATACCAACAAGCCTATTAAAATAATTGGCTTACGCCCATATTTGTCTGACAAGATCCCCATAGGGATCTGCAACACGGCCTGAGTTAAACCATATGCCCCTATGGCTATCCCCACCCATAATGGCGAAAAGCCCTGTAAGTGTTGTCCATAAAGCGCAAACACAGGCATGATCATAAACAAGCCCATCATGCGCAAACCAAATACACTGGCTAACGAAAATGCGACTTTTTTCTCAGTCTTAGACAGTCCATTATTGGCCATTTTTCGCCCTGATATGAATACAAAAATAAGTCGCGCATGTTATCACGAAGCGTGGATTTAGCTCAAAAAGAAAAATATAAGATGCGATGTATATGTAGCTATTCAATCACAAAGCTATAATTGCTCGTCAACATTTCCCCTAGCGCTTTTGTGTGAGCTGGCTATGACCTGAGACAATTTTTATGCGATAATCAGTCTCTTTTTTATTCGGCCAATCAGAGAGACAGATGGACAAGATTGAAGTTCGTGGCGCCCGCACCCACAATCTAAAAAACATCAACCTGACAATCCCAAGGGACAAGCTGATCGTCATCACCGGCCTATCGGGCTCGGGTAAATCATCATTAGCCTTCGATACCCTGTATGCAGAAGGACAACGTCGTTACGTCGAATCCCTCTCTGCGTATGCTCGTCAGTTTTTAAGCTTGATGGAAAAGCCCGATGTTGATCATATTGAAGGCCTAAGCCCGGCCATCTCTATCGAGCAAAAATCCACCTCTCATAACCCGCGTTCAACCGTGGGCACTATTACCGAAATCTACGATTACCTAAGATTACTGTTTGCCCGTGTCGGTGAGCCAAGATGCCCCACCCACAATCAGCCATTGGCGGCGCAAACCGTTAGCCAGATGGTCGATAAAGTATTAGAAATGCCAGAGGGCAGCCGCTTGATGCTGCTCGCACCTGTGATTAACGATCGCAAGGGTGAGCACGTAAAGTTACTCGAGAGTCTAGCGGCACAAGGGTTTATTCGCGCCCGTATCGATGGTGAAGTGTGCGATCTGTCCGATCCGCCAACGCTTGAATTGCACGTTAAGCACACCATTGAAGTGGTGGTTGATCGCTTTAAGGTACGTGACGACATAGGTCAACGCTTAGCCGAGTCATTTGAAACAGCCCTTGAGCTTTCTGGCGGTATCGCCACTGTCGCCCCTATGGACGGTGACCTAGAAGAGCTGTTGTTTTCTGCCAATTTTGCCTGTCCACATTGTGGATACTCTATGGCCGAGCTAGAGCCACGTATCTTCTCATTTAACAATCCGGCTGGTGCCTGCCCCACCTGTGATGGTCTAGGGGTGCAGCAGTTTTTTGATGCCGAACGCGTGATAACCAACACTGAGTTATCCCTTGCAGGCGGTGCGATCCGCGGCTGGGATAGACGCAACTTTTACTATTTCCAGATGCTCAGTTCATTGGCCGAGCACTATAAGTTTGATGTCGAAGTGCCCTATGAGCAGCTCAGCGATAAAATTCGCCGTATCGTGCTACATGGATCAGGTAAAGAGAGTATCGCGTTTAAGTACATCAATGATCGCGGTGATGTCGTGGTGCGCAACCACCCTTTCGAGGGGATCTTAAACAATATGGACAGACGCTATCGCGAGACCGAATCAAATTCGGTGCGCGAAGAGCTGGCAAAATACATTAACACGCAAGCCTGTAATAGCTGTGGTGGTTCGCGTCTGCGCGAAGAGGCGCGTAATGTATTTATTGAAGATCTTAATCTGCCAAAACTCACCGAATGGTCAATTGGCGAGGCGATGAGCTATTTTGAGCAGCTATCTCTTACAGGTCAGCGCGCGCAAATTGCCGAAAAGATCTTAAAAGAGGTGCGCGATCGTTTAGGCTTCTTGGTCAATGTCGGGCTTAACTATTTGAGCTTGTCTCGCTCTGCCGACACCTTGTCTGGCGGGGAGGCACAGCGTATTCGTCTCGCTAGCCAGATTGGCGCCGGTCTTGTTGGGGTGATGTATGTTCTCGATGAGCCCTCCATAGGTTTGCATCAGCGTGATAACGAACGCTTACTGCAAACCCTGATCCATCTTAGAGATCTGGGTAATACCGTTATCGTGGTCGAACATGATGAAGATGCGATCCGTATGGCGGATCACATCATAGATATTGGCCCAGGCGCAGGGGTTCATGGTGGCCAAGTGATCTGTGATGGCAGCTTAGATGACATCATCAACTGTAAAGACTCGATAACCGGACAATATATCTCTGGCACTAAGCAGATCCACATCAGCGAAACACCAGCGCAATATAATCCAAAGCAAGTCATCGAGCTGTTTGGCGCAACTGGCAACAACTTGCAGAACGTTGATTTAACCATACCTGTAGGCCTGTTTACCTGCGTGACCGGGGTATCAGGCTCAGGTAAATCAACGCTTATCAACGACACCTTTTATAAGATCGCTCATCGTCAGCTAAATGGTGCCACCGTCGATGAGCCCGCCCCTTACAAACGAATAGAGGGGATGGATCATTGCGATAAAGTGGTCGATATCGATCAAAGCCCCATTGGCCGTACACCGCGATCGAACCCAGCCACTTATACAGGCATCTTTACCCCTATTCGTGAGCTGTTCGCCGCGACCCAAGAAGCCAGAACCCGTGGCTATAAACCCGGGCGTTTCTCCTTTAACGTCAAAGGTGGACGCTGTGAAGCCTGTCAGGGCGATGGTCTGATCAAAGTCGAGATGCACTTCCTCCCCGATGTGTATGTGCCGTGCGATAGCTGTAAGAGTAAACGCTATAACCGTGAAACCTTAGAGGTGCGTTATAAGGGTAAAAATATTCACGAAGTGTTAGAGATGACCGTTGAGGAAGCCCGCGAGTTCTTCGATGCCGTACCCGCCATTGCCCGTAAGCTACAAACCTTAATGGAGGTTGGTCTGTCTTATATCGGCCTTGGCCAGAGTGCAACCACCCTCTCAGGCGGTGAGGCACAGCGTGTCAAACTGGCCAAAGAGTTATCAAAACGCGACACAGGCAAGACCTTGTATATCCTAGATGAGCCGACCACAGGCTTACACTTTGCTGATATTCAGCTCTTACTCGATGTACTGCACCGCCTCAAGGCTCATGGTAACACCATAGTGGTGATTGAACACAATCTCGATGTGATCAAAACCGCCGATTGGATCATCGATCTTGGCCCAGAAGGGGGCTCTGGCGGCGGCACCATTTTGGTCAGTGGTACACCTATGCAAGTAGCTGAGCATCCAACCTCCCATACCGCGCGCTTCCTTAAGCCTTTGCTCGAGGCTTAAACCTGCTCGCGTCCTTGTTATAGACAATTGCTCTTGATAAGCGCCAAAGCCAGAATGATAAAATTCTGGCTTTGGCTGTCTTTACCAATGGATTACGGCTAAGTTATAGCCTAGACCACCACCCAAGCTAGGTGTCCAGTGCCCATGAGAGTGCTCAATCCTGCTCGCATCATTACGCTCATCTCACTCTATTTCACCTTTACGCTGCTCCTACTCGGATGTAGCAGTACAGGCAACACTTGCCGCCGCCCTTTACCACTCACCTGGAGCAATCAGACTCTGCTACTCGAGGATGTCACCAGATTAAGTTCGCCCGCTTTTGCAGGGCGCAAAACTATGACTCCCGGTGCGGCGTTGACTCGCGACTATCTTATCTTACGTATGCAACAGGCGGGATTAGTCCCCTGGTCAAGCTCCCTCGCTCCACTCACCATGGCACCAGCCAAACACCACAACCCGTTCGAACAGCACTTTAGCTATCAATATCAGTTTACTGAACGCCAAGGTGTCAACCTCATCGGTATGCTGCCTGCAACTCATGCTAGCAGTCAATGGCGGCTGATTGTCGCCCACTATGATCATTTAGGCATGAGAGGCAGTAAGCTTTACCCGGGCGCCGACGACAACGCCTCGGGGATCGCAGCCATGCTGGCGCTGGCTGAGCACGCCAAAAGCCAACAACGGCCCACAAATTTACTCTTTATCGCTACCGATGCAGAAGAGCAAGGGCTATATGGCAGCCAAGCCTTAGTCGCCATGCTACAAGATAACAACAGCCAACCTTCGATGTCGCAGATTGAATTGGCAATTAACTTAGATATGGTAGGACGCCCCGACCGCTATCACACCATCTATCTAGAGGGGCGCAGAAACTTTAGCCAATTTGCAGCACTCCAACAACATTTAATGCAAACGGTAGGCTTATGTATCAGAGCCAATCACCCGCCTGAAGCAGGCAAAACAATACAAAGGATAGACTGGTTAAGATCGTCAGATCATTATTCGTTTCATCAGGCCAAGCTTCCTTGGCTCTATTTTGGTATACCACCCCATAGCGATTATCATCAGACCAGTGACATCGCATCGAAGATAGATATTGAGTTTCTAGCGGCTGTTACAGAAACGGCTTACGAACTACTCATTATCGACAGTTATCTCTTAAATAACCGAGCAAAACAATAGATTAATTTGTTATTTATTAAAAAACAACTCACTGTTAATTATAGATTTTAGCTGTAAAGCCCCATGTTTACTACTAAAAATCAGACTTAAGTGGTAGCCAATCTCCCAACTCACTGCTATAATAATCGGCTTACTGATACTTTTCGGTGCGGGAAGTCGACACGGGGTTGATTTTCTGTCTATAAAATCTTTAGTGCAGTCTCTGCACTTTGCTACACCACAAGGCTACAACCCATGTCATCCAATGAAAAAACTTTCCGCGAACTCGGTCTTGCCGAGCCTTTGTTGCGTGCTCTTGACGAGCTTGGTTACGAAAAACCAACGCCAATTCAGTCTGCTAGTATCGAGCCACTTATGGCTGGTAAAGACATTTTAGGTCAAGCACAAACAGGTACCGGTAAAACCGGTGCATTTGCGCTACCGCTATTAAATGCGATTGACCCTACGTCAAATACACCACAAATTTTAGTATTAGCCCCAACTCGTGAACTTGCTGTACAGGTCGCCGAAGCATTTGGTAGCTATTCAAAATTCATGAAAGGTATGCACGTACTGCCCATTTATGGCGGTCAAAGCATGCATCAACAACTTAACGCATTGCGTCGTGGTCCACAAATCATCGTCGGTACGCCTGGCCGTGTAATGGATCATATGCGTCGTGGCACCCTTAAGCTTGATACGCTTAAAGCTATGGTGCTCGATGAAGCCGATGAAATGCTAAAAATGGGCTTCATCGATGATATCGAATGGATCCTAGAGCACACGCCTAAGCAGCGTCAGCTAGCATTATTCTCAGCTACTATGCCTGAGCAAATTAAGCGTGTTGCCAATAAATACCTTACTGAGCCAGCACACATTAGTATCGCTGCAAGTCATACTACCGTTGCCTCAATCGAACAGCGTTTCGTTCAAGTCTCGCAACACAACAAGCTAGAAGCGTTAGTTCGCGTACTTGAAGTTGAAAATACTGAAGGTATTATCATCTTCGTTCGTACACGTAACAGCTGTGTTGAACTGGCAGAGAAGCTAGAAGCTCGTGGTTATGCGTCATCACCGCTACATGGCGATATGAATCAGCAAGCTCGTGAACGCGCCGTTGATCAGCTAAAACGTGGTCAACTTGATATTATTATTGCAACTGACGTTGCTGCACGTGGTCTTGACGTTGAACGTATTGGTCACGTTATTAACTATGATATCCCATACGACACTGAAGCCTATGTTCACCGTATTGGTCGTACTGGCCGTGCTGGTCGTACTGGTATGGCAATTCTATTTGTGACCCACAGAGAGATGCGCATGCTGCGCACCATTGAGCGCGCGACTAAGAGTCGTATCTCTCCAATGGACGTGCCTAGCCCTGAAACAGTAACTGAGCGTCGTCTATCTCGTTTAGGCGAGCAAATTGCTGAGATAATCAGTAAAGACTCTCTCGATTTCATGAAGGGTGCTGTTGCGCAACTTTGTCAGCAACTGGAAGTTGATACCGAAGTTCTTGCTGCTGCATTACTACAGCAAGTTCAGAAAGAGCGTCCATTGCAGCTGCCTAACATCAACGAACGTCAACGTGATAGTCGTGATGAGCGTAGTACCCGTGAACGTGGTGAACGCGGTGATCGTGCACCTCGCGAACGTAACCGTCGTGATTCACGACCAACGCCAAGCAATCTAGGAACGGCTGATACCTTAAAAGATCATCCAGACGTTAAGATGTGTCGCTATGTTATCGACGTAGGTCGTGACCATGGTGTTGGTGTCGGTAATATTGTTGGCGCCGTAGCAAATGAAGCCAACATCGATAGCCGTTACATTGGACAAATCCAATTATTTGATTCAATGACCGCCATCGACTTGCCAGACGGAATGCCAAAAGATGTCTTACAGCACCTGAAGAAAGTGCGTGTATGTGGTAAGCCGCTTAACATCCGTGAAGCCGGCACCGAGCTGCCAGCAAGTGCGGGTGATGACAGCCGCCCACCACGTCGCCGTAAGCCAGCTGGCGACCGTAAACCACACCGTAAGGGTGGTAAAGACAACGCTTAATAGGCCGAGTCTATCTCACTTAAAGCCACCATGCGTTAACATAACCTGTTGTGGCTAAATACGTGAGTTTACCTCAACGCCAATGCGACAAAAAAAGGAGCCAAATGGCTCCTTTTTTACGTTTCCCCCTAATAAGATTTATGTTGCTGAGATTGGCTCGGTGTTACCAATAAGCACTGAGCATACAAACCGCAACGTCGCTATCCAAGCGCGCCTTTATCTATATCAATCTATCCGTTTCAATCCAGCCTGCTGCTCCGCCATTAATGCTGCAGCGCAAGCTTGGCAGAGACAGGCATCGCGGCGAACATTGACGGTCAGCGATGCCTTTGGCACAAAAACTTGACTATGACACCAACAGGTCTCACTAGGCTGTTGGTTGGCTACGGCGCACTCATTTGACCGCTGACATAAGGGGCATTGTATCGTGGCGTCCGATAATCCGTCTGACTGAGTCGGCGAATCCGCCTGTTTGTATGTCATCTCTCACCATTTCCCATAAAAAAGGAGCATTAGCCGTTACGCTAACACTCCTCTCACTCAAGATTAATCAGCGTCGATGACAAGGCTGATTAACGTCAACATCACTTTTTATCAGGGTTCACAGGGTAAGATTGGCTACCTAAAACAGCGCCACCATTAACCGATTGACCGTAATAACCTTGGTGATTATGGTATTGCTTTTGTAACGCTTCAACATCACCCTTAAAGCGTGGATCTTGTGGGCGATCTTTCGAATTAATGTAGGCCGCAACATCCCAAGCTTGTTGGTTTGTCAGCTGAATACTCTTACCAAATGGCATATTCTCGTAAATGAAGTTTGCGGCAGTATTGACCCTATGCATGCCTGCACCCCAGTTAAAGCTCTGCGGACCCCACAATGGCGGTAGGCTATAAACACCAGCAATGGCAAGCCCTTGGCCATCATCTCCGTGACAAGCTTGGCAATGCGCTTGGTAAACCGTAGCCCCACGCTCAGGTGAATAGGCTAACTCTGGTTTGTCAATCGGTGGAAATCCACGACCAGGAAGCTTAGCTAACTCATCAATATTCATCGCAGCTTTAACCGCCGCTGGTAGAGCAAAATCTTCACGCTTGCCACCTTTAAGTAACTCGGCATCACTCAACTCTGGCACTTCACCCGCCACTTGATATTGATCCATCAAGCCACTCATGGCTAACCAGTATGAATAAGCAGATAATGCCACTAACTCTTCACTGCCATTTGCAGGCGCTTGACCGTTCATCGAATAAGTAAAACAGCCTTGAATACGATCTTGGAAGCTATTGACCTTATCATTCTTCTTACGGTAAGCGGGATAAGCCATATAAGCTGCCCATAATGGTGATGCATTGGGTTTACGCCCAGCATCCATATGGCAATTAGAGCAGTTCAACTCGTTACCGACATATTTACCGCGTAACTGTTGGGTATTAACAAACAGCTGATAACCCTGTCTGACTTTATCACCAAATGCCCCTTGAGGAATGGCACTCATCTCTCTTGGGTTTAGATAAACGGTATCTTCTGACTTTGGCTTAACTTGTAATTCTGCCTGCTTGTCAGGTAACTCTGCGGCAATAACTAAGCTTGGCACACAGAGTCCAACCAACGCTATCAAAGCACTGCGTAGCGATTTAACATGATTCATGGTCAGACTCCCTATTTGATCTCGGCAAAATACTTGGCTAACGCATCAATCTCATCTGCGGTTAGCTTATTTGCAATGGAACCCATCATTGCATCTACATCACCCTTACGAGTGCCCGCTTGCCAAGCAAGTAATTGGGTTTTGATATAGCTAGCTTGCTGGCCTGCAAGACGTGGGAACTGGCCACCACCTATGCCAGAAGGACCATGACACGTGACGCACGCTGGGATCATTCTGTCCCAATCACCTTGGTACACCAACTCTTGGGTTGGGTCGCTATACACTGCGGCTTCACCACGAAGGTGAACAGTGACTTCTGGCACCTCTTGAGATGCAAAATAGTCTGCAACAGGCTTAATTGCATCACCTTGTAGCACCATAGACATAGGCGTCATGCTGACATTTTGGCGCTGACCAGTTTGGAACAACTTGATCTGCTGAGTAATATATTCAGTAGATAAACCCGCTAATCTTGGGCCTAATGGCTCAACGCCTTGCCCCGTAGGACCATGACATGTCCCACACAACTGTGCTGATGGCGGCATTGCCATTGGCTCTGCCAATAAAGGCATCGACAATAGCAATAAAGCCGAACCTAATGTTATCGATCTCATAATTATCCTCCCGATTATGACTGCTATTAATGATAGAGAGATTCGAACAATAAGGTAATGGATTTCATAAAAAAAAGCATAAAATATTCCTATAAAACATAAACGCATCCTTTTGGCAGCAAGATGTGTTCAAATGTCACTATAGCAATACAACTTATGCTCTATTGATGGGTACTCACGATAAATGAAACTATCAATCGCCATTAAGCCGGTAACGCCCCTCTATTAGCACCAGAGGCGCCCAACCACCGCAAGGGACGAATTGTCATGAGCTTATTTGCCCGGACGCACCCCTAAGGTATGGCAAATAGCATAAGTTAACTCCGCGCGGTTCAAAGTGTAAAAATGGAAATCTTTAACACCTTCACGCGACAGCACTTTCACCATATCGATCGCCACATTGGCACCCACCATCTGTCTTGTTGCAGGATCGTCCTCCAAGCATTCAAATTGGCTATGTAACCAGCGAGGAATCGACACATTGGTCATGCCAGCAAAGCGCTTGAGTTGATTAAAGTTGGTGACAGGTAAGATACCTGGAATGATTTCAACGTCGATACCGGCCGCCACACAGCGGTCACGAAAACGTAAGTAAGACTCTACATCGAAGAAAAACTGCGTAATAGCACGGTTAGCGCCCGCATCAATTTTCTTTTTTAAATTAATCAGATCCGCTTGCGCATTGGTTGCATCAGGGTGACCTTCAGGATACGCGGCCACCGAAATATCAAAATCGGCCACCGATCGTAATAGACGCACCAAATCGTTAGCAAATCGGGTGGGCTTAGCGCTACCTTCAGGCAAATCCCCCCGTAGCGCGACTATGTCACGTATCCCTGAATGCCAATAATGCTTTGCCAGTTCGACTAACTCTTCATCACTAGCATCGACCAAGGTTAGATGCGGCGCAGCCACCAGATCGGTTTCTTTTTGAATGCGCTCAATCACGCCATGAGTGCGATCGCGCACGCCAGAATTCGCGCCATAGGTTACCGAGACGAACTTAGGCTTTAACGGTTCGAGACGTCTAATGGACTTCCATAGGATCTGCTCCATCTCAGGGGTCGCTGGCGGGAAAAATTCGAACGATACGTTAATGTCACCATTAAGCTCAGACAAGCTTTGGTTTAATGAATTTGCATGTTGTGCGTGGTGAAAAGCCATCTTTAATCCCTCAGACGTTCTATGATAGTAAATAGACGTTTGGACGTCTATATGTCCATATACTAGAGAAACTCAGTTTGAAGTCAAGTGTAAAAGTTGACCAAAATTAAAATAGTCTATTCATCTCTACAACAAACCGATTACAGCATGAGCGACATGAGCATCAACCCATTGTTACATAACATGTATTACCTGCTTGCCGACAAGGTGTTGCCGATATAACTACCGGCTGGATAACAGACATTTTCCAAGAAAAAAGCGAATATTGTGGCATTGAGATGAAGTAGTAGATGCACTATTAGCGGCATTATCAACAAAAAAGCGGCCCAAGTGTTAACTTAGGCCGCCTAAGGTATGACGTCTGCGAAGAGGTTACTCTTGCAATAGATCGCGACAAATCTGCGCCAGATCGGATTGCACCGCAGCAGCGGTGACTTCACGGCCGGCACCTGGACCACGAATAATCAAAGGATTATCTTGATAGAAGTGACTACGAATCACAAACACATTATCGCCGGGCGTTAAATTAGCGTAAGGATCGTTGCGATCAACCCACTCAATCCCTACCTGTGCCGCAAGTTGAGCGTCACTGTGTTGCAAGGAGGCCACATAGCGCAGCACTTTATTTTGCTCCGCTGCCGCTTGATATTGGCGTAACATTTCAGCATCTAGCTCACTAATTCGTTCAATAAATTCAGCCAGTGGGATCTGCGCAAGATGCGGCGGCACTAAAGAGTGCAGTGCAATATCATCAAGCTCAATATCATGGCCTATCTCTCGCGCTAAAATCAGCAATTTACGCTGCATATCTCGACCCGACAGGTCGTCACGTGGATCGGGCTCGGTCAGCCCAAGCGCCTTAGCCTGCAGCACCAATTCAGAGAAGGGTTTAGTGCCATCGAAATGTTCAAACAACCAGCACAAGGTTCCGGAAAAAATCCCCCCAACCGCTTCGATGGCGTCGCCACTGTTATGCAAGTCATTTAAGGCATGTTGCACGGGTAATCCCGCACCACAACTGGCATTGTAGCGCCAAAAAAGTCGCCGATTATCCAGTTGCTGTTTTAATTCTTGATAAAAAGGTAAAGGCCCACTGCCAGCCAGCTTATTGGCGCTAACCATATGAATACCACGGGCAAAAAATGCTGGATACTGCAACGCCAGATCGGCGCTAGCACTGATATCTAACGCGACAAGTTCATCACATTCAACATGGCGTAATCGTTCAAACAGGTGGCTGTAATCCCAAGGGGTTGCTTGCTCATTAAATTGCTGCTGCCAGTGATTAAGATCGATATCGGTCTCACTTAATAGCGCCAACTTGGAGCTCAATAAGCCGACTAACTCGACACTGACCTCAAGCTCCTTGTTTAATACCGGCCTTGCCCGCTTAAACAGTTCAATCCATGCATCACCAATATTACCAATACCGAGCAGTAACACCCCGATACGTTTACGCGGGCCAGCGCAGCGACGATGTACCTTTTGCGTCAATAGGCTCACCTGCCCCTTAGGAACCAAGGTGACCAAACTTAGGCCATCATTACATAATGGATGAGCATCGCGGCTTAATAGGCGCGAAAAACCCCGGCGATAAAGTGCAGCATCGGCACTGACTAGGGCCACTAAACCTAAATCTTGTCGCACCTCTAACGCATCGATCCCCAATACTTGAATATTGACTTCAAATATCGCCCGCGCTTGTTTTTCACTCTCGTGGGTAAAGGCGAGTTCCGCGCGACCAGACGCCGATGACCAGTAGGCCAAAGGAGCCAGTCCGGCCTTAGCAAAACACTCTAATAATTGAGGCAGCTCGGCATTAAAGCTTAAGCTAAATAATGACACGCTAGGTAAGCTAGTAACGACGGGCGCGCTGGCCGATAGGCTCTTAGGCGCGATCAGCGTGAAATCGGTATGGGGCGCATAACTCGAACGCACCGCTAGGCTCACGTTAGTGTCAAACAGTGGCTGCAAGGTGCGGTTATGCAGTACCGGCGAGCCAAGGTGTGCCAAACGATTGGCCTCGGTTAATGACATGCTTTTGAGCAGGCGCGCATCGTTAATGCGATTGGGATCGGCATTAAACACCCCTTCCACATCGGTCCAAATGGTCACCCGCTCAATATTGGCTAAGCTGGCTAGCAAGGTGGCGCTATAGTCTGAACCATTACGACCCAGCAACAGGGTATCTCCCTTATCATTAGCACAGATAAACCCGGTGATCACTAAGCGTTCATTAGGGTGAGCATTCAGCATCGCCTGCACTTTTTGCTTTGATTGCCCAATGCGGATCTGCGGTACCGCGCCTTCATCGGCCACCAATAAAGTACGCGCATCCACATCGACCGCCCCAACACCGGACTCACGCAGCAACGCGGCAAGTAGACGTGACGACCAGCGTTCGCCAAAACTGACCACTTGATTGCGTTGATAATCGCTCAGCTCGTCAAGAGAAAGTAGCGTGCTGAGTTGGGATTTATCGGTCGATAAACGCTCGCGCAAGCTGCGCGCCTGTTCGTTAGATAACAGCTGCTCGATCAGATTTTGCTGGTAACTGATCAACACTTGCAACTCTTCTTGCCACAACAGACCGGACTCGGTTAGCTCAAGTAATTTATATAAAAAATTAGTGCTCTTGCCCGCAGCAGAAACCACGATGAGATCATCGCTATGGCCATGGGTGAGTAATATATGAGCGACACGGCGGTAACAATCTGCATCCGCTAAACTAGAACCGCCAAATTTATGCAAATGACATCGTGTCATTTTTTGCTCCTCAATACCTTTAACAACTTACCGCGATAGCCGCATCTAAACCCGCTTGAATATCTGCCACCAGATCATCACCATCTTCAATTCCAACAGATAAACGAATGAGGGTATCTTTTACCCCAGCCTCTACACGCGCCGCTGGCTCCATCGCTCTGTGGGTCATGGTAGCAGGAACCGCCACTAAGCTCTCTACCCCACCCAAGCTTTCGGCTAAAGAGAAGTATTCTAACGCATTTAAAAAGGCAATAAGCTCTGCTTCACCACCTTTTAACTCAAAACTGAGCATGGAACCAAAACCTTTTTGCTGTTTTAACGCAATCTCATAGCCTGGATGATCCGCCAAGCCTGGATAATACACCTTATCAACCGCGCGATGACGGGTTAGCAAAGCTAACACCTGCTGTGCGTTGGCTTGATGCTGACGCATTCTCACCGCGATTGTTCTTAAGCCGCGTAAGGTCAAATAGCTATCGAAGGCTGAGCCGGTTAAGCCTAAGGTATTAGACCACCAATGTAACAGCTCACCCACTTCAGCATCTTTAGCGACAACCGCGCCGCCGACCACATCGCTATGTCCATTGATATATTTAGTCGTTGAGTGGATCACTATGTCAGCGCCGAGCAACAGAGGCTGCTGCAAGATAGGCGATAAAAAGGTGTTATCGACCACCACTAGCGCCCCCACTTCATGGCTCTGGCTCGCAATCGCTGCGATATCGACCACGCGCAGTAAGGGATTTGACGGGGTTTCTAACCAGACCATTTTAGGTTGACGAGCAATAACGTCTGTCAAAGCAGCGGCATTCGTTTGGTCAACCACCGCCAGTTTAAATGCCCCTTTCTTGGCGAGGTGGGTAAATAGTCGATAACTACCGCCATAGCAATCGTGTGGCACCACGAGTAGATCATCGGGCCCAAGCAAGCTGGTCACTAAGGTGATGGCCGCCATGCCAGTACAGGTCACTGTGCCTGCCGCGCCACGCTCCAGCTCTGCTATGGCGTCGGCCAAAATACAGCGAGTCGGGTTACCCGAACGGCTATAATCAAAATCTCTCGGTTGTTGATGACCATCAAAGGAGTAATTGGTCGACAAGTAGATGGGGGGGACTACGGCACCATATTGAGTGTCGGATTCAATCCCTCCACGCACAGCTGCCGTGGCTAATTTACGCTCAGTCATCTTTTACTCCTAAAGTTAAATCGGCGGCAGTCATCTATACCATAGAGATGTCTGGACGTCTAAATGTACCTAAGGGAAGCGGTAGCGTCAACAACTTTAGACGTTTAGACGTCCAAACATGTAGAAATCTATTTGCAATTAACAAAAATTAGAGGCAATAATTTGACTGTACCCGGTAAGGGTATAAAATCTGCCCCGAATTTGAGAATTAACAGGTGAGTCAATGACTGAGTGGAATGGCGATTATATCAGCCCCTATGCTGAACATGGTAAGAAGAATGAGCAAGTGAAAAAAATCACTGTCTCTATTCCCCTCAAGGTGCTTAAGATTTTAACCGACGAACGCACTCGTCGTCAGGTGAATAACTTACGCCACGCCACAAACAGCGAATTGCTTTGTGAAGCTTTTTTGCATGCTTATACTGGCCAACCTTTACCCCATGACGATGATTTGTCAAAGGACAAACCTGACAGCATTCCAGCCGAAGTGAAAAAGCTGATGACTGAGATGGGCATCGAATGGGAAGACGTCGAGTAAATCGACTTTACCTATCATGTTTTGCTAGAGAGGGATCGCACTGCGATCCCTCGTCTTTATCACCTCTAAACACACTAGAATCTATGGTGACGTAGTGCCCGAACTTTTGATTGACCCCGTGCTTCTTGGCCTAGCGTCGCTGATCATCTTTATTGGCGCCCTAACCCAAAGCCTAATCGGTTTCGGCTTAGCCGTTGTCGCCTCACCATTACTCTACCTTGTCGACCCAAGCCTAGTACCCGCTCCAGTGATTATGATGGGCTTTTCTATCGCCTTACTGACCCTACTAAGAGAGAGACGCGCACTGGAGTTTAACGGCTTACAATATGCTTTGCTGGGGCGTATCCCTGGCGGCATATTAGGCGCCGCCTTATTATTGCTCGCACCACAGCCAGTGTTAGGCTTGGTCATTGCGAGCATCGTTGCTTTAGCCGTGATCCTGAGCATTTTCAAATTACACCTGCCAATTAACCGCAGCAATCTTTTTATCGCGGGGGTGCTGTCAGGCATTTTTGGTAATATCGCCGCCATCGGTGGGCCGCCAATGGCTATTTTACTTTCGGGCAAAGATGCCAAACAATTTCGTGCGGCGTTATCGGCGTTCTTCATCTTTAGCTCAATGATCGCATTAATCATTTTGGCCTTCAGTGGATTACTCACGCTACGTCATCTGTATCTGTCGGTGCTCTTACTGCCATCGGTACTACTAGGGTTTATCGTTGCTAACCGTATTGTCGGCGCTGTCGACAAACGAAAAACACAGCTTTTAACTCTGGTATTATGCAGTCTAAGTGCACTTATCCTGGCAGTAAAATCGATTATCGAACTGAGTATAACGAGCTAAGATAGCCGTCCGCTAGCTCACAGGTCTAAGCCAGACAAACCTAGCAAGACAGGTCAACGTTAGAAGTGATATGAGGTTTGAATCACGCCGCCTATGGTATCGTCGCTGCCAAATAACCCAGTTAAATCAAGATTAAAGGTGCGACCGATACTAAAGCCAGTGCCGACAGAATACAGGTCAATTGTAGTATTGTTTAAATCATGACGATAACCCACCCGCAGTGCCAACCAATCGGCGGTTTTTAGCTCTCCTGCGAAACGCCAATATTGTGTACTCGCCACCTCATCAAAGCGCTGATAGTCATTTAAATCGATATCGGTTGTTAGGCTCAGATTAGCCCAATCATAAGCAAGCCCTGCGGTATACAAAGACTCAATTCGATAAGTAAATTGCCGCCCTAGCGTATCAATCGTTTGTTGCTTGTGGTTGAAAAGATTGCGTCCCGACACCCCTAAGGTCAACCCTGCCGTAGGCTGTATCGCTACGCCAATATCAAAATTAAATACCGTATCGTCATAAGAATAGCGAACATCATCAGCGTCATCGACATTAAAATTGTTAGCATTCACAACATAGTTGTAAGTGTCAATGCGCTGCATTTTAGGCGAGATCCCGACCGCGATAGGCATATTGACAATTGACAGGGGGAAACTCAACGCAACGCCAATATCAGACACACCGCCCGCAACAACCGCCCCTTGAGAGTCTAACTCTGAGATAGTTGACGAGCCATTGACATCAAGGTTATTTAAATTATCCAGATCAATTTGGGAGACAGCAGCAACGCCTACAGCATCTATATAAGTCTTATAAAACAATGCCATTGGCATCTTAACAGTGGGTAAGACAAAGGACACACCCAATCCAACATTATTGGTGTAAGCTCGCTCACCATGCAGTGACTGAAGCTTACCACCACTGTCCTTGCTGGCATCTAAGGCTATTAATGCAGGGTTAATAAAGGCGGTGCCTTGGTGATTGGATGAAGCTACACCCATGGCATCGCCATGGGCGTCATAATGTTGCTGTGCAGCAAAACTAATACTAGCAACACTCATCAGGGTGATTAACACGATTATGCTAAGGCACTTCATTCCCTTTCCCCCGAACCATGATATTTTTAAGCGTGTTGAAATGTTTATACGCTCGATTTTTAAAGATAGTTCATTTATCAAGTTCTGAATGATGTGCTTAGTAAAAATACTGCAATTTAGTGCTATTTAATCTCTAGTTGCACTGACGTCGATGGTCCATCCCCTTTTATTAGGCGTAAAAATAGCTGAAGTGATGGATATTGCCCCCCATAAAAAAACCTCTTTCACCTACTTTAGACGGCATATTGATACCATCTAACAACGCCCCCCTTTAAATAAATTAACAAGCTTATTGATACCGCTAACGTTATTTAGCAGATGATGAACATCTAAAGTGTGATTCACCTCCGCCAGCAATTGATAGCCTAAATCGCCTCCCCATAAAAACAACAAAACACAAAAACTATTAAATATAGATACTTACATCACATCAATTAGATTTTTATCAATGATATTTTTATCAATTAGATTTTTGTTGTAAAAGTGATCGACCTCAAATTCACATCTCACCCTCTTGAGTAAGATCTTTAACAACAAACGCTCTATTTGTTTAACAAAAAAATCACCACGGGCGGTGATTAAGGAAAGATGATGAAAAACATAGTCAAGATAACAACGTGTATCATGCTCACATTCTCGTTAGGCGCCCAAGTATATGCCGTAGAAGGTGGCAACCCGAAGAAAGGCAAACACCTCTACAAGAAAGAGTGTAAAGCCTGTCATAGCAAAGGCGATTCGGGCGGTGAAATCACCCCGATGAGCAAAACCATGAGCCAGTGGGATCGTTTCTTTAAGAATGACCAACACAAGGTTAAGCCTGAGGTTTTTGAGCAACTCTCCGAAAAAGAACGCTTGGATATCCAGCAATTTCTTTATGACCATGCGGCAGACTCCGATCAACCACAAACCTGTGGTTAAGACTCACTAAGCCCATCGACTGCGCACCTCGCGCGACGGAGAGATAAGATGCGTACACTACTATCGATACTTATTGCCAATGCATTAGCCTTTTCTGGCGGCGCTTACAGTGCCGACCAAGAGCAACAAAAGCTGGCAGACTTAAAACAGCAACTAGCTGAGTTATCGCAAGAAATTGACGATATTAATAGCCGCGTAGACCAGAATGAGCGCCACACGGCACTAGACAGAATCCAACTCACTGGGGATTTTCGTACCAAGGCGCATTCTCTGCATTACCAAAATGTCACTTGGAACCCTGCCATCAAAGTTGACTTCAATGATTTTGGCCAAAAAGCCATGTCTGGCGCCTTTGGAATGCCAAACGATGCCAACTCGCCATTAGGCAAACTGTTAAGCGCCAACCCTGAATTAGCCAGTGCGTTCCAAAATGGCATGTTACAGGGGGTAATGCCTTATGTGCTTGCGCCTAAATCGGTACAAGATATCGATAACGATATTTTCTATACCACCCGCCTCAGACTCAATCTAAAAGCCAAAGTATGGGACAACGTTGGCTTTTCAGCTCGATTAAGCATGTATAAAAACTGGGGTGACTCGACTGGCACCCAAGTATTTGATTCATGGCGCTCGTTCACCATGGATGGCAGTAGTAGTGGCAATACCAGCGGTGATTGGCTCAGAGTCGAGCGCGCCTATTTCGATTGGAAAAACATCGGTGGCACCAACACCTATCTTTCTATCGGTCGTCGCCCCTCAACCTACGGCCCACCATCACATTACAGAGAAAACGAGAAGCGCGGTGGCACACCGTCGGGTCACTTAGTCAACTTTAACTTCGATGGCGCCACCTTAGGTTACAACTTAGGCGAAATCACAGGTATCGATGGCCAAGTGGTCCGTTTCTGTTACGGCCAAGGCTTTGAGTCACAATGGGGTAATGGCGAAATGTTTGGTGATATCGTCACCAAAGATACGCATCTAGGGGGTTTTAATATCGACGCCATCAACGACGGTAACCACTTCCTGCAATTTACTCTGTTTGGTGCCAAAGACATTAACGACGGCTTCAAAGGCACCATGGCTTTTCCAACTCAACTGGCAGGCATTTTTGCCCCAACCATGTACCAAGATATGCAGAAGTTTGACAACTTCAACTTTCAAACCCGGGTACAACCTAGTGGGGTGATTGGCGATATGTATTTAGGGGGCGTCGGTTACGCCTATGAAAGCGATGAGGATATGAAGCTATTCGCCTCTTTTGGCTGGACACGAGCCGAAGGCAACGGCAATGCCGGTATGTTTGGCGGCATGTTAAGTGATGCGGTATTTGAAGCACAGCTCAACGCCGACGGCAGTGAAATTATCATGATGCCAGACGCCGCCGATAGCGCCGACACTAAAGATGGGTACGGCGTTTATGTCGGCATCCAAATTCCGGCGCCTTACGGTAAGTTAGGCCTGGAATATAACTACGGCTCTAAATACTGGACTCCGTTTACTCAAGCGCAAGACGATCCAATTGGCAGCAAGCTTGCCACCCGTGGTCATGTTGCCGAAGCCTATTACCTGTTTGATATCAACCCACGTATGTTCATCAAACTGGCAGGGATTTATTACGACTATGAATACACAGGTAGCGGTACCCCTGTTGGCGCGCCGCAAAAAATTGATGATGTCATTGAAGGCACCGCTTATTCGATGCTCCCTGTGGTCGACACCGCCTTTGACATCAATGCCTCGTTAACAGTCAACTTCTAAACTTAGACTATCCCCCGGCGCTCGCCGGGGGTAGGGATAACCGATGAAACATCCACGCTTTTTAATCTCAATAATCGCCATGGGGCTATTGGGGCTGGCCAGCGCCAATGCCGCAGACAATCCCCATAAAGATGCCATTGCAGGCCCCTTTACCCAAGGGTCACAAGTCACGGCACAATGTGTTGAGTGCCATGAAGATCACGCTAAAGACTTTATGAAATCATCCCACTGGACATGGGAATTGGAACAAGTACTTCCTGAACGCACGGTTAAACGTGGCAAAAAAAACGCCATCAATAACTTTTGTACCTCAATTTCGGGTAACGAACCCAGATGTACTAGTTGCCATGCGGGTTATGGCTGGAAAGACGACAGTTTCGACTTCAGCGACATCACCAAGGTCGACTGCTTGGTCTGTCACGATACCACAGGGACTTATATTAAAGATCCAGCCGGTGCGGGTGAAGCGTTAGCCAAGGTCAACCTTGAGCGCGTAGCGCAAAATGTCGGTATGCCAGTACGAGATAACTGCGGTACTTGCCACTTCTATGGCGGCGGTGGAGATGCGGTTAAACATGGCGATCTCGACTCCTCGATGGCTTACCCAGATAAGGCAAGCGATGTCCATATGGACAGCGATGGCAACGACTTCCAGTGCCAAACCTGCCATGCTACCGAGCAACATCAAATCAGCGGTAATGCCATGGGTGTATCACCAGGCGGCACTAATGACATTGGCTGTGAAAGCTGCCATGAAGCTGCGCCTCACAGCAACAAACGCCTTAACACCCATACCGCTAGCGTGGCTTGTCAGACATGCCATATCCCCTTCTTTGCGCGCAATGAGCCTACGAAGATGAGCTGGGATTGGTCTACTGCAGGTAGCGATCAAGAAGAAACCGTCGATGAAAATGGCAAGCACACCTTTATGAAGAAAAAAGGCAGCTTCGTTTGGAAGAAGATGGTGGCTCCTGAATATGCTTGGTATAACGGCAAAGCCGATGCCTACATGGTCGGCGATAAAATGGACCCCACCAAGATAACTAAACTGACTTACCCCATAGGCGATATTACCGACGCTACCGCTAAGATCTATCCGTTCAAAGTACACAGAGGCAAACAGATCTACGACAAGAAACAAAATATCTTTGTCACGGCCAAGGTTTATGGCAAAGGCGGCTACTGGAAAGACTTCGACTGGGATAAAGCCGCGAAGTTAGGTATGGAAGCTAACCAAGCATTAACGGAGCAAGGTATCAAGTACAGTGGCGAACATGGCTTTGCTGAAACCGAAATGTGGTGGCGTATCAACCATATGGTATCGCCATCAGATCAAGCCCTTAAATGTAACGACTGCCACAACAAAGGCACTCGCATGGATTGGCAAGCCTTAGGTTATGACGGCGACCCAATGAAAAACAAACAAGGAGTCAGACGCGAAAAATAGGTCTAGATTCATGAGCCCTACCGCTAACAGGTAGCACCGTTATCGCCTTAAGCCATATGGCCAATTCGACACAGTTTTTTTATCGAGTTGGCCATTTTGTCTCACACCCTCGTCAACCATGGCTATATAAGCTGTTTAATCCTATGAATAACCACAAAAAATGTGGCATTAAAATTGCGTTATTAAGAGACCATTTTCTGCGGCAAGCTATATGAGTTGTAATAGCAACAGATTGAAATACATTAATCAATTTACAGGTGAATTCGGCGGAGCTTTTGCCGATTTAGGCACTTTTTTACCTTTAGTGCTAGGGCTTATCGCCCTGAACCACTTCTCAGCTCAAGGGATCTTTATCGGCTTTGGCCTGTTCGCCTTATTTAGCGCCTTCTACTACCGCAGGCCGATACCTGTACAACCGATGAAGGTGATTGCCGCGCTGGTCATCGCCCAAGGGTTAACCCCCGGCATGCTGCAAGCCAGTGGCATGATGATGGGCGGTATTTTACTGCTGTTAGCCTACAGCGGTGCCATTACCTGGATGGCTAAACAGTTGTCACCCGCCATCAGTATTGGTATACAGCTGGCCATAGGTTTACAACTGATTTGGATGGGCGCCCAGATGATGAGCGACACCTGGCTCATCGGCATCTTGGCCTTTAGCGCCCTGTTTGCTAGCCGTTTCTTACCCCTGCCCTACCTTGTGATGCCTTTAGTGTTAGTGCTCGGGATTGTATGGCAATATTACAGCGGCTTCGCCCCTAGCTTTACACTCGCGGCCAGCAACGATTGGCAACTGGGCTGGCCCAGTATGCAAGAGTGGACCTCCGCTGCCGGATTATTAGTCCTTCCGCAGCTGGCACTGACACTCACCAATGCGGTGATCGCCACCTCGGCAATGGCAAAAGAAAAATTTCCCCACGATGCCAATCATCACACAGACAGATTCTCACCTAAACGACTCGCCACCAGCTCTGGCTGGGCCAACCTGCTATTAGCGCCTTTTGGCGCAGCCGCCATGTGCCATGGCGCAGGAGGGCTAGCGGTGCAATATCATTTTGGCGCCAGAACCTGGCTCGCTCCCGCCCTATTTGGTAGTAGCTGTCTACTCATCGCCCTATGTTGGGGTGAGGGTATCGCGAGCCTACTGTCACTTATCCCCTTAGCGGTGCTGGGCAGCTTGCTTGCTATTGCAGGAGTACAATTGGCATGGTCAAAACGCTTTATCGACGGCAAACCCTTTTGTATTTTTGTCATCCTCTCGACTGCGGCGGTGTGTTTATTTGTCAACACTGCAGCAGGCTTAGCGGCAGGAATGATATTAGAGATGGGACGTCGTCAATGGCACACCATTAACGATTTACGTTCATGACCATTTGCTGATAATCCCGTCGGCCAGTGCTCAGTGAGCACCGCATTACTTAAGATAGGATAACTCAGTTTGCAACCGCAATAACTGCTGCCGCTCACTCTGCAGTTTATGTTGGTACTTCATCACCTTGTCTTGTTTGCCTTCGGCCTTGGCTTCCTCTAATGCTTGGGTATACTCGGCAATATCTTGGTTAACATCGTCAATATCCTCAATCAACTCCTGGCGTAACGATGCATTGTTGCAGTTAGCTTTAGCCTCTTCAAGTGCCTTAGTTAACCCATTAACTTTATGGTAGTTATTCTGTTTTTTAGCCTGTGCTAGCTGGGTTTCAATTTCACAAAATTTCCTTTCACAACCGATTAAATGAGTGCAATCGCTCGATGCCATGACAACCGACGATGGCAACAGCATTAAGGCCGAAACCGCTAACATCTTTTTAATACTTAATATTTTCATCGATATAACCTCTTTATGGTGGCACTAGCTAATAATAAATAGGGTTGCTGACGCTTATTTCAAGATCAACATTAGCCTCATGCCAGAAACAAAGATGCCGATGAAGCTAATCCTCATCGGCATCTACCAACACTATTGGCTAAAAGCTATTGCCAGCTAATGGCCAAATCAACAATTGACCATCAAATTGGCGGTTAGCTAATTCTTTGGCGAACCGCTTCAAATAAACAAATCCCCGTCGCGACCGATACGTTTAAACTCGAAACGCTGCCCGACATTGGGATAGAGGCAAGTGAATCACAGCTCTCTCGAGTCAAACGACGCAGACCTTTATCTTCGGCGCCCATGGCGATGGCTAGCGGTCCTTTAAGGTCGGCTTGATACAGATTATGCTCGGCTTCGCCTGCTGCACCAATGATCCAAATCCCCTTGTCTTGCAGGCTCTTCATGGTACGTGCGAGGTTAGTCACCTGAAACAGTGGCACCACTTCAGCCGCGCCGCATGCTACCTTGCTAACCGTTGGGGTTAAGCCAGCCGAGTTATCGCGTGGCACGATGACACCGTGAACACCTGCGGCATCAGCGTTACGTAAACAGGCCCCCAGATTATGCGGGTCGGTAACGCCATCTAGGATGAGCAAAAATGGGGTGTCGGTCTTTTCCACTAAGGCTAACAGATCGTTGTCGTTAAGCTGTTTAACCGCTTTAACGCGAGCCAAAATCCCCTGATGTTGGGTGCTACCCGCCTTCTCATCAAGCGCCTTACGCGATGTTTTTTGAATCGACACACCATACTGGGCGGCGATTTCAAGTAGTGGGGTTAAACGTTGATCATCACGACCTTGCAATACCCACATCTCAATCACACGTTCGGGACTATGGTTAAGCACTGCTTCAAGCGCATGAATGCCGAAGGTGATATCTTGTTTTTTCATTAATATATTTTCTCTTATTACTGCGCTTATTACTTAGTGACTTTACGCTTTACTGGCTTACGTTTTTTGGCGCCAGTTTTGGCTGCATCCGCTTTGGCTTTAGCTGCACCGCCTTTAGCCCCATTGGTTTTACGCTTGACGCCTGCCTTAGGCGTACCGGCTGCGGCCTTAGCGCTACTGCGTCGAGGTTTGCGGGCCGTTTTATCGCCAGTCCCTTTACCTTGCTTAGCACCTTCAAGGTTAACCCGTTCACGGGCGGTCAGCGGCTTATTACTCTTACCTCGCCTTGGCGAGCGTCCTTCATCACCAACCATCACAAGATCGATTTGGCGATCATCAAGATTCACGCTGGCCACTTTAACCGTCACCGGGTCGCCAATCTGGTACACCTGACCAGAGGCTTCGCCCACAAGGCGCTGACGCATATTATCGTAATGATAATAATCGCCACCTAAGCTAGAAATATGTACTAAACCATCAATAAACAAATCACTTAGGCGTACAAACAGACCAAAATGAGTCACCGAAGCGATCACTGCTTCAAAGGTATCCCCCACATGATCTCGCATAAACTCACATTTAAGCCAATCGCTGACATCTCGGGTCGCTTCATCGGCGCGGCGTTCAGTGGTTGAACACTCTTCGCCAAGTAGATCTAGCTCTTCAATCTGATAATGATAACCCCCATCTGGAGTCCATTTATCTTTGCCTTCCCCTCGCTCCTTGGCTAATAAATAGCGAATGACGCGGTGCAAGATAAGGTCAGGATAGCGGCGAATAGGCGACGTGAAGTGGGAATACTCCTCTAGCGCTAATCCAAAATGCCCTTGGTTATCTGGAGTATAAGTAGCTTGACGCATCGAGCGCAGCAACATTACCTGTATCAGTTCGGCATCGGGGCGGTCGGCTATCTGCTCCATTAAGGCTTGGTAATCACCAGGAGTAGGCTCTAAACCGCCGCCCATGGTCAATCCACGCTCTTTAAGGAAGTCCTTAAAATTAGTGAGTTTTTGTTCAGATGGCGCCTCGTGCACCCGATACAACACTTCACCTTTATGCTTTTGCACAAATTTAGCCGAGGCAACGTTGGCCAAAATCATACATTCTTCAATGATTTTATGGGCCTGATTACGATGACGCGGCTCAATACGCTCAATCTTACGATCGGCGTTAAACACAAACTGGGTCTCGGTGGTTTCAAAGGCAATGGCGCCGCGCTTAGCGCGGTTTTGCTCTAAGACCAGATACAAAGACTGCAGCGTCTGTAGATGCGGGAAGATAGGTTTAAGCTCATCGCTCACCTCACCACCTTCGAGCATATCGGCAACTTGGGTATAGGTTAAACGTGCGTGAGAGTGCATCACCGCTGGGTAAAACTTATAACCCGACAGTTTACCTGTGGCTGAGATGGTCATTTCTGCGACCATGCACAAGCGATCGACCCCAGGATTGAGTGAGCACAGGCCGTTTGACAGCTTCTCAGGCAACATAGGGATCACTTGCGATGGGAAGTAAACCGAGTTACCCCGCGCACGCGCCTCTTGATCCAGCGCCGATTCGGTGCGCACATAATGACTCACATCGGCAATGGCAACCCATAAGCGCCAGCCACCGCTTTTTTTAGTTTCGGCATAAACGGCATCATCGAAATCGCGAGCATCTTCACCGTCAATGGTCACCAAAGGCAACTTACGCAGATCGACACGACCTTGCTTTTCCTCTTCGGTTACCTCATCGGGGATCTTGCGCAGTTTCTTTTCGATAGCGCTCGACCAAGTGTGGGGAAGATCGTAATTACGTAATGCAATTTCTATCTCCATACCGGGTGCCATCTCTTTGCCTAACACTTCAACCACTTTACCGGCAGCCTTGATATGGCGACCTGGGCGACGGGTTAACTCGACCACCACTACATCGCCTTGACGGGCGCCGTTGCGATCTTCGTTAGGGATTAAAATCTCTTGGGTGATACGTTTGTCATCGGCGATGACAAAGGCCATGCCTGAGTCGATATGAAAACGGCCCACCAATGGGGCGGTGCGCTGATGAGTTAGGCGCACAATACGTGCTTCGCCACGCCCTTTTCTATCGACGCCAGCTTTTTGAGCTAAAACCTTATCACCGTGAAAATACATCAACATGTCACGGTTATTGATATAAAGGTCATCACCCCCTTCGTCGAGCTTCAAAAAGCCAAAACCATCGCGGTGGCCAATCACAGTACCGCTGAGTAGGTCCATGCGCTCAGGTAAGCCATAGGCTTGCCCGCGCGTAAAGACTAGCTCACCATCACGTTCCATCGCACGTAGACGACGACGCAATGCTTCTAATTGCTCTTCATCAACAATGTTGAGTGCAGATGCAATTTTTTCGCGATTGAGGGGTGATTTCTGTGAGCGCAAGTATTCTAAAATATACTCACGGCTAGGGATGGGGTTGTCGTACTTCTGTTGTTCACGCTTTAAATGCGGATCGTTGATCATTCAATATCCAAAATGTCAGCCCATGCTTAATTGCTTGGGGCAATTACCGGGATCTCAGATGCTCCTGCTTTGCCCTCTTAACTGCACTGGCGGGCATTTTTGCTTCTAGCACCATCAATAATTGTAAGGCTTGTTGTTTCGTCGCCTCATCACTAAATACATCATTATATAGCCAATGATAACCCATTTCGTAATCTCGTGGGCTACCATAGCCTTCGCCAAACAATCTCACTAACATCATACGTGCAGGAAGATCGCCACTGGCGGCAGCAGGCAGTGTGTATTGCACTGCACGCTCTTTATCTTGGATGACAAACTTACCATCTCGGTAATATTCGGCAATCCTAACCATGGCTTCGGCGCTACCTTGTTCGGCGGCATCGCGAAGCAATGAAATACCCCTTGGCGGATTGGCGGTCACGCAAATCCCATAATTGAGCATTTCGGCCCAAAGGTACTGATACAACGGTTGTTTCAGCACTTCGGCACGGGCCTCGATATCTTGCAGTAACTGGCAGTCGTCACTGGTGACTCGAGTGAGATACGATTTATCTCGTATCATATCAATCAATTGTTCTTGGCTGTAAACTTCAACAGCCTCGGTATCTGCGTAGCTGGTTAAAGATAAGGAACTCAAAATAATAAAGAATAACAATCGTAGCATAACAAAATTCTCTATATCGATTTCGCGCCCAGTATCACCTGTAGGAATACAGTCATTGGGCAGTATAACTTATCTTATCGGCAGCAGCGCATATACCTTAATAACGCTCGGCTATATATAGCCGTTTCTTTTACCTGACTCAATAAAAAGGCCGCTTAACGCGGCCCTTATTATTAACTAAACGGATTCACTAGAATCATGGTCTCGTTTCTATCGGGACCCGTTGAGATAATATCGACTGGCGTTTCCAGCAACTCTTCAAGACGCTTAATGTAGTTCAATGCCGCTTGTGGCAATTGCTCAACAGAAGTAGCGCCGAAAGTGGATTCACTCCACCCTGGCATGGTTTCGAGTACAGGTGTTACCTGATCGTAACCTTCAGCCGCCAGAGGAGTCGTTGTTGCTACGGTACCATCTGGGTATTGGTAGCCAACACAGATCTTAACTTCTTCTAGTCCGTCTAAAACGTCTAGTTTAGTTAAGCAGAAACCGCTAACACTGTTGATTTGCACGGCGCGCTTCATTGCGACAACGTCTAACCAACCTGGACGACGCTTACGACCAGTAGTGGCACCGAACTCGTGACCCTTAGTACCTAAGTAGTCGCCGATTTCGTTTTTCAATTCCGTTGGGAAAGGACCTGCACCAACACGAGTAGTGTATGCCTTCATGATACCCAAAACGTAATCTAGGTGACGTGGACCAAATCCTGAACCCGTTGCAACACCACCAGCGGTAGTATTAGAAGAGGTTACAAACGGATAAGTACCATGGTCGATATCTAGTAACGTGCCTTGAGCACCTTCAAATAGAATTGGTTCGCCAGCTTTGCGTGCCTGATCAAGCAGCTCAGATACGTCTGTACACATGCTCTTCAAGTAATCAGCAATTGCTAGAGCATCTTTCAATGTCTCTTCGTAATCAACTGCTTCGCACTTGTAGTAATCAGTCAGCATGAAGTTATGGTAAGCCATGACTTCTTTCAGTTTAACGGCAAACAATTCTGCATCAAACAGATCGCCTACACGTAAACCGCGACGAGAGACTTTGTCTTCGTATGCTGGACCAATACCACGACCCGTAGTACCAATAGCATTATTGCCACGCGCTTTTTCGCGAGCGACATCTAATGCGCAATGGAATGGAAGGATCAAAGGACACGCTTCAGAGATAAGTAGACGTTCCTCTACAGGTACGCCACGCTCTTTAAGCATGTTGATCTCAGTCATCAGAGCGTCAGGTGCTAGCACCACGCCATTACCAATAATGCATTTTACATTATCGCGTAAAATCCCTGATGGAATAAGATGAAGAACGGTTTTGTCACCATCGATTACCAGTGTGTGACCCGCATTGTGGCCACCTTGGTAACGAACGACATATTTAGCCTGTTCGGTAAGTAGATCGACTATCTTACCCTTTCCTTCGTCACCCCATTGGGTGCCGAGAACTACGACGTTTTTGCCCATTATTTGCTGCAAGGTAGTGGTTAAAACGGGATTTTAGCAGATCTTAGGGGGGAAGTGGCAAGTAATTTATGAAAAAATAATCAATATGATCACCCCAGCAGTGACTAAACTACCACCCAACCTCTGAAGAAGGCTTTGATTTTGATTGGAAATTTCTTGTAAGTAAGCACGCCAACGATTAGGGAATAATAAAGGCCCAATACCTTCGATAACCAGCACTAAACCGAGCGCAAGCATGATTAATTGCAGTGACATAAACAGCGTTCCTTAAACAGGACAATGAAATAATCTCAACGCTAAAAATAGCAGAATTTAGTCATAAAAAAACCCAGCATAATGCTGGGCTTTTTGAATTTTCGAAGCGAAATATTAACGCTTAGAGAATTGTGGCTTACGACGTGCTTTACGTAGACCCACTTTCTTACGCTCAACTTTACGAGCATCACGGGTAACGAAACCAGCAGCGCGTAGAGATGGACGTAGAGCTTCATCAAGTTCCATCAGTGCACGAGTGATACCGTGACGGATTGCACCTGCTTGGCCAGTGGTTCCACCGCCTTTAACAGTTACATAGATGTCTAGCTTGTCAGTCATTTCAACTAGCTCTAGAGGTTGACGAACAACCATACGAGCAGTTTCACGACCAAAGTATTCGTCAAGTGGACGTTGGTTCACGACGATGTTACCACTACCTGCTTTAGCGAATACGCGAGCAGTTGATGTTTTGCGACGGCCAGTGCCGTAGTACTGAGTTGCAGCCATTTGCTTAATCCTGTTTAGATATCAAGAACTTGAGGTTGTTGTGCAGCGTGGTTATGTTCTGTACCAGCGTAAACTTTAAGTTTACGGAACATGGCACGTCCTAAAGGACCTTTAGGTAACATACCCTTAACTGCTTTCTCGATGATCATTTCAGGCTTATGATCTTGCAGCTTTTCAAAGGTGATCTGCTTGATGCCACCAATGAAACCAGAGTGCGAGTAGTACACTTTGCCTTTCGCTTTATTACCAGTAACAGTAACTTTCTCAGCGTTGATAACGATGATGTAATCGCCAGTGTCAACGTGCGGTGTATACTCTGGCTTGTGCTTACCACGTAAACGGGTAGCAATTTCAGTAGCGATACGACCTAAAGTTTTACCTTCAGCGTCAACAACATACCAGTCGCGAGTAACGGTTTCTGGTGTAGCAGTAAAAGTAGTCTTCATTTACAAAAACCCAATGTTAAAATTCTGTCTCACATGCCGTCATTCATTATTAAATAACAACACAAAAAGTGCCATTCCCCGCCCCTTCGAGCAAAGAATAAGGCTTTACAACTTCCACCGTATAGATGGAGTAACGAGGGCAGGTCGCGAATTATAGACAAAGCTGAGTTAAAAATCATCTAATTTTTTAGCTAATTTAAATGATTTACCCAGCGTTACGCTAATCGCACTTAGGTAACCAATAAATTAATCGTTATTTTGATTACCTTACTCATTATCGCGCCATTCATGACGCGTAACTCATTGGGATAATCAACGTTTATAAACCGATATCTTTAAGGGAGGTGTTCCAATGCTAAATAATCATGGGATTGCATTTCAATAAGGCGTGAGCGACAGCGCCTAAATTCAAATGAGAGTAAACCCTCGGTATAGATCTGTTCCAACTCAACTTCAGCCGAGATGATTAATTTTACGTTGCGCTCATAAAACTCATCGACCATGGCGAGGAATCGCCGAGCAATATCATCGCCTGTCGTATTGCTACCCATCTGCTCTACTCCGCTGAGCAATACCGTATGATAAAGACACGCCAACTCCATATAATCGCGTTGGCTACGGGGACCATCACACAGGTCTCGAAAGTTGATGAGCAGCACACCTTGCGCTTGCTGACGTATGGTGATTTCGCGGCCATCGATATCAATTGGCGCGTAAGATATTTCTGACTCTGGCGCTAACTGAGCAAAATAACTCAGCAAATTTTTATCGGCCTGTGGATCAAGGGGGTAGTGGTATATTTCGGCTTGCTCTAAAGTGCGCAAACGGTAATCGATACCACTATCAACATTTAAAATTTCACAATGTTTATTAATCAAGGCTATCGCCGGTAAGAAACGGGCACGCTGCAGTCCATTTCGGTACAACTCATCGGGAATAATATTGGAGGTAGCAACTAATACCACTCCTTCAGCGAAGAGGGCTTCAAATAACGTACCGAGCAGCATAGCATCGGTAATATCAGAGACGAAAAACTCATCAAAACAGATCACCTGATAACGTTCGGCCATCCGCTTAGCAATCACCAATAAGGGATCTCGTTGACCTTTTAACCCATCTAAATCTAAGTGGATCTGGTGCATGAAACGATGAAAATGGGCACGCAACTTTTTATCACCCGGCAAGGCATCATAAAAGGTGTCCATCAAATAGGTTTTACCACGCCCCACGCCGCCCCAAAGATATAGGCCTTTGACTTGGGAAGTTGATTTATCCATAAAACCAAATAATTTTGCCAATCCTTTAGGCGGCTGCTGGCTTACTATCAGTTCATCATAGACACGTTGCAGCGACTTAACCGCTTGCTCTTGAGCGGGATCATGGGAGAAATCTGTTCGCTGTAAATCTTGCTGGTAATGCTCCCAGGGAGTGAGATGTGACACGTGAAATATTCTCTTCTATCCTTAAATCAACGAGGCGATGTTAGCACGAGCAATGCTAAATCTCATAAATATCTACTTAATTCGATCTAGTCAACATCAAGCAACACCCAAGCATAAGCCACTGATTAAACTAGCTAAACCATTAAAATGCGTTCATTTAGATTTAAGGCGCATACGTTGTACGTTAGTCTAAAATAACAACTACACTAGAACGGCGATACACTTAATGAGTGGAGCCTCTACAAATCATAACCACATTGAGGGATGACTCGGCGGCAAGGATTCAGCACTTTTAGGTAAGCGTACCTAAGTCATACCGCTCAGATTAAAGACAGCAAAACAGTGCCATGAAATACTCGCCACAAATGCAATACAACCATTAGCAAGGTGCTAAATGAATGGCAAAAAAATTAACCTTTGTTAATCAAGCTGAACTTTGCGTAATCGAGTACAGTCGGAGTGAGTAGCAGATTTAAGATTAATGACTTGATATGAGATAAATCAACCTTATATCTATGATTATCATAAGTCCATTATCCCAACTATTGGAGTCATGACATAAATGAAAACAAAATTATCACTACTATCAGCAGCGTTATTAGGTGCTAGCCTCATGGTGATGCCTGTCGTCTCTCAGGCAGCGATTCCATTAGCCGTGGGTGGTCAAGAGCTCCCAAGCCTAGCGCCTATGTTAGAAAAAACCACCCCTGCGGTGGTAGCCGTGGCGGTATCGGGAACCCACGTATCTAAGCAACGACTACCCGATGCGTTTCGTTATTTCTTTGGCCCTAATGCCCCACGTGAACAAGTACAAGAACGCCCATTTAAAGGCTTAGGCTCGGGGGTGATTATCGATGCTGACAAAGGTTATATCGTCACCAATAATCACGTAATCGATGGCGCAGACGAGATCTTAATCGGCCTACATGACGGCCGTGAAATTGAAGCTAAATTAATTGGGGCGGATGCCGAATCCGATATAGCCCTATTACAGATAAAAGCGAAAAACTTGGTGGCATTAAAGCGTGCCGACTCTGATGAACTTAGAGTAGGTGACTTTGCCGTAGCCATTGGTAATCCCTTTGGTCTTGGGCAAACCGTCACTTCAGGTATTGTCAGTGCCATGGGTCGCTCTGGACTGGGTATTGAGATGCTAGAAAACTTCATTCAAACCGATGCGGCTATTAACAGCGGTAATTCGGGTGGAGCCCTAGTCAACCTTAATGGCGAACTTATCGGTATCAATACTGCGATTGTGGCTCCTGGCGGCGGTAACGTAGGTATTGGCTTTGCGATTCCAGCCAACATGGTCAACAATCTCGTTGAGCAGATCATCGAACATGGCGAAGTACGCCGTGGAGTACTTGGTGTCAGTGGACGCGATCTCGATAAAGCCCTAGCCGAAGGTTTTGGCTTAGAAACCCAACATGGTGGTTTCGTTAATGAGGTGATGCCAGATAGCGCCGCCGATAAAGCGGGTATTAAGGCTGGGGATATTATCATCAGCGTTAACGATAAGCCCATTAAGTCGTTCCAAGAATTACGCGCCAAAGTCGCCACCATGGGAGCGGGCGCCAAAGTGAAATTAGGGCTTATCCGTGATGGCGATAAAGAAACCGTAACCGCCACCTTGGGTGAGGCTAATCAATCAAGTGAAACCGCAGCAGGAGCCGTACACCCTATGCTAGCCGGTGCAACACTTGAAAATGTGAAGAGAGGTGTTGAAATAACCGAAATAGCCCAAGGCTCTCCTGCGGCAGCCAGTGGCTTGCTCAAAGGCGATATTATTGTCGGTATAAATCGTACCCGAATAGATGATCTTAAAGCCCTTAAAGCAGAGCTCAAAGATTCCACGGGGGTGGTGGCACTAAAAATATTACGTGACGGCAATAGCCTCTATCTCGTACTACGTTAAACGCTCCCCTAATAGAGGAGGTGATAATATCATTATCGCCTCCTTTGTTTTTACTAAGCTTATATTGCTGCAATTACCTGACATAGCTAATAGTGCACTATAAATAAACATGTTAATCTTACTCAACTTTTCTCCTACTTCATTTAATAATGACTCTTAAAGACACTGCGATATATATTGGCAAAGCTGTATTTTTTGGGCTGATCATGGCTGGCGTCTTTTTGATCCTTACCCCCTTGCTGACTGGACAACACTCGAGTGGCAATCTGTTTCAGTCACGCGGTAAACAAGGTATTGAGTTGTCATTTTCACACGCTGTTCGTCAGGCAGCCCCCGCTGTCGTGAATATCTACAGCCTGAGCATAGACCAAAATCAACCATTAAACTCTGGAGCGCTACAAGGGCTGGGCTCAGGCGTTATCATGAGTAAAGCGGGCTACATACTGACAAACTACCATGTGATTAAAAAAGCCGATGAAATCGTGGTCGCTTTGCAAGATGGTCGCAAGTTTACCTCTGAAGTGGTGGGATCTGATCCTGTAACCGACTTGGCAGTCTTAAAAATCGAAGGTGACAGCCTGCCAATCGTCCCAATTAACCTTGAGATACCTGCACAAGTGGGTGATGTGGTGTTAGCCATAGGCAATCCGTACAATTTAGGCCAAACCATTACACAAGGCATCATTAGTGCTACCGGGCGCAATGGCCTCAGCTCGCGTTACCTCGACTTTCTACAAACCGATGCTGCCATCAATGCAGGTAACTCTGGCGGGGCACTTATCGACACCAGCGGTCAACTGATTGGCATTAATACCGCCGCATTTCAGGTGGGTGGTGAAGGTGGTGGACATGGGATTAACTTCGCGATCCCTATAAAATTAGCTCACAGCATTATGGGTAAGTTGATAAAAGATGGTCGCGTCATCCGTGGTGCATTAGGTATTACAGGCGAACCTATCAACCCAGTGATGGCACAAATTCTTAATCTGCCCGATCTGACAGGGGTATTGATAACCGATATTGATCGCCAAGGCCCTGCTGCCTTTGCCAAGCTCAGACCCAGTGATGTGATAACCAAGTTTAACGACGAAGTGGTGCCAGGCGTTGAGATGCTGATGGACAGAATTGCAGAAACCCCACCGGGGACCAAAGTCACTATGACCATCATACGTAACGGCCAATACTTCGATGTACCCGTGACAATAGGTGAAAGCATTTAGATAAATGTGTTTAGGTGAAAGCCTTGCCTAATTGCGGTGTCATCAAGCCTAAGTTGATGGCTAACAATCAGTAAGTAACGGTGAGTACGTAAGACTCATTAAGGTCAGCAGTTGCTGACCTTAACTATGCTAGTGGTCACAGTCCCCCTAACGTCTTAAATAAAACCCGCTCAACTAACAACCTAGATTCAAGTAAAATTGCAGGCCTAGCTTAATGGGTTGCCATCGCTCTATTAATCTGAGTACTACTTCTTTTGTTCGCGATAAAATAGGTACAGCCAAAAGCTACATTCGAGCAGCACACCAGCGACGATAAAGAGCAATGCACCTAAATGAAGGCCTATGACATAGCAGCCCAATGCCGCTAGCAGTAACACAATTAATATCATTATCCTTTTGCCGTGTGTCATATACTCTCCTTAGTATGATGAATCCGTCATATTAGCCTAGCATTATCAACCCTCATTTTAAGTCATTGTTATTGATAGAGTAGTGACAAAAAGTGAAGTGACATATCCACCTTAGCCTACTATGACACACTCTGTATAGCATTGACTTTGACAGCAAAATAGGACACTCGATAGCAAAAAGCCACCTAACTACCGGTGGCTTTAATACTCATGCAAACGAATCGCTAGGGGGATTAACTCACTCTCACCACTTCACCACCGAGCCCTTTAAACTTATCTTCGATATGCTCATAGCCTCTGTCGAGATGATAAATACGATCGACCGTAGTGATGCCATCGGCAACTAAACCCGCAATGACCAAGCTGGCAGAGGCGCGTAGATCTGTCGCCATCACCTGAGCGCCATTAAGCTTTTCAATACCTTGAATAATACAGGTATTGCCTTCAAGTTCCATCGTCGCCCCCATACGGATAAGTTCAGGAACATGCATGAAGCGATTTTCAAAAATCGTTTCTGTAATGGTCGCGGTACCATCGGCTAAGGCGTTAAGCACGCAAAACTGCGCCTGCATATCGGTAGGGAAACCAGGATAAGGCATGGTCTTGATATTCACCGCCTTAGGGCGTTTACCTTGCATATCGAGTTCAATCCAATCATCACCTGTACTGATATGCGCGCCGGCATCTTCAAGTTTGGCGAGCACGGCTTCTAGGGTTGACGGATCGGCAGCACTGCAGCGGATCTTACCGCGCGTTACCGCTGCCGCAACCAAGAAACTGCCCGTTTCGATACGATCAGGCATGACACGATAGTGACAACCATTTAATTGTTCGACGCCTTGAATACGAATAGTGTCGGTACCTGCGCCACGAATATTCGCGCCCATAGCGATTAAACAGTTGGCAAGATCGATCACTTCTGGCTCACGTGCGGCGTTCTCAATCACAGTCTCACCATCGGCAAGTGCGGCGGCCATCAATAAGTTTTCGGTGGCACCAACGCTGATCATATCCATAAAGATATGTGCACCTTTTAAGCGGCCATCGACACGAGCCTTGATGTAACCCTCTTTCACCTCAATTGTAGCGCCCATCTGCTCTAAACCATGCAGATGCAAGTTAACTGGGCGCGCGCCAATAGCGCAACCGCCAGGCAATGACACATCGGCAGTGCCATAACGTGCCAATAATGGGCCTAAAATTAAGATCGAAGCCCGCATGGTTTTCACCAATTCATAGGGCGCACAAAACTCATTAAGATGAGTGGTAGAGATGGTGATTTCGCCACTGTCGTCCCGCTTAACATCAGCCCCTAAGCAACGTAATAGTTCGCAGCTGGTATTAACGTCTCTGAGATTGGGCACATTGCTGACGACAAAATCTGTCTGGGCTAAGACACCCGCCATCAAAATGGGCAGCGCGGCATTTTTGGCTCCAGAAATAACAACTTCACCGGCCAATGCACCACTGGCCTGAATTTTTAGTTTATCCACAATGACTCTCTACGCTGGCATGTTGAAGATTTTTTCACGCTTCCATTGCGTTGGAGTAAATGCATTTATCGTGATGGCGTGCAATGCACCGCTAGTCACTTGTTCCATCAAGGGGGCATAAATCATCTGCTGCTGTTTCACTCGGCTAGCGCCATCGAAACACTCACCTACGGCAACAATTTTATAATGGGTGCCATCTTGAGTCACGTGTACTTCTTCTAGAGATAGCGCTTCTGTCAGAAGCTGCTCAATCGCTTTACATTCCATGAACGGGTAACCTTTAATTGGCTTCTTCGACGAAGAAGTCTTGTAAATCATATAAATCAATCAATTTTTGTAATTGCAGCGGTGCCTGGCTCAAGGTTAATGAACCACCGCCTTGACGCTGTTGTGCCATCAATTGCAGCAGCAATGCCNCCCCCGCCGTATCGGCATAGGTGATACCAGATAGATTGAGCTGCGATACCTCTGAAGTGAGCAACTGCTCAACCTCAGGCCAATGCGCGATCACCGCTTGCTGTGACAACTCGCCGCACACCAAGCAAGTGCTGCCTTCGTTGTTAAACATCAGCATTACAGCTTAGTCTCCAATTTGCCTAAGCTAATGTGGTTACTGGTGTGCGTCTGTAACTCTTCAATCACTGAATCAATACCATTTTGGCGGATCAAGTTAGAGATTTCAGCACTCTTTGAAGAGAGTAAACTCACCCCTTCAGCGACAAGATCAAACGCCTTCCAGCTATCGTCTTTAAGGCGACGTACTCTAAACTGCAGCTTAATAGGCGGACGACCTTGCTCGATAATCTGTACATTGACGTCGACCATTTTTTCATCGGCAAAACTTCTTGCCGGCGCAAATTCCACTTTCTGGTTCGTATACTCAGTAAATGCTTGAGCATAGGTGGCGATTAAGTAGGTCTTAAAAGCCTCGGCAAAACGATCACGTTGATCTGGCGTGCTCTGACGTAAATAGGAGCCCATCACCTTGTAAGCAGCATATTTATAATCGACATAAGGCATCAACTCATCCGAGACTATCACCTTAAGGTGGTCAGGATTGGCCTTAATTATGTCAATATCCTGATGAAAACGGGCAAAAGTCTTATTGGCTACCGATTCCACCATGGCATAGGGATTTTGGGTATTCACCTCTGGGTCGGCAGCATAGCTGACAGAGCTAACTAAATACGCCATGCAGGCAAAAATGACTTTGCATAACTGTTTCATAATGATCCCTATTAATTGTCTTTCGATTTAACACTATATAAAAACTGGCCGATCAGATCTTCGAGCACTAACGCGGAATGGGTATCGTCGATATAGTCGCCCTCTTGCAGCATGCCGATATCGTCCATCACAAACCCGGGGGTCAGCCCTAAAAACTGCTCACCTAATAAGCCTGACGTTAAAATAGACAGGCTACTGGTTTCTGGAAACTGCTCATACTGCTTATCCATCGCCAATTCGACCACGGCCACCAGCTCAGTTGGATCTAAGCTGATTTGAGTCACACGTCCAACTACGACGCCACCGACTTTAACTGGTGAGCGCACTTTAAGACCACCAATATTGGTGAATTTGGCATATAGGGTGTAATGGCTTTGCCCTGGTTTAACTTCGATGTTAGCCACATTAAACACCAACACTAAAAACGCCATCAAACCAGACAAAATAAACACGCCCACTAATAGTTCAATTTTCCGAGTCAACATACTCTCATACCACTCAATTCTATACGTACCGCGATGTGCGGTACATTAGTTCATCCATAAACAAACAATAATTAACTGCCAAACATCATTGCAGTTAACAGAAAATCTAACGCTAATACCGCTAGGCTCGATTGCACCACAGTCTGGGTGGTCGCTCGGCTGATCCCCTCAGGATTTGGGATCACATTATAGCCTCGATACAAGGCTATCCAAGTCACGACGACAGCAAACACCAGGCTTTTAATTACGCAGTTAACGATATCTTGGCGCCACTCGACCGATGCCTGCAAAATAGACCAGAAGCTGCCGCTATCGATCCCTTTCCACTCCACTCCGACGATATGACCACCGTAAATCCCCACTGCGGTAAACATTAATGCCAGTAACGGTAGGCTTATCACCCCAGCCCAAAAACGAGGAGCGATGATCTGCCGCAGCGGATCGATGGCCATCATCTCTAGGCTCGACAACTGCTCGGTGCTCTTCATTAAGCCAATCTCAGCCGTCAAAGCTGAGCCAGCTCGCCCAGCAAACAGCAATGCGGTGACGACGGGACCAAGCTCCCTGAGTAAACTCAGCGCCACCATAGGCCCTAGGCTATCTTCGGTGCCAAACCCCACCAAGATATTATAGCCCTGCAGCGCAAGCACCATACCGATAAACAAGCCAGAGACCAAGATGATCACCATAGATTGCACACCGATAACGTACAATTGCTTGATTAGCAGCGGGATACCTTTACGCGGCTTAGGCACTCTCGCAATCGCCCCCCACAACATCAATCCTGCGCTGCCAAGCCCAGTCACGCTGGCTATCGCACTACGGCCGATACCAGCAATGTGATCAGTTAAGCTCACCTAACATCTCCTTTTGGTAATCTGGAGCAGGAAAATGAAATGGCACTGGGCCATCAGGCTCCCCACCAATAAACTGCTTCAACTTTGGATTATCGGCCAGCCTTAACTCTTCAGGCGTACCATGAGCAATAATGCGCTTGTCGGCCAACACATAGACATAATCGGCAATCCCCAGCACCTCTTGCACATCGTGAGATACCACGACAGAGGTCAAGTTAAGCGCATCACTTAACTCCCTGATAAGCTTGACTAATACTCCCATGGAAATTGGATCTTGGCCCGCAAATGGCTCATCATATAAAATCAGTTCAGGCTCTAAAGCGATGGCTCTAGCCAATGCCGCACGTCGCTGCATACCACCAGATAACTCACTGGGCATCATCTTCGCCGCGCCGCGCAGGCCTACGGCCTCTAATTTCATCAACACAATGCGTTTGATGATAGCCTCGGGTAAGCCTGAGTGCTCACGCAAGGCAAATGCGACATTGTCGAATACATTCATGTCGGTAAACAGTGCACCACTTTGAAATAGCATACTCATACGTTTACGCAGCTCAAACAGCTCACTGCGACTGCATTGATGCACATCGATACCATCGACTTTAATATTGCCGCGATCGGGCTGTAATTGACCACCGATTAACTTAAGCAGGGTGGTTTTCCCTATCCCACTAGGACCCATAATAGCGGTGACTTTGCCTTTCGGGATCGACAGGCTAACATCTTCGTAAATCACATGAGAACCGCGACTAAAAGCGAGATGTTCAATCTCGACTAGCGGCGTGGCGTCATCATCTGCTCGTTCATTGATCATTGTAAGACCTATATGTTCCATGATAAATCGGCACAAAAAGAGACAAATTGTACGTAATTGACCTATTGTGCACAACTGAATCGACACTATCTTGCCGCAATACTTTCAATTTTGTTCAAATCCAGCGAAAATGCGCAGCAGACACTCAAACAAAAATGAACTTTTAATGCTTTTTAATATTTTCTTACTGCTCGCTGGATTAGCCACTCTAGTATGGAGTGCTGACAAATTCGTTTATGGTGCCGGGGCCTTTGCCCGCAATTTAGGCCTCCCCCCCATGTTAATTGGTTTAACGATTGTTGCCATGGGCAGCTCGGCGCCAGAAATGTTTGTCGCCGCGACAGCATCAATGGAAGGCATGACCGATACCGCCATTGGTAATGTATTAGGCTCAAACATCGCCAACATCAGTTTGATTCTCGGACTCACCGCCCTATTGGGTGCCATCACCGTTAGCTCGCAAACTTTAAAGCGTGAAATTCCTATGATGCTGGCCGCCACTGTGATAGCAGGGTATTTCCTGCATGACGGACAACTGACGCGCATTGAGGGTGCGGGCCTAATGCTGCTGTTTTTAGCCTTAATGGGCTACCTGATTTGGCATGCTATTAATAACAAAGAAGCCGATGTGTTAGCCGATGAGTCTGATAGTGAAATCCCCAAAGATGTCCCGACAATCAAAGCCATACTCTGGTTAGTCGTCGGCATTATTTTACTGCCGTTATCGGCCGATTGGATGGTCAATGGCGCCGTGGGTATCGCTAAAGCGTACCACTTATCGGACCTGGTGATTGGTCTCACCATTATCGCCGTCGGTACCAGTCTGCCAGAATTAGCCGCCTGTGTGGCCGGGGTACTGAAAAAAGAAGATGATTTAGCCATAGGCAACATCGTCGGCTCGAATCTATTTAATATTTTAGCAGTACTCGCGCTGCCTGCATTGATCGCCCCTGGTGCTGTCGATGCCGCAGCCAGCACTCGAGACTTTTATATGGTATTGGCGACCAGCAGTGCCTTAGCCATACTGATCCTATTAACGGGTAAGTCGCGTCAGCTCAAACCTTGGCACGGCGGAGTGTTGTTAATGAGCTTTATCGCTTATCAGGTACTGGTTTTTCAATCCTAATGACAGGTCTGGCCCAAACTGATTTTTAATAGAGAGAACAAGATGGTAGATGCAGATCAACTACGCCAATGGGGGCGCAATGTTATCGATATCGAGCGTAATGCCCTCGATAATCTATATCAATATGTCGATTCAAGCGAATTTGCTAAAGCATGCCAGTTAATTCTGAAATGCACCGGCAAAGTGATCGTGATGGGCATGGGCAAATCAGGCCATATCGGCAACAAGATTTCTGCCACCTTAGCCAGTACTGGCACCCCTGCCTTCTTTGTGCATCCCGGCGAAGCCAGCCACGGCGATCTCGGCGTTCTGAGTGAAAATGATATTGTTCTTGCCATTTCCAACTCTGGGGAAGCCAGTGAAATTTTAACCCTAATGCCAGTGATAAAACGCATGGGGCTGCCAGTGATTGCGGTAACAGGCAAACCCGACTCCAATATGGCAAAACATGCTATGGTACACCTGTGCATCGAAGTGCCAGAAGAAGCTTGTCCACTTGGGCTCGCGCCGACCTCCAGCACCACAGCGACCTTGGTGATGGGCGATGCACTTGCTGTGGCACTGTTGCAGGCTAGAGGCTTTACTAAAGATGATTTTGCACTATCGCACCCTGGTGGCAGCTTAGGGCGTAAATTGCTGCTAAAAGTCAGCGATGTGATGCACCAAGGCGATGAGCTTCCCATAGTGCCCCAACACATCTGCATTACCGACGCATTATATGAGATCTCTAAGAAAGGTCTCGGCATGACCGCAGTAATCGATGACAATGCTGTATTGGTTGGTATCTTTACCGATGGCGATCTGCGCCGCGTGATCGATGCTGAAGTCGACCTTAGAACCACCGCCATCAGCGAAGTCATGACCCAAGGCTGCGTTACCGTTACCGACGGTATTTTAGCTGCTGAGGCGCTTAACATAATGGAAGAAAAGCAGATTAATGGCTTAATTGTAACTAACCTTCAACAGCAACCCATTGGCGCACTCAACATGCTCGATATGGTTAAAGCAGGAGTGATTTAACATGGCGCATCAAGGTTTTTACGGCCCTATCACTGACTCAGTCTGGCAAAAGGCTAAACAGATTAAACTGCTGATTTGTGACGTTGACGGCGTGTTTTCTGACGGGCTAGTTTACATGAGCAACTCTGGCGACGAGCTGAAAACCTTCCACACTCGTGATGGCTATGGCGTTCGCTCGCTACTGACTAGCGATATTCCTGTGGCCATTATTACCGGACGCAAATCAAAAATTGTCGAAGACCGTATGACAGCCCTTGGCATTAGCCACATTTATCAAGGTGTCGACAACAAGCTCATTCCCTATCAAGAGTTATTAGCTCGCTACCAAGTCAGCCCACAACAGGTGGCTTATATTGGCGATGACATGGTCGACCTCCCCGTGATGCAACAAGTCGGTTTGTCGGTGTGTGTCGCCGATGGTCACCCTTATGTTAAACAGCATGCCGATATGGTCACTCATATTAAAGGCGGCCACGGCGCGCTACGTGAATTAACCGACCTGATTTTGCTGAGCCAAGATAAGTTTGACTCGGCCCACGGTATGAGCATATGAACAGAGTCACCCTGGCGATTATCGCGTTTTTTGGTACCGCTTTAATACTCTATTGGCAGGTACAGTCCAAGCACGGCTCACAAGCATTGCTGCTCGACGCGTCCGATCGTCCAGATTATGTGATTAACAACATCAATAGTGTGCAATACGACGAGCAAGGTAAGCTTAATAGCCGCGTCTCGGCTAGCCATATGGAACACTATGCCGAGCGTAATATCACCTATTTTACCCAGCCCATCTATCTGGTCTATCCCGATAACGGCGATGCACAGTGGCGGTTACGCTCGGCTAGGGGTACATTAGACAAAGACAGTGGCAGAGTCATCTTAGAAAATAATGTCATTATTGACGCCATTAGCCCTGAAGAGCCCATCCAAACCATAGAAACTAACTATATGGAGTTGGATCTCAACACCATGATCATGACATCCGATCGAACCATTCGGATCACCGGTAACGATTTTTTAATTACTGGCAAAGGCTTATATGCTGATCTCAATGCACAAAAAGTACGACTGACGAGCCAGGTAGAAGGAACATATGAAACTAAATAATCTTATTCTTGCAGGCCTGTTAACCATGGTGAGCTTGCAGAGTGCGGCGAATGAAACTGACCTGCTGCAAGAGGTTAAGATTTCAGCCGCGAGCCAAGAAGCTGATATTAAAAATAATCAGATTATCTTTAATGGCCCAGTTGAGGTAACTCAGGGCTCGATTAAAATTTTGGCGGATGAATTACGTGCGTTTACCAAAGAAAATAGTAGTGGCAAAATCTTAGTGGCCACAGGTAAGCCAGCAACCTACACACAGGTGATGGAAAACGGCCGCCCTGCGTCAGCCAGCGCCAATGAGATCCGCTACGAACTGTCGACTCGCACCTTAACCCTTATCGGCAATGCCACCCTCGAACAAGAAGGTAGCCAAGTCACGGGTAATCAAATTCGCTACAACATAGAACAGCAACAGTTGATAGCCGAAAGCACAGGTAGCGATCGCGTGATCACCATCATTCAGCCTGAAAATTACCAAGACAACAGCAACAGTCAGCCCCAAGAACAGCCCAAGCAGGAACAGTAATGACAGAGATGACGCTAAAAGCGGTTAATTTAGCCAAAAGCTATAAGAGCCGCGCCGTGGTACAAGATGTCAGCTTAACCGTGCGTACAGGGCAGATTGTCGGCTTATTGGGCCCTAATGGCGCCGGTAAAACCACGACCTTTTACATGGTTGTTGGTCTGGTGCAGAGTGACAAGGGGCGCATTTTTATTGATGATGATGATCTCACCCTAGATCCTATGCATCTGCGCGCTCGCAAAGGAATTGGCTATCTACCGCAAGAAGCCAGTATTTTCCGTAAATTATCGGTGCGCGATAATATTATGGCGGTATTACAAACCCGGCGCGAGCTCAATAACGATGCGCGCGAAGAGGAGTTGGAGCATCTGCTAGAAGAGTTTCATATCACCCACATCCGCGATAGTCAGGGGATGGCACTGTCAGGGGGTGAACGTCGACGCGTCGAAATCGCCCGAGCATTAGCCGCCAACCCTAAGTTTATTTTGCTCGACGAACCCTTCGCTGGGGTCGATCCCATTTCAGTTATCGACATCAAAAAAATTATTGAGCAGTTGAAAAACCGTGGCCTTGGGGTATTGATCACCGACCACAACGTACGGGAAACATTGGATGTGTGTGAGAAAGCCTATATTGTCAGCCACGGCAACTTGATTGCCGAGGGAACACCCGCAGAGATCTTAGATAACCAACAAGTTCGAGCGGTGTACTTAGGGGAACAATTCAAGCTATAGTTAACGTTATTAGCGCTCAAGGTAAAGGCGAAACCGTTTTTACCTTAGTAAGTAGATCATTCGCCTTAGCGGTTTAATACCGGAGGCAGCTTTCTCACTTTAGAATTAGAAACAAGGGAATAGCAGTACGATGAAAGCGTCACTTCAGCTCAAAATGGGTCAGCATTTAACCATGACGCCCCAGTTGCAACAAGCTATCCGCTTGTTACAACTGTCGTCATTGGAGCTGCAGCAAGAGATCCAGCAAGCACTAGAGTCTAACCCTCTACTCGAGTTAGACGAGGAGCAAGAAGGCGCCAATATCGACTCAGAACAAGAGCGTAATGACAACTTCGACACCGATTACAATGAGCAACGGCAAGTCGACTCTAGTGAAGACAATTCGAGCTTAGAAACCTCCGATGCGCTCAACCAAGACTCTATGCCCGATGAGCTGCCCGTCGACACTACATGGGATGAGGTCTATACCGCATCACCTAACTCCAGCTCTGGTGCGATGCGCGACGATGACATGCCATTTCAAGGGGAAACCAGCGAAGGCCTGTATGAGCACCTCGAATGGCAAAAAAACCTCACCCCCTTCTCTGACAACGACCTCGCTATCGCCACCGCCATCATTGACGCCATAGACGAGCGAGGTTACTTGACGCAGACTTGCGACGATATTCTTGAAGCCATGGGCGATCCTGAAATCGAGCTCGATGAAATTGAAGCGGTATTAAAGCGGATACAACATTTCGATCCTATCGGGATCGCTGCCAGAGACCTCAGCGAATGCCTGATGATCCAACTGGCCCAATACAGCTCCGACACCCCGCATATCGACAATGCCAGGCTCTTGATCCGTGATTACTTAGATCTGATTGCCGGGCGAGATTTTCGCCTATTGATGCGTAAGACCAAACTGAAAGAAGATGAACTACGCGAGGCCATAGCGCTGATTCAAACTCTTAATCCACGCCCAGGGCTGGCCATTACCGCCAGTCGTGATGAATACGTGATCCCCGATGTCACAGTTAGCAAGAAAAAAGGTCGCTGGGTAGTCGAGCTTAATCCCGATAGTATGCCTAAGATTAATGTAAACCAACATTATGCCTCAATGGCACGCAGCACCAAAAACCAAGCCGATGGCCAGTTTATTCGTGGTCACCTGCAAGAAGCTAAATGGTTTCTAAAAAGTTTAGAGAGCCGCAACGATACCTTACTCAAGGTCACCAACTGCATTGTCGATTTCCAGCAAGGGTTTTTCGAGTTTGGTGAAGAAGCGATGAAACCTATGGTGCTTAATGATATTGCCGAAGCGGTCGAAATGCATGAATCTACCATCTCGCGGGTCACCACCCAAAAGTATATGCACACGCCAAGAGGGATTTTTGAGCTAAAATACTTTTTCTCCAGCCATGTTGGGACCGACGATGGTGGCGAATGCTCTTCTACTGCGATCCGCGCTTTTATTAAGAAGCTAGTCGCCGCAGAAAATCAAAAGAAACCCTTAAGTGACAGTAAAATGGCACAACTGTTAGCCGAGCAAGGTATTCAAGTCGCTAGACGCACGATAGCAAAATATCGTGAGGCGATGTTTATACCGCCGTCAAATCAACGTAAAAGCTTATAATCAACAACTGGAAACCGGAGGAATCACTTTATGCAAATAAATCTGACTGGGCACCACATTGAGATCACCCAATCTCTGCGCAACTATGTTGAAGAAAAGTTTACAAAGCTTGAACGGCATTTCGATCAGATCAATAATGTCCACGTGATATTAAATGTCGAAAAATTGATGCAAAAAGTTGAAGCAAAGTTACATCTTAGTGGTGGAGAAATATTTGCAACATCAGAGCACGCGGATATGTATGCCGCGATAGATTCCCTGATCGATAAATTAGATCGTCAGGTCATTAAACATAAAGAGAAGCTAACAAAACATTAACGATGGAACTTAGTACCATCCTGCGGCCGGAGTGCACAACCTGCGCCACTCCGGGCAGTAAGAAAAAGGTACTGGAACTTATCAGCGACTTGGCCGCTGTCCAGTACCCCACCCTTTCCTCTCAAGAGATTTTTGAAAGCCTTTTGGCGAGAGAGAAAATGGGCAGCACAGGTATAGGCAATGGTATCGCGATCCCTCACGGACGGCTGACGAATATTGAGAAACCCGTCGCCGTATTGATTAAATGTGCGGAGCCAATTGCATTCGATGCAATTGATAATCAGCCGGTCGATATCCTCTTTGCATTACTGGTTCCCGCAGAGCAATGCGAGCAACACCTTAGCACTCTCGCCGCGATGGCAGAGAAATTAAGTGATAAAGCTATCATCAAACAGCTAAGAAAAACCCACGACGAAGCAGAACTGTATCAGGTGATCACCCAATGAAATTGGTAATGGTATCTGGGCGCTCAGGCTCAGGAAAATCGGTAGTCCTTAGGGTACTGGAAGATCTGGGCTATTACTGTGTCGACAATCTGCCACTGCAGATGATGGACTCGCTGCTCAGTCAGCTTAAAGGTAGAAATGAACTTGTTGCGATTAGCGTCGATGTGCGCAACATGCCCAGCGAAGATATCCAGCTTGAAAAGCAGCTAGCGAATCTTCCTAAAGATACCGAATTACTGAGTTTCTTTCTAAACTCTTCTGACGATGTATTGCTCAAACGCTACAGTGAAACCCGTAGGTTGCATCCACTATCACGCTCAAAAGTCTCCCTTAAAGAGGCGATACAGCTTGAAGGCAAAATACTCGAGCCTATCTCCAAGATGGTCGATCACTACATAGATACTTCGACGCTTAACATCTATGATTTAAGCGATAAAGTACGCGAGATCTTACTGGGCACCGTGGACAAGGAGTTAGTGATTAATTTTGAGTCGTTTGGTTTTAAATATGGCATGCCAAGTGAAGCTGACTTTATGTTTGACGTGCGTTTTCTGCCCAACCCTCACTGGGAATCAGAGTTACGCCCGCTGACAGGTCTCGACCAACCAGTACAACAGTTTTTAAGCCAACAGCCGCTAGTGAACAAGTTTATTTGGCAGATAGAGAATCTGCTCGAAACTTGGCTACCGCACCTTGAGCGCAATAACCGTAGCTACTTAACTATCGCCATTGGGTGTACTGGTGGTCAACATCGTTCCGTGTATGTGACCGATCAACTGGCCAAACTGTTTAATAAAGGTAAGCATAAGGTCCAGGCGCGCCACAGAGAACTGCAGCATGAGCAAGCTTGAGCGTCAACTAACCATCTGCAACAAACTGGGACTGCATGCGCGTGCCGCTACCAAACTGGCGGTATTAGCCGCTCAGTTTGATGCCCAGGTCACCTTAATTCAGGGGGATAAGCAAGCCTCTGCCGCCAGTGTGTTGGGGCTATTAATGTTAGAAACCGGCTTTGGTAAAACCATTACCGTCACCAGTGAAGGCCAAGATGCGCAAGCGGCACTCGATGCCATTAGCGCACTGATTGACGCAAAATTCGAAGAAGCCGTATAATCGCCCCGCCTCGAGCCTAAACGGCTCATATCATTCTATAATTATCCCGAGTTCAGGTTACTTAGCCAATAACCTATGTTGTCGCGCTATTTTTCAAGGGGAAGCCATGCCGATCGAAGTGTTAGATAATGAAACTACAGATCAACGTTTACAGCAGCTAACGCAAGCCCTAAGCAGTGGCATGTTTGTCCATGTACGCAGTATGCTGCACGACATGGCGGCCTCAGATATCGCCTTTATTTTAGAGTCTTCTCCACCGCGTGCGCGACAAGTATTATGGCAACTTATCGATCAAGCCCATACGGGTGAGATTCTCGATGAACTCAGTGAAGAGCTCAAAGATCAATTTATTAGCCAGATGAGTCCTGAGCGCGTAGCTAAAGCCGCCGAAAATATGGATACCGACGATCTGGCCTACATACTGCGCAGTCTGCCAGACAGCGTATTCAATCAAGTACTGCAGTCGATGCGCAGCCAAGATAGGGCGCGAGTCGAACAGGCACTGTCATACCCAGAAGACACCGCCGGCAGCCTGATGAACACAGATACGGTCACCCTAAGGCCAGATGTGAATGTCGACGTGATCCTGCGTTACCTACGTATTCGTGGTGAACTCCCCGAAGCCACCGACACCCTATATGTGGTCGACAAACACGACAGTCTACTCGGTGGCGTAGCGATCGCCGATCTACTCACCTGCGATCCGAATGCATCGGTGCGCGACATCATGAACCAAGATCTTGAAGGGATCCCCGTGGGTATGCACGACAGTGAAGTCGCGCAGCTATTTGAACGCCATGACTGGGTATCGGCACCTGTGGTCGATGAAAAAACCAATAAACTGCTTGGGCGGATCACCATAGATGACGTTGTCGATGTGATCCGTGAAGATGCTGAACACTCTATGATGGGGATGGCCGGGATGGATGATGAGACCGACACCTTCGGCCCGGTCCTTAAGAGTACCTTTCGGCGCTCACTCTGGCTGACGATTAATCTATTTGCCGCACTGTTGGCTGCGTCGGTTAGCAATATGTTTGAAGGCACAATCGAACAATTTGCCACCATTGCGGTATTAATGACCATAGTGCCCAGCATGGGCGGAGTGGCTGGTAACCAAACCTTAGCGCTGGTGATCCGTGGTATCGCGTTAGGACAGATAGGTCAAAGTAACTCACGTTGGTTAGTTGGCAAGGAGTTAGCCATCGGTTTTCTTAATGGTCTACTCTGGTCCATTTTGGTGTTTGCTGCCGTGTGGCTATGGAAAGGCGATGTCGCCCTAGGCGCCTTAATTGGCGGTGCCATGTTGATCAACATGACGGTTGCGGGGTTTGCCGGCGCCACAATCCCGCTACTGCTTAAAAAGTTTAATGTCGACCCCGCACTGGCGGGTGGCATGGTACTGACCACCGTCACCGACGTGATCGGCTTATTTGCATTTTTAGGCTTAGCCACACTCTACTTGTTGCATTAGCTTGTTAGGCACCGCTCGTTGTATCATGGCTTAAGCGGTGCCATTTAGCTTCTTCACCGAAAGTTCAACCATGGCTACTGCGCCATGATAACCATAAACTGCTGCTGCAATGCCTGACGGTCTTCACGGCCATATTTAATAATAAGCTCATCTTTACCGTCATGATTGAGATCGCTCACGGTGAGCATTTCACCATCACGGGGTAGCTGTAGCTTGAGTGTTTCATCGTTACGATTAAACAGGCTGTCACTCGGCTCCCCTAAATGCACTGTGAGCGCCTGCTCGCCACCAGAGAGCAAGAGATCTTGATAACCATCGCCGTCGATATCAGCAAAAGTCACCACAGGTTGCCCCGTTTGTCCCGAGGTTAAACTAAAGCTTAGCTCCACCTCTTTGGTGATATTGGCTTTACTGGCAAAGCGGCTACTGGCGTCACTTTTAAATAAGTGTACATCTTGGTCAATACTCCCCGACACCAGCGCGCCGATGATCTGCGACACACCAATATCGAAACCCGATACCAGCACTTCATCGACCTTATCATTATCGATATCCACCAGCTCAAAACCCGTTAAGGTGCCCTCGGCGCGGATCACGCTGCTAGGCACCTTGGCAAACTGCAGCTTGTCTTTAGTTTTACCGCCTAAGTAAATTTCATAATCGTTAACCCGATCCAGCACTCCCGAACTCTTGGTATAGCGCACCACCATATCTGCCACGCCATCATGGTTAATATCGCCCAAATGCTCGACCTTTCGATAGACTAAATTACTTTGATCCAGCGCCTCACCATAAGCATCACGTTTATTCCACCAATCTTGACCGCTGATAGCCAAGCTCACGGGGAGGTAGTTGGCCAACACAGTAAACAGGCCATCATCTAACTGGTAATACACTTCAAATTCGCCTTCAGCCACCTTAACAATATCATCACGACCATCGAGATTAAGATCGGCAAAATAGAGGCGAGCCTCGGTATACTTAGCGCCATTGGCATACAGTAGCATCTGCGGCTGAATGGGTAATATTTGGGTGATGTAGCGATTATCGGCCTGCTGTATCAATAGTGTACTCTGATTAAAACTACTGATAATAAAGTCATCCAACCCATCACGATTAAGATCGCGCACAAAGCGCCCGCGGGAGATAAAATCAATCCGAGAGGTCAATATCAATGGCTCTACCGTCATTAACGGCGCAAATTCAACTTGGTTACCGTGCAACTTTAATGTCCATAATCGGTCACTAGAGAGAAAATACAGTGCTTGTAGGGCATCGCTGTTTTCTAGGTTATCCGCCGAGATATCGAACGCAAACAACGCATTGGGCAGAGGCTGTTTTACCCGCTGACGATATTGCTTCACTTCAGTATCAAACGCGTACACCCCCAGCCAGCGTTGATGTTTATCATCGACACCGATAGCCACTAACTCTTTACCAGAGTCTGGCAATAAGTTGACCGATATGATGGGATGAGTGATGCGAAAGCCCGCATCTATATGGTGCGAATACAATGATAGTCGGCTGTTGATCGATGCGCCCTGCGCTGTAGACAGAGCAAGCAGCAATATCATGGCAAGTGACCATCGCAAACCGATTTGGGCTATGTTCATGTAAAACTCGCTCCTTTAATTGCCTAATATCAACTTAGCTAATCTACCGACTCACGGGCAAAAGAAAAGCAAAGTTAACTGCTTGTTACAAACTAAATGCCCTGCTTCCTTTCGCGAGGCACATTCCTAATAGCCTGATAAGTTGCATTAGGTATTTAAATTTGGCGTTAATCACTTAATTTTAAAAGAGAGAATATCGCTCTTGTACGTATTTGCACCTTAGTCTTAAACCGTGACTGGCTATCGTGACACAATCAAAAAGTGACTCAGATCACGGTTAATGTATAGCACCAATGCGAGAATCCGCCGCGTTAATGCTAGCCACTTTTTCACCATAAATAAGCTCAACACGTCGGAATATTATGCACAGCTCAACTCGCAGCACATTTGAAGGCAACGCCTTGGCGCTCGTCTCTTTTTTACTTTGGGGACTATTACCGCTTTACTATCAATACCTGCCTAATGCCGATATCAATGAGATGCTGGCGATTAGACTACTCTTCTCGGTGCCCTTTATGGCATTCGTGTTTATCATGCTGCGCCGGCCTCTACCATCAATGCGCCAGTTAATGGCTCATAAGCGTTCGCTTGCCTTGTGTGGTCTTGCGTCGTTAATAATGTGTATCTCTTGGTACAGTTTTACTTGGGCCATCACCCATGGTCAGGTGCTCGCGGCCAGTTTAGGCTTTTTTATTAATCCGCTTTTCGCCATCGCCTTGGGCGTACTGTGTCTCGGCGATAAACTGTCACAAGCACAAAAATGGGCGGTAATCTTGGGGATTGCAGGCATCAGTTACATGGTATTTCACTATGGTGAGCTACCTTGGCTGGCATTATTGATGGGCGGTTTCTTTGCTCTTTACGGCCTGTGTAAAAAATTTATTCACTTTGACTCGCTCACCTCAGTCACTATCGAAGCGGCGCTATTGGCGCCCATTGCGACAATCTACTTAATTTGGCTGATATTTACCGATCAAAGCAGTGCCTTGTCAGGCTCAACCACCCAACTACTGCTTTATATTGGTTCGGCGCCAGTCACTCTGCTGCCGCTTATCTTCTTTGCGCTCGCCATTCGAGCCACCAGCCTGTCGATGATTGGCTTAATGCAATATATCGAGCCAACCATGCACTTTCTGTTAGCCGTACTGGTCTTTAATGAACACTTTGATCAGGTGAAGGCGGTGAGCTTTGCCCTGATCTGGAGCGGGTTAATCCTTTGCTCACTAGAGGCTTTGCCGACATTAGGTCGCCGTTTGTCCACCTTTAGAAAGTAAAGCTAGCATGGCTATAATCTCATCGACCACCCGTTGGCTAAAGATCATCGATAGGTGCAATGGCACCTTAAAGACCTTATTTATCGCCAGCGGCCAGTGAGAACTTCGGCTCGGCACTATGGTCAGATCCAGCGGCGTACGATAGGAGAAGAGCGGCATATTGGCAATGGGTTGCTGCACTTCGTCGAGCAGCTTTAGCAACTCGCTATTAGGCCGCAACTGCCGCATCCCTTTAGAGGGATAAGGTAGAAAAGCCAAGTAGCTGCCTTGATGTGGTGATGAGATAGAAAATAACGCCTCGGTTCGCGCCGCGCCGCCAAGTATCTGCAGATAATAGCGGGCGACAATACCGCCCATACTAAAGCCCACCAGCACGATGTTATCGTCGGTGCCAAAACGCTGCTCAATGGCTTGTTTCAGTTGCTGCGCGGCGTGCTCAATGCCGTGACGGCCATCAAAGGGCGCCAGTGTAGGCGCAAAACACTCATGTCCTTGCGCCGTTAACTTATTGCGCATCCAAGCCATCACATGGCCCGTGTTAAAAATGCCATGAATTAACACCACCTTCATTACTACCTCCTACGTCATAGCCTTGACGATAAGATTATCGCCCGCTTATTCGCGATATTTGCTATCATTGCCGCTTTGCTCAAGCATACCATCGAATACGGATCTCCAAGCTATGTCAATCAACGATTTGTTAGCCAAGGCGCTACACCAACGAGCGCAGTTGATTGCTGACGCAAAAATCAATAATACCAATTGCTTTCGGGTATTTCATGGCACAGTCGAGGGCATTAATGGCCTCAATATCGACCGCTACGGCAATGCTTGGTTAATCCAAACGTTTCATCAAACCTTAAGCGATGATGAGCTCAATCAGATCCGCGCCGCCTTAAGCCAAATTGACCCGCTTGTGGTGATCTATAACGACCGATCCAACAAAAACTCGCGGATTCTCAACCCGCTTGACGACACATTAGAAGCCTTTGCCAATACCGAACAACAGATGCAGGAAAACGGTATCCATTTCACCAGCAAACTGCGTCACGAAGGACAAGATCCGCTCTTGTTTCTCGATATGCGCGCCGGCCGTGAATATGTACAAGCCAATAGCCAAGATAAAACCGTGTTAAACCTGTTTTCTTATACTTGCGGTATTGGTACTGCGGCCGCCGTTGGCGGCGCCAGCCGTGTAATGAATGTGGATTTCTCCTCGTTTGCCTTGGCCGCTGGACGTAAAAATGCCCAGCTCAATGGCGTTGAAGCGGTATGTGAGTTTGTACAAAGTGATGCCTTTCCGGCCATGCGTCAGCTCGCGGGGATGCCAGTGGGGGGACGACGCAATCAGAAGTTGCCTAACTACCCTAAATTACCTCAAACACAATTTGATTTAGTGTTTCTCGACCCACCAAGATTTGCCAAGAGCCCCTTTGGCACAGTGGATCTGATTAACGACTATCAAAGCCTGTTTAAACCGGCCATGCTGGCCACTAAAAGTGGTGGCACCATAGTGTGCTGTAATAATGTCGCTAAAGTCGACCGTCAAACTTGGTTCGATGCCCTAAGCCGCTGCGTCGAAAAACAGGGACGTAAGATCAGCCACGCCACTTGGTTAGCTTGCCACAGTGACTTCCCCTCTTTTGATGGCAACCACCCGCTAAAAATGGTGGCGCTGCAAATAGCATAAACCAACCTTTCCCTAAGCGGCTAGTTACCACAACAAGCCGCTTAAACCCTCACTTTAAGCCTTTTGCTACCAACATCCACATCAAAACGAGTTTATCAACACTCTTTATCACCATCTACGGCGATATACCGCAAGTAAACCCCTAAAAACAAGCATTAATAAATTAACAATAAAACATCATTAGATAGCAAAGCATTTGACCTTCACGCTCAATAAACCTGCTCTAAATAGCAATTTGAAGTTAAATTTTCATCATTGATAAAAATTAACTTTACTTCGTCATCGAAGCGCCCTACATTCGCCGCCAAATTAAACAGTAACAAATAACCACCAACAAGCATATTGGCATTCAAGTGGCTATTTATCACATTAAACTCGGAGGTTCTAATGGTAGAATGCGCTGCTAGCTGCAAATCGAACAATCCTGCAGCACCTGTCATTGGGCTGTCTTTTTTTGCTATAGCCTCGGGTTTTTTGATGAGCCTAATTCCACTGTCGCTAACGGCATTTGAACTGGATGTCGCTCTAGCCCCTTGGTTAGCCAGTGTGTTCTATCTCGGCCTGCTCATTGGCGCGACGAGTATCGAGCGCGTAGTGGCCAAAATTGGCCATCGCTTGGCTTTTATCCTGTTTCTGGGATTATTGATCGCCAGTGTTATTACCCAGCTGTTGATCCCTAGCGCCGAGTTTTGGTTGGCGGCACGCTTTATTGCCGGTATCGCAGTCGCAGGCGTATTTGTGGTGGTCGAGTCATGGTTATTAATGGCCAGCACGCCTAAGGCGCGAGCCAAACGCCTTGGCATATATATGACCTCGTTATATGGCGGTAGTGCCGTGGGACAATTAGCCATAGATCCACTCGGAACTACAGGTGCAGCGCCGTACCTGTTTGTTATCGCCTTGCTGTTTTTGGCTATTTTAGCGCCCTTGTTAATTACCTCTGGGCAGCCTGAGAGCCAACATCAGCAAAAGCTGCCATTAAAAGAGATAAAATCCTTGAGTCGTCCGGCCATGCTGGGCTGCTTAGCATCAGGCCTATTACTGGGCCCCATTTATGGCTTGATGCCTATGTATATTGCCAACCAACCTGAGCAGGCTGAACATACTGGCACCTTGATGGCCAGCATCATTTTAGGCGGTATGCTAGTACAGCCGTTGGTGAGCTATTTGTCGACGCGGATCGGTAAGAGCCTGTTGATGGCGATGTTTTGCCTTATCGGCGCGGCGGCTGTGCTCGGGATAGTACAAGCAAGCAGCTTTGTGCCTTTGGTGATAAGTTACTTGGTGTTAGGCGCATGCAGCTTCGCGCTCTACCCAATTGCGATCACCTTAGCGTGCGATCTGTTACCTATGGCGAAAATCGTGTCGGCCACCGAAGTGATGTTACTGAGCTACAGTGTCGGCTCTGTGTTAGGCCCAGTATTGGCGGCAAACTTGTCTGATGCGACCGATGGTGTGGTGTTTTACTTGGGTGGCTGTTTAATTACCACCTGTATTTATATGCTCATTAAAAGCATGGAAAACATTCGCACTGGTGACACCCCAATCGCCGGATAAGCCACAATTAGCGGCTCGCCATCTATCCTAGATGATACAAGGAGATGGCGAGACCGTCAGCGCTTTTTCTCAGGTTCGATAGCGTAAGGAATTATTGCGCCAGCAGGGAAAAAGCTTAGCTGTGCAATCCTCTCCTCGTAAGAGCCCCTTAAATGGGTGAGCCTGGCGGCAAGCTCAGCGGCTGCTTAATTAACTTCACCTTGGCATCTAACAACCCTTGCTCAACCCCTTGTCTGAGCCATTCAAAATGCGCGGCTTCAAAATCGCTGCTGCGTTTCACCTTACGGCTTAACTGCTTGAGTGCATATTGCAAACGATCATAGAGTAAGGCCTGCACCTCGGGCGCGGTCTGTTCGTTATGATAACTGGCTAATAGCTCATCAAAGACCACCGCATTGACGCGCATCCATACACCAAGATCGGCACCCGATGGGCTATCGCTATAGGCGGTCACGCCCAGTAATCGGTCGACCAAATTAATCACTGATAGCTGTTCTTTATCGGCCAAATAGGCCTGACTGACGCGATTAAGCCGCCAAGGCGACAACAAGGCTTGGGCCACATGGCGGCTCAGCACCTCGGCCATACCAATCGGATCAATCACTACCCCGTTAGCCCCTTGGAAACTCTCGCGCGTGGCGCGGTAATTGCCCGACTTAGGCACAAGCTGCTCTATCACCTCTGGCGGTACGCGCAGTGCGTCCATGCTTAGGGTCTGTAACAGACTGTCTAAGGCTTCTTGTTGCAATGCGGGGGCTAAATAATGCCAGCTTTGACCCAGCTCAGAAGCCCCATAGTGATAATCTGTGCCACCAATAAACTTCGCTGCGGCGGTAATTTGATAGCGGGTTAATAGGTAGATGGGGACAAAAGCATCGCGTAGCTCACCAAAGGGCTGCCCAGCTAACAAGGCCTGATGAGAAAACTGCTCAATCGCCTTGCTACGCACTGCAGCAAGACGGTTAAGCTCGGCCACGGGATCGTTACCATTGTCCCATAAGCTGGCATAGGCATTGCTGGCGTTTTGGCCGCGTGAATCCGCTTCACCAATATAACGCAACCCTTGGCGCTCGACCTCGCTCATCAGCGCCGCCAACTTACTGGCCTGATTGGACTCACTATACTGGCCATAACCATAGGCTATGGTGTACCTGTCCCACGGCCCTATTCCCTCACCGTAGGGCTGACTAATCTCAATGTTATCGCCATTGAGGGTGATCTTTGGATGGGGATAATCCATAACCGAGGCATTGTCGTTAGTCGATGCGGCAAAGTTATGGTCAAGCCCCAAGGTGTGGCCCACTTCATGAGCCGCTAACTGACGAATACGGGCTAATGACAGCGCCATACTGGCTTCTTCTGCGCTGGCCCTATCAGGCCAACCGGCGGTTAACCCACGAGCAATCAGGTGATCTTGTCGCACCCGCTGGCTTCCCAGTGTGACGTGCCCTTTGATAATCTCGCCGGTACGTGGATCAGTAATGGCGCTGCCGTACGACCAACCACGCGTCGCGCGGTGCACCCATTGGATCACGTTGTAGCGTATATCTTGCGGATCGGCATCTTCTGGTAACAGCTCAACCTTAAAGCCATCAATAAAGCCCGCCTCGGTAAAGGCATCTTGCCACCAACGCGCCCCATCCAGTAACGCCGAGCGAATAGGCTCTGGCACACCAGGGTCGAGATAATAGGTGATGGGTTTAACCACTTCCGATGGGGCATCACCGGGGATCTTTTTCTCTAGGCGGTGGCGTAACAGATGACGCTTGACGATATCCCTATCGACCTCGGCCGCATAGTCGAGATAAGCATCTGACAAATAACCGCTCATCGGATGATAGGCTCGAGGGCGATAGTCGTTGTCTGGTAAGGCAACAAACGAGTAACGCAAACGAATAGACAGGTGGTGCGCATCGGGTGTCACCTTTGCCACTTGGCTGCCCGCCTTGGCGCCTGTAAAGGTGAGTAACACATCGACATCGCTATTTTGCTCAAATGACTTTACCCCTTGGGGTAACACCAATGATTTGTCAGTGTCGAGGCGATAATCCCCCTGCTGCGTCTCTTTAAGGGTGCTGCTAATGCCGTGCAGATCGCTTAACAGTAGCGCGTTTATCGCCACCAAAGGACGCTTACCAGGTACTACTTTGCCGCGCCACAGCACCGACTCGGCAAAGGCTTCGTTAACCGCGCGCACCTGCGCTTGAGCCTCGGTCTCGGCGCGGTAATCAGTGTTAAGCTGCTTTAAAATTAAATAGGGGCCATGTCGCTCAAACTGCACCATACGGGTGGCGCCCAGTTGGCCGCGATCTAGCCCTATGTCATTGGAGCCGACACCATGGGGCAGGCTGGTAATGAGTAAAAAGGGCTGACGGAGTCGGTTGGCTTCGAGATAGAGTTCGCCAGAATCTTGCTCATAATAGAAATTAATAAAGCCATTAGCCGCCTGACTCTGTTTGATCAAGTTGGCGCTATTATCCGTTGCAGCCATGACGTTGACCGCCGGACTTAGGGCCAATACCACGGCCAGCGCTAATGTTGAGGGCTTCATTTTATCTCCTATTGTTGGCGTGCTGGCAAAGCACGCATATCCATTATGGGTTATCCGCTGGGCTAACAAGCCGCAGTTAACGGCACTACTGCGGTTGATTAATCCAATGGGTTAAGGTGTCGAACAACTCATTAAGTACGATGGGCTTAGTAATATGCGCGTTCATACCTGCCGCTAAGCTTTTTTCACGATCGCCCGACATCGCATGGGCGGTCATGGCGATAATAGGTAACTGCTGCGCCGAATAACGCTCGCGCAGCAGCTTAGTGGCGGTTAACCCATCCATCACGGGCATCTGAATGTCCATCAACACCGCATCATAGTGGCGCTTCTCTACTCGCTCTATCGCCAGCTGACCATTTTCGGCCACATCCACTTCATAACCCGCACTCTTAAGCAGTTCGGTCGCCACCTGCTGGTTAATAAAATTATCTTCTACCAGTAGGATCACCCCTGAGGCTTGATTGTTGCCCAGTTTAGGTGGCTCAGGCAGTGGAGCGAGTTTAGGCTGGTCGATAAAGGCACCTATGATCTCATCGAACAATGCCGATGCCTTAAACGGCTTTTGCAGCATGGCGTAAATATTAAGTTCGTCCAAATCCTCTTTTAATGGATCTGAGGCATAAGCGGTCATCATGATGATCACCGGCCGTTTAAGTAAGCGTCCATCGGCGACCATAATGTCGAGTTCTCTGACCACTTCAACGCCGTCCATTTCGGGCATCATCCAATCCACTAGCAGCAGATCCACCGGATCACGCTCGAGCTTATACAAGGCCTCTGCGCCGCTTGAGGCGGTCTCAACGTTAAAGTGGAAATCACGCAGCACGCTAGAATAGATCTGTAACGCCGTCGGGTTGTCATCGACCACCAAGGTTTTTAAATTACCCAACACCTCTGGCACCACCAAAGGCTTAACCTCCGCCTCGGCGGCGATCTCGAAGCTGATGGTAAAGCTAAAGGTACTGCCTACCCCAAGCTCACTTTGCACCTGCATAGTACCGCCCATCATGGAGACCAGATGTTTACTAATCGATAAGCCCAATCCGGTGCCACCATATTTACGCGTGGTCGAGCCATCGGCCTGTGCAAAGGCATCAAATAAGCTCTCTTGTTGCTCTTTGCTGATGCCGATCCCCGTATCGCGCACCCAAAACTTTAGAGTGATACGGTGATCGCGCTCGCCCACATCTTCACACCCCAGTTCAATTTCACCACTTTGGGTAAATTTAACCGCATTACTGAGCATGTTCACCAGCACTTGCCCTAGGCGCAGCGGATCGCCCTCTAAGATGAGGCCCGCGGTGACTGGGGCGTATAGCAGCAGTTCGACCCCTTTTTCTTGGGCATTGAGCGCATTGAGATCAAGTGCATGATCCAGCACCTTATCCAGCGGGAAGGCGACCTTTTCTAACTCAAGTTTACCCGCCTCAATCTTAGAGAAATCGAGAATATCGTTGATGATCCGCAGTAAGGATTGCGCCGAGAAACTGGCTTTATCGAGATAATCGGCCTGCTGTGGTGTCAATGAGGTGCGGCTCGCTAATTGCAGCATGCCGATAATGGCATTCATGGGCGTGCGGATCTCGTGGCTCATATTGGCCAAAAACTCACTCTTGTACAGGTTGGCCGATTCAGCATCTTGCTTAGCTTCAAGCAGCGCCACCTCGTTGCTCTTATGACGAGTAATGTCTTTGTGTGTACCCACCATCCGCTTGGGTTGGTTGTCGCTAGTGAATTCCACTACCCGACCTCGGCTTAGCACCCAATGATACATGCCGCTCTTACCGCGCATTCTAAACTCAATATCGTAGGCACCAACCGGATTGGCTAAGTACTCATTGCGATACTCTTCGACGCGAATGCGATCGTCAGGGTGGATCAACTCGTCAATGGTCGACACTAAAGCAGGAAACTCATTGGTTTCATAACCTAACATCGAATAGTAAGCCGGATTACAGATGATCTGCTCCGAGTCCAAATACCAATCCCATAAACCATCTTCTACCGCATCCATCGCCAGATGATAACGCTCTTCAGATAAGCGCAGCTGCTCTGCCGATTCATATTCGCGTGTCACATCGCGCCATACGGCAATCAACCCCAGCAGCTCACCACGGCGGTTGTAAAAGGGGATCTTAAGGGTATCGAGCAGTACTGGCTTACCCGCCAGCTCCACTTTTTCTTGATAACGCAGTGGCGTACGCTCCGACAGCACGCGTTCATCTTCGGCCCGGATACGAATGGACTGCTCACTTGAGGTCATTGCCTGCGAGTCTTGGCCTATCATCTCACTTTCGGTATAGCCTAGCATCCGCTCGGCAGACTTGTTACAGCCAAGGTACTTGCCTTCTTTGTCTTTAAAGACAATCGCTTCGGGAATAGAATCTAGCAAGGATCGCAGTAAAGCGTACTCGCGCTCTCGCCGCTCTGTGGTCTCTTTCAATCGCGCCGTGCGCCGCGCTACCAAGTTATCGAGACGGCGATTTTGCTCGGCTAGGTGACGAGTATATTGTTGGTTCTCTTCAAAAATACGGCTCACCAACTGGAACCAGGGCTCCCAACCCGGAGTGATCTTCTCTGGCGGCTTGCGCGGCTCTTGAGAGCAGCCTTCGAGATAGCTCAATAAACGTGATGCTGGATTAACAAACGAGCGGCGAGTCTGCCAATGCACTATGGTCACCAGCACCGACAACGCGATCACTACCAACAAAAACGTCAGCTCTAACTTTTCCCACGAATCTTTAAACAGCTCGTTTTGATCTTGCAGGTACAATAAGCGCCACGGCGCATTTTGCAATGCCACCGAATGGATATAATACCCATTACGCATAATGCCATCATGGGCGTCAAACAGCTCAGATTCTGGCACCGAATGTAGCGCCGAAGGGATCTTCTGGCTGATGTGATATACCCGGTTGATATCGTCGGTATTCATACCGCTATGCGACAAAATATTGTTTTGCTGATCGAGCAAAATTACCGTGCCCGGCATCTTAAAATAGAGGCGGATCTGCTTGTCGAGTGATGACAACGTCATGTCTAAGTTAATTGAGCCGATAAACTCATCTTCGAGGTACACCGGCACCCCAACTGTGGTTAACAATCCCTTGCCATTGGTCTCGACATAGCCTGGGCTCCACGCCACACTGCGTTGAGGGTTCATTGCTGGCGTAACAAGTTGAAACTGCTGTTTATTTAATAGTTCATCTCGAAAGCGCAGCTCATCAGAAGGCCAAGGATAATAGGACATCATTCGATGCTTAGAGATGTAATAAACTGAGGATGCTTTAGGGGCGGCTTCAGTCGCCACCGGGAATGACAAGGAAAGCTCAAACAACATTTCGAGCTCTTGATAAAACTTATCGCTGCGGCCATCGAGCGAGCCCGCGCCAGTAATACGTCCCATATTGGTAAATGGCTTACCGCTTTTAGCGTAACTGGGCTCTAGGGTAAAAAATTGGCCACTTTCATTAAACTTTTCATATTGAGGTAGCCGCTCGGTTCGCACCAACTCACCGAGCTTAAGATGATCGACCGCGACATTTCTCAGACTCTTTACTGCCCGAATACTCGACTCTAACAGCAGGTCGATTTGCAACACATGACGCTCGACTAACTCTTCGCGCTGGGTCATCATCTGGGTCTTTTGCCGCTCAAAGAACACCCACGCCGTCAGCAACGCCATAATAATCACACCTATGTAGGTGTAAAACACGGCGCGATTATAATTTTTGTGGATCGGCGACTTCAGCTGTAAGTCGGGTTCTGTCGGTTTCATCGATTACCTTTAAGAACAACGCATGCCATCATGATTCGCAATGATGGCACTGAATATTGTCCCTATAATATCAGGAACCTAAGCCATTGTAATACCAAACTGATCTAGGAATGCCAAAGTCTATATCGTTAGTTATTTCAATTAATGAACTGATATTAGTCGCCAAGACTGGCTAGCTAAGTTGTTCGATAAGGCAAGTTTAACGCTTGATGACGACAAGACTCACCCGCTTGAGAGCCGCTAAAACATGCTAAACGACGGGCATTCTTGTAAAAGCAATATCAGCCATTGCGAGCAAAAACAGCTAACACGGCCATGCTAATCATCATAACAAGGATGTCACGCCGACGAGCCAACTGGCGCCATAAGGCGAACTTATATTCATCCAATAAGAGATAAGGCGCGTCGACAGGCTCGGCGCACCATAATCCCCTTATATCTCACATCACTGGGATTATAAATTTTCCTCGGCAAACTCGGCTAAACGTGAACGCACCACACCGTTAAGATAGACATTGGCACTGCCATCAAAGTTTTTAAATCGCTCCACAATATAAGTTAATCCTGAGGTCACCGCCGTTAAGTAGTTCGAATCGATCTGAGCCAAATTACCGCTGCAGATCAGCTTAGTGCCTTCTCCCATCCGAGTGATCATGGTTTTAATTTGTGATGCGGTCAGGTTTTGGCACTCATCGAGTAATACCACCGAATTTTGAATCGACCGTCCACGCATAAAGTTAATCGATTTAAATTGGATATTGGCCTTATCCATGATGTAGTTCATGCTACCGCTGGGGTTCACATCATTTTTATGTAGCACCTCGAGGGTATCGGTAATGGCGGCAAGCCAAGGCGCCATTTTTTCCTCTTCGGTACCCGGTAAGAAGCCTATCGACTCGGCAATTTCAGGGGTGTTACGGGTAACAATGACCTTGTCATATAAACCGCGTTCGACCACCATCTCCAGTGCCGCCGCCATGGCCAGCAGCGTCTTACCGCAACCGGCGGGGCCGGTTAAGATCACCAGATCGATATCGGGATCGAGCAAGGCTTGTAGCGCCATGCCTTGGTAGATATTTTTCGGTTTGATCCCCCAGGCATCGAGGTGCAATAAGCGATCGCGCCCCAGATCGAGGATCTCCAGCTCGTTGCCATCATTACACAGTACTCGACCACAAAAGTTAGACTCCTCATCGATGAGATATTGATTAACGTAGTAATTCTCATCTCCCACTTCACCAAGCGGCACACGATGAACCGTATGACGCCCCTGAATTTCGGTATTAACATGCTCTTTGCGGGCCCAAAAATCACCATCGAATTGATGAAACCCTTTGGTGAGAAAGCGAATATCATCGATCAGCTGATCGGTACGATAATCCTCCACCAGCATAATTCCCGCGCCTTTGGCCTTAAGACGCATATTGATATCTTTGGTGACCAGCACCACTTTTCGAGGATGATGCAGTTTTTGTAGGTGTAATGCGGTGTTAATGATGAGGTTGTCGTTATTATCGCCAGGCAACGACAGCAGGGTAGATTGCAGTTGATGATCGGGGAAAATAGAGAGAGAACCAACGGCGTCGCCATGACTTTCGCGTTTAGGTAACGCGACCCCTTGTACTATCTGTTCTGGGGTGATTTGCCCCCCAAGAATATCTTCTAGCGCCCTGATAGCGACTCGAGCATCTCGGCTCACATCACGCTTTCTGTCTTTGATCTGGTCGAGCTCTTCCAGAACGGTCATGGGGACAACTACATCATGCTCTTTAAACGAATAAATCGCTAAAGGCTCGTGTAGTAACACATTGGTATCCAGTACAAACAACTTCTTGTCGTCTTGTTCCATGGGCGCCTCCACTTGTGCGTTGGGGTTAATTTAGACTAAGCACATGCTGCGATAATTAAGCATCTCCTGTGATGAATAGGCTGGACTTTACCGACCCAAAAAGCGCCGATGTCACTTCATACTGACACCAAAATCTTAAGGCATCAATCGATAATTTATCCCGCAGAGCCCTACTCATCATGCCTAAGCCTGATCGCCATTGATGACACTAAGATGACAAGAGCGCTCAGATAAAAACCGATCGCACAATTTGTATTCTCACCAGATAGCCATTAGGCTTTTAAGCTGAGGCGCGGCGGGCATTTATGTTCGACATCATAGCCCCGATTGGATAACATACGCGCCCTTTCGTGATTCACCCTGTAGATGAGAATTTGTAATGCCCTTTTCCTTAGGTCAACGTTGGATTAGTGATACCGAATCAGAACTTGGTTTAGGTACTGTTGTTGGATTAGAAGACCGTATGGTCACCGTCATGTTTCCTGCCACAGATGAAAACCGGATGTTCTCACGAGCTGACGCGCCCTTAACGCGTGTGATTTATAATCCAGGCGATACCATCGAGAGTCACGAAGGGTGGAGTTTAACGGTTAGCGAACTCGAAGAGAAAAACCAGCTGATCATCTACCACGGTATCCATAGCGAAACCGGTGAACAGGTGAGCCTGCGAGAAACCCTGCTCAACCACAATATTCGTTTTAATAAGCCGCAAGATAGACTCTTTGCTGGCCAAATCGATCGCCTTGACCGTTTTGGCGTGCGCTACCAGAGCCAACTGTTACGCCATAAGCTGGCCACCTCAGATCTACTTGGGCTACAAGGCCCACGTGTAGGATTGATCCCGCACCAGCAGTGGATAGCCCATGAAGTGGGGCAACGTTTTGCGCCGCGTGTCTTACTGGCCGATGAAGTGGGTCTAGGTAAAACCATCGAAGCTGGCCTTATCATCCATCAACAACTGCTTACTGGCCGCGCCGAGCGCATCTTAGTGATCGTGCCCGATACCTTGCGCCATCAATGGTTGGTTGAGATGCTGCGCCGCTTTAATTTGCGCTTCTCAGTGTTTGATGAAGACAGATGTGTCGAAGCATACGCCGATAACGACAACCCTTTTTACACCGAACAGCTGGTGATCTGCTCTTTAGAGCTACTGCGTAAAAAGAAACGCTTAGAGCAAGCCTTGGACGCCGATTGGGACTTAATGGTGGTCGATGAAGCCCATCATTTAGAATGGAGCGAAGAGGCGCCAAGCCGCGCTTATCGCGTTGTCGAAGCCCTCAGTGAAGTGGTGCCAGGTGTATTACTGCTGACCGCGACTCCAGATCAACTCGGTCATCAGAGTCACTTTGCCCGTTTACGCCTGCTCGATCCCGATCGTTTTTACGATTATCAAGCCTTCCTTAAGGAAGAAGCCAGCTACAAAGAGGTCGCGACCGCAGCCGACCAACTAAGCAAAGGGGTGAAACTCTCCGATGATGCCGTGGCCAGCTTAACCGAGCTGTTAAGCGAAAAAGATATCACGCCAGCCCTGCGCCTTATCGAAGATGAAAGCCTCGATGCCGACCAGCGCCAAGCGGCACGCGAAGAGTTATTGCAAGAGCTGCTCGACCGTCACGGCACTGGCCGAGTGCTGTATCGTAACAGCCGCGCCTCGGTCAAAGGCTTCCCGACACGTATTTTTCATGCTCACCCACAGAGCATGCCAGAGCAATATGTGACCGCGGCAAGAGTGTCAGCCATGATGGGCGGCCAAAGCGATCTCAACAACAAGGTCAAACAAGCCCTTAGCCCTGAAAAAATGTATCAGGCCTTCGAGAGTGATAGCGCCAGTTGGTGGAAATTTGATCCGCGCGTCGATTGGTTAATCGATTTCCTTAAAAGTCATCGCAGTAAAAAAGTGCTGATCATCGCCAGCCAAGCCGAAACCGCCCTTAGCCTTGAAGAAGCGCTGCGCACCCGTGAAGGTATTCAGGCGACTGTATTCCATGAAGGCATGTCGATTATCGAACGCGATAAAGCCGGCGCCTACTTTGCTCAAGAAACTGGCGGAGCTCAGGCCTTGATCTGCTCCGAAATTGGCTCAGAAGGACGTAACTTCCAGTTTGCTAGCCATCTGGTGTTGTTTGATCTGCCCCTTAACCCCGATCTACTCGAGCAGCGTATTGGCCGTCTCGACCGTATTGGGCAGGCTAACGATGTCGAAATCCATCTGCCTTACCTTGAACGAACCGCTCAAGAGAGCCTGATGCATTGGTACCACAAAGGGTTAAACGCATTCGAACAAACCTGCCCCATTGGCCATATTCTGTTTAATGAGTTTTCACAAGAGCTGCTTACTCAGCTGGTTTATCAAGATGAAGACCAATTTACTCAGCTACTTAACCATACGCAAACGCGTTATAAAGAGCTGAAAAAAGCCATGGAACAGGGCCGTGACAAACTGCTGGAGATCAACTCACATGGCGGTGAGAAAGCCAAGAAATTGGTTGAAAGTTTAGCGGCGCGTGACCAAGATACTCAACTGATCGGCTCAGTTATTCGCCTATGGGACATCATAGGAGTTGAGCAGGAAGACAGCGGCGACAACGCCATTGTGCTGCGCCCCTGTGAGCACATGATGTTTCCCACCTACCCAGGCCTACCAGAAGATGGTATCACGGTGACTTTCGATCGCGAGATGGCCTTGTCACGCGATGATATTGCGCTGATAACCCAAGAGCATCCGTTAGTGCAGACCGGGCTGGATTTGATCACCTCTTCAGAAACGGGCACCACCAGCGTGGCTATCTTGAAAAACAAGGCGCTACCTGCGGGGACTATTTTCTTAGAGCTTATCTATATGGCAGATGCATCGGCACCAAAATCGAGCCAGTTGTATCGCTATATGCCGCCAACGCCAGTGCGTATTTTACTGGATAAAAATGGCAACAATCTGTCTGATAATGTCAGCTATGAAAGCTTCGACAAACAACTGAGTGCGGTGAATCGTCACATTGCCAGTAAACTGGTTAATGCCTCGCAAACCATTTTGCATCCCTTGTTTGCTAAAGGTGAGACCTACGCCGAGGCCGAACTAACACTGCTAGCCGATAGCGCTAGAGCCAAGATGACCAGTCAGCTAACAGCCGAACTTGAACGTCTCGAATCGCTCAAGGCCGTTAACCCCAACATCCGTGATGAGGAACTTGAACACCTAAAATCACAGATGAGTGAGCTTAATGGGTATTTAGATGGTTGTTTATTGCAACTCGATGCCGTGCGCTTGGTGTTGGTGAGTCACGCTTAACCCACATAGGGTAAGCAGACACGATAACAAAACGCTGGTTTGACACGCTCATCCAGCGTTTTTTTATGCTGTATTCTAGGGCCTGTTGATCTTGCAAGGTTGTTTTTACAGCGAATTGTTGGGGTATTTATGCAAGGCAGAAGCTTTGTGGTGTTACTCTACATACAAAGCTGAGAACGCAGTAGAAATGACCAACAAACGCTGGCCGAGGGCTTCGGCTAAAAACGTTTTACTCTTTGTGAAGTGCATTTTGCTTAGATGACTAGGTTGCAATTCACTCGCCTCGATTTAAACGTTTTTGTCTCGAACAAAATTCAACCAGCAAAGATCAACAGGCCCTAGGCTTGCTACCCAACAAGCATGGCGATGTTTGAACACATTTCAGCACAAGACACGGTTTTAATTTACACCGTAAAAATGCGATGATGCTCGCCGGAAAATGATTCAGGCTTAAGGTATCTATGAGATCGGTTATTAAATGCGGCCTATTACTATGGGGTTGCTCTTTTTTGTTCGTCAGCATATGCAGCCAAGGCGCGCAACCAAGCTATGACTATTTGCCCGCGAATGAAGTCACACAGCTTGATCTGGGCGAGCAAACCAGCTTGGCATTGGTGCGCAGCTGGCGCGGTCATCATCAATATGGGACGGCCATTTTATTAGCCGATCTGGGGCAGCATGCCGATCCTAGCGGCGTGACCGCCTATCTGCGACGCCACCTTAATGATAAAGGCTGGGCCACCATCAGTTTAAGCGCACCACATGCTGCACCAACAATTAATCACAAGACTGATGCAGAGGAGATCAACAAGGCTGGAGAACAACAGCTGGTACTCAAGGCTACACAACGTCTGCCTCACTTGAGTCCTGATGAATGGCAAAACCTAAGACAGCAGCAGAATAATCAGTTCATTCAAATAATGGATCGGCTCGATGCCTTAGGGCAACCCTACCCTGGTAAACGAATGTTAATCGCTACCGATCAAAGCGCTGGATTAATGATCCAGCTGTTATATGCAGGCACATTGCCTAAGCCAGATCTACTCGTGCTGATCAATCCTTACCTCACCCCAGCACAAGACAATGCCCACTTAGCAGAGCAACTGGCACAGCTGGCCATTCCGGTATTAGATATTTTGTCGCCAGACGCGACGCCAAACGCCATCGCCACCGCAGCTGAGCGACGGGCGCTGTCGCCGCAAAACCAGCCGCTACGCTATCAGCAGCAGCCATTGGCGCTTAACTTAGACCAACCTAGTGCTTGGCAAAATACCTTAGCGCTGATCGATGGCTTCGCACGGCGCATCGCAAAAGCGTATCCGTAACGATGCGCTAGCGCCGAGTTACTTTTTATCTTTACTCAGCATCAACGCCAATGCCACCAGTACCACTATGATGCCCATATAGAGCAGCTCCAGCATGGAGGTAGGTTTCATTTCGCTAAAGTAAGAAAACACCTTGATGATTAACATCATCAAAATGACTTTACCCAGCTTGCTCTTTAATGAATCGATACTGCTGATCACTAAGATTTTTCCCCCCGCAACACTGTCTTCAGCGGCCTGCAGATTACTGATAAACAACTCATATAATCCAAAGGCAAATATCAGTAATACAGAACCAAGCAAGAAGGTGTCTAAAATCTCAACCACCACCATCACCAAATCATTACGGATATCTAAACTCCCGCTAGTGACATAGGCATACAGCAATTCGAGCATGTGCAGCATATCTTTAATACCCATGATAAACACCGCAAACGCGGCAACCACACAGGCAAACACCCCAACGATCACCGTCAGGCGGCTATTCCAAAGAAAACGTTCAAATAGCGGTCTCATCTACCATTCCTAAAGCATAATAAAATTAGCAGGATAGTAGCTGCCACTCGAGCAGACGTCTCCTGCAAGCGCTGGGGGGTGTGATCCGCGTCACTGACTCATTGCTATGCCAAACCGCGAGAGACACTAAAAAGAACTACCACCAAGACTGCCGATGACGATAGGGACGCTGTGGATCTTTGGTCTGCCTAATCGCCGCGATCAGCCGATTTTTGCCCAACAAGAGTGCAATTTGACTCATAGATTCTCGCCGTAGCAAGCTGCGCTCACTGGCGCGCCAATTAGTATTAATACTGCGCTTAATCGCCGCGTTAGCATCTGGCGAGGTATCACATAACTTGGCCGCCAAGGCTTGAGCCTGAGCCATAGGCTGCTCACACACTTGAGTCAGTAGGCCATATTCATGGGCTTGCTTTGCCTCAATCACATCGGCCGTCATGGTTAGCAGCATGGCGACATCTTTTGATACTAACTCTCTCAGACCAACCAAACCGGCCATATCCGGCACTAAGCCCCATTTAGCTTCCATGATAGATAAACGACACGCAGGGCTGGCAATGCGCATATCGGCTCCCAGGGCGATTTGCAGTCCACCGCCATAACAGATCCCCTCTAACACGCAGATCACAGGTACAGGTAACCGACGCCACCCAATGGAGACCTGCTGAGCTAAATTGGCGTTTCCTGGTAACCACTTAAACAGTAACTTGATCGCTTGCTTGGGTGATTTCATTACGCTTGCCACATCGAGACCCGAGCTAAAGTTGCCGCCACTGCCCGTTAAGATAACGCAGCGCACACTGGGATCTTTGGCGATTTTATGCTGCACACGTTTAATAGAGGTGAACATGGCGTAATTAAGCGCATTGTATTTTTCAGGGCGGTGTAGTTCGACAATCGCAATGCCTGAATCTAGGGTCAAATTGACATATGGGTGCTGCATTCCTTTACTCCTAAAAACCAACTGGTCTGTCCTCCCAAGATGCTAACACAGTTGGTACATTTATCTAAAATAGATAACATCAGGTTATTTTTTGGCGTAGGTCAAAAAGTGACATTTTGATTTCTTTTTTAAATCAAAGTGACCGATAATGACTAGGGCCTGTTGATCTTTGCTGGTTGAATTTTGTTCTAGACAAAAACGTTTTAATCGAGGCGAGTGGATTGCAGCCTAGTCATCTAAGCAAAATTCACTTAACAAAGAGTAAAACGTTTTTAGCCGAACCCTTCGGGCAGCGTTTGTTGGGTATTTTTACTGCGTTCTCAGCTTTTTATGTAGAATAACTACACTACAAAGCTTCCGCCTTGTATAAATACCCAGCAATTCGCTGCAAAAACAACCTTGAAAGATCAACAGGCCCTAATCAGTAGTACCGACTATCTATGGTATGCTGGCTATTTACGGTAAAACAAGACGTAGACCCTTAAACGCATTGATGACCACTTTGAGTCTTCTTTATGATCGCGTCATACACTGGCGCTCCTAGGGTTTCTAGGATGAACCAAAGAAAACTGCCCTTTCCATTAAGTGTATTTAGCAACACAACTCACTAATTTTAGTGTTATCTTCATTAGAAGGGCAGATTAGGATGTTAGAACTAGCATGTCGATCCCAGTACTTATATGCGATGACTCTGCACTCGCAAGAAAGCAGATGGCACGAACACTTCCAAAAGAATGGGATGTGGACATTCACTTCGCCGCCAACGGTGCCGAAGGCATAGAAGCCATTAGAGCCGGTAAAGGTGAAGTGGTCTTTCTTGACCTCAACATGCCGGTTATGGACGGTTATGAGGTGCTAGAGATCATTCAAAAGGAAGATCTCCCCGCCCTTGTCATTGTAGTTTCTGGTGATATTCAGCTTAAGGCACATGAGCGTGTCAAAGCCTTAGGGGCTCTGGATTTTATTCAAAAACCAGTCAGCGCCGAGGCCATTAGCCATATTTTACAAGAGTATGGCATCTTAACCATAGCCACAGGCGATGGCATTAACGACAGTCCAATGATCGAAGTCGATCTAAGGGACGCCTGCCAAGAGGTAGCTAACGTTGCTATGGGGCGGGCGGCCGATCTGTTAGCCAAGTTGCTCGATGTGTTTGTGTTATTGCCGATCCCCAATGTTAACGTGCTCGAGGTCAGTGAGCTCACCATGACCCTCAAGGCGACCGAAGAAAACGGCACCATCTCCGCGCTATGCCAAGGATTTATTGGTGCTGGTATTGCTGGCGAAGCCCTCTTACTGTTTCACGACTCCTCATTTCAAGACATGGCCAAATTAATGGGGCTCGCCAACCCCGAAGATGCCAATACTGAGATTGAAGTGATGATCGATACCGGTAACGTGCTTATCGGTGCATTTCTTAACGGGATTTCCGAACAGCTACACATGAAATTTAGCCAAAGCCATCCAGTCGTGCTTGGCAGACATTGCACAGTGAACGATCTTATCCATGATAACGCCGAAAAATGGGCCAGAACCCTAGCCATGGAGATCAATTACCGTATCGAAGGCCACAATATTCAATGCGATCTGCTGCTGCTATTCACTGAAGAATCGTTACCGACGCTTAATTATAAGCTCGGTTACTTGCTAGATTAGTTGGATAACACCATGACCTATGACAAAAGCACAATGAACGAACTGCATTGGCTCATCGATATGGTGCAAACCATCGAGGTGGGGTTAGTGGTATTAGATCGAAACTACGACATTCAACTGTGGAACGGCTTCATGGAAAACCACAGCGGTATCTCGCCCAATTCGATAAAAGGCGCCAACCTGTTCGAGCAATTTGAATACCTACCCGCCACTTGGTTAAAGCAAAAGATGGAGTCGGTATTTCTATTGAAAAACCGCGCCTTTATCAGCTGGGAGCAGCGACCCTATGTGTTTAAATTTAATAATTATCGGCCGATCACTGGCCGCGCCGATTTTATGTACCAAAATGTCACCTTACTACCACTCTCTTCCCTCACAGGGCAGATAACCCACATCAGCATGATCATCTATGATGTAACCGATGTCGCCATTAACCGCCTACAGCTCAAAGCGGCCAATGAACGCCTAGAGCATCTCAGCCAAACCGACGGCTTATCCCAGCTACACAACCGCCGTCATTGGCAACAGTGCATGCAACATGAGTTTGACCGCCATTCACGCTATGGCTCGCCCACCACCTTAGTGATGTTCGATATTGATCACTTTAAGCGCATCAACGACACCTACGGCCATATTGCCGGAGACAAGGTGATCCAACACGTGTCGCACATATTAAGGCAATCACTGCGAGAAACCGACTGTGCAGGCCGATATGGTGGTGAAGAGTTCTCGGTGATCTTATCGAACACCAGCGCCGAAGATGCACTTAAATTTGCCGAACGCTATCGTGAAAAAATCGCCGCTTCACAGATGCGTTACGAAAACGCCAAAATCAGTGTCACTGTCAGTATTGGCATTTGCGAAATACTGCCCGAGTTTGATAACAGCGCGCAGTGGTTAGCCAGTGTCGACAGCGCCTTATACCTAGCAAAGCAAGCTGGGCGTAATCGTTGCGTAATCTACCGCCCACGGGCCGAAATACATTAAGAGCGGCTAAACACTAAAAAGCCCCAGTCTCCGTTAAAAGACTGGGGCTTTTTATCACAAAACGCGCCGCGACTGATTAATGAAAACGTGCTTCATCTGAGTCATCTTCATCGTCTTCGATCTCATCACCAATAAAGTAGGTGCCCCAACCGTCATAATCGACTTTCTGCTTGGCCGCTAACAATATCAGCTCTTCACAGGCTTTATCGAGTAATCCCACTTCAAGCTTATGGTAGGCGATTGCATCGAAACAAAAGATAACCGAGCCATCATCTAGCTCCATCTCTTCAGCATCGTTAACTTCGTAACCCATTTTAAAGGCTTCAACTGCGGCCTTTTCTAGGCGATCAAAGTTGGTCGCTGAGAAATGGTGCTCGATAGTGTACTCAGCATCGGGCTCAGAACCATCGGCAAGAATCGCCTCAACGATCTCTTGATTCTCTTGTTTCTGTTCCTGTAACTGACGTTCTGTAGACATGGATCACTCCGAAATTAACAATAATTAGGCTCAGTTAAACGGCTTTTTTAGCCATAAGAGCCGCAGCTTCTTGGTTTAACTGGGTTAACTTTTCCGCCATCATGGCATGGATACGACTTGAAAGCTCTTTTACTTGCGCCTTAGCAAGCCCTTTAGTCTCAATCGGCTCCATCACCTCAATAATCACCACGCCATTATTCCAGCGATTGAGTTTGATGTGTTCTTGATTGGAAGCCAACACTGGTACCATAGCAACACCGGCTTCAATGGCGGTATGAAACGCACCAGATTTAAAAGGTAATAACCCTTTACCGCGCGAGCGCGTGCCTTCAGGGAAAATCCACACAGATAGGCACTTCTCTTTAATTTTCTGCGCCGTTTGCGCCATGGTTTCAAAGGCACGATTACGGTTTTTACGATCGATTAAAATATTACCCGACAACCAGTAGATCTGCCCAAAAAAGGGGATCCACGCTAAGCTCTTTTTACCCAAACTCACCGTGCCTTTTGGCACTGCAGCCGTATGAGTAAACATATCAAAATTGTTTTGATGATTGGCTAAATAGATACAAGGCTCTGATATTGCAGCTTTTGATTTGCGCAATACCACTTTGACACCCAATATGGGCGCTGCCCAAGAAAAAATGGTAGCAAACAGGTGTACATTATCTCGATGACGCGGACGCAATAAGCAGTACAAGCCACCAAACACAAACGCCAGCAATAACATAATTGCCAAAATCAATGACCTCAAGATTAACAGCACAACATACTCCTGTGATTTTAGTGGCCGCATTATACCAGCAAGCAAAAATGACTTACACCTGTAGCCTGAAGATTTAATCTCACTTTCATCTTGATGGTTTTTGTTGGCAAAAATGGGTTCTATCAAACTGAATTTAAAAATAAAAAAATAGGCCAATCATGCCTGATCAGCCTATTAGATAGATGTCTCACTTTATAACTATCTGTTTTACGAATTAGCAGATACCTTTTTAATCGAACTAGAGTCGAAAAACAGCCCATGCAACAGCCGAAACAGTATCGCACTCAACGCCAATGTGGCGACAATGGCCGCGCCGCTGGGCAGATCTAAACTCGCCGATAATATTAGCCCTGCACCATAACCCGCAACCCCTACAACATAGGCCCAAGCCCACTTAGCCTTACCGCTATATTTGTTCACTGCCAAGGCGGGCAAAATAAGCGAGCTAAACACTAGATAAACCCCCACAAGCTCCACAGACAAGGTGATCACTAAGGCAAACAGTAAATAAAACCCTGCCCCCTCGAGCCAACTAGGCTTAATGGCAATCGTCCCCAACACCAATAACGACACGATTGCTGGTAATACTAGCTGCGACCAATTGACCCACAATATCTGTCCCGACATCAACTGATTGAGCATTTCACTGCCGTGAGGATCGCTTGCAAGCAATAACATAGCGGCGACTGCCGATAACACATAAAAGCAGCCAATCATCGCTTCCAGCTCATCGGCCATTCGCTTAGATAACCAAGCGATAACCCCCGCTCCCATTAACGCAAATAGCGCCGGCATCCACACATTAGAATAGGGTAGATGTTCAATCTCGTGCTGAGTGTGAGCAATAATCGCCCCCAACGCCGCTACTTGAGCAATGGCCAAATCAATAAAAATAATGCCGCGCTTTAGCACTTGGCTGCCCAGCACTACATGAGTCGATAGCACGAGTAAACCAGCCGCAAAGGCGGGCAATATGATGGATAACAGATCTAAATCAAACATGGTGTGTACCTAAAGATGCAACCCTAATAGCGCCTATGCATTCACACACAAAGGCGCTAGGGTTAGCTTATGGTTGGCTGTAGCTCAACAATAAGGTGATGACACTTTGATAGAGTGAAAACAGATCGTCGCTGTCCTCATTGCCACCAACCGACATAGGTAATACCTGCACAGGTAACGTGGCGCGCTCCCCAAGCCAATGAGCACCACGCTCATCTTGATACGACGCCACTATGATGGCCATCACATCGCCTTGTTGTGCACGATGTTGTAGCTCGGCTAAATGCGCCGTCGTTGGCGCAAGGCCAGGCTTAGGTTCCAGATCGCCCACCTGCTCGATACCTAACCAATTAAATAGGTAACGAAAACTACTGTGGTAGGCAATCACTTTTTGCCCCTTCAGCGGCGCTGCTAAGGCTTGCCACTTCAACATAGCCGCCTGCCAACGGGCGCTAAAGTCTGCCAATGCCGCATCGTACTGCGTCTTCGAGTCTGGCTCTAGCTGCACCAGTTTGAGGTGCAACGCCTCGGCCACCTTGAGCAGACGCTCTGGGTCAAAATGCAGGTGTGGATTGCCCTTGGCATGCACATCTCCCATGCTACGATCGACACTTTCAAGCCTATCTAGGGTCTCAATATGATCGGCAGCAAAAAACAAGCCTTGATCCGTTGAGCGTACCTTGGCATTCGCCGACTTCATCTGCAACATAGGCAACCAACCCACTTCAAGATCGGCACCGGCGCACACCACCAGATCGGCCTGACGCATCTTAGCAATCAGACTGGGTCTGGCCTGCACTTGATGCGGATCTTGCATGGCTGTGGTAGCCGAGTAGATATTGGCCTCTGGTGCCAGCTCGTGAACTAATGCCGCGTATTCGGGTTCACAGGCAAACACATTGAGCGCAGCTTGTGTAGCACTGCTGAGCGTCAACGCGACCGTCAGGCAACTGGCTTGAATCACTTTAGAATTGATGCGCACTGTGAGCCCCCAATGTCATAACATATTGTAGCGTTATCAGGTTATCATCTTCGATACCATCAAAATTGGTGCCATTTTGATGGGTATATTGCAATCGCACCGTAGAGAAGTGGCTATGATGCCACGCCAAACTGACCTCGGTTTCCTTGAGCGATTGTTCATGGAAATGATCGTCATGCAGCTCCTGAGTATCTACGCGACCATAGCGCAGACCCGCAGACCAATTGGGGTTAAATTGATACACAGAGCTGACATACCAACCCGTTTGATCATCGGGGAGATGCTCCACGCTATGCGCATCGGCGAGCTCATGCGCCGCTAACGGCGCAAAATCGCTCACCTGGAAGTACTCGCCACTGAGCGTAAGGTGTTGGTATTTGTAGTTACCCTTAGGTGCCCATTTATAGACAAAATCGGCCATATAGGTATTTTCACCAGTGTACATTGCGCTGTGGCTGTGATCGTGGCTGTCTTCGATTACAACGTCTTCATCGTGGGCTTCATGGGCTGTTAGGCGACCATTTTCATTACGTAAATAGCTTAACCCCAGCTGCCAAGAACTGCTTATCCCTATATCACCACCCAACTTGGTGTAGGCGGTATAGACACCAATATTGTCGAATTCACGCTCGCCATGCTCATCTTCAGCGCGCATGCTTTCTCCCTTAAAGGCTTCAACACCCATGGTCCAGTACAGATCGGTAGGCGCAACGTAGTCGAGTCGTGCCCCATCATCGAAATAATGGCTGCCTAGGAATGCACGATATACCGCAGGGCGATCGGCAAAGGCATCGGTATGCACATGCTGATTATTTAAATAACCCACATCCGATAAGAAACGGCCGGCACGCACAGAAAACCCAGCTGGCATGGACAAGGTTTGAATAAACGCCTCTTCCAGACCCACTTCAGTTTCACTGCCGTGGGTTTCTAAAACCGCGGTTAACTTGCCATAAAAAAGATCATCGATATTGGCACTTAACGCCAGTTCGGTATGACCAAGGCCAAAGCCCTCTTCGCGTTCAGCCATCGGCCGTTCGGCACTTTGATAATAGCCGTCGAGCACAGCACTGATAGCAGGATTAGAAAGAGTGGCATCTTGCGCGCTTGCCACAGTTGATACACAGGCGCAGGCCGCTGCCAGCACCGTCATACGGGGATTAAAGCTTGTCATAACATCTCCAAAAAAACAGGCATAGCTCTCTGCCGTCAATCGACAGAGAGAAATAGTCAAAAATATTTAATAGGACTATCTAGCGTGCGGGAGGCGCTCGACTGTGGAAATAGCTAACGTGAGAACGCAATGTCGCATATACATTATCGACATAAGGTTCAAAGGTGAGTGACGGCAGGGTAAAACTAAAGTCGCTAACTGGCAGGAGACTGTTGAGCTGTATTTTTTGAATACAGAGGGTGCAATGGTTTTTGGCACCATCATCAACATGTTCTAGGCTATGAGCTGGCGCAGCGACAGACAAGCAGAACAATACAGCACTAAGCCATATCGCTACTCCTCTTGCTATGCCTTTCATCGCCAATGCCATGGTATTAACTGCCGTTCCAAACTGAGATGACAAAATTTTTCACCAAGTGTATGGATTGACTCGATGAAGTCAAGCAACAAATGGCTTGGTCTATCCGTCAGTTGTAACAAAAATTAACGCTCAAACCAGTGCGTTAAAGCATGCGCGAGATCACTGACTGTTAGTGGTGAATTAAGTCTGACTTAAGCAATATTGACTAGAATTAGACCATTGAGTGAAATCGCCCCAAACCTAGATTTCAACGACTCCAGCAAGGAAACAAACAGTATGAAGGAATTTCTACGCGAAAATTTCAAGATGATTTTTTGGACATCGGTTTTCTTTATTGCGGTCCTCGGCGGTATCTATTACGTTGAGGCGGCGCTCGAAGCCCAAGTACAAGTCATCGACTAGTCATTTACCGCTGTGGTGGCGCCGTTCACCACAGCAATATGGCAAGAAAGATCCATCAGATAATACCATTGGCATTGCTCACCATAAGCCTCAGCGGATTCGGCACAGGAACTGTTAACGATACTTTTGCCTATGCGTACTGTCATCTATGGGCGTCATTTCGGGTGCTTGCATCACTTTTAGTTGATCCATCATATGACTTATCAATAGCGTGATTGTAGCGATAACGGCTATGGGTGTAGTGATATAACGCAGGTCTGAGGCAAAATACCCCCCCAACAAAACCGCAACGGTCAGATAAAAGCTGCCAATCTTTAATAATGTTAATAGCACACTCCTACCCAGCCACGCTTGGCAATGGGGACATTGAATTTGTGCGTTCACCCCTTTACCTCGCTGAGCCTTTAAACTATCAACCCCAAACGTTTTATGACAATGTGTACACAGCACAACAAGACTCTATGATGAAATTTACGGCAGTTTAACAGATCATAATTAAATGTCGCAGTTATGATTTTGGGGTCATAATAAGGGGACTGACAATGCCCATATTAAAGGACTTAATTTATGCTGCGCACAGCTTTGTTAATATTAACGCTTGGCCTCACCTTACCGGTAATAGCCGCTTCCGCCGAAACCAATTCACCACCAAATAAGATACAAGTCGTTAAAACATCGCCACAGGGTGACGCAGATAACCAAGACGGCCCTATTAACAAGCTATTACACTTACAAAAGTTGATCGCCACCGATATTAGCCAGCTTCCCCATGCTCAAGGCGAAATGAAACAATTTACCGAGTATCGTATTCGCGAACATGCGACTCGCTTTCATCAACGCCTCGCCATATTGATGGAAGATGATGAGTTCGATAAATCGCTATTATTACCATTGATCCAACCTTACCTGACTTTTATTGACCAGGTCAGTGCTTACTATGCCGACGACATCCACCGTCTTAAATCGCAACTGGGTAAAGATAACGATAATCAAACCATGCTTGCGTTAGCCAATCGAGAACGCCAGCAAGATGAGATGCTCAATGCCAAGTATGACATCCTCACCTGGTTGAGTCAGCTGGGAGAAGATGTTACCGCCGCCAAGGAGGAGTTAACCCAAACCCTCATTAAACGAGGCGATATTCTCAATAGTCTAGTGCTGTTTATTCAAGATAAATTACAGTTTGCTGTCGATGAAGTTGCCGAAGCCGGTAAAGATGTCACCAGTGAGCAAACCACTCGAGTGTTACACCTTAAAGAGCGCTTAGCGCTCACCAGCAGCAGTCTCTCTAGCACTATCGGCCTACTCGATGCACTAAGACAAGACACCACCATCTTAAAACAGACGCTATTTAGCATCTCTGGCGATATCACCCAAGATGTACTTAACATCAATGTGGTGAGTACCTTGCTAGAAGAGTGGTGGGATAAAGCCAAAACACAGCTGATAGACAACGGTCCTGGAGTCATGTTTAAGCTGTTTATCTTTATGCTGATCCTATTTCTGGCAGGCCTCGCAGGTAAAGCGGTTAAACGTATTAGCAGACGGGCAGTGAGTAACTCTAAGCTGAAATTTAGTAAGTTACTGCAAGATTTCTTCGTGTCACTCTCAGGTAAAGTCGTATTTGCGCTGGGATTAATGGTGGCCTTGTCGCAACTGGGATTTGAACTCGGCCCCATCCTAGCCGGTTTTGGTGTCGCGGGTGTCATTATCGGCTTCGCCTTACAAGAAACCCTGTCTAACTTTGCCTCTGGCATGATGATCTTAATCTATCGCCCCTACGATGTGGGCGATCTGATTAATGCCGCAGGCGTAACGGGCAAAGTGAGCCAGATGAGCCTAGTCTCAACCATCATTAAAACATTAGATAACCAAAGATTAATCATCCCCAATAACAAAATTTGGGGCGACACCATTAATAATATTACCGTTGAGCATCAACGCCGAGTCGATATGAGCTTTGGCATAGGTTACGGTGATGATATTGAGAAAACCGAGCAGGTGCTAAAATCGATCGTCGATAAACATCCTAAGGTACTCGCCGACCCAGCACCGACCATAAAGCTGCATACCCTAGGCGAATCATCGGTAGACTTTATTGTGCGCCCATGGGCCAAACCTGAAGACTATTGGGATGTGTATTGGGATATTACTCGCGAGGTGAAAATGCGCTTCGATCAAGAAAACATCTCAATCCCATTCCCCCAGCGCGATGTGCACATTTATCAAACCCATCCAAGCGCTTTACCAAGCGAGTAACGCTGTGTAACCGGCAGAATAGCTGGCCGCAATAATGTCAATCAAGCGACACACAGCAAAAAGAGGGGGCGATAATCTCGCCCCTCTTTATAGTTAATTTATCCCACAGCGGGAACGCTAATGCAGATCATTAATCGACGTTATGCCAAACCAACAATCTCATTATGCTGATTAATATCAATGTTCAGATACCCAGGTCGAATACCTAAGCCCGGCATTGTCATCACCTGTCCGACCAAGGCGGTAATAAAGCCCGCTCCCGCACTTACCTTCAGCTCACTTATCGGTAACTCAAATCCTTTAGGCACCCCTTTGAGTTTAGGATCGTGGCTAATCGACAACGGCGTCTTCGCCACGCAAATGGGTAAATGTTCAAAGCCATGACGTTTAAGATGAACCAACTGCGCCTGCGCCTTAGCAGATAACTGTATGCCGGATGCGCCGTAACCCGCCTCGGCAATGGTCATTAGCTTGGTTTCAATGCTCTGCTCAAGCGGATACAAAAAACGAAATTGATTTGGTGCCTCAGTCGCCTGCACCACCACCTCGGCTAATGCTTGGGCGCCCTGGCTGCCTTGAGTAAAAGCATCACACACCTCGCAGCCAAATACCCCTTGCGCCATCACCTGTTCACGCAACCAGGTAAGCTCTTCAAGGGTATCGCTTTGAAAACGATTTATCGCCACCACCACAGGCACACCATATTGCGCCACATTATTGATATGCCAGCGGAGGTTATCGAATCCGGCCGCCAATTTGGCTGATTCGCTCGTGTCGCTCTGACATGCTTCTGCGTGCGATTTAAGCGCCTTCACCGTCACCACTATCACCGCAGCATCTGGCGTTTTACCCGCCTGACGCGCCTTAATATTGCAATATTTCTCAAAACCCATATCTGAGCCGAAACCGCCTTCGGTCACTACAATGTCGGCCAACTTTAAGGCGATGTCATCGGCAATGATGGAAGAGTTACCATGGGCGATATTAGCAAAAGGCCCGGCGTGAATAAGACAGGGAGCGCCGCTTAAGGTTTGCATTAGGGTCGGGGCGATAGCTTCGCTCATGATCACCGTCATCGCCCCCGCCACACCTAAATCCTCGGCGGTAATCACCTCGCCTGCCGTATTGTGGGCCAACACAATACGGCCGATCCGCTGGCGCATATCTTGTAAATCGCGACTTAGAGCCAAAATCGCCATTAATTCTGACGCCGCGCTGATATCGAACCCACTGTCGTGCTCTGGGCCATTGCCCAGCGCATTGGGCACATTAGCGCCCAACCCCACACGGATATGACGTAGGCTGCGCTCATTTTGATCCACCACCCGACGCCAAGCAATGCGGCTAGCATCGATATTGAGCGGCGTTAATCCCGACTGCACGGCAAAGGCCTCTGCCCCCAGACGGTGCTCATGATACAGGCGCGCATCAATCGCAGCAGCGGCTAAGTTATGGGCACTAGTGACCGCATGAATATCGCCCGTAAGATGTAAATTAAGCGACTCCATCGGCACCACTTGCGCTAAGCCACCGCCAGCTGCGCCGCCTTTGATGCCAAATACGGGCCCCATACTGGGTTGACGAATACAGGCGCAGGCCCGCTGACCTATTGCCTGTAACCCTTGGGTTAACCCTATGCTGGTTACCGTTTTTCCTTCGCCAAAGGGAGTTGGAGTGACGGCTGTCACTATCACCAATTTACCATCACGGTTATCCGCCAGTCGCTGCTTGATATCTAAACTAACTTTGGCTTTATAGGCGCCATAAGCAATTAATTCAGATGGTAAAATACCAAATTGTTGCGCAACAGCCTCGATGGGCTGCAACTCGGCTCGGCGAGAGATATCGATATCAGACAGCATAGGCAAACTCCTATTATAAAAATCACTTGGAAACGATGAGCTAGGTCGAATATAAAATAAAAACAACTTACTACAAACCAATTCATTGGCTCGCAGTCAGTTAATTAAGGGTTTATGAATCTAAATCAATATATTGCTCTAGCGCTGGCCTGTATCGTTCGAGCTGAGGAATAGACAAACACTGGTGCATGACGGCTTTGGTACTTTATCGCTAAGGGGTAGCAAGAGTGCCGCTGGTTGGCGACTCCTTGGACACCTTAGTGAATCAAACATACTTAAGCCTTGATGTGCCCCCATTAAACCTTCTGGAATTGATACAATATGATACGCAGACTCAGCCTCGCTGATCCTAGCTAAACCATTTATCGACAGAGCCTATGCCGAGCACATCGAAGCAGAAGCGATTAAATAAGCTACAGGGGGTAGTCTAGAACAAACGTCTATGGGGCATTGCGCGCCTTACACTTTCAACGCTGTTGATGTGCTGAGCTCAAAAAAAACAAAACAGCCAGCATGTGTGCTGGCTGTTTTATGAAGTATTAATAGCTGAGTGCTAATCGTGAAAGCTGACTCGGCCAGATAGATGCGGCCGTCGCCCTTTACCATCTCTGAGCTCGAAGATTAATCCCGTTTCGGGATCATTCTCGGCGCCAAAACTCACCTCTGCCGGCATAAATAATGGCAGCTTAAACTCCACATCCACGGTACAGGCTTTGTCACCGATTTGTGGCATCAAGGCCGCAATACTGCGCGCTTTGGACCACATGCCATGAGCGAGAACGCGATCAAAACCAAAACGTTTTGACAGCACAGGATGCAGATGGATGAGATTATAATCGCCAGATGCCTTAGCGTAACGCCGCCCAAGATCTTCACTCAAGCGCCAATTAAGCGGAGCATCCCACGTCATTGGCGTGGCTTTAGGTGGCCGCACTCGGCGACCCACACTGTCGATACGATAGAGGTAAGTCGACAATGACTCCCACACCAATTCATCACCGACAAAAGCTTTAGAGGCCAATTCAAATTCTAATCCTGAATCAGTTATCTGGCTGCTTTGTAAGCAGCAGTCTATATGAAACGACTCATTCACAGTCACTTGACGATATTGGGTGATGCTGTTTTTCAGGTGGATCATTCCCAGCAGTGGAAAAGTGATAGCAGGGTGAGTAAAGATACTCGCATGCAGGCGAAACGCCATGACATAGAGATATGTCATGGGCAGATGCTGGCCATCAAACTCAAAACCACATACTTTGGCATACTGGCGCACCTTGTCGGCCGACACACTAACATCACGGCAAGTGATGCAAATGCGCGGCAAAGGCTGCTGATCCCAACCGGGTTTACGGCCAAAAAAAATCTTGCGATAAAGCGACAGCAACGACGGTACCGCTTTCAAATCAACACAAATATCTTTATTCACGCGCTCAAAACCCTTCAACATTAACTAAATCGAAACCGGACAATTATACCTTAAAATCACAGTTTGCACCTAAAAGGTTACGCCGGCAGGTGCCAAGCCAGTATGGCTATGGCAAAATATCGCTTCTTTATCCGTAGTGCTTAACAGCCATTGGTAGCCGGTAATGCAAGACAAAAACTTTGATTCACTCGCCAGTAAATTTGCTAAAAATATCTACGGTACACCTAAGGGCGAGATACGGGCCGCTGTGGTGTGGCGTGATATCACAGAAGCACTAAGTCATTTCAATGGCCAAAAATTACGCATCTTAGATGCTGGCGGTGGCTTTGGGTTCTTTAGCCAAAAACTGGCGAAGCTCGGCCACCAAGTCACCTTGTGTGATATTTCAGCCGAAATGCTGACGCTGGCGCGTGCGCAAATAGGCGAATATGACGCTAAGCATTCATGCCAACTCGATATCACACTAGTCCACGCCCCGATACAGGCACTAACTTCAAGTGAGTATGGCCAATTCGACTTGGTGCTGTGTCATGCCGTAGCCGAGTGGCTCAGTGATGCCGAGACCACCTTGGCTGCACTGGCTCGACTCGTAGCTCCTAATGGTTTATTTTCGCTGATGTTTTACAACAAAGAAGCGATGCGTTTTCATAGTCTTATATCGGGTAACTTCGATTATGTAGCAGCCGATTTTAAGGTAAAGAAAAAAGTCGGCTTAACCCCTACCCATCCTCTGTATATCGATGACGTAAAACACTGGCTTGATAAGTGGCAGATGCAGCTGGTGTCACAATCGGGTGTACGGGTGATCCACGACTACCTTAAAACCCATCAGCCTGCCAACTTCGACTTTCAGCAGCTGCTGAATATGGAGCTAACCTATTCTCTGCACCCAAGCTATATCGCACTGGGCCGTTATGTTCACTTTATTGCTAAATGGCGAGCTGATTAATCACAGGCTTGCTGCCAACAATTTTGTAGCTTCGCCTTAAATTGCTGCTGCATGATGGCGCCTATGCTCTTATCTCCCACCACATGGCCTGCGCCCACCACAATAAAGAGTGGCGCTGGCGTGGTGTCTTGGGTCATTAAGTCGGCAATTTTACGACTCATGGCTTGATTACGTTGCCAGAGCATTTTGTCTATCAAATGGGTATCATCACCTTGTTGCATCTGGCCTACCATTAACTGGTCTATCGCGGTTTCATCACCGGTGCGCCACGCTGTTATCAACGCCAGCATCTCTTCATCAGGCGCATCAATGGCCTCAAACACCATCTCCCACTGAACTTGGGGATCGAAAGACGCCATTAACTCAAACTGAAATTCACCGCTTTCAAGCTCAATCACGGGGCGCTGCCCATTTTTTTGCGTCAATATTTGCTCCAACCCCCACTGCGCTTGATAACCGAGTGCATCAAAACGCATCACCCCCAGCTGCATTGCTTGCATCCAAGGAGCGTAAGGCTTCAGGGCACTGCAGGTGGCCTCATTTGCTTGACAAAAACTCGCCATTCGCTGCGTCGTGGCTTCATCTTGTTGCTGCGACGTTAATCCATAACGACGGATCAAGTTAACGGCATCAGCTTGTGTCACGTCCACCTCCACCACTAGGGCTCCAGCCTTAGCAAAAACGGCTTCAATTTGCGGCGCCATAGGATAGAAGTCTTCTCGTCCAACATGGATTGAACCTAATAAATAAGCGGTCTTATCTTGGTAATTAATCTGATAAAACGGAGGCTTATCTGTTACTGCAGCCCTAACATCCTCACTGTTAAATAGCCCCACTAGCAAAACCATTAGCAGTAAACACCAACGTTGACTTGTTGCCATCAGGCTAGCCCCTTATAATTCGCTCAAATTTTATGATTAAGAGGCTGTTATGCCACACTCTCAACTGATAACGCAACTGCAAGAAAACCTTCAGGTCGCTTATCGTCAAGCGATCGACGCCGATGCTAAACTGGATGAATTGAAAAAAGCGGGTCACGCTAAGTTCGTGGCGATCTTCACTCAAGATCAAGGCTTCGAAGCTCAGAGCAACCGCTTTAGCCCCTATGTGCAAGAGTTGGCGCAAGAGATGACACAACTGCCCACAGATACTGACGCCTTAGCGCCAGCATTGGAACAGTTTGTCCGAAAACTAGGGGTGTTACTGCAAACCTTGCAAGCCTTTAAGGCTCAAGCAAAATAATTTATTCCAACCAGTATGCCCGTCGCACCAGCTTTAAAGCTTAGATTTTAAAGCTTAGGTGCGACCGTTTTTTGCAGCCAATCGGCTAACATCTTCGATTCGTATCGCAAGGGTCTATCGCTCGCCACGCCAATCGTTTGCATAAAGCCAAGATCGGTGAGTTTTTCATCGCCCGCCATAATCACTTGATCACCTTCCAATATTTGGTAGCTAAAGGTCATGCGCGGCGGGTAGAGATCTTTCACCACTCTAATATCGCTCACACTAGCGCCAAAGGTCGGCCTAACGTCGCCAGCCAAATCGAGATCGGTCACGACCAGCAATAACTTTTGATCTGGTTTTAAGGCTTTACTCGCGGCTTTATTAAGGTTTTTGGTTAAGGTTTCAAAGGTGCGCAGCTCATAGCGCGACTGAATGTCTCCCACCGCTTTGACATCGCGATAGTTATCCACCCCTTGCCAAGTAATGTTAACTATTCCAGCCTCGGTAACTGGATCGGCTTGCACCCCCTCGGCGCTGACATTGAGGGACACAAATGCGCCGATCACTATTGCAGCAAGTAATGGTAGCGTGGACAATCTCATAACAGCCTCCTTTAGGCCAAACCCGATTAGGTTCAATATAGCAACTGTACAAAAGCTAACCTGAATAATAGCTTAATGCAAAGCTAACAAGGGGCTATTTGTCTTTTGGCGCGTAAAAATCGCCTTAAGCATGCTGTCAATTCGTTGAGCTGTCCCATTAAGTATACATATCGCGCGGCGATAAAAAACGTTGCTAAAACAGTATTGCTAAAGCATCGTATGCAGCCAAACGCTAAGCCCATTAAGTAAGCAGCCAAAAATCAGCTTACACACCTCACCATGGAGACCATGATGCAAAAACACTTACCATTGTTAGTGATCATACTGCTATTTTCAGCGGCTGCTGCGAGCTTGATATGGATAAACCAAACTCAGCAAACCTCGGGGCCTGAAACTTGGTCAGCCTTCATTTATACCCAAGGTTTTAATTCCGGACGTTATCAGAAACAAGATGACTTTGAGGATTATCCCAGCTGCAAAATATTTGCCGAGCAACAGGCTCAGGGAGATGTGGTGTGGGAGTGTGGTTTACGCTGTCGATTTGATTCAAGCCGCCAAGGGTTCCAATGTGAAACGATGCGCCGCGATTAACGGTTTATTCAATACTGAGAGAACACCATGACTTAGGATTGCCTTCAATCTTGGGAGCGCTTCGCTGCTTTCTACCAAGCCACCAGCTCCCCTTAACCTACTCCATTAAATGCTTGCTTGTTTTTTGTTCAGCTTTTATTCAACCATCTTAGGTTAATCTTTGTGCAACCACTAAATCATTAAGTGCATTTGCCCCCCTTCAATGCGATGAGGGGACTGCTTGCAACTTGAAATCATTTATCGATTCAAACAGTAATAAACGGCTGCAGATAGCAAGCCTGACGACACATTATTGGAGCAAATTATGATACACAAACTGATGACAACAACACGAGTCAACTATTCAGGCAAGCTGGCTCTTATCGCAGCCCTTATCTTTGGCCTGGCTATTTCATCTCAAGTGAGTGCAGAGCCCTTATCCGCTGACGGCAAAGCCGCAGTAGAGCAACACTTTGCAAGGCTAGCGCAACAACAGGAGATGAGTGACGAGCAACTTATTGGCGACATATAAACGACACTTGATACACAAATAACCCAAGTTGAACAACGCTTTATGAAAAAGACTTGCACCAAACACCAACGTCATTACGATCGACAAAGCCAAACTTGTTATGAGTAACACCTACGCATAACCAATGTGCCGTTATCTTGCCCCGTACGAGCTTGGGGCAAGCGACACTCTATAGCAGAGCTGCTAGCGCAAGCGATAGAGTATTTAAAAAGGAAAACGTGCACTTAGGCGGGGATAAGTAGCCTTAAGCTGTTTCTTTTTATGGGAAAATTTCTTACCTTGCGGCGTAGCCTGACCCGAAGGCACAAAAGGTAACTCCTCACCGGTGCGATCTTCAAATATCTGCCCCGCAATCAAGTCATATTCTTCGATAAAAGGGTAAGCGTAGCCATCTTTCTCAGGCCATTGCTGCAAATTTCCTAGTGCATCTGGATCTTGTAGCACGCTCTCAAACCACTCTTCACCGAGTGAGATCAAGAAACAGCGAAACTCGGCAAAACCATATTCACTATCACAGCCAGTCACAATATAAGCTGCGCCCCAGATTGACCATTGATAAGCACGGCGCATCTGCTGCGAAAAATGTTTATCGAACGCCGCCAACTCCTCATCCGTTAATGACATCAGTTGCTGTTTGAGGTTATCGGCCAAGCTCTGTTGATCTTGCTCTGGACGGCTACGGGTTACTAATTGCCAAAATTCAGTGTCTGTCATGTCGCTCTCAACCAATCAAAAATCGGCACTATATTAACCCAACCCAAGCCAATGGGCAGCTACGCAATCGGGATTAGCGTAAATAGTTGGACTAATGCAGAGGTTTTTTCTACACTCGCTGGCAAATTTTTAGCCGACGAATCGCCATGAAACGACCCCACTTTGCCATGTTACTGCTTATCTGTTTATATCTGGTTACCTCTGTCATCGCAGTATGGCGCACCCTAGCGACCCAAAGTTTAGATCTGTTTACTATCGGAGTGATCCCCGTCGTAATTGGGCTACTGCTGCGCGCCGAATGGGCCGGCTTGCTACTTAAAATTTACATAGCCATTCAAACGATTGCATTTAGTGCCTTAGGGATGACGGCCGTTATCGCCTATCAGATCACCCCCGAAGAGGTAAAAGTGGTCTTTAAGGGGCAGCAGATCTCGATTTCCTTAATCGTAGTGGTGGTGAGTCTACTCTTGCTATTTCAGTGGTGGGTCGCGTTATCAAAATCAACCAAAGCCTATCTCAGCCGAGCTGAGCAAGCAGGGCCACCAGTTGCTAAATCTTAAGCCTTCAGGTAATTTAAAAACCTAAATATTTACAATTACTAAGCCGAGATCCTTGACTATGGCCACCCTATCCCCGAGTGAACTCTCCATTTTGTTGATTGAGCCTTCAGACACCCAGCGTAAGATCATTACCAGCCGTCTCAGCCAAGAGGGTATTAACAATATCCAAACCGCCAGCACACTTGCGCAGGCTACGACCATTATCTCGCGTCATCAACCTGATTTGGTCGCCAGTGCGATGCACTTTGAAGATGGCACCGCCTTAGAACTGCTCAATACTTTGAAACAGAATCCAGCCTTTTGTGATATTCAATTTATGCTGGTATCGAGTGAGTGCCGCCGTGAGCAGCTGGAGATCTATCGCCAATCCGGTGTCGTGGCCATCTTACCTAAGCCATTTTCGTCAGAGCATCTTGGCAAAGCACTCAATGCCACTATAGATCTGCTAAGCCATGACGAGCTCGATCTGGATCATTTTGATGTACACAACATTCGGGTTCTGGTGGTCGATGACAGCAAGATGGCGCGTAATATTATCCGCCGTACCATTACTAATTTAGGGTTAAAACTGATCACCGAAGCTAATGATGGCGCCGAGGCCATCGCCTTAATGCAAGACAATATGTATGACCTTGTGATCACCGATTACAATATGCCCAATGCCGACGGTTTAGCACTGACTCAGTTTATTCGTAATCACAGCCAGCAATCTCACATTCCCATCCTAATGGTGTCATCTGAGGCTAACGATACTCACCTCAGTAACGTGTCGCAAGCTGGGGTCAATGCCTTATGTGACAAGCCTTTCGAACCACAATTAGTCAAACAATTGCTCTACTCTTTGCTTGATAGCTAAAATTTTACTCAATTTGGGGCTAAAGCCCCACGGTTCAACATAAAACCGCTTTCATTATAGGGATGCTTATGGCATGTTAGTTTCAGCAATTGCAAGTACCTAATGTAATTGATGTTACTAAATCTACGGAAAGAAGAGACTATCCAAATGAATAAAACTGAACTGGTTGCAAAAATCGCTGAAAGTGCTGATCTGACTAAAGCTGAAGCTGGACGTGCATTAAAATCTTTCGAACAAACCGTAGCGGAAGCGATGAAGAACGGTGAGAAAATTTCTATTGTTGGTTTTGGTTCTTTTGAAACAACAAGCCGCGCTGCACGTACAGGTCGCAACCCACAAACTGGCAAGGAAATTCAAATCCCTGCAGCGACAGTACCTAAGTTTAAAGCTGGTAAAACTCTAAAAGATAGCGTTAACTAAAAACGGCTTTATCTTTGTAAAAGCCTCCTCATTAGGAGGTTTTTTTATGCCTGACCATTCCACCATCGCTATAATTATCTGGTCACGCTTCATGGTCAAACACTGTTTCTTCACTGTTATGACTTTTATGATGAGCAAAACGGTTTACCTCAATTCACGCCATGTATCAGCCCATGGTGTCCCATCAGTGAAATAGATTACTTGTTGAGTTTACTCAAGGTTCTACCTGCACCAAAACGGTGCCTTTATGCCTATAAAGCCCCCATCTTGGTTCACACCACTGTTGCTTAAAAATACAAACCACTGAAAATAATCATATAAATTATTGGCATGGGGTTAGCAGTAGCGTAAGCACTACCTAACAATACTCATAATAATACGGCTAGGTAGTATCCCTATACCAATAAAAAGGAATGAGTATGAACACAGCACTTCGAAACCTAAGCCTGCTCGCAGCAACCATGATGTTAGCCGTTCCCGCCAGCGCAGCCGTCACTGGCAATGTGGGAGTGACCTCCAATTACTTGTGGCGCGGCGTGACGCAAACCGATGATGGTGTGGCCGTGCAAGGGGGAATGGATTACGAACACGATAGCGGCTTTTACCTCGGCACCTGGGCATCAAATGTCGACTTCGGTGACGACACCAGCTACGAAATTGATTTCTATGGTGGCTATGCCGGTAGCATCACTGACGATCTAGGTTACGATGTCAGCTATCTCTATTATGCCTACCCAGATAGCGACGCTAGCATCGACTTTGGCGAACTCAAAGCCGCGATCAGCTGGAAATGGTTTAGCCTCAGTTACTCTTATGTGGTTAACGCCGATGACGATGTCGCCAGCGCTCCGTTAGATAATGACGATATGAGCTATGTGGATGCGGCGGCTTCATGGCCACTGTCTGACAGCTTGTCATTAACCGTGCATTACGGCTACTCGAGTGGTGATGTGGTTACCGCTTGGTTTGGCGAAGACAGCTATAGTGATTACTCGATAGCGCTGAGCAAAGACACTGATGTGGGCAGCTTCTCTTTCTTGGTTAGCGATACCGATCTTGAAAATGACGACCCAAAAGTGGTGCTCGGTTATAGCTATAGTTTTGATCTATAAGCTTTAGCGCTAATTTGTGATCTGCTCCTAGATGCGCCGCCGCTAATATTGCGACCGGCGCAATTCAACGAACAATAAAAATCTATACAATCAAACAGTTAATAAGTAAAAACCATTGATTTGCACGCAATTGTTCGCTTTAAAGCATAAATACAATTGTGTTAAGCCGATCTCAAAATACTCCTAAACTCCCTGCTACCTTTCTCATTAGCGCTCACTAATGTGCAACTAACTCATTGAGCTATCTGCTAAAGCATTACGTAGCGCCGGTAACTATCGCTTTGGCTTTATGTACTAGCCAAAGCTTGTGGTACCGATGGGCACACTCTAAGTGCTACGCGGTACTCAATAACAGTGATGAAGGAATCCGCTATGCCTCAATTACGTGATGTTATTCCCAACGATGCAGAGATTGAAGCCATGACCGCCCCTAAAAACCCTAAAGCGGCTTGCGAGTTACAACGTAGACGCGAAGTGAAAAAACGTTTAGAAGCCCTGCTCGAACAGGCGCAGCTTAAACGGGCGATGGGAGGCGATTTTTACTGAACAGCCCCAAGTCCACCCAAGATAGATCCTACCAAGAATACAGGGGCGCCACTCCTCGCCCCTCATCATCAAACGTTACAGACGTACTCGCATTTCAATGCAGCAGATGCCTCCAGAGAGTGATCCCCATATAGCTAAACGTTAAAGGGTGCTATCTTAAATAACATATTGATTATTAATTCACCCTAGTGCTTATGAGGTTGAAATGAACCCCACCATCAACATCGCTCTGGTGTTTATCTTACTCTGCCTTACAGGTTGTCGGCCCAGTCCACCAGCGCAGGCGCTAGGCACCCTTGAGCGCGATCGTATTTTACTGCGAGCCACCGCCGCAGAGCTGATCACCGCACAGCCGATTAAAGAGGGCAGCGTAGTACAACAGGGCGATCTACTACTGCAGCTCGATAGCCGCAAAGCCGGCACTAAGGTGGCGATAGCCGATGCGCAATGGCAACAAGCACGCAGCTACCTGCTACGCCTCACCAATGGTGAACGCCCCGAAGATATCGCCAGCGCCCAAGCCAGTGTGCAGCGCGCTAACGCGGCCAAGGTACAAGCAGACAAAACCTATCAACGTACCTATCGCCTCAAACAACAGCAACTGGTGAGTCAATCGGAACTTGATCAAGCGATCGCTAATCGCGATCGCGCCGAAGCCGAGCTGCATGTGGCCGATGAAAACCTCAGTAAACTGCTGGTCGGTGTGCGCCAAGAAGATATTCAACAGGCGATGGCAGCCATGGACGCTGCGGCCGCTAACTTGCAACTGGCGCAGCAAACCTTGGCAGAGCTCAGCATAGTGGCAACCCGCAATGGGCGCCTCGACAGCCTGCCCTTTAATGTCGGTGAGCGGGTGCCCAATAATGCGGTGGTGGCCGTGATACAAGCCGACAACGCCCCCTATGCGCGGGTTTATATCCCCGAACCCAATATGGCGACGTTGCATGTAGGGCTGCAGCTTAATGTCTATGTCGATGGTCTTGATACGCCACTGACTGGCACCTTACGCTGGCTTAGCAAAGATCCCGCCTTCACGCCTTACTATGCACTTAACCAACAGGACAGATCCCGCCTAGTCTATTTAGCAGAATTCACTCTGTCTGACGCCGTCCAGTTACCCAGTGGCATCCCAGTACAGGTGGAGTTACCTTGATGAGCCCAAGCAGTCAATTGGCGATCGATGCCCGTGGCATCAGCAAGCAATTTGGTCAGCTTGAGGCGGTATCCAATCTTAATCTGCAGGTACAACAAGGGCATATTTACGGTTTTCTAGGCCCCAATGGTTGCGGTAAGTCCACCACCATACGTATGCTCACCGGGCTGATGACCCCCACTCATGGCACCATCACCTGCCTTGGCCTGCCGATCCCACAGCAGGCGGAGCAACTGCGCAGCCGCATTGGCTATATGACACAAAAATTCTCCCTCTATGACGACTTAACGGTAAAAGAGAACCTGCGCTTTATCGCCGATATTTATGGCCTCAGCCCCAATGCCTGCAAGCGTAAAATTGACCAGCTGCAATCGACCTACAACTTAGTTCCTCAAACAAATCAACTGGCTACCACCTTAAGTGGTGGCCAAAAACAGCGCTTGGCATTGGCCTGCGCCTGCATTAACAATCCAGAGCTGCTGTTTCTCGACGAACCCACGTCAGCGGTCGATCCTCAAAATCGACGCGACTTTTGGGAGCAGCTGTTTGACCTTTCAGAGCAAGGCACCAGTATTTTAGTCACTACCCACTATATGGATGAGGCCGAGCGCTGCCACCAGCTGGCGATAATGGAGCAGGGACACATTCGCGCCAATGGTAATCCGCAAGCCTTACTGGCAAAAATGGAGGTAAATGTACTAGAAATAACCGCCAACAATTTACGCCAACTGAAAAGCCAGCTCAGCCAATTAAGCCAGGTACGCAGCGCCGCCCAACTAGGCGATCGGCTAAGAGTATTGATAACGAAAGAGATTAACGATCCCACCCAATGGCTCAAGCAGCAATGCAGCACGCTTGATGAGCGCAATATCAGCCATGTGAATGCCAGCCTAGAAGATCTGTTTGTCACAGTTACAGGCAAACATCCGCATAATGCAGGAGCGCCAGATGACACTCATGGCTAGCCTACGACGCATTAAAGCAATTACCACCAAAGAGATGCGTCAGCTTAAGCGCGATCGCATCACCTTCGCCATGATAGTGATGATCCCGTTGATCCAATTGCTATTATTTGGCTACGCCATCAACACAGATGTTCGCAATGTGCCGGTTGTGGTGGTCGATCAGAGTGAATCTGTGGCTGGGCGCTGGATTGTTGAGGCCATCAGGGCCTCACAAGTCGTCTCAATCGAAGGCTATTACGCCACCGCCACCGCTGCCGAGGCTGCCATTACCCGCGGCGAAGTGCGCGCCGCGCTGATCTTGCCGCCTAATCTTGAACATAAACAGGCCAATAACGAGCCTATCGGTCAATGGATCATCGATGGATCAGATACCATGGTGGCCGCCGCGATCAGCCAACTGCGTAACATGCCATTAGCGCACATCAGCGACCCGCCCCTAGCCAGCTCCCCCACCTTCGAAGTCGCCCTGTTTTATAACCCAGAGCAACGCTCGGCGGTGAATATCGTCCCGGGTTTAATTGCCGTTATTCTGACCATGACGATGATCTTATTTACTTCGGCGGCCATCGTCCGTGAGCGAGAAAAAGGCAATCTAGAGCTGCTGATCACCACCCCAATCAAACCTCTGGAGCTGATGCTAGGTAAAATTTTACCCTACATTGTTGTGGGGCTTATCCAGATGAGCATCATCTTGGGGCTCGGGCATCTGATTTTTGATGTGCCTTTAAACGGCACCATTGCACAGCTATTGCTGGGCACCTTGCTGTTTATTGCAGCCAGTCTCACCTTAGGCTTGATCATCTCCACTATCGCGACAACCCAGCTGCAAGCGATGCAGATGACCATCTTTATTATCTTGCCGACCATCTTACTGTCGGGCTTTATGTTTCCATTCGAAGCCATGCCTAAACCCGCACAATGGATAGCCGAACTCCTGCCCGCCACCCACTTTATGCGCATTATTCGCGCCATAGTGCTGCGCGGCGGCCAATTGAGCGATCTGCCATTTGACACCTTCTGGCTGCTTGGCTTTACCCTACTGGGGATCATAGTCGCATCACTACGCTTTACTAAGCGGCTCGATTAGCCTAATGACATTAAAGATAAAAAGCGCCCTAAGGCGCTTAGTCAATAAGGAGTGGGGTAGCGAATAGCCATAAGCATCAAACCTAGTGTGGCTAAGCGTGATGACACGCCACCACAGCGGTTAAGCTACTGGCGAGTGCCTTTAAACTCTCTACGCGTTTTGCCAGTTGCTCAGCTTCTATTGCTACAGACTCTGAAACTTGATTGGTATTGACCACGCTGGTGGCAACCTCACTGCTGGCACAATTAAGTTGGGCTAACGCCTCGCCCTGCAGGGCCATCAAATCGGCGAGTTGATTAACGTCGTGCACCACACTGGCAACCTGCTCAATAATTTGAGTCAATTCGCCCGCGGTGTGTTCTATGGTCTGCTGGCCCTGTAACACTTCATTGCGACTGCTTGACAGCAATAAACGGATCTCAACCGCTGATTGATTACTCTTGGCCGATAACTCCCTAACTTGCTCGGCCACCACCGCAAACCCGCGACCGTATTGCCCGGCTCTCGCGGCCTCAATGGCGGCATTCAATGCCAGCAAGTTTGTCTGATCGGCCACCGAAGTAATAAGATCGGCTACCGAGACGATTTTCTGATTGCTATGTAATATTGCCGCAATCGCATCGGTAGAGGCCACTAACGACTGGGCACTGGTCTGTGCTTGGCTATCGATAGATTGGCAGCGCTGCTTTAACTCCTCCATAAACCGTTCCGATTGCGCCATATCTTCAGTCATGCGATAAACCTGCTGATTCATCTCCTCAGCCGCACTCGCTTGGGATTCACAGTTGACATTAAGTTGATTCACTTGACTATGCAAAGCTATGGCCTGCATATCGAGATCGACCGCCACCTCGCTCAGTTCTGTGGCATCTTGATTGGCTTGAGTCAATACTTGGCCTAAACGCTGCTCCCCCGCCAACGCCTTAGTCGCGCTCGATTCAATCTCTTGCTGGGCCTTTGCTTGCGCCTTATTCGCCGATTGCCGTGCTGCACTGGTAAAGCCTTGAGCCACCACGATAACGACTAACGGTAACACCATGCCACTCCACGCTTCGACCGCAGCGCCCGTATCCGACAGCGCTATCGTAGAAACAATCTGGTCGTTCAAACCTTGATGTACCATTACCGCCGACAGTAAAATGACCACCACACTCCAAACTGTCGCCAGCGTTAATGATGCCGTAAGAAAAAAGGCAATAATCAGCACGGCAACCCACAGACTTTGACTCGATTGTAAGATTCCGCCCCCTTGATAGATCACATTAAGCGCATGCAGCACCATGCCGAAAAAGCCCAAATTTAATGCTAAGGTGATCTGTTTTAAGAAGCGGATGCAGCCGGCGGCAATGATCTCGACAGAGATTAAAACAACAGAGGTGATCATCAACAGCGTATGGGGCTGTTGTGTCCACTTAAACAGGCTATATAGCCCGGTAAAAAAACACAGCAGAGTAAAGAAGAGTACCGTATCGACGGCCCTTACCTGATCTGTGGTCCATTCATGGTGTCTGGGAAAAAATAGATAACGCCACAGTGATAATGGTGTCATAAGCTTTTATCCTATCCGAATAAGCTCGGAAAATGGGCAATCATGATGTGAAAATAACGCCAGATAAATAAGTCAGCCTGCTTGCCGTTAACCCCAGCGAATATCAATGCCCACTACCGGGTGAGCGTGAATAGTGAACATTGATGAGAATGCGTGGATACTCATAAGTATGATTGTTAACGGCTTCCCAACCGCTATGGTCTCGGGCCAACAAGCTGACTTGAACCTTAGCCTTTAAGCATCTCTTTTTTGAGGTCTTTATCGGTTGGATTGTTACCAAGCCAGATGGCTAATACCGCTTTACGGAAGATTTCGCCACTGGTAGTAGACAACTCTTTGCCATTCTTGTAGCTGATAATGCCCTGACCCGGAATGCTCACCAAGGTGAATTGATCCCCCTCTTGAATCGGCTCGGCAAACGTCGAGATAAACAACTTAATACTGTCAGCTATCGGCGTCGTGTCACCACCTGTGGCGCGGTTAAAGCCGTCATGCATCGCTTCTGTCATTTTTTCAGAGGTGATCATGCCAGAGGTAATATTGAGCCTGATCGCAGCAATTTGGTCACCATCAACCACTTGTGATGCTTGCTCTGTCTGCTCTACGGTGTAGAGGGAGCCGACGTAAAGATCCATAAAAAACTTACTGCGCACACCAGCGCCATTAAGCTGTAATACTTGATCTTGCGAGCTCATCGCATCGAGCAGCTCGACCCCCCCCACTTCTGCAGCCGAGGCGGAAGAGGTGCTCAATAACAGTGCACTGGCTAATAACAATATATTCTTCTTCATCTTTCACTCCATCGATATCAACATGTTAACCAATGTGGATCGCCACTGTACCTCAGGAACAACGACAGCCAACCGGTCAAATAAAAAGCACTAGCGCCAAACTTGGGGAGCAAACGCTAGTGCAGGGATCACAACCTAAAAAGCGTGGTTGTATTCAATCCAATAACTGTCGTCAGTGCTGTCGCTGTTATCTGTTTTGTAGTTAACGCGAAAGTTTTGACGTTTATTCATTTGATAAGCCACAGATATTTCGCCAGAGAAGCTGGCCATCTGTAGGCCACCATCCATCACATCATCACTCCAGCCCTTACCTTGTAATTCGTCGGTATAGGATGCGCTCACTAACGTCCACCAGTGGTCATTAAAGGCATAACGCGCGTAGACCATCCCCGTCATAATGATCGATGGCACATCAATACCGCTACTCGATATCGCCGTGCTGCCCACCATATTCGGTGGCAAAATTTGCGACATATTGTCTTCAACCACTACCGCACCCGCATACAGAATGGGCCAGATATAGAAGTTGTCGGTGACAGGAATGGTCATCACTGGACCCGCTTGAATTACCGCCATGTTGCCGTAGAAAGGATGGTCAGCCAAAATCGCATCAATCGACCAACCCGTGCCATTAGTGGTGTTAATCGTGCCATAGCGTAAACGGAAAGATCGCTTACTGGTCTCGTCGTTAAAGGTCGGTACCATACCGTAGTCAGGGTGGGCTAGCATACCGGTAAACTGCGGCGTTTTATCGCCTTCATCAAACAGGTTTTTCGCTTCGAAAATGATCCCGGTTTTTTGCCCTGAAGTGGCGGTCTTTTCCGACAACATCAACTGCCCCTTAATGTTCATCCCTTCACTACCATAAGAGGCACCAAGCGAGGTATACACATCGGTTGGATTAGACATATCGATATCGGCATCATCTGCCGCCATCGCACTGAAACCACAAGTCATTGACGCCAAAACCGCTACACTTAAAAGATGCTTTTTCATAATTGACTCCATCGTCATAATTTTATCTATTTGTTTTAAATACCAATTAAAATAACTTATCAATTTACGGCGGTTAGCTTGCCGTGGTGAGTGCTTGACGACGCTTCCATTTACCAGTGAAGAACACATAGGCATAAGCACTGTTAATCACAAAACTTGCTGCGCCAGCGGCGAGCATGAGTTCATCATTACGTGGCATGGGCACCACGTTGCTTTCGTACATAAATGGGCAGCTGAAGTAGTACATGAATGACCCCGCTAACGTGAAGGCGCGAGCCTGTAACCAAGTGCCTTTTTTGATAAACAATGCAGGTAATGTTGCCGCGATGAGCACCATCATTTGGGCGGTAGCGGAGCCGGGGAAATTGAGGTAAACAAAGACGATATTCCACACGTCATAGGCGATGATCCAGAAGGTAGTCATGGCTGGCCAAATCATATCTTGTTGCTTAGATTTGTCGGCATAAATTTGCGCCCAACCGGCCAAGGTAATAATAGAAAGCACACCACCAATGGCATTCAGCACGTTGGCGAGGTTGCCCATGCTGAAATCTTGCATGACCGCTTCAGTGATATTGATAGCTAAGAAGGCCGCTGCGCCAAATTTGGCCCACTTCATATCCCCAACTTTGGTAAAGCGGATTAGGGTAAATAGCGCTGCAGCACCGACCACAGAGTAGAGCTTGACCCACTTAAACCAATAGGTCACACCATAGCTAGACCACAGCGGGATCAACACGATAGGTAAGATAAACCACAGTAGGTAGTTACTGTATTTAAAGCGGCGGCAGATCTCGTTGAGGATCATCAAGCCAATTAAAACAAGCAGTACATGGCCGAAGGCCCGATTTTGATACCACTTGTGAATATTAAATCCATCACCATCTAGGCTAAACCGAATAGTCTCGTCTTCGACAAAACTCATTTTCGCGCCGTCAAAGTCTTTGATTAGCGAATCTGCTTGGCTGGTAATCGCCAACTCATTACCCGCTAACGACCAGTGTTGAATTTCACTATGGTTAAAACCACCAGACTGCTTGGTCACTTCAACGGTGTCATCGGTACCAAATTCGAGACGATAAAAAAGACTCCCCTCACCTGGCTTACCATCTCGTGTGCCTTGCCAAATTTGGCCTTGGATTTTTGCTAGATTCTGTGATGAATCTACCGGGGCGTCTGCATAGGTCGCTGCGCTGCATAGCATCAGGAACATGGTAAACATGGTAAACATGGTGCTGATTATGTTTCTCACCCTGAGTTTCATATTCATTACTCTCTCAATAGTGACGCTTAAGTGATGGGCACCACCTTAGCGGTGCCCCCTTTGTTATTAAGCCGTGGTTAATTTTTGCTGTTTTTCGGGTGTATCTTTGTAGTAGTCATTCAGCATTGGCGGCTCGTTGCCACCTGTAGGTGGCTCGCCTGTTGGGCTAGTGCGTTTCTTATAGAAGTACCAGATGGCAAATGGGATATGCAGTACAAGGTTAATCGCGCCCCAGTACCACAACACGGTGTCATTACCCCAGCTAGATGAATCCATCAGAGGTGTGAAGATATCTGAGTTGGCACGAACCAAGATATGGAACGCTAAGGTGTAAACTCGCGCGGTAACATAGAGCTCTGGTCGCCCTTTAATAATCGGATAGAGCTCTGCCGCGATTAAGATACAGAATGAACTTGCGAAGAAGCCTGGGTTTTCGCCAAAGACAAAAGCTAGGTTCCAAGTGGTATATAGGAAGTTCCACGCCGCGGTTGAATAGAACAACAGATCATTAGGCTTATCACGACCTATTACCCAATACATGCGCTGGCCATTCTTATAACGAGGGAATGGGATCGTGATACACAGAATCACGCCACATATCGCATTGAAATAGTTTGCGGTTGCAAAATCTTTTGCGGTCGCTTCAGCAATGTTGAGAAACAACACGGCGTACAACACCTTAAGTACCCAATCGCCCCTAAAGAATTGTAATACGCGGTTTGGATTGTCGTAGTAGAGATATGCGATGCGTGCACCACCCACCACAATCGCTGTTGGGATCAACACACTCACCGTCTTCACCCAACGGAACCAACCATCTAAGTTGTCGGCCCATAACGGCGCCGTAAGTAGTGACAACAGCCAAAACGCAGCTGTTAAACGAGGTGTACGGCGCATGCCTTCCACCAACACAAGCAAGAACACAATATATCCGCTCATCGAAACAATATATTGCCAGACAGGTATGTCCATAACGCCTCCTGAGTTTAAATGATTCAGGTTGGCGACAAAATTGACGTTGACCTGAACAATTATCGATAGAGTAATTACTCTAATCTAGAGTCTTTACTCTATTTTTTCTTTTTAGCACTTAATGTGAGTTAACTCACATTGCGAGAAAGTTCAGGCACCGAAATGTGAACATTTAGATGGCGGTTGTGATCTTGGTAACAAAGTTGATGAGGTTTAATTAATAAATGATAAACAGATGTAACTGTCGCGCAGACAAAGAGAAGCCAAACCCACTTCACAGCTAATAAATGTGATTTGATTATGTTTCAACTTAAATTAAACCAATAAAAATCAATGCGATAACTCGGATCTAGTTATTTTTAATCTTTTTGTCTGCTAAGGTGCCACCAGCTGAATATAGCGAGGTGGGATACATATTGAATTTACATTAGGTCATCTGTCATTGGCTTAACCCATTTAATTTTTCGCATAAACGCCTATTGCACCGTAGTAGATAGACAGAAATCGAGCCAAAATGTTAACAAGCTTGCGATATAGCTTGATGACGTTCTATTAACCGTCCTATGCTTCAAATGCGATAAAAATCTAATAGTGAGCGAATCTGTTGGCCACTTAATGAGTCCTTGTTTGGCTTTATTGGTCGACACTAAAATTGTCTTAAATAGAGAACAATACGATGCAATGTTGGTTGGGCGCTGAATCAATATTGAGCGTAAATTGGCGCCTGAAGCACAATTAGATTGGTGCTCCGCAGCAAACTTTATCCACAAAAAAAGCGCCTTTCGGCGCTTTTTACTCAGCAAAAAAATTAGGCTTTCGCTTCGGACTCTTGTTGACGCTTCTTAAGAAAGTATTCCCGTGTGAGACGAAACACTACAGGGCTCAACAGCGACAGCGCGATAAGGTTAGGGATAGCCATCATGGCATTAAGCGTATCGGCCAGTAACCAGATAAAGTCCAGTGAACTCACAGCGCCTAACGGCACCACTAACACCCAAATCACCCGAAAGGGCTTAACCGCACGAACACCTAATAAATACTGCACGCACTTTTCACTGTAAACGCTCCACCCCAAAATCGTGGTGAAGGCAAACACCGACAGCGCAATGGCCACAATGTAATTACCCATAGGCAAGGCATGAGAAAAGGCAAATGAGGTCAAAGCCGCGCCATTTTCACCCGAGGTCCATGCTCCTGACACCACAATCGCTAACCCCGTGATAGTACATACTACTAAGGTATCGATAAAGGTGCCCAGCATAGCAACCAAGCCTTGGGCCACCGGATTATTGGTCTGCGCCGCCGCATGGGCAATGGGCGCACTACCTAAACCCGCTTCATTCGAAAACACGCCGCGCGCCACACCAAAGCGGATCGCCGCCCATACCGCAGCACCAGCAAAGCCACCTTGAGCGGCCACCGGATTAAAGGCGCTATGAATAATTAATGCAAAAGCGGCAGGCACTTCATCGGCATATACCACCAGCACTGCCAGCCCAGCGGCAATATAAAACACCGTCATTAACGGCACCAACTTACCCGCTACATCGGCAATACGTTTAATACCGCCCATCAATACCGCGCCAACCAACACCATTAAGATAGCCCCAGTCACCCAGTTCGGCACCCCAAAGTTACTGCTTAACGCATCGGCGACCGAGTTAGCCTGCACCGTATTACCAATACCAAAACCGGCAAACGAACCAAACAAAGCAAACGCCGTGCCTAGCCACGCCCACTTACTGCCAAGACCATTTTTGATGTAGTACATAGGGCCACCAATATGGTTACCGTTATCGTCTACCTCGCGGTATTTAACCGCTAATACCGCCTCAGAAAACTTGGTCGCCATTCCCACGAGGGCGGTACACCACATCCAAAATAACGCCCCAGGGCCGCCAATAAAAATGGCCGTCGCCACCCCGGCAATATTACCCGTACCTATGGTCGCCGACAGCGAGGTCATCAAGGCATTAAACGGGCTGATCTCGCCTTTCATGTTTTTATCTTTATCAGGAATGCGTCCAGACCACAGCAGTTTAAAGCCTGTCCCAAGCTTTAAAATCGGCATTAACTTCAAGCCGAATGAGAGAAATAAGCCCACGCCCAAGATCATCACCAGCATGGGCACACCCCACACAACCCCATTGATCATACTGACAAATTCTGTAATACCTTCCATTAAAACCTCGTCATTTTTATCGTTATTCTTGGTGATCTACGCCACTGTTGATTGACTGCACCTCAGAGTACAACGAAAGCCACGTAAAATGAAAGTAAGGAATGTTAACGACTTGAAACAAAAAGGAGGCCGATTAGATTCGAATGACAGGGTTAAGCGTTAAATAAATGCCCAGTATTTTTATATGATGACAAGGCAAGGCTAAATAAAATTTAACTAAAAAATTGAATTAGTTAGATACTGATTATGGTAATTTCAAATCAATTTTGCAGAATCAACCTCAACAGCCCATATAGAGCAAGGCTGTAACAAATAACATTCGTTACAGCCTACAAGATTTAGCTATTAGGTATTAATACAATTAATATAGATAACTTTCTAATCCTTGTTTTATATCTGACATTCGAGTTAATTAACTTTATAAACCAGCATCTTATATTAGTATCAATTTGGTCATTCTCGATTGTGGCCACCTTTATCATTCGCTCATACAAAGGATACCCAGCGTTTGATTATGTTGTACTTGTGCTGGCATTGGGTCCTTTATCACTATTGAGAACACTCTTTTTTAAGCCCATGGTTGCAAAATCCACTGTTAAATCTCGACCTAAAATTATCAGCAATGAGATCTGTCCCAGAGGTGGACAGCATAAAATCAGCTACAAACAGGGTTGCATTATTTGTGAAAGCCAGATTTAATTTTATCAATATATTTTGCTTACACCATAGCGAGCTAGGACTGGCTATAGCAAGTTATCCCTATCTTCGATTTGATCTTGTCAGAAGGTTTTGAGACAAAAATATGTTGGTCTTCGAATGAAGGTGTTGGCTTTTTTTGGCTTGTAGCATTTAGTCGAGTTAGTTTTTATTTATTGATGATAGCGTTAACCTTCATGGCAACCAATTGCTTGCCGCAGGCCTTTCGTGCAGGTGCTTCTTCGGCACCGCTGTAAACCCAGCTCTGCGATTTCATCCCTGAAATCGAAGGCCTCAGCCGCACCTACACCGAGTTCTAACCCTCTTCGATTGGGCGTTACAGGTGTCATTCTGGGCATTAAAAGCTAAATTATTTTTGAACCAAAGCTTGTTAGGCCTAATGTTCTAATTAGTCTGTTTCAGATTGATATTTGTATAGATTAACGCCCAATTAAGGTGTCAGGCACGCAATACTGAAGTCTCCGCATACCACCTTAACCACTAAAACCACTAAAACCAACACATAGTAAACCGAATCACTCTTAAATTGTTTGTTAAGCTTCATGAACTAGACGTTTACACAATAGTTCATTCCCCTTGCCTGTAACGTAGATAACAGCTTGATTTCGAGAGTTAACTAACGAATTCAAGAGGATCGTATCGTACTTGTCCTTGCTAAATTTATTGGACGAGACATCCAAGTCGGCTAACGTGCCTGCCAAATAGTCAGGAATTCGAATTAACTCATCAAAATGATTTTTTCCAGACTTCTCCGGTTCAGGAAATATAAACTGAGGAGTATCCAACATTAGCACTGAATTCTCTGTCCTTTCAAAGTACTCAGAGTAACCTTGCAAAAATAAAAAGTATGCCAGGTCAAAGACAAAGCTATCATATCTTTCAAGTAGAGCATCTCGGTCAGAAACCCATTGAATATGTTTAGGTTTTTTAACTATGGATAAAATTTCAAATACAACACTAGCAAATGCTGAAACTATATAAATTTGACGCGCAAGTTTTGAATTGAAATTTTTCTTTGAAAAATCAGATTCAAAAGCCCTAACCCTTTTCATAACTCCGTCAATATAGCCGTCTTGAAATGTTGAGTTGCTTGCGATGTCTGATATCACACTTCGAAAGGCAGGCAAGAATGACAACATATTTTCGTCTGTAGCATAGTCCCGAAGTAAGTTAGATTTTCGATCAATTACAAAAGTAAAAGAAAAACTTACAGGAGAGTTTATATATTGTAAAAATTCGACAGAGACCGTCCTAGTTGACTTGATATCCCTAGGTGCAAAGTGGTTGATGTATTCTTTAATGTTCTCCAGCTTGTCGTGATGCAACAAAACTGTAAACGACACCGTGTCATTTTGCTTAGTTTTGTCCCCGAAGCAATAGTCCGAAATAACATACCACGCAGCTCCATCCGGCATTGTGTCTAACCAGTTAGTCAGATCATATTTTACTGACTGATTTACAGTTTTCTTTAAAGGAATCAACAGTTCTAACATATATCCTCGATGAAGCTTAACGCCGCACACAGAGGACGGCAAAAAAGCGCAGCGTTTTGGCGGTCCCAGCGACCAACGGGAGCGACTGCTGTGCCTTGTTAAGCATTTACACCCTCAGATAATTTAAGTAACTCAGTTTGATTTGCTGTAATTTTTCCGCTTGCTACAGCCTCAGTATATATCTCAACAAGTCTATGAATATCGTCAGTGCTCAGTAGTCCTGTCTCTTTAGCAGATCGAACTGTTTCGACTATTTTATTAACAAGCAATTTAGATCGAATATTGCTAACTCTTTCTATAAGGAAAAAGGCTTGTGCGTTAGTTGGGTTTCTTTCAATCTTACCCCAAAAATGTTCCATAGCTTCGAGAACACCAAACCTTTGACGCTCAAAACGCACAGAGGAAATATACATATCGAGAATCAAGTCCTTACTGAACACCCTTGTAAGCCAAGGCGCTAGTGCTAATTCAATAAACTTTCGTCGTTTTGTCCGGCTTAAATTCGTTATGAATAGCGTTCTGATAAGCTGCTGTACTATGGTAGATCCTCCAGATCTTGGCTTTATTCTCATTACTCCCAATATACTTCTCGCCAGTGATTTATAGCTAATCCCTGAGTGGTTATAGAAATCTTTGTCTTCGATAAAAATAAGAAATTTCTTAATATTCTTAATAGAAACCTTAAGTCTATCTGTTTCGTATACTGCTAGTTTGGCACGATAAATGATGTACTCAATATTCTCAGTTAATGGTAAGCCTATAATCCTAGATATAAACTTATAAAATATGAGTCGACAGGTTTCATGAGTATCAAGCAATGATGATCGATAGATCATCATTGCAAGGACAAGCCAAGAAAAGCCCAATAATAAAATAAAATTTGAGTTATACGCTGGTGGAATGATGCTAGGGTTCTGCTTTATAAAAAAAGCGCTCAGAAACACTACTACTGAGGTTGAAATAATTGAGATGATCCAAAACGGGTATGCTGCATATGTCAGCCATCCTGGAAATAATTTTAATGCAAGAGGTTGGTCTGCACCTTCAACCCTCCAGTTAGGTAAAAGGAGCTGGATATTTCCGTAGCTCAGCCCTAACATTCGTCTCAAAATAATGACTTTTCTTCCTGAAAATATTATTGATCGCTGCCTATCAGAAAAATACTTCAGACTGATAAAAGAAAAGCTAGTAATTATGGATAGTAGAATTATTGAAATAACATATGGAGGGACAATTCCACTAAATACTTCTAATAACTGGCCTGATGACCCAACCAACAATGACCCTAATGCAGCGGACGTAACAAGTGTCACATTCGATGCATTTAAGAAAACCCTTTCTTCTGATTCTAGATTTTTAGCTGCAACCTTATACTCTTCCAAAGCGATATCACGATCATCAAAATGGTAAGTAGGAAAGTGCTGCCGCCATCCTTTTTTATAGTCTTCTTCGATCAATTTACGATTTCCACTCTATTGCTTAACATTTCATTAGTGCGCATGCGCACATGTTTGGCAAAACGCGCATGCACATTTAATAAACCTATTATTTAAAGTTTAATAAATTAAAGCTATTGATTTATAAGCACTCTATCAGAACAACGCTGGATAAACGAGCATGAAAATCTGCAGAGTGAGCATTGGCATTGGTGTTGAATCGAAAGTAATCAGTGATTGTCACTTATAGATTAGTAATAGTAGGTCAATAGTCTCGTCACTGTTCTGTACTGCTTATCGCCTGTAACTCACAAAGGGGCAAAACTGAGTTAGCTTTTTACTCACCACTCACACCAAATGCAGTCAAATCGAAGAGAGAAAATAATCCTGTGTAGATGCAGCTGCGGACGTTGATGGCAAGGATGCCATCGTCGAGCCTCCAAGGATGGATTCACGGCGTGGAGCAGAAGTATCTACACATATGCCTACTGCAAGCAATCAACTACTTTGAAGATAAGATTTCAAACACACTTTCCAAAAAAATTCAGCCGAACGCTACTAAAGCTAATCCAAAAAATGCCACACCTTCATTTCAAGGTTATCGCCTTGGTAACCATACACTGATTAGCGCCGTTAATCCCAGTAATAGCGTCGAGATCCACAGGCAAACCATCAAGCCAAATGCCTGATACACCCAGCCCGACAGCAAGGTGCCTAGCAAGCGGCCAAGGGCATTGGCCATATAGTAAAAACCAACATCGAGCGACACGCCATCGTCACTGGCGTAACTGACGATCAGATAACTGTGTAAGGCGGAATTTACCGCGAAAACGGCGCCAAAAATCAACAAACCTATCAGTAACGTCGCTTGCGCATAGGGCGCAGCAAACAGCGTCATCAGCAACGCGATACTCGCTGGGAGCAATGTCAACAAGCTCGCCCACTTAAGTGCGGCCCCGCCATCAGGCACCTTGGCGACACTCAAGCCAGTGCAGCCGTGGCCAGTGCGACTCTGGCCTGTGAGCTTGGGGGCGATGCTTTGCACCGCGCCATAGCCTATCACCCACAGCGCCAGAAAGCCGCCGACCGCCGTATGTCCCCAACCAAACTGGCTGGCTAAATAGACCGGCAGCGCCACCACAAACCACACATCTCGGGCGGCAAACAGACACAGGCGCGCGGCAGATAAGATGTTGATCGAACGGCTTTTAGAAAACAGCTCACTAAATTTGGGCTTATTTTTAGCCTTGCCTAAGTCTTGCTTAAGGTTAACGATACTGAGCAGCCACACAATGCCCAGCAGCGCTGCCATTAACCCTATGGCACCACTAAACCCAAGCAGTGACAGTAACGCGCCACCTAAGAAAAACCCTAAGCCCTTGAGGGCATTTTTAGAGCCCGTTAGCAGGGCAATATAGCGGTATAACCTGCCCTCATCGCCCTTAGCCACCAGCATTTTTACGCTGCTCTTGGCGCTCATCTTGTTGAGATCTTTAGCGATCCCAGAACAAGCCTGGCTTGCCATAACCCAAGGGACGGTGAGCCAAACACTGGGCACCAGTAACATTGCCAGCGCCGCTACTTGCAGCCCTAATCCCATATTCATGGTGCGATTAAGCCCAAGGCGTGCACCAAGATAGCCACCCACTAAGTTAGTCACCACACCAAAAATCTCATAAAAAACAAATAGCATGGCAATCGACAGTGGCGAGTAGCCTAACTGATAAAAGTGTAGCACCACCAGCATGCGCAGCGCGCCATCGGTGAGCGTAAATGCCCAATAGTTTCCCGTGACAATGAGGTATTGGCGTACTTCAAACGGCAATGCGCGAACTGTGGCGAACATCTAATATCCTTAACTATTATGCTTTGTCTAGGCGCCCGACCATTCTGACCAGCTCGGCGGTGCGATTGGCATAGCCCCACTCATTGTCGTACCAAACATACAGTTTAAGCTGGGTATCGTTGATCACCATAGTCGACAAGGCATCGACGATAGCTGAGCGCGGATCTGTCTTGTAATCCACCGAGACCAGCGGGCGCGTTTCATAGCCTAAAATACCGTTAAGCTCAGCTGCTGCCGCCTGTTTAAATAGGTCATTCACCTCGGCGACGGTGACAGGGCGCAGCATCTCAAACACGCAATCTGTGATGGAGGCGTTAGCCAATGGCACCCTTACCGCATGGCCGTTTAGTTTCCCCTTAAGCTCAGGAAAAATATGGGTGATCGCGGTGGCGGAACCTGTGGTGGTCGGAATAAGTGATTCGCCGCAGGCACGGGCACGGCGCAGATCTTTATGGGGCGCATCTAAGATGGTTTGCGTATTGGTAATGTCATGAATGGTAGTCATCGAGCCATGTTTTATGCCTATCTGCTCATGCAGCACTTTAACCACTGGGGCTAAACAATTGGTCGTGCATGACGCAGCGGTGACGATAGGATGCTTGGCGGCATCATACAGCTGATGGTTAACCCCCATGACGATATTCAGTACGCCCGCTTCTTTGACAGGCGCCGTCACCACCACACGTTTAACACCTTGATCTAAATAGGCTTGTAATAAGGCTGTGGTTTTCATCACGCCCGAGGCCTCAATCACCACATCACATGCCGACCAATCGGTGGCGGCGATGGTGCTATTCATACTGGTCGCTATCCGTTTATCGCCAATGACAATATCGCTCCCATCAGCGGCCGCTTCATGAGACCAGCGACCATGGATAGAATCAAATGTTAATAGGTGGGCTAAGGTAAGCGCATCACCGGCGGGATCGTTAATCTGTACAAATTCGATATCGTCCCACGTCCACGCGGCCCGAAGCGCCAAACGCCCAATGCGGCCAAAACCGTTAATGCCGACTTTAATTGTCATGTTACTCTCCTGAAAAGGGCAATTCTGCGCGGTTAATGTTTAGATGCGGCGCCAATGGCCCGCTGGTATTTTGCTTTATCTCGATTGACAAATGCCACTAACGACAACATCACCGGCACTTCGACCAGCACGCCAACCACTGTGGCTAACGCCGCGCCCGAATGCAGGCCAAACAGTGAAATAGCTACCGCAACGGCGAGTTCAAAAAAGTTAGAGGTGGCGATCATGCACGCAGGACCTGCGACATTTTGCGCGATATTCAGTTTTTTCGCGGCAAAGTAGGCAATAAAGAAGATGCCATAGGTTTGGATAAGCAGCGGAATGGCAATCAGGGCAATGTTCTGTGGCTGCGCTAATATGGTCTTGGCCTGCAAACCAAATAGCAGTATGACGGTGGCAAGGAGACCCAATATCGACCAAGGTTTAATGCGACCAATAAAGCCATCAACTCGCTTTGTGCCACCGCGGCGATTTAACCACTGGCGTGTTATCACTCCCGCGATTAAGGGCAGCACCACATATAACCCCACAGAGATTAACAGGGTTTGCCAAGGCACCTGAATATCGCTCACCCCAAGCAGAAAAGCGCAGATGGGGGCAAAGGCAAATACCATAATAAGATCGTTAACCGATACCTGTACCAAGGTGTAATTAGGATCGCCTTTGGTCAACTGGCTCCACACAAACACCATTGCCGTACAGGGTGCAACGCCGAGCAAAATCATGCCTGCGATATACTCGCTAGCGGTTTGCGCATCCACTAAACTGGCAAAGAAAACCTTAAAAAATAACCAGCCAAGTAGCGCCATGCTAAAGGGTTTTATCAGCCAGTTAATCACCAGCGTCAGCACTAACCCCTTAGGGCTTTTACCCACATTTTTGACCGCCGTAAAATCAATTTGCACCATCATGGGGTAAATCATCAACCAAATTAGCAGCGCGATCAGCAAGTTGACCCTGGCATATTCTAATGAAGCAATAAGGGCAAACAGCGCCGGAAAAAAATGGCCCAACACCACGCCACATCCAATCGCTGAACCAACCCACACACTTAAGTAACGCTCAAAGAGTCCCATGCTGTTCACCTATCTTGCTGTATTTAATCTTAACTTGCCTGACTCAGCTGATTTAACAGCATGCCTTAATACGTTCAGGGCGCTGCCCCATCGCATCTAGACGGGCCAGTGCCGCCGCCACTAAGTTAGGGTTACCCTGCCAAGTTTGCTCGATAACATTATGCACCCATGGCAGCAATGCCGGGTTGATACGGTAAAACACCCACTGGCCTTGGCGACGAGAACTCAACAGTTCGGCTTTACGCAACTGGGCAAGATGACGCGATATTTTGGGTTGGCTCAAATTCAATGCGCAGATTAACTCGCACACACACAGCTCACCCTGACCGTAAATCAGCAGCAGGCTGAGTAATCGAGTTTCATCGGACAGCGCTTTAAAAATCCCAGTGGCCATACACGGCTCCAACACAGACATATTACATATGCTTAAGCATATATATGGATTTTCATATATTCAAGTTGGCAGTCGATTTATTCTGCGTTAGGGCCCTTTAAGCCAAAAAAAAGCGAGTGCCTTAGCACTCGCTGATTAATCGCTTGGGGCGAAATGGACTGCGGATAAACTAGTTACCGGCTACCTTCATTTCGTCGAGTAAGATACCGCCGGTGCGGATAGACGATCGCATATCGCGATCTTTAGCCACCGCCACAATATTGCGGTACATATCTTTGAGGTTACCCGCGATAGTGACCTCTTCTACTGGGTATTGCACCACCCCGTTTTCGACATAGAAGCCGGCCGCGCCGCGAGAATAATCGCCCGTCACGCCATTCACCCCTTGCCCCATCACTTCGGTCACGATTAAGCCTGTGCCCATCTGCTTAATGAGTTCATCGAAGGTTTGCCCTGTGTGCCCTAAAGTCCAGTTATAGATACCGCCCGCATGGCCGGTATTGGTTAAGCCGAGTTTACGCGCCGAATAGCTGGTCAGCAGGTAGGTGGATAAAATCCCCTGACTGATAATATTACGCTCAATGGTCGCCACGCCTTCACTGTCATAAAAAGCACTGGCCAGCGCCCCTTTTAGATGCGGTTGCTCGGCAATGTTAAACCAATCGGGAAAAATTTGTGTGTCTATGGCGTCTTGCAAGAAGCTTGATTTACGGTACAAGCTGCCGCCACTGATGGCTCCGACGAGATGGCCCATCAAGCCAGTTGCCACATCGGGGGCAAACAGAATCGGTAACTTGGTGGTCGCTATCTTACGTGCGCCCAGTCGGCTAACGGTTTTTTCTGCCGCTTTTAGCCCGACAGTTTCTGGCGTCCACAGGTCGCTGAACTTGCGCGCTATGGTGTAATCATAATCACGCTGCATCTGGCCATCTTGCTCGCCGATCACTACACAGCTTAGGCTGTAACGCGAGCTGACATAGCCATTTAAGAAACCGTGGCTATTGCCATACACTTTGGCGCCAGTATGGGCATTGGCGCTGGCCCCGTCGGAGTTTTTTATACGAGCGTCAGCGCTTAATGCGGCTTCTTCGGCGCGCGCGGCGAGTAACTCAAGCTCTGCTGGGGGCGTGTCATGTGGATAGTACAACTCAAGATCGTCAATATGTTTAGCCATTAAGTCGGCATCGGCAAGGCCATTGAAGGGATCTTCTGAGGTAAATTTAGCAATATCATCGGCGGCTTTAACCGCGCGGCGAATCGCTTCTGGGCTTAAATCTGACGTAGATGAGCTGCCTTTGCAGCCGCCCCTAAACAGGGTGATGCCCAAGGCGCCATCTTTATTAAACTCAACAGTTTCAACTTCTTTTAGACGAGTCGATACCGATAAGCCTTGCTGCTTACTAATCGCGACTTCGGCACCTGTGGTACCCAATGTAGCGGCATACTCTAATGCCATAGCAACGGCGTCTTTTAATGAATCCAGTTCAAGTTCAATGCTAGAAGAAGGCACAAATCTACTCTTTCGTTGTCAATAATGGCTGTAGCATAACAAACCCGCTGGGCTTTCACATTAAATAACTGCCGTCCCCAATAGGCGATATTCCAATGAAATGGTATTATTAGGGGAGTTTTTGTTAGAGATTTTTGATTATGAATATTGTTGGTGACTCAGAACATTTTAAACAGCCCTTTGACCATGACGAAGAATATGTCAGTAGAGCTGAAACCAAGCGAGAAATCGCGATTTACCAAGAGCTTGGCAAACAGTTAGTTGCACTCAGTAAGAGCCAGATTGATAAGCTGGATCTAGATGAGCTGTTATACGACAACGTGCTTAAGGCTAAAACCATCCGTATCAATACCGAAGCCTATCGTCGCCATCTGCAATACATTGGCAAGATAATGCGTAATATCGATATTAATGTGCTGCAAAGCGATCTAAAAAACGTGCTTAACCAAAACCGCAATGAGAGTTCAAAAATCAATGTGGCCGAAAAGCTAAAAGATCAGCTGTTAACTGGTGGCGATGATGCCATTCAAGCCCTAATCGAGCAGCATCCGACGCTAGAGCGACAAAAGCTGCGCCAATTAGTGAGGCAAGCAAACAAAGAGTTAGCAAAACAACCAGAGCAAGCCTCAAAGTCAGCCCTTGAGCTAGTGAAATATATCAAGGCCGAAACCGCCGAGTAAGGTTGCGATTTTGCTGACGTTTATCGCTCAAGCTATCCATATATCTTGAGTTATCATAGCCATATCATCTCTAAACTGATAAGCCCGCTTACTCGCGGGCTTATTATTTTTTACCACAGCCTAAACGATTTAGCTCAGTGAGCCACAGCGCTATTGAGTCGATAACGCACCCCAACATAGGCGAGCAGTAGATACCCTAACGCCAGTGCCCACAGCTGCCACCACAGATGCACTATATCAGTCCAACTGGCACCCATTTGATTAAGCTGCAATAAACCTTGAATTGACGGCACCGCCGGGATCAATTGCGATAACCCAATCAGCGGTGCGGGGATCAGCTCCAGCGGCCAAATAAACCCAGACAAAAATAGGATCGGCATAGAGATGAGTAGTAACACTTGGGTGGGGAGATCTCGCCGAACAAACAGACAACTAAACGCCACGCCTGACATGGCGGTAGACAGAATAAAGGGGATCAAAAACAACATAACTTGAAGCATGTCGCCCTGAACACTGACACCATACCAATAATTACAAAATCCCACATAAAAACAGGTAAACAGACTATAAAGCAAGGCAAACACCATGGATCTAGCCAAAATCAATTGCATCACTGAAGCCCGATTCCAATATCCTTCTCGCCCCCATTGCCCGGCACCTAAAATACCTATGCCAATCAACATAGTCTGATGCAGCACCAACAATAGCACCCCAGGAACCACATAAGGGGTATAACCTAAGCTAGGATTGAAGGCGGGTACACTATTGAGTTTAATCGGCTCTAAATCATGCTTAACCTGCTCGGCAGAGTTTCCCCTAGCGAGCAGACCATTAAATTGCACATACTTGCCCGCATCAATACCGACAGACATCAAGCCTTCGATAACGGCGGAATAGATAAGAAAATAATTAGCATCACCGGCATAAGCTAAAGTCACCCCCTTTTGACGGATTAAGTCACGCCTAAATCCGTCAGGAATAACCATTAATCCATGCGCTTTACCCGATTCAATCCAATGCTGTCCCTGCTCTATGGTGGCAAGCTCACTTACCACATCGAGCTTAGGGCTGGCATTGATATGACGTATCACTTGCCGACTTAGACTCGAATGATCACCGTCGATAACGACAATTTGTTGCTTGGTTGGCACTTCATTTAGGTACGGCAAAGGATAGAGCACAGAGTAAAACAACACGCCACCAAATATCGTTACCGCAATGGCCTTATCTGTCAGTATTGATTTTAGATCTGCCATCATTAAAGACCAAAAACTCATGCTAATTAACCTCGCTGCACTGTGTTTTACTTAACACAACTTGCGTATCACGTTTAACCTTACGAGCTAAAAATACGATAATAGGTATTAAGAATAAGAAGCCCCAATAACTGACAATTTGTTGAGTAAACGCGCTAAAGCTCTGCCCATAACTGACCACGCCAACATGGGTATCAATATAATGACTCGATGGCATCAACAACCGCCACCACTGAGCAAGTAAAGGCATTTCTTGAGTCGGAAACGTGATCCCCATAAAAGGAAAGGCGGGGGCAAACAATGCGGTACAAAAACTGATAACCCTTGCACTGTCTTGTAGTAAGAAAAATATCGTTAGCACCAACAACCATACCGCTAACAACATCACCACCTGAGCCAGTAACAATTGTCCAAACTGGCCTGCTAGTGGAAGCCCCAAGTATTGATAAAGCAGAGTTAAAATTAATCGGCCCTGTAACACGATTAAGGGGGTATAAACCAATATCTTGGCCAATAGTACACGCCGAATACCTAGGGAAAACCACTCCTGTAAGGTATTGAGTCTGAGCTCTCGATTAAGGGAGTTAGCAAACACCAACATGGCTAAGAGCTGCCCTAGCGCCAACAAGACTGGCGGAAGTAAAAAAACAATATAATTACTATTGGCGTTATAAAGGGCGCTGATTTGTGTTTGAACTGGATTAATATTAACTTTCGCCTGAGCCATAGGCACGCCAGATGCAAGCTGCTTAATCAACGCTTTATGCTTTAATCCATCGGCCAAACTCAACTGGATCTGACTCGACAACAACTTACCAACCAATAAATATTGCGCGTTATAACGTATATCGATAATGGGCTGATGCCCCGTTAGCAAGTCGCGGTTTAATTGAAAGGGTAGTACGACCACCGCATACGTTTCCGCCTTTTCCATCGATGCTTTGGCGCTACCCACATCTTGATAATGAATTGGCGAAATAACCGCATTGGCTTGTAGTTGCCTCACCAACATGCGGCTAAGCTGGCTTTGATCTTGGTCGACAATGGCCACGGGCAGTTCGCGTGGTAAGCCGGCGCTAAATAGCCACCACAAACCAAAAATCCCTATCAGCGGGATATAGCTGATCAGCGCCAGCTGCCATGGTTCATGCCACAGCGCATTTAACTCTCGTTGTAAAAGCTGCCTAAACGACATCACACTTAACGCGCCAACAGGGTAGTCATACCGACGCGCAAATCGGCAATCGGCTCAGTGGGTCGCAACTCCATTTCGAAGGTGCGCATATCAAAATCATGGCCACTCTCGGTCGAGCGCCACGTGGCAAAATGGCCCAGCACACTAATGTGATCCACAGTAAAGGGATAACTTGCCCCTAGCGCCGGGATCTGCACCTCTACCTGTTGGCCGACTTTATAATCTTTGAGTTGATCTTCACGTACCTGAAAAATCGCCCACACATCTTGCATGTCGATAATGCTGACCACAGGAAAACCGCTAGGGGCCAGCTCGCCACTGTGCAGTAAGACCTCGCTGACTTCACCCGTCTTGGGTGAACGCATCTGGCTATCGGCTAAAATGGCACTCACCTCATTAACCGCCCCTTGGGCCATCCGCGCGTTGCCTTCGGCGGCCGCTTTGATCTCTTCACGCGCCCCTTCATCGGTCATCTGGTACATGGCGTAAGCCGCTTGTTCGGTATACTTTGCCGCCTGCCACTGAGTAAAGGCTTCGTCACGTTTTTGTCGAGCCAATACGCCTTCGACAAACAGGGCTTCTACACGTTGATAAGTGGTTTGAGCGAGCGTTGCGGCGGCCTTGGCTTTAAGCCATTGCTCTTTAGCCGCGGTAATTTGCTGCTTACGTGCACCATTATCGGCTTCTTGCTGCTTAGCCTTAGCGGCATCGCGTCCACCTTGCGCCTGCATCAACTTGGCGTTGAGTTCTGGACTATCGATGGCAAACAATAGATCGCCGCTAGCCACCTTATCACCCCGGCGCACTAACACCTGTGACACTCGGCCCGGAACCTTAGAGGAGATATTGTATTCACGCGCCTCAATTTGTCCCTGCAAGCGCTCTGGCACTGGCGTATAAGCCAAGATCAATCCGTAAGCTAAAATAGCCACCAAGACCACTAACGCCACAATGGCTAAAATTCGATTGGTGCGCATGTTTATTTCTCCTGTGCGCCGCGTGCGCGACCGATAAATTCATCTAACTGACCACTGACCGCCATGAGCTTGGCATAGGCAACCACATAACGATAACGCGCCGCTAATTGCTGGGTGGCTACGGCGCTAAGCTTTAACTCGGCATCGACCTTTTCAATGGAGGTAGATAATCCTTGGCTAAAGGCTAAATCACGTAAGCGTTTATTTTCGTGCGCTAAAGACAAAGACAGATCTAAAGACTTCACCTCCTCTTCAGCCTGTTGCAGCTGACGATAGCTCTGGTCGAGCAGCAAGCTCAAATCTTGTTGCGTCTGTGCCTTGGTATAGCGCGCCTGTAATAGTGCGCTCTTGGCGGCTTCTACCTTGCCACTGCGACCATCACGGCTTAATAGCGGCACCTTCACCCCGACACCCACCATCCAGTCGGGTTCCACCTTGGCAAACAGGCTGTCATCTTCATACAGGGTGTAGTTACCGTACAAAAACACCGTTGGCCGATAGCCGCCTTTTTCCACATCGATAAGCCCTTGGGCCTGTGCTTCTTTGGCTTCGAGTAACTTCAGCGCCGGATGCTGAGTGAGCATCAATTGACTTAATTGCGGTAAAGAGGGTGGCGTTGGCAGTAAAAACAAGGGCGATGCGGTATCGACCGAGGCCTGATGTAGCATGCGCGACAAGGCAATTTGGGTCATCTCTAACTGACGCCGAGCACTGGCGTGATCGACCTTGGCATTTTCTAATGCCACCTGGGCATTAAGGCGCTCAACCTTAGCAATTTGTCCTTGCTGCTCCAGCTTTATCGCATGATCAGCATGCTCGGTGAGCGACTCAACCAACTGCGCTTTAGTACTGGCTAACGCGTGGCTAACCGACACGGCGTAATAACGTTCCACCAGCTGCACAAACAGATCGCGAGTCGACAGTTGGTGCTGCTGCTGTTTTTCTATCACATGAGCAGCTTGAATCGCTTGCGCCGCACTGATGCGCCCACCGGTATAGATAGGCCACATCGCCTGTAGGCTAGCGCGAAAAATATCTTGTTCGGTAAAGGGGGTCACAAACAACGAGCCGGGAATGGCACCGATCGCCCCGCCTAAGGCTGGCGGCAAACTGCCGGGGTCGAGGCTGGCCAGCGGATTAAGATCGCGCAAATCCAGTTCAATAGGTTGCTCTAACCGGGTATAGCTACCGTTAACAGAGAGGGAGGGAAAGTTCAGTGATTCTGTGGCGCTTTGCTGCGCGGTGGCGCGATTCACCTCTTGAACACTGGCTTGTAGCTTGTCGCTGACATTCAATAGCTGCTGCCACGCATCGGCGAATTTAAGCGCTGTGGTGCCGTCAACTTGGGTCGCCATTGGCTGAGGTGTGTGAGTTGGTGTAGTTTGAGTAAGCATAGCTCGAGCGGCAGCGTCTGGCACTGAGCGCTCGGCTTGTGCCATAACGCTACTGCTCACGCACAGCGATAACAAGATAGTCGTAAAATATTTCATTGGCCCCTCTAGAGTTACAACTCTAATCCTTGGCAGATGTTAACACCCATCTCTTATAAGTAGTAGTGAGATGGGCACAAAGCGCGGTCGATAATACCCGTATCTGTGCTATCGCTTCTATACTACGTATGACGCAGTATGAAGCAAAGCACAGAGTGTATTACGCTTTATCTATCCGATTGACTGGCTTGTGTTACTTGATGGCCAGACCCAAATAGCTCGCTTGGGTCATACCTTACGCGGTTCCCCCAACCGTTAACCGGTCGAGTTTAAGGCTAGGCTGCCCCACCCCGACGGGCACGCTTTGGCCATCTTTACCACACACGCCAACCCCTTTATCAAGGGCCAAATCATTGCCGACCATAGAGATTTGCCCCATGGCCTCTGGCCCATTACCGATCAAGGTTGCGCCTTTAATCGCCTGAGTTATCTCACCATTTTCAATGAGATAAGCTTCAGAAGCCGAGAAAACAAATTTACCCGATGTGATATCCACCTGACCACCGCCAAAGTTAGGCGCATAGATGCCCTTTTTTACCGACTTGATGATATCGCTCGGATCGGACTCACCCGCTTCCATATAAGTGTTGGTCATACGCGGCATAGGCAGATGGGCATAAGACTCGCGGCGACCGTTACCCGTCGATTGCTCGCCCATTAGGCGCGCATTGAGCTTGTCTTGCATATAGCCCTTTAAGATACCGTTTTCGATCAATACCGTCTTTTGGGTCGCCACACCTTCATCGTCAATACTCAGTGAGCCACGACGATTAGCTATGGTGCCATCATCCACCACAGTCACTAAGCTAGATGCCACCTGCTGCCCCACTTTACCACTAAAGGCACTGCTGCCCTTGCGGTTAAAGTCACCCTCTAGGCCGTGGCCTACCGCTTCATGCAGTAATACGCCTGGCCAGCCTGCACCCAACACCACCGGCATCTCACCAGCAGGAGCATCGATGGCGGTTAGGTTCACCGAGGCTTGGCGCACCGCTTCGCGAGCAAACGCAAAACAGTAAGGTAAGCCGGTCTCATCGGCATCAAATAACACCTGATAATCATGACGTCCACCGCCGCCACTGGCACCGCGTTCGCGTTTACCGTCTTGCTCTAGAATCACACTACAGTTGAAGCGCACCAAGGGGCGGATATCGGCTGCAAGCGTGCCATCACTGGCGGCAACTAAGATCTCCTCATGGACGCCAGAGAGGCTAATGACCACCTGGATAATGCGACTGTCTAAGCTGCGTACATAGGCATCGGCTTGTTTGAGTAAGGCAATTTTCTTGACCTCTTCCATCGATGCGATTGGGTCAGCGCTTTGATACAAGGAGTGCACCTGCTGTCGTTTCCAAGCGTTAACTTGGCCACTGTTGCCCGCTGCCGAAATACCGCGCGCCGCTTCAACGGCCGCGTTTAAGGCGTTAGGGGTAATTTCATCGGCGTAAGCAAACCCGGTTTTTTCACCTGAGATCGCCCGCACACCCACGCCGCGTTCGATATGGAAACTGCCATCCTTAACGATGCCATCTTCTAATACCCAAGATTCGTGACGACTGCCTTGAAAATAGAGATCAGAAAAATCGACCTGATGCTGATGGATGCTATTTAAATAGCCCTGCAACTGATCAAGTGACAATCCATCTTGCAATAAGCTCTGTTCTACTTGGGTTAAAAATGGCATTAATACTCTCTCTTTAGCTCGCCTTGTGCGAGTTATTTCATGATTCATTCAATACCCAGATCGCTTAAGATCTGAGCTTAGGCACGCTAAACCGATTATGTTTAGCCACTGGTATGGCGCGGCGAATGGGCGCTAGCTCATCCAGTTCGATAGTCGTTGACAGCCAACCGATTTGCTCATTTTTCTGTGCCACTATGTCACCCCATGGGTTTATCACACAACTGTGGCCCCAGGTTTCGCGACTGCCCTGATTGTGTTGCCCCCACTGCGCCGCAGCCAAGACAAAACATTGGGTTTCTATCGCCCGTGCCTGCAGCAAGGGCTGCCAGTGTGCCTTACCCGTGACGCTAGTGAACGCCGCCGGAAGCACAATAATCTCGGCGCCCATCTCTCGCATGGCACGAAACAGATCGGCAAATCTAAGGTCGTAGCATATCGCCATACCGACTTTACCGAAAGGAGTATCAACCACAGTGATACGCTCTCCCGGGCAAAAAGTCTCACTCTCGCGATAGGTTTTAGTACCATCGGCCACATCCACATCAAACAGGTGCAGCTTGTCATAGTGGCCTAACGTAGCGCCCTTATCATCGAACAGATAACTGCGGCTGTAGATCCGTCCATCATCGGCTAAAATCGGTATCGTGCCGGCCACCAGATAAACCCCATATTGCGCCGCCTTTTGTGATAACGCCTGCTTCAGTGGGCTGTGCAGATCACCACTTGCATAGGCGAGCTGCTGGCTTTCATGGCCGCCAAACAACAAACAGCACTCGGGGAGCACCACCAGATGTGGCTGCTCGGTCGGCGCTAATAGCTTAAGCTGCTCGTCGATAAATTGAAGATTCTCGCTGACATCGCGACTGCTTTGACATTGTAATAAGCTGACCTGCATACACTGGCTCCTTGTTATCACGGGTCGAATGGGCACTAGGGAGTTTGCCCTGCTGTTTTATCGGTTTGGGCGACTCATCAAACTCTGGCCGCACCTCAACCGCGGGCTGTGGGATCTCAACCCCTGCGGCGTTGGTTTCAACCGCTGTTTCGCCTTGATTGAGCGTTGGCGATGCGCTTGGTGATGCCTCTTTTGGCACTAAGGGCTTTTGTGATGCGGGTGGTGTCGACGCGGGCACCACTTTCTTACGCAGGTGTTCTGGCAGCACAGATTCTGGGATCTCTATCTCTTTACTCTTACGCTCGAGTTCTTCGAGCTTAGGCTCTGACATAGTGCCGGTTAACCTAAAGCGAATTTCGGAAATCACCTCAATCACAGGCTCAAGCACCTTAGTCAAGGCAAATGCCCCCAAGCCTAAGGTCCAACCGCCAGTGCTCAGTAATACCACAGTCGGTACACTGGAGGCCAGTTGCGGTACGAAGCGAATATCATAATTTAAGCTTTCGGTGGTCAAGTCGGTATAACCACGTACACGCATATTACCGGCCACGGCATCCATCTCCGAGTCTGTGGTTTTAACCACGCCATTATCGATCTTTAATGTGCCTGTAAACGAATTAAAATAGAGGCCTTTACCAAACACATCGGAAAAATCCAGCGACAGCTTTCGTAGCAAAGAGTCTAAACTAAACAGCGAGAAAATCCGCGCCCCCTTGTCACTGACTTGCGACAGATGCCCTTTACCTAGCTGATAGTTAACTTGGCCATTTAAGGTTTCTAACGAAAATGCATAGGGCGCCCCAGCCCAAGATAATTGGGCTTGCAGCGCCACGGGCGATTCTTTAAGCCCTGCATCTATGCCTAAACGTTCTGACACCTCATCAAAGGTGCTAGCCTTAAGATCTAAATCAAACTCGGTGCGATTTTGCTGTTGGCTATTCAGCCAAGCGCCTTTCCCCTTAAAGGTGCTCCCCTCAGTCGTGAGCGAGATAGTCTGAATGTGATAATCGCCATTTTCGGGTGAGGCTTGCAATACTAGATGACCTAAGGGCTTTTCAAAAAAACTAAACTCATCGATATCAATAGCTAAGGGGGGTAAATGACTCAAGACTTTGGCTTGAGCAAAATGTGCAGCCGAGGGATCGGTTTGAGTCGCGACCGCAAAATCGAAATGGCTAGCAACCACCTTGATACCTTGGGTGGCCCAATCGGGATAAAAATCGATGCGACCTAAAAACTCTTTGGCTTGTGCCTCAAAACGCCAGCCATGCTCTGTGGTGTGGCCTTGCAACGCCAATTCGGTCAGCGGTTGACCAAATAACAGTAATTTATCTATGTTGCCATCGAGAGAGATTAACGCGGGGAAGAACCCGCGATTCACCGATTCATCCTCGATCCCATCGACACCATCTGGGGATGCGGCGGCTGGCGTTAAGGCCTTGGCCATGGCCGTTTCTATGTCATCGGTACTGGCAGGAACATCCGCTATCAATCCTTGGATGATGGGTTGCCACTGCACAAAATCAGTCTCGGACAGATCCAGTTGCAGATGGCCTTTATTACGGCGTAATTCGTCTCCAGGTTTAAAGGTGCGCCCCAGCAGCAGATCAAAGTGGGCTAATTGACCGGCCGATTGTTCATTGAAGCCACCCCAAAATTCGAGCTGTTCACCCAATTTAGCCCCAAGCGACGATTGCTTATTATCGCCGATAAGTTCAATCGATAATGCTCTCTTACTCTGGGCACTTTTCGAAAAGTCACCCGGCAACGTCAGGCTAACCCCCTGTAGATCGCTGGTGACTTGCGCCTGCATACGATAACCCAAGGGGTCGAAAATCAATGTTAACGCGCCCTGCCAATCAAGGTTCCCCTGATAATAATCACTCAGAGGATTATCTAGCATCGGCGATAGGCCATCGAGCTGCCATCTGCCTTGCATATCCAAATTTAAACCGTAATTATGGTTAAGCTCGCCAGTATCGAAAGTCAAAGAGACGGGTTGGTCGAAAAGCTGCGCCGTGATGGCCTCGCCCGTGACCACCTCATTAACGAAATATATGTTACCAGTCACATCATTCAGTTGTACGCCGGGCTGAGTGATATACACAGGCGTCTGATTAAAGGTTACGCTGCCACGAATCTCTTCTTGACCGCCATCATACAAGGGAATGGTCAGATCCAGCTTAGCGTCGACCTCTCCTTGCACTTGCACCACCTCAAGCGTGGCGCCAACACTGTCTCTTAACGGCGACTGTAACAACACGGCTTTGGCCGCATCGCCATGGGTATGCAGATCACTTTTCACCGTTAGTACGGTATTATCACCCATACGAGCAATGCCCACATGGGTGCCGTCGGCGACAACATCGAGTAGTTTGCCCTTCTCGACCCAGATATCCATGGCCGCATTTTCAAATAGCGCGCTTAAGCTCAAGGCATCCACTTCGGGCCACTCGGGTACAAATTGATAACGCGCCTGCTGCAGGGAAAACCCCGCCTGAAATACACCACTGTTATCGTCATAGGGAAAGTTGGCTAAGGCACCATGCCATAACACCTTGGCATCATCACTGCGACCAGCTTTGATGGCGCCAGTCAGGTAGTCGATTAAGGCATTACTCATACCATGTTGTGGAAAGTAGCGCTGTGCATTGGCGGCATCTTTCACGACCACATCGGCCAGCAGGCTCAAGTGCGCCTGCTCAGCAAACTGCATTTTTAGGGCGGCGTCGAGACTTAAATCGGCATTAGCAAATTGTAAACGCGGAGCAATGAGCGCCGCCTGATCCATATCATACTTAAGCGCTATAGGCTCACCACTTAATGTCAGCGGCTCAGCAAAGCCGCTATCAAAATCGATACGGTAATCTTGCTTAGGTAACGACACATACAGGTCATCGCCATTAAGCCCAAGTGCGACATCAATTGGACCACTACCCGGGATCCCTTGTGCGTATTGCCAGGCCAACTGCTGCCCCTTGGCAGAGAAACGCAGCGCGGGCGCATCTTGATTGAGCTCATATTCAAAACGCGCATCGACAATGGTTCCACTGGGTGACATCCCTTGCCAGGTATACAGCCCAGCCAACTCCATGCCTGGCAGTAAAGGAAGTAGCGGCAGCAATACACTGGTGTCGAGCCGGTTTATCGCCCCTTGCAGACGCTCGCCACGCTGACTCAAGCTGACATGTAACTGAGGCCACGGCCGCTGATTTGTGGCAAAGGCTAAATCGCTACTCGATAGGTGCCAACCTTGGTCTGTGGGCAACCAGTTAAATTGTCCCGCTTGGATCTCAAATTTCTGTTGCTCCCCTTTGAGCTGCCATTGCAGCCAACTTGGGTTAAACGCCACTGTGGCCGACGTGATTTGCCGCTGCGCAAAACTGGCCCACGCCTGCAAATTTACCACTCCCTCTAACGGCAAAGCATGGCTTTTATCGTAAGGGTTAACTTGTCTTGAAGCCCACTCGCCAAGATCTAACGAGTTGGCGGCTAAATAGATTTGGCCCAGGAGTGTTTCGGGATGTCCCCCGTCACCATTAACCTCGACACTGAGCGATAAACGTTCAACCTCGGATGCACCGCTGTCGAGAAACAATTGACCTTGGCCACGATGAGAGTCGCCACGATTGCGCCAGCGTAAATTATTGATATGAATAGGCGGATATTGATGCCCATCGCTGAGCAGCTGCACTTTAACATCTGTAATGGCAAACCTATCGAGCTGCTCTAACAGCAACTTATATACCCAATCGGTATTGGGGCGCGGCCCGCTCGGTTCGGCAGCCGCCGCATTTAATCGGTCAAGATCGAGCGCGACTTGCACCCCTTCAAAAATCACATTCTCAATTTGTGGTGAGGCCGACATTAGGCTTTGCCAAAAGTCGAGTTTCACATTCACATCATTGATGATTAAGGTAAAGGGTAAATTGCCTTGCGGTGGAAGCACCAAGTTTTTAACCGTCATCGCCGGCCCAAACGCTTGCCATTCGGCGGTGAGTTCGGTCACGTTAACTAAGACTTGGTATTCTTGTTCGATATAGCTGACCAGCTGCTGACGCACCTGATCCAGCTTTGGCAGCAAGCCTCGAAATAAGCTTACGCCAAGGGCAAACACCACTAAAATAATCGCTAGCGTCTGCCAGCATAAACGACCAAAGGTGCGGGGACAAAATGAACGTGACACTACATTATCACCACATCAAATTTATTCTGAGCATACATAGGCTCGCTCTGCAAACGTAATCGTTTACCGATATAGGCGCCCAATTCAGCCACTAAATGACTCTCTTCACCGGTTAAACTGGCGTGCACTGCCGGTGAGCAATAGACTAAAAACTCATCCACATCATAGCCACGATTGAGGCGAATAATCTCGCGGAAAATTTCATAAGAGACGGTTTCCACCGTCTTTAAGGTGCCTTTACCTAAACAAACCGGGCACTCGCCACACAGCACATGCTCTAAACTTTCACGGGTACGCTTACGGGTCATCTCGACTAGGCCAAGACCAGAAAAACCACTGATATTGGTTTTTACTCTATCGGTCGCTAGGGCGGCTTCTAGGGTCGTTAATACCCGTTTTTTGTGATCCTCATTAAGCATATCGATAAAGTCGATAATGATAATGCCCCCTAAATTACGCAGCCGCAGTTGGCGGGCAATGGCATGGGTCGCTTCGAGGTTAGTGTTAAAGATGGTTTCTTCAAGATTACGATGGCCGACAAACGCGCCGGTATTGATATCGACCGTTGTCATGGCTTCGGTTTGATCTATGATCAAGTAGCCACCAGACTTTAACTCGACCTTGCGCCCAAGGGCGCGCTGCACCTCATTTTCGACATCATAAAGATCGAAAATAGGTACTCGACCCGAATAGTGCTCAATCTTATCGGCTATCTCCGGCATAAACTCTTGGGCAAATTGCAGTAACTCTTCATAGGTCTGACCCGAATCCACCTGAATTTGATCCAGTTCGGTGCCGACAAAATCACGCACAATGCGTACCGGTAACGCTAAATCTTGATACAACAGGGCCACACCTGGACGTTTACGGCGCTCGCTGACCTTACCCCACACTCGGCGCAGGAAGGCGGCATCTTGTACTAGCTCTTGCTCGCCCGCATTTTCGGCGGCGGTGCGGATAATAAAACCGCCATCTTCATCGACAAAAGGCTCGGTTAACCCTTTTAGGCGCGCGCGCACCTCTTCAGACTCGATGCGCTGCGACACCCCAATGTGGCTTGAACCCGGCATGAAAACTAAATAACGCGAAGGCAGGGTGATATCTGTAGTTAAACGCGCCCCCTTGGTGCCCAAGGGATCTTTCACCACTTGCACCATAATATCTTGCCCCTGACGAACAAGCTCACCAATGTCGCGCACCACAAAGTTGCCTTTTTCAACATCGGCAACACATTCGGTATGGGGAACGATATCAGAGGCATGCAAGAAGGCGGCTTTATCTAAGCCAATATCGACAAAGGCGGCTTGCATACCGGGTAATACACGGCTAACTTTGCCTTTGTAGATATTGCCAACCAAGCCGCGCTTCATCCGCCGCTCGATATGCACCTCTTGCAAGATACCATATTCGACGAGGGCGACTCGGGCTTCGGTCGGCGTCACATTGATCAATAACTCAGAACCAATCTTACGCTGCACTCTGTTTTTGACAATGTGGCTCATGACTACTCACTTACTCTTGATTTAGGCGTTAGCGTTATTCTCAACACTACAGCTAATTAGTTCAAAATTATAATACCTGCATCTTGCGCAGCAGGGCTTTGGTTTCCACTAAGGGCAAGCCAACAACCGCCGAATAGCTGCCTTGTATCGCTTCGACAAAACACCCACCTAGGCCCTGTATGCCATAGGCCCCGGCCTTATCCATCGGCTCTTGGGTGGCAATATACGCGAGGATATCTTGTTGTGTTAGGCCACAAAATTGCACTTTAGTTTCAACGAGACTCGCTAGCGTCTTAGCCCCATCGGTCACGGCGACCGCCGTCATCACGCTATGCTCGCGTCCTGACAACTGTTGCAGCATCTGCTCGGCATCGGCTTCATCTACCGGTTTACCTAAGATCTGTCCATCGAGCACGACTATGGTATCAGAGCCCAATACCACTGCGGGTGACTGGCCATAAAGTGCCAAACCAGCTTGAGCCTTCTCCACCGCGAGACGCTGTACAAACTGGGCAGCAGTTTCACCTGCTTGGTGGCTCTCGTCGATATCGGCGGCTAATACTTCAAAACGAAATTCGGGATCGGCCATGCCAATTTGGGCTAATAATTCGCGACGACGCGGAGAAGCTGAGGCTAATACTAATGTCATATTTATCTCACTTTATAGATACGCCGCACCCGTCTGAGCACCCAAAAGACCCAAGGCCAAATGATTAAACTCGATACGGCAGGTAAAAACAGGCTGACATCGAAACTGGCCACATCAACCACAAACTCGACCCAAAATACCACCAGATGGTGCAAACAGACCAAACAGGCAATCACTAGGGCTTGTTGCCACATGGGGAAGGTGCGCAGGCGCTGAAAATTCAATACCACCACATAGATAACTAATGACATCGACAAGGCTCGAATACCCAAATGTGCCCCGAGTAAAATATCCAGCAGTACGCCTAAGATCCACGCAGATAAGATATTGTATCTATGGGGCAACGCCATCACCCAATAGATCATTACCAGCAAGATCCAATCGGGTCGCCAGGCCTCTACTATGTTAGGTAACGGCATGATTTGAAACAGCATCGCCACCAAAAAACTTAACCATACGACCCAGCGGCCGTTGGGAACATGCATACTCATGGAGTTACCTCTACCGCAGCGGCGTCAGGCTTGCCGAGTTCAACGCTGCTGAGCACGGCGTTACCATCGGGCCACAGCAACAGTAAATAACGGATCCTATCTAATGCCGCCAGAGGTTGAGCGGTGACGGTGGCATAGCTCTGGCCATCGTCATTATCGACGCTAATAATCCGTGCGACAGGGTATCCTTCGGGAAAACGCTTACCTAAGCCGGATGACACTAAGAGATCGCCAACTCTAAGATCGGTACTCTTAGCGACGTGGCGTAACTCCAGTTCGTCAATTTCCCCCGTGCCTTGTACCATCAGGCGTACATCATTGCGAGTCACTCGCACCGGGATAGCGTGGGTGGCATCAGAGATCAATAACACTCGGCTAGTGAGTTCGCTAATCTCCACCACTTGACCCACGACCCCGTGAGCGTCCACCACGGGCTGTCCAACAAACACGCCACTGCGAGCACCGTGATTTAATACCACATAATGGCGATAAGGGTCGCTGGCCACTTCCATCACCTCTGCGACCACCTTTTTGGCATCCATATGCACAGGAGACCCCAGCAGGGAGCGCAGGCGATCATTTTCTTGGCGCAGGTGTTCAAAGCGTTGCAGACGTTCACTCATTAGCAGTTGTTGGCGTAACAGCTCTTTGTTTTGTTTAGCCAACATATTGCGGGTCGCTAAGCTCTCTGCCGACCAGTCGAGTAGCACACCTGGAATGTTAGCTATGTATTGTAAAGGACTTAAAATGGAAGAGATGGATTGACGTACAGGTTCTAGCCTGTCGTTAGCCACCAGCAGCATCACCGACAAGATGATTGCCAATGTTAGCCTGAATTGATTTGAAATACCGCGCGCAAAAATGGGTTTCATAACACACTTAAGGCAGCTAGCTGCTACAACCTGAACAACGACGTAAATCGAGCCATGTGGTTAAATGGCGAAGAAACTCACCTAACCGGGTTGCCAGCATTAAGCTGCCTGTATTAAATCGAATTAACTTTCTTCTGAAAAGAGATCGCCGCCATGCATATCGATCATCTCTAATGCTTTTCCGCCACCACGAGCGACACACGTTAGTGGATCATCGGCAAGCATCACTGGGATTCCGGTTTCTTGCATCAATAAGCGGTCAAGATCACGCAGCAGTGAACCACCACCGGTAAGCACCATGCCGCGCTCAGAGATATCTGATGCCAATTCAGGAGGCGACTGCTCTAGCGCCACCATGACAGCACTCACTATGCCAGACAGCGGCTCTTGCAACGCTTCTAAAATCTCGTTGCTGTTAAGTGTAAAGCTGCGCGGAACCCCTTCAGCAAGGTTACGGCCACGCACTTCAATTTCCAGCACTTCATCACCAGGGTAGGCGGTACCAATGGTGTGCTTGATCCGCTCTGCGGTAGCTTCGCCAATGAGACTGCCATAGTTTCGACGCACATAGTTGATGATGGCATCATCAAACTTATCACCACCAATACGCACAGAAGAGGAGTACACCACGCCATTTAGCGAGATAATCGCCACTTCGGTAGTACCACCACCAATGTCGATAACCATAGAACCTGTGGCTTCCGATACCGGAAGGCCGGCACCAATTGCCGCCGCCATAGGCTCTTCAATTAAGTAAACTTCACGAGCACCCGCCCCCATCGCCGATTCACGAATAGCTCGACGCTCCACCTGAGTCGCGCCAACAGGTACGCATACCAACACTCGTGGACTTGGACGGAAAACACTGTTGTTATGCACTTGCTTAATGAAATGCTGCAGCATTTTCTCAGTGACATAAAAATCGGCAATCACACCATCTTTCATTGGTCTAATGGCCTGAATATTACCCGGTGTACGGCCCAGCATCTGCTTGGCTTCTGTGCCTACCGCAGCAACAGACTTTTGCCCACTGCTGCCGCGTTCGCCACGAATAGCCACTACCGAAGGCTCGTTTAACACTATGCCCTCTTCGCGAACGTAAATTAAGGTGTTAGCCGTACCCAAATCGATCGAAAGATCGTTAGAAAAAATGCCACGCAGCTTCTTGAACATGTAACCAGCCTGTCTCAGTGGAGTCGGAAAAAGAAAAATCAGGTAACTTTATCAATCGCCCCCCGATTCCACAAGGATATTATGCGGATCCCACCATAAATATCTGTTCATCTGCGAGGTTTGCATCATAAGTGACGTTAGCGGCAGAATTACGCGCCTTATTGCGGCCATTTATGCCTGTACAGTGCACAACGACAGCCGTTACCCAGTGGCCATGAGCTTAATGCACTTCACGCCAAAATATCACCTTATCGTGACCACGATAAGTGCCAAAGTAAGCGCTTGTGCGTGGGTCATACAAGTTACTTGGCGAAACACCATCGTAATCCCAAAACCATTTTAACCAAGGCTCAACATGCTGCTTTAGCGGCACCTCACCCGTTTTGTTTGGAATAGAAAAATAGATAAAGCCATTGCCTAGCCTGAGCTGAGTGTTCTGTAAGGTTAAGCCTGAACTGGTGTAGCCATTCAGCTCAGGAAATCCCGTCGGTGGCTGCATATATAAGCCAGTCGTTGACACCTCGCTCACATCAGCTGAGGTTTGAGTATTATAGATAGAGCAGTTATCTAAATTGTTAGTCACCCAAGTGGCTTCTCCTGTTGGCGCAACGCTGCTGACATACTCGGCGCGCAGCGGCAAACGTAGGCTCTCGGACTCAGGACCATAGCCATTATCTAGCACCATACGGCCATAACGTAATTGCACATCATCATTGAGACCGATGTCATCAAAGTTGATACCGCTACAACTGGTGCTTGCGTTGGTTTGATAGCAAATATTATCGCTATCTTTAACATCATCGCTTGATAGTTGTAGCTCTAGCAAGGCATCGAACGGCGCAATCGGCGTTGGGCTACGATTATAGCTGAGCGAGCTGTTGAGCAAATAAGCCGAACGCGCAATATTGCTATTGCCAGGCAAGTAACGCACCTCTCCAGCATTGACCTCGGCTAAGGGCGGTAACGATGAGCCTACGGTATTGCTAAATATCCGCTTATCCCAATTATTAGAGTATTTCCACCAATCACCAATCTGATAGTTTTTGGTTTCATTACCTTGCTTATCTTTACCGATAACCAATAAACGCGGTTCTAGCCCAGGCTTAAAGCCAAACGGTTGATCCATATAGGTGAAACTGCCACAAGCACTCTGTAATGATGGCTCCACTGGGGTGGCGGTTAAATAGTAAGGCGTAAAACGCCCCATCTTGCCGCTCGTCGCGCCCGGGATACTATAACCAAAATAGCTGTTAGGTTTAGGTATCACCGAAAACTTGAATACTCCGACTTCAGAAACTGACTGTTTAACAGTCTGCCTTCCAGATTTTTGCTCATACACATCCAATCCCAATGAGCCTTTCGCACCACCATCTGCAATGGTAGGAAGCACTAACTCATGGGTTAGTGCTATCCCCTTTAAGGTGAAGTTAGGCGTCAGCGCATTGCCGCTACAAATATCGCCATCGCTGTCAGATTCCCATGCCATTGCCTTTACCGTCATATCAAACTCTTCACCGGCTTTTTTATAAACAGGCCCAGATACACTGCAATCACTGCACGCCTCTGAATCGATACATAAACCCACAGGACGACGGACAAACTTGTTGCTGCCGTTCATCACTAACCCCTGTTCGTCGCCACTGCCTATATATCGGGCATTTAGTTGCATCTCACCGGCATCGGCATAGTTGACATCAATAATCGCTTGCCCTTTGTCATCAAAGCTAAGCGTCAGCTCTTTTGCTTTATCAACCGACTTACCGACTGGACTTTCAATACCCGCGACAGTTACTTTTACAGGCAAGGAACCACTGTTTGGAGTGATATAATCGCTCCAAAAATCAACGGTTTTACCTCCTGTAAAAGCGGGGACACATTGCAAACTTTCACCATCTTTCTTAACTGCTTTAACTAAAATATTGGTTGAAGGCTTATTAGAGAGTTCATCTGGCACGTCAAAAACAAAGCCACTCTCGGCGAAGCTCAGCGTACAACTCGCGATATCTAAATCTCCACTTCCTTTACGGCAAAGAGTATTGCTGCCCGCAATGGTTGATGGCGACGAACTACTGACGCCAATGGTGACCGGAGCTGTGGTATTGGATCTTAAGCTAACAGTGCCAATTCCATTGCTTATAGTGACAATATTGCCACCGACCCACCCACCATTGGTCATATTGGCAGGTAAAAGAGTCGCTGTAACCGGATCGGTAAACAGATCGCATTGGGCATTGCGACATGCCCGAATCGTCATCGACTCAGGATTACAGGTTAATGGATTACTCGAGTAATCAAACTCAAAATGATGCACCTGCTGACCCACAGGTCGAGAATCAAGAGCACAAACCTCAAAATTATCAATCTCATGATTGTTATTAGCGCCACCAGTTGACCCCGTAATAGACAGATAAAAATCTGCAGGGACACCGCCTTGACCATTAATGTTTCTCGCATCAAATTGAGGAACTAATACCTGAAAGCCATTACCATCTTTAATGTCCCGTTCGACCAGAACCAGTGCCTTGTCAGCCTGCCTAGAATCAACCGTAATTCGATATCTATGATTAGGCTTAGCGCTATTGGTTCCTCTCGCATCAATTGTTGGGGATATATTGGCTCTAGTCCCCGCTAAGTACATATAACCACTATTATTTGAACCACGTATAGCAACTGCCTGCAGCCTAAACCCGGGGCCACCACGTTTACCTTCATTAGGATTAGAGAAATTGCCATACTCATCTAGTCCAATGCCTATCCAGCCCCCTGCAAATCCGGGGGTTCCGTCATCTCTTTGTGCGTATCCTAACGAACCGCCAAAGCTGCCAGGTTGAGGTGTAATAGCAGCGTCAGACAAAATAATGGCTACACCATCACCGCCGGTACCTGATGAAGGTGACCAAGCAAAATAATCAAATTCAACTTGAACTAAGTTGTTTTCTGCCGGGAATAACCGCTGAAAAGTACTCGATGTCGCCTGATTGCCACTCGCTGGAGTAATCCTCATCCGCTGTGAATTGATCGCAGGCGGCACCGAACTACCTAGTGTTTTAATTGCCCAATCACTGCCGAGATCTTGGCGATTAAAATCATCTTTAAAGCACCCAAGCTGGGGAGTATCGTCAATGACTTCCAATGCCACAAAACCATATATTTCAGCTATATGGTTGCGCTCACTATCTTGATACTGATCCTCATCTGTTACCATGCTGACTTGAGTATTGGTTAATTGACAGCGCCTCAACCAGCCACCATTATTACCATTACGAGAATGTTTTCCTGCAACTACGGTTGGTTCATTTTCGAATCCAATCAATGATGTAAGGTAGTTACATTGTATTGCCAAATCGACCGTACTATTTAAATTAATCGTTTGAGCATCCGAACCAAACTGATAACGAACATTTTTCCCACCTAACTCAATAATACCGTTACCAGTTTTAAGGGCTAAATAAGCCACTCTCTCAGCATTAAGCTTATTGAGCTGAATATTTTCAGGCTGACATCGTTTATTTCCAAAGCCATTGCCACTACCCGCATTAACGGCTTCAGATACATCAATACCGACAGAGATACTGCTGTTGTTCCATTTCGCCGTACTCGTCAACCAGCAATTATTTTGAGTAGATTGAATTTGATTGAGTACTACGTCATACGGTCTGCTCATCGATACTTGTTGATAATTCTCTGAGTTTCCATAAGAAGGAGTGCTAACATTGACAGTACCAGCCTCAATGTAGCTCCCATCAGATAATTGATGTTCACCCGCAGTAACGGCGATCCAATGAACCTCCGTCATCTGCTGAGATATTTGTCTTGAGCCAACAGGCTGCCTTTGTTGCCAAGTAAATCCACTACTGGTTACTTGAGTTACAAAAACCGATGCTGGGCCGTCATTTTGGGGGTCATTGCCATCAATCATAGGCATTACAAAAATAAGAGGAGTCACTCCTGACTCAAACGGAGTGTCAAAAACAACATTTGTAGAGGTAGCTTTACCGAATTGTAATTGAGAAGAAGCAGCTTTAATCCCTGCGTTGATCGTGCCACCATTCATCCTTAAATAGCGGCTGGTAACCGCACCGTTAATAGTCGATAACCCATTTACCGTGACGATATCATCACTATAAAGTTTCCCGTTTAATAAAGTGCCGCTATTAAGCGTAAAATCATCATAGGCAACTATAGTCAAAGCAGCACCGTTGGCTTCATTAACCTTCGCACCATTTAATTCCGATGAGTTACCGATAAATAAACGCGCATTACCTTGGAGGATAAGCTCGGCATTTTGATTTAATTGTAAATTTTCAATCCAATAGTCTCCTGCAGGAATAATGAGTTTGGCACCATTACCCATGGCGATGTTAGCAAAACGATATTCAGATTGAGACGCTGATAAGGTTAATGTACATTGAGAATACAGAGAAACTGAACCGAACTGCGATTGACCGTCAAAACCTAAGCTTAGCTGATCGCCATTCTTACAATAACCTAAGCCATTAACACCATTACTATATCGAAAGCGGTTGGAACCGCTCATCTTCAAGCCACGAATATCGGTTCCATCAATGGTACACTTCCTATCCCCGCCCATGCTGTCGTCACAACTTTGAAAGGATAAACCTGAGCCATCGTTAACAGAGCAATAATCAAGTGATGCACCACCTGTGCCATTAATCTTACCCGTACCATTTATACTCAGCTGATAGCCAGTAATTTGATGGCATAAGTTATTATTACTACCGTGATGCCCCTGAGCTACGCTGGGGAAAACAACGCTTTCGTCTATTACATCGAATGCTAGCGACGAAAAGCTCACAAGAACTAAGACGATGTAACCTAAAGCCGCTAACAGATATTTATTAATCACGGGCCTCGACCTCCACTTTACGGTTAACTCTCATGCAATTATCGCCGTCACATAGCCCTGCGGAGCAGGTAGCTTCACTGCTAATGAGGTGCTGCACTGTGCCACTGTAATCGGTCGCACGGCACGCAAGCAGGACGCGACACCCCTGAAAGCCAACCACATTCGGTGGGGTCCAAGATTGGGCGCTGTAATCGCATTTTCCGGCACTCGCATCTAGCGGAAATAAGCGTGCTAGCGCCACATCGGCGCCACTGTTAGCTGCGGCAAAAGCGCGAGTGCCCAGCACCTCTAAATTCACCTGATCGTCAGCATCTTGCACCACATTGATCAGCGCCGACGCCAGTAAAAACATCACTGTGATGACAAACAAACCGATCACCAAGGCGCCACCACGCTGGGCGCTCAAGGTCGATGGTATTATGGGGTTAACCTTAGGGGACATTGATCACCTGCACTTGGTGCTGATATTGAAATGTTTGACCGTTTACCTCAAATAGTGGGCTTAATTGCACCACCGCATTATTCATTAAGGTTCCAGGCGTGTAACGGATGGGCGCGTCACTGGCAACATTATTCACCACATTTTCGGCCATCAATACACCAGCTCCCATCTGTGCGGGGCTAGGCTGGGCGACACTAAAATGATAGCCGCTATAACGCCTCACCTCGCCGCTGGCCAAAAAGCAGTAACTGACGGGCCCTGTTACCGTAAAATAGCGCCGCTGCGGCGACGCTTCATCAAAGCGCACCGCGCGGTGAAACTCCACCAAACTGCCGTTCACCTGCTTAATATCGAACATGCGCCCTGTTGTCTCTGCAGGCGTTGCGCCATAAACATGCGCTGCCGTTAGCGGATATACCATCATTTTATGAGTTTCATCAATCGCTTGTGATGGCTGCATGATACTGCCGTTAGCGGCAGCCTCACCCGGCGCGATAGGCAGTTGCAGGTAACTGGCACTGCTCATGATAGGCACATATTCGATGCACTGGTAAGTGGTCGATGCTGGGGTGACGCGTATGCTATTGGGCAGCGCGTTACGCAGCTCACGGGTCATACGTTCGATGGCAAAGCGGCTCTGGCTCAACACCTGATCGACCGAAGTCGATTCAATAAAAATACGGGTTCCCAGCACGATAAAACTGCTCACTCCGACCGCTAAAATCCCTAAGATAATGATCACAGTCACCATCTCAACCAGCGTAAATCCAGAGTGCTGGCGGCGGGTATGAACACTTAGGACGCGATTGTGCATCAGTAGTTACTCCGCAGCGCGTTGTAGGTGATCACTTCACCATTTGGAGTGGTCACATTTATCGTAACCAGCTTGCTATTTTTATCACTATAAGGATAAGTCACGCTGACCGACAGTTGGTAGTTGAGGTATTCCTCGGCATAGGTTCGGGAGGCGTTCAGCATCTGGTTTGATTGAGTCAAGCCATGATAATCGTCGACATCGCGATAAGCATTGCGCGCTAAGCCTGCTGCGCCAAAATCAACTTCGTCGGTGCATGCATCTCCAGCAGGAAGGCCTAAATCGGAACGTGCAGCGGCGCCGCATGCTGGCACGCCGCCATTAGGGTTGCTGTTTTGATCGTAACGTTTGCCCCAAATCTCATTGAGTAATGAATGGGCCAACTCGGCCGAGCGCACGCGATGCAAGGTCTCGGCGGCGCGGTCGGCCTGGGGAAACAGCATGGTCGATAGCATCACCAAGGCGATGCTAAGCACTAACATGCCAACCACCAATTCGATTAAGGTAAAGCCTTGCGCTCCATGATGACCTAGGCGGCGAATAAAATAACTGCGATGGTAAGGGTTAGCGACCATGGATATAGCCCTGACTTTCAATCGTAAGCGTTAACACCTCATCGGCACTCACCTTAATATCGCAACCATGACTGCATGCGGGGACACTGCCATCACGGGCAAATTGCAGCGCAAATACCGACAGGCCATTAAGGCTTAATGCTGTGTTATTGGGCAGTGCTTGCGCTGTACCTGTCACGATAACGCTGCTGCAATCCTCTTGGTAGATCATCATCCGGTAAGCCTTGCTATCGACATTGGCGCCATAGCAACGGTCTTGATTATTCATCGCCATCAACTGCACCCGTCGCAACTCGGCGATAAACTCATCTCTTAAGGTGAAGGCACTAAAATTGCTAGCAGAAAAAAACCGTGGCAACACCACCACAGACAAGATGGCAATCAACATGATGGTGGTCACTAGCTCCACAAGGGTAATGCCTTGCTGTTTTCCCATTGATATTCCGCCCACAAGCCGCTGATAGCGTTATATTTTCTAATAACCTAATGAGTATGGCAAATAATACTATTCATTTCAGATATTTCTAGCACAGCTTGGTAAAAATGATGCGCATAAAAAAACAGTGACAAAAAAGGCCTGCTAAGCAGGCCTTTTCATTGGGTGTTTTATTAACAACCCGTGGTCACACTGGTGATGGCTAAGGTGCCGTCAGTATCTGTTACGCTATTTTCATATTTGACATAACAAGCGCCAGTATCCGGTGCAGCTGCTTTAGGGCTATTCTGCCCTTGAGGGTAAAAATAGATGCTCTTTTCTGCACCGACTTCCAAATAAACCCACTCCGTAGTCTCATCGTCAGGTGACTCAAGAGATACATCGATATCCAAAACATGCTCTAAGCTGCCGGTCCATACTGGAGTAGGGTGACCGAAGTTCAAGTTTACCTCTTTATTTTTTGCAACGGTAACTTTAGGCGCAGGGGTCTCAGTACTGGCTAAAGCTTCATTCCCGGCAATCAGCGACTTGGAATAGACAAGGCTATCGCCCCCTTTCAGCGCCGCCTCTAAGCCGGCGATGGTCGATGCGCGCGCATCACTCTGCAGATTGATAAACTTAGGCGCGGCGGTGACCGCTAAAATACCTAAGATAATAATCACCACCACTAATTCAATCAGGGTAAAACCTTGTTGCTTGTTCATTATCTGTAATTCCTTAATTAACAACCTGAATCTTCAACTTTATAGGTAGGCGCTGCACCTTTAGCTGCAGGGTGCTTATATTCAACCCAACATTTTACTGTGGCTGATGGGGTTTTGTCACCTGGGTGGATGATTATCGCATCCTCAATCTCGGTTGTAACGTTAGGAGAGTCAACAATGACCCATTCAGGCGATGTTGAAGTGGTATCAATATCGAGCACCTTAACGAGATCGGCTGATGCATTATTTACGTAGCCGTATACCGCATTCACCTTAATATCGTTATCTGCATCAGTATCACCTTTATCATCAATAATTACCTTTTCAGTAGGCTTAGACTCTTTGCCCTGAATCGCAGCCTTAGAGTAGACTAAGGCATTCGCCCCTTGCAGTGCACCTTTTACCCCTTCTAATGTCGAGGCGCGTGCATCACTTTGCAAGTTGATAAACTTAGGCGCGGCGGTAACCGCCAAGATACCCAAAATGATAATCACGACGACAAGCTCAATAAGCGTAAAGCCTTGTTGTTTTTTCATACTACGTTTCCTTTGTTCAAAAAATAATAAACTGATATAAACGGCTTAGCTTAATGGTATTAACGAGTGAAACTCACCACCGCACCTGTAGCGGGGTTATAAGTGATCCCTTTACCCACATCTAAATCTGGAGCTGGGGTCGCTATACCCGTGGTTTGATCCAAAGCCAATGAATTGACCTGATGATAGACACACACATCGATATTGCTGACCGCGTCACCATTGAGATCGACCGCATTGCCACCACTACCGTCTAGCACTCTCACGGTAAATCTTTGATTACGTGCATCTTGGGTATAAAGCACATTACGCGGTGGGCTTTGTAATATGGCTTTAAACACCTCTTGGCAACTGGCATCGCTCATCTGGGTGACGTCGGTAACGTCGGAGGCGCTAGACGCTGTGCCGGTTGGGAAACCAAAGCGTGGGTCTACTGAAATAGTGGTACCATCGAGCACTACACTGTTCACATTACGACCATCGACTTCCCACTGTGAACGCACAAAACTCACCGCGGTGGCAAGCCCACCAGCGACACCGTCGACACTGGCATCTTCGGCATCATCGGTCACATTAAGAAAGCGCGGGATGGCGGTTGCCGCTAAAATGCCCAGGATCACGATGACAATAACTAACTCAATAAGCGAGAATCCTTGCTGTTTTAGTCGTCCCATCTTGGTGGTCATATTCATATTTATTGCCTCTATGGTGTATGGCGCTAATTCTAACAGTTACTCAAAAATTAGAAACCATTGATATCTCGATATTTAGTCATTATTTCTCCAGCTTACTCGTCCGCTATTGAGCTGATAACTTAACTTGTCACCATTGCCGCTAACATACTCACATGCTGGTCCATTATCGGTTGTCACAACTATCACATCGACCCGGTTAGGTTTGGGCCCCAGCAGTTGCAACCACAACTGCCAACATCCCGCCTCGTCAGCGTGTTTAAGCGTTGGCAACCCTTGCCTATTTAGCAGTAGCGGCTCCTGCTTAACGCTGGGGCTCGCCTCACCTGTCGACCAGTTCAGCAACAAACTGTCGGGTCGGCCTTGGCTTAACCACTGGGAACGCACCATAGCAAGCACATTCACTAATCGGGTATGTTCAACTTTCAGCCCTTGGCTAGAGACTTGCTCAACACCGCCCATAAAGCGAAAGGCTAATACGGTTAAGATGATCAACAACACCACTATGGCGATTATCTTGCCATAAAGCTGTATTAGTTCACTATCGGCGAGCTGTTGGCGCTGCATCTAACACCGACCCAATGCCTGACGAATATAGGTCCGTTGCCTCATTTTTCAACCCCCTTTGACCGCATTGAGCATGTCCCACATCGGCAAGTAAATTCCTAGCGCCAAAATTAAGACTATGACTGCGACAATCCCAATCAAAATAGGTTCTAATTTTGCGGTGAGATTTTTGAGATCATAATCGACCTCCCCTTCATAAAAATCGGCGGCATCGTTTAAGAGCTGATCGATTTGTCCTGTCTCTTCACCCACCGCCACCATTTGTAACACTAGCGGGGTAAACAACTGGCTCTGATTAGACACCCGCAGCATAGAGTCCCCCGACTCAATACCGCGACGCATCGCCACGATGCGGTCATGCATATAGGCGTTATCGACCGCATCGGCAACTAAACTGAGCGCTTGGGTCATAGGCACACCAGCACTGAGCATCATCGAAAAACTGCGGCAGTAACGTGACAGCGTCGAACGCTCGATAATGCTGCCCACCGCGGGGATGTTGAGCTTCCATCTATCCCATTGCTTCTCACCCTTTTCACTGTTATGCCAATAGCGGATCCCAACAAAACCCAGTAGTAGCCCCAGCAATAATAAATACCAATAATTGACAAAAAAGTTCGAGGTAGCGATCAGCAATTTGGTCGCCCAGGGCAGATCGGCACCAAAACGAGAGAACATCTCGGCAAACTTAGGGATCACCATAATATTAAGCACCACCATGGCTAACGCTACGGCGATTAACACAAAAATGGGATAACGCATCGCGGCTTTAATCCGGCGGCGGGTCTCTTGTTCGCGCTCGATATAACCTGAGAGCTGAATAAAAGCATCTTCGAGCTTACCCGTGTTTTCTCCCACATGGATCATCGACACAAACAGCGCATCAAAGACATCGGGATGATGATTCATCGCCGACGACAGGGGGCGACCGGCGGTCAACTGCTCTGAAATGTCCTTTAACGCCAGTTTCATCCGCTGTGAATGGCTACTCTCTGACAGACCCGCGATGGCGCGCAAGATGGGGATCCCCGAGCGGGTTAATGAATACATCTGCCGAGTAAAAATTTGTAACTCATCTAGCCCTACCTTGCCTTTAAACAGGGTTCCTAAATTAAAGTCACGCTTAGGTTTAGTTTCAATCAGCTCTAGAGGGATCACCGCGCGCGACATTAATTGGTCGGCCGCGGCGCTCGCCGACACGGCGTCGAGTAGTCCCGTCACCGCCTTGCCTTGGGCGTCTCTCCCACGATACTGATAAACTGGCATGGTTACACCCTATCCTGATGGCTATGCACTTCACTCGCCTGCGGCATTCTGGTCTCGGATGCCTCCTCGACCAACTTAGCCACCTCTTCTATGGTGGTGATCCCTTGGGCAAGATAATCAAAGGCCGATTCGGCCAGCGGCGTAAAGTTAGGGCTAAGATAAGCTGCAGCAGCAAAATCTTGCGGATTACCACGGCGCATCGCCTCAATCATGGCATCATCGAGCTCTAAAATTTCAAACACCCCCACGCGGCCACGATAACCGCTGCCACCACAGCTTTGACAACCTGTACCAATACGCAAATTTACTTGGGAGAAGTCACGTCGACTTACCGAACTAAGCCAAACTTTATCTTGAGCGTTCATATCAAAGGGCTGCGCGCAATGCTCGCACACGCGGCGTACCAAACGCTGAGCAATAATGACCCGCAGTGCGCTGGCCACCAAGTAACTGGCGGCCCCCATGTCGAGTAAGCGCAGCGCACTAGTGACCGCATCGTTAGTGTGTAAGGTCGATAACACCAAGTGACCGGTAAGTGCGCCTCGCAGGCCAATTTCAACCGTTTCTTGGTCACGCATCTCGCCCACCATGATGATATCGGGATCTTGGCGTAACGTGGTGCGCAATACATTAGAAAAATCGAGGCCAATTTTATGATTCACCTGCACCTGATTGATGCGAGGCAATTGGTATTCAACCGGATCTTCAACAGTAATAATTTTACGGTCGGCGGTGTTTAGCTCACTTAAGATGCCATACAAGGTCGTGGTTTTACCGCTACCTGTTGGCCCCGTCACCAGCAACATACCATGGGGACGTTTAATCTGTTGCCTTACCCGAGCCAGCATCGCGGGCGGCATGCCGGTTTCATTAAGCGTTAACAGCCCTGCGGATTGGTCAAGCAAACGCATTACCACAGATTCGCCATGATAAATGGGCATAGTCGACATACGTACATCAATCTTATGGCCCTTGACCTCCATATGAAAACGCCCATCCTGGGGCAAGCGTTTCTCTGAAATATCCAACCCGGCCATCAACTTAAGGCGCAGCACTAAAGCCGAAGCAATATTGACCTCTGGCAGAGTATGCTCTTGTAACTGACCGTCGATACGCTGACGAATGCGCAGTACTTTATCACCGGGCTCGATATGAATATCCGAGGCCCGCATCTGCACCGCGTCCTTAAAAATAGACTGTAGCAGCTTAACCACAGTGGTTTCATTATCACTGTCGTCATCGGTCAAGCTGGCCAGATTAAATTGATCATCGGCGGCATACTCTTCATCTAACTTGCCCGCAATCTGGTCAATTTCACCAGTACGACGATACAGGTTATCAAATGCGTGCAGCAGTTGAGTTTCGGTCACTACCGCAATTTGGATCGTTTTCGGGGCAAGCAACACCTCTATGTTGTCCATCGACTGCAGATCGGCCGGATCGCTCATGGCTACCAATACGCTATCACCATGATCTTCAACGACCAAAGCACGATAACGGCGCGCCTGAACCTCAGGCAATAAATTGATCACTTGCGGTGCGATCGCCCGGCGGCTGATATCTAAAAAGGGAATATTAAGCTGTTGAGATAAAAACCTCAGCAGCTGCTCTTCACTGATATAAGCTAAGTCGATTAAGGTGCGCCCCAGTTTTTTACCTGTCTTTTTTTGCTCCGCCAAGGCCTGTATTAGCTGCTCTTCACTAATAATGTGTTCTTGTACTAACAGGTCGCCTAAGCGCATTTTTAACTTGGGTTTCACTCAACATCTCCTAACTGCGCTAAACGCTGGTCGATAAATGCAATGGCAGAGGCCGATAGGCCATTGAGTGCCAACGCCTGACGATACGCCTGTTTAGCCAATAAAAATTCTTGCTGAGAGTCGAGTGCATAGGCCAGCCCCACCCACCATTTTGCTTGATTAGGTTCGACTCTCGCCAACTGGCGATAACTCTGCTCTGCCAACGTAAACTGTTGTACTTGCTGCGCTAAATGACTCTGCATAGTCCACTTTTGCACCGCGAGTTCATGCTCATCCGGGATAGTGGTTAACACAGCTAATGCCTTATCTATTGCCCCCGACGCCTCATACACTCTGGCTTGCAGCAGGGCATAATCAACATGCTCAGGATATAAGACTCGTCCTTGCGCTAACGTATCGTCGGCATCGCCGAGCCGCCCTTGGCCATAGTAGAGCGCTGCCAAATGTTGCCGAGCTTGATGCAGGCTAGGGTCGAGGCGAATCGCCTCAGAAAAATACTCTTGCGCCTGCGCAAGCTGCCCCTCATTTTGTGCCGTTTGTCCTAAAGCAAAACGCTTTTGTGCCAGCGCCGCTGGCGTTAGCTTAACCTCTGTGACGGCCATCGCTCCTGCAATTGGGCTGGGGTCTGCCTCTGTAGACTGGCGCGCACTGCTATCACTCACATCTCTGGTGGTTAGGGTGTTTTTGAGCTCTGTGTTTTTAGGCTCTGTGCTTTTAATATCAGCATTTATGCCTGCATCGTCGCCATTAGCGGCTGCTGAACTGATGTTTGTCTTGGCATGGGTAGAGGCATTAGCCGTCAATAAAGAGGAATTTATCTCCGTGGTGGCCACTTCAGACTGCTGCGGCAATGGCTTTTCTGCTACCACGTTTTGATAGTTTGTGAGCACTGGCTCAACTGACTGAGTTAATGCACGCTCTTGTGCCACTAACTCTGTTGTCGACCGCTGAGCTTGTTGTAAGTCTTGCTCAAGCTGGGTCTTATCTTGAGCTAATACAATCAGCTTCTGCCACGCGATAGTGGCGCCTATCATGCCGCACACAGACAACAGCAGGAGTAAAACCCAAGGTAATCGACGTGAAAAGCCATTCGGTGCTGCCGCAACATACTGCATGTCAGGTACGGGTAACGTATCTAGCGAATGAGCTTGCTGGCGCTTATCGAGATCTTTGAGCATGGTATTAATCACACTCATACTAATGCCCCACTCAACCAGCTCCACACAGCGATAGACAGTACTGATAAGGTGGCAACCCCCGCCAACCACCAACGTGGGCGACGCAGCTCAGATCCCGCATCTTCAGTATCATTAATGGCGGCGCGAATATGACGAGGCTGCACTTGTGACGCCCCTTCACCAAAGGCCAATAACAGCGCCTTATGAGACAAAATATTGATCAATCTAGGGATCCCTCGTGCCGCTTTGGCAATACGCCGACAGCCACTGGGTGAAAATAACGCGGTGCCTTGATAGCCCGCAATGTGCAACCTATGGGTGAGATAAGCGGCTGTTTCGTCGATGGTTAATGGCCTTAAACGATAACTAAAAGTGATCCGCTGCCTTAACTGACGAAACTGCTTCAAGCTCAAACGCTCATCTAATTCTGGCTGAGCGAATAACACCACCTGTAATAACTTGCGGCTTTCGGTTTCGAGATTAGTAAATAACCGCAGCGCCTCCAGACTGTCATCAGGCAGTGCCTGAGCCTCATCTAACACCAGTATTATCGAATGACCATGGGCGGATAACGCAATCAACTGTTGCTGAATTAAGCTAGTCAGCTGCTGTTGATCGATATTGGCTGAATATTTCAGCCCTAGCTCTAAGGCGACAGCCCAACGCAGCTCAGCGGGCGTGAGATAAGGGTTAGGCAGATATGCGCAATGGAACCTAGCGGGAATATCATTAAGCAACTTACGGCAGATAAGGGTTTTACCTGTGCCGACCTCACCAATCACCTTGATAAAGCCTTCACCGGTTTGCAGCGCCGTTTGCAGCACTTGCAGCGCCTCAACATGAGGCGCTAACCCAAAGAAAAACTCCGTATTGGGTGTTAATGAAAAGGGGATCTGCGCCATGCCAAAGTGCTGTCGATACAAGTGACGCTACTCCTTTATTGGCTCAGGATACCAGCGGTCGAGCAAGGCTTTTGAGCGTTCAAGCTCAGCTTTCCAAGTATCGGCACCGACTACGGTAGGTTTGAGTAGAATCACCAGCTCGGTTTTCTTTAAAGAATTTACCCGATTAGTAAAGGCTTCGCCCAGAAAAGGAATATCCCCAAGCAATGGCACTTTAGAGACCAGTTCAAGGGTTTCACTCTTCATCAAACCACCGATCACCACCACATCACCAGTACGGGCCTTAATCACAGTATCGGACTCGCGGATCTCACTTTTTGCCAGCGGTAGCTCTAGGGTACTGTTAGAAATTTTAATGGATTTGTTTTGCTCTTTAATATCGATAACTGAGGGGTGAATATGCAGCAGCACATTACCTTCAGCATCGATTTGCGGCGTAACATCCAAGGCGATACCCGAGAAAAATGGCGTCAATTCTACCTCGGGGGTGGTCACAGGCGTAGTGCCAGCCACGGTAGTTGAAGACACATCGGTGACAAAATACTCGTCGCTACCCACTTTGATCACCGCCTTTTGGTTATTCGAGGCGGTCACCCTTGGGCTAGAGAGCACATCAACATCGCCTTGGGTATCGAGCAGAGTGATCATACTGGCAAAATCACTGCCAGTGATTTGTAATGAGGTCACGCCTCCTAAAGCGGCAGTGATCTGATCGCCAAACGTGCCCGCCGAGGTTCCAAAATTAACCTTGGTATTACCATTGGCTAAAGCGGAACCCACGACATTTTGCCACTGGATCCCCTGTTGATAGTCGTCCGACAGGGTCACTTCTAAAATTTTGGCTTCTAGGATCACTTGGCGTTGTAGGTGACTCTCGGCCGTTTGTAAAAAAGTTTTCACCTGACGCAACTCATTAGGAAAGGCGCGAATCGTCACTAAGCCAGCTTGCGGGGTAATAACCACTTGGCGACCGTTACCTGTCTCGCCAACAATCGACACTAAGGTCTCTTTCAAATCGCCCCAAAAATCACTTTTGGTGGTCGAACGGATAAAGGTACCATTGGTGGTGTCGTTACTGTTGTTATTACTGTTATTGCTCGAATCGTTATTGGAGCCCAAGTTACCGTTATTATTGTTACCGTTGTTATTGCTATTGCTGTTTGAGTTATTGGTATCGGAGATCCTCCCCGAGTTGACTGAGGTTAGTGAGAGGCCATTGCGCTCCATGTGCAGGTAATTGAGCGCGAAAGTTTCGGTGCGCATCCCCGCAGGATAGACGCGTAAAATACGCCCATCACGGCTTACTTCATAACCATAAATATCTTCCACGACTTGCAAGGCTTCACTCAGGGTCACCCCTTTTAGTGACAGTGAAATCGAGCCACTGACATTAGGATGTACCGCCACGCTCAGCGGCGTGCCTTGCACTAAGCTTGGGAAAAACACCTTTGCATCAACATCATTGGCAGACACATCAAAGCGCCGCTCTGGAGGCATCATGGGGGCCACGCTGCCCAGCATTGACGCTGAAGCGAGCTCACGCTGCACAGAATCGGGCATCTTAGCTGCAGGTGGTATCTCCGCCTGAACTTGCTGCTGAGCGATGGAGCTTGATAATGCCGATTTGGCTTCTACAGGCTGCGGACGATCCGTTGTCTGACATGCCGCTAATAGCAGCACCAGTAATGGCGTTATGGTTCTTACTGCGGTCATTTATTGTCCCTTAGTCTCTGTTACGGCTTGGTACAAGGTGAAGTGTCGGCCATCGGCTAACCACACGCCGCTGGCATTAATGCGCACTATTTTGACCCCTTGTACCCGGTCACCTAGGGTGAACATCTTGTTATTAAAAATCGCGGTCGCGCTGTTATCCGATATCAATACACTGTTTAATTTGAGCGTGTCAGTACCTTGTTGCTGACTGACTGAGTGCGACACCGCACCGACCCCAGGTTGAGTGGGATCCCGTAACGATTGCGCCTGTACCGTGATGACCAGCATACTGGCACAAGTGATCAACAAGGCTAAGCCAGATTTCATCTTATTTAGCAACACTGATAAAGTCCTTATTGATACTTAAGGTGTATAACTCCAAAACCACATTGGCCTTCGGGTATTCATCAACGGTGTAATCTAGCTGCTTCCAATAAAGCTTATTCGGCATATTTTCCACCGCCTGAATAAATTTAAGGGTGGAAAAATAGTCGCCAACAAAGGTGAGTTTGATGCCATGGCTGTACAAATTCAGCTTATCTTTGTCAGCTACCGCCAGTAAAGGTTGTGGTGCGAGTGTATCGAACGAGTGTAATTTCACTCCTTTGATCTGCCCCAGCAATCGGCTCAACATCGCCGGCATATGTTCGGCAGGCACCATGTCTACCATCTGAAACGACAGCTGTTGGTCGATATCCGCCAGTTGTTGCTCTAACGTGGTTAATCGTTGCCGATATTCTTTGTCGGGGTCTTGGGTTAATCGCTGCTGATAGAGATCAATTTGTTGTATTGATATCTTATTTTCAGAGGCTAGGGTACTCACTTGCCGCTGCAGTGCATCACGTTTGAGTAATAATGACTCTAATGGAAAATAGAGTAGCACACCTATGATGGCAATCGTGGCACTTACAATCATCACCCGCTCGCGCTGGGTGAGTTGGTTAAACTGCGCCCCCCATTGGGACCATAATGGCTTCATTGATTCGGCTCCTTCGAGGCTTCACTGCGAAGCACAAATGACAACGGCTCTTCTTCACCCCGATTGATGGTCAAGGTGCTAAAGGCTTGACCTTTTAAGGTGTCGACCCGTTTTAGACGCTCAACCCAACGCGGCACATCCTGCGGCGCGCTACTGTAGCCTTCAAATATAAATTGTTTTTCCATAACCTGAATTCGCGTCAGCCAAGTGCTGCTGTCTGCTACGCTAGCCAAGTCAGTTAATAAGGAGGAATAACCGTGACTGGTCAGCGCTTGCACATGGCCGAGCTCTCCCAGTAATTGGCGTTTCAGCTCAAGCTGCTGGGTCACCAAATCCACCCGAGCCACCAAATTCGATGACGCGCTGCGCGCGGCTATCTGCTGCTCTAACTGCGCTTTTTGGCGGTCGTAGTCTACCTTTTGGCCACTTAATTGCGCATGCTGCTGTTGCAAATGGTCGACGCTCCAATAGGTGATGCCACTGGCGAGCAATAGCAAGCATGCCAACACTAACGTCACTTGGCATAAACGTGTGAAAGAGAGCCGTAATTGATGCGGTAACAGCGAGGGATGAAATAAGTTAACCCTGAGTTTTTGCGTCATCTACGCCTCCTCCGGTTGAGCATTACGGCTAAACTCGGCATATGCAAACTCAGCCAGTTTGTCTGCCACGCGCTCACAGGGGATCACCTCGACTTTTTGATCAAAGTTTGCCGATAACAGGTGAGCCAACTCATTACGATCGCCCTCCATTAGCAGGTCGATCGAGGCGACCGGCGCTTGACGGAATTGGCTTTCAAAATAATCCATCGAGCGTTGCAGCTCGATACTGAGATTATCGGCAATCTCTAAGCGCAGATCGGCCGCCGATACTGTATTGATCTGATTAAAGCCTCTGACGCTGCGCTGCATAAACAGTTGCCCCTGCTTAATCACGGCCAGCATCAAATCACTGTTGGGCGTATGGCACAACACTAGTCTCGCTTGGCTGTCACTGACTTGATAATTACTGATAGCTATCTCTTCTATACCGATCCCGGCAATAGTGATCTCATGCTGCTTAGCGGCCAACGCCAACGCGCTGAGCATGGCGCGCTCGACCACCACCACAGTCAACTTGTTGCTTCGCGATTGTGGCGCTTCAAAATAATCTAAGTGCAGCTCGTTAACAGGCTTGGCCACCATATCTTTAATTGACCACAATAGGGCTTGGCCCATCTCCTCATCCGCAACTGGTGGCTTGTCGACCAATAGCAATTGGTAATAGCAATCGCTGAGTACTATGTGTAGGTTGGCACGCGGGATCTGTGTAGCAAGCGTCGCGAAGGCAAGCTGCCAATCTTGTTTAATCAAGGGGATTTTTATCAAGCTAGGCGATTCTCCTCCCTGATAAGCCGTGATCTCATCGGCATCAATATAGATACCGACCTTAGCGCTAGAATGTGATTTTTGCCAAAAGGCCAGCTTACTCAAAAAACGTTGTTGCATTAAGGTACGCCCACTATTTTATACTCAATCTGAGTTACATGACCCAAACCACCGAATAATCTAATCACAGCTCAATATTAAATCTAAGGTCAGTTTTAAAACATCGTAAATACTGTGGTTATTGTAACGACTAATTTCTTAATTTTATAGAAAAAAACCATAGCCATCGAGTGCTATAATTTTACCTTGCTCTAGCATACCTGACTTAAGCAACTCTGCTGGCTATTAGCATCATATTTCTTGCACCGGATCGCTAAACAGGCTCCCCTGCCCGGCACTGACCCCGAGAATTTTGAGCGTTTGCCACTCTTCAAATGATTCTATTGCTTCGGCAAACACTTGCACTTCAGAGCGATACAAACCACCGATAAGGCTTCTTACAAAAAGTTGATTTTCTTGGCGTAAATGAATTTGTCTCACAATAGAACGGTGCAATTTAATGATATCGAATTTACAGCTGGTAATGTATTGCATGCTCACCACCTGTTGTCCTACTCGGTCAACACACAGGCTGGCGCCCATTTTACTGATCATATTCAGCGTAGGGGTTAACTGCTCGATATTATTGACCACAATATCTTCATTGACCTCAATAATCAGTTTTGATGCCAGGTTACGGTATTCGAGCAAGGTGGTTTTAAACCAACGAATAAACGCGCGGCTGGTCAGGGTATCGAGACTGAGATTAATGCTGTAACGCTGAGTATTTTGAGGATTACTACCCAGTAGATCAAATAATACCGCCTCTATCACCTGACGCTCAATTTGGGGGGTGAGGCCACACTTAATCGCCATAGGTAAAAACAGGGTGGCACGAACCAAATTGCCCTTACTGTCTCGTAGCCTACTCGACACCTCTCTGTGGTGCTCTACCCCATCACTGTCTAGCACTGCTTGTGAATAGATAACCACCCGCTTGTTAACTAGCGCATACTCTAAAAAGCTGCGCCAACGCACCGAACCTCGGGCAAACTCTTCATCGACAGCACCTTTATCATACATAAACCAGCCGCTAGCGCCCTGAAATTGCGCCGCACGTAACGCCATCTCCGCCTCTTCAATCAACTGTTCTTTACTGTCGCCGACCTTGAAATACGCCACGCCAATGTGGAAAAAATCATCACGATTAACCAATCCCTCCAGAGGCTGTGCCAAACAAACTTTCAGCAATTTCGCCACTAGCTTTTCGACATCGGCCAAGGAGATTTGCGGAACCACAATGGCAAACTGGTTATAGGAGCGGCGTGAAAAAATACTGTTGGCGTAATTGTTGAGCAACTGATTAATATCATTAATGGTGTGGCTCAGCATCTCTTGAACGGCTAACTCATCGTGTTCTTGCTGTAATAGGTCTAGATCTTCCATCTCTAATAACAGCAGCACCCCAGGAGCAAACATCCCTTGGTTGTTACTTAACGCATCGAGACGGTTTTTCAAAAATAGCCGATTGCCTATGCCTGTGGCGGGATCGAGAAAGGTGTTAGAGCGAATCACTTGATCGAAACGCGCTCGCTGTTTTTGCGCATCATCGAGCTCCAGCAGCAACTGTGTCAAGGCACGATTGATCAACCTTGGTCGCCCATGACCACGTTCCGCCAAGGCCTTGTCATAATCGCCAGATAAGATGAGATGGCTGCGTTTAGCTAAATCTTCAACGCCTTCAAGTTGTTGGGCTAACCAGAGGTAGCCCCAACGCACAAAGATCGCGATAGCCGTTAAGCCTAGCAGCAAAATCAACCCGCCATAACCACTGATCTGATTGAATTGCAGCGGACGGGGCAAACTGAGCTCAAACCTAAGTTCTGCTTGATCGCTTGTAGCCGACAAACTTGTTATTGGCGTAGCAGGTAAGATGGCACGCCCATAACGAATAACGCGCCGCTCTGGCAGAGGATTATCGTAGCGGTAAAGCACGTCATTTTGACGTGTTAACACAAACTGCTGTGCCTGATAGGCCGACAAGAGTTGTGGTAGCCAAAGATCGAGCTGTTGTAATTGCGCTGGCGTTTGATGCTGAGACAAAATAGCGCTGAGTTGCGAAACTTGCTGTTGCTGCTGTTTATAGGTCAGTTGCATGACACTAAACACTGCGGTCAGCAGAAAAATAAAAGCCATCGCCACTAGCGATAGCAGCCAGAAACCGGTGAGCTTTTTGGTTAATAGTACAGTTGCTTTCATGTCGCTTCCTGCAGAATTATTGTTATATTTTTGCTGCTATTGGCTTTATACCAATAAAATTAAATAGTTAATTTATTAATGCGACGAAGATTCATCTACAGTCGTTAGCCAATGGCTAATGTAGATCTGATAAAATCAAAATCAGCTTAATTACCATACAAACAAACCTTATTGGGCACAAATAAAAAAGGGCCCTCAGGCCCTTAATCAATCAGCGGGATATCGCTTACGCCATATAATGTTCAGGCAAGGTCTGTATCGCCGCCACGCCCGAGTCGATAGCCGCTTGCGCTACCGCCTTGGCCACGTTTGATAATAAACGTGTATCCATGGGTTTAGGAATGACATACTCAGGGCCAAATCTTAACTCTGATACATCTGGATAAGCGGCCAATACGCTGGCGGGGACTGGCTCCTTTGCCAATGCCGCGATCGCATGCACTGCTGCAATTTTCATTTCATCGTTAATTTGTGAGGCGCGCACATCGAGAGCACCACGGAAAATAAACGGGAAACACAAGACATTATTAACTTGGTTTGGATAATCACTGCGGCCCGTTCCCATGATCAGATCTTTGCGCACGTCATGGGCAAGATCGGGTCTAATCTCAGGATCAGGATTAGAACAAGCAAAAATCACCGGCTTATCGGCCATCAATAGGACATCGTCAGCCGTTAATACATCAGGGCCAGATAGGCCTAAAAACGCATCGGCACCTTTGATCACATCTTGTAAGGTACGTTTGTCGGTGTTGTTGGCAAACAGAGCTTTGTACTCGTTAATATCTTCACGACGAGTGTGGATAACACCTTTACGGTCGAGCATATAAACGTTTTCACGCTGCACGCCACACTTAACGAGCATGGTCATACAGGCAATCGCGGCAGCGCCGGCGCCCATACAAACAAAGACCGCTTCTTCCAGTTTTTTACCTTGGATCTCAAGCGCGTTGATCATCCCCGCCGCGGTAACTATGGCTGTACCGTGCTGGTCATCATGAAATACCGGTACGTTACAACGCTCGATCAGGGCCTTTTCAATTTCAAAACACTCAGGAGCCTTGATATCTTCAAGGTTTATACCACCAAAAGTATCGGCAATGGCCTCTACCGTGTTGATAAACTCTTCTGTTGTGCGATGTTTTACTTCGATATCTGTCGCATCGATATTGGCAAAATGTTTGAACAATAATGCCTTGCCTTCCATCACAGGCTTAGATGCCAATGGACCAAGGTTACCCAGACCCAAAATGGCTGTCCCGTTAGAGATCACTGCAACCGTGTTACCTTTAGCGGTATAGCGATAGGCGTTATCAGGATTGGCTGCAATTTCACGGACAGGCTCCGCGACACCTGGGCTATACGCCAGCGCCAAGTCCATACTGGTTTCAGCGGGCTTGGTCAGGCTAACTGCAGTTTTACCTGGAACGGGGAACTCATGGTAGTCAAGGGCTTGTTGACGAAAATCGGCCATCTTAATAATCCTGAAAAATGCGACAAGTTAAATCTTAGAGTGAGGTCTTAACGCCCTACTATCTCAGCCTGAGTCAAACAGAGCTAAGCTGTAGCGTCGTTAGAGGCTAAGATACTCGAATCAACACACTTTTTAAACAAGATATTAGAAAATTTCAGTTTATTATGCCATTAAACAAACTAAGGCTCATTTTGCAAACTTATCTGTGATGGATGATAACTTATCATCTGCCATTTTTTGTAGGAATAATACAACTCCCCGCGCACAATTACGCGGCTTTGCAGCAAATCTAAGGTCAAAATGTTGTTAAATTTACCAGATTCTGCTCTAAGTATGCCCACGTAAAATTTTTCATCGATAATGATCCATAAATACTGCCCCTTTCTTTCAAAGCCGGTCACAGTCCCCTCCACCTCTCGCCAACGGTTCAAATCGTCTCGGTTAAGTTGGTCGACTCGCTTCGGTTGATAACTAAGATGGCTCCATAATCCCTGTTTTGTTGCTCTTGATCGGCGCTCTAATGCTTCGAAACATTGCCAGAAGTAATCATTGTGATACACCCGACTTTTAGCATAGCCATGATTCAGCAGCAGCTCTTGTAAATGCTCACCCGCTTGAGTGAAAACATAGGCTAAGGTTCTACCGTGGGGATCTAAGCGTTTGCGATCGAACGCTAATTGTAACGTTTGTCCGGCCTGAAGCTGTTGCTGTACAAACTGACGCGCCTGATTGGCAAACGGCTCGGACAACTCTGGATATTGCGAGTCAATCTCTGGTGCATCGACGCCAATAAGCCGCACCCGGCGATCATCACTGAGGACTAACGTATCACCATCAATCACATAACTGAGGGTCACGGTCTCATCGAAGTGGGTGGGCACACAGACACTGGGCTGAGCTGCAAAACAATAGCAGGGTAATAAACCGAATAAGGTGAGTACGTATCTGCTATATCTGCTCATCTATAATCATATCCTTCGATTAGCGGCTTACTTAGATAGCCTGAACTTTTAGCATAATGATTCATTGAAATAGTTACTGACACCGGCTGTGTTACATCAAATCTAGCTTACATACTGTCAGGGTTTCGCTTACACCACAATCAATAATGCGCCGTGAATAACACCCACAGCAGGCAACAAAAAAGGCGCCATTAAGGCACCTTTTTTTACGTTCATTGCAAAAGTAATAATTACTTCTTGCCAAGAGCGCCGAAACGCTTGTTGAACTTGTCGATACGTCCGCCAGTATCCATAACTTTCTGGGTACCAGTGTAGAATGGGTGACATGCACCACATACGTCCAAATGCAGTGGCTTACCTGCAGTTGAGTTTACTTTGATAACGTTGCCACAAGTACAAGTTGCAGTGATTTCTGCATAATCAGGATGAATGCCTGGTTTCATTGGGATTACCTCAAGTTAAAGGCCATGTCGCTCTTCCAACCCGAAGTCGGACACCACATGCAGTTAATAGAATATTCAGGCGCGAGATAGTACAGGATACAAGCAAGAGATACAAGCATGGGCCGCACCTAACTGAGTAATTCTCATCGCCAATATATTGCCCCCCTCTTAACAGATCTCGCCCATTAAGCTCTCAACGACGCTTACCTAGGCTCAAGCTATCTGTATAGCTTAGCTTACATAGACTCAAACAACTGCTGAGCCTGCTTGGCATCACGATAGCGCTCCTTCACACTCAGTGATGGGCAACGCAACACCACATCGGCACGCAGACCATGGATCTCACCTTGATTAAATGCCTTGGGGTTAGCATCGAAAATTGCCAACATGGCGCCATAAGGGCTAAGTTGCCATGACTTGGCATAGGCACTGGCGATACGCCATAGGGTTTGCTGCGCCTCGTAGTTTAACTCACAATCGGCCTGCACCAAATCCGCTGCCACATCCCCTTGTGGAGCCTTTTGCTGCTCTTTTAAAGGCTTTGGCGATTCACTGCTTAGCGTATTGCTTGCCACCAGCGGCTTGGCCGTGATGCTTGGCTTAGGCTTGGTAGGTACCCGCGTCGCATCAAACAGTGTAATCCGCTTAACCTCACGCCATTGGTTAACATGGTACTCCTGCACAATTAACTCGGCATTGGCGTCTGTCACATCCTCAAGGCCGGTAAGCTGCAACATAAAATTATTCACCGGTGTGACCATTAAACGCTCTTGACCACTTTGTTGCGCCACCACAAACTGCAATTTATCGACACTCGGTTGGTCGGTCACAATATTGAGCTTGAGCTTAGGGTTTAATCCGAGGTGAAATTGCATTTGATTAATGCTCACATGAGTCACTGCCGCCCAGCTAAAGTGACTCAGCGATAGCAGCAGGAGTAATAAGGGATATACCAGAGTTTTCATAGCCGCATTCTTATCGTCATAACCGTACAACTATTAAGCACAAATCCTGCTAACGATTCAATCTATTTATCCCCAGCAACAGTGACCACAACGCCACTAAGCTCCCGAAAATAGGGTAAAACCGTCGCCTATAAAAGATAGTGGTAGCCCTAACGATGTACGCTGGTTACACTTGCTCTACCTTAAGTTTGCTTGTCTGGTTTTATGTCTTTGTTTGTCGAAGTTGCCCTGCCCGTCCCGCTACGCCAAAACTTTAGTTATCGCGTCAAAGAGAGCGACAGCCATCTGGCGGTCAAAGGCGTGCGCGTGAAAGTCCCTTTCGGTCGTCAGCAACTTATTGGCTTGGTGACCGGGATCACTGACACCTGTGACTTAGCGCCACAGCAGATAAAATCGGTAAGCGAATTTTTAGATACTGAGCCACTGCTGCCCGACTCTTTATATCAACTGACTCAATGGGCGGCGCGCTACTATTTTTGCAGTGTGGGCCAAATGCTCTCCCAAGCTCTGCCAGTCGCCCTACGTAAAGGCGCACAGGTTAGCGCCGAAAGCACCCGTTTTTGGTGTTTAACCAGCGCAGGGCACGCTGCCGATCTCGACACCTTAAAGCGCGCGCCAGCCCAACGCAAAGTGATGCAACATTTGCTGCAAGGTGAGCTGACTCAAGAAGAATTAAACGCGCTCGAACTGAGTAAACCCGCGCTAAAAGCATTGCAGGAGCGTGGCTGGATAACCCACCAAGACAGAGCCAATCAACTCGACCTTAGCTGGCGCGACAACTTAACCCTAGATGAAGAGCCCCATAGGCTCAATCCAGAACAGGCCATTGCGGTGGCCACCCTCAATCAGCAAACAGGCTATCACTGCACCTTACTCGAAGGGATCACCGGCTCGGGCAAGACAGAGGTGTATTTGGCCTTACTAGAAACCGTGCTCAAACAGGGGAAGCAAGCACTCATTTTGGTGCCTGAAATTGGCCTAACACCGCAAACCATCAGCCGGTTTAAGCAACGTTTTAAGGTGCAGGTCGCGGTGATCCACTCTGGACTAACCGATAATCAGCGCCTTAGCGCCTGGCGGCAGGCGCGCGCCGGCGAAGCGGCTATTATTATTGGCACGCGCTCGGCGCTGTTCACCCCGATGCGTTATCCCGGCATTATCATCTTAGATGAAGAGCACGATAGCAGCTTTAAACAGCAAGAGGGGGTGGGCTATCACGCCCGCGATTTAGCCGTGATGCGCGGCCATTTAGAAAAAATTCCCGTATTACTGGGCAGCGCCACGCCGTCACTGGAAACCCTGCAAAATGCCCTCAGCGGTCGCTACCAACACCTAAGTTTAGGGGAGCGCGCGGGCGCGGCCGAAAAAGTGCGTCAAGGTATTATCGATATTCGTAATCAGCCGCTCAAAAATGGGCTGTCTCATGCCCTACTCAATGAGATGCGTATTCACCTCGATGCGGGCAATCAGGTGCTGCTGTTTCTCAATCGCCGTGGATTCGCCCCCGCCCTGTTGTGCCACGAATGTGGCCACCTGCATGAGTGTGACCGTTGTGATGCCTTTTTTACTGTGCATCAATCATTGGGCGAAATTCGCTGTCATCATTGTGGCAACCAGTACGCCATACCGCGCCAGTGCCACCAATGTGGTAGCACCATGTTAATGGGTCAAGGTGTGGGCACAGAACAATTAGCCGAGGCATTAGCGAAAGAGTTTCCCCAATATCCTGTGGTGCGCATCGACCGTGACACCACCAGCCGCAAAGGGGCGCTCGAAGGGCATCTCAACGCCATCCACAAGGGGGAGTATAAAATCCTGGTCGGCACTCAGATGCTGGCAAAAGGGCATCATTTTCCCGATGTCACCTTAGTGGGGCTGCTAGACGTAGACGGCGCCCTCTTTAGCGCCGATTTTCGCGCGCCAGAGCGCTTTGGCCAGTTGTATACCCAAGTATCGGGACGCGCAGGGCGAGCCAGTAAAGCCGGCACGGTATTATTACAGACCCATCAGTGCGATAATCCCATCTTGCGCGAGCTGATGCACAAAGGTTACGGTGAGTTTGCTCGGGGTCAATTAGAGGAGCGAAAACAAGCCTTGTTGCCACCCGCATGGCACATGTTGCTGCTGCGCGCCGAAGCCCATCGCGCCGAAGATGCTGACGAGTTTTTACAGCAGATTGCCGCTATTTTGCCACAAAATGAGCAGTGTGAGGTGATAGGCCCCATGCCTGCGCCCATGGACAAGAAAGCCGGCAAGTTTCGCCGCCAATTGATGTTTCAAACCCAAGAGCGCAGCCTACTACAAAAATCGTTTGAGGCCGCGCTGCCACAAATCGAAGCCTTACCCTTGGCCAAAAAGTGCCGCTGGAGCTTAGATCGCGACCCGCAAGATCTGTTGTAATAAAAAATATGCCAAATAGCATATAAAATTCATGCCAGAGGATAGCAATTAGCCACCACTAGCGGCTAAAATGTACGGTTATCCCTGAATCTTTTTATCTTTAAGTAACTGTCGATTAAACGCCAATGAAATCACATATTCAATCTTTGCTCGAACAAGCCATTCAGACCCTAAAGCAGCAGGAGATCGTGCCTGCCGATTTTGAAGCGCGCATTCAAGTCGACCGAACTAAAGACAAAACCCACGGTGATTTTGCCACTAACTTAGCCATGATGTTGACTAAAGTGGCGCGCAAAAATCCGCGTGAGTTGGCCCAGCTGATCATCGACAGTTTGCCGCAAGACAGCCAAGTGGCTAAAGTGGAAATTGCAGGGCCAGGCTTTATCAACTTCTTTATTGATGACAATGCCTTAGCCACACAGCTAATGACAGCGCTCAAAGACGATCACCTCGGTGTCGTACTCCCCACACCGCAAACCGTGGTGGTTGACTACTCGTCACCCAACCTTGCCAAAGAGATGCACGTAGGTCACCTACGTTCAACCATCATTGGTGACAGTGTGGTACGCGCGCTGGAATTTCAAGGACACAAGGTGATCCGTCAAAACCATGTGGGCGATTGGGGCACCCAGTTCGGCATGTTGCTGGCTTACATGGAAGAGCTGCGCGCCGCGAAAGGCGAGCAAGCCAAAATGGAACTGTCAGATCTTGAAAGTTTCTACCGCGCCGCCAAAGTGCGCTTCGATGAGTCAGAAGAGTTTGCCACCCGCGCCCGTAAATTGGTGGTTGAACTGCAATCAGGCGATGAGTACTGCAACAAATTATGGCGCGAGTTTAACGACATATCCTTAAGCCACTGCCATCAAGTGTATGAGCGTTTAGGCGTGAGCCTGACCCGCGCCGATGTGCGCGGTGAAAGTGCTTACAACGACGATTTAGCCCAAGTGGTGGCCGACCTTGATGCACAAGGCCTATTGTCTGAAAGCAATGGCGCTAAAGTGGTGTTTCAAGACGAATTTAAAACCAAAGAGGGTGAGCCGCTGCCGGTTATCATCCAAAAAGCCGATGGCGGTTATCTGTACGCCACCAGTGATTTGGCGGCGATGCGTTATCGCTCAAATGTGCTTAAAGCCGATCGCGCGCTCTACTTTGTCGATCTACGCCAAGGGCTACACTTCCAGCAAGTGTTTAATTTAGCGCGCAAAGCCAACTTTGTTAATCTGAACATGAGCTTAGAGCATATGGGCTTTGGCACCATGAACGGCGAAGATGGCCGACCATTCAAGACCCGCTCGGGTGGCGTCGTGAAACTGGTGGATCTACTCAGCGAAGCTGAAACGCGCGCATTAGAATTAGTGCGCAGCAAAAACCCAGATATGGATCAAGCCGAGCTAGAGCAGATCGCTAAAGTCGTGGGCATAAGCTCGGTCAAATATGCCGACCTGTCGAAAAACCGCACCAGCGATTACATCTTCAGCTTTGAGCAGATGCTCAGCTTCGAAGGCAATACCGCACCTTACCTACTTTATGCCTATACCCGCATCGCGGGGATATTCAAGCGTGCGGCAGATGTCGATTTAAGCGATGCCAGCATCACTCTTGAGCATGACAAAGAGAAAGAGTTAGGCACTAAATTGGCTCAGTTTGGCGAAGTGCTTAATCGCATGGTCGACAAAGGTCAACCTCATGCCTTATGTGGTTACCTATTTGAACTTGCGGGGGCATTCTCTAGCTTTTATGAGGCCTGCCCAGTACTCGCCGCCGATTCAGAGGCCGAGAAGAAGAGCCGTTTGCTCTTATCGCAACTGACCGCCAACACATTGAAGCAAGGTCTAGACCTACTCGGTATCGACACCTTAGAGCGCATGTAACGTAAGGCGGTAACATGAGCAATCGCGACTACGCCAACAGAAAGCCGGCCAATAAAAGCCGGCCCCGAGGTGGTAGAGGGAAATCTGCCGCCCAAGCGCCACGACGCTTCCCGATACTGCTGACCTTAGTGACGGTCGCCCTGCTGGGCGGCTTTGGTTATTTTCTCTGGAGCATTAACGATAGCGCCGACGAACAAGTACCAGCCCCTGCGGCTAAGCCAGTAGTGCAACCTAAGGTTGAAAAACGTGACCCTAACGCGCTGCCGCCCAAACCCAAAGAGGAGTGGACTTATCAGCGCGAGCTCGAAAATAAGCGCGTCGAAGTCGATATTCCAGAGCAGACCCAACCGACCCGTCCCTATCAGATGCAGTGCGGATCCTTTAGAAAAGAATCCCAAGCCAATGAGATGAAAGCCATGATTGCCTTTCAAGGACTCGAAGCTCAAGTGCGAAAAGTTCAAGGCACCAAAGGCATGTGGTACAAGGTGGTACTCGGCCCTTACGAGCGTAAGCGCGTGGCCGAAAGACAGCGCCATGTGCTACAACGCGGTGGTCTCAATGGCTGCCAAATTTGGTTTTGGGAAGGTGACTAAGCCTTTTCTCACAAAAACGGGCCTTATGCCCGTTTTTGTTATCCTTCTTCCTTGGTAAGTAATGCTGAAAAATGCCGCAACCGACCCAGCTTTCACATTAAAAAACGCCAAACGCTAACAACGACCACTCACTTGCCTTGAATTTTTAACGGCTGTCCCCCATATCTTAAATATTGTCCACCGAAGGGTTTCCTACCCCTCGGCTAGAGAAGAGGAAATATCGTGACCACAATCGTTTCAGTACGTCGCAACAATCAAGTTGTCATTGCCGGTGATGGCCAAGTCTCACTGGGAAATACAGTGATGAAAGGAAACGCAAAAAAGGTTCGACGCCTTTACCACAATAAAGTACTCGCCGGATTTGCTGGCGGTACTGCCGATGCATTTACCCTGTTTGAGCGCTTCGAAGCAAAGTTAGAGATGCACCAAGGACAACTGATGCGCGCCGCGGTCGAAATGGCCAAAGATTGGCGTTCAGACAAGGTGCTACGCAAGCTCGAAGCCCTATTAGCCGTAGCCGATAGCGAATGCTCGTTGATCATCACAGGTAACGGTGACGTAGTGCAACCAGAGAACGATCTTATCGCCATAGGCTCTGGGGGCAACTTTGCCCAAGCCGCGGCCACTGCACTGCTTGAGAATACCGAGCTCAGCGCGAAAGAGATCGCCGAGAAATCGTTAACTATTGCTGGTGATATCTGCGTGTTCACCAACCAATTCAAAACGATAGAAGAACTGAATTACTGATCTTGAGCTCAGCTCGAGATCAATAACCTATGCAGCATGCATTAAGGGAAAACTATGTCTGAGATGACTCCTAGAGAGATTGTTCACGAACTGGACAGTCATATCATTGGCCAACAAGCGGCAAAACGCTCTGTCGCCATCGCCCTGCGTAATCGCTGGCGCCGTATGCAGCTTAATGAAGATCTGCGCCAAGAGGTCACCCCCAAGAATATTCTGATGATCGGCCCAACCGGTGTCGGTAAAACTGAAATTGCTCGCCGTTTAGCCAAGCTGGCCAAGGCGCCTTTTATCAAAGTCGAAGCGACCAAGTTCACCGAAGTGGGCTATGTCGGTAAAGAAGTTGAGCAGATCATTCGCGATCTTACCGATGCCGCCATAAACCTGACCCGCGAAGAGCAGATGATCAAATGCAAATTCAGAGCCGAAGAAGCGGCTGAAGAGCGCATTCTCGATGCATTACTGCCTAAGCCTAAAGAAGATTGGGACAGCGAAAGTAAAGATGACTCGGCCACGCGTCAGGTCTTTCGTAAGAAGTTACGCGAAGGCCAGCTAGACGATAAAGAGATTGAAATTGACATCTCGGCGCCGCAAATGGGTATCGAAATCATGTCGCCTCCCGGCATGGAAGAGATGACCAATCAGCTGCAAAGCCTGTTCCAAAACATGGGCCCAGGCGCCAGTAAGCGCCGCAAGATGCCCATCAAGGAAGCTTACAAGCTACTTATCGAAGAGGAAGCCGCTAAGCTGGTGAATCAGGATGACCTAAAAGAGCAAGCCATTGAGTTGGTTGAGCAGCACGGCATCGTGTTTCTTGATGAGATTGACAAAATTTGTAAGCGCGGCGAGTCATCAGGTCCTGATGTCTCACGCGAAGGGGTACAACGTGACCTACTGCCGCTGGTTGAGGGCTGCACTGTCACCACTAAACATGGCATGGTAAAAACCGACCATATTTTGTTTATCGCCTCTGGTGCATTCCAGATGTCTAAACCGTCAGATTTGATCCCAGAGCTGCAGGGGCGTCTGCCGATCCGCGTCGAACTACAAGCGCTATCGGCCGATGACTTTAAACGCATTTTGACCGAGCCGCACGCCTCGCTCACCGAGCAATACGTAGCGCTCATGGCAACCGAAGGCGTTAAGATTGAGTTTACCGAATCGGGCATAGAGCGCATAGCTCAAGCTGCATGGCAGGTTAACGAGCGCACCGAAAACATCGGCGCACGTCGTCTACACACTGTGATGGAGCGCCTAATGGAAGAGCTCTCTTTTGAAGCGTCGGATAAATCGGGTAGCAGCACCATTATCGACGCTGACTACGTTAATGCACACCTAGATAACTTGGTACAAGACGAAGACTTAAGCCGCTTTATCTTGTAATACTTAGGGGCCTAGGCGGTATCACCTAGGCCCCCTTTGTATCAATTAAGTATTATTGCTCTTTACCTCACATAACAAGGCCAATCAGATGTCAGTTGAAAGCCCCAAGGTCACAGGACTAAAACTCAAGCGCAAGTCTCGCCTATTAGAAGTCAGTTTCGATGATGGCAACACTTACGCGTTAAGCTGTGAACTACTGCGAGTGTACTCGCCATCGGCAGAGGTCCATGGCCACGGTAATCCTGTACTGGTCACCCATAAGAAAAACGTCAATATCGATGCTATCACCCCCGTGGGGAACTATGCGGTAAAATTAGTGTTTGATGATGGTCACGATACCGGCTTGTTCTCTTGGAAAATCTTGTATGACTTAGCCACCAATCAGGTCGAATTGTGGGAAAAGTATCTCGCTAGGTTACGCGCGGCTAAGGCGAGCCGTGAGCCTATGATCGATATGGCGGTTAAGTACCATAACTAGAGTCTGTTGACCCTATTTTCAATTTAAGCAAGGGAAACCCGCTGCGTGTCAAAACTCAAAGCCGATGTGTCTATCATCCAAGCAGGCATTTTCAGTCAATGGGATGATGAGAGCGATGCCCTGCCTAAATTTATGAAAGCCACCGTACATGTGCCTGCCATCCTAGATATCGAATTTGGCTTTGTGGCGCAAATAAAAAAAGCCAAGAATCAAAAACTCAGATATTGCATATATCACCCCGATATTCCTGACGATAAGGGAGAGGTTAGGCCACCTTTTGAGGGCGACGTCTTCGTCGAATCTAACGACTGGCGATTCTACCTCGGTGATACTATCTGGGCGCCTGAACACAACAAAGTGGGCAAGTGGCGCATGACCTTAGCGCTAAAAGATAAGGTGGTCGCCGACAAGACATTTCACGTCCACTTACATGATGAACAGAGCCAAGTCAGTGCCTTTTGGAAACATCGCGGCTATTAATTCCCACCGAGATTATCGTTAACGCCCACCCAAAAACGCCTATTCCAACGACTCTTAGAGCCTTAATCCCGCTTATTTTGTGAGCCAGGCGGATATTTGGCACATATTGCCGTCAATGCGGACTTATGTCCTCTAGCCATTTTAAAGCGGCCATTACTATCGAGAATAATCAATGACAGAGGATTATTCATGACTGCACATATCAATGGTAAAGTGGGCGACTTTGCCGAAACCATCATCATGCCTGGTGACCCACTGCGCGCTAAATATATCGCCGAACACTACCTCGATGACGCCAAAGAGATCACCAACATTCGTAATATGTTGGGCTATACCGGATTTTATAAAGGCCAGCGTATTTCAGTCATGGGACACGGCATGGGCATCCCCTCAATGGTGCTTTACGCCCATGAACTGATCGCCGAATTTAATGTTAAACGCATTATTCGTGTCGGTAGCCTAGGAGCAACGCAACACCACGTTAAGATTAACGATGTGATCCTAGCGCAAGCAGCAGGCACGGACTCACCCACCAATGCCAAACGTAGCAGCGGCTATCAGATGGCGACCTCAGCCACATTCGACTTACTGCATAAAGCCTACACTATCGCCCAAGAGAAACAGATCAGTGTGAAGGTGGGCAACATTTTCAGTGGTGACATGTATTACGACCCAGATGAAGACATGATCCCTGCCCTAGAACGTTTTGGGGTACTGGGCGTCGATATGGAAGTGGCCGGTTTATATGGCTTAGCGCATCACAAAGGCATCGAATCATTGGCGATTTTAACGGTATCCGATCACTGCTTAACCGGTGAAGAGACCACTGCCGAGGCGCGCCAACTGACATTTAATCAAATGATTGAGCTGGCATTAGCAACCGCTCATCAGTAACACCACTAGGCATGAAGGTGAGCTTCATGCCATTTAGGCGCGCTCATAATGAGCAGCATCAGCAAATTAGGACGTAAAAAATGAAAAATAAAATATCCTTAACCTTGCTCAGCTTTTTAGCCAATTTTGTCATGGCAGGCTTCGCAACCCAATTTGGTATGTTGATAGAACCGATAGCCAATAAATTCTCAGCTAACGTTAACGAAGTCGCCTCTATTTTCTCCCTGCTCAATGGCGGCGCCCTCGCCGGCACCATAGCCGCCTTTTTCTTAATTGAAAAAATAGGTGTCAAACGCATCACCTTAATCAGCTATGTCACCATTGCGGCCAGTGCCGCGGCCATGCACTTCACCACCTCATTGAGCGTCGTCATGCTTGCCATGACTCTGATTGGGTTATGCGGTGGTGTAGGACTATGTATTGCCGGCACCATTGTGGTCTCGGTTTGGAAAGATAAAATCCAAAGCACCATGCTTGTGGTGCAAGACGCCACCTTTAACGTGGCGGGGGTGGTGTTTCCGATGATCACCACTTACGCATTGAGCAATGCGTTATCGTGGAGTTACAGCTACCTTGCCGTCGGTATTGTCGCCCTGAGTACCGCAGGTGTGGCCTTGTTAACCAACTTTTCATTGTGTGAAAGCAGCAATGAAACCACTGGGGCTAAAGATGAGTCCGAATGGAACCTTGGTATCATCAGTGGTGGCGTAGGCTTGTTCCTTGGCATGTTGGCGCTGTACACCTTCCTGACGTGGGCGCCAATGTTTGTCAAAACCAAGTTCGACATCCCCTTCGAAGACGCTGGCAATATCATCACGCAATATTGGTCTGCCGCACTGGTTGGTGCCTTGGTCTCAACTGTGATTGTGTCGCGCGTCAAGATCCAACATTTCGTGACGGGGATGATAAGCCTCGCCTTGGTAATCACCAGTTTGATTGTGACCACAGACAACGTGGAGTCGATTGGCTACCTAACTTATGGTTACGGCTTTGCCTGCGCCGCCTTGTATAACGCCTTTATTGCTTATGGCGTGTCGTTTGTTAAAACCGCCAGTAGCCGCAATGTGTCATACATTTTAATCAGCGGTAGCGCCGGTGCCATGTTTAGCCCCGCCATTAGCTCGCTATTTGAGAGTGTTATCGGCCTGCAAACCGTGATGTATGCGATTCCGGTGATTTACGCCTTAATCATTGCCATGCTAGTGGTTTCTAATCGCCAGCAAGTCAGGTTAACTGCCCAAACGCATTAATCTTAAGCCGCACTTGATGGCCCCGAATAGGTTATTTGGGGCCTATTCAATAAAGGCTTTAAGACCCGCTAGATCACAGATCATTAAGCCCTCTTTATCCCGTTTAATCAGCCCTAAATCTTCAAGGCTTTTCACCGCGCGGCGATACACTCTATCTGTGGTAGCAAAACGCTCGGCCTCTAAATAACACTTAGTGAACCCTTCTACTGGTTGGTCTTGTAAATGTTGATGATAAAGATCATAGGCGATGTTATACGCGATGGGATAGAGCATTCTACGCGTAAAAATGTCCACCGTATCTTGATAATCGATGGCGATGGCACTGGCAAAAAACAGCGCAAATTTAGGCGTTTTTAGCAAAGCGTGCTGCAGCTTATCACCATTGATAATCGCGATTTCTAAAGGCTCTTCGGCGATAATGTCGAGCTGGCACAAGTAGTTAGTAAAAAACTCCATTTCACCAAATAACTGCGAATCGCAGTTCATGGTTCCCAGCTGAAAACTCCGGCCATTTCGGGCGGTATATCCCATAGAAATACGCCCATGAGGCACCAAAATCAGTGCATCGACCTGCTGGCCTTGTTGCATTAACTTATACTGCCCCGCCACGGTTTTGGTTTCGGTAATGCACTCTCTCATCACCCGTTCAATGGCATCATGTTCCTGTTGCCACATCGGCTGGAAACGGCCTTTAGCCAGCGATTTTAGCTGCATAATGGTATCGATAATAGGTTAAATTTAACGGTGATTAGGCGAACGGCGCCTTGTTGATCAGCGACAGAGGCGTATTAATATCAAAAATGATACCGCGCACCTCAGTAATCCCCATCGCCTGCAACCGAGCCGTGTGCATAGTTAAATAGGCGCTAGCCGATGCTTCATCCTCAAACAGGTAAATACCGCCGCCGAGTTTATTGGTTGCGCTCTCGGTCCAAATTTTCCAGATTAGCCCGGGTTCGTTATTGATCGACTCGGCTAACCCTTGCAATGCTCGTGACATCTCCTCGCCAAATGGGCCCGAAAAATCAAAATCCACTTGCAGTAACTTGCTCATCATCACGCTCCAACAGTCTGGTCTACATCTAGGGCAGGCTCAACACCTGCCAAAAAGGAGATCAATTTACGCCTTTCGCACCTGACTTTGCAAGGTACGATAAGAACGATGCTCGCGATCTTGCTCACTTAAGCCAAATTGCATGGCCAAGTTCAGTAGTTGCAATCGATAATCATCAAGCAAGCTGACCTCATCTGTCATAATGGCAAATTCGGCAAAATCCCCCACCCCCTCCAGATGATCGACTGTGATGTGAAAATCACCAACAAAATAGATGCTACGTACCTTATTTATCTGCTGCACTTTCACATATCCTAGCGTCTGCAACATGCTAATGGCTTTAGATACATCGCTAATATTGGTGGCTTCACAACGGTCGGCCTCGGGGCCTTTGACTATCCAAAGTTTGATACCCGAAGGCTGCATATCTCGAATGCAGAGACTTTTATGTTGCGCTAATAGATGCCGCTCAGGCGTATCGAAATAGGTGTCTGATTCAAGGTTATCTTGCAGCATCATCTCATGGGGCATACTGCCTAATTTTGCTAGAAATGTGCTTTTAGATGGGATGCGGTACTTTAATTCGACCTCGAATTTACCTTCAAAATGCTGCTGACTCACAACGTCTACTCACTGCTCAATACATGCCGATAGCATAACATGAGGCGATGCAATAAGGCCGATTGACTGTGTAATAAACAACGCAAGCATCGACAATAGTAATACCGAGGACGTTCAGCTAACGCCCCCCATTATTATAATATGGACGTTGCTAAAACCGGGGGATTACCATTATTCTGACTCCCCCTGATTAGCCTTGAGCTGAAAATGCTTCATGGTACGACACCTCGCCATGGGGAAATATACCTTCAAACGACAGCGCCTGAAAGTATTCAGCAGGTACACCGGGGAGAGTCAGTCCATCGACAACCTTGAATCCGAAACGGCAATAAAAACTTGGATCGCCAAGAACTACACAGCCAGAGGCTCCCATTAATTCGAGTGCAGCGAGAGAGTGATTCATTAAGCGAGAACCCACACCTTGACCTTGAAATTCGGGCAGGACAGATATAGGCCCAAGTCCATACCAGTGAGTTGCACCATTTGAAAGCGTAACTGGAGAAATCGCAACATGTCCAATAATCTCTCCGTCAGCTTTAGCAACCAGCGAGATGGTCAGCATACCTGCGCGGCGAAGCGCATCAACGATAAACTGCTCAGTGTGATCGGTATGTGGAGCATTTAAAAACGCCTGCTCCGTAAGTTGATGTATTTTAGCCGCATCGGCAGGACTTTCATGACTTATTTGAATGTTCAATTTTGATCTCCTAACAGCTTAACGATATACCGCACCTCATGACGAGTAGACTAATTATGGGCGACAAAATCTAATAAAAAATAGGCCACTGGATTACAGTGGCCGCACGTTAGACATCAAACCGACGACATTGGTTATGCTTCGAGATACTTTCCAATACCAGGCCAATTATCCCTATCTTTAAAGTCATTAATTTTGTAACCACTGCCATTGGTAAAAGTGTCACGCACTTCGTCTAACAGCAAACAACACCATGAAAATGTATTTTTAGGATTACCAAGGCAATTATGACGAAACACCGATGTATGAGTGATAACATTTGAGTCAATCATGCTGGCATGAATCTTTTCAATAATGCTTAACATCGTATTATATGTACAGTCGATAGACATAAAATACAGATTATTCGAAATTGGTATACTGGTCTTTTCGTAGGTTTTTTCGGCATCAACAACTGACTCGATAGCGCCTAAAAGTGATCCTATATCTTGCTCAACATGCACTAAAACAAAACAGGGATCATCATAATCATCCATACTTTGTAGATATTGGCCTATTGAATCTGGGATTTCCTTTAATAACTTACTCATTAATTACTACCTACAATTAATAATATTGGCACTTAATGCCACATGAAGATATAAACGATGCTAGGGCCTGTTGATCTTTCAAGCTTGTTTTTACAGCGAATTGCTGGGTATTTATACAAGGCAGACGCTTTGTGGTGCAGTTGTTCTGCATAAAAAGCTGAGAACGCAGTAGAAATACCCAACAAACGCTGCCCGAAGTAGTCGAACAAAATTCAACCAGCAAAGATCAACAGGCCCTAGCTACCTAATTCAAACCACTGCACAGGAAACAAAATCCAACGTAAATATCAACAGATCAAATGTGCCCCTCTTGATATTTGGCTATATTTTTAGGCTGTTATCGCAAGCATAACTACTCTTGAACCTGCACCCCTTCATCGACTTCATAATCATCTAAAGCAGAATTAGCACGTATATCGAGTTTAACGAGTGGATTCTCAGTTGCCCATAGGGCTCTCAATTTAGGGTTATGGCTAATATCCAACTCAGTCAACTTGTTATCTGTGATATATAGCTTCTTTAAGTTGCTATTTTGACTCAAATCTAATTCAGGTAACTGGTTATACATCAGGCTCAACTTGCTGAGTTGCGTGTTATTACTAATATCAACTTTAACCAACTGGTTATCATTTAAGCCAACTTGAACCAGTTGTGGATTATGACTGAGATCTATCTCTTTTAAGTTGTTTTCTTTGGCCCACAAATATTTTAACTGTTTATTTTCTGATAAATTCAGCGTCTCAATATTGTTAGATACTACGCCTAGATCGGTAAGCTGTGGGTTTCGAGTAAGATCTAAATCGATGATCTGATTAAAACTGACATTGAGTTCAGTAAGTTTTGAGTTGTTATTGAGATCTAAGCCAGTTAGACGTGATTTAGTGATAGACACTGAAGTAAGCTCAGTATTATTACTGAGATCTATGCTAGTTAATTGTGATCCTGATAACCACAGCTCCTGCAAAGCAGGGAAGTATTTAACGTCATGGGCGTTATCTATATTTAGCTGCCGACAAACTAACTTAGTTACCTCTGCAGGATTGGTAATTTTTTGCGCTAAGACACACTGTTTAAAATTGTCATCCTTAAATTGAATATCGTTAACATTAAGCACATCAGCCGAAAACGCATTTAAAGATACTGCTAAGCTACATGTAGCCACTGTAAATAATTTTTTGTCACCGATCATATTATAACTCTTTGTAAAATGAATAAATTTTAATGGTGTTTTCTATACTAAAGGCCAATAAAGCACATCCAGAGAAGGATAAGTTTCATGTAAAGCCTGCGCGGTTTTGCAGCCTCGCCAAGCTAAATAGAAAGCGGAGTAGACTGTCACAAAGAAGCCATCAATGATGGTAAGCATACCGCAGATGAATCACCCCCATCCCTCCAAACGCTAAGTCTAAACACAACACACCAAAACCATTAAAGCCTTACTATACAACAGTTTAATCTTGTAGACTAAACTTTTTTTGTAAATGCACGTAGGGTAAAGGTGCTACCAATTGACAGGCCAACACTCAAATGTCGTTCTTAAAACTCAAATAGTAAAAACCCGGTTATCTTTCGATAACCGGGTTTCTTAATGTGGCAAGAGATGGCTGGTTTTAAACGTGAAGAACCCAAGGTTTAAAAACCACTGTAACGACTGCCTCAGCTTGGAACCATAACGAAAAGGGCCACTCTTTCGAGTAGCCCTTTTTCTTAATATGATACAGAGATAGTAAGCTTTAAAAAGACATTAAATTAAACGAAAAAAGGCTTCCATTACTGGAAGCCTTTTTTCTTAATGTGGCGGAGAGATAGGGATTTGAACCCTAGATGGGCTATAAACCCATGCCGGTTTTCAAGACCGGTGCATTCGACCACTCTGCCATCTCTCCGAACGCCGAGAATAATAAGGATACCGCCGAAAAATGTAAAGCCTAAATTGTACTGAATGACTAACAAATAACCCATTAAGGTTATTTTTAATGATAACCGCCTTAAAAACCACCTTTGCGCTGTTAATTTAAACGCTCACCTTTGCCTCTGGCTCCCTGATTTCAGGATAATTAGCACTGCAACGATGCACTATAAGCCGAAGAGGCTGTGACGACACAATGTTCAATAAGGCAACCCACTATTGGCAGACCGCCCCCACTAACAATGTCCCTTTAACAGTAAGCGTTAAGTGACTACTTGCATTCATCGCAATTTAATCAGTCACTATTTAAAATTGAATCCATATTGGCCGATGGCGAGTTAACTCACTCGCTTATCGCGTTGGTTCAGTCTCCAGTAACCGTTGTAGCTCAGACAGTGATCCCACTTGATAATGGGGTGTTATTCCCTCAGGTTGCACTTGATTACTGTGGTTTAACCAGCACGTATCGAATCCCGCATTAAGGCCACCCTGAATGTCTGAGTGGGGATTGTCACCCACCATCAACACATGCTCCCTTGGCGGATGATTCATCTGCGACAGCGCATGATTAAAAATGCCCACATCGGGTTTGGCGACCCCCACCTCTTCAGATATTACCACTGGCGAGAACGCATGTAGCAAGCCAGTACGTTGCAAACGTATGGTCTGCAGCGCGGTGAAGCCGTTGGTGATGATACCCATGTTAACTTTACCATGCAGAGCATCGACCAACTCTTTTGCCCCAGGTAACAAGGTGCAGATGTCAGCCATGGCGGTCAAAAAGGCGCTATTAAGCTGCTCGGCGGTCACTTTTAACTTCTCGGCCCATGCCTGAAAACGGGTGATCTGCAAGTGAGCTGCACTGATCTTACCGTCTTGATAGGCAACCCATAACGGCAAATTGACCGTTTGATACACCTCGAAATCAGTGCGCGTAAAATCCACGCCAAAGCGCGAAAACATCAGCTGTAAGCCACGAAAGGCATCAAAATGAAACAGGGTTTCGTCGGCATCAAACAATATCCATTGGTACTTCATCAAACACTCCAATTACGTCAACTCACCATTTAGTGCGGCTACTGTAATGCCAAGCGACCTTAATGCCAACTCTTAAGTCAGCCAATACTTACCTCAATGCCACGCGGGTTATTTCACGACTTGATAGCTATCGCTGGCCCAATCGTAGCGATATAACACCCCTTGCCATTCATACACAGTTGCGCCATTGTGCTGCCTAACACGCGCATTAGCAGGTAGAGTCTTAATCGCAGCGCTGGTCTGCATCCCGGTGGTGATTTGCAGCGGCGGCCGCACTGGTGTCGACTGTTTAGCAGGCTTAACGACATCGCGCCGCTCATAACGGTAAGGATAACGCCACGCCTGTTGCCAGTAAGGGCGCCAATAGGCAGAACCTGTGCTAAATCCTATATTCCAGCGCCAAGGATCCCTGTAGTCATGCCCCCAGCGGTGGCCCCAACTTGAGCTCCAGCTGGGCTCAACCCAAACATTGCTACGCCAACTGAAACGATCATCATCTTGATTACCTGCGGCTACAGGCATCACGCGCAATAACATCAGTAAACTTAGGCCAATGGCAGGCAAAACCTGCCTTTTAATAGGGTATCGATAAGCCGGTTTAATCTGTTTCATCTGCTATGCTCCAGAGAAAAACATCACCCCATATTACGCCGATTGATGCTGGCTTCAAACTCAGGCCATTTTGCTGAAAAATGACCCATTAACGAATTTGGGAATAGCCAGCAAAAATGGTATAGTGCGCGCCATATCACATTATTCTTAGCGCGAGTATTTCCACATGAGTTTTAAGGATTTACGCAGTTTCATCGATCACCTCGAGCGTAACGGTGAACTTAAACGTATTAGCTATGCTGTCGATCCACACCTAGAGATGACAGAAATTGCCGACCGCGTCTTACGCGCTAAAGGCCCGGCATTACTGTTTGAAAATCCTGTGGGTAAAACCATGCCGGTACTCGCCAACTTATTTGGCACACCTAAACGAGTGGCCATGGCACTAGGTAAAGAAGACCCATTAGCACTGCGTGATGTGGGTGAATTGCTCGCCTTTTTAAAAGAGCCTGAACCGCCGCGCGGCTTTAAAGATGCGATAGCCAAGATCCCCATGTTCAAGCAGGCACTCAACATGCCGCCTAAAACCGTACGCAACCCACCCTGCCAAGAGGTGGTGTTAACTGGTGATGATGTCGATTTAACTCAACTGCCCATCCAGCACTGCTGGCCTGGCGATGTCGCGCCGCTGGTCACTTGGGGTCTCACCATCACCAAAGGGCCGCGCCAAAAACGGCAAAATTTGGGGATCTATCGCCAACAGTTACTGGGTAAAAATAAGCTTATCATGCGCTGGCTCGACCATCGCGGTGGCGCTCTCGACTTTAAAGACTTTAAGCAGCAGCACCCGGGCGAACGTTACCCGGTTGTGGTGGCGCTTGGCAGCGATCCTGTGACCATTTTAGGGGCGGTAACGCCAGTACCTGACTCCATGAGCGAATACGCCTTTGCTGGGTTATTACGTGGTGAGCGCACCGAAGTCTGTAAGGCCATTAGTTGCGATCTTGAAGTGCCGGCGACCAGCGAAATTATCTTAGAGGGGTACATAGACCCAGACGAGATGGCCGAAGAAGGCCCCTATGGCGATCACACTGGTTATTACAACGAAACCGATGAGTTTCCGGTATTTACCGTCACTCACATCAGCCACAGAAAAGACGCTATCTACCATAGCACCTATACCGGCAGGCCACCCGATGAACCCGCTATGCTTGGGGTCGCACTGAATGAAGTCTTTGTGCCTATTTTGCGTAAACAATACCCTGAGATCATCGACTTTTACTTGCCACCTGAAGGGTGTTCTTATCGCATGGCAGTGATCTCCATTCGTAAGCAATATCCGGGTCATGCTAAGCGGGTGATGATGGGCGCTTGGTCTTTCTTGCGTCAATTTATGTATACCAAATTTATTGTGGTGGTCGACGACGATGTTAATTGTCGCGATTGGAACGATGTCATATGGGCCATTACCACTCGTATGGATCCTAAACGCGACACTGTGATGATAGATAATACCCCTATCGACTATCTCGACTTTGCCTCTCCGGTGGCGGGCCTAGGCTCGAAAATGGGCATGGATGCTACCAACAAGTGGCCGGGCGAAACCGATCGCGAATGGGGCACCCCCATTGTCATGGATGAAGCGGTCAAACAGAGAGTCGATAAGATTTGGGATGAATTGGGCATCGATGATGCACCGACCCTATAATTGAGCTGTAAAGCGGCCTAGCCTAGGCCGCTTTACAGTGCACAACATTAACTGAAAACTCTAACCCATTGCATAGTTAACTTGGATAGCGACTATTCGAAGGAGATAGAAACCTCCATAGAGAGGTCTAGAAGGAAACAAAATGAACACCATTCGCTGTAAAGTAGAAAACGTCACCGCCTTTAATGATGCCGTCTATCAGGTCACATTGACCCCTGAAACCGAATTTGACTTTAATGCTGGTCAATATCTTTGTGTGGTCATGGGTGAGCAAGATAAACGCCCCTTCTCGATAGCATCAGCCCCTGGCGCGAAAAACATAGAGCTGCACATTGGCGCCGCGGTCAGTGAAAGCTACCCGATGCAAGTGGTCGAAAAACTACAACACAGCGAATACATCGATATCGAAGCCCCGGGTGGCAACGCTCACCTGCGTAGCGAGAGTACTCGTCCACGCCTTCTGATTGCTGGTGGCACTGGCTTTTCGTATATAAAGAGCATTGTCGAGCAGCAGATCGCCTTGGGGCAAACGGTTGAAACCATGCTCTATTGGGGCTGCCGCGATCAAGACGCCATGTACTTTGAAACCATCGCGCGCCAGTGGCATCAGGCTCACCCTTGGCTGCATTTTGTGCCCGTAGTTGAACGAGCACCAGCCAACTGGCAGGGTAAGCAAGCCAACTTGCTAGAGCAGATCAAACAAGATTTTATCAGCCTCAGCGGCTACGACATCTACATTGCAGGACGGTTTGATATGGTGGGTGCGGCGCGCGAAGTGTTCCGTGACATAGGTGTCGACGAAGATCACCTGTACGGCGATGCATTCGCCTTTATTAAGTGATTAGCCCCACTCAATTTTTAATGGCTTATTCATAATATAAAAATGGCGCTATCTGCGGTAAGTGTTGGAGTTACATCCACAGCCATCGGTAGCGCCCCTTTTTGTCGCTGAGCGAGTTATCCATCACCTTTGCAGCCACACCTCACTACAGCGAAACTTTCTCATATTTAGTCCAGGTGACTAAGTTGCCTAATAACGGCACCACCCACACGGCTGAACCTTGATCATTATAGATCCGATAATAAAACAGCTCTTCGTCACGAATATTGTGTTTGCGGATCTCGCGGTAAAAATGCATCGCAGAGGGGCTCACCACCTCAGGCTTTATCAAATCTTTTTGCAGCACCTTCACATGAAACACATCCACCTCGAGCTCGCCAATGTGCTGACGATACTGCTCAAACACGCCGCGCACTTGATACTTAATCGGGGTCGTTAAACAATCTTGATCGGTAATGCAGGCGCTGGAGTAAAATTTGCCACTCAACGGCTGGTCATAGACCATAGAGATGCTCATATCCGCGCGCACTAATAACTCATTAGCCACCGGAAAATAGATATCGCCGTGATAATGATGCTCCACCAATTCATCACCATCTGCATCGCCCGAAGGGATTAAGATGCGATTGTAGCGAATACGATTTTCCATCATTTCGCTAAGTTCATTAAACTTAACCATATTGAGGCCGGCAGGCACTTGCCCAGTGGCGGTTAAGTTGATCAGATGCTCTCTCATACAATGGCCCTGTTCATCGGGCGGGCAAATCGCTAAGGAATAGTGGTTGCCATCGGTCAAGGCAAATCCCTTAAAGTCTTGCATGGCGTCGATATGATTAGTCTCGGGCGCGATATGTTTTTGCCACATCGACGGATGCAGTTGGGTTTCGCCATTGGGGTAGATCAGAGTTAACGAACTGGTTTTGCCACCAAGATTAATATCGAGGCTTTTGTCGGCGCGCCAATGCCCAGCCTGCTTGACCACTTGATGATAATCGCTGTTGTACCATAGGGTCGCAATGAGGGCTAATAGCACCATAATGCCGCCCACTTTCACCATTAAAGAGACATCGATTAGCGCATGCTTAATGGACTCAGCATCGTTAACCGCCAACATGGTAACGTGGGATTTAGCCGACACATGCAGCTGATAGCCGCGTCTGGCCACGGTTTTTAATTGGATTTCTGGATAGGGTTCGAGTTTCTTACGCAGCGTACTGACGCATTGTGTCAATGAGGTTGCCGCGACCACTCGGTCTGGCCAACCCACCTGCAGCAGCAGATCTTTGTCGCATATCGCATCAGGAACCGACAGTAAATGCGCCAAAATCGCCGACTCAGAAAACGTCAAATGGATCGTGGTCGCCGTGGCACGATCATATAGTTGTTGCGCTTCGCCATCGAACTCCAAATATGGAGTAACTTTCACCACCTAGCACCTCTATCATTCCAAATAGCAAAATTAGGAAAATCTTATTATTATCATTGAGATTTTAGTCAAAGCCTGACTGGTTTACTGTGATAAATTGCTCACTTCTTTTAACACAAAATACAAATTTCTGTAGAAATTGGTATCCTAGGCTAATGCCTGCTTATCACACCACCAAGACTCAGTGTTGCGGGAGTCTGATGGGTTTAAAATTGAATATCAAGTCTTTCGCCCAATAATCTAAATCGCCTTACGCATAAAGGTACGCAGGGTCAGCCAAGCTAATAGCGCTACCCACAACAACATCAGTCCATATAGCCACAACGCGCCCCCCTGAAATTGGCTCAATAAAGGTAAGCTGCCCATAGGAGCATGGGTGGCAAGCTGATTGATTGCACGATAAATATCGGTCGGGTTTAAGGCCATTAACAGCTGCACTAGCCATTGTACTCGATGCCCTAAATCGGCCACCAGCAGCGCCAACAAGAGTAAATCGTAAATTAACACTAAGGCGAACCACAGCGACAATAGTGTGCCAACCGCCTTGGCCTTTTCTGTGGCGCGCAGACTGACCACATAACTTAGCAAAATAAACGTCAGGGCCAATAACCCGCTGCTGGCAATGAATTGGCCAAACACCCACAAGGTTTGTTGCCACTGATATCCTTGACCAAAACAGAGCAAAATGGTCGCGCTCAGGGTAAAACTGCTCACGATGGCGGCCAGCATAATACCGCTATGGGCCAGCAATTTCCCTAAGAAAATATCCATTTTAGTCAATGGATAGCTGAGCAGTAACAGCATGGTTCCCGACTCCTCTTCACCGACAAACGCATCGTAGCAAAGCAAGATGGCCGCCAAAGGTATGATCGCCACAGCTATGGTAGATAAACTGGCGATGACACTCACCAGCGACGGGAAGGCTAAGGTACCTGACACTGCGCTACCTGCAAAGGTGACGCTGAAGGCCAGCAGAAAAAACAAGCCAAAAATCACCGCCACCCAACGGTTACGCAAGCTGTCTTTGCACTCTTTTGCGGCGATGATCATCATAGGCTGACGCCAGATCGCCCCACCGATTGTCGACATCATTTATACTCCTATGGGTTACAAGGCGGGCTCGGTAACGAAACCTAAACCTTGCTCTGTGCAGTGCTGCATCTGCGCCATGTTGTGATGATAAATCTCGGCGAGCCCAGGCAAATGCAAGGTGAAATCAAAACGCTGGCATTTTGTGGTTAAGTAACGCACTAGCGCTGGCTGCTCAGACTGGGCGCAGTGCAGCGCACCTTGGCGATAAAACGCCTGTAGATAGGGGTGCGTCACCAGTAACGCCGCTAACCCATCAAGCACTATCTTAACCTGCAATGGGCTTGCCTTTGCCAGCTCGGCAAACGTGCCATAAGCCAAGCATTGACCGCGCCCTAACATCATCGCCACATCCAGCTGCGACTCCACTAAATTAAGCTCATGGGTACAGATGATCACCGCGCAACCTTGACGCTTTAATTGGGCCACTTTTTGGTAGAGAAAGCTCGATGCCTGAGGATCTAAGCCCACCGTCGGCTCATCGAGTAGCAATAACTGCGGTGAGGCTAAAATCGCCTGCGCAAAGCCAAGCCGCTGCTTCATCCCCTTAGAGTAACCTTTAACCAATTTATGCTGGGCATAGCCTAAGCCAAACTCCTCAATCAACCGTGCGACTCGCTGATGACTCTCCCCTTTAAGTGCGGCGAAATAACGTAAGATTTCCGCCCCGGTCAACTTGTCATAAAAATGAATGTTTTCAGGTAAATACCCTACGTTGCTAGGTTTCTTCCCTGACGTTAACCTCTGCCCTAACACGTCGACTCGACCAGAGTCAGGAGTCAATAAGCCTAATATCACCTTAATTAAGGTCGACTTACCCGCGCCGTTATGACCCAGTAGCGCCATCGTCATCCCACTGGGCAAACTGAGATTAATCTGATTAAGGGCGCGCAATTCGGCAAATTGATGCCCAACGCCTTCAAGTTGTACCGCTAAGTTATTGACACTCATAATGCGCCCCTCGTGTGCGCCGCCGCGCTATTTTCCATCAAAGGGTAACGGTCGATAACACCACTGGCGTCGACCGCCTGTATTTGGTTATCGAGCCACTTAAGTAATGTCACTATGGGGCTGGCCATTAAAAAACTCGCCTCGGGGTAGAGCCAAAATAATCGATCGAGACGATCGTTTGGCAGATGCATACTGTCGCCCACGCCATCACCATTAAGATCCCAGCCACGATAGTCGCTCCAATAATTGCCCCGCTGTTGCTCGCTCCACTCGACGCTCTGCTCGCCCACGTAACGCACTTGGGTGCCGTTATCGATAAAGCGATTGAGGGACACTTGATTACTCTCGCCGCCCAGCGCCATGGCAATACCGACATCATTATTGGCGATGTGATTATCCTTAATGTGGTTATCGCGGGCACCATAGATAAAAATGCCCTTACCTTCGGAAAACAGATCGCCTTTGATCGCATCAGGCGCGCTGATATTAGCCATTCGATTAGCCTCAACCAAGGCGCCATTGGTCATATTAAGCAATACGCCAAACTCTTTAGCATGGGTGACTTGATTATGGGCAAGGTGAATATCGGTGGAGTTCATTAATGCATATCCGCCATCGACACGGCTGGCCTGATTGTCCATGGCGCTATCTTGCTGGGTATACATGTAATGAATGCCATATTGCATGTCACTCATGTGATTGCCATACACTTGGCTGCCCTTACCCGACTCTAAATAGATACCATCTCTGACTTGCTGGATCTGATTGGCGCTGATCAAGGCGCCATCCACTCGCTGCAGATGGACGCCATCGCCGCGATCTAACTTAAAGGTGTGGCTGTCACCCGTGATGCGATTGCCGCAAATGGTCAACCGCTGCAGTTGCTGGGCATAAATGCCAAAACCTTGGCCACTCAATTGGTTATTCAGCAGCTGGACATCATCGCTGCCAGCATGCAGTAAAATGGCGGCATCTTTTTGGTACAGGTCGCCCCCCCATTGCTTAATGGTAAGGCCATTAATGGTGACATGGCTGGCGTTAATCGTCAGCGCCGCCCCTTGGTGCTGCGCCTCGATAATGGCACCGGGACGTCCTGTTATAGACAGGCTTTTATCGATAATAAACCGCCCTAAATAGGTGCCGGATTGCAACACAATATGGCTCCTCGGCGCAGCCTGTGCTAACTGATGCGACAGCTCGGCACTATTACTGACGTCAATCATCGCCCCCAACGCCGCACTTTGCGGCGTGACCACAGCCATGCACCTTGTGTTAGTGGCCTCTGGCTCATCGGCACTGAGCTTAGTGCTGCTTAGGCTCAACACTAAGCCCATGCTCATTAAAGGCATCAATAGCGTCACAGTGCACCGCTGCCGAGCTCTCATCGTTGCAGACTCAACTTATTCTGCCGTTAACAAGGACAAGGTGATCTGCTCATAACTGAATACCGCACCACCATATTCGCGGGCAAATTGCTCGGCAGCCTCTGCTGTTGAAAAAGGCGCCACGGCGCTGCCCATTACCGCTTTGCGGCTGGTGCCATAGACATACCACGCCTGAGTCGCATCGATAAAGGCGCTATCGTCTGGATGGTCCCAATCGGTTATCGCCATATCATGGACATAGGCCTGACTAATTTGGCGCTGATTTTCTGGCTGTAGGGCAAACATAAACATGTCCCGCGTTGAACAGAAACTCGGATTAATCTCGCCGCCGCTGAGCAGCAACTCTCCCTTGGGGCCGGGGTATTTCTTAATCATCATGCCGCACATATGGCAGCGTTCATGCTCACCGATGGCGTTGGCATGATCATGGGCGGCATTCACTGGCGCGGTGTCGCACCCTAAGGTAACCAACGACAGTAATATCACTAACAATGGGGCTCTGATGGCCATATGGACTCCTTAATGACGATGCAAGAATGGCGATTCAATGCCTCACCTCGGCGCGCGAGATGAGGCTTGAACACACAGTTAAATTGCGAAGTTTTGCCCCGCATACAGAATAAACATACGTAAGCACATCATGCCGCTCACCGCACATAAACCCGAGAGGTAAAATGCCTGTGATGAATGGCTAAATTGCTTACCCGTAGCGAAGTTAAGCAGCAGCGGACCACCAAAGCCCACCCCCACAACACCCAGCCAGAAGACCACCGCCCACGTGCCCGATTGAAAGGCTGCAAACGCACTTTGTGCGCCAGCGTTGCCTGTCATCAACGACATGATGATCATGAACAGGAACAGCGCCTCAGCAAACATAATGGGCCACTCTGCACCGTGCAAAATCTGCATATCTTGGCTGTGTCTATCTTCTTTAAACAGGCTCACTGCCAACATCTTGGCCGCCGCGGCACCGGCCGATAATCCCGATGCCACAAACAGCGCCGGTAATACCGAAGTATTAATGATCGGAAAGCGGATCAACGCCGAGATCAAAAAGCCGGTATAAGCACACACGGCTAATGCCAACACCAACACCAATGCCTCACAAGGGCGGCGCCAGGCGCGTAACTTGTCGATAATGGGTAACAGTGGACGTAGCAATGGGATCTGCTTAATCTCTTCTTCCAAGGCAAACAGGGCGATCACTGCCACCAGCGGAATATAAGCCGACAGCGCGATCACCCCGACCGACATCACAGAGTTAAGGTTGTAATAAACTAATATCCGCCAGAAAAACAGCGGATTAGTTAAGTCCAGTACCAGACACAGCATCCCCAAGGCGATAGTGACAAATGACACCAACGCAGAGGCCTTCAAGAAAGGGGTATTGATGGTTTGTTGTTTATAAAACCGAATAAACAAGGCTACCGCTAACGCCCCACCCGAAATACCTGCAAAAAACAGATAAACGGCAATGGGCCATGGCCAGGCAACGCCTTCAGACAGCCCTATGGTAAATTCAAGTGTTCCGTCCATAGCTATACTCCCAATTTCACTACAGGTATGTATCGTAAACTGGGTTCGGTACCGAAATGTGACTTGATACGAACAGAGTCTTTTACCGCCAATAACCGACTCACATAGGAGTTAGGGTCATTGATATCGCCAAAGATCAATGCGTCATATCGACACTGTTGCACACAAGCAGGTAGCTCACCCTTAGCCAATTTGCTGTTTAAACAAAAATCACAGTTGTCGGCGACATCTGTGGCTTCATTGATGTAACGCGCATTGTAGGGACACGCCGCAATACAGTATTTACAGCCCGCACACTTACTGGCATCCATGGTGACGATACCCGTTGTGGGATCGCGATGCGCAGCGCCCGTAGGGCATACCGAAACGCAAGGCGCATTTTTGCATTGCTGGCATGACACGCGCACATATTTACGCTCACAACCACAGTCAGTCTTACCGCAGTGAGGACATTTTTGCCCCTCAACGTGGCCAGACTGCTGTTCTAGCAGTAAACGAGATTGCCCTTCGGGCAAATTATTGGCCGTATTACAGGCCACTTTACAATCGCCACACCCCACACATTTATTTTGATCGAACACCATCACGTAATGCGGTTTGTTGCTATTGGCATTTTCCTCTTTGACAGATGAACACCCTAAGGGCCCCAGTATCAAAGAGCTGGCTCCCAAGCATTTAAGGAACCTCCGTCTCTCTATATTTTCACTCACAGCATCCTCCATCGGTCGGCATTGATGCCCACCTGTTTTAACCTGATTTTTTAGGTGACTCTTTTACTCAGATGCAGTCACGATACGGTTAGCTATTTTCTGCTCAGCTTTCAAAATCGCATTGTTAATTGATGCTCGGTTAATACTTGGGTTGTCGCTATTCAATAACTGTTGCCAATAGACGATCGCTTGCTGAAAGTCCCTATTCAAGTAAGCGTGAGTCGCCATTAGCAGCAGAGATTGAACTTCATTCGGATCGAGTGCTAGGGCTTGAGAGATGGCATCGGCCACCTCTTTACTCATGTCTCGACCATCACGGTAATAGAGCGCATTGGCTTTCATGCCGAGCACTTCAGCGTCTGTCTCTATTGCCAGTAATTTGTCCAGTGTGACGACCGACTCACGGTATAACCCGCCCTCTGTATAGGCGTAGGCTAAGTTGAGTAAGGCAATTTTATTGCTTGGTGTTTCACTGGCGGCTTGGGCATTTTTATTAATATCGGCGGCAATAAGGTAGTCGATGTTTTCATCGATAAAGCCCTTATCCCACTCATTAAAACGACCAAGTTGACTGTAAATTAATAGGGGAACCAGCAGCAGGGTAGCCGTCATAGCACTGGGAATTTTCCAGCCATCCCGTGTCAAGGTGGCAGACTTGAGGTCTCTAGTGTCAACGTTGTTTATGGCTCGGAGATGAAGTATCCATAAAGGAGCGATGAAACTCATTAACGTAACCACTATGGCAATAACCAGACTATTCATAACCATCCCTACTGCTGGTGAGTAAACTTAGTGACCAGAGCCCATCATGCCACCCATGCCCATGCCGCTTAACCCCATGCCTTTACTGTTTTCACCTGGCTCTTCAACCTTGACCAACTCCACATCAAATATCAGGGTTGAACTAGGCGGAATAATGCCGACCACCTCTTTGCCATAAGCAAGTTCTGACGGAATAGTCAGACGAAAGGTTGAGCCTTCTGGCATGAGGGCTATGCCCTCTTTCCAGCCATCGATAACCGACATTAAGGCAAAACGATTGGGTTCATTGCGATCATAAGAGCTATCAAATACGGTGCCGTCGACCAACTGCCCTTTGTAGTGCACTGTGACCACATCTGACTCTAGCGGTTTACGCCCAGAGCCTAGGGTGATGACCTCATATTGCAGGCCCGAATCCGTCACAGTAACGCCTGAGTTGGTTTTATTGGTGGCGAGATACGCGCTGCCGGCGGCAATATTTTTAATCGACAGATCTTCAATGCGCTGCTCTCTGATAGTGTTAAGCAGCTCTGCTCGCGTATTTAAATGGGTCAAGATCTCCTCGTCCGACATCTTGCCCTCGCCCTTAAGCGCATCAATCATCCCTTGAATGACAGTGTCGATATGGATCTCGGCGCCGAGCTCAGTCTGATTGTAAATTTTGCCGGAAATATAATGGCCAACCGACGCCCCCATGGCATATGAGGCATCATTCACTTCTTGGCTCACTTCACTGGCCGAGGCCATCAACGAGAAACCGCAAAGTAGGGATAAAGTGGTCAGCGATAAAGACTTCTTGGTGATCGTTTTCATATTGATTCTCTCTAAACGTTATTGCTCGAATGAATGTCAAATGGATAAAAATCTTATTGTTATGGTTTTTCAGTGGCTCGACCCGATAGGCGCCAGCCATAGATGCCATCATGCATCTGTCTCACTTGGGTGTACCCTAGCTTCATCACTTCTCGCGCCGCGATTTCGCTGGCATTACAGAGACGATTGGCACAATAGAACACCATGACGGCACCTTTCTCTTTAGGCAGTAACGCCTTCCAGTTATCGACGTTGAAGTACACGGCTCCAGGAATAAACCCTTCGGCCCAAAGCTCTAAGGTGTTTACGTCAAAAAAGTAAACCCCTCCTTGCTTGAGTAAGTGCTCGGCTTCCAGCAGGCTGATGGTGTTGAGCTTGATCTCATGATAGGTCGCCGGTGCCATCTCCCCGCCGCCGCCGGCATAACAAGGGGCGATACCGCTTGCCATCATGGCCGCTAAGATCATTCCAACGCATTGTTTCATATGCTTGCTCCTATTAACCTAGGCACAGAGGGTTATCTGTCTTCCATGCCTAGGTCCGTTAGCAATCCCTTTTAGTGAGCTTTAGCCGAGTAGCCGCTGCCGTCTAAAATGTTTTGCGCTTGTGTTACATAGGTCAGTGCTGCATCGAGACGCTTCTGGCTATAACGGAAGCCATGCACACCCCAAGAGCCGTCGTTCTTAATCAGATCAACTGTCTCTTGTGCTTTCTCTGCGAGCATAAGCACTTGAGTCTTGTCTTCAGTTGACAGCTTAGTGACTTCGAGTAACTGGTCGATGCGAACCAGAGCTTGTTCAACTTGGGTGAACACCTCTTTGATTGGCTTCTGCCACTTCATCACTTCACCGTAGATCTCCATCTGATCTTCATAATGCAGACCCGTTTCAAGTTCTGACTGGAACTGACTGTGACAACCTTTGTTTTCAACCACATCGTGGTCGGAAACTGAGGTACGAGCACAGGTCCACATTAAGTCTAGGTATGAGCGACCCTCTTCATTTTTCGCCACAGTCCAACCTTTAGCGCCTTCAGGACCCGCAACACGCGACTGGCCTTCTGGTGGGTTAAGTGTTTTACGGGTTGGGCTGACATCAATTTTCCACATGTGTGACTTACGCACGGCGTCGAAACCAGCTTGGTCTGGGAACTGAATCGCTTTGAAGTTTTCACAACTGCCCATGTTAGGCATGTGACAGCTTTGACACGTTTGTTCGCTATGGGTATCGGTATTGCTAGCGATTAGGGTTTGCGCTGCATGGCAATCCTTACAATCTGTTTTCAGCTTAGGCTTAGTGATATCCGACTTCCAATCGCCATCGGTGACTTCGTGTGGATCATGGCAAGTAATACAACGCATCCCCTTTTCATAGTGAACTGAGTTGTACATTTGCGACCCTTCAGTACCACATGAAGGACAAAGTGACTTCATTTTCACGCCAAAGGCATACTCACGCTTTTCTTGCGCTTGCGGTGTATCGGCTAAGGTTTCGTCATATTGGAAACGTTGGTGACAACGTTCACAATTTGACTCCATACCGCCTGTACCACCATCTAAGTGACCACCTGCGCCATGACACTCTTCACACGCGATACCCCGGCTAATCGTGTGCTCTTGCAGTTTCTTTGGATCGCCAAGGGCATCAAAGAACTCTTGTTTGCTTTGGAAATCAAATTTGAAGGTGTGGCACACTTCACAGTAAGAACTGGCAGGTTGGAACAACAACTCTTTACGGTATTTAGCGCCGTAAGAGCTCATGCCCCATTGATGCGAACCACTGGCACCGAACTCTTCCATTGTGGTGGGGAATTCAGGGATAACGGCATTGATTTTTTGTGCCATTTCAGGGGTGAGCCATTCCGCCCAACCACGTGAGAACTGGTTACCACCGGCAATCATCTTACCGGTACCATCTTTAAGTAAGCCGCCTTCGATATGATAAGTACCGCGGACTAGCCAAGAGTCGATAAAACCATATTTGGTACGTGGTGTACCCACTGTGGCGTAGATAGCATCCGGGGTAATACCATCTGGCAAGATGGAGGTATCCTTAGTCTGATACATGGTTTGTTCGATGTCGTTACCCACTTCTGGGTGCTCACCAGGGAAACGAATCGTTCTGGCATGACGTGAACGCTGCCACTTTTCATATTGGGTTGCATGACATTCGGCACATTTTTCAGGGCCAACAAAGTTATTAGGGTAATCAAGAATCGATTTAGCCCCTAAGCGATACTGCACCGCACGTGGCGCACCGACTCTGGCGCTGTACTTAGGACTAGAGCCTGTATCTAAATACTCTTCACCACGGTCACTGATATGATATTCGCCGACTAAATTACCGGCTTCGTGGTATTTAAACATGGGGTGGTTCTCAAATAAAAAGTCAAATAGCTCCGCCTCTTGAACCACATAATCTTGCAGTGTTTTCACACCATTCTTTTGTTCTGTACCTTGATAGTTAGCAATCGCGTTTTGTGCGGTTTTGCCCATTTCTGGTACGCTGTTATATTTACCACCAGCAGCGTTAACATTAGCAATGGCACCGAAACAAAATAGCACGCTTAAGGCTACCTTGTGTTTCCATCGTCTCATCATTCACTCCTAAATATTATTTTATTCTGTATTGCTATAACCAACATTAAATTGCTCATCCATTACACAACCATCTGTTGGATTTAATAAAAACAACCGTTAACCGAACGACTTATACAACTGAGCAAGTTCAGTATTCTTCACATAAAAACCATTAAAAACATGAGCTAGCGCACACCTCCCACGCCATTATCTATCAACAGTTGTCAAACAAACAAAAACCCTTAAAAGACAATCAGGTAGGATTGTTGGTAGGTTTATTTTTTAGTTATAAATGGTGACTTTTTAGATATAAAAACAACTCAAAATATAGATTTATTTTTCAAAAATATTCAGCAAAGAGGACTGGTTGGTTTTACTTGCTTAAGCTCACAGAAACGCTGCCACCATTAATTTACTGTGCATTTAATACAGTCTCTATTTATCTACATAAGCAAAGTTAACGCTATCGATTAATAAATGCAGACACGCAAATAATTAATATCATCGGTGGAACTATGGCGGCAGAAATTGGGTTATTACTACTTATTATTGCAACAGTGATCTGTTTACTAATCGCAGTGTTACCACTATTAAAAAACAGCAGCGAACCATACACAAATGCACTGATCAGCTTATTAATTCATCTCAATACCTTTGCCTTATTAGGGGTGATGGTGATTTTGGGTTACCTATTTATTGCTAATGATTTTTCAGTCGCCTACGTGGCAAACCATTCCAACACCCAATTAGCCAGTGTATATAAGGTCGCGGCGGTGTGGGGGGGGCATGAAGGCTCGATGTTGTTTTGGATAACCGCCACCGCCCTGTGGAGCAGCTACATAGTGAACCAGCACAAAGCTAACAGCGCCTTTATGCGCAGCCTTTGTGCCATTCTCGCCGCCATCATGTGCGGCTTCTTACTCTTCTTACTGTTTACCTCTAACCCGTTTGCGCGCTTACTGCCCAATATTCCGCTCGAGGGGCGCGATTTAAATCCCATATTGCAAGACATTGGCCTGATATTGCATCCGCCGCTGTTGTTTATCGGCTATGTGGGCCTCACCGTCTGTTTTGCTGCGGCCGTGGCCGCGCTACTCGATACCCAAGCCAATATCCAAGCCCACTGCCGGCGCATCCGCCCATGGGCGATTTTAACTTGGGTAGCACTCACTGGCGGCAACGCCTTTGGCTCATGGTGGGCCTATAACGAGCTAGGTTGGGGAGGATGGTGGTTTTGGGACCCTGTCGAAAACGCCTCGTTCATTCCTTGGTTAGTGGCCACCGCCATGATGCATGCGCTCATATTGAGCAGTAAACGCAATGCTTTTTATGCCTCAACCCTATTCACTTGCCTTTTAGGCTTTGCTATCTGCCTGCTGGGCACCTTTTTAGTACGTTCGGGAGTGGTGCAATCGGTACACGCCTTTGCCGCCGATCCGAGCAGAGGCGTGTCGATTTTAACCTTACTGATACTGTTTTCGGCTGGGGGCTTTACCTTGTTCGCCTACCGCGCGCCGTCATTATTCAAACCGAGCTGCTATAGCGTGCACAGCAAAGAAAGCTTGATGATGCTGGGCAACCTGATTCTTCTCATCGCCGCGCTCTCCATCTTACTTGGCACCTGTTATCCGCTGCTCTATGAAGTCCTTACAGAGCAAAGTATTTCAGTCGGCGCCCCCTACTTCAACAGTCTGTTTATCCCGCTGCTGGTATTGATCAGCCTGCTGATGGGCGCTGCCCCCTTGGTACGCTGGCAACAGGCGCAGCCCAAGGTGTTTATACCATTAGCCCTGTATGCTGGGCTGGCATTAGGGCTGGCAGTGCTACTGAACCTAATGGCACTGCCCCAGCTTAGCGGCTACTTTATTTGCGGCAGTTTTTCGGCCCTATGGATCTTCATCTGTATCATCGCTGCAGTGCGGCAGCAATATGGTCAGCGAGCGCCAAGCGCGAACCGTTCTCAGCGCTTTAATGCCATGTGTCTTGCCCATTTGGCCGTGGCAGTGAGTATTTTAGGCGCAACCACTGTGTCTCATTTTGAGCAGGACGAGTTACTGCGAATGGGGCCGGGACAAGGAAAAGTTGTGGCGGGATACACCTTTGTTTATGAAGCAACCGAGCAGGTTGAATACCCAAGCTACAGTGCGATTCAAGCGAAAATCCAGGTCAGCGATACCAAAGGTCAGGTGTTTGCTTATATTTATCCGCAGCGACAGACCTTTAACACTAACGGCATGCAGCTCTCGGCCGCAGGGATCCATCGCAGCTTGTTTGGCGACATCTACATCTCCATGGGGACACCGCTCAGTGACAGCGAATACCTTGTGCGGATCAGTTATAAACCTTTGGTCAATTGGATTTGGATAGGGGCCTTAATGATGATGGTGGCCGGTATCTGCCTGCTACGCCGTCCAGCCATTGTCGGCGCCGCGCGTCACACTCACAGCGCAGGGCATCGCCTTGGTGCGCCGTCAGTTCATAATGGAGGGCTATGATGAAGTCTCAACTGACACTTTGCCAACGTGTCACATTCAACTGCCTATTGTGGCTAGGGTTAAGCGTATTTTCGGTCAACGCTGCAACGCCGTCATCCTTGCCCGCATCGACGCCGGCTCCAGTCTATTCTCAAGCCGAAATAAAAGCCTTGGGATTTGATATCGCTAAGTCACTACGCTGTCCCATGTCGGCCAATCAAAACCTGTTGGACTCGCAAACCAAGATAGCCAATGAGCTCAAAGCAGAAATTTTCCTGCAGTTAGAACAAGGCAAACGTAAAAGCGAGATCATCGATTTTATGGTGGCCCGTTACGGCCAACAGATCCGCTATATGCCAACCTTCGCCGCGGGAACTTTCGTACTGTATCTGTTTCCGCTGGGGTTACTGCTATTGGTGTTCGCATGGGGATTTAAACAACATCAGTCCACTAAAACTCATAAAATCAGCAATATGGATACTCATCATGACTAAACAACTGCTGGCCATTATCGGCTTATTAATGCTACTCACTATGGGGCAATCACAGGCCGCTATGCCAAATGAAAAGGTGTACGCCACCGGTGATAACTTACCTAAACCCATGATCATGTCGCGCTTTATCGAGATGCAACACGCACGCAAGGTCAGCGAAGTCCCTTTCGAAACCCTTGAGGGGGCTAAGGTTAACCTGAGCGATTATCGCGGCAATCTGGTACTCGTTAACCTGTGGGCTACTTGGTGCGCCCCCTGCATTAAAGAGATCCCTATGATGGACAAGATCCGGCGCGATAATCTCACCAATAAGTTAGTGGTACTGCCACTGTCTATCGATGAGCAATACGATCAAGTGGCCGCGTTTTTAACCCGCCATAACTTAGGTGACTACCCCACTCTTGTCGATCCGCAGCGGCAGATCGACAAGATGCTGCCTGCCGATGTGGTGCCTGCCACCTATGTGTTTGATGGCGACGGCAACCTTATCGGTTTTTTACGCGGCTATTTAGATTGGGGCGATAAAGAGGTGCAGCCCTACCTTGAGCAACTCACCGCTAAGTATGCATCGCCCAGCCGCCCTTAAATGTGTCATAGCTTATCCCCTTTTCATTGCTCCCGCCCGGCACCGCGACTCTTTCGTCGGGCGGTTTTTTTATCTCAGCATCGCTAGGCTCGGCGGTGGCAATGGCTTTCAATTGCCGCACCATTAAATTAGAATTGCGCCATTAATCGTTATATGCCAAGGCCAGTTTGATGAAATTAACCGCACTACAGCAACCGCTTTATGATCACCTTTATCGCGATATTCACCAGTTCCGCTCCACCTTTGATCTGCCCATTGAAGATACCAGTAGTCTCGATGATAAAGCCGATACATTACACACCTCTTTAGCGATTGAAGAGCTTACCGAACTGGCCGAAGCCGATTGCCGCATAGAACAGGCCGATGCTATTGTCGACTCTGTTTATGTGTTAATGGGGCGTCTGGTGCATATGGGTGCCAAACAGGTTAACGACTGTATCGCTATTAGTTACCTTATCGATCTGCTGCTGCATGTGGCCAATAATCGTGATATCGATTTTGTGCGCTGCTGGGATGAAGTGCACTCGAGCAACATGAGCAAGGTGTGCCGCAATGAACAAGAGTTAGCAGAAACCGTCGCTCATTATGCTAAACAGGGTGTTGACATTGTCGGTAGTAAGAAAGGCGACTTCATCATAGCTAAATGTGCTAAAGATGTTGATATGGCAGGTAAAGTCGTGCGACAAGGCAAGGTGTTAAAGTCGGTTTATTATCGCCCTGCCGACCTTAACAGCTTGGTAAAGGCCTAACGTTTCCTCCTCGGGAGCTGACTAACACAATCTGCCTAGGATGAGATGAGACCTAAGTGTCATTAATTTAATCCTAGCCGTGATCCAGTTAACAGCTAGGATAATAAGCGCTACTCGCTAACCGATTTAGATGATTGAATGGGGTTAAATGAATCTAGTGCTTATCGTCCCTGAGGAATTATCATGACCAATAATATTGCAGCCTTACTTGCCACTACGGCGCTATTTTTTAGCACTCAGGTATTGGCTAATGGCGGTTGCGCCTTTGAAGGCAAGCAAGAAGGCTTTATTGCCACTTGCAGTGAGGAGAAACAAGAAGTGATTCTAACCGGTATTGTTCCAGCACAAACCTTAGTGACCGAGCTCAGTGAATTTAGTGAAGGTTACCAAACTTATCAAGTCGATACGGCGGCCATCGAACCATTAAAGGCGATTACAGAGCCGACAGAAATTGTCGTTATTATTGGCACTTGGTGCCCCGATTGTCACCGCGAAACGCCGCGCTTTATTCGTATCATAGAGCAGCTGAACAACCCCAACATTAAGGTGACCTACATTGGGGTGGATCGCAGCAAACAAGATAGCGAAGGCTTAGCGGCGCAGTACGAATTTAGCCGTATTCCGACCTTTATCGTTAAACAGCAAGGTAAAGAGATTGGCCGCATTGTTGAGCGCCCACAGACCTCATTAGAAGTCGATCTGGCCAACATACTTAACTAGGCCGTTCTGCATAATGCATTAACAAAAGCCGCATTAGCGGCTTTTTTGTGCGTGTATTTTGCGAGTCAAATGTTAACTTACGGCGTTAAATTAAGTGGGGCTATCACTTAACTCTGGCGCTCAAACTATGGGGGTTAAAACAAACATTTATTGGAGGTAAGAGGTAATCATGACGCAGAGGTGGCTGAAATTCGCTCAGATAATTGCAGTAATACGCCTTCACGTAGGGCCCCGCCCGACAAATTTAACGACTCAATATGCAGTACATTAAATAAGCCTAGCAAAATAGATAATCCTGCCACAAAAGTGGTTGCCCGCTCATGATGCAAGCCTTCAATCTGTTGCATGCTGGCATCGGTTTGAGTGAGCACTTCTTCGCGTAATTGCCGTAAAATCGCCGGGGTGATGGTGGCTGAGATACCACGGGCATTGAGTAATTCAACCACAGATTGCACCGTACCCGATGCCCCAACCACACCATGCCAGCCCAATTTAAGCAGTTGAGCACGATAGTCGCCCAACAGGCTAACGACATGAGCCTGGGCAAGATCAAAGTCTGCTTTTTGATACGGAAATTGATTGAAAAACTGTTGGTTAAACGTGACGCAGCCCATGGCAAGGCTGGTTTTGAGAAGCACTTTGTCACCATCACCAATAATAAACTCAGTGCTGGCACCGCCAATATCGATCACCAATCGGCGACCCTCTGTGGTGGTGGTTGCAACCATGCCTTGGTAGATCAATTCCGCTTCACGCAGCCCCGAAATAATCTCAATCGGTTGACCTAAAATTGGCAACGCCGCTTGGCAAAATGCGCTGGCATTGGTGATGCTACGCAGCGTCGCAGTGGCAATGACGGCAATATGGTCTCGGCTAATGCCCTCTTTATCGAGCATCTGTGAAAACATCTTTAGGCAGTCAAGACCACGGGCAAACACCTCGGGGCTTAACACGCCATCAAGGCCAATACCTTCTGCAAGGCGCACTTTGCGCTTATATTTTGCCACCACTTTAGGGCTACCGGCGACAGTTTGCGCCACCAGCATATTAAAACTATTTGATCCTAAGGTGATGGCCGCATATTTCGGCCCTAAGGCAGCGCGCTTCATTTAGCTGTGTCTACGCGTCCTATCATGACGTCTTGGGCGTGCGCCCGGACGAGCACCTTGCGGTTTGCCACTGCCAGGTCGGCTAGCGGTGCGTGTAGTATGCTTACGGTGAATGCGTACAGGCGGCGGCAAATCGGTCAGCAAGGCTTCACTGTCATAATTAGTGACAGGAATAGAGTGCTGAATGTAGCTCTCGATCGCAGGTAAATTAAGGGCATACTCTTCACAAGCAAAACTGATCGAAATCCCTTTTTGACCAGCGCGACCCGTACGACCAATACGGTGTACATAGTCTTCGCAATCATCGGGAAGATCATAATTATACACATGAGATACGTCAGAAATATGCAAACCACGTGCAGCAACATCTGTGGCAACCAAGATGTCTAGCTTACCTTGGGTAAACTCTTCTAAGATGCGAATACGTTTCTTCTGTGGCACATCACCCGTTAGCAGCCCCACACGATGTCCGTCGCCTTCTAAGTGAGCCCACAACTTTTCGCAGCTATGTTTGGTGTTACAAAAGACGATGGCTTTATCTGGCCAATCTTCTTCAATTAAAGTCAGCAACAAACGTAGCTTCTCATCCTGTGAAGGATAGAAAATTTCTTCGGTAATGTTTTTTGAGGTCTTTTCAGTGGGGGCAATTTCGACTTTCTCAGGATCATTCATATGATCATAAGCGAGCTCTTGCACCTTCATCGACAATGTCGCCGAGAACAGCATATTCAGGCGCGATTTGGCGTCAGGCATACGTCTGAAAAGGAAACGAATATCTTTAATAAAGCCTAAGTCAAACATGCGATCGGCTTCATCGAGTACCACGGCCTGAATCGCACTGAGATTGAGTATCCCTTGACGAACGTAATCGATTATACGCCCTGTGGTACCAATTAAGATATCGACGCCTTTATCAAGTACCTTACGCTGCACATCGTAGCTTTCGCCACCAAAAACAATCCCGACTTTTAGTCCGGTGTGCTTAGCCAATAAGTTGGCATCTTTGGCAATTTGAATCGCTAATTCGCGTGTCGGCGCCATCACAATCGCACGAGGCTGATTGATCTCACGTCCTTCAGGAGCTGGAGTGGTCAGTAAGTGGTTAAAGGTGGCGACCAAAAAGGCTAAGGTTTTACCTGTACCTGTCTGTGCTTGACCCGCAAGATCTTTATGCTGGAGTAAAATTGGTAATGATAATGCTTGGATTGGCGTGCAATATTCAAAACCGCTTTCGATTAGTGCCTGTTGTATCTCTGGATGCAGAGTAAAGTCGGCAAACTTTGTATTTGTTAAATGTGTTTCGCTCATAGCGCAAGCATACCAGTTAGGGTTGCAATAAGGAACTTAATCGTTTGAAATAGCGGCTAATGAAAAAACAGCTCTGAAAGCCGCTAAAAAATCTTGAAAAGCTGATTTCAGACCCAATATACAGCTTAAGCCATTAACAAACCAGTAATGGCACCTCAACTGGAGAACATCATGAGCGATAAAATTATTACCTTAAGCGACGACAGCTTCGAAAACGACGTACTTAAGTCTGACATCCCTGTAGTGGTGGATTTCTGGGCTGAATGGTGTGGTCCTTGTAAAATGATCGCCCCAATCCTAGATGACGTAGCAGAAGAGTACGAAGGCAAGGTAACTATCGCCAAGCTAAACGTTGACCAAAACAATGCTTCACCTGCTAAGTATGGCGTACGTGGTATTCCTACTTTACTTATCTTCAAAAACGGTGAGCTAGCCGACACTAAAGTGGGCGCATTGTCTAAGACTCAACTTAAAGAGTTTATCGACGCTCAGCTGTAATACCTCGATCTCTATGACATTTTGATCATATAAAGTGACTCTCGACACAGCTTACAAAAGTAATTGTGTCGGGATTCGCTAAATTTCTAGACGCCTAGCCTTGTTAGTGCTACTTTAATAACCAGACTCATTCTAACTAACCCACTTCTTGCTATTCGATCGATATTCTTAAATGTTGTACATTCATTGATCAAAGATAGCATTGTCACGTAAGAACAAGACCCACCAAGATGAATTTATCAGAATTAAAAGACACACCGATTTCAGATTTAGTACAACTCGCCCAAGACATGAAGTTAGAAAATATGGCCCGCGCTCGCAAGCAGGACATTATTTTCGCAATCCTTAAAGCCCACGCAAAAAGCGGCGAAGATATTTTCGGTGGTGGTGTTTTAGAGATTCTACAAGATGGTTTTGGCTTCCTGCGTAGCTCTGATGGTTCATATCTCGCTGGCCCAGACGATATCTATGTTTCACCCAGCCAAATTCGTCGTTTCAATATGCGAACGGGTGACACCATCTTTGGTAAGATCCGTCCACCAAAAGAGGGCGAACGTTATTTTGCCTTATTGAAAGTCACCGAAGTTAACTTCGACAAGCCTGAAAACTCTCGTAATAAAATCCTGTTTGAAAACCTTACCCCACTGCATGCTGAAGAGCGTATGCGTATGGAACGTGGTAATGGTTCAACTGAAGATATTACCTCGCGAATTTTGGATCTGTGCTCACCGATTGGTAAAGGTCAGCGTGGTTTGATCGTGGCGCCGCCAAAAGCCGGTAAAACACTGCTACTGCAAAACATGGCGCAAAGCATTGCCTACAACAACCCAGAAGTGGTGTTGATGGTACTACTGATTGATGAGCGCCCTGAAGAAGTGACCGAAATGCAACGCATGGTAAAAGGTGAAGTTATCGCTTCTACCTTCGATGAGCCAGCAAGCCGTCACGTACAAGTGGCCGAAATGGTAATCGAAAAAGCCAAGCGTTTAGTTGAACACAAAAAAGACGTAGTGATCTTACTCGATTCGATTACCCGCCTAGCACGTGCCTACAACACAGTGATACCATCATCAGGTAAGGTACTTACCGGTGGTGTTGACGCTAACGCACTGCATCGTCCAAAGCGCTTCTTTGGTGCTGCACGTAACATCGAACACGGTGGCAGCTTAACCATTATCGCTACTGCGTTGGTTGATACTGGTTCGAAGATGGACGAAGTGATCTACGAAGAATTTAAAGGTACAGGTAACCAAGAACTTCACCTGTCGCGTAAAGCAGCAGAAAAACGTGTATTCCCAGCGATTGATTTCAACCGCTCAGGTACTCGTCGTGAAGAGAAACTGACCACACCCGAAGAGCTACAGAAAATGTGGATCTTACGCAAAATCCTTAATCCAATGGATGAAGTGACGGGGATGGAGTTCCTTATCGATAAGCTTGCCATGACGAAAACGAACGAAGAGTTCTTTACCGCCATGAAACGCTCTAAAAGCTAAACGATAGATTATCTATGCTGAATAAAAATGCCGCTAATGAGCGGCATTTTTTATGGCAAGATGGTGCTGTTTCTATACCAAGGCACCGGCCATTTTACGGCGTAAATAGGCAATTTGCTGCATATGCGGTAGATCTTTCGGGCAGTTATCCTGGCAGCCGAGCAAGGTCATGCAACCAAACACCCCATCTTGATTACCAATCACATGGTAAAAGTCTTCCACGCTACGGGCATCACGGCTATCGAGTTCAAAGCGGGCAATTTTCATCATGCCTACGGCACCGACAAAGGTGTCGCGCATCTGCTTGGTGGCGCAGGCCGACACACACACACCGCACTCAACACAGCGGTCGAGCTCATACAGTTTAGCCGCCTCTTCGGGTGCCATCGGCGCCTCGATACGATGGATATCGATTTCATCCTGTCTTGGATGCAACCACAGCTTTAGGCGTTCGGCGAGTTCGCGCATAAACTTACCCGTATTGACCGATAGATCGCCAATTAATTCAAAACCCGGTAGCGGCATCAAGGTGATCTCGCCTTTAGGGTATTTACTGGTTAAGGTGCGGCACGCCAGCGTCGGATACCCATTGATCACCATGGCGCAGCTACCACAAATACCGGCCCGGCAGACAAAATCGAACTGCAATGAAGGGTCTTGCTTCTCTCTCAGCATGTTCAGTGCAATAAACACTGTCATCCCTGGTGCTTCTTCAAGCTGGTATTTAACCATTTTAGGCTTATCACCCGGCTCTTGCGGATCGTAGCGGAAAATATTAAAGGTTAAGGTTCTACCTTGGCTCATTTGGCTTCATCTCCAAGCTGCGCGCGATTGCTCAGCGATTTATCATGTAGACGCTCGTTTTTCTCTTGTAGAGACGGGGGAACTTCGAAGGGCATCAACGCATGCTGCCGCGCATATCGGTCTGCATCATCAGGCAATTGACTTAATATTTCGCTGATCTGCTGCTCACGTTTTTCGGTATCAGGATGTGCTATCGCATTATTGATACCATAGCCACGATAACCTGGCGGCAACTCCATTTTCATCACATCCAGCTGTTCATAATCGAGCACGGGTAACGTAGCATCGGCACTGGGCCAGCTCGATAGCGTGCGGTTAAGCCACTCTTTATCGTTTCGCTGCGGGAAGTCTTCACGAGCGTGGGCACCGCGACTTTCGGTGCGCGCCTCGGCCCCACAAGCGACTGTGAGTGCCACTTTAAGCATGCGCTTAACCCGCAAAGCTTCAACCAACTCAGGATTGGCATGGCGTTTCTTACAGGTTAAGCCGATATTGCGTGAGCGCAATAACAAGGCTTGCAACTCATCTACTGCCTTTTGCAGCTCGGGACCGTTACGGAAAATACCCACGTAGTCCATCATGATGCGCTGCATCTCGAGCTTGATATCAAAAGCGGATTCGCTGCCTTGACCTTCGACCAAATCGTCAATTTCGCTGCGCACCTGATTAACAAACTTTTCCACCAGCGCGGTATTAATCTCTAAGGTATTTTGCTGACAAAAATCAGCAACATATTTACCTATGATCATGCCGCCTACTACGGTTTCAGCCAAGGAGTTACCGCCTAAACGGTTAAAGCCGTGCATGTCCCAGCACGCCGCTTCGCCGACGCTAAATAAGCCTTTAAGCTGCGGGCTTTGACCTGTGGCATCGGTGCGAATACCGCCCATCGAATAGTGCTGGGTCGGGCGAACTGGGATCCAATCTTTAGCCGGATCGATACCTAAAAAGTTTTCGCAGATCTCTTTGACTTCACGCAGGTTAGTCTCGACATGTTTACGTCCCAGCAAGGTAATATCGAGCCACAGATGCGGCCCATATGGGCTGTCGACCCCTTGCCCTTTACGAATATGCTCGGTCATGCGCCGCGACACCACATCACGAGATGCCAGCTCCTTTTTCTCTGGCTCATAGTCGGGCATAAAACGATGACCATCTTTATCACGCAGCAAGCCGCCATCACCGCGGCAGCCTTCAGTGGTTAAAATCCCCACAGGCACAATGGCGGTAGGGTGAAACTGCACCGCCTCCATGTTCCCCAGCTTAGCTACACCCGTTTCAAGCGCTAATGCTTGGCCAATGCCTTCGCAGATAATGGCATTCGTTGAGACTTCGTAAATTCGTCCATAACCGCCAGTGGCAATCGTGGTCGATTTAGCAATATAGGCACGTAACTCGCCCGTGATCAGGCAGCGAGCCACCACACCGTGGCAGCGCGTGCCATCGTGAATTAAGGCTAAGGCTTCGATACGCTCATGAACGGGGATATCTAATGAAATCGCTTTATTATCGACCGCATAAAGCAATGAGTGACCCGTGCCGTCTGCCGTATAGCAGGTGCGCCACTTCTTGGTGCCACCAAAATCACGGGCGTTAATTAACCCGTGGGCAGCTTCTGCCTCTTCAATGGTGACCTTTTGGGCATTCACCACGACCTCACGCGGCCCTTTGGTTACCCGTGTCCAAGGTACGCCCCAGTTTGCGAGTTCGCGCACCGCTTTAGGGGCGCAATGGGCAAACATGCGTGCGACCTCTTGATCGCACCCCCAGTCCGATCCTTTTACTGTATCTTGAAAATGGACATCTTCATCATCGCCCATCCCTTTTACCGTATTACCAAGGCTTGCCTGCATCCCCCCTTGGGCGGCCGCCGAATGGGATCGTTTAGCTGGGATCAATGACAATACAACAGTATCTAACCCTCGCTCTTTTGAGGCTATCGCCACCCTCAGCCCCGCGAGTCCGGCTCCAACGACCAGAGAATCGGTATATATCAGTTTCACACTTGCTCCTTAACAGGGTATTGAACCACCACTTATTGACTCGCATAGGGAAGAAAGGCGAGCAATGACGCGATGCCAATCACCACAAACACAACACTTACAATGGTTTTTATTTTTTTAATTCGCGCGCGATGATTAAGTGCTTTTTCGGCGCCCCATTTTATGGCGACTCGATAAAGCCCAATGGCGGCATGCAACTCAACACACAAGAGTAATGGCAGATACACCATCCACACCCCTTGGTTCCAAATGCGATCGGCACTGCCAATAGGGCCAATAGTTTCGGGAGCGCTACCAATCAACCACAGGTGTACTGGTAATAATAAAAAGATGCCCACGCCCGTGATCGCCTGCCACACCCATAACTTAGTATCACCATGGCTGATCACCGTCATCTGCTTACGCAAAGCTCGCTGCTGCGCCAAGTTGAGTGGCATTTTATGCACAGCCACCAACACGTGGATCAAGGCAAGCACCGCCACCACAACGGCGATAATAGTCACCACCCAAGGGTAACCATGACCATCGGCGCTTAAAAAGCTCAGCTCCATGGTTTTTGCCACTAGGGTCATCGCATCGCCGCCCAGTAAAATCGAGGACACTAACAGCAGGTGGGTCCACAAAAACAGGGTCAATATGACACCGGTGAGGCTCTGGCTCAGATCGAGCCAACCACTTAACTTACTGTTATGACGAGTCAGCGACATATTATCTCCTCTTGGCGATAGCATCAGGCCGCACAATTTGGGCAACCTCTTAGCCCTAATGTCGCTCACAAACAGCCACTAAACCGTGAGGTAGATCAAAACACTAACCAATACTTCACAAAATGCTAAACTACCTAAGCTAACACACCATCAAGGCACAAAAGGCGTGATAGGTAACGTCAGCTCACGACCAATAATGAGGTAAGACACCAAGCTCAACACACCTATGCTAATAAGATAAATAATCAATATTTTAGCGACCTTACGTAGCCCACGACGATTAGCCGTCAAGCCCCACTTCAATGCCACTCGATACAGACCTATCATGGCGTGGATAACCACAGCCGGCAGCAGCAAGGCGTACAGCAACCACGCATTGGCGTGATACACACGCTCAGCAGAAAGATGCGGGCCAATTTCAGGGTTAGTGATCATGGTGAAAATATGCACAGGCGCTAAGAAAAACAAAATAAAACCTGTCACTAGCTGCCAAAACCAGGCGTGGCTGTCTTTATGCTTGATGCCCTGCATATGGCGTCTTAAGGCGCGCCACTGCCCCAACTGCGCCGGAAAACGCCGCAGCGCCACTGCCGCATGAACAATGACCACCAACATGATAAAAATCGAAAACACCTTAGTGACAATGGGCATACCATGGCCTGTAGAGGTAAACAGCCCTCCTTCAAGAAACTGCACCACATGATAAAAAGCCTCTTTACCCAACAAGATACTGGATTCGAAATGCAGGTGAGCCAATAAAAAGCACCCCAGCATGATGCCAGTTGCACTTTGAATTTTGTCCGCCTTAGCAGACCATGGGCTGCCAAGCGAAGCATAATGGATATGATGAGATTGCATACTTTTGGAGTTCATTATCATTCAACGCCTAGTGTCGGGATCTACACCATAACAGCAAGCAAGCAGAGTAAACGCCTGCCATTAGCAAAGCGTGATTTACCTCACCCAGCAAACAGGCAACTTTTGACTTAGTTCACAAACAAACCTCAAAGTACAAAACAAAGGTAAAACCACTTAACCAATATAATCATGGGGTTAAACAACCAATTTAAACAAAACAATCCATTCAAAAATAGCGACATAAGCAGTTGAATCGGCAGTTTTATTCTATAAAGCACAAATATCAATAACAGATCGCTCTGCCTTTAGCCGCCGCATGGTTTACAATAACGCCATTATTGACCTAAGAGAGAAGATCCCATGGCTTGGATCCAGTTAAAGATTGATACCGATAACCAACACGCCGAACAATTAAGCGATATGCTGATGGACTTTGGTGCCCTATCGATCACCTATGAAGATGGCAAAGACAACCCTATTTACGAGCCGAATTTAGGTGAAACTCCCCTATGGAGCCATACCGTACTGACGGCACTGTTTGAAGCCGACTATGATCTGGCCCCTATCGTTGACATGCTCAAGCTACAGCCTTACTTAGGCGCCGACTTTAGCCACAAGATAGAGCAAGTTGAAGATAAAGACTGGGAACGTGAATGGATGGACAACTTCCATCCTATCCAGTTTGGCAAACGTCTGTGGATCTGCCCTAGCTGGCGCGAAGTGCCCGACCCACACGCCGTGAATGTGATGCTCGACCCAGGCCTAGCCTTTGGTACCGGCACTCACCCAACAACCGCCCTGTGTTTAGCGTGGTTAGATGGACTGGCACTTAACGGTAAAGAGGTGATCGACTTTGGCTGTGGCTCTGGCATTTTGGCCGTAGCCGCGCTGAAGCTCGGCGCAGCAAAAGTCACAGGCATCGATATTGACTACCAAGCCATCGATGCCTCTAAAGCCAACGCCGAACGCAACGGTGTCGCCGACAAACTGGCGCTATTCCTACCCGAAGATCAGCCCGCCGACCTAAAAGCAGACGTGCTCGTGGCCAATATCCTCGCCGGCCCACTGAGAGAATTAGCGCCGCTTATCGCCGAAAAAGTTAAGCCAGGCGGCTTATTGGCACTATCGGGTTTGCTTAAAGAGCAAGCCGATGAAATTAGCCAACATTACGCCCAATGGTTTGACATGGACGCGCCTGCTCACAAAGAAGATTGGAGTCGCTTGACAGGCACCCGCAAATAACGGTAAAAGCCAGCGGCCGCAAGGCCGCCAATGACTTCACAGCACACAAAAGTCAAGTAAAAAAGTTGCTCTCAGGTCATTTATTGACCTTTTCACCGGCTTGAAAAAGGCGTACTATAGCGCCCCTTTGAAGCGCAAGGTGTAATGATAAATGCAGATTGGACCCTATCAACTGAAAAATCAGCTGATCGTGGCTCCTATGGCAGGAGTCACCGACCAACCCTTTCGAAATCTCTGCTTACGTTATGGCGCTGCCTTAGCGGTTTCAGAGATGCTTTCGTCCAATCCTGAAGTTTGGGATACCGACAAAAGCCGACAGCGTATGACACATGCTGGTGAGAATGGGATCCGCTCAGTACAAATTGCAGGAGCCGATCCCGATATGATGGCTCACGCCGCCGTTGTCAACGTACAACAAGGGGCACAGATCATCGATATCAATATGGGATGTCCTGCAAAAAAAGTGAATAAGAAGCTGGCTGGATCGGCACTACTACAGCAACCAGAGCAAGTAAAAGCGATTTTGCAAGCTGTCGTTGCCGCAGTGGATGTCCCGGTTACACTGAAAATTCGCACCGGCTGGGCACCAGAACACCGTAACGGTATTCAAATAGCCCAAATAGCAGAAGATTGTGGTATTGCCTCGTTAGCCGTACATGGCCGCACGAGACAATGCATGTACAAAGGCGAAGCCGAGTACGACACCATTGCCGCTATTAAACAGAATGTCTCTATTCCGGTTGTCGCTAACGGAGACATCTGCACCCCAGAGAAAGCACGCTTTGTGCTTGACCATACTGGTGCCGATGCCGTGATGATAGGAAGAGGCGCTCAAGGACGGCCTTGGGTATTCAGAGAGATCCAACATTATCTGGAAACAGGTAATAAGCTAGCGCCAATTGAAGTGGACGAAAAGCGTCGAGTGATGCTGGAACACCTCAAAGACTTATATGCATTGTATGGCGAATACAAAGGGTTACGTATCGCCAGAAAGCATGTTGGATGGTATCTGGACCAAGAAGCGCAGAGACCATTGAGAGCCGAGTTTAATCGGCTGGAAACTGTTGAAGAACAATGTTCCATGTTGGAACGTTATTTTGATGAATTAGTAAAGAATTAATAAAGAGCAGAATACGAATGTTTGATCAGACAACTCAACCAGAAGCTCATCAGCTTACCGTAGGCAAAATCGAAACCGCTAACGGCACTATCAAGCCTCAATTACTACGTGATGCAGTAAAGCGCGCAGTAACTAACTTTTTCGCTCAAATGGACGGCCAAGAAGCTGAAGAAGTTTACGAAATGGTGTTATGTGAAGTTGAAGCACCTCTACTAGATATCATCATGCAGCACACTCGTGGCAACCAGACTCGCGCTGCCAACATGCTAGGTATCAACCGTGGTACGCTACGCAAGAAATTAAAAAAATACGGCATGAACTAAGAAGCGACTCTTAATCAGCTGTATTAGAACGGGTTTTTCGGCAACGAAAAGCCCGTTTTGCTATGCGTGCTACACACGGACAATCTTTGCATCGGGAAAATACTACAAAGCAGCAAGCCACAACCTACTAAGTCACAAGGAAGTATCTATTGTTCTAGGGGCTTACCACACTCTCCTTATCAATCCTTGAGCTAAATCCTGTGCTTCCTTAAGGCTTTATGACACAATCGAAATGGGCAAAGCTGTCCGTAACTGTTTGTTATCTTTCCTAGAAGGACCTTGTTAGGTTATGAGCATCAATAAAGCAAAACTGACTGAAACCGATATCATCACCAAATTCATTATGCCAGCGATTAAAGATGCGGGCTGGAATGATATGACGCAAATTCGCCAAGAGGTGAAGCTGCGCGATGGTAAGGTGATAGTGCGTGGCCAGCTCGGTGTGCGTAAAACCGTAAAGTCTGCTGATATTGTGCTTTACCATAAACCAAGCATGCCCCTTGCCGTAATTGAGGCTAAGGCGAACAAACATGAAGTAGGCAAAGGTATGCAGCAAGGTCTCGATTATGCGCGCTTGCTTGAAGTACCTTTCATCTTCGCCTCTAACGGTGATGGTTTTATCTTCCATGATAAGACAAAGCTAGGAACGCCTGAAGCACACAACCTAGAATCTGAAATCCGTCTTGAAGACTTCCCATCCCCCCAAGAGCTTTGGGCTAAATATTGTGTCTGGAAGGGCTATACTGAAGCACAGCTGCCGATTATCAACCAAGAATACTATGACGATGGTAGCGGCAAGCACCCTCGTTATTACCAACTGCAAGCCATCAACAAGACCGTAGAAGCAATATCATCAGGTAAAGACCGTGTATTGCTCGTCATGGCAACTGGCACAGGTAAAACTTACACGGCGTTTCAGATCATCTGGCGCTTATGGAAGTCTCGCGCCAAAAAACGCATTCTATTCCTAGCCGACCGTAATATCTTAGTCGACCAAACCAAGACAGGTGACTTTCAACCTTTTGGTCCCGCAATGACCAAGGTCTCAGGCAGAACCGTTGACCCATCATATGAGATACACCTAGCGCTCTATCAAGCTTTAACCGGCCCTGAAGAGAGCCAAAAAGCCTTTAAGCAAGTCGACCCCGACTTCTTTGACTTAATCATTATCGACGAGTGCCATCGCGGTAGCGCCTCTGAAGACAGCGCATGGCGTGAGATCCTAGAATATTTCAAAAGTGCTGCTCAAGTAGGCTTAACGGCAACCCCTAAAGAAACGACTGAAGTATCAAACTCAGACTACTTTGGCGATCCGGCTTATACCTATTCCCTTAAAGAAGGTATTGAAGACGGCTTCTTAGCGCCCTATAAAGTGGTGCGCGTTGATATTGATGTTGATCTGCAAGGCTGGCGACCAACAAAAGGCCAAGTCGATAATCAAGGCGAGGTAATAGAAGACCGTATCTATAACCAAAAAGACTTTGACCGCACCATGGTGATTGATGAGCGCACGCAGCTGGTGGCCGAGACGATAACCAACTACCTAAAGCGTACAGACCCAATGGCTAAGACCATTGTATTTTGTAATGACATCGACCACGCCGAACGCATGCGCCGAGCTATCGCCAACCTCAACCCAGAGCAAATGGCGAAGAACGATAAGTACGTGATGAAAATCACCGGTGATGATGAGCTAGGTAAAGCCCAGCTTGATAACTTCATCAATCCTAAAAAGCCTTATCCCGTCATTGCCACTACCTCAGAGCTGATGACCACAGGTGTCGATGCTAAAACCTGTAAGCTGGTGGTACTGGATCAAAACATTCAATCAATGACCAAGTTTAAACAGATCATTGGTCGCGGTACCCGTATCGACGACAGATACGGCAAGTTGTGGTTCACCATCTTAGATTTCAAAAAAGCCACCGAACTGTTTGCCGATGAACGCTTTGATGGTACACCAGAGAAAGTCTTAGTCGTTACCCCTACAGATATCGAAGATGACGATACTGACATTGATGGCACAGATGCTATTGATGAGCAAGATGGTGAAGATAATCCATTCGATGATGGTGAGCTTGGTGGTGATAGCAGTAATAATCAACCCGATTGTACTGGTGATGATGGTCAAACTGGTGAAGGCGAATGGACCGACGAGGAGCCCCGCAAGGTAAACAAGTACCGAGTTTCAGGTGTTACTGTCAGTAAGGTCGCAGAGCGAGTGCAATACTACGACAGCGACGGCAAATTAGTCACCGAGTCTTTCAAAGATTACACCCGTAAAACCATGGCTAAGCAGTTCAGCTCACTCGATGAGTTCGTAAAGCGTTGGAATGACTCTGACCGTAAACAAGCCGTCATCGATGAACTCGCTCAAGAAGGCATTATCTGGGCCGCACTTGAAGAAGAGGTTGGTAAAGAGATGGACCCCTTCGACATGATCTGTCATGTGGTATACGACCAACCACCACTCACCCGCAAGGAGCGTGCAAACAGCGTTAAGAAGCGTAATTACTTCACCAAGTATTCAGATACCGCCCAAACGGTACTAGAGAATCTACTGGTTAAATACGCCGATGTTGGAGTGCAAGAAATCGAGTCCATGCAAGTGCTTAAAGTACAGCCCTTTAACGAGATTGGTAGCCTAAGCGAAATCATTAAAAAAGGCTTTGGTGGTAAAAAAGAGTACGAGCAAGCAATTAGCGAATTAGAAGCTGAGATCTATCAGCTCCACCAGCAATCAGCTTAAGGGTTATTCTTGGAACTCAGCGTTAATAGTTCCCCTATTGTTACTAAAAGAATGAGCAGTGACTAATCAGTTAGTCACTGCTCCAAGTCTAAGACTAGCCCTAACAGGGCCCTAAACTGCCACTACGAATCCAATACATATGCAGCTAAACCTCAAAGCTTCAGCCTTTGTAAGCGCCTATTTGAAGAACTATAGAAATATCAACTTCAAGCTGCTACTGCTGCTCATCTTAACCAGCATAATCCCGTTAATATATTCAACGACTCGGATACATTTTTTAGGCGACATCCCTAATCCATGGGCGTTCAGCATCGCAGCGCAAGTGGCTTGGCTGAATGTAATCTATGAAGTGCTTAGTGAGGCGCTACTTTTGCCGCTAGCATTCGTATTTGGTCAAGTGATACGAGAACCTAAAAAGTACCATATCAGGTTATCGACAGGGCTTACTATCGTGGTCATGGCCTATACCATAGTTACTCTTATGGTAATAACACTAGCACCACAAATGGTTGCAGCTATGCAGCAGCAAGCCGTGCTTATAGAGCAAACCGTCAGTTATATTCGCCTTGAGTCCATTGCGATTTTATTGTCGAGTGTATTTTCATTTGCAAGCTTAGTGCTCGTGCTCAAAAACAAGCAAAAGCTTATCTACCTGTTATTACTTATCCAAACCCTACTCACCCTATTATGCGACAGCGTGTTTGTCAGTCAGCTGCCATTCTCTTTAAACCTAGGGGTTAACGGCATTGCGTGGACCAATATTATCGTCAGCTTGGTTTTATCTAGCGTGGCCATTTTATATTTAACCAGTAAGGGCCTATCGCTACGCCGCATTCAGTTTAATCAGCAACCATGGCTTACAACTTGGCTAAGGGTTGGCGCTAAGTCAGGCTTAGAGTCATTAGTACGCAACACCGCTTTTGTGGTGATGATCTTGCAGCTGGTTAATCAAGTTGAGCAAGCCGGAGTATTTTGGTTGGCGAATCAGTTTATCTGGGGATGGTTACTATTACCTATTCTGGCGCTAGGCCAGTTAGTAAAGCGCGATGCGGCCAATAATGGCGGATTAAGCAAAGGTAAGGTGAACAGCTATATGGGCATAGTATTGGTATTTATATGCGGCTGGCTGGGGTCTATGCCTGCATGGCAGCCTTTTATCGAACACGTTATGGGTGTTAGCCAGTCACAAGCTGTCACCAAGCTAGTGTTACTCATGCTTGGCTTTTACATTGTGTTTGCCTTTAACCATGTCATTGATAGCTACTTTTACGGCATAGGCCGAACAGATTTAATGTTATACCAGTCGTTAATCGTAAACACAGGCTTCTACGGCAGTGCATTTATGGCTTATCAAATGGGCTGGTTCGTTCCATCACTCGATAAAATTGCCATCATGTTTGGACTAGGCATAACAATCGATGCCATCATCACCGCTTACCTGTACTACCGGCTAACTAAAGCCCGTGCCCCCGACATGACTAACATTCTAGTCCGTTAGAATATGCTGCGACCATAGGGGTGTTAGCCCTACTAGAGCAGCAAAATAATCATAACTAACTCACTGATCACCAGCGCAGGTATTGCTATACTGCCCGGCATTATATTTAGCAATTAAAGTAGCTTTGTTATGTCTATCAGTTCAGCGATTAAATCCATCCAAGATATTATGCGTAAAGATGCCGGTGTTGACGGTGATGCCCAGCGACTAGGGCAAATGTCTTGGTTACTTTTCCTTAAGGTATTTGATGCCCAAGAGGAAGAGTTAGAGCTTGAACTAGACGATTACCGTGAGCCAATCCCAGCAGAGTTCCTATGGCGCAACTGGGCTGCAGACAACCAAGGCATCACAGGTGATGAACTACTTGAGTTTGTAAATGATGAGCTATTTCCACAGCTTAAAAACCTGACTGCGCCGATAGATAAAAACCCGCGCGGTTATGTAGTCAAAGAAGCCTTCTCAGATGCCTTTAACTACATGAAAAACGGCACCCTACTGCGCCAAGTGATCAACAAGCTTAATGAAATCGACTTTACCGACTCAAAAGAGCGTCACTTGTTTGGTGACCTGTACGAGCAGATCTTAAAAGACTTACAAAGCGCAGGTAATGCGGGCGAGTTCTATACCCCACGCGCCATCACTAAATTTATTGTAGCGGTAACAGATCCTAAACTTGGCGAGTCTATTATGGACCCTGCTTGCGGTACCGGCGGCTTTTTGGCCTGCGCGTTTGACCATGTAAAAGCTAACTACGTTAAATCAGGCGAAGACCACAAGACGCTACAGCAACAGATCTTTGGTGTTGAGAAGAAGCAGCTGCCGCACCTACTGTGTACCACCAACATGATGCTGCACGGCATTGAAGTGCCAGTACAGATTAAGCACGGCAACACTCTCAATAAGCCATTATCAAGCTGGGATGAGCAAGTTGATGTCATCATCACTAACCCACCATTTGGTGGCACCGAAGAAGACGGTATTGAAAAGAACTTCCCAAGCGAAATGCAAACCCGTGAAACTGCGGATCTATTCCTACAGCTAATCATCGAAGTTCTAGCAACGAAGGGCAGAGCTGCCGTAGTATTGCCAGACGGCACTCTATTTGGTGAAGGTGTTAAAACCAAAATCAAAAAGCTGCTGACTGAAGAGTGTAACCTGCACACTATCGTGCGTTTACCTAATGGCGTGTTCAACCCATACACCAGCATCAAAACGAATATCCTATTCTTCACTAAAGGGGATGGCTCGTCAAAAACAGCAACTAAAGATGTCTGGTTCTATGAGCACCCATATCCTGCTGGGGTGAAGAACTACAACAAAACTAAGCCAATGAAGTTTGAAGAATTTGCAACTGAATTGAGCTGGTGGGGCGTTGAAGCCGACGGTTTTGCATCACGAGTTGAAACAGAACAAGCGTGGAAGGTGTCTATCGATGACATCATCGCTCGTAACTACAACCTAGATATTAAAAACCCCCATGTGGGCGATGTGGTCAGCCACGATCCGCAAGAGTTATTGCAAGATTACGCCAAGCAGCAAGCCGATATTCAAGCCCTACGCGATCAGCTAAAAGGTATTCTCATCGCCGCCCTTTCTCCTAAAGATTCAGCGGGAGAAGTTAAATAATGGCTGAGCATGATGTAAAAGTAACTGCTGATAAAAATTCAGAAATAACCGCAGAGCAATTAATTACTGAAAATCTGGATATCTGGACGACCGCCATTAAGCAAAAATCAGCATCAGGCCGTGGTTCATCGAAGAAGTTCTCGCTGCATGGCATCAAAAAGCTACGCGAGCTGATTTTAGAACTCGCCGTGCGCGGTAAGCTAGTTCCACAAGATGAGAATGACGAACCTGCCTCGATATTACTAGAACGCATTGCCGCTGAAAAAGCGCAATTGGTGAAAGACAAGAAGATTAAAAAGCCTAAAGCTTTGCCTGAAATTAGTGAGGATGAAAAGCCGTTTGAGCTGCCGAAGGGTTGGGAGTGGACGAGACTAACTGAACTTGCTGAAATTGGCCCAAGAAATTCAGAATTAAATGATGATTCAGAAGCTTCTTTTGTACCTATGCCTCTAATTACCACCAGCTATAAAGGTAGCCATGGCTCTGAAACTAGAACATGGAAGGAAATTAAGAAGGGGTACACACACTTTGCGGATGGTGATATCGCACTAGCCAAGATAACACCTTGCTTTGAAAATAGTAAAGCAGCTGTATTTTCTGGATTAATTAATGGTGTAGGCACCGGAACAACTGAACTACATGTGGCAAGGCCAATCCCTGATACATTAAATCCATTGTTCATTCTTTTATACTTAAAAGCACCAATGTTCCTCAAAGTTGGTGAAACTAAAATGACTGGTTCAGCTGGTCAAAAACGAGTTCCCAAAGATTTTTTTGCAAATAACCCATTACCATTTGCCCCTCTTGAAGAACAATACCGCATCGTCGCTAAAGTCGATGAGCTGATGAGCTTATGTGATGCCCTAGAAGCGCAAACAGAAGCTAGCAAGTCAGCACACCAAACCTTAGTTGAAACCTTGTTAGGGGCGTTACTGCTTCCTTCTGCTGATGCTAACAGCCCTGAGCTGGCAGAAAGCCCTGAGTGTTCCGTTGAAAATGGTTCTGAGCCGTCTTTTGATAACAGCCCTGAGCGGCACTTTATAGAGAGCTGGCAGCGTGTTGCCGAGCACTTCGATACGCTATTCACCACCAGCGCCAGCATCGACACGCTAAAGCAAACCATCCTGCAACTCGCCGTCATGGGCAAGCTGGTGGAACAAAACTCTAATGACGAGCCTGCAGCCAAGCTACTAGAGCGTATCGCAATTGAGAAAATGGGACTCTGGCAGCAGAATATAATTTCAAAACCGAAACCTAATACGGCTATCTCAACCTCTGAAACTTCATTTCATAAGCCTTTAGGTTGGGAGTGGGTCAGGCTAGAACAATTATTCAATATTATTGTTGACTGCCCCCATTCAACTGCCAAATTTCAAGATTCGGGTTTGCTTTGTCTTGATACCAATTCATTTAAACAGGGAAAGTTACACACAAGTAAATTTCGATTTGTCTCTCAAGAAACTTTTGATAAACGCAATGCTAGATTAGTTCCACTACCAAGAGATATTGTATTCGCTAGGGAAGGTAGTGTTGGTGAGTCGGTTGTTATTCCAGATGGTATCGAATGCTGTCTAGGTCAGCGAGTAATGCTGTTTCGACCATCAGTTCAATTAGAACCAGAGTTTCTTCGTCTCACTATCTCGTCGAAAGGAGCATTGGAAAAACTATTGTCTATACATAAGGGAATTGGGGCGAAACATGTGAATGTTAGAGACATGAGAGCATATCTAGTATGTGTCCCTCCTAAGGAAGAACAACGCCGCATCGTTACTAAAGTCGATGAATTAATTACCTTGTGCGACCAACTCAAAGCCCGTTTAAGCGACGCCCAAACAACCCAACTCCACCTCACCGACGCCATCGTCGAACAAGCAGTTTAATAGAGCACGGACGCTATGAGACAGATAAAAGAGAAATACAGAGCTTTAAAACCCACAATTGAATACTTGTCAGATGAAGTAGTCTCTAGTCAAGGTTAGTTTGTTGCTGAGTAGAGCTGGTTTATGAGTGCTGCCGCAATAGTCGTAGCAGGATCTCGCCCATCGACACTTGGTGCCATGTTGGTCCAAACCACTAGACTTACCTTATTCTCTGGGTCATGCCCCATGAAAGAGTTATAGCCAGGCAATTCACCTGTATGGCCATAGAGTTGACCAAACTTGGCGATCCCCAAGCCATATGAGGCGGTATTGGGATCACCTGGATTGATGGGCTTAACGCTGGAAAGACGCAGCTTTTGCATCTCATCGTTTAACAACTCTCCGCCAACCAAAGCTTCGACCCAGATAAGTAACTCTCTGGCAGTCGATATGCCTGCACCTGCCGCCCAGCCCCATGAAGGATTCGCTAAGGTTTGATCACCTGGAGTGATCTCACCATTACGGGCCGCTTGTTGCATGGGTTCGGGCAATGCTGAGTCCATGGTTTCAACATTAGTGCCATACATGTAGCCATGCGTATACGGCTGCGGTAATTCATTATCAGTGATCTCTGGAAACAAGGTTTTGGTCATACCTAGGGGGGTAAAGAGTCGACGCTGCATGATCTCAGGTAGGTCACTGCCATCAAGGAGTTGTGCGATTAGGCCAAGTAATACCGTGTTGGTATTAGAGTAACCAAAGGCCGTACCTGGTTCAAAATCAAGAGCATTGTCGAAGCTCAATTTGAGCAATTCCTCTTGGAGCCAAGCCTTGGTAGGATCTTCGTCGAGCGTCTGATTGAGAGTTAGTGTAGTCGTATAATTGAAGAGACCACTTTCCATCGCTAATAAATTCTCAATTGTGATCCGTTCACCACCCGGTACATTTTGCCAATATAAGGAAACGGGATCATCGAATTTAAGCTTACCCTCTTGCACCATTTGTAGAATTATTGTGCCAACCCAAGTTTTGGTATTTGAGCCAATTCGCAGGTGCTGGTTGAAATCGGTTGGTTCATTGCCATTATAACTGCTCACTCCATAGGTATATTCAAAATTACCTTTGGGCGTGTGCAATATCACTACAACTCCAGGGACCAGCATATCCTGGGCCAGCTGCGCGACTGTCTGCTGCATTTTAGCCTTGTCAATCGCATTCAGCGAATCATCGTTATCGCTATTACAGCCACTTATTGAGAGACACAACAAGGCGCTCACCAAAGTACTCTTTAATGTTCTCGTCACCCAGGGTTTTACTTGTCGTAACGCACCTTGCTTCAACATAACTTCGCACTTCCTTTGTGATATCAGGTTCCAATTAGCTTTAAAAATAACCAGTTTGCGAAATGCTGAAAATATTCCACTTTCATTTTGCATTCAACGTAATCTCAACACTTACGTCTAAAATCGGTAAATAGTATTAGTTGATTCGCCACTAATTCAATTTAGCGATTTAATCTTGTGACAATTCAATACAATTTGGCGCGATTCCTAATCAATAGGTTTGACATCACTTTATCGAAAGGTCATCGATACTTGATGAATTTTCAAGCTATTTTGCTCGTTCAAAGTCTGCAAACTGAACCTTGTTACTGCAATCAATAATAAATTGGCGCTTGTTTAGCCCCTTGCAAGACTTGCCCCGCAGCAACAGGAGCCGCCCTTTGCTCATTAGATATGCCTTTTCTAATCCGGTCAAAACAGGCTAACCATTGAGGCTTAGTGGTTCTTTCTAACGGATACTTACCTATGTAGGGATGCAGATGCCGCGCGAACTGCAGCCTATGTTTATCTGCGTTTTTACGATTATCTGTGGCATATTCCACCAGCCAATATTCAAGCGCCGCTTTAACTGTCACAGCTTATTTGCGAACGACTTTAACATCACGTCACAAGGGAGAGTCGCCCTCGACTCTCTACATAGTGGCGCTATCTACCTGCTTATTTTACGAAGCAGCCGTGCTTACCGCGTTGAAGTGATGCTGTTTGCCGCTAGCACGCTAAGTCGATATCACCTTAACGAAAGACGTATCAATGCCTTGAGCGCTATGCCAGCGGCAAACCGCTATGGTTAGGCTAAGAGCATGCGCCACCACATACCGGGCAGACTGGTAAAGCCTGTGGTGTAATATTTCAGCTCACCCTCTTTAAATACCATCAGTGTGGGTGTGGCCTGCAACGACCAGGTACGGGCGATGCTATTATCCTTGTCGTTAATGGTGTCGAATCCATATTCTTGATGTTGAAGATATTTTGCTAATTTATCATCTTCACCCGAGTTCATGGCCACCGTGACCACAGGAAAATAAGCCGACATTTGATTAACCGCTGGGCTGACAAAGTTACATACGGGGCACCAGGTGCCCCAGAAGTACACCAGTACCGCTTGATCTTGGCTTAGCGTCGCAATATCTACCGCCTGCCCTGCCAGAGTTATCCCTTTGAGTTGTGGTAAATTATCTCGTGGGATATCTTTACCACGCCATATATCCATGACGCCAGTTAACACCATGGCTAACACAAGCCAGAGTGCAAATGTCTTAACTCCCCCCCATAATCGCTTGAGAAATGGGATGGATGGCTGTTCACTCGTCATATCTGCTCCTTTGACGCTACGCTTAACTGCGCTTGGCTGATTGCTCTTGCGCGGCTATCGCCTCTTGCAACTGCTGTTTTAGCACCTCATAAGACACTAATCCCGGAATGACTTTGTCGGCAAAAATCATACTGGGTGTTCCGCCAATGCCTAAGTCTCGCATTAAGTGCATATTTTGATTAACCATATTGGCGACACGTTTATCGGTATTACCTATCCAGCGCTCGGTGTCGGTTAATTTAGCGACTTTGGCAAGCGCCGCCGCATCAAGCCCACGCGGGCTGGACATTAATAAGTCTTTCACCTTGAGGTACTTTTCTGGCTCGTTTAGCCAAACTGTTTGAGCAAAGTCGACCGCGATTTTTGACCCTTCTCCCTGCAGGGGCACCATTTTGATAACGATCTTGAGCTGTGGAAACTCTTCCACTAGCTTATTGAGTGAAGGCTCGATTTTCTTACAATAGGGGCAATTAAAGTCGGTGAAATAGACCATAGTGATCTCGGGAGTGGCTGAGCCTTTCCAAGGATCGCTTTGGGTTGCATACATGGCTTCATGGTTGGCCTCTAAGCTAGCTTGCCTTGCGGCATCGGCGCCAAGTTGCTCTCTCATTTGCAGTGCAATAATCGCTTCTTTCAGAAGTTCGGGATCATTGACTAACGCGTCTTTAATGATCGCGCGTACCTCTTGTTGTTGCGTCGTGGAGAGGCTAGCGGTTTGAGCGTGGGCAGAGGCGCTCACATAGGGTAAAGAGCTAGCCAGCATGGCGATGGCAACGCCCGATAATGCCAATACTGGTAACTTACGATTGTTAAGCAGGGTCATAAATTTCGACATGTGATTTTCTCCATCCTTAGCGGTTAGTTGAGTTGCTGTTTGTACTTGTTTCGTTGATTTCATCATGGGTTTCCTTGCGATTAGCTCAGGGGCCTCCTGAGCGTAATATGCCTTGAATGTCACTCGGTTATTACCGAACCACTGGCTGAGTGATAGCCCTAATCGGCCCCAGCAATGGACGAGCTTTCGGTGACAAGCTTGGGCCGAGTCTCTGTCGTAGTGTTGGGAAATACCGATGCCTTATCGATTGCCGCGATCACTAAGTCACTCGTTAGAATCTCTGGTAATTCAATCCCTTGTGGAGCACCTGGGCCATATACCATGTTAAATGGCACCCCAAACCGATTATGACGCTGAAGATAACGGGTTATTGGCGCTGACGCCTCCGTCCAATCGCCTTTCATCGGTAGCATATGCGGCTGTTGCAACTTGCTGTAGACAGGGTCTTGTAAGATCACGCCAATCTTATTGGCCTTGCAGGTGATGCACCAATCTGCCGTCACATCGACAAATACTGTCTTGCCTTGAGCGACCTGTTGGTCGATCACCTGTTGATCCAACGGTGTCCATGCTAAATCTGCTGGCAAAGGCTTAGCCCACTGGTTAACGGTCATAAAGGCCAGTAGCGCCGACAACATGATGCCGACACCGAAACAGCTAACAATGGCAATTGCGCCATATTTTTTAGCCATAAACAGCATAAATGTCAGTGTGATAAGACCAGCTAGCGGCCATAGATATAAGGCATCGATAAAGTTAGCTAATAGGCTAATCAGCCATAAACTGGTCAGCAGTAGCATGCCTGAGAACAGAATTTTTACCGTGTTCATCCAGCGACCGGGTTTTGGGAGGTAGGTTGCCACTTGCGGCAACGCCGCCACGATCAACCAAGGCAATGCCATGCCCACTGCCAATGCAGTAAAGATGACCAACAAACTCAGCACATCGGCGCCTAAGGCAAAGGCCACTGCGGTTCCTAAGAAAGGCGCACTGCACGGGGTTGCAAGTAAAGTGGCAAACATGCCCTGTAAAAAGTGGCCTCGATTATCATTGCCGCCGGTTGTCGCCAACTTGGTTTGTACACTCGCAGGTAAGGCGATCTCAAATACACCTAACATATTGAACGCAAAGACCGTAGTTACCAGCGCCATGAAGCCGATAAACCAAGGATTTTGGAACTGCACCCCCCAACCAATGGCTTGGCCCGTGTACTTAAGCATTAAGATAAAACCTGCCAATAACCAGAAAGAGACTAAAATGCCCAGCGCTGAGGCGATAAACTGTTGTCGAATTTGTTTGCGTTTCAGTTCAGGTGCCGCAATCACAGAGCTCAACTTCATCCCCAATACAGGCAACACGCAGGGCATGACGTTTAAGATCAATCCCCCGATAAGCGCCAGCAGGATCATGCTAAACAATGAGCGTCCCTCCTGCATTACGACTGTAGGGGTGACCTTGGCAGCATATTCCAGCGCACGCTCACTATCGACAACCGTGACATTAAGCGATTGCCCCAACAGTATTGGCTCACCAAGCCAGCTCGTGCCATTGAACAGCGCAACCAGTTGCTCACCGCCAGCATCACTCTCTGCACGCTTAAGGCTTACCAGCTTAAATGTGGTATCTGGCTCGCCATCGATAATCACCATCGGCTGTTGCCAGTGAACATCGCTCAGTCGCACTTCGAGTATGCCTTGGCTTTCATCCCATCCCAACGTCATGGCTGCAGGCTGCCCCTCTGATGTGGTCACTTTTTGCGGCACCAGTGACACGGCTTTGTTATAAGCAAGCATGGCATCCGTGTCTGCCTGTAAGGTATTAGCATTAAAATCTAGGCTAATGTGATAATCCGTCAGCACGCAGATGGTGGTACAAGTCGACAATGTCACTTTACCGCGCAGGGCCGTGGGCTCAGCAAGTTCTGCCAAGGTTAGGGTTAACGGAAACGTCGTATTGCCGCTATAGCCGAAAGTTTGCAGCCCTAATAACGAGAACTGCTCGGGCGCTGGCCATGCCCAATCCACCTGTTGTAAATTGCTCGAATTATCCCACTTGATAGAGGGCGCGATCCCTCCCTCTCCAGGGGTACGCCAGTAGGTTTTCCAATCGCCATCCAGCTGTACTTCTAACACGGCTGGTAGGGTGCGAGTGGCAGGATCCACCTCACCAGTCAGCATCAAACGTACCTTGGCTGGCGGATGATTATCATTAACTAACCATCCGGTTGACGCCGCTGGCAACGCTGGACTCGCTAACAATAAAACGAATATCCAGCAGGTCGTTAATAGGGATTTCAAACTGCTCATTTCGCCCCCTGATTGTGAATAAAATAATAATTATTCAATGACATATAGTTAATCTCTTCGGTCAACATAACGGCTAATCACTCTGATATTCTCGATTCAGCTCATTGAGGTGATACAGGAGTAATGCCTAACATTAGGTCACTTCTATACACGGGCTTACGCTGCGCGCTATTTGCTACACGCCGATATGACTTAGCATTAAGCGACGCGATAGAAGATCGGTATCAAAAAGTCAGATAGGGAAAAGTGCTAACTAGGTGATGTTGTAGTGACTTCCTTTCGCTTAATAACGCAAAAGGGAGTGACAACTGACACACCGACACACTGTAATTTATCAATATGATAAATAAGTTTTTTTCATTCTTGAAAGCGACAGAGCGTCAGGTGTATTCGCCGAGGTTTAGCATGGTAAACCTGAAGTAGAGGTAAACGCGTAAACACGCGAGAAGTAAGGGGAATTAAAGGTATTAAAAACAGCAGGATAAATAATGGCAATGCAGTACTAGTATCAATACCTACACGCATCGATTTTTCCGACAACTCGCAAGGTTTTACCTGAGCGCTGCCAGACGCTACAGCCGATGACGAGCCATCGATATTGCCAAGAGTATGACTTGCTACAGGGTTAACACTTGTCATCGCTGTAGCCGAACTCGCTTGCACACTCATCTCTTTGAGCAGCAAGTTAAGCATTCCACTATTTTGGGTCAAACAGAACAGGGTTAAAATGGTAAAGACCATTACGCCCCATAAATTACCTGTTTGCTTAGTCGCTAACTTAAAAATAGCAATCTCTCTTGGCGTTAATAATGCACATACACCTTTCGTTGTGTTTGATAGTGCAGCTAAAACGGGTTCGTTTCAATATAGTGATGAATAAGACCGACGAAGTGTAACAATAGTTCGTCAACATTCAAATTATTTTGCCACTGGCGTAATTTACGCCGCAAATATGCTAATGCCCCAGAGTTGCGATTGGCAAGCCAACACACTTTACAATGCAATCACACTCCCTGTAACACCAAACAACAAGCACGGACACTTTATGCACTAAAAACTCAAATAAAAAACAGTGCATTAACGAGATAGTGATGCGTAACTTAAGTTTCGACTCATGTTTATTTTGTAAACTTACCCGCCATGTGGCAACTCATGATGAAAGTTATCCCTAATGTTAAATTACCGCGGCACCTTTTCATTACATGCTACTGGCCATAATAAGAAAATTTTCAAGCTAAGCACACGCCAACTCAAGCTAAAAATACAACAACCTATTGGGCTCGATTGGCGCTAGAGGATATTATGTTAACTAAAAAAAACCTGATCACCACCGCACTAACCCTTGGTTTATGGGGCGCCACTGCACAAGCCGAAACGTTCAATTTTGTACAACAACCAGACACTCAAGATACCTTGGTGGTATTTCAAGCAGGTGAGCATGTCTCCAGTGATTTAACCCGACTAGATGAATTATCTCAACAACAGATTTCCAACGCGCTCAAACTCAAACAGTTCAACGGAGAGATGGGGCAAATCGTTGAAGTGTTAATGCCGCAAGGACTTGATACTCAACGACTAGTCATTATGGGGATCGGTGATAGCAATAAAATGACCTCAGGTGAGGTAAACAAGCTAGGTGCCAATATTACGGCCTACTTTAGCCAAAACCAAAGCCAAGCGATATCGGTCCTCACCTCTGGGCTTAGCGATCGCAACAGCAATACCAGCTTCGCTGCAGAGCTGGCTCACGGGATTAACTTACGCGCCTATCAATTTGATAAATATCTAACAGAGAAGAAGCCAGCAGAAAAGCACTACCAGATTAGTGCCAGTAACAGCGAAGCCACTCAGGCCCGCTACCAACAACTTGCCGCCATTGAAAAAGGTGTTTTTTTAGCTCGAGATCTCACCTCTGAAGTCCCCAGCGCTATGACGCCGGTCGATTTTGCCAATGCAGCGAAAGAACTCAAAAAACTCGGCGTAAAAATAACTATCTTAACGCCAGAGCAAATTGAAAAACTTGGCATGGGTGCCCTACATGCGGTGGGTCGTGGCTCCAATGAGGGAGCACGTTTAGTTGTGGCTCATTGGCAAGGCAATGATAACGCTCCCATCGCCCTTGTCGGCAAAGGGATCACCTTTGACTCTGGTGGCTATAACATTAAAGCCGTCGGCGACTCTATCTCACGCATGAAGTCTGATATGGCGGGAGCTGCGACCGTATTAGGTACCATTAAGGCCTTAGCATTGCAGCAGGCTGACGTCAATGTGGTGGGCGTCATGGCCATGGCAGCCAATATGGTCTCTGCAACGGCTTTAGCCCCTGGCGATGTATTAATGACCGCCGAAGGCTTAAGCGTGGAAGTATTAAACACAGATGCTGAGGGAAGATTAGTCCTCGCCGATGGCATGTGGTACGCCCGTCACCATTATGAACCACAAGTCATGGTAGATATTGCCACCTTAACTGGCTCAAAAGTACGGGCTCTAGGTAAACGTTATACCGCCATTTTTAGCGATGATGATACCTTAGTCGATGAATTGACCTTCTCTGGTCATGCGGTAGATGAAAAACTCTGGCGACTACCATTGGCCTATGAAGATCTCTTAAAGAGCCCCATTGCCGATTTGAAAAACGCCGGTTATGGCGGCCCAGGTGCATCGACGGCGGCCGTATTTCTAAAACAGTTCAGCGGTGATACCAGTTGGGCTCACCTCGATATCGCAGGCAGTGCCTTGGCAGCCAAAGATGAAGGGATAACGCCTGAGGGCGGCACAGGCCACGGCGTGCGTCTATTAAGCCACTGGATCATGAATCGAGACAAATAACTCAGAACACACCAAGCACGCCCCATGGATATAAGGCGTGCTTTTTTACCTAAATACCATAACAACCAACAAGACAATGGAATAGTGGAAACCATCACCTTCCACCCATAAACAACGAGTGAATGCCAGAGCTAAGCCAGTTGCAGTAGATCGCTCAGGGCGGTTAAGTGCAAATGAGGTAACAGCCCAGAGCCTGCTACTTGAGGATCGCGACCAACAGCCGGGTTTAACCATGCCGCCTGACAACCCGCAAGGCGTGCGCCTTGCACATCGGCTGTATAGCTATCCCCCACATGCAGTAACAACTTAGTGGGTAAAGCTAAACGTGTGGCCGCTTGATAAAACATATCAGCATAAGGTTTCATACGAGTGCCATTACCCGGGTGCAGCACAAATTCAAACACCTCGCCAAGGCCAATTTGCTTGGCATCGACATTGCCATTGGTGATCCCTACCAGAGGATACCGCGCGGCTAATTGCTGTAAAATTGCTAACACCTCGGGTGCCACAGTGAAATCGGCGCGATGATAACGGAAATAATCTAAGCCCTCTCTCGCCCCTACAGCCGCGACTTGTCGATCGTAACCCAGCATGAGCAGACCTTGCTCTAAGGTGACGAGTCTGGCCGCCGTGGTGTCATGGGCTAATAAAGGTGACTCGAATAACAGCTGTTGTTTAAGCTGCTGCCAATCTTGGGCTTGAAACTGCAGTGTCTTAGGGTATTGCTGAGCTAAAAAGGCCCATAATTGACGCTCGGCGTTGCGCATAACAGGACGATTATCATAAAGAGTATCGTCTAAGTCGAAGCTGATTGCATTGATGGCAGTTGGCCGAATTGCAACACTAATCATTATCACCTCGTTTTTTGGCTCTAGGGTGAGCCCCGTCGTACACCTTAGCAAGGTGTTGGAAATCAAGACTGGTATACACTTGGGTAGTCGATAAATTGGCGTGACCAAGGAGCTCTTGTACCGCCCTTAAGTCGGCGCTCGACTCCAACATGTGGGTAGCAAAAGAGTGACGTAATTTATGCGGGTGAACATGCATGCTCAACCCTTGCGCTTGCCCCCATTTATTGAGCCGCGCTTGAATACTGCGATGGGCCAAACGATTACCTTTGGCCGTCACAAACAAGGCATCATCAATACATGGCAAGCTCGCGCGTATCGTCAGCCATTGCTCAATCGCCGCCATCGCGATGCGGCCGACAGGCACAATACGTTCTTTACTGCCCTTACCCATCACCTTGACCTGATACTCACCGTATTGAATATCTATGGTGTTGAGTGCAGCCAGTTCGGCGAGTCGCAGGCCAGAGGAGTAAAACAGCTCCATCATCGCTTTATCTCGCAGCGACAAGGGATCGTCCCCCTCGATAGATAACAGATGAGTCACCGAATCTACGTCCATATTTTTTGGCAGCGGCTTACCTTGCTTAGGCGCACTTAGTAGGGCTGTTGGATCGAGATTGATGAGCGACTCTCGCTGTAAATACTGATAAAACTGTTTTAAGGCCGATAAACCTAAGGCGATAGATCGTGGCCCCAACCCTTGGCGATGCAGCTTATTGAGCACACCTTGCAGATGCTCGCCATCCACCTGATGCCAGCCAAGCTCCTGAGGTAACAAAGTTTGTACCCGCTGTAACTCAAAACGGTAGTTACGCACGGTATGAGGAGAAAGCTGCCGCTCAGAAGTGAGGTAACTTTCAAACCGCGCCGTCCAGTCTGTTCCGCTCATGACATTACAGCTTTGGCAACAGGTGGTCGAGTAACTGCTTTAGTTGATCTAACAATAGGTTATCCATCTCAGGATGGAAATGTACCGGATCGGCGCTGGCAATAGCAAAGATCACCTGCCCACATTGCTCCGATAAACGTGACAAGGCTACCGAACCGACTTCGCTACCAAATAATCGTTTAGACTCTGTTTGGGTCAATCGCCCAAAATAGTAGCCTTGCTTCAATCTGTTACTCCAAATATGCGACAGTTCACTGTCGATATCGTGCACGGTAATTAAACGCACATGGGTAAATTGAAATTGCTGCTGTAACTCGGCGCAGAGCACCTGCCTAAGCTCACCTAAATCGGCAGCCTGTAACAATTTAAGCGAGAGCGCAGTATTAAACATGTAGATCTGCTCATTACGCGAGGCCATCGTCAGCAGAGAGGTGATCTCCTCTTCTAGCTGAGCCACTCGGGTGCGCAACATCTCTTGCCTGCGCTCCACCAAAGAGACGGCACCGCGTTGCGCGTGAGGAATACGCATTGCCAATAATAACTCTGGGTAGCGGCTAAAAAAATCCGGATTATCGAGTAGGTATTCGCGGATCAAGATCTCATCGAAAGGCAGCGGTGTTTTGTTATTCATCACATCATTCATAATTATATCTGTCCGTCATACACATGCTCTGCTGGGCCAGTCATCCACAGGGGAGCCCCCTCACCTTCCCAGTTGATAGTGAGCGTACCACCGGGTAGATCAACACGCACTCGCTTATCTAGCTTACCTTGCAGCTGACCTACCACCACAGCCGCACAAGCGCCACTACCACAAGCTAAGGTTTCGGCCGCACCGCGCTCATACACTCGTAGCTTAATATGGCCGCGATTGACCACCTGCATAAAGCCGACATTCACCCCCTTGGGGAAGCGTTCATGATGGGTTAGGAGCGCGCCTATACCTGCAACATCGGCACTGCTGATATCGTCAACATCAAGCACGCAATGGGGATTCCCCATAGACACAGCGCCACATAAAAAGGTGCGCATCTCATCGCCACGCTGGGTTTGCAGCAAGTAGGTCTTTTCCGCTTTTTTGGCACTAAAGGGGATCTGACTTGGATCTAAAATCGGCACGCCCATATTCACAGTAACATTACCGTCGTGCTCTAAACGTAAGGTGATTTTGCCCGATGCGGTGCTCACCTTAATTTTATGCTTATTGGTGAGGCCTTTATTACGCACAAAACGGGCAAAACAACGTGCACCGTTACCGCATTGTTCAACTTCACTGCCGTCGGCATTGAAGATGCGATAATGAAAGTCTAATTCAGGATCGTAAGGCGGCTCGACCAACAATAGTTGATCAAAGCCCACGCCAAAATTTCGATCCGCTAATCGCTTTATCTGCTCTGGCGAGAAATAGACATTCTGGGTGACACCATCGACCACCATAAAATCATTGCCTAAACCATGCATCTTGGAGAATTGGATCAAAAGTGTATTCCTTTAAATAGCTTATCTAGCTCATTAACCATAGTTTACGGCAGTAACTGCTCACCTTGCCACAATTGCGACACGGTTTCTCGCGCTCTGACCACATAATGTTTATCGCCGTCGACCATCACCTCTGCCGCTCGGGGGCGAGAGTTGTAGTTAGATGACATGGTAAAGCCATAGGCGCCCGATGAACGCACCGCCAGTAGATCCTTGGCTTGCAGATTGAGCATTCTGTCTTTACCCAAGAAATCCCCAGTTTCGCACACAGGGCCCACGACATCGTAATTACGCTCAACACCTGCACGCGGCACAACGGGAATAATTTTTTGCCACGCACTGTACAATGAAGGACGGATTAAGTCATTCATCGCCCCATCGACAAGCGCGAAATTTTTGTCACTATTTTCTTTTAAATAAAGTACTTGAGTAACAAAGATACCGGCATTAGCGGCAATTGCCCGACCCGGTTCGAAAATCAATTTAAGATCGCGACCCTCGAGTTTATCGAGTAACGCCGCGGCATAATCACTGGGCGCTGGTGGCTGCTCATCATCATAAGTCACCCCAAGGCCACCGCCCACATCAAGGTGAGCAATCTTCACCCCTTGCTCGGCAAGGCGATCGATAAGCCCAAGCATTCTATCCATCGCATCGAGAAAAGGCTGGATCTCGGTCAGTTGCGAGCCGATATGACAATCGGCACCTTTGACCTCAAGCCCAGGTAATTGGTGAGCCCGAATAAAGATGCGCTCGGCCTCTTCCATGGCAATACCAAACTTGTTCTCTTTCAGACCCGTGGAAATATAAGGATGCGTGCCCGCATCAACATCTGGATTGACCCGCAATGAGACCGGGGCAACCTTGCCTAAACGCAGCGCCACTTCGTTAAGCAGCTCAAGTTCGGCGGCCGACTCCACATTAAAGCAATAGATACCTAACCCTAATGCCATCTCCATTTCTGCAACGGTTTTACCCACACCAGAAAACACCACCTTGCTAGGATCGCCACCGGCTTCAATCACCCGTGCAAGCTCACCACCGGAGACAATATCGAAACCGCTACCAAGTCGCGCCAACACATTAAGCACCGCCAAATTAGAATTGGCCTTCACGGCATAACAAATAAGATGAGGATGATTAGCCACGGCGCTATCAAAAGCATGCCAATGACGCTCTAGGGTCGCACGTGAATAGATATAAAGCGGCGTGCCATAGGTGTGCGCTAAATCTACGACGGAGCACTGCTCGGCATGAAGCGTACCCTCTTGATACAGAAAATAATCCATGGTTACTCCTTTACTGCAGATGTTGTCGCGGGCACTTCAGACTTGGGCGTAGTTTGCTCCGTCTGGTTATCTTGCGCCTCAGGGGTCTTGTATAGGGGGCCTTTTTGACCACAGGCCACCATAAATACACTGCCTAACAGCAGTAACGACATCAACTTCATCTTGTTCAACATCAGACATTCCGGGATTTAGAGGGATGGTAAACGACACAGTAACAGCGCCGCAGTTTGCGATTTAGCACGCTTGTATCGCCCTATACTACATGGCTAATCGGCCTAAGCCAGCTATTTAATTTACCCATTGGCATGGGGACTTATTGACCCAAATTACCAGTTCACGCATAAACTGGCGCAACAAGTGAAAACACTCATGTTTTCAACCAGAAAATCTGCCTTTGAATCAAGCTCGTTATCGGGTAAAAAAGCCCAACTACAGGCGTTAGATACATTGCTTGAGATGTTTGCAGAGATAGGTATAAAACGTCAAGCAGATATCCGTCTCTTGGCCGCTATTGTGGGTATTTTTATTGCCTAACTGCCCTGAGCATAAAAATCGATGGAGCCCAATGGATTGCATTGCTACTATATTGGCTCTGAAAATCATTTCATTGAAGGATGCCCCATGGCAATGACTGACTCCGAGTACCACAAACTCGCCGACGAGATGTTTAGCGCACTAGAAGATGCCATAGAATATGCAATCGATGAACAAGATGCCGATATCGATGTCGACGCATCTGGCAACGTATTACAACTGGAATTTCAGGACCACTCTAAGATAGTGATCAACAAACAAGAGCCACTGCATCAAATTTGGGTGGCAACCCAGTTTGGCGGATACCACTTCTCTTTTGTCGATGGTAAGTGGATTGATGAACGCAGCGACGCAGGTGAGTTTATGCCGTTTGTCGTTGAGTCTATTCGTCGCCAAGGTGATGTAACTCTTAAGCTGTAAGCATTAGAACACGATGGCGGTGCGGCGTCCCTGCACCGCTAAAATTCTGTCGAGGACTCATCGATACTGACACCAAACGGTAATGCCCGCAATTCACCATCGATGCGCACCAAGCTAAAAAACTGTGGCAAATTAAAACGTTGGTTGTCATTGTACGATTTATTAAACGCATGGTGATGGCTCACCTGACTGGCCAGTTCATCAATGTTTGTCCCTTGCTGAGTGTAATGATTGAGCTCATTTTGCTCATCGAGCACATACACATCAATTCCCTCTTCATGTTGGCGTAAAAAATACTGAATCGCGCCTAACGCCGCAAACTCCTGGATCACTTGAGGGATTTTACTAAAAGGCTCATTGCCTAAATCTGGTCGAGGCAACTCTAACATCCGCTGTTTAGACAAGCGCTGATAAAAGGCGGTGGCATGACTCAGGTCTTTATAGTTCATCCCTTTGGAGTTAAAAAATAAACCATATTTGATCCCACCAACCTCTAGTGGATAAACCATGGTCGATGAACTTTGTGCTTGTTTACTTAACCGATTAGCACGCTGCAGCAATAATCGTATTGCCTTCTCAAATTGTGACGCTAGGCGGCTAGAGCAACTCACCACATCTACCTGAACCTCATTAGGCGCCCTTTGTACCCCCGGATTGGTATAAGCCAACGCCTCTAAAATAGCTTCATTGCCATCAAAATGATGACAATGCCACTCGCCCCAACTGTTTTGGCAGATAACATCTAATGATTGCAGCATATTAGTGTGCTGTCGCCCCAACGAAAAGATATTGGCATTCATGTAATCGACCATGATCTCCTGGCCGCGCCAACTCACGGTGGGGTCGCTATTGAAATTAATTAAAAAAATCAATTTACGAAAGTACCAAGGTTGGCAAAGATCGAGTTTTGAGGCCCGCCACCCTGTCTCTTTCAAAATGGCTGGCAAGCGCCGAGCCGCTTTGGTTAACTGCTTGGTTTGATGGTGGTTTCCATTAAACTCATACCAATGAGTTGTGCTAGTTGAGGCACCATTTAAACTTGCCCACGCCAATAGCTTCGCTTTGCTCGGTGAGTGGTATACGGCGCGATTCGCCATAAAGTTTCGCGACTCTGGCGTGCAACGATACAAGTGGTAGTCTTGCGTTTGTTGGCTATAGACTACGGTTAAATCGGTTTCTGCAATCGACTCACTCCACAACCAGTTCAGCCGCGTGATCTGGGTGACATCTTCACTAAAATAGGTGTGTAACTTACGCGTTAATAAACCAAGATCGGATATTTTGAGGCTTTCACTCAGCTTGTTCACCGAGGCGAAGTGCAATAAGGTTTGGTAACTTCCCAGCATCAATTCATTTAGTTGCTCGTTAAACCATTGCAGCTGTCCACAATGCCAGTGAGCACACTCATCTAAAGTTCTGAGCAGGTTAGTTGACCAGCCCCAACGCTCAACTAAATGCTGCAACTTATGATAACGCCAATCTTTGGGATGATCGGCAACGGTCAACCTAATACCACACTTGAGGTAAAAACAACGTCTAACAATTTCCAGACGACGTTGATCATTTTTACTCTCTAAATAATGCTCTATCGATTGATACAACAGAAAATAGGCGTCATTAAAAGCCGAAAAATCCCCCGCCAAGGTGCGCTGCCATACTTGGGCGCTCACTAACTGGCTCTCGGGGTAATCACTGGCGTAGGCTTCTAACAACATCACCTTGAGCAGCGCCTTATGGGGCTTATCTAAGCCTTTATATAGCTGCCATAGCGAAGCTCCAAAATATTCACTCGCGGGTAAGTTGCTTACATCGCCTAAAAAAAGGTGTGTCTTGGGGGTCGATGATTGCGGCCACCAAGCAATGGGTTTACCAGCCAAGCAGATATGGCTGCGGTAAAATTCTTCGAGTAACAACCAATGCTGCGAACTTCCGCTGTGTTCACAGCCGATTGTCGATGCAATGGCATCATCTTGGCTCACTGAGAGCAGAAACTGCTTTGGGTGCACCAAATAGATATTGACCTCAAAATCATACTGGGCAAACCAAGCGGTCAATAGGGTTGCTTTATGCTGTAAGGATAAACACTGCTCATGAGAAAGATTAGGGTCATATACCACCCACACATCGATATCACTTTTAGGGTTTTGACCAAATGTAGCTGTGCTCCCCATGGAATACACCCCATAGATTGCCCTCGACTCATCTGACGTGTTATCTGGTGGAGTTATCGCAAAAATGCTACATGCCTCTAACACTTTTTCATCGGGTGTGTAGTACTCAATACCAAACGGCGTCACCAGACCATTATAACCGGGGCTGTCACTGCGGTGACTATGAAAAAACAAAGGAATCAAATAGAAAAGGTGTCGTTGCAAGGGAGTGAGTATCGCCAAAGCTCGTGCAAAACGAACTCGGTTTAAGCGTTCAGCCGTTTCGATATCATGCGCTTGGTAACTCAATGTTTGGCGACCCTGTTACAAATTAATTCCACTTATGCATGCTAACAGTTAATACAAAAACAGCAAGTATATGTGAGCTTGATCACACTTAATAGATAAGCTTGACTCAGCTGAGAGAGGCACACTTCAAAGAATCAGCAGTCGATTCTTACATAAGTTTGAAACCAATGTTAGCATTAGCGCAATTATGGCCTCTGATGGAATATCGAGCATGTCTGAAAACGTCATTCGTATCGCGACACGTAAAAGCCCACTTGCAATGTGGCAAGCTGAATTTGTAAAAGCCGAATTAGAAAAAGCGCATCCAACGTTGGTAGTAGAGTTACAGCCAATGAGCACCAAAGGTGATGTCATGCTAGACACACCATTGGCAAAGGTGGGCGGTAAAGGGCTGTTTGTAAAAGAACTTGAAGTGGCTATGCTCGAAGGCTTAGCCGACATTGCCGTGCATTCAATGAAAGACGTTCCGGTTGATTTTCCTGAAGGGTTAGGACTGGAAGTGATCTGTGAGCGCGAAGATCCCCGTGATGCTTTTGTATCAAATACCTATAAAACCATTGATGAACTTCCACACGGCGCTGTGGTAGGTACCTCAAGCTTACGTCGTCAATGCCAGATCCGTGCTGCGCGCCCAGATCTTGAGATTCGCGATCTGCGTGGTAACGTCGGCACTCGTCTTGCCAAATTAGATGCTGGTACTTACGATGCCATTATCCTTGCAGCAGCCGGACTCATTCGTCTCAAACTGGAAGATCGCATTGCCAGCTTTATCTCGGCTGAAGATTCACTACCGGCCAATGGCCAAGGTGCAGTAGGCATCGAATGCCGTACTAATGATGAGCGCGTTAAAGCCTTATTAGCGCCACTTGAGCACACTGAAACACGCCATCGCGTAATAGCCGAACGCGCTATGAACACCCGTTTAGAAGGTGGTTGTCAGGTGCCGATTGGCGCCTTTGCCGAAATATCGGGCGACACCCTCACCCTTCGCGGTTTAGTAGGTAACCCTGATGGTAGCCAAATTATCGAAGGGACGACGGTCGGATCAAGACACGATGCCGAGGCCTTGGGTATTGCACTAGCAGAAGACTTACTTGCTAAAGGTGCTAAAACCATCTTAGATGCTGTTTACGCTAAGTAATCAACATGAAAGTACTGCTGACGCGCCCTGAAGGGCGCAATCAGTCAATGATAGAGGCACTGAGTCAACGACAGGTGCCTTTTGTCGTTACCCCCTTACTCGAAGTCATCGCAACTGATGATATCTACAATGAAGCTGACATTGCCGCTTTTCATCAAGCCGATATCGTCATCTTCATCAGCACCAATGCGGTGACATATGCCGCTCGTGCGCTCAATAATCACTTCCCCGATAACATCGACTATTATGCCGTCGGCCAAGCCACCTTACTGTCACTACAGGCCTTAGGAGTTAATGCCATTGAGGCGCCAACAGACTGCCAACAGACAGAGGGACTTTTAACACTGCCCTCACTGCAAGCCTTAGATGGCCAAAACATTACCATAGTCCGTGGTGTCGGTGGTCGCGAAGCCTTGGCAGAGCAATTAGCCCAAAGGGGTGCTATTGTCAGTTATTGGCAGGTTTACCAACGTGAATGTCCGCCGCTTAACCACAGGGTTGCTTACGATTGGCAACAGCAAAATATCGACACTATTGTCATTACCAGCGGACAAATTCTCAGCCATCTAATGCAACTTGTGCCCAAAGAACTGTTTGCTTGGTTACACGCATGTCATATTATAGTGCCGAGTTCTCGGGTTTATGAGCAAGCCATAAATGCCGGGTTTACACACGTTACCAATGCTAGAGCAGCCAACAGCGATGCAGTACTAATAGCTTTAGGTTTAACAGCTTAAACCTTTTAGCCGCCTGCTATACTGGCTTTCGTCTTCAAGGATCTGTTGAATGGACAATAAAACGCAACAAAGCAACACCGTCGCCACACCTGAACCCGATGACAGCACAGAGGCGACATTTGCTGAGACGACGCCAACGTCACCATCGACAGAACCAACGAGTGAACCTAACGCGTCGCCTGGGGTTTCTTGGGGATTTTTATTTAACCTGATATTTATCTTATTACTACTGTTCGCCACCTTAGCGGGCGGCTTCTACCTATATCAAGAATTAACTATTCAAAAGCAAAAGGCGCTCGATTTGTCGGCTCAGATCCAGCAACGCCTCAATGATCCTGTCGCTCGCCTCACTCATTTAGAGCAGCAACAACGAGTGATAGAGCGTGAGGTGACCAATAAGCTTGACCGCATAACTCACTCGCAACAGCTTCTGCAGGAGCAAGTGAATAAACTCGCTCAACAAAACCCTAACCATTGGATGGCAGAAGAAGCCAAGTATTTAGTTAGAATGGCAGGGAGTAAACTCTGGCTCGAAAAAGATCCTCAAACCGCGTTGAGCTTACTCGAAGCCGCTGATGACCGCATTAAAACCATGAAAGATCCCTCGCTCACCCCGCTGCGCAAAGCATTAGCGCAAGATATGAGCAATGTGGCCGCCATTAAAACCACCGACATTGCCGGCACAGTGCTGACCTTAGACAGCATGATAGACAAGCTACCAAAATTAAAGTTAAATCGCACCCAATCAATATTAAGCAGTAAAGACGACTCATCGGCAATGACAGAGTCACTGGATGATTGGCAAGACAATCTGGCAAAATCATGGCAGGCGCTCATCGAAGAGTTTGTGGTGATACGTAAACGCACCACAGATCAGGCTCCCTTATTAGCGCCCGATCAGCAGTGGTATTTAGTCGAAAATATTCGCAACAAATTACTACAAGCCCAGCTTGCGTTATTACGTCAAGATCAGGTCAACTATCGTCAATCTATCCGCTTGGCTAGAAAGTGGATTTTTCAATATTTTGATTTAGCCGATAGCAAAACCGAGCAAACCTTAGCCGCTTTAGATGCCTTGGTCACTTTAGAGGTTCAAGCACCGACCATTAGCCAGTTTGCATCAACCCCGCTGCTACAACAACTTGTGACTCGAGGGAGCTTGATAAGCGAGCAGGAGAGTCCATTATGATTAAGGCGCTTGTCTACCTTGTTATCATCTTAATTGGGTTAGTCATCAGCCCTTATTTATCAGGTATTAATGGCTACCTGTATATGGCCATTGGCGACTATGAACTTGAGACCAGCCTGCTCTTTGCCCTGTTTATGGCCATTTTGTTTTATGCCACCTTGGTATTGATTGAATGGGCAGTGGTGTGGACCCTAAATATCATATTGAGCAGTCGTTTTTTACCCGAAAAATGGCGCAAAAAAGCAGCTAGAAAACATACTCTTAAGGGCGCATTGGCCCTTGCCGAAGAGGATTGGAGTGCTGCAGAGCAGGCCATGGCTAAAGGTGCTAGCAAGGGTGAAATCCCTGCACTGAACCTATTGGCAGCAGCCAGAGCGGCGCATCATCAACACAATATTGAGGCTCGCGATCACTATTTACTCGAGGCCGAAAAAGATCTTCAGGCCAGTAAAGCCGTGCAAACGACACGAGTACGTTATCTAATGCAGCAAGGCGAACTTGAACAAGCCAGAACCGTTTTAGATAAGCTCAATCCGACCAGTAAAAGTAAAGCCCCGCTGCTCCGCTTGGCATTAGAGCTATATCAAGCTCAACAAGATTGGCAAGCACTCAAATTGTTACTTCCTATCATTAATAAGCGCGGCATACTTAGTGCTGAGGAGTTTCAGACACTCAATAGCAAAACCAACAAGGCATTATTACAAGCTGCAGCAGAGCAAAATGAGCAGGAGCTTGAAAAAGCTTGGCACTGGCTGAGCCGCACCGAGCGCAAGCAACCTCTCTTTATCGCCCAATATGCCGTTGGGTTGGCCCGCTATGAGCGAAAAGAGGAGGCATTAAAATTGTTATTTAAGCAATTGAAGCACAACGCTGATCAGGATATTTTTGCCGCATTGACAGCCATTGTGACGCCTGCCGATCTCGATGCAAGGAAGCAGCTATTTGATCTGCAAAGTAAATATGCTGAAAATCCAGATTATCAAGCCTGTATTGCCACCCTTTACGATCAAAGCAAAGAGTTTACTGAATCGCTCAAATGGTGGCGAAAAGTCTGTTTTCAAGCGCCAACTAAAAGCCGCTGGTTGGCTCTCGCGACGGCTCAGGAACATATTGGTGAACTACACGCCGCGTTACAAAGTTATCGTAATGCCTTCAGTGACTGAAGATTGATTATATTTTTTTAAACTAAAAAACCACCTTTAAAGGTGGTTTTTTACTTAAAGAACTAGAACAAAAGTTTAACAATTAAAGTAATCCTCATTAAAACAATTGATTACTTTTTTTGGCGACTAACGTCAAATTTGGTCGTCTATTGCCTCCCGTTCCCATCAGTTGACAGTAATTCAAAGCTCACCACACTTAAGTAAGTAGAAGCTAGCTCAGAAACACGCATAACTAGAGCAATACCTCTGTATTAGCTCAACATTTTATGCCTAGTAAAGCGAGAAATTATTATGGGTACATCAATCACGACACAAGACGCTGTAGTCACTAATCTTGTCGGTCAACTTACCGTAAAGGATGAGCAAGGAAATATCAGAGTAATTAACGTTGGCGATACCATCAAAGCGGGTGAGCAGCTGATTTTTTCTGACACTGCGACATTTGACTTAATCTATGACGATGGTACCTCAAAAAATCAAGCTCAAATAGCCCAGCCCCCTGTAGAGCAGCCAACCGACAACGATGGCGAAGTAGATAATGCCAATCAAGTTGCTGATACGCCCGTGGCTATCGACCCAGAAATCGCTGCGCTTCAAGCACAAATACTCGCAGGTGAAGATCCTACCGAAGGATTACCTGAAACCGCTGCTGGTGATGAGACACTAGGCAATGAGGGGTCTAATTTTGTCTCACTCACACGTAATGGGGACGAAACGCTCGCCAACGCAGGATGGGATACGGCCGGGTTCACTCTAGCTGCCGCAACCACAGACGAAGCTTTAGCGATCCCAGATATCGTACTTGCTGCGCCTACCGTTTCTTCAGCAACTTTCTCCATTTTTGAAGCTAATATGCCTGAAGGGAGCGACCCGTCGGCGCTACTCAATAGACTAGCATCCAATATTAAAGCTAACGCTGAATCGGGAATTGATACCCTAAAAATCAACGGCATTACTATTATTGATGACGGCCAATTTGTCGGCCCGTTAGTCATTAATACCGCCAGTGGTGTACTGACGATCACAAGCTTTAACAGCGCCACGGGCCAATTTGACTATGACTACAACCTTAATTCTAGTGTCGACCATAACGTCAGCGATCAGACCCAATTACTCTTTAATATTGAATTAGTCGACGGGGCAGGCAATGTTGCCAACGGCATCATTACGATAAACATTATCGACGATCAACCCAGTAGTCTTGCTGATATCAATAGCGTCACAGAAGATCAAGGCGGGCAAGTCCTAGGTAATCTACTTTCAAATGATACATTAGGCGCCGATTCGGCCGAAGTCACCGCGATCACCAACAGCCAAGGCGAGACGATAGCGATAACTGGAGCCACCTCTACCCAAGGGGCATTTGGTGTACTAATCGTATTTTCCGACGGTAGCTACACCTACCAATTAGATAATTCATTAGTGGCGATTCAGTCATTAGCAACAGGTGAGCAACTCACCGATATCTTTACTTATCAGCTGACTGATGGGGATGGTGATATCGCGAACTCACCACTAACTATCACTATTACAGGTACTAATGACGCCCCTGAAACCGATGTGCTACAAACCGCTGGCGATGAGGACACCTTGATCACGGTGCCGGCCTTAAGCGGTAGCGACCTTGATGGTCAGGTGGTGAGCTTTGTGATTGACAGCCTGCCTGCCAACGGCACCTTGATGCTCAATGGCGGGGCCGTGAGTATTGGCATGACGGTGCCCGTCGCCGATGCCGCCAACCTCACCTTTATGCCCGATGAGAACTGGAACGGTGAAACCACCTTTGACTATTATTCGGTCGATAATGATGGCTTGGCCGATACCACGCCGGCCACTGTCACTATCACCATTGATGCCGTCAACGATGCGCCTGAGACCGATAACTTAGCCACCTCAGGTAACGAGGACACCTTAATTACGGTGCCGGCCTTAAGCGGTAGTGACCTTGATGGTCAGGTGGTGAGCTTTGTGATTGACAGCCTGCCTGCCAATGGCACCTTGATGCTCAATGGCGGGGCCGTGAGTATTGGCATGACAGTGCCCATCGCCGATGCCGCCAACCTCACCTTTATGCCCGATGAGAACTGGAACGGTGAGACCACCTTTGACTATCACTCGGTCGATAATGATGGCTTGACCGATGCGACGCCTGCCACCGTCACTATCACCATTGATGCCGTCAACGATGCGCCTGAGACCGATAACTTAGCCACCTCAGGTAACGAGGACACCTTNATTNCGGTGCCGGCCTTAAGCGGTAGTGACCTTGATGGTCAGGTGGTNAGCTTTGTGATTGACAGCCTGCCTGCCAACGGCACCTTGATGCTCAATGGCGGGGCCGTGAGTATTGGCATGACGGTGCCCATCGCCGATGCGGCCAACCTCACCTTCATGCGCGATGAGAACTGGAACGGTGAGACCGCCTTTGATTATCACAAAGGCGATAATGATGGCTTGGCCGATGCGACGCCAGCCACTGTCACTATCACCATTGATGCCGTCAACGATGCGCCTGAGACCGATAACTTAGCCACCTCAGGTAACGAGGACACCTTAATTACGGTGCCGGCCTTAAGCGGTAGTGACCTTGATGGTCAGGTGGTGAGCTTTGTGATTGACAGCCTGCCTGCCAATGGCACCTTGATGCTCAATGGCGGGGCCGTGAGTATTGGCATGACAGTGCTCATTGCCGATGCGGCCAACCTCACCTTTATGCCCGATGCGAACTGGAACGGTGAGACCACCTTTGACTATCACTCAATCGATAATGATGGCTTGACCGATGCGACGCCAGCCACTGTCACTATCACTGTTGATGCCGTCAACGATGCGCCTGAGACCGATAACTTAGCCACCTCAGGTAACGAGGACACCTTGATTGCGGTGCCGGCCTTAAGCGGTAGTGACCTTGATGGTCAGGTGGTNAGCTTTGTGATTGACAGCCTGCCTGCCAACGGCACCTTGATGCTCAATGGCGTGGCGGTCACTCTTGGTATGACNGTGCTCATTGCCGATGCGGCCAACCTCACCTTNATGCCCGATGNGAACTGGAACGGTGANACCACCTTTGACTATCACTCAGTCGATAATGATGGCTTGGCCGATGCGACGCCNGCCACTGTCACTATCACCNTTGATGCCGTCAACGATGCGCCTGAGACCGACGATTTAGCCACCTCAGGTAACGAGGACACCTTAATTGCGGTGCCGGCCTTAAGCGGTAGTGACCTTGATGGTCAGGTGGTGAGCTTTGTGATTGACAGCCTGCCTGCCAANGGCACCTTGATGCTCAATGGCGTGGCGGTCACTCTTGGTATGACNGTGCTCATTGCCGATGCGGCCAACCTCACCTTTATGCCCGATGCGAACTGGAACGGTGAGACCACCTTTGACTATCACTCNGTCGATAATGATGGCTTGACCGATGCGACGCCNGCCACTGTCACTATCACCNTTGATGCCGTCAACGATGCGCCTGAGACCGATAACTTAGCCACCTCAGGTAACGAGGACACCTTNATTGCGGTGCCGGCCTTAAGCGGTAGTGACCTTGATGGTCAGGTGGTCAGCTTTGTGATTGACAGCCTGCCTGCCAACGGCACCTTGATGCTCAATGGCGGGGCCGTGAGTATTGGCATGACAGTGCCCATCGCCGATGCNGCCAACCTCACCTTTATGCCCGATGNGAACTGGAACGGTGAGACCACCTTTGACTATCACTCGGTCGATAATGATGGCTTGACCGATGCGACGCCTGCCACTGTCACTATCACCGTTGATGCCGTCAACGATGCGCCTGAGACCGACGATTTAGCCACCTCAGGTAA